>JAFAEQ010000004.1 GCA_023423935.1 Pseudomonadota bacterium | reverse complement strand
TAAATACCTATCGGGGGTCGGGGTCGCCGGGCGGGGCGGCGGGGCCCACGGTGCGCAACGATTGACAATACAACGGGGCGAGTTCGCATTTGCCGTCTCGCGCGCCATGCGGTCACAGGCTTCGCCTCGCCTGATCCACCGAGTCGAATGCCATTCGTCGGCCCTCCCGATCTGACGCGGAGCCGGCGAATTGCGGGCCTGTAATCCTCATCTTCCCCATCGGGCATCCGTTTCGGCTATCGTTCGCCCGCGCCGGGCACGCCCGGCGCCAACCCATTCGTTGCCAATGTGATGCCGCCGGTGCACCCGCGCGGCCTGGGACTTTGCTTGACTGACCCTGTTCCTCCTCTCGCGCCTGCTGAAAGGCGCCTCGTGCTCTGGGCCCTGATGGTCGTGCTGCTGCTCAGCGCGCTCGACCAGACCATCGTGTCGACCGCGATGCCTCGGATCGTCGAGCAGCTGCGCGGCATGAATATGTACGCCTGGGTCACGACCTCCTACCTGCTGACCTCGACGGTCGTCGTGCCCATCTACGGCAAGTTGAGCGATCTGTACGGTCGCAAGCCGATCCTGATCGTAGGTGTGCTGCTGTTCCTGTTCGGCTCGGTGCTGTGCGGCTTGGCTGGCGAATTCGGGGATCTGCCGATCCTCGGCAGCGGGATGATGCAGCTCGTCATCTTCCGGGCCATCCAGGGTCTCGGCGGCGGCGCACTCATGACCATGACGTTCGCGATCATCGCGGACCTGTATCCGCCGCGTGAGCGCGGACGCTTCTTCGGACTGTTCGGCGCGGTGTTCGGACTCGCCACCGTGATCGGGCCGTTCATCGGCGGATTCTTCACGGATCACGGCACCGTGAACTGGTTCGGTTACGAGATTGCCGGCTGGCGCTGGGTGTTCTACGTGAATCTGCCGCTCGGTCTGGTCGCGCTGTTCATGGTCCTCTATCGCATGCCGATGCTGCGACATCGCGGCGGCGGCCGCGTCGACTATCTGGGCGCCGTGCTGCTCGCCGCCTGCATCACGCCGCTGCTGCTCGCGCTGACGCTCGGAGGCACCGACTATCCCTGGGGTGCACCGCAGATCGTCGGTTTCTTCGCGGCATCGCTGGTGGCGCTGATCGTGTTCCTCTGGGTGGAGCTGCGCACCGAAGAGCCGATTCTGCCGCTGCATCTGTTTCGCATCCGCGCCTTCAGAGTTCCGGTGCTTGCCTCGTTCGTGATCGGCATGGCGTTTCTCGGCATCGTGCTGTTCATGCCGCTGTACATGCAGGTCGTGCAGGGCATCAATGCAACGCAGAGCGGTATTTCTCTGCTCTCGCTCATGATCGGAATGATCGTGAGCAGCATGGTGTCCGGCAGGCTCGTCACGCGCTTCGGCCGCTACAAACCTTTCATGGTGGGCGGTGCGATCCTGTTGCTCGCGGGTGTCATCTCGCTTGCGACGATCGGTCCCGATACCACCGCGACTGAACTCGCCTGGCGACTGGCTCTCACGGGCATCGGTCTGGGCCCGGCGCAGAATCTGTTCAGCCTGGTGATTCAGAACGCCGTTCCTGTCGCGGACTTGGGCGCGGCGACGGGCATGGGCCAGTTCAGCCGTCAGATCGGCGCGACGGTAGGCGTTGCGATCTTCGGCACGTTCCTCACGCACAATCTGACCAGCGAGTTGCCCAAGCGCGTGCCACTGCTGCCGGGCCAGAGCGCGCACACGCTCGATCTCGGTCACATGCAAACGCATGCGATGGATCCTGCAAGCATCCGCACGAGCGTTGAACAGGCGCTGGAGCGTCGCTGGGTGCTGATCGAGCGCGCTTACTACGGAGACGAAGCAGCGACTCGCGAGATCCTCGCCGATACGCGTTTGCCCGAGCAGATCAAGGCGCCGCTGCGCGATGGCGGCATCCAGGCGCGAGTGGAAGAGGAGCTCGAGGAACGCGCTGATCGCGTGGCGCAGGCATTGCGTGCAGGTCCGAGCGGCCGCGAAACCCTGATGGACGATCCGGATCTGTCCGACACGCTCAAGCGACAGCTCGCCAAGATCCCGCCCCGTGCTTTCGGTCAGCCCGAACTGGTCGACGGCGTCGTCGATCTGTTCCGCGACTCGATCCTGTCCACGGAAGAGGCGGTCGTGACCGTCGCGAGGCAGAACGCGCTGCGTGAAGCGCGGGAAACTCTGGACCGCTACGGATCGCAGCTCACTGCAGAAGTCCAGGAAGGCACCCGCCAAACCTTCGCCGTCTCGATCGCCAGCATGCTCAGCCACGCCATCTGGATCGTCGCCATCGGCGCACTGCTGATCTTCATGATCCCCGAACTGCCGCTGCGTTCGCATCACGAGACTTGAAGAAGATCTCCACGGTGAACACGCGGAACCTCGGACCTAGAGCCTCGACGGAAGGTGCTACTCGACGGAAGGTGCTAGGTACTAGGTACTAGGCTCTAGGTTTAAGACCAATCAGAAATCCTGCGCATCACTTCACTTTCTAACCCGCGCACCCCGTGTCCCCCGTGGAGATCTTCCTCCTCCTCACTGTGGGTCCGGCTTCAGCCGGACATCTCCTGTTCGACTGAAGTCGAACCCACAAAGAAAGGAAGGCTCATTCTGGCTAGCGCCTAGAGCCTAGGACCTAGAGCCTCGATCCAGGTGCTAGGTACTAGGCGCTAGGCTCTAGGTTGAAGACCAATCAGAAATCCTGCGCATCAGTTCCACTCTCTCTAACCCCGTGCCCCCTGTGTTCCCCGTGGAGATCTTCTCTGCAGTAGAGCCTGAAATGTTCGACTGAAGTCGAACCCACAAAGAAAAGGAATGCTCGTCCTGGCTAGCGCCTAGAGCCTAGGGCCTAGAGGCTCGATCCAGGTGCTAGGTACTAGGCGCTAGGTTCTAGGTTGAAGACCAATCAGAAATCCTGCGCATCAGTTCCACTCTCTAACCCCGTGCCCCCGTGTCCCCCGTGGAGCTTCTGAAAATCCGTCAGTACAACAAATACTGCGCACGCTCTTCGCGCCAGGATGCTTCGTCGGCGAGCGCGAGTTGGTCGAGGTCGGCGGGTGTTGTGGAAGGATCGTCGACCCAGTCGCGCAGCAGCGGGCTGCCGTTGATCACGTCGATGGCGAGGCGGGTTTCGTACTCGTAAGGGAAGTCACGCCAGAGCGGATAGTCGGGTCGCAGGCGACGCAGCGCTTTGAAGGCGAGCGACTGCAATCGCCAGGGCTTGAATGCTTCGTGATCGTAGCTCGCATCCTCGACATGGATTTGCACGCCCGCGCATAGCTTGCCGACGTGTTTGTGGAACGTCGGTTCGAACCAGCACGGACGCAAGCGGCAGCCCGCGAGCCATTGCGGCGCGAGATGCTGCATTTCCTTGAGCAGGGCGGGCACATCGAGATCCGGCGCGCCAAACAACTCGAGCGGTCGCGTGGTGCCGCGTCCTTCCGAGAGCGTCGTGCCTTCGAGCATGACAGTGCCGGCGTAACAGCGCGCCATCCACAGATTCGGCGCGTTCGGACTGGGATTGATCCAGGTGCGATCCTCGAGCGGCCAGCCGTAACCGCGCGCCAGTGCAGGCTGCCATTCACGCATCGTGATGACGCGATAGTCGACGTTGAGCTTCAGCGTCGCGACGAACCATTGCGCGAGCTCGCCCAGCGTCATTCCATGTCGCATCGGCATCGCGCCTGCGCCGACGAAACTCTCCCAGCCGGATCTGAGGTTCAGGCCTTCGATGGGTCGCCCGACGGGATTCGGACGATCGAGGATCCAGACCGACTTGCCATGTTCGGCAGCGGCTTCGAGCACGTAGCGAAGCGTCGTGATGAACGTGTAGATGCGGCAGCCGAGGTCCTGCAGATCCACGAGCAGCACATCGAACGTGTCCATCATCGCTGGCGTCGGCTTGCGCACCTCACCATACAGGCTGAACACCGGAATCCCGTGCAGAGGATCGGTGAAGTCCGGCGACTCCATCATGTTGTCCTGCTTGTCGCCTCGCAGGCCATGCTGCGGACCGAATGCCGCCGTGAGCTTCAGATCTTTGATCGCCGCGAGCGCGTCGAGCGAATGCGTGAGGTCCCGGGTGACGGATGCGGGATGCGCGAGCAGAGCGATGCGTCGATCCTTGAGCGGTTCACGCAACGCAGCTTCCGAGAGCAATCGATCGATGCCGAAAATCATGGGCGGCCCGGGAGAGATGAAGTCAGTCGGGAGATCAGCGATTCGCGGCGAACCTTAGCACTTCATCAGTCGATGTCTCCATCGAGCGTTCCGGCAAACCCTGCGGCGTGATGAAAGTCGGGCTTGCCCGGGGGATGCTGCAGGGCCCAGTAATAGATCTTCCCACTGCGGTCTCGCAGTACGGCACTGAGCCCCATGTGGAGCGATACCGAGGGAGCCGCTCGCGTGATGAGGACATCGAGCTCGCCGCGTCGCGCGTCGGCACGCCAGCGGATGGTCGGTTCGTGTGCGAGTTCCAGCGGCCTCATTCCTTTGCGATAGGCATCGAATCGATAGGCCGCCCACTCGCCGGACGGGGCGAAATTCCATTCCTCGTAGCCGGTTGCGTCTGCGCCCCGCAGGAAAACCTCGAAGCAGGTGGCCCGCCACAATCCATCAGTGCGCTTTGCAGCGCTGACTGCCGGGACTTCGAGCTTCGCCAGATCCCCGAGCACCTCAAAGCGAAAGCGCACGCAACCATCCGCCTGCGGCTCGACGCAGACGCGCAGCTGCTCGACGAAAGGCGTCGGAATGTCCGGATGAGGTTGAAGCTCGAAGGTGCTCATGTGGTTGTCGCTGCGTAGCGAATTGCGAATGCGTTGTACCCGTGGAGTGATGCATTCTGCAAATTGCACTGACAGCTGTGTCGCAACGCATTTTGCCCGGTATGCTCGCGCGGCTTCGACGAGGACGCCAGACGTGCCCTTCAGCTATTCATTCGATCTCGATCGCAACCTCCTGCGGCAGCGACTGTGGGATCGCATCACTGCCGCGGACCTGCGCGAGCTCGTCATCGTGACCCGCCGCGATCCTCTGTACCGCACGAAACTGAACATCCTCGCCGACCTCCGCGACGCCAACGTCGACATCAAATACAACGACATGCTCGACTACGCGCACTTTCTGAGCGGCACCAGCGAGATCGGCCGACAAGCCATCGTAGTCGCCCGTCAACTCGAGTTCGGCATGGCACGCATGTATCAGCAGCTGACCGAACAGAGCGTGCAGCGCGCCGACCTCAAGGTCTTCCGCGACATGGACGAAGCGGAGCAGTGGGTGCTGTCGGGCTAGAGAGGTGCTAGGTACTAGGCGCTAGGCTCTAGGTTGAAGACCAATCAGAAATCCTGTGCATCAGTTCTCTAACCCCGTGCCCCAGTGATCCCCGTGGAGATTCTTCTCCTCCCCACTGTGGGTCCGGCTTCACCTCGAAGGAAGGTGCTAGGCACTAGTTACTAGGCGCTAGGTTGAAGACAAATCACACAAGAATGGAAGGCTCATTCTGGCTAGCGCCTAGGACCTAGAGCCTCGACGGAAGGTGCTAGGCGCTAGGTACTAGGCTCTAGGTTGAAGACAAATCAGAAATCCTGTGCATCAGTTCTCCAACCCAGGGCACCCCGTGGTTCCCGTGGAGATCCTCGTCCTCCCACTGTGGGTCCGGCTTCAGCCGGACATCTCCTGTTCGACTGAAGTCGAACCCACAAGGAATGGAGGCTCTTCTGGCTAGCGGCTAGAGCCTAGGACCGAGAGCCTCGACCAAGGTGCTAGGTACTAGGCGCTAGGCGCTAGGTTGAAGACAAATGAGAAATCCTGCGCATCAGTTCTCTAACCCCGTGCACCCCGTGCTCCCCGTGGAGATCTTCTCTGCAGCAAAGCCCGGAATGTTCGACTGAAGTCGAACCCACAAGAATGTAGGTCTCATTCTGGCTAGCGCCTAGAGCCTAGGACCTAGAGCCTCGACGGAAGGTGTGTTCCCCGTGGAGATCCTCCTTCTTCTCCTCGTGAGATCTTGACGCCGAGAAGTCCTTGCCCAACGCTGCGGCCAATCCATTGAACGGCCGCTGTCATGAAGCCCAGAACATTCGTCAATCACCCGCCGCAGGTGCGCGTCCCTGAGGACAACCGCGCGCTCGTGGCGCCGATCTACCAGACGGTGAAGTTCACCTTCGACGATGTGGAAGAGTCGCAGCGACAGTCGCGCGGCGAGCGCGACGGCTATCAGTATTCGCGCGTCTCCAATCCCACGTTGCGTCAGCTCGAGCTCACGCTCGCGCAGCTGCAAGGACGCGATGCCTGCCTGCTCACGGCTTCGGGTGTCGCGGCGGTGACGATCACGATGATGGCCTTGTGCAGCCAGGGCGATCATGTCGTGCTGTTCGCGGAGTCCTATCAGCCTTCACGTCTTGCAGTGCGACGATTGCTGAGTCGCTATGGCGTGCGACACACGGTGCTGTCCATCGAGCATCTGGACAGGCTGGAAGAAATCCTGAGCACGACGCCTACGCGACTCGTGTTGTTCGAATCGCCCACGAACCCAGTGCTCAAAGTGGCCGACATCGAACGCATCACCTCGCTCGCCCGGACCCACGGCGCGCTCACGGTGCTCGACAACACCTTCGCCGGTTTCCACAACCACGGCCAGTTCGACGTCGATGTGTTCGTGCACAGCCTGACCAAGTACGCATCGGGTCACGGCGATGTCATGGGCGGCGCAGTGATCGCGCGGCGCGAACTGATCGACGGCATGAAAGGGGATTTCATCGTGCACGGCTCGGCACTCGATCCGCACACTGCATTCCTGATTCAGCGCGGACTCAAAACCTACTTCCTGCGCTACGACCGTCAGTGTGCAACCGCCGCCGCAGTTGCGCGTTTTCTCGAATCGCACCCTGCTGTCGAAGCGGTGCGCTATCCGGGTCTCGCGTCCCATCCACAACACGCGCTCGCCAAACGCCAGATGCACGACATGGGAACCATCGTGACGTTCGATCTGAAAGCCGCGCAGCAACCTCAGTCGTTTGCGAATGCATTGAAGCTCTTCACTCTCGCAGCGAGCGTCGGCTCCACCGAATCACTGATTCAACCCGGACAGCTCATGATGCCGCGCGATTTGAACGCCGCCGAGCGCGAATGGGCCGCCGTCACCGCGCACACCATGCGCCTGTCGTGCGGCATCGAAGACGAACAGGATCTGATCGAAGATCTCCAGCAGGCGTTGGCCAAGTAGGAGGCGGCGAGCCGAGTAGGAAGCAACTAGCCAACTAGTCCGCTGGTCTGCTGGCCAGAGAAGAGATTTCCCCTGTGGGTCTGGCTGCAGCCTGGCTGTAGCCGGAGACTCCACTAGCCGACTGGTCTGCTAGCTAGCCAGAGAAGACATTCCTGTTCGGTCCTGCTAGCCGACTAGTCTGCTAGTTTGCTAGCTACCTTCCCCCTGTGGGTCCGGCTTCAGCCGGACATCTGGAGTGTTTGACTGAAGTCGAACCCACAAAGAATGGAAGAGTCATTCTGGCTAGAGCCTAGAGCCTAGGACCTAGAGCCTCGATCCAGGTGCTAGGCGCTAGGTACTAGGCTCTAGGTTGAAGACAAATGAGAAATCCTGCGCATCAGTTCCACTCTCTAGCCCCGCGCACCCCGTGGTCCCCGTGGAGATCTTCTCCTCCTCACTGAGGGGCCGGCTCAGCCGGACATTTGGAGTTCGACTGAAGTCGAACCTACAAGGTCGAACCTACAAGGTCGAACCTACAGGTCGAGCCTACATAAAGGCAGCTAGCTGACAGCCCATCTTAGTGCTGAGCTGCCGGCTTCCACTGTTGAGTTCGAGCCCCGCTACTCCCCACTCGCCAGCTCGAATCGCGCACTCTTTCCTGTGGCCGATGACGGGGAGATCCACACGTCGAATGCGCCGGGTTCGGCGATCCAGGTGTTTTGCAGGCCGACGAACTCGAGATCCTTGCGGCTGAGCTCGAAGCTCACTTCCGCGCTGGCGCCGGGTTCGAGTTTCACTTTCTTGAAGCCTTTCAGTTCGCGCACGGGGCGGGTGATGCTCGCGACACGGTCGTGGATGTAAAGCTGCGCGGTTTCTTCGGCGGCGCGTGAGCCGGTGTTCTTGATCGTTGCAGTCGCAGTGATCGTGCCGTTCCACGGAAGTGTCCCGCCGCTGAGCTTCACATCGCTGTAGGTGATGGTTGAATAGCTGAGTCCATGACCGAACGGGTAGAGCGCTTCATTCGGCGTTTCGCGATACCTCGCTTTGAAGGCCGGCGAATCGTTGGGATCGAGCGGTCGGCCGGTGCTGCGGTGATTGTAGAAATAGGGCTGCTGTCCCGATTCGAAGGGGAAGCTCACGGGCAGTCGGCCTGACGGGTTGTAGTCGCCGAAGAGAACATCGGCGAGCGCATTGCCGGCTTCGGAACCCAGGAACCAGTTCACGAGGATCGCATCTGCCTTGCGTACGGCGCCTTGCAGCGCGAGCGCGCGACCGCTGCTCAATAACACCACGATCGGTTTGCCCGTCGCGGCAACGGCCTCCGCCAGCGCCTGCTGAGCTTCGGGTACAACGATGGAAGTGCGCGACTGTGCCTCGCCGCTCATGTGCTCGCTTTCACCGATCGCAAGCAGAACGACATCCGCATTCTTCGCGGCTTTCACTGCCGCATCGACTCCGCCTGCGATCGGCGATTCGATGTTCGAGCCTTGCACGACGGTGACATGTGTGGCGCCAGCATTCGCGAGACCCTGTTTCAACGAGATCGATTCCTGCACCTTGCCGAACAGCGTCCAGGGACCGAACAGGTTCTTGTGATCGTCGCCGAGTGGGCCGATCACGGCGATGCGTGCATTCTTCGCAAGCGGCAGCACGTTGCGTTCATTGCGCAGCAGAACGATCGACTTGCGAGCCGCTTCGCGCGCGAGTGCGCGATGTGCCGAGATTCCGATCTGGCTCTTCTCGCGCGCGGGATCCAGCGAGCGATACGGATTGTCGAACAGGCCGATCGCCTTCTTGACGTACAGCACTCGCCGGACGGCTTCATCGACCGTCGCCATGGGAAGCGCGCCGGATGCGACGAGCTTCGGAAGCTCGGCTATGTAGAGGCTGCTTTGCATGCTCATGTCGACACCGGCGCTGAGCGCAATGCGCGTGGCGTCGCGATCGTCGGCGGCGTAGCCGTGACGGATCAGCTCCTTGTCCGCCGTGTAGTCGGACACCACGAAGCCTTTGAAGCCCCATTCGCCCCGCAGCACTTCGGTTTGCAACCAGTGACTGCCCGACGCGGGCACACCGTTGATGTCGTTGAACGAGCTCATCGTGGTGAGCGCGCCGGCATCGAAGGCCGCCTGGAACGGAGGGAAGTGCACTTCGCGCAAGGTCGGCATCGAGATCTCGACCGTGTTGTATTCCATACCGCCTGACACCGCGCCGTATGCGGCGAAGTGTTTCGGCGTTGCGATCATCGAATCCTCGGCCGTGATGTCGTCGCCCTGAAAGCCTCGAACGCGCGCAGCCGCGAAGAGCTTGCCCAGGTACACATCCTCGCCTGCGCCTTCGCTGACGCGTCCCCAGCGCTGATCGCGCGCGATGTCGACCATCGGCGCGAACGTCCAGTGAATGCCCGACGCCGTTGACTCGATCGCAGCAACTCGGGCGGTGCGCCTCGCCAGATCCGGGTCGAAGCTGGCCGCTTCTCCCAAAGGAATCGGAAAAATCGTCTGGAATCCATGGATCACATCGGCGCCGAACAGCAGCGGAATCTTGAGTCGCGACTGCTCGACAGCGATGCGTTGAGTTTCCCGCCCGGCCGCCGCGCCTCGTCCGTTGAACAGTGCACCGACGCGGCCTTCGCGGATCTCCTTGAGCATGCCGTCGACCTTGCGGCGCTTGAACTCGGGGTTCACGCCTTCAGCAGAGTTGCGCGTGTCATCCGCGAGAATCGTCAGTTGTCCTGCTTTTTCCTCGATCGTCATCTGCGCGATGAGCGCCTCGATCTGCGGATCGCGCGGTGTCTGGGCGTGGAGGGGCGGGGCCACCGCTCCGGCGAGGACTGTGGATACGGTTGCAGCAATGAGCGCGAACGATCGAGCCATCAGCGAATCCTTCCTTTCATGAAGGCTGCATTCTGGCATCGCAGCGCAGTTCTTAGAACGCGGCCGTCACCTTGTAATAAGTGCTGAGTGCGCGGAACGTGACATCGGGGTAGAACGTTGGTCGGCTCAGCGTTTGCCTGTCATTACAGCGAGAAGATCCATGGCCACCGTCATGCTCATCCACGGTATGTTCATGAACCCGCGCAGCTGGAAGCCGTGGAAGGAATTCTTTGAGCGTAGGGGATATGACTGCATCGCGCCCGCCTGGCCGATGCTCGACGGCGATCCCGGCGATCTGCGTGCTCATGTGCCCGCGGGCTTCAGCTCGCTATGTCTCAATGAAGTCATGGGTCGCATGGAGCAGGAAGCCGCCGGCCATGAGGATCTGATCCTCATCGGCCATTCGGTCGGTGGGCTCATCGTCCAGAAGCTCATCGCCAAGGGGATCGGTCGTCTCGGTGTTGCGATGTGCTCGATGCCACCAGCGGGACTCTTCGAGGCAGAGCCTGCAGCGATGCAAGCCATGCTCGCGGCCACCACCGAACGCACGCCGGTCTGTCCGGATCTCGATACGTTCCATGAGATCTATGGCAACACCATGCACCGGTTCGACTCGGATGCGGCCTGGTATCGGTATGTGACGCCGAGCCCGCAATCGATCCTGCGCGATTGTCTGAGCGAAGAGTCGCGGATCGATACCACGGCACCGCACGAACCACTGTTGTTCGTCGCCGCAGAGGAGGATCGGATCATCCCGCCGCGTCTGTGCGAACGAAACGCCAATGCCTACACCGACGAAGACAGCCGGACCGATTTCGTGCAGTTCGCCGGCCGCGGTCACTTCATCCAGGGTCAGGCTCACTGGCAGGAAGTCGCGTGCTACATCGACGGATGGATTCGCGATGTCGATGCCGTCGCGCGCCGCATGACCCCGCGTCGCGGCGAACGTCCGCGCGCGTCCCATCTCGCCTCCTAGAGCCCGAGGACCTTGACCGAAGGTACTAGCTACTAGGCGCTAGGCTCTAGGTTGAAGACAAATCACACAAGAATGGAAGGCTCATTCCGGCTAGCGCCTAGAGCCTAGAGCCTAGGACCTCGACGGAAGGTTCTAGCTACTAGGTGCTAGGCTCTAGGTTTGTCCGGATGCCCGGAATGTTCGACTGAAGTCGAACCCACAAAGAATGGAAGAGTCATTCTGGCTAGAGCCTAGGACCTAGAACCTAGAGCCTCGACGGAAGGTGCTACTCGACGGAAGGTGCTAGCTACTAGGCGCTAGGCTCTAGGTTTGTCCGGACTGCCTGAAATGTTCGACTGAAGTCGAACCCACAAAGACAAGGAATGCTCGTTCTGGCTAGCGCCTAGAACCTAGAGCCTAGGACCTCGACGGAAGGTGCTAGCTCATGGGCGCTAGGCTCCAGGTTGAGACCGATCAGAAATCCTGCGAATCAGTTCTCTAACCCCGTGCCCCCGTGATCCCCGTGGAGATCTTCTCTGCAGAGAACTCTGAATCCTCTTCTGGCCAGCGCCTAGCGCCTAGAGCCTAGGGCCTCGACGGAAGGTCCGCCGTGGAGATCCTTTCACTTCCGGAATAACCAGAGAATCAACGAGAGCACGACGCTCACGATGATCATCGTCGTGATAGGCATGAAGAACTTGAAGCCCGGGCGATCGACGACGATGTCGCCCGGCAGACGCCCCAGCGGCAGTCGCGAAATCCACGGCCACGCCAGCCCGATCGCCGCCACCGCAAGACCGATCACGATCAGAGTGCGCTGCATATCAACCCGTTCTTGAAGGCTCATCGAGTCAACAGATCAGCGGACTTCCAGTTCCGTGTCAACGCGGAGCGGAAGAAGCTGCTAGCCGACTAGTCTGCTAGTTTGCTAGCTACCTTCAAAGATCCTGAACACAGGATCACTAAAACCCCACAGTCGCCAGCACACCCTCAGGTGTGTTCTCGAGACGGATCTTCCAGCGATAGCGCTCGCAGATGCGGCGGACCAGATACAGGCCCATGCCGTGACCGCGTGGATGAGTGGTGAAGCGCCGCGAGCTTGCCAGTGTGAGATCCGTCTGAGGCAAGGCGCCGGCATTCGCGACGCTGAGCTCGCGGCCGTGCAGTTCGCATCGCACCTCCGAAGCGGTGCCGTGCTGCAAGGCGTTACGCAGGATGTTGCCGATCAGCATCGCGACCATACTTTCTGGCGCGGCGACGGGCACAGGATGCTGAGGTTCGATGGCGACCGTGATGCGCTTGTCGGGTGCGACGGCTCGCAGGTCATCGACCATGCGCAACAGGAGTTGCTGGACCTCGCAGCCGCTGTCGGTCGGCGTGTGCTCTTCGCGCGAAAGCGTGAGCAAGGCATCGGTGAACTCTGTCATTTCGCGCACTGCGCGCTGAATGCGTGCCAGTGCATTGGCGGCCGAAGGGCGGCCGGCGAGTTGCGCCTCCAGCAACTCGACTGCGCCGCGAATCACGGCGAGCGGGGTGCGCAGCTCGTGACTTGCCGTCGACGTGAACGATTGCTCGCGCTCGACGAAGCCATCGAGGCGCTCCATATAAGTGTCGATGGAATGCGCGATAGGTTCGAGCTCGTTACCCGCAAACTCCGCACCGATGCGTACGTGACGCTCGCCCGGATCGATCTGCGTGAGTCGGTCCGCCAGTGAAGTGATGGGCTTCACCAGGCGTCGCGAAATGCCGAACGCCGCGAAGCCTGCCGTCGCCACGATCGCAATCACGCCGATCGCGATGATTAGCACCGCGATGAGCTCCTGGCGCGCGTGCGTGGTGACATCGTAGGTGATGTAGAGACGTCCGAAGTCGCTGTCGCGCACGAGGACATCGAGAAGCCGACCTTCGGACCGTACGCGATGCATCTGGCCTGGCTTGAGGGTGGCGATACGCCGCGGCAGCTCAGCGAAGTCGCTGGAGCGATAGATGCTCAGTCGCGCCGAGCGCAAAGGTTCAGCGCCGCGATCCATCCGCATACGCTGCTCGTAATGCGTCAGCTCCTCGGATAACAGATCGTAGGTGATATTGCGTTTGAGCCGGTCATCCGCCAGCAGCGCCCACGCCGCCAGCATCACCCCTGCCACCGCGACGAGCGCGAGCATCGTGCCCGCAATACG
The DNA here is from genome assembly GCA_023423935.1 of Pseudomonadota bacterium. GTDB lineage: Bacteria > Pseudomonadota > Gammaproteobacteria > Steroidobacterales > Steroidobacteraceae > Steroidobacter. The sequence goes on along the minus strand of JAFAEQ010000004.1, from coordinate 15,018 downwards.
CGCCCGCAGACTCAGTCGAGCGATCCGCTCCGACAGCAGGTTGAGTTTTCGATGCAGGAATCCAGCGAGCATGGGCAGTTAGCCAATTAGCAATTAGTAATGAGCAATGAGCAATGGGAAATTAGCAATGAGTAATGAGCAGTTTGCCAATGCAATGGGTAATGAGTAATGAGCAGTTAGCCGATCAGCAATGAGTAATGAGTAGTGAGCAATGAGCAATGGGAAATTAGCAATGAGTAATGAGTAGTGAGTAATTGCGAACGGGAGATGGGGAGTCAGGCAGGAGGATCGAAATCTGACGAGATCCTCTTCGGTATTCCCGATTCTCTAATCCGCTAGTGGACTGTAACGACTGATTCAAGAGTGCTGCTTTGGTTGTCATCCCGGCGAAGGCCGGGATCTCCGCGCGGGATTCCCTTCGGTCACAGGGCCTGGACCCCGGCCTACGCCGGGGTGACCCCTCCGGGCCTTCGCCGGGGTGACCCCTTAACGGCCTTGGCCGGGGTGACCCCTCGGGGCCTACGCTGGGGTGACCCCCTCGGAGGCCTTCGCCGCGGTGACATCAATACTGAATCGGCTGTTACGGGTCACTAGTTCTCCTTGGTCATTCCCATTTCTCACCTAACTGCTCATTACTCATTGCTTACTCCTCTTGGTCATTCCCATTCCTCATTCCCCATTGCTCATTACTAACTACTCATTACCAATTGCTCGTTGCTTCCCCATTCCTCATTCCCCATTGCTCACTACTCATTGCTCATTCCTCATTACTAACTGCTCATTGCTCATTGCTCATTGCTTGTCCATTGCTCAGCCGATAGCCAATGCCGTGAACGGTGTGCAGGAGTTTTACGGGAAAGTTCTTGTCGATGGCGGTGCGCAGTGCGTGCATGTGCGCGCGCAGGAAGTCGCCTTCGGGCGCGCGGTCGCCCCACAGTTCGTGTTCGAGCTCGGCGCGCGTCACGACACGATTACTGTTCTGCATGAGCACGGCCAGAATGCGCCGCGTGGTGGGATTGAGTTTGATGCGCTCGCCGCCGCGCTCGGCTTCGAGCGTGTTCAGATCGAACTTCAAATCGCCCACGGTGAGAACGCGGGGAGCATCCGACGGACTGGCGCGGCGCACGAGCGCTTTCAGTCGCGCGTCCAGCTCGAGGAGCGAGAACGGCTTCACCAGATAGTCGTCGGCGCCGGCTTCGAACCCTTCGACCTTATTGGCGAGCAGATCTTTCGCCGTCAGCATGAGGATCGGCACGCGAGTGTGTCCGGCATGCCGCAGGTTGCGGCACACGGCAATGCCATCCATGCCGGGAAGCATCAGGTCGAGCACGATGGCGTCATACACGTTGTGCAGAGCCAGCTCGAGCCCCGCCGCGCCATCGACAGCATGCGTGACGAGATCGCCGCGCGCCTCGAAATATTCGGCGATGTTGGCTGCGATGTCGGCGTGGTCTTCGATGACGAGCAGGTGCATGAGCTGGCTGGGTTCGTAAGCAGACGGTCATATTCTAGTGGTCTGTCGCGCTCGAGCGCATGCCGTCTGACGGCGGCACCGGACATGCGGACGCTTCTGTTCCTCCCGCGGGGTCACACAACGTTCATGGAAACGTCAGCGCTTCGCAGCATCGGCGGATCACAGTAGCCCCAATTGCACCCGGGAGAAAGTCGCATGTCTGCGCGCGCTGCCGATCTGTTCCGGCGCATCGATGCCTTCGAGCACGGCTGGTGCCTGAAGATGAACCGCGGTTGCGGCCGGCCGTACGTCCGCGAACTGTTCGTGATCGTCAGCCGGCTGGGCGACGGTATCTTCTGGTATGCGCTCGTACTCGCCACGCTCATCGTCGATCGTGAGCAGGCGGCTCTGCCGGCAGTGCGTGCGGCGCTGGCCGGTCTGACCGGGGTCCTCTTATATAGGTATCTGAAGTCACGGCTGGTGCGCGAGCGCCCCTACATTTCGCTCGCAGGCATCGTGCCCGGAACGCGCGCGCTCGATCGCTACAGTTTCCCCTCGGGACACACGCTGCATGCCGTGAACTTCACCATTCTCCTCACTGCAGCCTATCCGGGACTCGGTGCGATCTGCATTCCGTTCGCGATCCTGGTGGCCGCCTCGCGCGTCGTTCTCGGGTTGCATTATCCAAGCGATGTTCTGGCCGGCGCGATCCTCGGTACCTTCCTGGCGATTTCCGCTCTGGCGCTGATGCCGCTTGGTTGACCTGCGCTGCTCCCCCAATTGTCCTGTCCTCGTTACTTCGAAGCCGAGGTGCAGGCACAATCTCCTCGTCGCCGTCATTGCGAGGAGTGCTCATGTCGGGGAATACGTATTCGAAGCTGGCCCAGAAGGCGTCGCACGTTTCAGGACGGCCCGGGACGTTCCTGCTCGCCGCAGGCATCATCGTCGTGTGGGGGATCAGCGGTCCCATCTTCCATTTCAGCGATACCTGGCAGCTCATCATCAACACAGGAACCACCATCGTCACGTTCTTGATGGTGTTTCTGATCCAGAGCACACAGAACCGCGACACGGAAGCGATGCAGATCAAGCTCGATGAGCTGATCCGCGCGATGCAGGGCGCGCACAATGCGCTGCTGAATCTGGAAGAGCTGGATGAGAAGACGCTCGACGCGTTCAAGGAACGCTATCGAGCGCTCGCGCTGGAGGCGCGGCGCTCCATCCAGCAGGGCGGACTCGATACCGACAGTCCCGAGACGTAAGCCCCCCGGGAATGTAAGTGGGACGCAAGAGCATCGAGAGCGCCACTCGTCTTTCGTCTGCCTTCGCGGTGGACAGGTGTCGACCTTCTCGAAAACAATCGCGGATGTGCATTTCGCCGCCTGGGACGGTTCACCGATACTCATCCGCATGAAGCGATCACTCACGATAGGTCTCGTCGGCGACGTAAGCGCCTCGGTGCTGGCGCATCGAGCGATTCCGCTGGCCCTGCAACTGGCAGCGGCGTCCAGTCATCGCGAAGTCCACTTCGAGTGGCTCGCCACAGACGCAATTACATCGACAGATCCCCTGCATCGATACGACGGCTTGTGGTGCGTTCCGGGCAGCCCGTATCGCAACATGGCGGGCGCACTGCTCGCGATCGGTTACGCGCGTTGCGGATCGGTGCCGTTTCTCGGGACCTGCGGCGGCTTTCAGCATGCGGTCATCGAATATGCGCGCAACGTGCTGGGCTGGTCGGATGCGGAACACGCGGAAACTGCACCCGAGGCCGAGCGAGCCGTGATTGCACCGCTCGCATGTTCATTGGTCGAGGTCAAAGACACGATCCGTTTCAAGCCGGACTCGCGTCTCGCGCGGGCCTATGACGCCGCGATGGCGAGCGAGGGCTATCACTGTCGCTATGGACTCAATCCCGAGCTCGCCGATGCTTTGCTGCGCGGGCCCTTGGTGGCAACGGCGCATGACGACGCCGGGGAAGTCCGAGCGATCGAGCTCGACACACATCCGTTCTTTGTCGCGACCTTGTTCCAGCCGGAGCGTGCAGCGCTTGCTGGAAAGGTGCCGCCCCTAGTGGCCTCATTCATCCAGGCGTGTGAAGCATGAACCACGCGATTCGCCACGAGCCCTGCACGTACGATCGACATGCGCCGGCGATCCTCGAGATCCTGAACGAGGCCATCGTCAACTCGACCGCGCTCTACGACTACCAACCTCGCGCCCCCGAAGCGATGATCAGCTGGTTCAAGGCCAAAGAAGCCGGTCGATTCCCTGTGATCGGTGCATTCGATCCCGACGGCACGCTGCTCGGCTTCGCGAGCTACGGCACTTTCCGCGCCTGGCCTGCGTATAAATATTCGGTGGAGCACTCGATCTACATTCACAAGGATCATCGCGGTCGCGGCCTGGGCAAGGCGCTCATGCACGAGATCATCGCGGCAGCACGCAGCCAGAACTATCACGTGATGATCGGCGGCATCGATGTGGCCAACGCAAGCAGCATCGCCCTTCACGAAAAGCTGGGCTTCGTCCACGCCGGCACCATCAAGCAAGCCGGATTCAAATTCGGCCGCTGGCTCGATCTCGCGTTCTATCAGCTCACGCTCGACACGCCTGCGCATCCTGTCGACGGTTGAGACCTGATCCATGATGCGTCGCTTCGAAGGCCTGGCCAGCAGACCAGCAGACCAGTTGGCCAGCAGCCTCTTCTCTTGTGGGTTCGGCTTTAGCCGAACAGAACATCGCAAGAGCCAAAGAACGAAGAAGCGAACTGTTATTCAAGACTGATCAACAGACTTCTTCCGCGGCAACCCGCTCGTCTTCGAACAGCTGAAGTCGACATGCACTGTTACTGTCGAAGAATCCGACCGCTCGCTTGTGAGCGCCTTCACGTTCCGAGCGGAAAGATCGCGACAGCGGTGCGAATGGAGAGATATCTGCCGCGCTTGTCACAGATCGAAATCGATCCAGAACACATAAATCGCTGACGGGCGGCCAGTCTCACGAAATGAGACTCGAGCCGTGTTCAATGCCTCCCATCCCGGGATGGCGAACACAGGGAGCCACAACACATGGCGGACGCGCTTTCGATTGTTATTCCCGCGCTTCTATCGGGCGCGCTGAACGCCGGACACCGTTCATTGCTGCGGCAGGCGTTCGAGCTGCCGTTCTACCTAACACGAGAGCCCGTTGGGGCGCCAAAAGGAACGATCCGTGTTCATGAAGTCCGCTGCATCTGCTGACGGTCGTGACAAAGAGTGACCAGATGAGCTATTCCGATTTCTTCCATCAGGTAACCGGCAAACCAGAGCCCTTCGCGTATCAAGCAAGGCTGGCAATGGATCCATGGCCCGACCTGCTCGATGTGCAGACGGGTATGGGCAAAACCGCTGCCGTCACGCTGGCGTGGCTGTGGAAACGTGGCTGGCGCAACGGTGGTCGCCGCAGCGACATGGATGCCACAACCCCGCGCCGCTTAGTCTGGTGTTTGCCAATGCGAGTGCTCGTCGAGCAAACGCACGACAACATTGTCGGATGGCTGCGAAGACTCGATGTTTACAGTGAAAAGGCGGGAAAGGGAAAGGTGTCCGTCCATGTGTTGATGGGCGGTGAGGACGACGTTAAGTCCTGGGCCGAGTATCCGGAAGAGGACATGATCCTCATCGGCACCCAGGACATGCTGCTCTCGCGTGCTTTGATGCGCGGCTATGGGATGAGCCGTTACCAGTGGCCGATTCACTTTTCACTGCTGCACAACGACTGCTTTTGGGTGTACGACGAAGTCCAACTAATGGGCGCGGGGCTTGCGACTTCGGCTCAACTCGAAGCCTTCCGTCGTAATTTTTCGTTGGCTAAAGCCAGTCGTTCTCTCTGGGTATCGGCTACTCAGCGACGCGAGTGGCTGGCGACGGTGGATCTGAAGCCGCACACAGAATCCCTGCTGCGCCTCACTATCGGCGATGCCGATCGACAGCAAGCCGCCGACCGGTTGAATGCCGTCAAATCGCTGACGGCGACCGAGCTTTGCCTGGCTACAGAGAACAGCAAGCAGAACGCAACGGCGTATCTCGAAGCGTTGTGTGCGGAAGTGCTGGCCCGCCATGATGCGAGTGCACAGACCCTCGTTATCCTCAACAGCGTCAGTCGAGCGCAGCAGCTGTTCCAGCTACTGCGTAAAAGACGGTCGGACAAGTCCGATCTTTTGATCCACGCCCGATTTCGCCCAGCCGAGCGTGCGGAGCAGGCGCGTAAGCTGCGCGACGAATCAGGTGTCGATCGCATCGTCGTCGCCACGCAAGCCATCGAAGCCGGGGTCGATGTTTCTTCGAAGGTGATGTTCAGCGAACTGGCGCCGTGGGCATCGCTTGTTCAACGCTTCGGTCGCTGTAATCGATACGGAGAGTACAACGAGGAGGGCGCTCGCATCTTCTGGGTCGACATTGAACCCGAGAAGACGCTGGTGCTGCCCTATACCAGCGAATCGCTGGATGCGGCACGTAGCAAACTCGCGTCACTTACAAGCGCGAGCCCGCAGAATCTGCCATCGACCGACGAAGCTCGCCCACTCACGGCGGTACTGCGACGCAAGGACTTTCTCGATCTGTTCAACACCGACCCTGACCTGTCCGGGTTCGACGTCGATGTCTCCGACTATATTCGTGACAGCGGAGCGCCCGGCGTACAAGTGTTCTGGCGCGAGTTCAAAGATGACCCCAACCACCCGGAGCCCCAACCGAGGCCCAATCGCAATGAGCTGTGCCCGGCATCAATCGGGCAAATCACCGCGTTCGCCAAGCGAGCGACGCTCTGGCAATGGGATGCACTGGATGGCCAGTGGATCAAGCTTGCGCGTGATCGCAATGTGCGTCCCGGTATGGTGCTGCTCGCATGCAACGCCGACGGTGGTTACGACGTGACTATAGGCTTCGATGCCGGCATCAAGAAGCCACCTGTTCCGCTCGTGCAGATTGCGATGGCTCCTGAGAGCGAGCGCGACTACGCCGACGACCGGCGTTCGCGACAGAACCACCCCGTGCTGCTTTCCGATCACCTCGCTCACGTTGCCGAGCACGCGGCGCGACTCTGCGCCTCAGTGGACGAGTCGGGTCATCGCGACGCCGTGATACGCGCCGGTCGCTGGCACGATCTGGGCAAGCTCCATACGGTGTTTCAGAGCACCATGTACCGCTGTCGCCCGCCTGCTGATCCCGAGCAGCCGCTCGCGAAGACCGACTGTGCTGGGCCCGTCCGTCACAGCCGGCGCTTCTTCCGTCATGAACTTGCATCAATGCTCGGCTGGCTCGCTCAACATGACGGGGAGCCTGACGCCGACCTCATCGCGTACCTGGTCCTTGCTCACCACGGAAAGGTGCGTATGAGTCTGCGTGCCATGCCGAATGAACCTCCTAGTGCCGACGGCACGCGCTTCGCTCGTGGTGTCCATGAAGGGGACTCGTTGCCTGCACTGGAGTTTGACGGCGAGTCCAGCGTTGCCACTACGCTGAAACTCGCGCTGATGGAGATCGGGCTTGGTGAACAAGGCCCTTCCTGGAGCGAACGAGCCCTTCGGCTGCTGGATGAATTTGGTCCGTTTCGGCTCTCCTGGCTGGAAACCCTCGTACGTTTAGCTGATTGGCGCGCTTCGGCTGCGGAACAGCTTGTACAGCAGGAAGCAACCAATGAATGAGATCGTACTTGAAGGCTGCACGGCGACGCCGCTTGCTGGATATCTCAAAGCACTGGGCGTGCTGCGGTTGATATCGGCGAAGTACCCCGAAACGCGAGGCGCCTGGCGAGGGGAGCGTTTCGTGCTGATCACATCACTTGATCGCGATGGCATCAAAGAGTTCTTTCTGAACGACTATGTGCCGACGCCGATCATTTCACCTTGGAGTGGCCGCGCTGGCTTCCTTGAGGGCGATGATGGTCAAGATTCGAAACGCAAAGGCGCGGTCATCCTTGGGCGCATTGAAGCTGCTGTAGGAAAGCGTTTTGAACAGTATCGACGAGTTGTGTCCGCTATCCGAAACGTACCCGTGATTCAGCAGCTGGATAAGGCGCGTGTCGTCCGAAAACGTCTTGAGGCACTCAAGAAAGCGAAGAATCTCGATCAGGCCGGCGCCGATCGATTGTCAGAGATCAAGCGCGAGGAGGAGGTGCTGAAGAGCACGCTATTGCGGGCTATTCGAAACGAACTAGATGATGGCATCTTGCCCTGGATCGATGCGTGCTTCGCTTTGTCTGGTGATGATCGAACTCCCGGCCCGCTGCTTGGCTCCGGGGGTAATGAAGGGAGCATGGATTTCTCCATCAACCACGTTGGCTATTTGCTCCAGTTGATCGACGAAGCTAGCGACGACCCAACTGCGCTTGCAACACTCCTGATTGGAAACAGCCTCTTTTCCGAGAACTGTGCGCGCGGGTCGTCATCGAACATCGGTTTTCTAGACACGCTCGCGACTGGTGGCGCGAACATGACTGCTGGATACGAGGGCGGCTCAACCGGAAACGTTTGGGATAGCGTGATCGCAATGGAAGGCACCATCCTGTTTGCGTCCCTCACAACAAAGCGACTCGAGTCTACTGCGTTCGGGCGACCAACCTTCCCATTTGCAGTGGCGCCTAGTTTTGCCGGCAGTGGTGGCCTTGCTCCAAGAGAGAGTGCGCGACCTGAGCTGTGGCTGCCTGTCTGGAGCAACGCGTCGACCATATCTGAGGTGTCAGTCCTTCTAGGCGAGGGGCGCATCACGAAGGGAAGACGCGAAACGCGAAGTGGCATTGATGTGCTGCAAGCAGTTGCATCCCTCGGTGCGGATCGTGGCATCACTGCGTTCAACCGCTTCGGATTCTACGAGCGTCGTGGTCTTGGCTATTACGTGGCGACGCACCTTGGACGCTTTGATGTTCCAGAAACCGCAACCGACAACTGGTTGATCGCCGAGCTGAACCAGCTTGGTTGGCTAGATGGGTTTCGTAGATTCTCTGACGCTGACAACGTGCCGGCGCGATTCTCGACGCTGCGCAAGCGCCTCGAAGACAGGCTGTTCGCGTTGGCTGGAAGAACTCCGAATACGTCTGAAATGCAGGCGCTGCTGATCCTGCTCGGCGAAATCCAGTCGGCGCTCTCGGCCAGCAACAAGGCCCGCGAGGCTGCGCGTCCTTTGCCGCGGCTGTCCGAACGCTGGGTGATCGCCGCTGATGACGACACCCCGAGCTTCCGCATTGCGAAGGCATTGGCGGGGCTGCGAGGCATCGATGATGAGCCGCTGCCGCTGCGCGCGCAGTTGTTTCCAGTCCATCGTCGCTTTGATGAATGGCTGACCCCGGACGATGGCGAGAAGAGTCGCATCTGCGACGGCACGCTCGGGCGCCTGATCGACACTCTTCCGTTGCTCCTTCATCGCCGCCTATGGCTGGCCGAACGGCTCACCATGAGCGACAAGCCGCTGGGCAGTGCAGCGGGTGCCGCCGTTGAAGACATTGCAGCATTTCTGCGCGATGACAGCATGGATGCACGCATCAACCAGCTCCTGCTCGGTCTAGCGCTGTGTGACATTCCGGAGGACACCGATCGCAGCTCCGGTAACGGCGTAATACCCGCTGCATTTGCGCTTATGAAGCTTGCATTGACGCCTGAACGAACGCTGCATTCGCTCGTCGTGCTGGACGAAGGACAGCGCTTACCTGTTCCTGCTGGGATGCTGGAGCAGCTTGCTGCGGGTAATCTCAACAATAGCGCGGTGATCTCTGCGTGGCGGCGCTTGCGAGCGTCCGGCCTGTCGCCGCTGTTCACATCCGGCACGCTGCCGACGTTGATCGGCATCAATCCAAAACGTGCCGCTGCCGCTTTGCTGATTCCGCTGCGCTTCGGAGCCACAGCTGCCCTAGCGCGTGCCGTGCTCAAACAACCCGAACTGAATCCGTCTGATACCGCTCTTCAAGGAGAACGACGATGAGTCTCGATCTGTCCGTGCTCGCCAACACTCCGCGGCTGCTGTTGCGAGCCAAGTTGAAACCTCTGCAGGGCACGCGCTTCCAGCCTACCGGCTTCCCCGAAATCGGTGCTGCCCAGTACGAAGGTCCGGATGGTACGCCGACGCTGCTGGTGGAATCGGCACAGAGCATGGCCAACCGGATGGAGGCCGTCTGCTGGGACAAAGTGGCGAATGATTGGGTAGAACCGCTCAAGGGTCTCTCGGTCATCAAGGTCGAGGACAAGGCTGGCAAGCCGCTTACCAACTCTGTCCTAGAGGCTCACCGCATCAATTCGCCTTACATCCTTGAAGGTACAGACAAGACCGTGTTTGACAAACTGAAGGCCGAACTCGCGGACATGGAAGAGGGTCTGGTCGATCTGCGCAAGCTGGGACTGGTGCTGCTGTCTCTCGACATCAACGCGCTGCTGCATGGCGTATTCCTCGCCAAGAAGGAATTGGCTGGCGGTCGTCTGCGCCTGCCGCGCGCGTTGTCTGGATTCATCGAGGCCACCGGCGCCAAAGTTGCGGCGAGTGGTGGCGTCAAGAACGATTCGGTCAATCCCTCAGGGGATACTTCCAAAGGGTTCGGAAACGTGCCGTTCTCGCGCGACGAGTTCGTTTCGCCGAGCATCGCTGCTTACTTCAACCTCGACCTTGCGCAGCTGCGCGGCTATGGGTTCGGTCAGCCGGTATTTGATCTCCTAGTAGCTCTGGCGCTCTATAAGATTCGCGCCTTCCTCGATACAGGCCTCCGCCTGCGCACCGCGTGCGACTTGGAATGTGAAGCACTCGACGTGCAAAGACCGAGCGATTTTCAAGTGCCGACGCTGGATGTGCTCGCCAGAGTCTTGCCCGATCTGATCAAAGCCGCGGCAAGCGAGGCGAAATTCTCGTCTACGGTAGTCACCTATACCGGCGGTGGCAGGGCTGCGAAAGGGAAGGACTGAATCATGCTTGCGCTTGCCTTCACCTTTCCTGCTGGACGCTACCACGCAACGCCTTGGGATCGTCACGTCAATGAGGGTGCGGTGGCCTGGCCGCCTGAGCCATGGCGGATCCTTCGTGCATTGATCGCCACGTGGCACCACAAGCTCAAGCACGACGGAAAGTACAGCGAGGCTACGCTCGAAGCGTTGATCCAGTCACTTTCGATGGAACTGCCAGAGTACGCGCTGCCTGCAGCCAGCCATAGCCACACGCGCCACTACATGCCGCAGTTCAATGCTGGCAAGACGTCCCTGATATTTGACGCCTTCACCGCCGTCGATCGCACAGATCCACTAGGCGTTGTGTGGCCGAATGTTGAACTGCCCGAAGATCAGCGCTGGTTGCTCGATGAACTCCTTGCCGTCATGGGTTATCTCGGCCGCGCCGAGTCCTGGGTCGAAGCTAGGCGCATCGACACGGCTCCCGATGCGAATTGCATGCCGGGGGGTGATGCAATCGATACCGATACCGGCGAGCTCAAGGGCGAGCTCGTGACACTCTATGCACCGTTGCCATCTGCCGAGTATCAGGCGCTGCGTGCTCGCTTCCTCGCCGATAAGAAGGCGCAGAAGAAGCTTGGCGGTACGTTGCCGGAAACGCTGCTCGATGCGCTCAGTGTCGATACCGGCGAGCTTCGCAAGCTTGGATGGAGTCAACCTCCTGCGGCGCGCAAAGTGAGTTACCTGCGTCCGCTTGATGCACTACGGCCGAAGCGCGTCATTCGACGAACGCCGGTGCCTGGGATCACAGCCGTCAATTTCATCCTGAGTGGCAAGCCTCTCCCTCGAGTGGAAGACACGTTGCGTATCGGCGAGCTCATGCGCATTGCCACCATGGGCCAGTGCAAGCGTGCCTTTGGCGAGGACAGCATCCCTCCCATCTTCTCAGGGCACGATTTGCCGGAGGGTAATCGTCATCGGCATGCGTTCTATCTGCCCTGGGATAGCAATGGTGATGGCAAACTCGATCGCATTCTCGTCTACGTTCCTGACGGCATGAGCGACGACCAGCAGCGCGTGCTCGGCAAGGTGCAGAACTTGTGGGAGCGGGGTGGTGCTGAATGGCGCCTGGTGCTCGAAGGCAGCGGAACTCCCAACGTTGCGGAAAAGCTGACGCGGACCTCCGCAACTTGGGAATCCGTAACACCTTACCTGCATCCGTGGCACATCAAGAAGCGCCTCAGCATCGAAGACCAGATCCGCAGGGAATGCCGCGAGCGAGGCATTCCAGAACCAGTTGCGATCGAGACCTTCTGCGAAGTGGACATTGGTAAGGATCGCAAGCGCCGCTCCATCCACTTCCAACGCTTCCGCAGTCGCCGCGGTCTCACCCAACCCGACCGTCTTGGAAGCTTTCACCGGTTGATCTTCGCTGAGCCTGTCGCCGGTCCTATTGCCCTGGGCTTTGGTTGCCACTACGGGTTGGGCTTGTTCAGGCCGACAGGCTGAACTTCGAGACCGGAGAGCTCCTGCTCGTGGATAAGGAGATGGGCTGCTGAATCGTGAGGCTGGCGTGCGGAATCAGAGATGAGTACGAATCTCTTCCGCAAACCTCAACAGATCATCCAGACCTTCACGAATCACGGACTCGACGATGTCCAGGTCGAGGTCCTGGTATTGGTGAACGGCGATGTTGCGGAATCCGACCATCCGTTGCAGGCGGAAGCTCAGGTCGGAAGGGATGAGTCCGCTGCGCGCGACGAGAGCAAAACTTTCGCGGGCATCGCCGGGGACGCCGAGGCGGTGTTTGCGAATTGCCATGTTGGCGAGGTCGATAGCGGACTCGCAGGCGCGTGTGACGTTCAGGACTGCGGCATCCTGTCGCGTGAAATCGTTCCGGAAGTTGTCGCCTGCTGCTTCTCGTTCGTTTCTTGCGCGCCTGATGCAGTGTTCGAGTGCGGCGAGTTTGCGGGCGACGATGGTCATGGCGAGTGTCGCAGCGGCTCGCGTACGTATTGTTCGACGATGTCTGCGCGACGAGGATTGAACAATCCATAGTCGGTCATGCGCTCTGCCTCCCACGCGAGAGTTTCTTCTTCTCTTCGCACGAGCAACTGGCGGCCTTCGAGCAACAATGCGTGAACCAGGTCGAGATTGGCCTGGCGCAAATCGACGATGTCCGCGTCGCATCCCGTAGCCGCAGCAACGCGGGCCATGAGGCCGAGCTTGTCCGGAATCGTCGAGCCAGGGGGGAGGAGCACGGCAAGGTCGATGTCACTCGGCGCAGAAGCGTCGCCGCGAGCCATGCTGCCGTGAACATAGATCGCCCACGCGTCGGGCAGCGCAGCTGCAACCACGCGGCCGGCCGTGTCGAGAGTCGCCTGTTGTGAGCGATAGTCCATGCGCGGATCTTACGACGAGTCGCGGGCTTCGTGCTTGCGCATCCATCCAGTGGAATGGTCCAGGATTTCCGCGCCTTGCGCCGGTCCTCGTTCCGTTTCTCAGGAACGTGACCCATTCCCGCCAGCGCGCTGCGAACTGACGATCCGGTCGCAGACTCACGCTCGATCGGCGCTCATCTTCGCCTTCTCACGGATACGCAGGTACGCGTATGGCGGACGAAGGAGTCGCACAACACGAGTTGCCGCTGCCGTTCCCGGAGCTCTCCGGGGATCTGCCGCTGCTGCCTGCACGCATGATCAACGAGTATCAGTATTGCCCGCGGCTCGCGTATCTCGAATGGGTGCAGGGCGAATGGGCGGACTCCGCCGATACGGTCGAAGGGCGTCATGTGCATCGTCGCGTCGACAAGAAAGGCGGCGACTTGCCGCCGGCTGACGAGCCATCCGACGAGAAGTTCCACGCGCGTTCGATCACGCTGTCTTCGAATCGTCTCGGGTTGATCGCAAAGATGGATCTGGTGGAGGCGGAGGGCAATCGCGTCACGCCGGTGGATTACAAGCGCGGCAAACGGCCGCATGTGGCGCGCGGCGCGTACGATCCGGAGCGAGTCCAGCTGTGCGTGCAGGGCATGATCCTGGAGGAACACGGCTACCAGTGCGATGAGGGCGTGCTGTATTTCGCGGCGAGCCGCGAGCGCGTTCGCGTGGCATTCGATGACGAATTGCGTGCACTGACGCGCAATGCGGTGGACGGTCTGCGACTCGTCGCCGCTGGAGGACAGATTCCTCCGCCACTTCAGGATAGTCCCAAGTGTCCGCGCTGTTCTCTGGTGGGCATTTGTCTTCCGGATGAGGTCCATGCGCTTCACAAGCCAGACGTATCTCCGCGGCCGCTCGCGGTCGGACGCGACGAAGCGTTGCCGCTCTACGTTCAGGCGCGCGGCGCCAAGGTCTCGAAGAAAGGCGAAACGCTCGAAGTTTCCGTCGAAGACGAGATCGTGCAGTCGGTGCGCCTCGTAGACATCTCGCAGCTTGCGCTTCTGGGGCAGGTGTACGTGACGTCTCCGACGCTGCACGAACTGATGAGCCGCGAGATTCCAGTCACCTGGCAATCCTTCGGCGGCTGGTTCATGGGGCACACGATCGGCACCGGTCACAAGAACGTCGAGGTGCGCACGGCGCAGTATCGCGCGAGTTTCGACGAGCAATCCTGTTTGCGACTCGCCAAGGGATGGGTGACGGCCAAGATTCAGAATCAACGCACACTGCTTCGACGCAACTGGAAAGACGATGCGGCGCCTGCTGACATCATCGAGGGATTCCAGCACGACCTGCGCGGTGTCGTGCGCGCGGCGAATCTCGGCGAGCTCTTGGGCACCGAGGGGCAGGCAGCGGCGCGCTACTTCGGTCACTTCAGCAGGATGCTGAGTCGCACCGATGACGATTCGCTGCGCTTCCAATTCGAGAAGCGCAACAGACGTCCGCCCGCCGACCCCGTGAATGCGTTGCTGTCGTATGGTTATGCATTGCTCGCGAAGTCCTGGACCATCGTGCTCAGCGCCGTTGGCCTGGACCCCTATCGCGGGTTCTATCATCAGCCGCGATACGGTCGGCCGGCGCTCGCGCTGGACATGATGGAGCCGTTCCGACCATTGATCGCGGACTCCAGCGTCATCCAGGCCATCAACAATGGCGAGGTGCGGCCTTCCGATTTCATCAGCGCCGCGGGCAGCGTCGCGTTGACAGAAGACGGACGCAAGCGATTCATCGGGACGTTCGAACGGCGGATGAGTCAGGAAGTCACGCATCCGTTGTTCGGATACAAGGTCAGCTACCGACGACTGCTCGAGCTTCAGGCTCGACTGTTATGCAGGCACCTGCTCGGCGAGATACCCGAGTATCCAAATTTCAACACGCGTTAAGTTATGAGAGACGAACATCTCTATGTCGTGACCTACGATATCGGCGACCCGAAGCGCTGGCGTCGCGTGTTCGACATCATGAATGGCTACGGCGAATGGCTGCAGCTTTCGGTATTCCAGTGCCGCTTGAGTCCCCAACGCCATGCCGAACTGATCGCGCTGCTCGACGGCCTCATCCATCATGAACAGGATCACATTCTCGTCGTCGATGTCGGCCCCGCCGACCGCGTCGTTCCCCGGGTGGTAAGCTTGGGCAAGGATTTCGAGCCGGTCGTGCGCGAGCCCGTGATCGTCTGATTTCGCCGCCCGGCGCGGGCCCGCCACTGAATGGAAATTTTA
>JAFAEQ010000072.1 GCA_023423935.1 Pseudomonadota bacterium | reverse complement strand
GTTCATCACTGCCGGCGCTACGTTTCGACAGGGAAGCGAGAACGGACTCTCGCTTCCCTTTTCATTTGTGACGACGATCAGCTTTCGCTGCCGATGATCTCGATGCGCGTACGCAGTACCGCGGGGGCTTTGACGACGTTGCGCCATTCCACCGACGCCGCCGGCTCCTTGCGATCGAAGCGACGCGAAACCCAGCCGCCCTGCTCCTCGCTGCCGCCGCGATACATGCAGGCATCGACCGCCTCACTGGCGGTGATGCGAACGGTCGTTCCATCGAACTTCACGATGATCGAGTTGCCTTGCATCAAAGGGGTGAGATCTTCCGCAAAGTGCCAATGACGGCAGGCCTCATGGTCCCCCTCTCCTTGCAGGGTATCGGTGACCTCGAAGGCACGCGATGCAACGTCATAGGTGATCTCGCGTCGATGTGTCACCGCGAGACCTTGCTGACGATATCCATCATGAGAGCCGACGAAGCGCTGCGAGCCCGCGTTCACTTCGAAGATCTCGCAGCGCGAGTTCGCATGGATGGACCACATGAAGTTGCCGCTCTGCCGCGACTGATCGAGTCCATCGAGGCTCAGCGTGTTGTGCGCGCGCGTGCTCCTGAAGTAGCGCCGCCATTCCGGCTGGGTGTGATAGGCAAAGGTGCCCGGATCCACCAGGACTTCCCGTCCCGCCACATTCAGCACGCAACTCAAGGAGTCCGCGTGACCGTGCGCTGCAAGGCTCAGGTATCCAAGCGGCCCTGCATCTACGAGCATGCGTACCTCATCGTCGCTGCCGAGCCGATCGCCCAGGATGTAGTAACCGGAGCTTGGAAAGGCACGCGGCAACGCCGTGATGTTTTCCTTCGCCCGTAGCGTATCCCAGGCCGCCACGCGTTCGCGGCCGAGAAGCCAGCGTGTCTTATCGTCGAGATGCCGCGCCTTGCGCGCGAGATCCGCGCGATTGAACAGCAACGCGCCCGTCGCGAGCAGGGACTGGAAATTGTCGAAGCCGCCGCCCTCGGCAGTCAGATCCATCACGAAACCATCGTCGGCATCGCCGACCATGGGCATGTGTCCCGCCACATCCATCATCGAGGCGATGAACGTCATCATGCTCTCGATGCGCTCCCAGTACTGCGGCACGAAGTCGCGACCCGCTGCCTTACCGGCGAGACCGGCGATCAGCAGAAAATCGAGCACGAACTGCTGATAAGAGAAGGCCTGTTCGCGATTGCCACCATCCGCGCAGTTCTGCGTGAACGCTTCATCGGTGAGGATCTGCTGCGCCCGCTCACCCCAGATACGCATCTGCGGCCAGAAGTCCCAGGTGACCGATGCGACCCACACGCCCGCCACCTCGCCGATCAGGTGATTGTTCGCCGAGGAGTAGCGTGAAAGCTTGCGCATGATGCCGCGCGCATGCTGAAAGACGGACTCCAGCCAGCGCTTGCGGAACGACTGGCCTGCGGCACCCTCGAACAGTGGCGAAGAAGCTCCGCCGATCAACTGCCACGCAAGACTCCAGTTGATCAGACGGATGGCCAGCTCGAGCGAGCTCGTCCAGTTCGCGCCGACGCCGCACGGACACTGCACGATCCAGGAATCGAGATGCGTGCGCAGCGCCTCGAGATAGCGTCGATCCTTCGTGAGCGCATACGCCTGAGCGAACGTCGGCAAGTGAAGGTGCCGGTTCGGCTCCCACAGATACTTGATGTTCCCGACCAGGCGTTCGTCGCGATAATCGAGCGTTGCGGCGCGCTGCTGCGGAGCGCGCCGTCCGGTCAGAGGATCGCGATTCCAACGCGGTGGATTTCCAAGACTGCAGCCTTCGAGTGCAAAGAAGGAAAACCGATCGGCGAGATACTCATCTGCGCGGCGCACATAGTTGGACGCATCGATCTGCGCATCCGCGTGGATGAACAGCGGCGATGCGTTCGACAACTCGGGCGTCGGCACTTCGCGCAGCCGCGCGCTCGCGAACTGATCGGTGGTCGATTGTGCCGCCTGCGTCAGACGGTGCAGCACTTCTCCAGGGGACATGCGTCCCAGACGATTCACATACCACGTCAAACTCGGCATAGAACTCTTTTGGATCGTTGACTTCAGGAATTGAATGGGATCGGCATGTTCACGATCCGCCCACCGTTGCGCGAGTGATGCCCGCACTTTGCAGCGCCACTTTCACTTCGGGTGCATGGATGACGAAAGGTGTCTTGCCGCTCGCGGTGCGATGCAACTGCTCGACCCTGGCAAAACTCACGGCGACACTCTGCGGAATCTTCAAGCGTGCGTTCTGCATGATCTGCGCTTCGTGCCGTTCCGAGAATTCGTCGGTGACGAGCGCCCGCAGCTCTACTTTGTCCGGCGCATGCTGGATCACCTGCAAGCGCAACAACTCGTGCACACCGCGCGGAATGTGGTCGATTCCGGTCAACACGCCATGGCCATCGGGTGCCAGCAGCACGTCCGCATTACGGCCGATCACGCCAGGGAAGGAGCGCAGTCCATGCACGATCTCGAGCAGCGCATGCGGGCCTGCATCGCGCGGCAGCCTGATCAGATCGCCGGTGCGATAGCGGATCAATGGCATCGCGGTATTCCACAGCGACGTGCCAACGATTTCGTAGCACACGCTCTCTTCGTCCTCGAGTGCCGGAAGCAATTCGACGTTCGCGTAGCCGGGCAGGAAGAAGTACTCGCCCGGATGCGTCGCATATGCGAAAGCCACGCGTTCCGCCTGACCGTAGTAGTCGACGATTGATGCACCCAGCACATGCTTGGCGAGCGGCCAGATCGAGTCTGCGAGCATCTCGGAGGACGACAGCACGCGCGGAATGCGCATGCGCTGTCCTGCACGCATCAGCGCGCGGCATAAGGACTCGAGCGTGCTCGGGTACACCCACAGAAGATCCGGCGCAAACTCTTCGATGGCCTTGATGTACGCATCGAGCGTGACATCCGACAGATGATTAGACGAGAGAATCAGGCGCCGCCCGCCCATCGCGTGGATCCAGAAAGGCGGCTGCATATCCGAAGGAGGCTTCACGTTGTCGCCGCGTAGAACGGCCATGCGCACCGTTCGCGGATCGACGCCTGCGAGTGAAATCATCAGATCGATACATACCTGCTCTGCGACGACCGCCACGGGCGAACGCAGCAGGCGCAATGGAGTCCCGGTCGTGCCACCGGTATTCGCGCGCGAGCTGAACCACGCGCGCGACGTGTGAAAAGCCGCCGGATCGTCACGCACGCTGTCCTTGTGCAGAAGCGGCCAGGTGCGTCCCGGCTGCGGCAAGCCAAGCTGACGTCCGTAGCGCGTCTGACCCGCCACTGACTGCATGTCCTGCAGCCGCAGCTCCGTCCGTTCCATCCGCTCGCGCAAGCCCATCGTCTGCAACGATTCGAACTCGCGCTGGATCGATCCATAGAACAGAGGATTGCGACGCACGAAACGCTCGCCCACCTGCAAGCGCTTCAGCCCCGTTTCCAGCAACTGGAGTGCACCGGCCATGGCTCCGCCCACCTAACCGTGCGCCGCCAGCAAGCGGCGATAGATGCTCGTCAGATGCGAGCTGTAGCGCTCGACATCGCATTCCTGAGCGCGCGCCCGCGCCGTGAGCCCAAGCTTCAGACGCAACGGCTCGTCCTCGATGAGCACACGCAATGCCTGCTGGATCTGCTCGACATTGCCGGGCTCGACGATGAGACCCTGCTCGCCATGCGCCACCAGATCGGGAATTCCGCCGACCGCCGTGGTGACGACCGGGAGGCCATAGGCCATCGCTTCGAGCATGGCCATGGGCACGCCTTCGGCAAAGGACGGCAGCACGAATACATCGCTCTCTTCGAGCAACGCGTTGCGCTGCGCGCTGTCGATCCAGCCGTTCACTTGCACCCGCCCGCCGAGCGGCGCCGCTTCCGCACGCAGTGCATCGACCTCGCCATCACCTGCGAAGATCAGGCGGCCTCGATTGCGAACGTCCTCCGGCAGCGACGCGAAAGCGCGCAAGAGATCGAACGCGCCTTTACGAGCCCCGATACGACCCAGAAACAGAAACTGCACGACACTTCGCCCCGTACGTGCCGCCACGTTCGAGGGCACCGCTGTGGGATTGCAGAGCACCACGACGCGACCGGCGGGCAAGCCGCAGGAGCGCGTGTAGAAATCGCGCCATTGGCTCGAGAGCACCAGAAAACAATCCGCGCCGGCGAAAACCTTGCGGACCTGCTTCTGCAGTATCTCGGGCAGCCCGTTGTAGAACTCATCGAAGCACGCGCCATGCGCGTGGAGCACGAGCGGTCTGCGCGCGCGCAATGTCATCCAGGCGATGATCCATTTGCGCAATGTGCTGCCGCGCGAGGCGAAATGGACATGCACGACCATCGGCTGGCGCGCGCGCCGCTCGCGCGCCCGCTGGCGCATCGCCCCCCGAAACAC
>JAFAEQ010000065.1 GCA_023423935.1 Pseudomonadota bacterium | reverse complement strand
GTCCCAGGGTGTGCTCATGGTGGGTGCGTGTCCCAGGGTGTGCTCAGTGGGTGCGTGTCCCAGGGTGTGCTCATTCGGGATCGCTGCCGAACGCGGCCCAGCTCTTCGCCGCCTCTGCCCGGCTCTTGTGAGAGATCACGTAGACGAGCGTGTTGTTGGCGAGCGGCGTGTCCTGTGGGGTCCAGTAGCCGATGTTCGTCATTCCATGTCGCTCGAAGAGCTTCATCGTATGCTCGCGGAAGCGCTTGTTCAGTTCGTCGAGCTTCCCTTCGAGTGTGGTGTAGGTGCGGATCTCGAACACTTTGTCGCTTTGATTCGCCGCGTGCGAGATGCGCTCGATGGCGATGCCGCAGGTGATCGATGCGAGAACGATCAACGTCGTCTTGAGATGATTCTTCATGTTGTCTCTAGCCGGTGGATGAACCGGCCGCAGTGTACATCGAAGGGGACATGTCTACGGGATACGTTGAGCAGGACTGGTTCTCTTGAACGAAGCCACCCTGTTCACTCGAGCACCAGCCGGTTCGAACTGTGTTCGCTCGAACAGTTCTCTGTTCGAGCGAAGCCGAACCCAAAGTTGGCTCTTCTAAGCAGCGAAACTCGTCAAGGTGCTGCTTCTAGGTGCCGCGGTCCTTCTGCGCGTCCCGGGGCTTATCCGATTTCTTGTCGTCACTCTTGCCTTCCGCCATGTCGTAGCGGCCGAGCTCGCCCTTCACGTCGCGCAGCGAGATGCTGCCTTCGAGCGAGTTTGCGAAAGCACCGACGAACGCGTTACGCAGCACGCTGATGACCGCTTCGAAGATGCCTGCTTTGGGGTCCTGAAGATTGCCTGAGAACGGCACGCGCGCCGCGACCTGATCCTTCTCGCGGTTCTCGAAGAGTTTGGCGCCGAAGTCCACCAGACCTTCCCACATGCGTTTGAGCGCCGGCTTGTTCTCGTCTTCCGTTCCATGCATATCTACGTTCTGCATGAGCGGCTTGGCATAGCCTTTGAACTTCCCTTCCGCGGCTGCCACTTCCAGGTAGAGCTGAAAGTCGCCGCTCGCGGCATCGGCCTTCAGGTACTGACGCAGCCAGGGATTGACCTGCGGAAGCTGCACGCGCTCGACGGCGAGGTTCACGTCGAACGTCGGTGTCGGTGCGAGCGGGTCGATGCTGCCGTTGACTCTTGCTGACCCGCCTTGAAGGACGTTCGCGTTCACATCGAAATCCGCGAAGGTCTCCTTGTTCTTCTCCACCACATTGGTGAGATTCGAGATCGTGCCCGACACCTGACGTGCGACCAGGGCATCGCTCGTCTGTATGCCCGGCGTCCTGAAGGTCACTGTCCCGTCCTGCACCGTGACCGTGTTGAGGCGGATCGGGACGAGCGCCTTGAGACTATCCGCCCAGTTGACCTCATCGCCGAGCTGTTGCTCGCTTTCGTTCTTGCTCTGTACGAGATTGATCTGCGGCTGCAGAAACTTCGCCTCTGCCACCACCGAGCCTTTGAGCAAGCTGCGCCATTCGACCGAGAAGTCGATCCGCTGAGCACTGAAGAAGGGCGTGCTGTGCTCGCCTTCCCGCTTGACGATCTGTATTCCGTCGAGCGCGTACGCACCGCGCCATAAGGCGATATCGACGTCGGTGACGTGACCTTCGTAGGCCTCGAGCGCGCCGAGCTTGCGGTTCATGTAGTCGCGCACGACGATCGGCAAGGCAGCGCGAATCACGACTGCCAACACGATGACGATGCCGACTCCAATGAGGATGCGATTGCGACGAGTCACGTGGATCTCCGACCCGAACGTCCCTAGAACCGCGATGCATCCAAATCAGTTCCGTCCGTTCTTCGCCTCAAGACTGCGCGGAACGCGCGCCGCACATCGCTCGTTGTTTCGGAACAAACCGGCCGTCCCTTGACGGAGTTTTTACCTCAAAGATGTGGGAACGTTATGGCCCAGCTCATAAAGACATCCGCATACGTTCGACGCGATGCACACGGCAAGGCAGCACCGCCCTTTGTCATCGAGGATCAGGGCTCTGAACAGGCAATCTGGTCGCAGCTGAAGACGGCGCATACCGTGGAGTCGCTCGCCAAGACGCTGGATCGCGAACTGGACGGCGACATGCCGACGCGCGAACGTCGGATCGAGCGAGCCATGCGCCGCTGGCTCGATGAGGATCTGATCGAGCTTGCGACGGATAGTTGATGCGTGGACGAAGTGAGTGGAGCGACGCGGGAATCGCACCTCATCGCGTCACTGCAGAGGACACAGAATCTCTGATCAATTCGGCGTTCGCAACCCTACTGGACTGTAACGACTGATTCGAGAGTGCTGCTTTGGTCTTCATCCCGGCGAAGGCCGCGATCTCCGCGCGGGATTTCCGTCGGTCACACGTCGGTTACAGGGCCTTGACCCCGGCCTTCGCCGGGGTGACATCAATACTGAATCGGCTGTTACAGGTCACTAGTTGCTTCGCCCACCGAGGCATTTCAACCCGTTGCGACTTGCCAAGTCATGGAAGTCGATGAATCAGAGCTTCCCTAGGGTGACTCTTCGCGACGGAACGCGAAGCGGTCACGGATATGCTCGTTGAAGAACTGCCCTTTGGAAAAGGATTGTTTCATGCGCGCCGCCAGCGCCGCCGGCACGTTCTCGTAGATGTACAGTCGGCCGGATTGGAACATCACGCTCAACCGCGCAGTGGATTCGTCATAGCGAAACCATTGGATGACCGTCGAGGGCATGAGCCCTGTCAGAGACTCGGCGTCTTCGCCGTCGCGTGGGTCTTCTCGAAGAGTTCCTGACAGCGGATGCAGCGCTCGGCCGTCGGCTCCGCGTTCAATCGCGCCACGGGGATGTCCTGGCCGCAGTCGACACACGTCCCATAACTGCCATCGGACAGGCGAGTGAGTGCGGAATCGATCCGTCGAAGCTCATCCGCATCGCGATCGATGTCGGCATAGTTCAGATCGACGATCAGATTCGAAAACGAGTCGTCTTCGATGTCGCGAGCACGCTCCGCAATGTTGGCGTGCGTCTCGTCATTGGAGCGCTCGAGCACTTCGCGAATCTCACCGCGCAACTGCGCCGCACGCTCGCGCATGCGTGCCTTGAGCTCGGTTGCCTGAGAAGGTTGCAGCATGGGCATGGCGTTCCCCCTGAGCGGATGAGGTGAGCGGATGACGTGAGCGGACGACGTGAGCCGATGATGAGCGTAATGCCTCAACTCGGTCACGGTTCCTGCCCGCGCTTGCGGCACGGGGTACCTTTCGGAGATGCTCCACGCACAACTCCCATCAGCGGCGCACCGTGTCGACCCATCGAACTCGCAGATGTCCGACCCTGTCGAGCGCAACGCTTTCTCTTCTGTTGCTCGCCACGGCCGCTGTCGCCGAGGACCACGCCAGTCCGGCCATCATCGAGCGATCCGCATCGTTGAGCACTTTGTTTCCTGCCGATCGGATCGATGCGCTGTCGCAGATCATCGCACCGGACCGGGAAATTCGATGGAGCCTTTACGTCCCTCGAACGCAGGAAACGATGGGCGTCGTGGTCTTCGTGAAACCGGACCGCTCTGCCTCTCCTCCGCGCGGCTGGCTCAAGGTGCTGGATCAACGCAAGCTCATCTGGGTGTCGGCGCAACACTTCGGCAATTCCGTTCCGGTGCGCCAGCGCATTCTGGCCGGCATCATGGGACTGACCTATGTGCAGCAGCACTACCCGGTGGATCCCTCACGCGTGTACATCGCGGGCATGTCCGGCGGCGGACGCGTGGCGAGTATTGCGATCACCGAGTTTCCGCAACTCTTCAGCGGCGCGCTCTACATCGTCGGGGTGAATTTCTGGGAAGCGCAAGCGCAGGCGCGACTCGATCAGATTCGTCGCAAGCGCTACGTGTTCCTCACCGGTAATCGCGATTTCAATCGCGACGAGACTCGTGCCGTCTATCATCGCTATCGGGAGGAAGGTGTCACCGACAGCCTGCTCATGGATCTGCCGCATTTCGGTCATGAGTATCCGAACGCCGCGCAGCTCGAAAACGCACTTCGATTTCTCGACGCGCATCACACTCCAGCACCCGCTTCATCACGATGAGCCCTGTCGCCGCGAAGCGTCGGTCGCGTCACAGAATCAGCGCTCATTCATACGCGAAAGCCTGAATCGAACACGGATGATCCCCGTGCACAGTGCCATGTGTCACTGTGCAGAGACATGTCTTAATCCATCTCCCCACTGCGCTCTCAGGCCGTTCCTCGCAACGTACTTACGACACCCTGCGTATGCCTAACGAGAACTGACGCGTACGCCTGATTGCTCCAAATCCGCTGGAACGGTTTACTGATCGCCGTCGAAGCGCACCGCTCAACCGATGCGCGCTTCGATTCGAAGGGCAAACCCGCCGTAAGGTGGGGACGCAAAGCCTCCGGTCTTCGCTCCGCATGCGGCACGAAGATAGCGGGGTTGCCGAACAGCAACGTGGCTCTCGTAATCATCCGTTCTGTTCGTATCGTCACATCGCCAAGCGATGAACGGTCGTCCTGTTTGCCCTGGTTCACCAGCAACCAGGCTCCGATGTGCGCCAGCACGCGGAGCAGCGGGGACGACGAATGGCTGCATCGCTCAAGACTCGATCTGTTTACTTTGCATTCTCACTGTTGATGGGCGCAGCACTCACCGGTTGCGGCGGTGGTGGCGGCGGCGACTCGAAGACGGCTGCTGCGAATCCACCTGCAGCGGAAACTCCCGCGCCATCGGCAGCGACACCCTCTCCTTTCGATCCGATGCCCTCGACGCCGAGCACACCGGCGAGCCCTGCCACACCGGCCGACGAACCTGCGACAGGCTCCAATCCGACACCGGAGACGACCCCAGCACCAGCACCTGCGCCCGTGTCATCGCCTGCACCCGCACCTTCGGCCGAGCCCGTCGCAGTGGCCGGCAATGCGATTCAATGGACCCCACCTTTGGAGAACGACGACGGCAGCTTCGTCTCGGACCTCGCGGGTTACACGATCGTGTACGGCCCGAGCAGCACGGTCCTGCACAACAGCGTCCGCGTCGAGAATCCGAGCCTCAGCAGCTACGTTCTGGAGTCGCTGCCCAAGGGCACGTACTACGTCGCCGTGAAAGCCGTGAACAGCGATGGCACCGAGAGCGCGACGTCGAACGTGGTGAAGATGGTCCTCTGACAGCACATCTTCGATCGGTGATTCAAATCGGCCGCCCCAGGGGCGCCGCTTTTGGTTGTGGGGTGATGATT
>JAFAEQ010000073.1 GCA_023423935.1 Pseudomonadota bacterium | reverse complement strand
CCTATGTCTATTGGGCGCGCTACTTCATTCGGTTTCACGGAACACGCCATCCCCGAGAAATGGGCGCCGCGGAAATCGAATCATTCCTTTCGTACCTCGCCAACCAACGGGGCGTATCGCCCTCTACGCATCGACAGGCTCTCTCTGCACTTCTCTACTTATACAAGGAGGTACTCGATATCGATCTTCCCTGGATGGCGGAGATCGGACGCCCGAAAGCCCGAGTTCATGTTCCGGTCGTACTCTCCAGGGACGAGGTCTTTCGCCTGCTCAGTTCCGTCGAGGTCGAGCATCGCTTGATCTGCCAGCTCCTCTATGGGGCGGGGTTGCGACTGATGGAATGCCTGCGCTTGCGAGTGAAGGATCTGGATTTCGATCGGAAGATGATCATTGTCCGCGAGGGCAAAGGTGCGAAGGATCGAATCGTCATGTTGCCTTCACCCTTGACGCAGCCTTTAAGAGTTCAGCTGGCGCTTTCCAGGGAATTGTGGATGCAAGACAGGGCAAACGGAATTGCAGGTGTCTCTCTGCCGGATGCGCTTGCGAGAAAGTATCCACGAGCGCCCGAGAGCTGGGCCTGGCATTGGGTGTTTCCGTCATCTCGCCTCGCTGAAGACCCACGCACTGGCATCCTGCGCCGGCACCATGTCTTCGAGCAGCGCATCGGCAGGGCGATCGGTCGAGCCGTTCAGAGAGCTGCGATTCAGAAGAAGGTCACTGCTCACACCCTGCGTCATTCCTTCGCCACGCATCTGCTCGACTCGGGAGTGGACATCCGCCGGGTTCAGGAACTTCTTGGCCATGCGGACGTGAGCACGACGATGATCTACACGCACGTCTTGAGCTCGTCCGCTGCCGGAACCGCAAGTCCGCTCGAGGCACTGATGCCATCCTGAGCGCGCCAGCGTCAGTGCGCTCTCTCGGTGCCAGGGAAGGTTCGTGGATTCTGATCAAGTTGCAACTCGCGTTGGCAGCTGCGCTCATCGAAGTATTTCAGGCAGTTGCCGACTTCCGAAGGTCAGGGAAGTCGCTTAACCAGCGCTTCCTCAGCTTCGGATCACTCAGAAGTAGCGGTTGAGCGAGTGTGCCACCGCGTACTTGGCTGACGGAACACCACCGTGCGCTATGCGGACGTTGATGGCCGTAGTGACACCTACGCCGTTCGCGCGCTGCCAACTACAGGGACGGACGTTCATGCGGCCCGCGAAAGTGCATCGGGTTGAACCGTAGTTGATCCATTTCGGACGAATGCTGTCGGCGTGTCGTCAGGCGGCTGCACCCACTGGCACACGAACGTGCGAGCGGAACCGATAGAATGGCCGCCTTGGGTAGCTTCGAGGTTGATTCGATGTCGCTGTTCTCGCGCTTTCGCAAGGCGCTTACGCCCTCCCCCACTTCCAGTCCGCCTGCCGCCAAGAGCGAGCCCACGCCGCCGATCACTTCGCAGCCGCAGGCTGTGACGCAAACGCAGGCTACGGCGCAGACCCAGGTTACGAAGCAGACCCAGGGCGCTGCGGCCGTGGAGGAGCAGCGCCTGCACACAGCGCGCGAAGCAAAGGATACGCAGACGCTGGCGACACTCGTGATCGAGGGCAGCTCGACCAGAATTCGTCAAGCGGCCGCTGAAGCCATCGACGATCCCGAGCAGATTCGGCGCCTGATCAAACTCGCGCGCGGCGGCAACGACAAGAACGTATACAAAATCCTTGCACGCAAGCGCGATGCGCAGCTCGCTCGTGAGCGCGAAGCCGAGCAATTGCAGGCCGAAATTGCCTCGATCGCGGCTGCGATCGAGAAACACAGTCACCGACCCTTCGATCCGTTGTTCACCGCGCATCTGCAGCAGCTGGAAGAACGCTGGAGCAGTGTTGCCGCGCAAGCGGAGCCGCAGATCGTCGAACGCACCCAGCAGGCGATCGATCGCGCGCATGAAGTGATCGCGCAGCACCTGCGCGAGGTGGCCGCTCAAGCCGCCCGCGAATTGGCAGCAGCCAATGAGGCAGCGCTGGCGCAGAAGCGGCGCGAAGAGGAAGAAAAGGCGGCAATGCTCGCGCAGGCCGAGCGCGCGCAAACACTCGAGCGCGAACGCGAGCTCGAGCGGGAGAAGCGAGAAGCAGAAGCACAGGCGCTGCAACAGATCGGCGGATTGATACGCAAGGCTCACGGCGCGCTCGCTGCAGGCAGCAGCAAGAGCGCTGCCGGTCTGCGTCGCGCCATCGAGGAGAAGCTCTCAAGCGCGCCCGCATTGCCGGCGCATCTGGCCAATCAGCTCAAACAGCTCGATACGAAGCTTGAAGAGCTCAAGGACTGGAAGCGCTTCTCGGTCGCACCGAAGCGCACCGAGCTCATCGAGCGGATGGAAGGGTTGATCGGAGCAACGCTCCATCCCACCGCCATTGCAGGGCATATCAAGGATCTGCAGGAGCAATGGCGCACGCTCAGCAAGGGCGCCGCAGAGGATGTCGAGTCCGACTGGCAGCGCTTTCACCAGGCCGCGCAAAAGGCTTTCGAGCCGTGCCGTGAATACTTTGAGGAGCAGGATCGGATCAAGGCTCAGAATCTTCTGGAGCGCGAGAAAGTATTCGAACGCCTGCACGCCTTCGAGGAACGACAGGACTGGGATGCACCCGACTGGCGTAATGTGATCGCCGCCGTGCGCGAAGCAAAGCAGCTGTGGCGACAGCATTCGCCCGTGGATCCGGTCGCATCCGAAGTGCTGCAGAAGAAATTCAACGAACTGATTCAGGCGCTGCAAGGCAGAATCGATGCGGAGTACGCAAGCAATCTCAAGCTGAAACGATCGCTCGTGGATCGAGCTTCCGCGCTGTTGGCGGCGAGCGATAGCAAGGCCGCCATCGATGAGGCGAAACAGCTTCAAGAGCGGTGGAAGACCGTCGGCCCCGTTCCTCGTCGCGAGGATCAGGCGCTCTGGGAAGAGTTCCGGCAGCACTGCGACGCACTCTTCGCGAAGAGACAACAGGAGTACGCAAGTCACAGCGCACACCTCGATTCGAACAAAGCTCAGGCCGTGCGTTTGTGCGAAACCCTGGACCACATCGCCACTCTGTCGGGCCCGGAGCTCGTCGAAAGTGCAAAGCAGCTGCCAGAGCTTCGCATTGCATTCGATGCCATCGAAGAGTTGCCACGCGCAAGTGCGCGCTCGTTGCAGGACAGATTCGAGCGGGCGTTCGAGCGTTGTCGCCAGGCTTTGGACAGACAGCAGGCCGAAGCGGCCGAGCGCGGATGGGCGGACTTGGTCGAAGCCGCCGACGATGTGCGAGCGTACCAATGGTCCGTCATTCGCAATGAAGACCCCACTCGGCTCGCCGCGTTGAAGCAGACCGCGGAGGATCGCCTGAGCCAACTGTCGGGATCACCCAAACGCGGGCTCGAGGCGTTGCGAGCCGCTCTTGCGCAGCCGCTAAGCACGGACGTGGCCGCCAATGAACGCGCACTGCGGATGCTCTGTGTACGCGCCGAGATTCTGATGGGCGTGGATACTCCCGCGGAAGATCAGACGTTGCGCCGCGAATATCAGGTCAAGCGGCTGATGCAGAGCATGGGCGAAGGCTTGCGACAACGCGACGGCGAGCTCGATGGCCTGCTCATCGAGTGGCTGGGTATCGGACCTACGGATGAGGCGACCTATGCGAGCCTGGCGCAACGGTTCATGCATTGTCGACAACAACAATCGCAGACTGCTCGCCGCTCGAGGTCCTGACGATTCTCGAGCCGGCACAGCTCCGTTGCCGATTCACACGGATTGGCGACTGCAGGCCATGACGCTGGCCTGCCTGCGTGCGGGGATCGGGATATCCCTGAACTCTCTTTAATGAACGAGCACCTCATGACGAGCACGACGGCGACTCAGAGGATCGCAAACGTACGCCGTCCACCGCTGGTCGCAGGCAAAGCACGGATTGGCGTCCGGCCGTAAAGCGCTCCGCGGCCAATTGCTAACGTATGTCATGGCATTCGTGCTCGTTCGCACGCGGGGAGTGAAAATCATTTCATGATCCGCTCGCGAGCTTCGATGGTTGTATGCAAGGACGTTGATTTGCTCGCGCCGGCTCCCACTTTCGGGGGGTGCGCCACTGACACAGCGTGCGGTGGTCGCGTGCGATGATAGAAATCACGTCCAGTCTTCAACGTCTCTTGCGGTTGTTTCGCAGCGTCTTCGATTGACGCGCTTCCCTTCATCCGGACCGGTGCTCATGCGCAAACTTCTCTGCCTGTTGCTGTTCGTTGCCTCACCTCTCCTGCTTGCTGCGGAGAACTATCCGCAAGGCAAGCTGCCCGATGCCGCCACACCGACTGCCTACAGGCTCGATCTCACCGTCATCCCCGACGAGCCGCGCTTCTCCGGTCATGTGGAGATCGACGTCGATGTGAAGGCAGCCACTCGATCGCTTTTCATTCACGGACGTGAGCTCAACGTCAGCAAGGCGGCAGCGCTGAGCGGCAAACAGAAGATTCCGGCGAAGTACTCGGAGCTCGATCAGCTCGGGGTCGCGCGTCTGGATTTCGACAAGGAGCTGCCTGCAGGCAAGGCGACGCTCGTGTTCGACTACGACGCCCCGTTCGGCGACGGACCTGCCGGCCTGTATCGAATCAAGGTCGGCGATGACTGGTACTCGTGGACCCAGTTCGAATCGATCGACGCGCGCGCCGCATTCCCGTCGTTCGACGAGCCTGGTTACAAGACACCCTTTACCGTCAGCCTCACGACCAAGCCCGGGTATCTCGCGCTCTCGAACAATCCCGAAGCCGGTAAACCTGTGAAGCATGGCGATCTGGTGAAGCACACCTTCACCCAGACCAAGCCCTTGCCCACGTATCTCGTCGCCTTCGTCGTCGGTCCGTTCATTACCGTCGAAGGCGTCGCACCGCCGACAGCCCAACGCAAGACACCGCTGCCGTTGCGCATCGTCGCAACGAAGAATCAGGCAGGACGTCTCGACTATGCACTTGCGGAAACGCCGCGCATCGTCGAGCTCCTGGAACAGTATTTCGGAACGCCATTCCCGTTTCCGAAGCTCGATCAGATCGCCTCGCCCGTGATGGGCGGCGCCATGGAAAATGCCGGCGCGGATATTTACGACGACAACATCATCCTGCTCGACAAAGGTGCCTCCACGAGGCAGAAGCAGGTCTTCGGCATGGTGGTCGCACATGAGCTCGCGCATCAGTGGTTCGGTGACTATGTGACGCCGGCCTGGTGGGACGATATCTGGTTGAACGAAAGTTTCGCCAACTGGATGGGCTATCGCATCGGCAACGAATGGCGACCCGAGCTCAATATCGGCGTGAATGCGATCGAGGAAGGACTCGAGGCGATGAGCACCGATGCTCTGACCGTGGGCCGTCCGATTCATCAGCCGATCCTGACCAATGGCGAGATCGACTCCGCCTTCGACAAGATCACTTACGGCAAGGGCGGTCAGGTCGTCGCCATGATTGCGGCTTATCTCGGCGATGAGAAATTCCGCGAGGGCGTGCGCCTGCACATGCAGCGTCATCCCTACGGCAGCGCGACCTCGGATGAATTCTTCGGCGCGCTGGCCGATGCAGCTCACGATCCTCGCGTGCTGCAGTCTTTGCGCAGTTTCGTCAGTCAGCAAGGCGTGCCCGTCGTGGATCTCACCCCGCAGGGCGGGCAGTTCAAGGCCACACAGTACCGCTATTCAGTGGACGGCACCGCGCCGGCACAGACCTGGGTCATCCCGTTCTGTGCGCGGCGTGGCGAGAAGACCTCGTGCACGCTGTTGGATGGCAAGACGCAGACGATTGCCATCGAAGGAAGCGGACCGATCATTCCCAATGCCGAGGGCACCGGCTATTACCGCTACAACCTTACGCCCGCAGATTGGGATGCACTGATTGCCGCGGCACCGACGCTCTCGGCAGGCGAGGCACTTGCTGCAGCAGACAGCCTCTGGTCGCAGTTCAAGCTGGGCAATGTGACGGCCAAGCAGACGCTCGATGCCGCGCGTGCCTTTGCAGCTCACAAGGACTCGAACGTGGCCGTCGTGATGGCGAACTATTTCTCGGATTGGCGCGAGTACGGACTGATCGGCAAAGCGCAGCGCGCCGACTACCGGAAAACGATCGCGAGCATTTACGGTCCGAGACTGCGCGAGCTGGGCTTCAACCCTGCGGCCGGTGCGCACAGCAGCGACGATCCGGATCGCCAGAAGCTGCGACAGTCGCTGGTGTGGTTCATGAGCGACGACGCTCACGATACGGCGACTCGCAAGACACTCGCCGCCGCCGCCGACAGCTACGTCAAAGGCAACACGAGCGCGCTCGATCAGGCCTTCTATCAATCAGCGTTCACCACGTACGTGCAGGAGGGCACACTCGAGACGGCAAAGACGATGTACGAGCGGATGGTGACCAGCCAGGACGAGCTGTTCCGAAGCGCGGCGATCACGGCGCTGGGCTTCAGCCGGCAAGCCGACGATGCGAAATGGGTGCTCGCGCAGTTCCACGATCAGCGGTTGCGCTCGACGGATCGACTGAAGCTCTTAAGGGCGATGATGCTCAATGACGAGACGCGCGATATCGCCTTCGACTGGCTCAAGGCCAACTACGACGATCTCGCCAAGCGATCGGGCATTTTTGCCGCGTCCTCGATTCCATCGCTTCCCAGCCACTACTGCTCTGCGGCGAAGGCCGATGAGATCGACCGGCTGTTGCGACCGAGAGTGGTTCAGGCAGGACGCGGGGAGTTGCCATTCAATCGTATGCTCGAATCCATTCGCATCTGCGGGATGATGCAGGACACGCGCGCGCCGGAGCTTGCGACAGCACTGCAGACCGCAGCGTCGAGCGTCGCCAAGGACTGATTCACCGCGGACGCCATTCCTCAAGATCAGCTGATACTCCGCCGTCCGTCGCGGAGTATCAGCGAGGGAACAGCGATCAGGTGTGGACGTTAGGGAATCTCTGATCAATTCGCCATTCGCAACCCTGGTTGCTTCGCCCACCGGAACATTTCAACCAGTTGCAGACCGCGAACGTCAGGGAAGTCGATAAATCAGAGCTTCCTTTAGTCCGCAGATGATCCCGACGATCTCGAATGATCGATGCGAGGTTCCGATGAAGCTTCCCGTTCTGTTCATGGCACTCTGTCTTGCAGGCTGCGCGGGAATGCGCACCACGCCGATCGACGAGCCCTCCACACTCGAAGGCTTGCAACGCATCCAGGTCGGCGGCATCGATGCGGTGTATCGCCGACCGAATGCCGACTTCTCGCAGTATCGGCGCATCCTGCTGCGCGACCCGGACGTCACTTTCACACGCGGCTGGGAGCGTCAGCAGAACTCGGCCACGCGCAGCTGGACGCAGGCGGACAGCGACCGCGTTCGTCGCGATCTGCAAACGCTGTTCGCCCAGGTGATGAAACGTGAGCTCGAAGAGCGTGGCGGCTACGAGATCGTCACCGAGCCCGGCCCCGATGTTCTCGAGGTTCGTCCGTCGATCGTGGATCTGTACATCGCCGCACCCGACACGTCGAAAACCGAAGTGGGCATCGTGCGGCGCTATACGACCGATGCCGGACGCATGACGCTCATCGCCGAACTGCGCGACTCGCTGAGCGGCGAAGTGCTGGCGCGTGCGTACGACAAGAAGCAAGCCACTCAAACGCCGCAATGGGAATGGACGACCTCCATCACGAACGCGCAGAAGGCACGCAACGCCATTGCGAGCTGGGCTGCAACGCTGCGTCAAGGACTGGATCAGGCGCGCGCGACGAGCTCTTCGAACCAGTGACCTGTAACAGCCGATTCAGTATTGATGTCACCCCGGCGAAGGCCCCGAGGAGTCACCCCAGCGTAGGCCGTTAAGGGGGTCACCCCGGCGAAGGCCGTTAAGGGGTCACCCCAGCGTACGCCGTTAAGGGGTCACCCCGGCGTAGGGCGTTAAGGGGTCACCCCGGCGTAGGCCGGGGTCCAGCCCCTGTGACCGAGCGGAATCCCGCGCGGAGATCCCGGCCTTCGCCGCGATGACGATCAAAAGCAGCGCTCTCGAATCAGTCGTTACACTCCACCAGGCATCCGCTATCAGTTCGCATTTTGTAGTACCAACCGCTTCGCCGCTGTATTTCAGCCAGTTGCAAATTCGTGAAGGTCGGGGAAGTCGATAAATCAGAGCTTCCCTGGCCCTCACGAACGCAGCCGTCGAGACGGCGGTTTGCGCGTCAGATCGAGCAGCGCCTCGCGCACCCAACGATGCGCGGTATGCGCATGATTGCGCTCATGCCACACCATGCCGACCGCGAATCCCTCGACGGCGAACGGAGGCTCGAGCACCTTGAGCGTGTCGTTTCGATCTGCGACCAGGCGCGAGGGAACCAAAGCGATGAAGTCCGAACGCGCCACGATGTCCGGCACGAATAGAAATGAGGCCGCCGAGATCGCGACGCGCCGGCGTTGACCGAGTCGGGCGAGCGTCGTATCGACCTGCGTCGAAAAATCACCGCCGTGCAGCGACACGATCACATGCTCTGCCTCGACGAACGATTGCAGCGTCACCCGGCGCTTGATACGTGGATGATCGGCTCGAGCGATGAGTACGTAGTGCTCATCGAACAGATGCCGGGTACGAAGCGTGGGCGGTGCGCTTTGCGGCGTCATGAGCGCCAGATCCACATCGCCCCGCAGCATCTGCTGATCCAGATGAACGGGATCGAGATGCCGAACCGCCACACGCATTCGTGGCGCGCGTTGCGCCAGCTCGATGCACAAAGGCGCGACGAGCGCCGCCTGCAAATAGTCCGTACACGCGATGGTCAGATCCAGCGCGGTCCGTTGCGGATCGAATTCGCGATGAGCGCCGGTGACCGCGCGCACCTGATCGAGCGCACCTCGCAACGGCTGCAGCAGCTCCAAGGCCTTGGCGGTCGGAATCATCCCGCGTTGCGCGGGGATCAACAGCGGATCGTCGAACAGCTTGCGTAGCCGATTGAGCTGGCTGCTCACCGCGGGCTGACTCAGATGCAGGCGAGCTGCCGCTCGAGTCACGTTCTGCTCGGCTAACAGCGTTTCGAGCGTCACGAGCAGGTTCAGATCCAAACGCCTGGTATTCATTCAGCGAATACTAGGCACACACCTGCTGCATTTCACAGATGAGGCTCGACACCCGACAGTACTGCGAGTGGTGCAGTCATTCGAGGAGTGAATCTGTGAGCAGAACGGTGCTGATCGTCTTTGCGCATCCTGAGCCGACGTCCCTGACGCGGCAGCTCGTGGACGTTTCGATGCACACCTTGCGCGCTCAGGGACATGAAGTGCTGACGTCGGATCTGTATGCCATGCGCTGGAAGGCCGTCTTCGACGAGCACGATTTTCCGACTCGCGCCGATCCGACGCGGCTCGACTTCATGCGCGAATCGGCACATTCGTATACGAGCGGTCGCCAGACTGCCGATGTCGAAGCCGAACAGAACAAGGTCATGCGTGCGCACGCCCTGCTCTTTCACTTTCCGCTGTGGTGGTACGGCATGCCGGCCATCCTGAAAGGTTGGTTCGATCGTGTCTGGGCCAACGGCCTGGCCTACGGATATCGCAACGCCGGCAATCGTTATCGCTATGGCGAAGGCGCTTTCGCCGGCAAGCGCGCACTCCTCAGCGTCGCGGTCGGCGGACCTGCTGCCGACTATTCGCCTCGCGGCATCAACGGCCCGCTCGAGGATCTGCTCTTCCCTGTGACGCATGGCACGCTGTTCTTTCCGGGCCTGAGCGTGCTTCCCACGTTCGCCGTGTACAGTGCCGCGCGGATGTCCGACGAGGAGATCGTTCGAGCGAAAACGAACTGGGCTCAGCGCGTCGAGCACCTGTTCGAGACGCGACCCATTGCATTTCGTACGCAGAACGGCGGCGACTATCCGGATGGTCATGTGCTCTCAGAGCACGTAGCGACGGGACAGACCGGACTGCGCGCTCACATCAATGACGACGCGTCGCCGCATGGAAGTTCAGAAGAGTTGCCGTAAAGACCGCAACAGGAGCAACCACGGGGCCGGACTCGCATTGTCTGCGCAGTCGGCCGCGCTCGGCTGATCCGGCCTGCGACAAGTGACCCGCTGGTCCGGAAGCGATAAGAGCGGCGCTCACACAGAGATCACAGAGTACACAGAGGGATCGCAGACAGCGGGCTGTCCAATCTCCTTCACCCCGGTGCTCCCCGTGTACCCCGTGGAGATCTTCCTCGCCGCGCGATGACTGGTATCCTCGCGCACTCGCCATCGGGCACGAGGACAGGTCAATGAGCATTCATACGCGTCCCTTCGGTCGTACCGGCTGGAACGTTTCCGACATCGGGGTTGGCGCATGGGCCATCGGCGGTGCCTGGGGCGATGTCGCCGAAAGCGATGCGCGCGATGCCTTGTTCGCCGCATTAGAAGCGGGCACAACCTTCATCGATACGGCGGATGTTTACGGCGACGGTCGTTCCGAACGCATCACTCGCGAGGTGCTGAAAGAATGGCGTGGAACGCGGCCGATCGTGGCCACCAAGGCCGGCCGTCGGCTCTCGCCGCATGTGGCGGACGGCTACAACCGCGCGAACCTTGAAGCGTTCATCGATCGCAGCCGCAAGGAACTGGGCGTCGATACACTCGATCTGGTGCAACTGCATTGCCCACCGACGGAGGTCTATTACCGACCCGAGGTATTCGACGCACTGGATCAGCTCGTGGCGGCTGGCAAGCTTCGCTACTACGGCGTCTCGGTCGAGAAGGTCGAGGAGGCACTCAAGGCCATCGAGTATCCGAACGTCGTGTCCGTGCAGATCATCTACAACATCTTTCGCCAGCGTCCGGCCGAGCTGTTCTTCCGCGAAGCCAAGGCTCGCAAGGTTGCGATCATTGCACGCGTACCGCTCGCAAGCGGACTGCTGACAGGCAAGATGAATCGCAACTCCACGTTCGCCGCCGATGACCATCGCAACTTCAATCGTCACGGCGAAGCCTTCGATGTGGGCGAAACTTTCGCCGGTGTGCCTTATGAGGTGGCCCTCGATGCGGTCGAGGCTCTGCGACCGCTGGTGCCCGGCGGCACGACCATGGCTGCCTTTGCGCTGCGCTGGATTCTCATGTCGGATGCGGTCTCCGTGGTCATCCCCGGCGCGAAGTCGCGCACGCAGGCATTGAGCAATGCGGCGGCGAGCGAGCTGCCGCCCCTGAGCGCCGAGACGATGAGCGCGGTTCGCAAGATCTATGAAGAGCGCATCGCGCAATACGTGCATCAGCGCTGGTGACCGCCTGCCCGGTGAAGCGTGCACATGGGAACCCAGCGCGCGCATCGGGTGACCGTATACCGGCTTCGAACAAAGCAACGACGAAGCATGGATGCTGATTGGGGGATTCTCGACGCATGGTGACCTACGCCGCGACGGTCGCACTGAGCGCATGCCTGCTGTTCCTGATACAGCCGCTGATCACCAAGATGATCTTTCCCTGGTTCGGCGGCACATCAGGCATCTGGATCGTCGCGCTGCTGTTCTTCCAGATCTGCCTGCTCGGTGGCTATCTGTACGCGCATTGGCTCATCCAGAAATGCCGTCCGCGCACGCAATGGATCGTGCATGCGATCGTGCTGCTCACCGCATCGGCGCTGCTGCCGATCATTCCCAGCGATCAATGGCGGCCCGACGCCGTGGACGCGCCGGCGCTTCACATTCTGCTGTTGCTGGCGGCGACGGTGGGCCTGCCCTGCTTCGCACTCAGCGCGACCAGTCCGCTGCTGCAGGCGTGGTTCGTACGTGAGCGCGGCACGAGCATTCCACTGTGGCTGTTCGCATTGTCGAACGCAGGCTCACTGATCGCGCTGTTGTCCTTCCCGCTGCTGCTCGAACCTGCAGTCGATACACATACGATCGCATATGCGTGGAGCGCATCGTTCGTTGCATTCGCCGCACTGTGCGGATGGATCGCCTGGCAGCATCGCAACGACGCACCTGCGGTTCCGGCACAGGCTGCAGGCGCAGGCGCGCCACCTGTCGCCGAGCAATTGTTCTGGGTAGCCCTCGCCGCCTGCGGATCGGGTCTGCTCGCCGCCTGCACCGTGCAGCTCACCGCCAATATCGCGCCGATACCGCTGTTATGGGTGGTCCCGCTCGCGGTCTATCTGCTCACCTTCATCCTGGCCTTCGGACGCAGACGCATCTATCGGCGTGAACGATTCTTTCCGCTGATCGCCACTGCGATCGCCTGCGTCGCGTGGCTGTACACGCACAGCGAATCGCACCAGGAGATCACGTATGTCATTCCGCTGTATCTGGCCTGCCTGTTCGTGCTCTGTCTCGCCTGTCATGGCGAACTGGCGCTGCGCGCGCCGCCCGCCAGGCATCTGACGCTGTTCTACCTTCTCATCGCGGCAGGCGGCGCACTGGGCGGTCTGTTCGTGAGCGTGATCGCACCGCTCGTCTTTGAAAGTCACCTCGAGTTGCCCGTGCTGCTCGTCGTGCTGGCGGAACTGATGATCTTCGCGCAATGGAAGCGACGCGGTGCAGGCGCCATGCTCTGGCCGTTGCGGGTCGCGATGATTCTGGCAGTGCTCATGCTGGCCTCGAGCCTGGCGTTCTTCGAAACCCGTATCCGCGAAGAAAGTGAAACGATCCGCCGCAACTTCTACGGCGTCCTGCAGGTACGCGATTTCGAGGAGCACGGCAGCATGCGACGGAGCCTGGTGCACGGCACGATACGCCACGGCTTTCAGTTCACGGAACCCGAGTCGCGTGAGCTTGCGACGTCCTACTACGCACCCAGTTCAGGCGTGGCGCGAGCCATCCTGGCCAAGCAGTCCACAGGACCGGTGCGCGTGGGCGTCGTGGGGTTGGGGGTCGGCACGTTGCTCAGCTATGCACGTGCGAACGATGAGTTCAGCGTCTACGAGATCAACCCGGATGTCGTGGATCTCGCGCACACGCAGTTCACCTATCTCGCGCTCGCCGCCGAACGCGGCGCGAACGTTCCGATGAAACTCGGCGATGCACGCCTGTCGCTCGAAGCCGAGGCGCCGCAACGTTTCGATGTGCTCGCGATCGATGCCTTCTCGAGCGATGCCATTCCGGTCCATCTGCTCACGCGCGAGGCATTCGCGTTGTACATGCGCCATCTGAACGTGGGTGGCGTGCTGGCCGTACATATCTCGAATCGCTATCTGAATCTTGCACCCGTGTGTGCGCGCGCCGCCGAACACCTGAACCTGTCCGCACGCCTGATTCATGCGCCGGCTGGAGAAGCAGCCGACACGAGTTACTGGGTACTCATCAGCGCCGATCCCGATCTCTGGACGAACCCGAACTTCTCGGGTGCCGAGCCTGAAGTGCTTGAGCCGCAACCCGGATTTGCAGGATGGACGGATCGGTACAGCAGTCTGTGGCCGGTGCTCAGGCTGAGCGCACGAGGGATCGCAAGCGCGACGCCCTGACACACTTGCCCGTGCCCTGCAGTCGCAGGTCGCTCGCCGATCCACAGGTTGATACGGGAACGCTAGTGTCCAGGGTCTCGGGTCTAGGGCCTTCCTTGCAGCGGCAAGTAGATATCGGTGACTGCCTCGTGCTCCGGCACATCCGGAAAGAACACCACCCGCTGCAAAAATAAGGGAAAGTCGCGAGGCTCCTCGCCGCTCGCCGGCAACCACGCGCCGTAGAGATAGCGGATGCTCTGACCGAGCGTCGCCTCCGGCCCGCGATGACGCAGCCGCGCACAACGACCGCCAGGAATCTGCTTCAGGACGATGCCGGAATCATCGGGTTCAGGATCTCGATCGATCGCGGCACACAGATCGAATCGAAACTGCGCAGGATCGGTCATTTCAGGATCATCGTAGGCGATGTTGAACGTGGCGCTCACATGCGGCGGCAGGCGATGCTGCTTGCGCCAGGCGATGAATCTGCGAATCGATTCACCGAGTCTGTCGGGCGGACCGCGATGCTCGAGAACTGCAACGCGTACGGGTTTGAAATGGACAATCTCGACGGCTTGCGCAAGGTGCGATGGAGACATGTGTCGGTTCCTCAGCTCGCTTAGTTGATGCTGCATGGCGTGCCAAGCCGTCCAGTCAGGTTCCTGACGGAACTCGGATGGGGATTGCCCCAGTCGCTTCCTGAAGGCGCGTGCAAAGGCATCGCTGCCGTCGTAGCCGCTGTCGTGAGCAATGCTCGTGACCGATTGCTCCGGCCGATATGCCAGACGATAGGCTGCACGGTGCAGCCGCACGAGCTGAAGGTACTGGTAGGTCCCGATACCGAAGAGCTCCGAGAACTCCCGATGGAAATGGAACGGTGAGAATGCAGCGACCTCGCTCAGCCGCTCGAGCGTGAGACGTTCATCCAGGTGTGCGTCGATGAATTCGAGCACGCGGCGGAATCGCGCCTGAAATCGCTCTGCGGCTGGGTTTTGGGTTGCTGCGCTCAACACTGTTTCTCCTGGCGAGCGCGACAGTACGCACCCGCTGCGCAGTGCACCCGCCAGATCTTGCGCAGTGTGCGCAGGCGATCTCAGAAGCGCCAGAGCCGCGCGCGCGACCGGCCGAACAGCGACATGATTGGCGCATCTCGGATCACCCCCAACGAATGTTGAACTGGAGGCATGATCGATCCGGCTATGCATAAGCGGAACGCCGCGCGGCTCCCGCGCATCTGATCATCGTCTATGAAGGAATACGCCCTCATGCCTGCTCTGTTATTGCTCGCGTTCGCCCTGTGTGCCTCGATCGCAAATGCGCAGTCGCCTGCCGAGACACCTTCATATGGCGCGATGCTCGAAGGATTCGACTATCCCTATCCGGTGAAAACCTTCCAGTTCGACAGCCAGCAGCAGCGCTTGCGCATGGCCTACATGGATGTCGTCGGTGCCCAGCCGAATGGCCGCACGATCGTCCTGCTCCACGGCAAGAACTTCTGTGCCGCGACCTGGGAGGAGACAATCGCCGTGCTGGTCGAGCAAGGCTGGCGCGTGATCGCCCCGGATCAGATTGGCTTCTGCAAATCGAGCAAGCCCGCGGCCTATCAATTCACCTTGCATCAGCTGGCGGCCAACACGCGAGCCCTGCTGGACAGCCTCGGCATTCGCAGCGCCGTCGTGATGGGACATTCCATGGGCGGCATGCTGGCGGCACGATTCGCCATCACCTTTCCGCAATCGACCGAAGCTCTGCTTCTCGTGAATCCGATCGGACTCGAGGATTGGGAAGCGGCCGGCATCCCCTATCAGACGCTGGATCAATGGCTCGCCAATGAAACGCGCACGAACGCCAGCAGCATCCGCACCTATCAGCGTGCGACCTATTACGCGAACGAATGGGATCCACGCTACGACCGATGGGTGTCGATGCTGGCCGGCATGTATGCAGGGCCGGGGCGCGAGCAGGTCATGTGGAACCAGGCTCAGACGAGCGACATGATCTTCACCCAGCCGGTCGTCTATCAGCTCGACCGCATCCGCGCTCCGACCGTGTTGTTCATCGGCGAGAAGGACACGACGGCGATCGGTAAGGCAGCAGCACCTGCGGACGTACAGGCTCGCGTCGGTCGTTATGCGCAGCTCGGACCGCGGATCGCAAAGATCATCCCCGACGCGCGGCTCGTGGCTTTTCCGCAGCTCGGGCATGGTCCGCAAATCCAGGATCCGGCGCGCTTCCATGCGGCGCTAACGCAGGCCCTCAAACAGCTCGACGCCCATTGAACGGAACAGCGAACGGAACAGCCTGGCGTGTCGTCCGTTTCTGTCCTCGATATGCGAGAGGATGAGGTCGCTCGATGCCCAAGCCCAAAGCCAGAACCAAAACCGCGGTGAAGCCGACCCCGTGGTGGCTCGGCACCGGCGATGTGGTGTGCCCTCACTGCGGACAGCTCTATTTCCACGAGCACGAGTTTCGCTGCCCTGATTGCGACGAGCCGAGCTGCCGCAACTGCAAATGCCCGCAGTGCCACGCGCAAAGTCATGCCTCGGAACGCGAGGAGCAAGCTCATGGCCGCTAGAGCGATCTGGAAAGGCGAGCTGCTGCTGGCGAAGCACAAGGTCGCGGTGAAACTGTACTCGGCGGTCGAGGATCGCACGGTGCACTTTCACCTGCTGCATCGAAAGGACAATGCCCCTGTCGAACAGCACATCGTCCGTAAGGACACCGGCGATGATGTCGCGAAGGACGAGATGCGCAAAGCGTATGCGGTCGATCGTCAGACCGCCGTCATCCTGCAGCCGGACGAGCTTGCGAAGCTCGAGCCGCCCGAATCGCGCGACATTCATTTATGCCGCTTCGTTGCTCCGACGCTGCTCAGCGATCAATGGTTCGACCGGCCCTACTACCTCGGACCCGATGGCGATGACGCCGAATACTTCGCGTTAGCCGAGGCGTTGAAGCGTCAGCAAGTCATCGGCATCGCACGCTGGGTGATGCGCAAGAAGCGCTATCTTGGCGCGATCACCGCACAGGACGATTATCTGGTGATGACGACCCTGCGCCGAGCCGATCAGGTGCTGAGCTTCTCGGGCGTCGAACCGCTGAAGGCCGCCGCTCCGCGAGATAACGAATTGAAGCTTGCCGAGCAGCTCGTCGAATCGATCACGAGCGATTTCGATCCGCAGAGCTGGCAGAACGAATATCGCCAGCGGCTGTGCAAGCTCATCGAAGCCAAGGCGCGCGGCGAGAAGCTCGAACCGGTGAAGGCCAGGAAGAAAGCTTCACAGGCCAACCTCGCGGAAAGCCTGCGCGCCAGCATTGCCGCGGCGAAGAAGGAGAAGCGCGTTGCCTAGAGCCAGGAAAACTTCCGCGGACGAATCCGAGCTGGAGAACGCCGCCGCGCCCGTACGCCCGACCTGGACGGGCACGATCACGTTCGGCCTGGTGAGCATTCCGGTCAATCTGTACTCGGCGATCCGGCCGCGTCAGACCGCCATGAAGCTCGTCGACAAGGACGGTCATCCGCTCGGGCGTCGCTATCACTGCTCGAAGGAGGACAAGGAGCTGGACTACGACGAACTGGTGCGCGGCTATGAAACGGACGACGGCAAGATGATCGTGATCACCGACGATGAGTTCGAATCGGTGGCACCTGAAATGTCGGGCGACATCGATCTGCGCAGCTTCGTGCCGATCGAGCAGATCCCGCCCATGTATTTCCAGCGGCCCTACTTCCTTGCGCCGTCCGGCAAATCCGCCAAGGCCTATCACCTGCTGGCCCAGACCATGGCGCGC
The DNA here is from genome assembly GCA_023423935.1 of Pseudomonadota bacterium. Classification (GTDB taxonomy): domain Bacteria; phylum Pseudomonadota; class Gammaproteobacteria; order Steroidobacterales; family Steroidobacteraceae; genus Steroidobacter. The sequence goes on along the minus strand of JAFAEQ010000073.1, from coordinate 188,586 downwards.
AGCGGGCGCGTCGGTATCGGCAGCTTCGTCATGCGTGGACATGAGTACCTGGTCGCCATCATTTCCGAAAACGGCGTGCTGCGCGCCGACGCACTGCGCTACGCGGATGAGCTACGTACGCCCGAGTCCATCGGCTTGCCCGAACGCGGCAAAGTGGCCGCACGAACAGTCACTGCCATGGAAAAGGACATCCAGGGACTGATCGAGAAAAAGCTCGACATCGGTGAACTGGAAGACAAGGACGCCGAGGAATTGCAGAAGCTCGCGCATGCGAAACAGAAGGATGGCGAGGATGTCATCCATCAGTCCGGGCTCGAGCAGGCCGAAGGCGAAGAAGGTGGTGCGCAGATCATCGATCTGATGGATGTGCTCCGAAAGAGTCTTTCGAAGAGCGCCGTCGTGACGAACGCCAACAGCGGCCCGCCGATCTCACTTGCGGAACGACGCGAGCAGCGCGCGGCGAAGACTGCGAAGCCCGCCCGGAAGAAATCTAAAGCTCCTGCCACGAAGAAAAAGACAGCGAAGAAACGCGCCAGACGCACAGGCTGATGCCGCCGGCAGGATCTCCACGGGGCACACGGGGTGCACGGGGCAAGATGGATCAACGTGCCACGGCGAGTTTGGCCGCCATCACTGCCGTCACCGTTATCACTGCCATCACTGCGATCACTCCGTCCTCACCGCTCAGCCGCCCTGCTCGTCCTGCACCCGGATGTTATTAAACACATCGCGGACGCCGAAGACATGCTCGGCCAGTTGCGCTGCACGACGCTTGGAGGTTCGCGAACGCACCCGTCCGGTCAAAGTCACTTCGGCGTTGCTGACCTGCACCTCGATGTCGGAGGCGTCCACGTGATCGTCTTCGGTCAGCCGGTCGCAGACATCCTCGAAGATCCGCTGATCGGCACGCTGGTAATCGCGCGGACCTCGATAGGCCCCTCGCTCGCGCTGCGGCTTGGGTCGCGGGTCGCGATTAGGTAGCGCCAGCAGCGCCGCGTCGCTCGAGTATTCGTAGATTCCGTCCGCATTGCGATGCCGATGATAGTCCGCGCTCAGCATGCGATCCGGATCCATCCGGTCGTACTCGGTCAGCACATCGCGCCGCGCACCCTCACCTTGCCGGCGTTCCTCCTGCGCGGCGAAACGTCGATGCTCGTCCCGCGACGTGTCACGGTAGCGGCGCAAGGCTTCGCGATTGCCATACAGACGATCCCCATACAGCGGCTGATCGTCGGGTCGCGGTTGATTCGCCATGGAGAGACTCCTTGAGGTGTCAGGTGCGCTCGTACGTTCCGATCGTTTCGGTTTCGGCCATGATGTGCGGCGCGACGAGCGTCCACAGCTGCTCCGCGCGCGCATCGGCCGGCACATCGACTTTCTCGACGTCGAGCGCAGCCAGCCTGAAATGGTAGTGATGCAGCCCATGGCCTCGCGGCGGCAGCGGACCGTCGTACGTCGCACTTCCAAAATCGTTCACCGCGAAATCGCAACCATCGGCTCGTTCACCGAAGCCCTCCGACAATCCGTTCTGATCGGCCGCAATGTTCGCCACGGCCCAGTGCCTGAAGGTGCCGGAGGGTGCATCCGGGTCTTCGCAAATCAACGCGAAGCTGCGCGTGCCTTTGGGCGCTCCGGACCAATGCAAAGGCGGCGAAAGATTCTCGCCCTCCTTGGTGTACTTGCGCGGGATCGTGCTGCCTTCGGCGAAGGCGGGACTGTTCAGTTGCAGTGCCATGGGATGCTCCTACAGGGCCTGTGGCGATCGACGACTGTCTGCCCGGCGCGCGTCCTGGGGATCAGTGATGAGTAGACGGGGTACTGCGCGATGGCGTCGCAACGCGATGGCCAGCGCTCTGATCCTCCCCATCCGTTCGCGAGCCACGCTCATCCTGCGGCGTAACGGCAGCCGATTGCACGCGTAACTGATTGTGCACATCGCGCACGCCGCTGACGTCGTCGAGGATGAATTCTGCCCGCCGTTTCTGCTCACGCGAGCTCACCGAACCGGCGAGCGTCACCTCGCCGCTTTCGACCGCAACAGAGATTTCCGTTGCGTCGATCAGATGATCGTCGGTGAGTCGCTCACAGACATCGTGGTAAATACGCTCGTCGGATCGCTGGAAGTTGCGCGGACCACGACCGCGATGGCCGCCGAGGGCCAGCGTTTCATGCGGACGAACACGACGGGCTCGTTCGAGTTCGTGCGTCCCGTGAGCGCCGCTCGGTTGAGAGTCGCGACGCTGCGAGTCCTCGCGTGATTTTGAAGACTGCTCGGAGCTTGTGTGCACTGACACTTTCACGCGCGCCATGTGATCTCCCGGTGCAATGTCTCATCGATCAACGACGAAGCTCCGCATCGGTTCCCGCGCATGCGCAATCAAGGGCCGTCTTCGATGCGCAAGGCGGTACGACAATGATTCTGACAGACGCCGCTGACCCGCTTGCGCGCATGACGCCGAACGTCGAGAGGCCTAACTTCAGGAGGCAACCATGCGATTGAGCCGATCCATATCGATCGGCTTGGTCATGCAGGCGTCGAAACCGGCATCGTGTGCCCGCATCTCGTAGTCCTCACGCGGATGACCGCTGACTGCGATGAGCTTCGTCGCTGCACTCCAGGTCCGGCCGCGCAATTCGCGCGCGAGCTCGTAACCATTTTTCCTCGGCATGCCGATATCGAGAACGATGACCTGAGGATGTTGTGCCTCGGCGAGTCGCAACGCCTGCTCGCCATCATAGGCCACCGACACGGCGTGCCCCTCCAGGCGCAGGCCCATCGCCAGCATCTGAGCAGATTCCGGATTGTCGTCGGCGACGATGACTTTCACAGCCTCACTCGGGTGTGGTCCTGTGACCTCGCGCTGCAATCGAAGCGCTTGTTCTTCCTCCGCTTCCGCCTGCGCCGCCGCGGCGAGCCATTCCGCGTCCGTATCGTCCTGATACGCGGCATCGAGCAGCGCCAGCAGATTCTTCACTTCACCCCGGATCGCTTCGGCCATCTGTTGCACGAGCGCTGGATCTTCCTTCGAGCGCACCAGCAGTCGAGTGGCAGCGTGAATGCAGCCCAGAGGGTTACGCAGATCGTGAACGAGCTGCGCATCGAGCACTCTCGGAGTTCTGAAGGACGTGCTGTCCCGTTCGTTTCCCATGCTATCTCCGAACCTGTTCAGACGGCAGCGACGCGAGCAGCGTAGTCATCGCCCTGACACCCGGCCATCGCGAAATGCGACATCGAATGCATGTTGGCCTTCTCTTCGCTCACACATGGCATGCGAGTGAGTGACCCTCACTGACGATCCGATGCACCAGGCATGGAATCGGGTCGATGCAATTCCCGAACGCGTGAACAGCTGCTTGAACGTCGAAGCGTGCACTCGCGCATTTTCGAGTTCAAGTAGTGCAGCCAACGCTTCGCGCGTGCGAGCAGCGAAAAGTCTGAACTTCCGCATCGACCGTCAGCGGAGCGATGCGGGCGTGTCGGCAATACTGTTGCTGCTCTTGCGCTCGAACTCGTGCGACACGCGAACCGGAACCCCCTGCTTCGACCGAACACATGAGACTTTTGTGAAATCGACACGAGCGTCGAACTCATCGCTCGCGCTGCAAGGGTGGGATTTTCACCTGCGTGCGCATGAGCAGCTGCTCTCGCCCGAGCCGAATGAGTGTCACCGCATCGAAGGACAGATTCCATTACACGCAAGTGCACCTTGATTCCTCGCAAATCGCATTCGAGTCGAAGCTCAAGGACGTGTTGGCGACGAAAGCGACGATCGCGCAGTCACGTTGGGCGCAACCGCGCGAAACAGACAATGCTTCGATCTGCTGTTGTGCAAGACAAGGACGCGATTGAGAATCACGCGTGCCGCGACCGGCGGTATCGATGCGCGACGAATGAGATTCCGACTCCCGACGACCGCCACTGCACCCTTCTGTCCGTCCGAAGTCCGGGGCAGCGTCGCATTCGATCCCGGCCTCAGCACCTGGCGCAAGTTGCTGCGGATGGCGGGCCCGGGCCTGCTCGTGTCGGTGGGCTACATGGACCCGGGCAACTGGGCGACCGACATCGAGGCCGGCTCGCGATTCGGCTACGACCTGTTGTTCGTGGTGATCTGCTGCAGTGTGGCTGCGATGGTGCTGCAGACATTCAGTCTGCGTCTGGGCATCGTCGCCGGCAAAGATCTCGCCCAGGTCTCGAGCGAGCAGTATTCGAAGCCGATCGCACGGATTCAGTGGCTGCTGGCGGAGCTGTCGATCATCGCGTGCGATCTCGCCGAGGTGCTGGGCTGCGCACTCGCTTTCCATCTGCTGCTCGGCGTTTCGCTGCCGACCGGCGTGGCCCTGACCGCGCTCGACACGATCATCGTTCTTGGACTCAAGGGTAAGAATTTTCGCGACCTCGAAGCCATCATGCTCGGGCTCATCGTGACGATCGGGCTGTGCTTTCTGATCGAGCTGATTCTGGTCGGCCCTGACTGGAGCCGCATCGTCGCCGGTTCGATTCCATCCTGGGAGGTGCTGAAGGATCGCGACGCGTTATATCTCGCGGTCGGCGTGATGGGTGCGACGGTCATGCCGCACAACCTGTACTTGCACTCCTCGATCGTCCAGACCCGCGTCGTCGGCGAGAGCGATCGAAGCAAGCGTGAAGCGATCGGCTGGTCGCGGCTCGACACCATCGTCTCGCTCACCTTCGCCATGCTCATCAATGCAGCGATCATGATTCTGGCCGCCGCGGCATTTCACGACACCGGTCTTCGCAACGTCGCGGATATCGAGGATGCGCACGAGCTGCTCGCCCCGATCGTCGGAACGGGCGCTGCGAGCGTGCTGTTCGCGATCGCCCTGCTCGCTTCAGGCCAGAGCTCGACGTTCACGGGCACGATCGCCGGCCAGATCATCATGGAAGGATTCCTGAAGCTGAAGATTCCCTGCTATCAGCGCCGGCTGATCACGCGCGGCCTCGCATTGATTCCCGCGTTCATCGGCGTCTCGACGATGGGCGAGAACGCGGTGGGACGACTGCTGGTGATGACGCAGGTCGTGCTGAGCCTGCAGCTGCCGTTCGCGCTGTATCCGCTGCTCAGGTTCACGAGCAGTCGCGAGATCATGGGCGTTCACGCCACGCGCCTGCCCATGCAATTCGTCGGCTGGTCGCTGTTCGCGCTGATCACTGCCGCAAATCTGTGGCTGCTGCTGCGTCTCGTGAGCGAATGAACGAGGCTTCAGAAGCTGAATTGGCTGCGGATGGCGTACACATCGAGCGACTGGCCGATCTCGGCTCCGAGCGGCGGCGTCGCAGGTGCGGGGCCGAATGGCGTGAGATTATCGACGCCAGCCGGGTTCAGGCGATCGACGTCGATGCGCAGGTAATTGAACAGGAAGCGCAGATTCGCGTTCGGATACCAGTTCACCCCGAGTGTCCAGATGTTCTGCTCGCCGCCGCGGACCGCATCGGCGAGCGCTTCAGTGCCGAAGCTGCCGGCGTGAAAGTCCAGATCCATGTTCGAGTAGCGCAATGCCAGCTCCCATGCGCCGGCACCGCCGGAGCTCGAGAACGCATGACGCGGCCGCGGTGACTGAAACGCGCCGAGCGCCGGATCGTAGCGGCGCGACTCGCCCGTGATCACCCAACTTCCCTGCAGGTAGTAACCGCCGAAGCGCGGATCGGCGAGCGGCACGCCCGCAGGACGGTCGATGCCGAACCAGAAGTTCTCGCCCTGCAGATACCAGTTCTTCCAGGTCGCGCCGAGCTCCACGCCCACCGCGAAGGCATGATCTGCATCGATGGCGCCGGTATCGATCAGGCGCGTTCCGTCCACGCGAATCTCGGGACGATCGCGAAAGCGCACGGCATCGCGTACGCCGCTGGCAGACGAGCCTTGATCCGGCGGACGAATGACCCAGGTGCCCGAGACGCCCGCATGAACCTTGTAGTCCTCGGCGCTTGCGACCAGCACACCGGTCCGGCCCACGATCGCAAGTTGCGAGTCGAACACTTCCGGATCGTTGACTGTGCGGGTCGTAAGCGTGAGCGCGCTCATCCAGCGCAAACCGCTGGTGCGCATGCCGAAGCCGAGGCGCCCGTCTGCACCGCCGAGTGTGCGCGAGATTTCAGCCGACGCTGCGCGCTCCAGGAACAGCGAGCTGTCGACGGGCGTGGAGTCATCCATGTTGGCCGGTGGCGAGAAGGCGCCGATCTGCAATGTCAGCGGATCGAAGCCCGAGTAGGTCATCCAGGCGTCGTTGATGCGCGCAGGACCTTCCGTCCCCGAACCGCCGAGCTCGAGACTCACACGGTAGTTGAAGTCCCGCGCGATCATGCCTTCGAAGCCGAAGCGCGCCCGGCGAAAGAAAGCACCGTCGGACAGATCGCGCGCCGCATTCGTCTCGCGGTTGCCGTTTGCACCAACCGATCCGCGACGGAAATCTTCCGTCAATGGACGCTCGCGATCCTGCTGATAACCGCCGGCATCGAACTGCACGACGGTGCGTGGAGCGAATGAGAATCGGCCGTCCGCACTCGTGATCGTCGGCCTCGCACCGGTCATGCTGACCCGCGCGACATCGGCACCGGTGGAGACCGCTTGCGGCGCGGGACTGCCTGCAGATGCGGAGCTGCCTGCCTGGAGCTGCTGTCTGAGCTGCTCGATCTGCGCGGCCTGCTCCTGCAGCAGCCGCTGCTGGGCGGCCACGGTGTCCTGAAGCACCTTGAGCTGCTCGGAAATCTTCGCGACCTCCTCCTCGTTCGCCGCCTGTGCCAGCGATGCCTGCAGAACGGCCGCGCAGATTGCAAGCTTCAGGGTCGACGAGTAATGGATCAAAGGATGACTCTCCGCATCGGATCGCCGCAGTTCGCCTCAGGCATGGCGCGGCGAACGATAGCCGCACGCTGCGGCCGCATGCAATCGGATCCGATCTGGCCGGCTCAACCCCGGCATGTCGCCGAGAACGAGCGCGATCACGCCCCGATGCAAAGCGAACGCGAGCGCGCGAGAATCAGCGCGGTAATGCGTCCATGTCGAGAGCAATCTGCGACGCAAGGCGCGCTCAGTGAACCGATATCCGCAAATTCTGAACGCCTATCCAATGAAGGATCCCTCACCGCTTGTCACTCTCGCATCTGCTCTGGCCGATCCGCCGCCGTGGTGGCAGCCGCATCTCGAGATTGCGCGAGGCGTCGTGGCTCAAGGGGCTTCAGGGCAAGTCGTCGATGCGCTCAACGCCGTGCGTACGCCTGAGGTACCGGTGCGATTCGTAGATCAATCCCGGTTGCCCGCCGAAGAACCGTACGAAGCCTTCATCGCACGCGAGGGTGGCGTGCCCACCCGCGACAATCTGCACGATCTGTTGAACGGCGTGATCTGGCTCGGCTATCCGCTCACGAAGCGGCGACTCAACCGGCTGCAGGCGGAACAGATTCGAGTGCGCGGCAAGAGCGGTCCACGCGGAGCGCTGCGCGATGCACTGACGCTTTTCGATGAGAACGGCGCTGTGCTGCAGGCCGCGCCCTCGCTGATCCAGGCGCTGCGGGAGCGGGACTGGACGAAACTGTTCGTGGATCTGCGCACACACTGGCAATCCGCGCAGCTCATGTTGTTCGGTCACGCATTGCTCGAAAAGCTCATGCAGCCGCGCAAGCCGATCACCGCGCACGTGTGGGTCGTCGATGCGATCGACGATGCCGCAATCGCTGCGAGCGTTGCGGCTGACACATGGTCGACCAGGCCGTTTCTGCCGTTGCCCGTGCTCGGTGTTCCCGGCTGGTGGCAGGCGAACGAGTGCGCCAGCTTCTACGCCGACGACGCGGTCTTCAGACGCGCACGCTAAGCCTTGAGCATGAGCCAGTAGCGTGCCTGCGCGGTGGGCTCGAACTGCGAGCCGATCATTTCGAATCCGAGCTGCCGATAGAACATCAAAGCCTGCTCCGAGAAGGTCTCCAGATAGCATGGCGCCGCACATGCTGCGGCTTCTGCGAGCGTGGGCTCGAGCAACTTGCGGCCGATGCCCTGGCCCTGCATGCGCGGCTCCACGCCGATGATCGACAGATACCAGGCGTTCGGCGGAACGAGCGTCTGAGCTTTCTCGCCCATCACCCTGAGCATGGACTCATACGCGATGCTGCTTGGAGAGCCGAGTCGATCTCTGACGAAATCGGCTTTGCCATCGGGCGTATGCCTCGCGTCGGGAAGCATCCATAGCGCAACGCCACTACGACCATCTTCTGAATGGACGCAGCGTGTCACGCTCTCGCGGGCCACGCAGCCACGCAGCGAATGTGCGAAATAATCGTGAAGCAGCGGACGCCGATCGAACTCCTGGGTCACACCCGGCGTGAGTGCGCGATAAAACGGATCGTTTTCCAGCGCCAGTACGAGCGTCGTCGCCAGTCGCAGAAGCGTCGGAGTATCCATGTGCTCGAGTACGAAAGTTGCGCAGTCCTCGAACCTAATCGCAATCGAGCGCACAGGTTCCGTCCTTCGCATCGCATCGTGCGATGTAGGAACGCTCGAGCGGCGAGCGCCTACGCGTCGAGCAGTGAGCGAATGGCGGCAGCGAGCTCGCTCGGACGAAAGGGTTTTCTCAGCAGAGGAGCTTTGCCGACAGCCGCTTCGAGCGCTGCCGTATCGGCATAGCCGCTGAAGAACAGAATGGGAATGTCGGGCGCCTGCTCACGAAATGCTCGCGCAACTTCCGCGCCGTTGCGACCCGGCATGGCGAAGTCGGCGATGAGCAGTGCTGGCTTGACCTCGCCGAGAAGCTTCAGCGCCACCTCGCCGTCGGAGGCCGCATGCGCGCGATAACCGAGCTCGTCCAGATACTCGACGACCAGCGTGCGCACATCGATATCATCGTCCAGAACAATGATGGACTCGCAGTTCGCGGTGTGGGCCGCAGTGGCAGGACTCTCTTCCTCCTGCGCCGCACTCGGCGAAACACGCAGGAACACGCAGACCCGAGTGCCTTTACCGGGCTCGCTTTCGAGCCGCATCGCGCCGCCCGCCTGGGTCGCGATGCCATACACCTGCGACAAGCCGAGGCCCGTGCCCTTGCCGGGCGGCTTGGTGGTGAAGAACGGCTCGACGGCACGAGCCTGAATTTCAGGACTCATGCCGATGCCGTTGTCGGTAATGCACAGGCTCACATACTCACCCGGAGCGCAGCCGCTCAGCGAGTCCTCGAGCCGGATGCGCGTAGTGCTGATCACGATCCTGCCACCTTCATCGGGCAACGCATCGCGAGCGTTGATGGCGAGATTGAGCACGGCCAGCTCGAGCTGATTGGGATCGGTCAGTGCATGCGGCAGATCCGCCCCGAGCTCGAGGCGCAGATCGACGCTCGGGCCAAGCGACTGCGCCAGAAGATCGCCCATCGAGCCGAGCAGCGAATTCACGTCGACTGCCTTGGTCGCAAGCTTCTGGGTTCTCGAGAACGCAAGCAGCTGAGCGGTCAGCTTCGAGCCGCGCTCCGCAGCGAGAAAGGCGTTCTCCGCCAGACGCATCAGCTTCGGGTCCGTCGACTTGCTGCGAATGCGATCCAGATTGCCGATCACTGCCGTCAGCAGATTGTTGAAGTCGTGGGCGATCCCGCCCGTGAGCTGTCCGATGGCCTCCATCTTCTGCGACTGCACCAGCGCCGCTTCGGCCTTCTGGCGCTCCTCGATCTCGTGCTTGAGCTTGGCGTTCGCCTCGGCGAGCTCCTTGGTGCGCTCTCGCACCCGCAGCTCCAGGTTGTCGTTCAGGCGTCGCAGCTTGTCTTCCGCATCGCGCAGTCGCAGCAGCGCGCGCACCGCAGCGACCAGCTCATCCGGCTCCATCGGCTGTGTCAGATACGCATCTGCACCGCCTTCGAGGCCGCGCGTGCGATCCGCACCCGTGGTGAAGGTCGCAGACGTTTGCAGCACCAGAATGTTGGGCCAGCGTTCCTTGATCCAGCCGCACACGCGAATGCCATCGACATCGGGCAGGCGCACATCGAGCAACACGACCGAAGGCTGCAGCACCTCGGTCCTGCGCAAACCTTCGTAACCGGTCTTCGCTTCCTCCACCACGAACCCTGCACGGCGCAGCGTGAGCGTCTTGGTGTAGCGTCCCACCTCATCGTCATCGACATTCAGAATCACATGCGTGCTGGATTCCATCTGAGTTCCCTCAATGGAGCACTTGCTGAAAGAGCAACGCTACTTGATCGCGCGAGATGGCGTCCTTCTGCGCGATCGTGGTCCCAGGCGGCAGCCGTGAAGTGACCTCGGAATCGAGATTCATGGACGTGAAGACGATGACAGGCAATTCGCGCGTGTCCGGATCCGCGCGCAGCGCAGACAGCACGCCGAAGCCATCGAGTCGCGGCATCTGCAGATCGAGCAGCACGACCTGGGGCTTGAGCTCCTGGATGCGCCGCAGACCCTCCTCGCCATCGTGCGCTTCGAATACCTGATGGCGCAGCTGATCCGAGACGATCTGCCGGAGCACATAGCGGAACGTCTCATCGTCATCGATCACCAGCACGCGCAAGCCGTGCAACGCGGCCTCGAGCTTCGAGGGTTTGGCCGCTTCACCTGCAAATTGAGCGGGGATCGAAAGAAAGAAACGAGAGCCGACGCCGACTTCGCTTTCCAGCCAGATCTCGCCGCCCAGCAGCGTCGCGAGCTGACGCGACAACGGCAACCCAAGACCGGTTCCTTTGGCACTGCGCTGAAGATGTCCGTCGACCTGCGAGAACTCCTCGAAAATGCGCTCCTGATCCTCGGGCGCAATGCCGATGCCGGTGTCACTGACCACGAATACGATCCGGCTGGAGCTCGAATCGTGATGGGCTGAAACACGCACCTCACCGCGCACGGTGAACTTCAGTGCATTCGAGATGAAATTGCGCAGCACCTGCGCCACTTTGCCTTCATCGCTGAACACGACCGGCAGATCCGCGGCCGGCTCGAACACCAGCTCGACTTCCGTATCGCCTTCGCGCAAGGGACGCAGCGCGCCGCGCAGCGCGCTGAACAGTTCCTCGATCGTGAAGCGGATCGGCTTCACCTCGATTTTTCCCGCCTCGACCTTGGCGAGATCCAGCAGATCGTTCACCAGATCGAGCAGATCGTTGGCAGCCTTGCGGATGTAGCCCACCTGACGCTGCTGTTCGCCATTCAGCGCACCGTGACGATCGTCGTCGAGCAGGCGTGTGAGCGCGATGATGGAGTTCAGCGGTGTGCGGAACTCGTGACTCATGTTCGACAGGAAGCGCGACTTGATTTCGCTGGCCTGACGCAGCTGTTCCGCGCGCGCGTCGAGCTCGGCATAGAGGGCGACGACGCCCCGATTGGTGTCCTCGATCTCGCGGTTGAGCTGTTCGGCTTCGGATTGACGTCGCGACAGATCGTCGAGGCTCTGCATCAGCTCGCGATTCTGTTCGCGCACGGCATCGAGCGGGCTTTCGTTGGCTTCGCGCAGCAGGGTATCTGCGATGCGTGTCAGATCGGACGCAAGGAGTCGCCGCGATCGCGCCGGAAGCTTCTGGCCGAGCTCGACCGTCGTGCCGGACAAGTCCGAACGGATGTCGAACGAATCCATGAGCCGCCGGGCACCCGTGATCCCCAGGCCCATGCCGCTCGATGAGCGATAGCGGCCATCGAGCACGGACTGCAGATCCGCAATGCCCTTGCCCTGATCGACGATGTCGATCCTGAGCATCTGCCGGCCTTCCTGCTCGGCGAGATGAAAATCGACCCGCCCGCCGCCGGCATAGCTGAACGCGTTGCGAGCGATTTCAGAAACCGCCGTGGCGATACGCGTCTGATCCTGTCGCTCGAAACCGAGCAGCTCCGCCAGGCGGCGCGCGCGCTGACGCACCGAAACGATGTCGGCTTCCGCGCGCAGCATGCTGGTGACGATCCTTTGCATCAGTGCATCCTGCGCGCCACCACTACGCACGTGTCGTCGCGGCGACGCGAATGATCCCGATACAGCACCGCGGCAGCGAGACTGGGATGAGCCGCGGTCAACCCCGGATAACGATCCATCGACCAGTGCGTGCCGAGGCCATCGGAGGCCAGCACCACGATGCCATCGTTGCAGTGATAGTCGAAGGTCTGGATCTTGCGAGCGTTGTGTCCTGCCGTGCCATTGAGTGACACCATCCGGCGCATCTGCTGATTCTCGATCACCGCTCCGGCGATATTCCCGATCCCGCCGAACGTCACGGTGCTCGCATTCGAAAACCGCGCGACTGCGATCGCGGCACCGCGCGTGGCCCGCAAACCCAGATGAATCGATTCGAGCAATTGCGGAACGCTCTGGTGAATACATGCGCGGAACAGGCGCGCGGCTTCCTGCGCGGCCGTGGCCGCTTCCGGCCCGTGACCCAAACCGTCCGCGACGAGCATCGTGAGCCCCGCGGCCGAGTCCAGGACCACGAACGAATCCCCGCAGACGCTTTCCCCTGGATACGGCACCGTAATTCCGCCCCACGCAGGATGTCTCTCTTCGCGCTCATGGCTGGGATCCTTTGCGACCCGGGCCAGCACTGCGGAGCCAAGGGCGGGCCAGGTGACGATCTCGCACACCTGCGATTGACGGCGGATCGAACCCAGCCCGTGACCTGCGGTGCCTGCAGTGGAATAGCCGTCCTTCAGCGCGGCACCCAGATCTTCGAATCCCGAGCCCTTGTCGAGTGCAATGATCTGCACGCCGAAACCGGTGGCGTCCTCGTAAGGACCGATGAGCGCCTCACCTCCGCCGCCGTGCTTCAGGAGATTGGTCGCAAGCTCAGTGGCCACGAGCGCGGCGCGTCCTTTCGCGGTTTCATCGAATCCCAGATTCGCGGCGAGGTCAGTGACTGCGCGCCTCATCTCGGCGACCTGACTGACATCGGCGACGATCTGCAACTGCATCGTCATTTCCAGCGCGCAATCGTGACGCGAGTGCCGACGCCCACTTTGGATTCGATGTTGAACTCGTTGGAGAGCCGCTTTGCGCCACTCAATCCGAGCCCCAGCCCGTTGCCGGTCGTGTAGCCGTCGGTCAACGCAAGCTGCAGATCCGCAATGCCCGGCCCGCGATCTTCGAATGTCAGACGCACACCTCTGCGAATGCCGTCGGCGATCGGCTCGATGGACATCGTGCCGCCCCCGCCATAGATCAGTGTGTTGCGCGCCAGCTCGCTTGCGGCCGTGATGATCTTTGTCTGATCGATCAGGCTGAGCCCGACGTCCACCGCAACGCTGCGAACCCGCTGACGAACCTGCACGACGTCATCGGAGCTGCGGATGGGAAGAACGTCGTGCGTGGCTTCAGAGCTCATCGTCTTGCGGCGAATCGAGCTCGACCGGCTCCTCGCGACGCTGGATCAGGGCCATCCCTCGCTCGACGTTCAACGCAGTCTTCACGCCCGCAAGCGACAGGCCGAGCTCCACGAGCGTGATCGCCACCGCCGGTCGCATTCCGACCACGACCGTTTCCGCATCGAGCACTCGCGAAACCGCGGCAATGTTGTCGAGCATGCGACCGATGAAACTGTCGACGATCTCGAGCGAGGAGATGTCGATCAACACGCCGCGCGCACCGTATGCCACGATCTTGTTCGTGAGATCTTCTTCGAGCGCCGTGGCCAGCCGGTCGTGCATGTCGACCTGAATGGTGACGAGCAGCGCGTCACCCAGCTTGAGAATAGGAATGCGTTCCATAGGCTAAATCGCTGCACCGGCCTGGGCCGCACGCGGCTTTACGCTGACGATGGCGCGGTTGACTCGTTTGAGCGCTAGCGCGAATGCATCGGCCAGCGTCGCCTTCGAAACCACGTTCAACTCGACCCCCAGATGCACCATGGTCTGCGCGATCTGCGGGCGAATGCCGCTGATGATGCAATCGGCGCCCATGAGCCGTGCGGCAGCGACCGTCTTCAGCAGATGTTGCGCGGTCAGCGTATCGACCGTCGGTACACCGGTGATGTCGATGATGGCGATCTCGGCCGTCTGATCGACGATGCTCTGCAGGAGGTTCTCCATCACGACCTGCGTACGTTCGCTGTCCAGCGTGCCGATCAACGGCAATGCAAGGATGCCTTCCCACAGCTTCACGACAGGCGTGGACAGCTCCGAGATCTCGCGCTGCTGACGCACGATGATCTCCTCGCGGCTCTTCTGGAATACCTCAGTGGTGTACAGACCCAGCTCATCGAGCAGGGTTGTTGCCTCCCAAGTCGCAGTGGCGAGCGCCGCGGCGTCGAGCTTCGAACGATTGAGCAGGTTGAAGATCGCGCGCTTCAACGAGAAAACGAAGGTGGCCGTTTCGACCGGAGAGAAGCCCTGCACGGCGCGCGAACGGGAGAGATCGCTCAACAGATTCTTGACCGGTCCGTAGGCGGGCGAGCTCAGATCGACGCCTTCGGCCAATGCCGTGCGCAACAGTCCAAGGAACGTGCGGGCCTGAGTCGAGAGCTCGGCCTCCTTGATGCGCCCGCTCTGCAATGCACCGCCACTGCGCAGCAGCTGCATCCACTCGTTCAACAGCTCTGATTCATGTTCTGTAACGGCTTTGACCAGGATCATGCTTTCGGCGCTCACTCGAGCCTCCAGTAAATTTTTTTATCTGCCGGCTGTGCCGGCGGTGCTGTTCTCGCCGCCCGTACTTCTAGGAATCGCTGCATCGGCGACGTGCTGATTGGCGGCTAGAGTGCCACAACGAATTTGCAGCGCGTGAAGTTCCTTTTTCACACCCTCGGAATGCTGACAGCGCGCAGGCGCAGGCCCTCACACCCGGAAGGGCAATGCATTAGCAGTCACGCAAAGGTCAGTGCCGGTCAACGACTGGTGGCGGGCAACGGCAAGAGCGGGCTCAAGTCCTGATCGGATCGCAAGCCCTGCACATCGAAACGCGTGCACGCCGATGAGACCGCCACTTGCGCGATCAGCTCGTTGCCGGTCGTGCGATCGAGATCGAAGATGATCTCGTCATGAATCCCGTCGCGAACCGGCTCGGGACTCTGGCCGCTCGAGCGAACATAAGAAACCTTCAGACCCCCGAAGCTCAGATCGACGTGCGAAACCAACTGCGCTTCGGCGGCGACAAGTTTTTCGACGGCGGGCGATACATCGCCGAGACTCAGGCCCGAGGCGATCGGCACCTCCCCTTCAAGGGTCAGGTGCTCCTCGGTGATCTGCTCCGGCCAGCGTGCGGCCAGCGCGCGAAAATAATCCAGCACCAGCCCATCCGAGGGTGCCGCAATCAGCAACTCCGTGCGCCCGCGCTCGGGACAGTCTGAAACGAACATGCAGTTCCCCAGGAAATCTTCAGTGCCTAAGCCTTCAGCAGGCGGAAGGTTCCGTTTCATTCGTCCCGCCAGAACCCAGGCTTTCGAACTGCCTGAAGCCCAGGCACTCTTCGCCGGGCATGCAGGCGAATGACGCTGGTGGCAGTGAAGAAGGGATGGGCGCCGTGGGTGAGATTGCGCCGGCGGCGAAGATGCACGCGCTTCGGAGATGGATCCCGAGGCGATCGTGAGATGGCGGCGAACAGAGCGTCCGCTTGGGGAAATGGTGCCGCTTATCTGACTCGAACAGATGACCTACCGCTTACAAGGCGGTTGCTCTACCAACTGAGCTAAAGCGGCACTCGAAGATCGATCGACGGTCGCCTGGGACCATCGACGGGCCGGGATTGTACCGGCAGCGCGCGACCGATTCATCCCGGAAATGGCGCAGGACGCCCCTGCGCGTTCAGCCGGTGCCTCCCGGCGGGCACGGCCGCAGTTCCAGCCGGGTGATCTTGCGCGGATCGGTCTGGAAGATGGTCGTATCGATCGGCCGGCCGGGCTCAGGCAGATCGGCATCGATCCAATAGACGGAGCCGGAGCGCTTGCGATCGTCGATGCGAGGTTCCAGCCCCAGGGCGCGGATCTCCTCGGCGCGGCGTTGTGCACGCTGATAATCCGAGAAGACGCCGAGCGACAGCACGTTCGAGGAATCCGCCGCCGGCATCAGATACACATCGCTGACACCGTTGTTGACCAAAAGTCGCAGCGCCGCCTCTGCCGTCTCGCGCGATTCGAAGTCCTGGACGCTGACCCAGTATCCGATCCACAGCTCGCCCTCTTCGACGCGCTGTCGCGGCTCGAAGCCCGCATTCTTCAGCGCCGCCTGCGCTTGTGACGCCTCAGCCAGATCCGCGAACGGCCCCACACTGCTGCAGGCCATCGGATCGCTCGACGCCAGCGCGCCCGCACCGGAGGGATTCAAGGGTGCGACGCGCGGCGGCTGCACCGGATTCACACGCACAGGCTCAGCCGGGGCCACTTCGCGGGCGAGCACGATGCGAGGCGGCGGATTCACACTCACCGGGGCCGGCCGATCCAGATCCTTCACGCGCGCATCCAGAAGCTGCGACCAGCTGAGGAACAGCACGTTACAGAGAATCAGGATCAGACACAGCGTACGCATCGGTTCCTTAGCGCTGCCTGGCGCTCGCCTGCGCCCAGTAGGCAGCGACGTCGGCGATCTGCGCGTCGGAGAGCCGCACGGCGGTCTTGTGCTTGACCTTGCCGGCGACGATATCGCGGATCAGCGATTCGAGGGAGGCAGCGCTCTCGCCCACCCAGTCGTCGGCATCGTGACATTGACTGCATTGCGCCTGCGACAATGCCTTACCCGCTTGCGGGTCTGCACTATGCGCGGCTGCGCAACTCAACATCAGGATCGCGATCAGAGTGCCTCGTGCACGTGCAATGCTCATGGTGCCTCCGTAATGGCGAGGCCGGATCATACACGAGGGCGCATGCCTTCCCGTACGAGGCAATGCGGCCGATCGAGCATGTACGTCGCGAGCGCGGGGCCGCACCAGTGTCGCAGTACCGCATCGAGGCCAGCCGGTATTCGATGCATGTCCGGCCGCCCTGCCTCAAGGATCTGTTGAACTCTCATCGGCAAGCACCGCAAGCCCACGCAGAATCAGATCCGGTATCTGTCGATACGGCCGTTGCAGCGCGGGCCGAAGCTCATCGACGGCCCCTCCCGTGAGCAGCAGCGACGGCTCGCTGCCCGACTCGCTCTGCATCGTCTGCATCGCACGATCGATCAAGGCCGCGAGCGCATGAATCGCCCCCTGCTTCACTGCACCGAGCGTGTTGTCCGCGAACAGCGATGCCCGCACGCTGCCTTCACGAGCACGTTGCGCGATCCCGCTCGTGTTCTCGAACAAGCTGGACACCATCAGGTCCGGCCCCGGCACGATCACGCCGCCCAGGTGCTGTCCGCTGGCATCGAGCGCATCGACGGTCATGGCGGTGCCGACGCTCACGATACAGGCGGCACCGGTTTCGAGGCTTCGTGCACCGATCATCGCCACCCAGCGATCGACGCCGATCTGTGCGGGATTCGCATATCCACTGCGCACTCCGCCCGCGCGCGCGCCCGGCGATACGAAGGTCGGTTCCATCGCGAACACACGGCTCAGACTTTCGCGCGCAACCTCCGCAATGTGATCGCCGCCGACATTACTGATGACGACGCGCTCGGGGCGATCGCCACGCAGCACATGCGCTGCGAACTCCTCGCTCGTCCAGTCGCGATGAACGGCTGCCGATTGCATCCCCAGCGCGCGACCAGTCGCGTTCGCCCATTTGATGCGCGTGTTGCCGATGTCGATGAGCAGCATCATCGCGAGGCCCGCACGCTCACTTCACCGGACATGAAACGTCGCCACTCGCCATCGACGTCGACGAGCAATGCGCCTTCGCGATCCACCCCGGCCGCAATGCCCGTGATGGTTTGAGCACCCTGCATGACCTTGACGGGCGCATGCATGAGCACATCGAGCTTCTGCCATTCCTCGATGAAAGGCTGAAATCCCTCGACCGCGAACAGCTCGAGCATTGCAATGAATTCCTCGGCGATGGCTGCTGCCAGCGCATTGCGCGTCGGTGTGCGATCACGAAGGATTTCGTGCACATCCGCGATCAATGCGGCCTGCTGTTCGGCCAGGGCGAGCCGCGTGTCCGCAGGCATGTGCATGTTGAGACCGATACCGATCACGACAGTCGCAGGACCGCCGGACTCACCGCGCATCTCGATCAGGATCCCGCCGAGCTTGCGATTCTTCCAGACCAGATCGTTCGGCCATTTCAGTCCGACATCGCTCGCACCGAAGCGCCTCAGCGCTCGTACGGCAGCAATTCCCACCGCAAGACTCAATGCCGAGAACGTCGGCGGCGCATCTTCGAACTGCCAGCCGAGCGACATGCAGATCCCGCTGCCGAACGGTGCAAGCCAGGATCGACCGCGCCTGCCGCGGCCGGCGCTTTGTATCTCTGCCAAACACAGATGTGCACGTCCCGGCGCGACGACATTGCTCTCATAGACATGCCGATTGGTCGAGTCGACCGTCAGCAGCACTTCGATTCGCGCGATCCGCTCGCGCGCGGCAGCGCCGATCGACTCCAGGATTTTGTCCGCATCGAGCAGGTTCACGGCATACGGCAGCTTGTAGCCCTGCCGCGCCAGCGACTGGATCTGCACGCCGAGCGCTTCGAGCGTATGAACGAGCTTCCACACGCCGCCGCGCGAAATGCGCAAGCGACGCGCGAGTTGCTCGCCCGAATGGAACTCACCGTCGGCAAGCAGCGAAAGCAATCGCTCGCGCCGTGCCTGCGTCTGCGATTTACGGGTCACTGCCATCAGCGCGGACGAAACAGCCACAGCCGGCGTACGCGATTCTCCGAACCGTGGCGCATCCGCTCGATGTTTGCGCGATGCGTGAAACACACGAACACGACCATGACGCAGCCGAAGGCAAGCAGCGCCTCCGAGGGTTGCTCGGTTGCAGCGAGCAGATAGACGGGAAACGAAGCTGTCGCCAGCATCGTCGCCAATCCCACGAAGCCGGTGATCATGACCGTCAGCAGCCACACGCCGAGCACCGGTAGAAGCGCAATGGGTTTCAAACCTGCGAGCACGCCGATGAGCGTGGCCGCCCCTTTGCCACCGCGAAATCCATACCACACCGGATAGACGTGACCGATCACGACGGCCGCCGCACAGGCGACGGTCAGCCAATCGCG
Organism: Pseudomonadota bacterium; assembly: GCA_023423935.1. Classification (GTDB taxonomy): domain Bacteria; phylum Pseudomonadota; class Gammaproteobacteria; order Steroidobacterales; family Steroidobacteraceae; genus Steroidobacter. Next base: position 169,545 of record JAFAEQ010000073.1, on the reverse strand, counting down.
GTTCACCTGCGGATCGAACCCGACACCGGGAATGGCAAGCCCCGGCAACCATCCTGCGGCCACCCATCCTTTACCGATATCGATCAACATCACCCAGAACGCAAAACCATAGCCCTGCGTTCGCAGCGCATTCGTCCCGCCCGCATTGCCGCTGCCCAGGGTGCGAATGTCCACACCCCCCTTGAGCTGACCGACGATCAGACTGCCGATCAATGCGCCAAGCAGATAGGCAATGAGTGTTTTCAGACCGAGTTCGAGCATAGGGCGCGAATTCTATAGTGATGAGTGATGAGTGACGAGTGATGGGCCCGGCGATCCAGAGGTCTTGCTCATCACTCATCACCTATCACTGATCACTCACTTGCCATCACTTCTTCCTCAACCCCACCTCCGCAATCATGCAGCGGACGCTGCCGCCGCCGAGACGTTCGATGGTGGGAATGGGTACGGCGACGATCTTTCCGTGCTTCTCCAGTAGAGCGATCTGCGTCGGGTCGAGCACATTGCGTGCGGCCTGCGACATGGCAATGAGGTGCTCGCCGGAGCGCGTGCGAAGTTGCAGCATGTTGCCGGCGAAACCGTGCATCTGCGGCAGGGTCAAATTCACGAGCTCATGGCCGGTCGAGCTCAGCATGTTCACGACGGCGGATCTTCGCTGCGGTTCGATGCACTCGATGCAGACGGCGGCGAACTTCTCTCCCACCGACATCAGCACGTTGGTGTGATAGATCGGCGTGCCGCTCGCATCCGTGGCCTCGAAGGCGACGATCTCGTAGTCGAGGCGCTGCGCGAATTCGCCGAGCACATCCATATCGGTTCGCGGCGACAGGCAGGCGTAGGCGATGCGATTTGCGCGATCGAGCACCAGGCTGCCCGTGCCTTCGAGGAATTTCTCCTGCGCTTCCCGATGCGAAAGATCGACGGTGCGCGCAATACGGAATCCATGATGCATGTCGAGCGCTTCGATGATGTCGAGACGCCGTTCGAGTCGTCGGTTGGGCGCCATCATCGGATAGAGCACGACCGTGCCGTCTGCGTGAAAGCTCACCCAGTTGTTCGGGAAAATGGAATCGGGGGTGTGCGGCTCAGAAGTATCGTCGAAGACATGAACGTCGATGCCAGCGGCATCGAGCGCGCTCGACAGTGCGTCGAACTCGGCCAGCGCGCGGCTCTGCACGTCCTCGGACACGGCGTCGAGTTGCTGAAAACGATTCGAAGCGGCGGTTTGCTCGTTTCCCGCAAAACGCACCGGGCGAATCATGAGCACGGCGCTTGCGCAGTGAATGTCAGACATCGTTGCGACCAAAGAATGAACGTGGGAGCAGGATGCGGGGCGCGCGGCGGGTGTCAACGATTGCGGGCGACCCTCAATCCATTTTCGGTCTTGTATGCGCCGGAGGCCGGGCCTAGACTCGATACCAGACATCTGTCTGGTACGGCCCTTCTCCATGGCTTCCTTGACTCCCAAGCAGCTGGAAATCCTGGCTTTTATTCAGCAGTTCATGGTCGCCCATGGACTGCCGCCGACCCGTGGCGAGATTGCGGCAGGGATGGGGCTCAAAAATCGCCAGGGTATCGATCAGCACCTGCGCGCGCTGGCGGCCAAAGGCGCGATCGAGCTTTCACCCGGGATTTCGCGGGGCATCAAGTTGCGGACTGACGGTGCGTCATCGACCTCAACGTCATCACTGGCGTCACGATCATCACTCTCGACATCCCCGACCTCACTTCCCCTGCTGGGGCGTATCGCTGCCGGCTCGCCCATTCTTGCGGAAGACAACATCGAGGATCGCATTCACATCGAGCCGGCGCTGTTTCGTCCGCGGGCAGATTTTCTGTTGAGAGTGCGCGGCGACAGCATGAAGGATGCGGACATTCTCGATCACGATCTTCTGGCGGTGCACCAGACCTCGCAGGTGCGCGATGGTCAGATCGTCATCGCACGCATCGGCGATGACGCTACCGTGAAGTATTACCGCCGCGAAGATCACATCGTGAGACTCGAACCTGCGAACGCCGCTTATCGCCCCATCGAAGTCGATCTGCGCAAGCAGGAACTGTCGATCGAAGGGCTGGCCGTGGGCGTCATTCGCACCGGACTGTCGCGCACACCTTCACGATGAACGATCATGAATCGCGCGGCCACTCTCGAGCAGCTCACCCGGCTGTGCAATCTGAATCGCGAAGGCGTCGCACCGCCCGCGATTGAATCGACCGGCTTTCGCGAGCTCGACGAGCGTCTTCCGTATCGCGGCTGGCAAAGCGGCACCATCGTCGAGTTGATGCCGACCATGACCGGCATCGGCGAATTCCGATTGCTGATGCCCTCGCTTGCGCGCATGACTCAATCAGAGCGCCATGTCGCACTGATCGCGCCGCCTCACATTCCCTTCGCGCCCGCCCTCGTGCAACACGGCGTGCAGCTGCAACGTCTGCTGATCATCCAGGCGCAGAAGAACGAAGACATTCTGTGGTCCATGGAGCAGGCACTGCGCTGTCCCTCCTTTGCCGCGGTGCTGTCCTGGCCTGCCGCCATCAAGGACAAGGAAGTGCGTCGCCTGCAGCTCGCAGCCGAGGCCGGCCGCACCCTCGGCTTCGTATATCGCGAACCTCATGCCGCACGCGAAGCTTCGCCTGCCGCCATGCGACTGCGCCTGCAGCCGCACGCATCAGGAATGCTCATCGACATTCTCAAATGTCGCGGCGGCCGCGGCGGTGTTTCCGTCACCCTCAACGACGCGCTTTCTCATGTCGAGCCGGACAAACAAGAGAATCCAGAGGTCGCCGACTCGAGTTCGGACGCTCCTACCTACAGCCTAGCGCCTAGCGCCTAGCGCCTTCCCATGCTCTGGCTCTGCATCTCCCTGCCCCAGTTGCCTCTGGAAGCTTTGCTGACGGAGCCGAGCGCCAACGCGATCGTCGTGACTGCGTGCGAAGGCAACACGCGCTGGATCATCAGCTGCAACGAAGCTGCCGAGCGCGCGAATCTCAAAGCGCCGATGAACTACACGCTCGCGCTTGCGATTCATCCCGAAGTTACGATGTTCAATCGCAAGATTCGCGCCGAAGAAGCAGCGCTCGAACGCCTGGCAGGCTGGGCTTATCAGTTCAGCAGCACGGTCATCCTGAGCGAGATTGAACAGGAACTGCGGCTTGCGACGACGGCGTGTCTGTGGCTCGAGATCCAGGCCAGCCTGACGCTGTTCGGCGGGCTGCGCAATTTCGTCGAGCGGATGGAAGAGCAACTCAAGGAGCTCGGCTATACCTATCGACTGGGAATCGGCCCGACGCTCGAAGGCGCCGCCTTGCTGGCACGCAGCGGCATTCGGGTCGCGATCACATCGCCGCACGCATTGTTCACGCGTATCCGCAGTCTGCCGCTCACACCGCTCGCACTCCCGCCGCAGATCGTTGCGCAATTGGACACGGCCGGCGTGCGCACGCTGGGACTGCTCCTCGAAATTCCGCGCGAGTCGATTGCGAAAAGATTCGGCCCGCCGATCGCACAGTTTCTCGATCGATTGATGGGCACGAGCGCAGATCCGCGCATCCCTTTCCGGTTGCCGCAGAAATACGCAACCCATTTCGATTTCGAGTTCGAGGTCTGGAATACCGAGGCGCTGCTGTTCCCCTTGCGCCGCATGCTCCAGGAGTTCGCAGGTTACTTGCGCGCACGCGACACCGGCACTCAACGCTTCAAAGTGATTTTTGGGCATCGCGATTCGCCAGCAACGGAACTCTCGGTCGGATCTTCGACACCGGAGCGCAATGCCGACCGCTTTTTCGCGCTGGTTCGCGAACGCATGCAGCATCTGGAGCTGCCTGAGGCGACCCGCTCGCTCAGCCTGCTGGCTGATGAGTTTGCCTCGCCCACGGCATTACAGAACGATCTTCTGACGCGCACGCCGCTGCAGACCGAGGATCTGTCGCACACGATCGATCGCATCGCGATGCGCGTCGGCGAGGAGAACGTGCATTACGTGCGCGCGAATGCCGATCATCGACCCGAGAAAAGCTGGGCTCCGGCTGCGCCGGGGGAGAAGTTTCCACATCTGAAATTCCCGGAACGGCCGCTGTGGTTACTGCCCGAGCCACGCGCAATGGGCTCCTCCACCTTACCCGGCATCGCCTCGGCGGCCGAGCGCGTCGAATCGGGCTGGTGGGACGACGGCGATGTACAACGCGACTACTACATCGTGCACATGTCGAGCGGACCGGACCTGTGGGTCTTTCAGGATCTGCAAACCTCGCATTGGTTTCTGCATGGATTCTGGTCATGAGCAGGCGATACGCCGAGCTGCATTGCATCAGCAACTTCACCTTCCTGCGCGGTGCCTCGCATCCTCATGAGCTGGTGTTGCAGGCCGAAGCGCTGGGCTATGAAGCACTCGCACTCACCGATGAATGCTCGGTGGCCGGTGTGGTGCGGGCTTACGAAGCCGCCCAGAAAGCGAAGTGCAAGCTCAAGCTGATCATCGGCGCGGAGTTTCGCATCGCCGATGATCTGCACCTGGTGCTGCTCGCACCGACTCAGAACGCCTACGCGCAGATCTGCACGCTCATCAGCCTCGCACGCCGCGAATCGCCGAAAGGCGAATACCGGCTGCGACGTTCACAGCTCGAGAACGATCTGGACGAATGTCTCGCCCTGCTGATCCCGCCACAGGAGCTGCAACTTTCGCAGGCCGGATGGCTGCGCGCTCATTTTCCCGGACGCTGCTGGATTGCCGTCGAGATGCATCGCGCCGCGAACGATGCGCAACGATTCGAGGAATTGCGGCGTATCAGCGCCGCCGCCGCGGTGCCACTGGTCGCTGCAGGCGACGTGCACATGCATGTACGCGAACGACGTGCGTTGCAGGACACGCTGACGGCAATTCGACATGGCTGCACGCTCGAACAAGCCGGACATCGATTGCTGCGGAATGGCGAGCGGCATCTGCGCACAATCGAAGAGCTTGCCAGTCTCTATTCGCAGGATCTGCTCGATGAATCGGTTGCGATTGCGCAGCGCTGCCAGTTTTCGCTCAAGTCGCTGCGCTATCGCTACCCATCCGAGCTCGTACCTGCGGGACTTACCGCGACTCAACATCTGCGCAATCTCACGGAAGCCGGACTTCGCAATCGCTGGCCGCAAGGCGTACCCGAGCGCATTCGCAAGACCATCGAGAAGGAACTGTCCCTGATCGAGGAATTGCACTACGAGCACTTCTTTCTCACGGTCTACGAGATCGTCACCTTCGCCCGCTCGCCCGAAGTGAACATTCTCTGTCAGGGCCGCGGATCGGCCGCCAATTCGATCGTGTGCTATGCGCTCGGCATCACGGAGGTGAATCCCGAGCTCATCAACACGCTGTTCGAGCGCTTCATCAGCCGCGAGCGCAACGAGCCTCCGGACATCGACGTCGATTTCGAGCATGAGCGTCGCGAGGAGATCATTCAGCACATCTACGAAAAGTACGGCAGAGCGCGCGCCGCAATTGCCGCCACGGTCATCACCTATCGCACGCGCAGCGCCGTGCGCGATGTCGGCAAGGCGCTCGGCATCGATGTCGATGTGATCGATCGCATCGCCAAGTCGCACGCGTACTGGGACAGTTGGGAGAAATTCGGAGAGAACCTGCAGCAGCAGGGACTGCAGCTGCACGCCGGTGTCATTCGCAAGCTCTTCCTCCTGGTCCAGGAGCTGCGCGGATTCCCGCGCCATCTTTCGCAGCATGTCGGAGGCTTCGTCATCTCGGAAGAACCGGTGAGCCAGCTGGTGCCGATCGAGAATGCCGCGATGCCCGATCGCACCATCATTCAATGGGACAAGAACGATCTGGAGACGCTCGGTCTGTTGAAAGTCGATGTGCTCGCACTCGGCATGCTGACGGCGATCCGGCGCAGCTTCGATCTGCTGAAGCGCGCTGGCATCGGTCCCACGCGGATGAGCGAGATTCCGCGCGAAGATCCGCAGACCTACGAAATGATCTGTCGTGCAGACACGATCGGTGTGTTCCAGATCGAATCGCGCGCGCAAATGAGCATGCTGCCGCGGCTGCAGCCGCGGAAGTACTACGATCTGGTCATCGAGATCGCGATCGTGCGTCCCGGCCCGATCACCGGCGGCATGGTGCATCCGTATCTGCAGCGCCGCCATCTGCCGCCCGATCGGATCACCTATCCGAGCGAAGACTTACGTCCCGTGCTCGAAAAAACCTGCGGCGTGCCGATCTTCCAGGAGCAGGTCATGCGCATCGCCGAGATCGCGGCGGGCTTCACGCCCGGCGAAGCCGATGAGCTGCGTCGTGCGATGGGCGCCTGGCATCGCAGCGGCATGATGGGCGAACACGAAAAGAAACTTCGCGAAGGCATGCGCCGCAAGGGCTACTCGGAAGTCTTCGTCGAGCAGATCTATAAACAGATCGAAGGCTTCGGCGAGTACGGCTTTCCGGAATCGCACTCCGCCTCGTTCGCATTGCTGACCTACATCTCGAGCTGGCTCAAATGCCATCGGCCCGCGGCATTCTTCGCCGGTCTCATCAATAGTCAGCCCATGGGCTTCTATCAGCCGGCGCAGCTGCTCGAGCAGGCGAAACGCCAGAATCTCACGGTGATGCCCGTCGACATCAACGTCAGCGAATGGGATTGCACACTGGAGCCCGATGCGCGCGGCGAGCTCGGCATCCGGTTGGGATTGCGCCTGGTGCGCGGACTACGCGAGTCCGAGGCAGCGCAGATTCTCAGCGCACGCGCGACTCTGCCCTTCGCATCCGTCAAGGACGTCGGCGACCGCACGGCGTTGTCGAAGCGCGCAATGCGCGCACTTGCGTTGGGCGGCGCGTTCCGCAGCATCTCCGATCACCGCAACATCGCATTCTGGAATGCGTTGGGCGTGGAACGTCTGCCCGGCATGTTGGAAAAGACCGCCGCGCCCGATCAATCCATCGCGCTGCCCGCACCGAGCGAGGCAGAGGACATCCTGCGCGACTATCGCCAGCTGGGCTTCAGTACGGGAAGACATCCGCTGGCGCTGTTGCGTTCGCGTCTGCGCGCCATGGGCGTGGTCCGTCGCAAAGAACTCGATGCGCTCAGAAGCGGCAGGAAGGTGAGCGTGAGTGGGCTGGTCACCCATCTGCAGCATCCGCATACGGCCAACGGCGTCATCTTCGCTTCACTGGAAGATGAGACCGGCATCAACAACGTCATCTTCTGGCCCGACGTGTTTGCGAGCTTCCGCCACAAGATCCTTCGATCGAATCTGATGGTCGTCACGGGCGAGCTGCAGAATCAGGAAGGCGTGATCAACGTCATCGCCCATCATGTCGAGGATTGTTCGCACCTCGTGCGTTCGTTGCCACGCAATTCCCGCGACTTCCATTGAAGCGATCTGCCCAAACGAAAAGAGCGACCGAAGTCGCCCTTTCGTCATCGGACCGTTGAAACGCGATCAGGCGCCGGCCACCTTGCGCTGATCCGCTGGATCGTCCGCAACGCCGAGACGCTTGTGCATGAGCGGGCTCGTCGTCGTGTACTGCAGATGCACTTTCTTACCCGGCTCCAGATATTCCTTGATCGCGAAGGCCGCCAGCGCGCCTTCGTGGAAGCCCGACAGAATCAGCTTCTTCTTGCCGGGATAGGTATTCACGTCACCCACCGCGTAGATGCCGGGAACGTTCGTCTGGAATTTCTCGGTATCGACGTTGATCTGCTTCTTGTTCAGATCGAGGCCCCATTCGGCGATCGGTCCCAGCTTCGGGCTGAGTCCATAGAACGCCAGCACCTGATGCGCCTCGACACGACGCACGACGCTGTCGCTGCCCTGCACGCTCACGGACTTGAGCACGCCGTCTTCGAGATTGCATTCCTTCACGTTCCCGATCAGTACGTCGGCGCGCTGCTCATCGCGCAAGGCGAAGAGCTTCGCCACTGAGGCCGGCGCGCCGCGAAATTCCGGACGACGATGGATCAGGACCACACTGTTCGCGTGGTCGACCAGCGTCAACGCCCAATCGAGCGCCGAATCGCCACCGCCGAGAATCAGCACGTCCTGATCGGCGAACGCACGCGGATCCTTCACGCGATAGTGCAGATACTTGCCTTCGATCTCCGCGGCGCCAGGCACATCGAGTCGACGGGGCTGGAACGAGCCCACGCCACCTGCGATCACGACAGCGCCCGCATCGAACACCGTCTGCGCACTGGTGACGACACGGAAGCGACCATTCTCCTGACGCTCGACCTGTGTGACTTCCTGACCGAGATGCAGACCGGCGCCGAAAGGCTTGATCTGCTCGAGCAGTCGATCGGTGAGCTCCTGACCCGTGCACACGGGCACGGCAGGAATGTCGTAGATGGGCTTGTCGGGATAGAGCTCGACGCACTGACCGCCTGGCGCTTTCAGCGAATCGACCACATGAGCCTTGAGACCGAGCAATCCCAGTTCGAACACCTGGAACAAGCCGCAAGGACCCGCCCCGACGATCACGACATCCGTCTGGATGGGATGCCGCTCGAACTTAAGCGCTGAGTCGTTGTGCGTAGCCGTCGACACGGGGAATCTCCGTAATAGAAGCCGGTGAAACTGATGAGGCGGGCTGCCCGAACGAGGGGCTCAACCCGGCAGCATCGAGCAAGCCTTTCTCGCCGAGCCATTTGCGATTGAACAGCCGCGACTGATATTTCGCGCCGCTGTCGCACAGGATCGTCACGATCGTGTGGCCGGGGCCGAGACGACGCGCGATCTGCACGGCTGCCGCGACATTCACGCCGCTGGTGCTGCCCAGAAACAAGCCTTCGTCGCGCAGCAGACGATAAACCGTGCTCACGCATTCCACGTCGGTGACGTGCAGCGCATCGTCGATCGGCGAGTCCGCCAGATTCGCCGTCACGCGACCGATGCCGATGCCTTCGGTGATCGAGCCCGGACCCGTTGCTTTGAGCTCGCCATGGCGCAGCCAATGATAAAGCGAGCTGCCCTGCGGATCGGCGAGCGTGACATGCACTTTCCTGCCGCGATCATTGGTCTGACGCTTCAGGAAACGCGAGATGCCGCCGAGCGTGCCGCCAGTGCCAGTGGCCGCCACGAATGCATCGAGACGTCCACCCGTCTGTTCCCAGATCTCAGGGCCCGTCGTCTGCTCGTGCGCATCGCGGTTCGCGGTGTTGTCGAATTGATTGGCCCAGATCGCGCCAGGCATTTCAGCGGCGAGCCGCGCGGCGACCTTCTGATAATGATTCGGATCGGAATACGGAACGGTCTTCACGCGCAGCACTTCGGCGCCGAGCGTTTCGATCATCTGGTATTTCTCGTTCGACTGGTTGTCCGGCATCACGATGATGCAGCGATACCCGCGCGTATTGCAGACGTGCGCAAGCCCGATGCCCGTATTGCCCGCGGTGCCTTCCACGACCGTGCCGCCCGGTTTCAGCCGGCCGCTGCGTTCCGCCTCTTCGATGATGGCGCGCGCGGCGCGATCCTTCACCGAACCGCCCGGGTTCATGAATTCCGCTTTACCCAGGATCTCGCAGCCGGTCTCGGCACTCAGCGAATTCAGTCGGATCAGCGGTGTGTTGCCGATGGCAGCGGCAAAGCCATTGCGGATGCTCATGCGGAGAGCCTCCCTTCGTTGCTGAATGCAAATGTGTTGAGTCCGGACTGCGCCGATGTGTTGAACCAATGCAGCACATCATGCAGCCGGGTGACTTCGCCGACGATCAGGAGAGCCGGCGATTCGATACGGGCTTCCCGCGCCTTGTGCGCGAGATCCTCGAGCGTTCCTGTGATGACGCGCTGGCCCACCTGGGTGCCCTGTTCGATGATCGCAGCACCACGATTCGCCGGAACGCCGCGCGTCGTGAGCTGCGTCAGGATGTTCTCGAGATGACCGAGCCCCATGTAGAACACGACCGTCTGACCGGGCCGCGCGAGCAGATCCCAATCGACTTTGTCGGTTTCGCCCTTGCAGTGGCCCGTCACCAGTGTGAGCGACTGCGCGTAATCACGATGCGTGAGCGGGATTCCTGCATAGGCCGCACAGCCTGCAGCCGCGGTGATGCCCGGCACGACTTCGAACCGGATGCCATGGGCAGCAAGTGCTTCGAGCTCCTCTCCACCGCGGCCGAAGATGAAAGGATCGCCGCCTTTGAGGCGACACACCCGCTTGCCCTGCGACGCGAGTTTCACGAGCAGATCGTTGATGCCTTCCTGGGACACATGCGCACGACCCGCAGCCTTGCCGACATAGATGCGCTCGGCATCGCGACGTGCGAGATCGACGATGGCATCCGACACCAGGCGGTCATAGAGCACGACATCTGCATTCTGCAGAGCCCGCAATGCGCGCAACGTGAGCAGGCCCGGATCGCCGGGACCTGCGCCGACCAGCACGACTTCTCCTGCCGGCGCGCCTGATTCAGCAGACGCCGCGCGCAGACTTTCAGTCGTGCGCTTCTCGGCTTCGATCACATCGCCACCGGCCAGCACATCGGCTGCGATGGGACCGTCGAAGAAGCGCTCCCAGAACCTGCGACGCGCTGCCGGCTCTTCCACGCGAGACTTCACTGCATCGCGGAGCTTGCCTGCGAGCTGCGCAAGAAGGCCCAGTCGCTGCGGCAGAAAGACTTCGAGCTTCTCGCGTAAGCGGCGTGTGAGCACCGGCGCATCGCCGCTGCTCGCGACCGCGACCATTACCGGCGAGCGATCGACGATGGCCGGCACGATGAATCGCGACAATTCGCGATCGTCGACCACGTTGACCAGGACATTGCGCACTTCTGCCTGATGCGCCACCCATGCGTTGATCGCATGTTTGTCTGTGGCGGCAATTGCAAGGCGCACACCCTCGAGATGTTCGGGTCGGAATTCCGCGGCGATGTGCTGAAGCGTTCCCGATTGCTTCAGCGTCTCGAGCGAGTCGATCAGCTCGGGCGCAACGACCGTGATCTTCGCGCCCGCACGCAGCAGCAGATCGATCTTGCGCGCAGCCACTTCTCCGCCACCGACGACGAGGACGGCTTGTCCGGTGAGCTTGAGAAATAGCGGGAAATAATCCATTGGGCGCGCTGCTATGTGCAGCGTTACTGAGCAGCCGCGCGACGCGGCTCGACCTTGATCGGAATCACGCGACGGCGCGGCTGCAGACCGCACTCGCGCGACTCGGGGTTTTCCCACCACCAGCGGCCTGAACGCGGATCCGCACCCGGCTCAACCGCACGCGTGCACGGTGCGCAGCCGATGCTCGGGAAGCCTTTGTCATGCAGCGGGTTGTACGGAAGATTGCGCGCCTTGATGTAAGCCCACACGTCTTCGTCCTTCCATTCGAGCATGGGACTGACTTTCCACAAGCCGTGACGATCGTCCCAGGCGATGGGTTCACCGTTCGCCCGCTCCGCGGACTGCTCCTTGCGCACGCCCGTCACCCAGGCCTTGCGGCCGGCAATCGCGCGCTTGAAAGGTTCGACCTTGCGGATATGGCAGCACGACTGACGCTCTTCGAGCCCCAGATAGAAGCCATTGATGCCGTTGTCGCGGACGTACTGTTCGATGCTCGCAGCGTCCGGATAGAACACTTGAATGCGGCGCTGATAACGACGCTCCAGACGATCCAGCAACGCGAGCGTCTCGTCGTGCAAGCGACCGGTGTCGAGCGTGAAGATTTCGATCTCGGGAGCATGCGTCGCGATGATGTCGGTCAGCACCATGGCCTCGGCGCCGAGGCTGTTCGAGTAGACGACGTCCTTGTACTCGTCCAGCGCGCGCTGCAGCAGCGCACGCGAGCCTTCCACCAGCGACTGCAGACGCGGCGATAATTGGCCTGCGTCGGCGGCGGGACCAAACGAGGGATTGGACGAGCTGGCGGAAGTCATGCGTTCTTCTTGCTTCAGTGCGAGTCGGACAGGTGTCCGGACAATGGTGATGCGGGGCACTGTAGCTAACCGGCTTATAACCAGGGAAAGACCCTTTTGTTCTGTCATGATGCGGGCGTGTTATGACTTTTGGAGCTCCGTTGGGCTAGATTCAAGTCCATGAAATTACAACAATTACGCTACCTCGCAGCGATCGCTGAAAACGATCTGAACATCACTGCCGCGGCAGAACGACTACATACGTCGCAGCCCGGCGTCTCGAAGCAGCTGAAGCAGCTCGAAGATGAGCTCGGCTTTCCGATCTTCCTGCGTCAGGGCCGCAACCTCACGCGCGTCACCCCTGCGGGTAAACGCGTGATCGATCGCGCCCAGAAAATCCTGAAGGAAGTTCAGAGCATCAAGCGACTCGCCGATGAACAGAAAGGCGACGGCCGCGGCTCGCTGTCGATCGGCACCACGCATACGCAGGCGCGCTATGTGCTGCCGCCCGTGGTGCGCAAATTCCGCGAGAAATATCCTGAGGTCGAACTGCATCTGCATCAGGGCACGGCCGAGCAAATCGCCGATATGGCACTTCGGGATCGCATCGATTTCGCGATCAATACGGGCTCCCAGGATCTCTTCAGCAATCTCGTCCTGCTGCCGTGCTATCGCTGGCACCGGCGGATCGTCGTGCCCTACGGGCATCCGCTCGCCAACGAGTCGAAAATTACGATCGAGACATTGGGCAAATATCCGATCGTGACGTACGTCTTTGGCTTCAGTGGACCTTCATCTCTTCAGCAAATCTTCGCGCGTGCCAACATCACGCCGCACGTGGCGCTCACCGCCCGCGACGCAGACGTCATCAAGACGTACGTGCGCCTGGGCTTCGGTGTCGGCATCGTCGCGAGCATGGCGATCGATCCGCGCGAAGATGCGGACCTCGTGTCCATCGACGCCTCGCACCTGTTCCCCTCGCACTCGACCTGGGCCGGCTATCATCAAGGCGCCCTGCTGCGCGGCTACATGTACGACTTCCTCCACCTCCTCGCCCCACACCTCACCCGCCGCCTCGTCGACCGCGCCGGTAACGCCGCCACACAGTCGGATGTCGAAGCGCTGTTCTCGGATGTGGAGCTGCCGGTTTACAAGTGAAGAACGAAGAGGCCGCAAAGACCGCATAAAGGAATCGAACATCAGGCGCGACAGAAAGCGCACGGGCACAAACGGGTTCTCCGAGCCGCACTCGCAATCGGGGCAGCTCGTCTTCGCTCCATGTTCTTCGCGGTCTTTACGGCCCGCTCTTCTCGTCCGAACGGGTGTCCTTTGCATTTGTTTGCGGCTAGCCTTCTGCGTCTTCCCTCTGACACCGTCTTCCTTTTTGCGGTCTTTGCGGCCTCTCAAATCTCCTCATGCCCGACCATCCCGCTGACCGACCCAAAGCTCGTTCGCTGAAGCCACTGCGAGCGCTGTGGCCTTATCTGCGCCGATACAAGCGGACGCTGTTCCTGGCGCTCGTCGCCTTGCTCGTCGCTTCGGGCGCGATGCTCGTGCTGCCGATCGCGTTCAAAGGTGTCATCGATCAGGGCATGGTCGTGCGCGATCAGGCGACGCTCGATACTTATTTCGTGGCGTTCCTGGCCGCGGCTGTGATCTTCGGTGTCTTTGCGGCGCTGCGCTTTTATCTGGTGACCTGGCTCGGCGAGCGAGTCGTCGCGGATCTGCGCGAGGATGTGTACGCGCGCGTCGTGCGCATGGATCCGACGTTCTTCGAGATCACACGAACCGGTGAAGTGCTTTCGCGACTGACCACCGATACGACACTCGTGCAGTCGATTGCAGGCGTGAATCTGTCGATCACGTTGCGTTCGATCATTCAGCTGATCGGTGCGCTGGGGCTGCTCATTGCGACGAGCCCGTCGCTTGCAAGCATGATCCTGCTGCTGATTCCGCTCATCATCGCGCCCTTGATTCTGGTCGGCCGCAAGCTGCGCAAACTTTCGCGTCTCGCGCAGGATCGCATCGCCGATACGAGCGGACTGGCGGGCGAGACGCTGAATGCGATCCAGACCGTGCAGGCGTTCACGCTCGAGAAGCTCAACAGCGAACGCTATGGGCGCGCCGTCGAAGACTCGTTCCAGGTGGCCATCAAGCGCACGCGGGTGCGCGCATTGCTGACCGCGATCGGCACCATGATGATCTTCGGCGCCGTGACGTTCGTGCTATGGCAAGGCGCACATCGCGTGCTCGCGCACACCATGACCGCGGGCGAGCTGAGTCAGTTTCTGATCTATGCGATGTACGTCGGCATCTCCGCCGCCTCGCTGAGCGAAATGTGGGGCGAAGTGCAACGCGCAGCCGGTGCGATGGAGCGGCTGGTAGAGCTCAGGAACGCGACGCCTGCCATTTCGGCGCCCGCCAATCCTCAATCGTTTCCAACCACTACGCTCGGACACATTCGCTTCGAGCATGTGTCCTTTCGCTATCCGTCACGGCCCGATACGCAGGCGCTCCATGACTTCGACCTGGAGATCCAGCCAGGCGAAAAAGTCGCATTCGTCGGGCCCTCGGGCGCCGGCAAGAGCACGACGTTCCAGCTACTGCTGCGCTTCTACGATCCTGCATCCGGACGCATCGTCATCGACAGTGTTGATATCGCACAGGCAAGGCCCGAGCACGTGCGACAGCGCATTGGCCTGGTGCCACAAGAAACCGTGCTATTCGGTGCGACTGCGCGCGAGAACATCCGCTATGGCCGACCCGGCGCGAGCGACGCGGAGATCGAAGCAGCCGCCAAAGCGGCCGGCGCGGACAGCTTCATCCGCCAGCTACCTGAAGGCTACGACACGTTTCTCGGCGAGCGCGGCACACGCCTTTCAGGCGGCCAGCGCCAACGCATTGCGATCGCCCGCGCACTGCTGAAAGACCCGCCGATTCTGTTGCTGGACGAGGCGACCAGCTCGCTCGATGCAGAAAGCGAACGCTACGTGCAGGAAGCGCTCGAGCATCTGATGCAGGATCGCACCACGATCATCATCGCGCATCGACTCGCCACGATCCTCAAAGCCGACCGCATCGTCGTCCTCGATCACGGCCGCATCATCGACATCGGCACTCACGCGGAGCTCCTCGAAAGCAACGAACTCTATGCGCGACTGGCGGCGTTGCAGTTTGCGGATATGTCGGGAGCCTGAAACCAGAGTGGCCGCAAAGACCGCATAAAAGAAGTGGCGACGCGGAAGGGTGCGACAGTCAAGAGAAGCAGATCCGCGCCTCGACCCTGAACTCAGTTCGACCAATCCCTTCCGAGCCTATAACCCTTCTTTTTTGCGGTCTCTGCGGCCTCCCGATCTTCGTCTTCAGTTATTCATCTGCCAGATCGTAAAGTTCAACGCAGTCGCGAACGCAACCCATCCCGCGTAGGGGACGAACAGGAGCGAGGCGCCGATGCTGCGGCGGCGTGCGGTGACGATGAAGCCGACGATGGCGATGAACAGCAGGATGATGTCGATGAGGGCGAGGTCGGGGCGTTGCAGCCCGAAGAAAAAGTACGACCACATCCAGTTGAAGACGAGCTGGGCCAGCCAGAAGTGCAGCGAGGTGACCATTCGCATCGAGCGACGCCACACGAGCCAGGCGGCGACGGCGATACCCACATACAGCGCGCCCCAGACAGGGCCGAAGACCCAGCTGGGGGGATTCCAGTAGGGTTTTGCGAGGTGCTGATACCAAATGCCCGGCTCGTACAACAAACCCGCAGAGGCCGTCAGCGCAACGAGGCCGCCGAACAGGAGCAGCGAAGGAAATCCAGCCCGACGGATGGCAGTGGTAGCCATGAGACCTCGAAAGCATCGGCGGCGCCCATGGCTCTAGCGCCTGGACGGGCCTCAAGGTTCCTGCATGCCCCCACAAGAGCCACAAAGACGTGTTAGACCCGGCCCGCACGGAGCGCGAAAGAATCGCACGCGAAGCGGCGCAACCCATGGAATGGCCGCAGACACAAAGCGGTGGTTCTGACCCCCGACTTGCGTGCCTGCGCCTTTGAGCCACGTGTCCCGTGGGTCTCGTCCGCGGTCGTTTTGCGACCGCTCTTCTTGGGGAATCTCTGATCAATTCGCCATTCGCAACCCTGGTTGCTTCGCCCACCGAAGCATTTCAACCGGTTGCAGACTTGCGAAGGTCAGGAAAGTCGATGAATCAGCGCTTCCCTAGATCGCGCGACGCGCCAGCTGCACGCCCGTGTCGACGGCATCCTGGTAGGCGACCGAGAACTCATCGAAGGCCTTGAGTGCTTCTTCAAGGTTGGCACCTTCGGGCAGTTCGAAGGCGTCGAAGCCGCAGCGCGCCATGAAGAACAGCTGATCGCGCTGAATCTTGCCCACGGCGCGCAACTCGCCCGTGAACTTGAAGCGATTGCGGAGCAGTCGCGCCTGGCTGTAACCGCGCCCCTCGGCGAGACCGCCGAATTCAATGGCGACAAGCGATACGCGCAGGAAGTCCTGGGCGAGCGCATCGACCGGATCGGTCGGGCCGAGGCGAACGCCGAGCCGGCCGTCCCAGAGCCACCAGCGCTCGCGCTCTTCCTTCCAGCGCGCGAACGGGAGAATCAGTGCACGTTCGCGGCCGACGGGATCTTCGTCGGCGTAACGCCACTCGTCGAGGACGATGTCACGCTGCTTGATGAGACGGCGCATAGACGCGAGCCTTGAAAGGTTTGATGCCGATGCGGCGGAAGGTGTCGATGAAGCGCTCCCCTTCCTCGCGTTCGGCGATGTAGACGTTGAGGATGCGATCGATCGTCTCGGCGACGTCTGCATGCGCGACGGACGGACCGATCACCTGTCCGAGCGCTGCATCGGCGCCGCTGGCCGAGCCGCCGAGCGTGATCTGGTACCACTCCTCGCCGTTCTTATCGACGCCGAGGATGCCGATGTGGCCGACGTGATGATGACCGCACGCATTCATGCAGCCGGACATCTTCAGCTCGATGTCGCCGAGATCGTAGAGATAGTCGAAGTCGTCGAAGCGCTCGTTGATCTGCTTCGCGATCGGAATCGAGGTTGCATTCGCGAGCGAGCAGAAATCGAGGCCCGGGCAGCAGATCATGTCGGTCAACGTGCCGATATTGGGTGTCGCAAGATCCAGCGCCTTCAGCGCCTGCCACACCGCATACAGATCGCGCTGACGCACGTCCGCGAGAATCAGATTCTGATCGTGCGTCGAGCGGATCATGCCGAACGAGTACTGATCGGCGAGATCGGCCACGCGGTCCATCTCGAGCTCGGTGATATCGCCAGGCGGACGCGTCGGCGACTTCAATGAAACGAACACCGCACGATAGCCGGACACTTTGTGCCGCTTCGTGTTGCGCTGGTACCAGTTACGAAACTCGGTGGACTTGCCGGAGAGCACATCTTCATCGGCCAGCGTCTGATACGCCGGAGGCGTGAAGAATTTCTGGATGCGCGCAAAGTTCGCGGCATCGTGCACGGGCGCGAAGTCGCGCGAGGCTTCCCATTCCGCCTCGACCATTTCGCGGAATTTCTCGGGTCCGACGGCCTTCACCAGCACCTTGATGCGTGCCTTGTGAATATTGTCGCGGCGACCTTCGAGGTTGTAGACGCGCAGGATGGACTCGAGATAGCCGAGCAGCTGCTCCTTCGGCAGGAATTCGCGGATGACGTGACCGATCATCGGCATGCGACCGAGCCCGCCGCCCACCAGCACTTCGAAGCCCACCTCGCCTTGCGCATTGCGCACCAGGTGCAGACCGATGTCGTGAACCTTCGATGCCGCCCGATCCTGCGGCGAACCCGTGACCGCGATCTTGAACTTGCGAGGCAGGTACGAGAATTCGGGATGGAGCGTCGCCCATTGCCGGATGTATTCGCACCACGGACGCGGATCCTCGATCTCATCGGGCGCGATGCCGGCCAGGTGATCGGCCGTCACGTTACGAACACAATTTCCGCTCGTCTGGATCGCATGCATCTGCACGCTCGCGAGATCCGCGAGGATGTCCGGCACCGATTCCAGCGTCGGCCAGTTGTATTGCAGGTTCTGGCGCGTAGTGAAATGGCCGTAGCCCTTGTCGTACTTGCGCGCGATGTGCGCAAACATCCGCACCTGACGACTCGACAGCAACCCGTAAGGAACCGAAATACGCAGCATCGGCGCGTACTTCTGAATATAGAGACCATTGCGCAAACGCAGCGAACGGAAATCATCCTCGGCGAGTTCGCCCGCGAGATAGCGCCGGGTCTGATCCCGGAACTGAGCTACGCGCTCATCTACGAGCCGCTGGTCGATCTGATCGTATTGATACATGACGGTCTGCTGGTACTTAGGCCGCGGACTCTAGCGCCTGCCAGAGCGAGCGTTGAAATATGGTTTGGATATGTGTTGATACCGGGATGTCACCTGGGGCGCAGGGCCGAGCTAGGCGCTAGGCGCTAGGGTCCTGGGCTGTAGGCTGTAGGCTGTAGGTTGGAAACCCGAGCACCGCAGGGTCTGCCTCTGGCTAGTGGCTAGTGCCTAGTGACTAGCGCCTGGCGTCAGCACCCCGGCGAAGGCCGGGGTCCAGGCTAGATCCCGGCCTTCGCCGGGATGACGGCCAAAAGCAGCGCGCTCTAGGTTCTAGGCCCTAGGCCCTAGGCTCTAGGTCAAGCGGCAGCCACTGCCCCTCTTCGTCTGGCTAGCAGCTAGGGCCTAGTGACTAATGCCTGGCGTCAGCTCCGCGCCCCGCGCCTCTTTCTCTGGCTAGTAGCTAGGGCCTAGTGACTAGCGCCTGCGTAGCGCGCCTCGCGCGCCGCGCCTCAGTCCGGCACCCCCAGCCGCTTGTGCATGATCGGGCTGGTCGTCGTGTACTGGAGCGGGATCTTCTTGGAGGGATTCAGATGGGCTGCGACGGCGAAGGCTGCTAGCGCGGCTTCGTGGAATCCGGACAGGATCAGTTTCTTCTTGCCGGGATACGTATTGATGTCGCCCACGGCGAAGACTCCCGGGATGTTGGTCTGGAATTTTTCGGTATCGACCTGGATTGCGCGTTTGTCGATGGTGAGACCCCACTGCGCGATCGGCCCGAGCTTGGGGTGCAGTCCGAAGAACACCAGAGCGTGATCCGCCTCGATATCCTGCAACTGCCCGTCGGCGCGCTTCACTCGCACTCCGCGGAAATGATCGCCTTCCGCGATCACGGAGTGTGCAATCGCTTCGACGTAGTTGATGCTGCCGTGAGAAACCAGATCGCGCATGCGTGCGACCGATGCGGGTGCGGCACGAAATTCGGGACGACGATGCACGAGGGTGAGGCTGCTCGCCTTGCCGGCAAACTCGAGCGTCCAGTCGAGCGCGGAATCGCCGCCACCGAAAATGGCCAGACGCTTGCCGATGAAGTCGCTCGCACTCTTCACCTTGTAATGCACGTTCTTGCCTTCGAAGGCTTCGCTGCCCTCGACGCCCAGCCGTCGCGGCTGGAACGAACCCAGGCCGCCCGCGATGATCACGGTCTTGGTATGAAAGCGCGTCGCGAGCGACGTGCGCAGCAGGAAGGTGTGATCCTCGAGCACCTGCAACTCGGTGACTTCCTCTCCCATGTGAAACTGCGCATTGAACGGTTTCGCCTGCTCCAGCAGCCGGTCCACCAGCTCCTGCGCACCGCAGACCGGAAGTGCCGGAATGTCATAGATCGGCTTCTCCGGATAAAGCTCGCTGCACTGCCCGCCCGGGTGCTTGAGCGAGTCCACGACGTGCGCGTGAATTCCGAGCAGCCCGAGCTCGAAGATCTGAAACAGTCCGCACGGACCCGCCCCGATGATTACAACGTCGGCCTGAATCGCGCCGGCAGTCAGGCTCTGAAGGTCACTCAATGTCGATCTCCCGCAAATGGATATCGAAATGGTACCTGACACACACTCGACGCTGATATCCGCTTTCCACAGGGTTCCCGCATCGCAAGCTCTGCGCAACAGAATTTCGCGCCGCCGAAGCTGCCGTTGCACTGGACAAAATCGCATCACGGCGAAACAACCGCGGTTTCGCACGATCAGCGAGCTGCATCTTCATCTTCGCCTCAAAAAAAAACGGGGCCCGCAGGCCCCGCCGTTTTCCGCCGTGAGTGCAACCCTCAAGATGAGGACACAGGTACCGCCATGACTCTCTCGCGTGTAACGCGGCGCACCGGCACGCGCGAATCACGGATGTCCTCGAGCGTTTTCAGAATGCGCTCGGAGCTCAGGGCGATAACAGCCACTGCCGCGAAAACGCCTGCTGCGATAGCCGTCAGCGCGCCGCCGCTTTCCGCAAAAATCAGGATCACGGACAGCGCCATGACCCACGACAGAATTCCAACTGCGATCAGGAATGCACGCATGGATGTCCCTCCGCTTGCCTGTTCACAAAACGTCCTGCGTAAATTCGGTGTTCCGCTGCCTCGAAGGGAACCCTTCCAATGTCGCATTGTCCCGACTCCTACGCCCGTGGAACAATCGGGCGAGTTTCATCAGGGGAGGTTCGCCATGCAGATTCATGTCAACGGCAAACAACACGATCTCGGCGAATTGGACCCTGAAACGCCGCTGCTCTGGGTGTTGCGGGATCACCTGAACCTCGTCGGCACCAAGTACGGCTGCGGGATCGCTCAATGCGGGGCCTGCACCGTGCATCTGAACGGCACCGCGACGCGATCCTGTGTGTTGCCTGTCAGCGCTGTCGTCGGTCAGCAGGTGACCACCATCGAAGGTCTCGCGGAGAACGGCAAACTCAATGCCGTGCAGCAGGCCTGGATGGACAACGACGTGGCTCAATGCGGCTACTGTCAGGCCGGCCAGATCATGAGCGCAACGGCACTGCTGACGCGAAACCCCAATCCGAGCGATGCGCAGATCGATGCAGCCATGAGCGGAAATCTCTGCCGCTGCGGCACCTACATCCGGATTCGCAAAGCCATTCACGCCGCCGCCAAGGCCTCTCACGAGTGAGGTTGCACATGAGCGCCATCGAACAATCGTTGCAGCTCGCCGATGCAGACGTGCGAGCCATCATGGAGAGCGCCGAAGCTCAGGCAACGCGCGTTGCGGGCTTATCGCGCCGCTCTTTCATCAAAGTGTCCGGACTGACTGGAGCAGGTCTCGTCCTCGCGTTCTACATCGGCGATCGATCCGTCGCATTCGCGACGAACGATTCCGCGGCGAAGGACTTCGTGCCGAATGCATTCCTGCGCATCGCGCCGGACGGCACCATCGTGATCGTGTCCAAAGGCCCGGAGATCGGACAAGGCATCAAGACTGCGTTCCCGATGATCATCGCGGAGGAGCTCGATGCGGACTGGTCGCGAGTAAAGGTCGAGCAGGCCGCGATCAATCCGGCAGTCTTCGGCCGCCAGAGCGCGGGCGGTTCACGTTCGATTCCCACCTCATGGGATCAGTTGCGTCGCGCCGGCGCCGCAGGCCGCGCCATGCTCGTTTCCGCAGCAGCCAGGCAGTGGAACGTTCCGGAAGCGGAGCTCACGACCGCGAACAGCGTCGTGACGCACAAAGCCAGCGGTCGCACCGCCACGTACGGCGAGCTCGCCAGCAAAGCCGCCGAGCTGCCCGTCCCAGATGAGAAGGCGCTGAAGCTCAAGGAGCGCAAGGACTATCGCCTGCTCGGCAAGCGCATTCCCGGCGTCGACAACCTGCAGGTTGTCACCGGTCAGCCGTTGTTCGGCATCGATCAGGTGATCCCGAACATGCAGTTCGCCGTGTTCGAAAAATGTCCTGCGGTCGGCGGCAAACCGCGCTCGGCGAATCTCGAGGAGATCAAGAAGCTGCCCGGCGTCACGAACGCCTTCATCGTCGAAGGCACGGGCAAACCCACGGAAGTCATGCCCGGAGTTGCGATCCTCGCCAACTCGACCTGGGCCGCAATGAGCGCTCGCAAGAAACTCAAAGTCGACTGGGACGAGTCCACCGCATCGAAAGACAGCTGGAGCGCTGCGGTCGCACAAGCCCAGAAACTCAAGTCGCAATCGGGCGCCGAGACGCTCACCGACATCGGCGATGTCGACAAGGCGATGGCCGATGCGAAAGTCGTCGAGTCGTTCTACAGCTATCCGTTCATTTCGCATGCGCCGCTCGAGCCGCAGAACTGCACGGCGTGGTATCGCGATGGCGCGGTCGAGATCTGGGCGCCGAGCCAGACGCCGGATGGCGCCCTGAAGCTCGTCGCCGGCGTGCTCGGCATTGCGCCGGACAAGGTCACCATCCATCAGACGCGCGTCGGCGGCGGGTTCGGACGCCGCCTCATGAACGACTACATGTGCGAAGTCGCGCAGATCTCGAAGCAAGCCGGCGTGCCGGTGAAGCTGCAATGGACGCGCGAAGACGACATGCAGCACGACTTCTATCGCGTCGGCGGCTTTCATTCATTCAAAGGAGCCGTCGACAGGAACGGCAAGCTCGTCGCCTGGCAAAACCATTTCATCACCTTCAGTGCCGACGGAAAGACGCCGGTGAGCGGCGGCAACATGGCGCCGGAAGAATTCCCCGCCCCGCTCGTGCCGAACTTCCGGATGACGCAGACGAAGTTGCCGCTGCAGATCCCGTGCGGCCCTTGGCGTGCGCCGCGCTCGAGCGCAATTGCTTTTCCGATCCAGAGCTTCCTGCATGAGCTTTCGGTCGCAGCGAATCGCGATCATCTCGAGTTTCTGCTCGAGATCATGGGCGAACCGCGCTGGTTGAAGCCTGGCGATGAGTTCTCACTGAACACCGCCCGCGCGATTGGCGTGATCAAGCTCGCCGCAGAAAAAGCAGGCTGGGGCAAACCGATGCCGAAGGGTCGCGGCCTGGGCCTCGCCTTCCATTTCAGTCACGCCGGCCATTTCGCAGAAGTCGCCGACGTGAGCGTCGATGCAAACAAGAAACTCACCGTGCACAAGGTCGTCGTTGCAGGCGACATCGGCCCTATCATCAACATGAGCGGCGCCGAGAACCAGTGCGAAGGCTGCGTGATCGATGGCATCAGCACCATGATGGGCCTCGAACTCGGCATCGAGAATGGCCGCATCCAGGAGACCAACTTCGATCGCTATCCCATCCTGCGCATGGGCAAGCAGCCCCAAGTCGAAACGCACTTCATTCAGAGCGACTACACACCGACCGGCGTCGGCGAACCCGCCTTCCCCCCAGTGGCTCCTGCGATCTGCAACGCGATCTTCGCCGCCTCGGGCCATCGCGTTCGCTCGCTCCCGTTGGCTCGCGAGGGGTTTACGATCTAGCAGGAGGCTTCGCGCGGGCACCCGGTTGTGGGTGCCCGCTGGTCGTCTGTAAAGAGTTAGATCTCCACGGGGTGCGCGGGGATCACTGGGATCGGAGAAGAATCCGGATTTCACACAGAGATCACAGAGTGCACAGAGTTCGAGAGCGACGCGTCGGCGCCTCATCACTCACATCACCGCCATCACTTTCGTCACTCGGATAAGAATCAGATCTCCACGGGGCGCACGGGGGCACTGGGCTAGAGAAGAATCCGGAGTTCACACAGAGATCACAGAGCGCACAGAGTTCTAAGAGCGACAGCGCCTCATCACTACCATCACTACATCACTACATCACTGCCATCACTCAAATTAAGAATTCAGATCTCCACGGGGCGCACGGGGGTCACTGGGGCGGAGAAGAATCCGGAACTCACACCGAGGTCACAGGCGCACAGAGTTCGAAGAGCGACGCGTCAGCGCCTCGTCACCCGCATCACTGCCATCACTTTCATCACTCGGATAAGAATCAGATCTCCACGGGGTGCACGGGGGTCACAGGGGCGGAGAAGATCCGGAGTTCACACATCCATCGCGAGCTCGAGCCGCTCCATCCCCGCCATCACTTCCATCACTGACATCACCGCCATCACTGGTTCCTCCCCCACGTATCCATCCAGCGACAATCAATGCTCACGTCCCTTGAGGACGGTTCCATGAGTGCCGTGAATATTTGTTCAGCGTAGTTTTCAGAACCACAGCACTTCGCGCGGATCGAATTATTTGAAAACCATCTGAGCGCTCACACGTTGTATTCGTGGGTTCGCCAATGGAGATGTATATGAAACGGATTATCGCCGCGACAATCATTGCGCTTATGAGCGCAGGCTGTGTGAGCACTCCGCAAACGAAAGCGTTGTTCACACCTGTGGGCGCGATTGGCGTTCACTCCTTTGCGCCTACCGAACAGCAGCGCCGCAATGCCAGCGAGGCGGATCGCCTCGCGCGTTTGATGCAAGAGCAAGGCAAGAACGCTCAGACGTTGTCGAACTGAAGCGCTGTGTCGCCGAAGGTCTAATTGCCGTATCGATGGTGGCCCGGGCTGCGTTCGGAACGCACGGTCAGGCCTTACACCCTGGACAGGACTGTGGCAGATTGCTGCGGGCGCATGCCGCGGCAGCATGCCGTTGACGCCTGTATGACCGCCCTGTCCAGGAGAAGAACAAGATGCTGCTTTCGCGACTTGTCGTCGTATTGCTCGCGCTCGGCGCTGTCTCGAGTTTCGCAGAGGATTTCACGTTCACGCCGTTGAACGGCACCGGCATCTACAAAGTCGGTGAACGCGCAGGGTGGACGGTCACGCCCACCTCCTCCGCCAATGGCACTTACAGCTACGTGCTGAAAAAGAACGATCAGGAGATCGTGAAGAGCGGCACGCTCGATGCGTCGTCCGCTGTCACGATCGATGCTCAGCTCGATGAGCCTGCGATGCTGCTGCTCGAGATCAAGGGATCGAGGCCTGATTACAAACCTGTTCTCGCTGGCGCCGCCGTCGCTCCCGAAGCGCTGAAGCCTGCGATTCCCAAGCCGCGCGACTTCGACAAGTTCTGGGCCGAGAAGATCGCGCGTCTCGAGCAGGTGCCGATGAATGTGGAGCTCACGCCAAAGGACAGCGGTCGTCCCGATGTCGATTACTACATCTTCAAGATGAATCACGTGGACGGCAAGCACATCTATGGTCAGTTGGCGCGTCCGAAGCGGGCCGGCCGCTTCCCTGGCCTCGCGATTTTCCAGTGGGCCAGTCCACCGTATCCCCTGCAGCGAGAATGGGTGACGGATCGTGCCGCTGAAGGCTGGCTCGCCGTGAACATCGAACCGCACGACGTTCTTCCCGATCAACCGAAGGCGTACTACGACGCGCTTCCGCAGGAGCTCAAGGAGTACAACTCCATCGAGCGCGAGAACCGCGACAAGAACTATTTCCTGCAGATGTATCTCGCCGACTATCGCGCAATCGAATATCTCGCGAGTCGTCCAGACTGGGACGGCAAGACACTCGTCGCCAATGGCATCAGTATGGGCGGCCAACAGAGCCTCTGCGCAGCAAGCCTGAATCCGAAAGTGACGCACGTCATCGTGCATGTCGCCGCCGGTGCGGATGCGAACGGTCCTCTGCACGGTCGCGCGTCCGGTTATCCGTTCTGGCCATCGGACAATCCGAAGGCCATGGCGACGGCGCCGTACTTCGACACGGTCAACTGTGCGATGAACATCAAAGTCCCGACTCTGATGTCGATGGGCTTCATCGACAGGGTTTCACCGCCGGCGGGACTCTTTGTCGTCTACAACCAGATCAAGGCGTACAAGGAAGCCGTGCCGATGATCGATGCGCCTCACAATCATCAGGCGACCGCCGAGCAACAGGCTCCGTATACGCAGCGCTCCGCGGAGTGGCTGCGCACGCTCGCCTCCGGCATGGCGATCGACGAACCTGCGGACAAACCCAGCCCGCGGCTCGACAGCAACTCGATCGCCGTACATG
Source organism: Pseudomonadota bacterium (assembly GCA_023423935.1). GTDB lineage: Bacteria > Pseudomonadota > Gammaproteobacteria > Steroidobacterales > Steroidobacteraceae > Steroidobacter. Next base: position 143,938 of record JAFAEQ010000073.1, on the reverse strand, counting down.
ACGAACTGCTGACCAAGAAGACCCAAGGTCAGACCGACGTGTACTTCCTAGGTGATTCCATCACGCGTCGATGGGGCACGAGCGACGAGCAGTACAAACCGCTGCTCGAGAACTGGAACAAGAACTTCACAGGCTGGAACGCCGCCGACTTCGGCTGGGGCGCCGATCGCACCCAGAACATTCTCTGGCGCCTGGAGCACGGCGAACTGGACGGCGTGAATCCGAAAGTCATCGTTCTCATGGCGGGAACGAACAACGTCGGAAAGATCACGCCCATCGGCGACGACCCGCGCGTCGCCGACGTCACGCGCGGCATCAAGGCAATCATCGATACCGCACGAAAGAAGGCGCCGAACGCGACCATCGTCGTCATGGGCATCACGCCCCGCAACGACAACATAGCTGTCATGCCGGTGATCGATGCCATCAACGCCAACCTGGCGAAACTCGCGAACGGCAAATCGATCCGCTTCGTCAACATCAATAGCCAACTCGCCGATGCTAACGGCAAGCTCCACGAAGGCATGACCGATCCCGACCTCCTGCATCTCGCACCGAAGGGCTATCAGATCTGGGCCGATGCGCTGAAGCCGATCCTCACCGAAATTCTCGGCCCGCCAGCAAGTGTCGATCGCGCACCTCCCCCGAGTTCAGATCCGAGCGCGAGAAAGGTGAACAAGAGCTGATAGGTGGGGCTGACGCGTCACCGATCACGGACCAGAATCTCCACGGGGCTCACGGGGGCCACAGGGTTTGGAGAAGAGCTGAGTGCATACCGTCAGAGACGCGCGCATGGCAGTGATATCAGTGATGCTGACGCGTCGCTCTTCGAAACTCTGTGTACTCTGTGATCTCTGTGTGAACTCCGGATTCTTTTCCGACCCTGTGATCCCCGTGCACCCCGTGGAAATCTGGGTCTTGCTCCGTGATGGCGGTGATGGAGTGATGTGACCCAATCTCTGTGCGCTCTGTGATCTCGGTGAAATCCGGCTCCTTCCCCCGTGCACCCGGTGATCCCCGTGGAGATCCGGTTCTTCATCCGTATTCGCGTATCCCCCATCGAGTAAAGATTCCTCCTCCCGCCGCTTGACCGGCATCCAGCAGATCTCCACGCTCGCACGATGGCTCAGCGAACTGGCAGTGCGGATCTTCCACTTCATGGCGGGCGGGTGCCGCCGTGGCTGGCAATGCGCATGGAGAAGCTGGGTCGCGTGATCGTCGAGGCCATCGTGCACCACTACGGGCGCGAAGAAGTGCTGCGCCGGCTCGCGCACCCATTCTGGTTTCAATCCTTCGGCGCCGTCATGGGCATGGACTGGCATTCGTCAGGCATCACGACGAGCGTGATGGGCGCACTGAAGCGCGGGCTCGCACCGCTCGGACCCGAGCTCGGCATCTATATCTGCGGCGGCAAAGGAACGCACTCGCGCAAGACACCGCAGGAGCTCGCCACACTCGGCGATCGGCTGGGACTCGACGCGCATGCGCTTGCGAAAACGAGCCGGCTGATCGCGAAGATCGACAGCGCCGCCGTTCAGGATGGCTTCGATCTTTATCTGCATTCCTTCGTCGTCACATCGAGTGGCGACTGGTGCGTCGTCCAGCAGGGTATGAATGACGCGCGCGGCGAAGCACGACGCTACCACTGGTTGTCGGAGAATCTTCCGGGGTTCTTCGAGTCGCCGCACAGCGGCATCGAGGGTCGCAATCAAGGGAACATCGTGAACCTGGCCGACGCGCGGGCCGAGCGCAACCGTCGAGCGGGGCTCGAGCTCGTGCATGGCGGCCCCGATCTCACCGTTCGCGTGCTGCGCAAACTTCGCGACTCCGGCAACACAGCACTGAGTCTGTTTCCCGACGACGATCCGCTCGCCGACAGTGCGCCGCCACTGCCTCATCTGCAGATGCCTGCTCATCATGAAGTGCGAGCGAGCGATATCGTGCTGAAACGTCTGCACGGCGCACTCGCAGCAGCCGCGAAGCAAGGACCGAAAGACTATGCCGAGCTGCTACTGACGCCGGGTATCGGCGCGCGAACGGTCGCGTCGCTTGCGCTCGTGAGCGAAGTTCTTCACGGCGCGCCGTCAAGGTTCTCCGACCCCGCACGTTTTGCGATGGCGCACGGCGGCAAGGATGGGCATCCGTTTCCGGTCCCGCTCAAGGTCTACGACGAAACGATCCGTGTGCTGAAGCAGGCGGTCGATCACGCGAAGCTCGGCAACGACGAGAAGCTTGCAGCGATTCGCCGGCTCGACTCGCAGGCACGCAGACTCGAACGTGTGGCGCGCGGACCCAGCTTCGACGAATTCATCGCGCAGGAACGAGCTCAGGCACCCCTCTTCGGCGGCCGCACCGTCTTCGACTGAGGGAACTGCCTGCGCGCGGCTGCACTTAATAAAAGGAAGTCGCAGCATCCTGGAGGCGTTATGGCCGATCGATACACCCGTACGAACAACCTGCATGACAGGCTCGCGAACAAGACGCCGGGCACGATGAAGGACGTGCTCAGCAAGAACGTGAAGGCGCAGCAGCGCCGCAAGGAAGCCACCGCAAGTCCACCCGAAGCACGTCGCCCTGGGAGTGAGCGTGCAAAGACCGCGAAGCGCAAGACCCATTGAGCTTCGCGGATTGAAGGCGCACGACGCCTTCGAGAGGACCGGATCTCCACGGGGATCACGGGGTGCACGGGGAAGAATCCGGATTTCACACAGAGGTCACAGAGGACACAGAGATTCGGCGAGCGACACGTCAGCGCCACATCACTCACATCACTGCCATCACTTTTCATCACGGGATCGAAGAACCAGATCTCGACGGGATCGCAGGGTTCACGAGGGAAACACAGAGGTCACAGTCTGCCATTCCCCTCGTCACTCCCGCGCAGAGCCTGTCTCTTCCGCTGTGGGTTCGACTTTAGTCGAACTTCTTTGTCCGGCTGAAGCCGGACCCACAGGGAGTCAGACGGCGTTTATCCAGCTGAAGCTGGACCGCCGTAAGTCAAGGCCATGGCCTGGCCAAAACGGGAGCCGCAGGTGGTTGGCAGTGTCTGATCCTCGTTGTGATCTCTGCTTCTCCAAACCCTGTGCCCCCGTGCACCCCATGGAGATCCGGGTCTTTGATCCGGGTGATGAAAGTGATGACAGTGATGTAAGTGAGGCACTGACGCATCCCTCTCTGAACTCTGTGCTCTCTTGAACTCTGTGCGCTCTGTGATCTCTGTGTGAACTCCGAACTCTTCTCCGACCCCTGTGCCCCCGTGTCCCCCGTGGAGGTCCGGTCTTCCATCCGATGACCGCCTCTCACTGACAAATCCCAGCAAGCTCAGTCCGAGGCTTCGGCGGAACCTGCGGATACGTGAGCTTGCGCGCATCCATGAGCTGTTCGAGCAGCGTGCCTGTGTTGGTTGCGGCGAAGTCGGGGTCGACGCTGTATGCGAGATCGCGCTGTGCTTCTTCGAGCGACACCAGGGTGAATCCTTGTCTCGCCAGCAGCTTGAACAGATCGGGAAGAATCTCGGAGCTGAATGCGCCCAGATGCAGCAGAAGCACGTGATTGATTTCGCGCCCGTACACCTGCTGCGCGAGCTGTCGCTGCAGCTGGAAATACGCTTCGGCGGTTTGCAGATAGCTGCTGCGCAGCCAGGCGATGGCCTTCTCGTCCTTCTTGTCGAGACAGCGCGCATACGCGCTGTTCCATAGATAGTCCTCGTGATCCAGCGTGACTTGCGCGATTGAATAGTCGAGCTCGTGCAGCATCGCTCGCACCTCATGCCGTTTCTCGAGCGTGTCGCCCTCATGCAGGTACGGATATCTGAAGTACCGCCAATCGTCCTTCGTAGACAGTAAGCGTAACGCCGGCTCGTTCATCAGAATCTCGCGCCGAAACTCCGCAGGGGTGCTCTTGGTCAGGTCGAGATGCGAGTACGTGTGATTCGCCACGAGTTGCCCGCCCTGAACCCAGAGCTTGAGCGCCTCCGCAGCATCGCGATTCCCCTCGAGCTTCCTCGCATTGATGAATCCATACACCGGCGGCCCTTGTGTCGCCTTCAGGATAGGCAGCACCGCCTTCACGATATCCACCTCGGTCATCCCCGCCGGCAACGACCCATTGAGCGGCAGATCATCGAACGTAATTGCCAGCTTCTCAGCCAACGCGACATGAGCAATAAACGTGAGCAGCAAAGGGAGAATGATTTTCATCTTGGAAGTGATGGCAGTGATAGCAGTGATGAAAGTGATGGCAGTGATGGCAGTGATGGCGCGCTGACGCGTCCCGCTCTTGAACTCTGTGTACTCTGTGATCTCTGTGTGAACTCCGGATCTTCTCCGACCCTGTGACCCCCGTGATCCCCGTGGAGATCTGATTCTTATCCAAGTGATGCGAGTGATGGCGGTGATGGTAGTGAAGGGGCGCTGACGCGTCCCTCTCTTGAAATCTGTGGTCTCTGTGATCTCTGTGTGAACTCCGGATCTTCTCCGACCCTGTGACCCCCGCGATCCCCGTGGAGATCTGATTCTTATCCGAGTGATGAGAGCAATGGCGGTGATGGCGGTGATGGGGCACTGACGTGTCGGCCCAGCTCTTGGAACTCTGTGCCCTCTGTGATCTCTGTGTGAAATTCGCTCTTTCCCGACCCAGTGATCCCCGTGGAGATCTGGGCTTTCACTCCCGAGGCGCAGCCGCCGAGGAATCATCGTAGTAGACAGCATCGCGGAAGGCCTTGTGCAGTGGCACGCGGCCGAAGGGCGTGTACTGCGTGAACAGCACGGCGGTGATGCGGTTGATCGGATCCACCCAGAAGAGCGTGTTCGCGTAGCCGTCCCAGAAGTATTCGCCGATCTCGCCCGACGCTTCAGCCGCGTTCTTCGGCCGCGCAATGCGCACCGCGAAGTCCATCCCGAAGCCCACCTGCCCTTTGCTCGGCAGCCACGAGACATCCGTGACCTCCGCGGGCATCGCATCGCTGGCCATGAGACGCACTGTCGCTGGCTTCAGGATACGCACGCCATCGAGCTCGCCATCGTTCAGCAACATGCGTGCGAAGCGCATGTAGTCATCGAGCGTCGAAGTCAGGCCCCAGCTGCCGGGCTTGAGCGGCCAGTCCTTGCCGACCAATCGGAACGCTTCCGAGTCGGGCGTACGCGTCATGACGCCATCGTCGGTGCGCGTATAGAGCGCGGCCATGCGTTTCCAATCCGCAACGCCATGGCGCGTATCTTTCATCCCGAGCGGACCGAAGATGTGTTGCTGCAGATACTCGTCGAACGGCTGACCTGACAGCACCTCCACGAGCCGCGCCTGCACTTCTGTCGCGGGCGAATAGAGCCAGCGCGTACCTGGCTGATACAGCAGCGGCACGGTGGCGAGACGACGCACCTCTTCGGCAAGCGTGTTCGAAAAATTGTCCGCGTCCACCTTGCGATACAGCTCGCTCACCGGACCCGTATCGGCGCTGCCGTACATGCCGGTGGTATGGCGCAGAACATCACGCATCGTGATGGGGCGATGTGGCGGCACGAGGATCTGCTTGCCCTTCACATCCGTGCCTGCATAAACACGAACATCGGCGAACTCCGGCAGGTACTTGGCAAGCGGGTCTTCGAGCTGGAATTTGCCTTGATCGTAAAGCGTCATGAGAGCGACGCCGGTGATCGGCTTTGTCATCGAATAGATCTGCACGAGCGTGTCCCGTGCCATGGGCCGCCTGGCTTCGCGATCTGCCTGTCCGAACGCACCGAAGTACGCCTCGCGTCCATCCTGAAAGATAAGCGCAGAGACGCCGACCAGCGCACCCGACTTCACGAGCCCACCGAGCGCCTCATCGATGCGTTGTTTGTCGATGGTCGCGACGCTCGCAATACCCGAGGACGCGACCGGTCGTGCCGCAGCGGGATCGAACAGCGCCGTCGACAGGACAATGGACACGATGACAGCAGGTATGCGCGAACGAATCATCATTCCCCCTGGCTCTGGACTGAGCGAGCGGTCGTGAGCGACACGGCCGGACGTGTGATTTGACTCCAGTATGGCAAATGCCCGCACACGCCAGTCAACTTTGGCGGGACAAAAAGTAGCGAGCGGCGACGCTGCCGACTATCCTCGACGCTCCACCTCGTCGAGATCATCGTCCATGCGCCTGGTGTCCGCCGCAGTTCTCGCCCTGTTGATTCCTTCAGTCCATGCTGCCGATCTGCACGCGAGCAGACTGACCAGCGCGTCCAAACAGGCACGCGCCGGGGAAGCGGAATTCCGCGAGCTCTATCGCGAACTGGTCGAGATCAACACGACGCTCTCTTCAGGATCGTGCACCGAGGCCGCGAACGCGATGCGAGCCCGATTGCTCCAGGCCGGCTATCCGCAAGGCGACGCTGTGGTGATCGCGCCGCCCAACCGTCCCAAGGACGGCAATCTGATCGCTACGCTGCCGGGCACCGATGCAAGCCTCAAGCCGATCATGCTGCTCGCTCATATCGATGTGGTCGAAGCGAAGGCAGAAGACTGGGAGCGCGACCCGTTCAAGCTCACCGAAGAGGGCGGCTATTTCTATGCGCGCGGTGCTGCCGACGACAAGGCGATGGCTGCCGTGTTCACCGATTCGATGGTCCGTTTCAAACGCGAGGGCTATCGGCCCAAACGCAGCATCAGGCTTGCGCTCACCTGTGGCGAAGAGACACCGACGGTCTTCAACGGCGTCAACTACCTGATCGAGAATCACCGCGAGTTGATGGATGCCGCGTTCGTGCTCAATGAGGGCGGTGGCGGTCGACTCGACGGTGCGACAGGCAAGTATCTCTACAACGGCATTCAGGCCGGCGAGAAGTTGTATCAGGATTTCACGCTCGAAACCGTGAACGCAGGCGGGCACTCGGCCCGTCCGACGCCGGACAACGCGATCTATCGAATGGCCCGCGCGCTCGCGAAGATCGCCGCGTTCGAATTCCCGATCGAATTCAACGACACCACACGCGCCTATCTCACCCGCTTCGGGGAGATCACGGGCGGCGACAAAGGTGCAGACATGAAGGCCGCCGCCACGGGCGATAAAGCAGCCATCGATCGCATCAAACAGGATCCATCGCTGAACGGCATGCTGCATACGACCTGTGTGGCCACCATGATCGACGGCGGCCATGCGCCGAATGCCCTGCCCCAGCACGTCAGCGCGAACGTCAACTGCCGCATCTTTCCAGGCCACGCGCCCGAGGAGATTCGACAGAGACTGATCGAGGTCGTCGGCGATCCAAAAGTCACGGTGAACTTCCAGGCACCGCCCGAGAAGGCCGGCCCGCCACCGCCCCTGACCCGCGAAATCATGGGACCGATCGAAGCCCTCACGAAAGACATGTTCCCCGGCGTGCCCATCGTGCCAGCACAAGCCTCCGGCGCCACCGATGGCCGCTTCCTCACGGCTGCGGGCATTCCAACCTACGGCGTCTCCGGCATGTTCTCCGACGGCGCCACCACGAACGCCCACGGCCTCAACGAACGAATCCCAGTCCAGTCCGTCCTCGAAGGCCGCGAGTTCCTGCACCGCCTGGTGAAGATGTACGCGGGAAAATAGACTGAGAAATTGATAATGGACAATTGACAATGGACAACGAAGAAACGGACACATCGGTGCGCGCACGCGCGACCGTCTGCTGTTGAAGGTGTTTTCGTTGTCAATTGTCCACTGTTAATTGTCAATTACGCGCTCTCCCATGATCATTCATCTCGTCGACGGCACCTACGAACTGTTCCGGCACTTCTACGGGCTGCGACGCTTCAACAAAGGCAAGGATGCGCCGTTCGGTGCGACGGTCGGCGTACTCAATACGCTGCTCGAAATGATCGAAGGCGGCGCCACACACCTGGGCGTCGCTACGGATCACGTTATCGAATCCTTTCGCAACGAACTGTGGCCGGGCTACAAGACCGGCGAGGGCATCGAGCCTGCCCTGTTCGCGCAATTTCATCCGCTCGAGTCTGCAATCGCAGCGATGGGCGTTGCCGTGTGGCCGATGGTGGAGCTCGAAGCCGACGATGCGCTGGCCTCCGCGGCACATCTCGCCGCTGCCGATGAGCGTGTCGAGAAGATCTCCATCTGGACGGTCGACAAGGATCTTGCGCAGTGTGTACAAGGCGAACGGATCGTGCAGGTCGACCGCAAGGCGAAAGAGATTCGCAACGCCGAGGCCGTTCGCAAGAAGTTCGGTGTCGATCCTGAGCGCATCCCGGACTTCCTTGCACTCGTCGGCGATACAGCCGATGGCTATCCAGGCATCGAAGGCATCGGCAAAGTCGGCGCCGCACGCCTGATCGAGAAACACGGCGCGCTCGAGAATTTCCCCGCCTCCGTGCTCGGCGACCAGCAACCTCTCGCTCTCTTATTCAAGCGCCTCGCCACCTTGCGCACAGACGCGCCACTGTTCACAGACACCGAGTCTCTGCGCTGGCGCGGACCCACGGCCGCATTCGCCGAGCACCCGGCGGTCAAGGGCAATGAGAAACTGATCTCGCGGGCGACGAAGCTCTGCGAGAGAGCATCGATTCCTCGTTGACTGTTCACCGCTCGAGCCACGCACCGCGGCCCTTACCCGTGACAGCGTAGTGGCTGGTCGAACCGAACGAAGACGGGGACCATTGACAAGCACAGGCATGCGCCCTCCATCGTAGGTGCGATAGAAGACAACGTTGATACAGAACGTTCCATCATCGCACCTGACAACTTCAGTCCGCCTACGGCTCTTACAGCTCACAACTGAGATCGGTTCGGCCTCCTGCAGGGGAAGTGGAGATCCGTCGCGATCATTTGCTATGGCAATAGACGAGACGTTTGAGCGTCGCTCACCCACCCCTCTTAAATGAATCTGTTGTTACCTTCGCTTTCAGTTGCAAAGGCCACACGTTTTCCCATTGCCCAAAGTGTCATGCCCGGACATAATTTCAGCGCGGGTGAAAACGAGCGCGAAAGAGACAATAGATCCAACAGCGCTCGATCACAAAACGTAAGAAGCGTCGACATTGATCAGGCCGAACGCCTGGACCGGGCTCGCTTGTTCGGAAGAGCCGTTCCCGTTGACTGGTGAGCGGTTGATCACGCAAGCAGCGACACACGTGTCAGTGCGTCCGTTGGATTGCTGCGGATCGATAGTGGTCAGCGTGCCGACACCAGAGCAGCTTCGATGCAGGAATGCATCTTGCAGGACACTCGAGACGAATTGAGCCACGAGGTCACGAACACTGTGCTGACGTCGCAAGGAGCAAGCATGCCTACGGCTTCATAGATCACGAATCGACGATCTTCATCGTGGTCCAGAAAACAATCAGACGTCGTTGCGGGCGACATACCACCCAGTGGGCTTCACTCCCCACGAGCCGCCAAGCACCCAGGGTTTCCCGAGCACGGGGTCTGCGACGACCCGGAGACTCGGTCGAGCGCCGGAGCTGCAGATACTCCGATCCGATATCGAAGCGTGGCGGTTGGAGACCCGTCAACAGCGTTCGCCCGCTCACCGTTGGCGAGGCAACGAGAGTGACCCGGATCACATCGATCATGATTTCCGCCGCGTGCCGATGTCATGCAGGCGCACGCGGAACCCAACTTCGAGAACGAGCGCACGTTTCGCGTGATTCGATCTCATATGAGCAAGGCATCGGCTCATGTCTGGCTAAAAACTGAGCACACGTCAAAGTTTTTGAAGTGTCATAACCCGTAGCATCTTTTGACGAGTGTTGCGGCCGAGAGAATTGTCAAGCGAGCGGTTCGACTGTTAAGGGAATGGCTTAGCTCAGAATTATCCAAAGGACCAAACGGACATGCGAGAGATAAGGCGGCGCCGAATTCTAGTGTTGACACCTCGAGATCCTTACGTGGGTATCGGGGGGGATCGGCTGCGCATCCATCGCATGGCTCGTGAACTCGCCAAGCACCATGACTTGACGCTTCTGACGCTGTGCCGATCCAAAACGGAGCAACAGGCGCCGATCGCTTGCGATGGCGTCTTCCGTCAGATCCATCGAATCGTGCTGCCGACCTGGAAGCGCTTCTTCAACACGCTCGGCGCGATTCCTACCGCAGAGCCTCTACAGATCGCCTACTACCGCAGCCCTGAGTTCCAGGAGGCGGTCGATCTGCTCGCTCCTCATCACGACATGATCCTCGCGCACCTGGTGCGTACGGCCACGTACGTCCCGGGAGGCGCCGCGGGGGTGCGAGTCCTCGAAATGACGGATGCGATCTCCATGAGCATGGAACGTGTCACGCAGAGCAAGGCGGACTACTTTGATCCAAGGCAGCTCCTGTATCGAATCGAGGCAAAGCGGCTCGCAGCCTACGAGCGCCGACTCGCCGCAAGATTCGATCTGGTTTCTCTCACCTCGGCCATCGATCTCGACTACCTGACGAAGTCCCCGTCGAGCTCTCTTTCGCACGCACTCGTCATCCCCAACGGTAGCGACATGAGCTCCGGCACCCCCGTTCGGATGTCTCGTCGGGCCGAAGCGGAGATCGTATTTGTCGGCAACTTGGGCAGCCTGCAGAATTTCGATGCTGCCTGGTTCTTCGCAAAGAAAGTGCTGCCTGGCGTGCGCCAGCGTTTTCCCAACGCGGTGCTGAGGATCGTTGGACCGATCGGAGCCATTGCCCGCCGCCGCTTGGCCTCGATCAAAGGCGTGCGCATCGAAGGAATCGTTCCCGACCTGCATCAGGCTCTAGCGACCGCGCGCATCGGCGTGTGCCCCGTGAGAACTGGAGCAGGCATCAAGAACAAGGTGCTCGATTACTTCGCCAATGGGCTTGCAGTTGTTTGCTCGCCTACGGCGCTCGGCGGGATCGCGGCCAAGCACGGGGAACACCTCATGCTTGCCGAATCCATACAGGAGTGGGTGGCCTCGGTAACAAAGCTCCTGTCTCAGCCGATGGAAGCACAGCGGCTCGCCGATGCAGGTCACACGCTGGTGCGCGAACAGTATCGCTGGGATCAATGCGTTCAACCCCTCCTCGCGAGGATGAACAAGCTCATGACGCTCAGCGAGTCCGAGTCGCTGCGCAAAGCAGCCGCGCTCGCGGCTGCTGCAGCGTAGAGCCGCTCGATGGTTCGCAGCAGTTTCCAGATTCAGCGCGATGTGATCTATGCCCTCGTTCTGCGAGAGGTCGGCGCACGTCTCGGCAAGAGCCGTGTGGGCCTGCTCTGGGTGATGATCGAGCCGGTCGCGCACCTGCTCTTTCCAGTGATCCTGTTCGGTGTGTTCCTGGAGAGAACGTTGCCCGGCGGCGTCAAGTATCCGGTGTTCCTCGTCTACGGATTTCTGCCCTTCCTGCTGTTCAAGACGATCTGCCTGCAAACCATGGAGGGCGTCAGCGCCAACAAGGCGTTGCTCTCCTACAGGCAGATCACGCTGATGGATGTCTTCGTAGCCCGGGTGATCGCGAACTGCGCGATCGAGGCCATGGTATTCGGCATCGTGCTCTTCGGACTTGGCATGTTCGAGTTCGACGTCCTGCCCTCCTATCCGATCGAGTTCGTCGGCGCTCTGGCGCTCACGGTCGCAGTCGCCTTCGGACTCGGGCTCTTGTTCGCCGCGATCGGCAGCATGATTCCGGACGCCAAGTCGCTCATTCGCGTCCTGTTCATCCCGCTCTATTTCGCTTCGGGCGTTCTGTTTCCGATCACCCGCTTCCCGGATTCGCTCGTCGATGCGCTCTCCGTGAACCCGGTGCTGCATCTGGTCGAGCTGTCCAGATCGGCTGCGATCGGGCAGTACCAGCCCATGCACCAGATGAATGTGCTGTATCCGCTTGCGCTTGCCCTGATGGCGAATTTTCTCGGGCTCGCGATGTATCGACTGCGGTATCTGTCGCGGGTGACGATGTGATTCGCCTCGACAACATCAACAAGTCCTATCTGACGCTGCGCGGCCGCAAAACCGTGCTGCGCAACCTCTCGCTCGAGATTCCCAGCGGCTTGAATGTCGGACTCATCGGTCGTAACGGCGCAGGGAAGTCGACGCTCATGCGGTTGCTGAGCGCGGTCGATCTTCCCGACTCCGGAAAGATAACGACCCAAGGCACGCTGTCCTGGCCGGTAGGCTTGAGCGGAGGCATGCAAACCACCTTGAGCGGCCGCGAGAACGTGAAGTTCGTCTGCCGCATCCATGGGCTGCGCGGCGCGCAGATGCGCGCGAAGCTCGATTACGTCCAGGAATTCGCACAGCTCGGCGACTACATCGACCAGCCTGTCTCCACATATTCATCGGGCATGCGCGCCCGCCTGGCATTTGGCACGAGCATGGCCTTCGATTTCGACTACTACCTCATCGACGAAATCATGGCCGTCGGCGATGCCACTTTCAAAGCAAAGAGCCGCCGCGTATTCGCCGAACGGCTGAAGCGATCAAACGTGATCCTCATCTCCCACAACATGAATCTGATTCGCAAGATGTGTACTGCCGTGGTGGTCCTGGACGCGGGCAAGGCGACGCTCTATCACGACGTCAACCAGGGAATTGCCGTCTACGAGGCAGCGGGCGAGGCCAATGAAGCAGCTGCTTGAGCTTGCTTCGCAACGCAACCTGCGTCTGGCGATCGTCGTCGCACCGCTCATGGTGGCCGTGCTGTACATGCTCGTGTTCGCGGCCGATCGATACGAAGTCGAGTCGATCGTCGCAGTGCGCGCGAACGCAGAAACTCCGGTCGCTATGGACGGACTGAGCGCGATGCTCGGCGCGAGCGCCCCATCGTCGCGCAAGGACGAGTTCATGCTGATGGCACATATTCTTTCTTTCGACATGCTGCAGGAGCTCGAACAGCGCCTGCTGCTGCGTAAGCAATTCAGCACACCTCGCACCGACGTCGTCTATCGCTTGTCGCCGCGAGCGACCCAGGAAGACTTCCTCCGTTACTACCGCGAGCGCGTCAAGGTCGTCATCGACGACGAGTCGGGCTTGATGAGCATTCGCACGCAGGCGTTCGATCCGCAGGCAGCGGATGCACTGAATCGACAGATCATTGCCCTGAGCGAGCGCTTCATCAACGAAAGCTCCCATCGGCTCGCACGTGAGCAGATGGCTTTTGCGGAAGCGGAACTGGAGAAGGGCCGTCAAGCCGTCAACACCGCACGCAAGCGGCTGCTGGAGTTCCAGAACACACATGGGGTGCTGGATCCCATGGCACAGGCGCAGGCCAACACCGGAGTGACGGTGGAGCTGCAGTCGTTGTTGGCGAAACAGGAAGCGGAGCTCAAGGGCCTGCTCGGCTATCTCCACGAAGACACTCACCAGGTCAAAGGCCTGCAGGCGCAGATCGAAGGTACGCGGGCACAGCTACGGGCAGAGAATTTGCGCGGCACTGCAGTCGATGGCGGTGCACACTTAAACGTGCTGGCAGGCGACTACCAGCAGTTGCTGGCGGATTTTCAGTATGCCCAGGACACCTACAAGCTCGCATTGACGACGCTCGAGTCCGCGCGAGTGGAATCCACCCGCAAGGTGAAGAGCCTGGTGCAGGTGGAGTCCCCCACCGTGCCTGAAGCCGCGTCGTATCCGCGTCGCATCTACACATTGCTCGCGTTGTTCATGGGCCTGAGCCTGCTCTACGGCATCGTTCGGCTGATCGTCGCGACCATCGAGGACCACCAGGAATGATCAATCGCGCGTCATGGGTGAGGGCCTTGCAGAGATCGTGCGCTTGCGCCACGTTGCTGCTCGTTGCCTCGCTCTGCTTCGCTCAGTCCGCATCGGAGCTCGAGGCTTTGCGGCGCGAAGGCCTCGTCGATCCCGCCAATCTGACGCTGACACCTGCAGCGCCCAGCGTGGATGCTGCTTCGCTGCTGAGCCCAGCCCCTGCTTCGAAAGCGGATCGCCTGCCGATGTTTGGCGAGCAGCTCTTCAATGCCAATGGCTCGAGGACCTACGCGACCACGTTCAATCCGGACTACTTGCTCGCGACGGGCGACCGCGTCGCGCTGCGCATGTGGGGCTCCTTCAATTACGAAGCAATCCAGCAGATCGATGCGCAAGGCAACGTCTTCATTCCGAATGTCGGTCCCGTCAAACTGTCGGGTGCTTCCAATCGCGATTTGAACCGCATCGTTCAGGGATCGGTCCAGCGCGTCTATCGCGACAACGTCGGCGTCTATGCCTCGCTGGAGCAATCGCAACCGGTTCGCGTCTTCGTGACTGGTTTCGTGACCTCACCCGGGCAATACGCCGGCACCGCTGGCGAATCCATTCTCGGCTATCTCACGCGAGCGGGAGGCGTCGATCCTGAGAGAGGCAGCTACATCGATGTCCGCCTGGTGCGAGCGGGTGCGCTCCTCTCGCAATTCAACCTCTACGACTTTCTGCTCGACGGCGCGCTCGCTCCCGTCCAGCTGCAAGATGGCGACACCCTGCTCGTCGGCGCTCGCCAGGGCTCGGTGCGCGTATCGGGTGAAGTATTCAACGCGTACGGCTTCGAGTTTCGGGGTGAGCGCATTGCCGTCACCGATCTGCTGGAGCTTGCACGCCCTAAACCCGGCGCGACGCACGCGAGCATTCTGCACAAGACGGGCACGCGACAGACCGGCGAGTACCACGCGATCGGCCAACTCGCCGGAATAACGGTGACACCCGGTGACGAAATTTCGATCGTCGCCGACCGCAGCCCCGGAACGATTCTGGTGCGAGTGGATGGCGCGGTCGCGAGCTCGCGCGTTCTCACCTTGACGCACGGCGCGAAGCTGGGCGATGCGCTCGCGCAGATACAGCCGACCCCACAAGCACAGCTCAGCGCGATTCAGCTGTTCCGTACATCTGTCGCCGTGCGTCAGAAAGAGATGCTGGACATGTCGCTGCGCGCACTGGAGACACAGGCGCTCACCGCTCAATCGGCTACGCGCGAAGAGTCGGCGCTGCGCGCACAGGAGGCCGCCTTGATCAGCCGGTTCGTCGAGCGTGCTCGAACGGTGGAACCGCGTGGGCAAGTCATTCTCGCCGATCGCGAGAAGACCAACGACATCCTTCTGGAAGACGGCGACGTTCTGCAGATTCCCGAGCAGAGCTCGATCGTGATGGTTCATGGCCAAGTTACGCAGCCGCAGGCCATCACCTACGACCGCCGCTCGACGGTGAGTGACTACCTGCGTCTGGCGGGCGGCACCACCCAGAAGCGCAGCAATGCGCGCGTTCTGCTCATCCGTCAGGACGGCACGTTCGAGAACAGCGCGCGTGCCAAACCGCTTCCCGGCGACGAGATCCTGGTTCTGCCGGAAGTCGGCTCGCGCAACATCGAAGTGACGCGCGGTATCACGCAGATTCTTTATCAGATCGCGATCGCGGCCCGCGTCGCGCTGGATTTGTAACCCCCATGAACGCTGCGGTCCTCACCCTCGCAGATCCCTACTGGCTCGCCGCGTCCCAGCAGGCGTTGCGCGCCGCCGAGGAAGCAGACTGCGTTCTCGTACCTGCAGAGTTCCTGCCATTGCACCCGCGGTTCGCGCCCCTGGAATTTTCCTGGGGTCTGAGCCATCTCGAGCGACTTGCATGGTGTTGTTCGAAAGACGACATCGATCGGCTTGCGCCGCGCCTGCATCCCGCCGCCGCGGACCCCGAGCGCTGCTCATGGTCCAATGAGGTATTCGTCCTGGGCGGCACCTTCCGCTGGCGCCGCCCCCCTGATACACAAAGCGTTGCGCACCTGACCGCATGGTTCGAGCGACTCGAACGCTACCGCAGCGGGACACCGGCAAAGGCTTCGAGCGCACGTCCTTTCAACAAGAGCTCGGCAGTGGCGCATGTCGGCGCGGGCAAGCGCCGTGTACTGCTCGTCGGCGCATCGCACATGGGCAACGTGGGCGACGATCTTCTGGCCATGACCATCGCCGACGAGCTCGAACGAGCCGGTGCGGAGGTGTTCGTTTCAGGACCCGACATCGATCCGTTGCACGTTTCCAAGTACGACGCCGTCGTCGTGGGTGGCGGCGGACTGATCTACGCGAGCCGCGACGGGTCCGATGAGCGCCAGAATCTCGGGAATTACTTGAAGTTCGGATGCATCGCCGAACAATTCGGCATTCCTGCCGCGCTCATCGGTGTCGGCGATCAGGATCACGCCGCAGGCATCGAGCGGCACCCCTTCGCGCAAGAATTCGCACGCAGCGCCCTGCAATGCTTTGCACCGATTACCACACGCGATCCGCGTTCGAGCGAATTGCTGAGCGCCTTGGGCGCTCGCGCCGTCGCGACCGGCACCGATCCGGCGCTCGGGTTGTTCGCCCGTGCCACTCAGTGCGTGAGATCCACTGTCCGCCAGCCGAATCGCATTGCATTCGCAGGTGAGCTCTTTGCGTACCCCGCACTTCCCGAAGCAATGAGCGATGGCTCGCTCGCCGAGGAGCTGCGCGAGAGTGAGTTCGACCTGCTCATCATGTCGAACGACGACGTGAGTCACTGCCAACGCATGCAGAAGCTACTGCAGCGCGCGGGCGCCCACACCTCGTTGGTCGATCTGCGCGGCCGCGATTTCGAAGCCCTGATCTTTCTCTTCGCATCGTATCGTGCCGTCATCACGACCCGCTTCCATGGTCTGATTCTGGCAGCGCTTGCCAATGTGCCCGTGGCCACATTGGACTCGGCTGACGGCAAGAAGGCTCGACTGCTGCGTGAGTTGGACGCTCCCGAGCATCTCATCGGTAACACTGCCGCTGCGAGGGACGTAATTCGGCGAGCCATGATGAATCAGCTCGCCCCTATCCCGGCTGCAGCACTCGAGCGGGTGGCTTCGTTGGGGCGCGTCCACTCGCAGGCTCTGCAGGATCTGCTCGAGCGCGCACGAATTGCACCGTCGTTGATCGATGCACCTGCTCGTGAGCTCGTCCCCGCGCCTAGCACGCGTGAGACTGCATCTTCAATCCTCGACTCTCACGGGAACGTAAATCTCTGCTGGGCCGCAGCCTCACGCGACACCGAGGGGTTCGCGAATCTCGGCGACTCCCTCAGCGCCGTCATCGTCAGCGCACTCTCCGGTTTACCGATCCGGCATACGAACTTCGACGAACTGTGCACGAAGCTGGTCGCCGTGGGCAGCATTGCACACGCGATCAGAGGCGGCACGGCGACGATCTGGGGCTCCGGCGTATCGATTCGAGGTGGTGTTCTCGCCCAGAACGTACCGCAGACGCAGTATGACGTGCGCGCCATTCGCGGTTCGATCAGTGCGCAGCACCTGCGCGATTTCGGTGTTCGTGTACCGGCCATCTACGGCGATCCGGTATGGGTACTCCCGTCCATCTTCGACGAGCCGGTCGAGAAGAAATACGAGCTCGGCGTGATCCCACACATTCAAGATGTTGACGGCTCGCACCCCGATGCGCCGCCGCGAGCTGATTCGCTGCGGTACATCGTTGATGCCGAGGCATCGAAGGACGTCGCACTCATCAACACATGGCATGCGCCTACCTTGCAGGGGCTCATCGAGAAGGTGCGGCTGATTCGCTCGTGCAAACGCATCGTCTCACAAAGCTTCCACGGCGTGGTCATCGCAGAGGCTTACGGGATTCCGGTGCTGAACTTCCGCAATCTGCCGAAGACCGCAGGCGGCCTCGTGCGCATCGAGCTCGACGAGCCCTGCGCGACCGATCCGAGAATCTGGGAGTTCTACGCTGCCGGACCCCGCCCCTTCTTTCACATGTACAACCAGCGCCGCGACGAGCGATCGGACTGGGAACAGATCATTCGTTGTGTCGACAGCGTGTGGGAACCGTTCGAGTACGACCCCAGCGCCCTCATCGAGTCGTTTCCGTTACCCCTTGCGTACGATCCGCTGCGCTCTGTTGCGCCGCAGAGCTCTGCGCTGCGATCGATTGCCTTCTAGAGAAGAACAACACCATGAGCGCCGTCCCCAGTCTGGTCATCGAGCCGCAGGAGCAGAAGAGCAAGATCTCGAGACTTGCGAAGAGCGACGGCTCGCCGCTATCCGTGATGATCGATGGCTTCAATCTCAGTCTGGAGAAGGGCACCGGTGTCGCCACGTACGCGCGCAACCTGAGCTTCTGCTTACGGGATCTCGGCTGCAGCGTCGACGTGCTGTATGGCAGCTCGGCCACTCGCAGTCATTCGCCACTGCTCAAGGAAGTCTCGTTCTACGACTCGCATTCGCTCACGCTCTCCCGATGGCAGCGCGTGCGCAAGCGAGTGCGCTCGCTCGTCTCATTGAATCGCAATCGTGCGTTCGAAGTCCCCATCACCGGCAAGGTCGTACCGGATACATTCCAATCTCGCCTTCCGCACTTCGACCGGATCTGGAATGCGACCGACCTCTACGAGAAGGCCGCCAGCCACTTCGACATCTTCGGAGCCGTCAATTACGTCACCGTCGATCCGGTGCCAGACATCGTTCACTGGACGTATCCCCTGCCGATCAGAGTTCGTGGCTGCCCGAATATCTACACGCTTCATGATGTCGTTCCCCTGCGTCTGCCGTACTCGACGCTCGACAAGAAGGACAAGTATCTCGCGTTGCTCAAATGGATTGCGCGAACTGCCGATCACGTTGTCACTGTCTCCGAGGCATCGCGCCGTGACCTGATAGACATCGTGGGCATCCAGCCCGAGCGGATCACCAATACTTACCAGGCCGTATCCATTCCGGCGAAGTACCGCAACAAGCCCGAGGATGCAGTGCGTTCCGAAGTCGAAGGGATGTTCGGCCTGAAGTACAAGAACTACTACCTGTTCTATGGCTCGATCGAGCCGAAGAAAAACGTCGGGCGATTGATCGAGGCCTATCTCGCAAGTGGCGTGAAAGCGCCGCTGGTGATCGTGGGCGCACAGGCGTGGAAATCGGAAAGCGAACTGCGCCTACTCAAGTCGCTCAACGAAGGCGGCGATCTGCGCTCGAGCCGCCGCATCATCCAGCTCGAGTACGCGCCGTATCCGCTTCTTATGACTCTGGTGCGCGGCGCGCGCGGCGTACTGTTTCCTTCGCTCTACGAAGGCTTCGGCCTGCCAATCCTCGAATCGATGCTTCTCGGCACGCCGGTGCTGACGTCCAGTACGAGCTCGATTCCGGAGGTCGCAGGCGAGTGCGCCCTTCTGACCAATCCCTATGAAGCGACAGACATCGCTGCCGGTATTCGTGCACTCGACTCAGACGCATCGTTGCGGACCCATCTCAGCGAGCGAGGGAGGCGGCAGGCCGAGCGATTCAGTGAGAACGCGTACGCGGAGAAACTCGCAACCGTCTATTGCAAGTTCGCTCGCACTCCGGCACGACAGCACGCGCCATGACAGCAGCTGGCGCCAATTCCAACCGCGAAGTCACTCAGCGGGCTTCAGAGCAACCATCATCTGCCCAACCCAGCGGGCTGACGCGAGCGAGAGAGCAAACAATGAGTGCGCTAGTTGCATCGAAAGAGTCACCCAAACCGGCTCAGAGGACCGGAGTCGAGCGCTTTCTATTGGACATGGTGCCGTTCTTCTACAAGCGTCACGTGACGTACGTGGATGTCGGCGCGTTTGAAGGACAGGTGCTGCGAAGAGTGCTCGAATCTGGGTTGAAGGTGCGGGAAGCACATCTCATCGAGCCGAATGCTCGGTCGCTGGACAAGGCCCGGCAGCACATCCAGCAGACGTTCCCAAAGAAGGTCGTCGACTACCACAACGTGGCACTGGATGCTCGCACCGGCCGGATCACGATGCATGCGCACGCCGACATGACGAAGGTCATTGAACACGCAGTGGGGCGCTCCCAACGCGACCATGCGCTCCAGAACTCCTTCGAGGTCGAATCTACGACACTCGATCTGTTCATCGAAAAGGTCACCGATCGTCACATCTCGCTACTGAAAATCGACATCGAAGGTCACGAGTTGAAGGCCCTGTCAGGCGCCGAAAAGCTCCTGCGGGAGGAACGCATCGACGTCATCTATGTAGAAGCCGGGATGAGTCCCGATGGAACCCAGCATTGCTACTATCGAGACATAGAGGATTTTCTCAATCCGTTTGGCTACAGGCTTTTCAAGATCTACGAGCAGCAGCACGAGTGGATTCAGGATTCTCCGCTGCTGCGGCGGGTGAACCTCGCATTCATGAGCTCACGGTTCTCGCAGAACAATCCATACCGCTTGACGCAGGAGCTGCACAAGACCGCGGCCCGCTTGCGGGCGCTGGAATCCAAGCTGCGGCACGCAGAACAGCAGATCGCGACAACAGCGCAATCTGGCGAGCAGATGCAGGCAGCATTGCTCGTCGTCCAGCAGGAACTGGTCGAGACAAAATCGCAATTGGATGAAGCAATTGCAGAGCGTGAGGCGCTCCGAACAGCACTGGCAACAACCGAACAAGCCAGACTGGCATTGTCGAGTGATCTTGCTTCGACCGCGTCCGAGCGCGATGAGCTTCAATACGCCTTGAGCCAGATGCGAAACCACGTTGAGGAACTGGCTCGTGAAGCGAGGTCTGTCGCAGCCGAAAACTCAGACCTGAAGCAATCTTCCCGGGCGGCAGCGCAGGCGCTTGATGCGGCCGCGAACGAAAAGGAGTCGATGATCCGCAAGGTTCGTCATTTCCGTTCCACGAACAAGCAACTGGAGGAAGCTATCCGCTTATCCAAGAGCCAAACAGCCGCGAATACGCTGGAACTCGACTCCCAGCGTCAGCACTTGCAGCAGGCGCGGAAGCAGAATGCAGAGCTACGGTATGTGCAAGGGGAACTTCTGCAGTCTGTTGTTCAGGTTCACCGTCGCGAGTTGCGGGCCCGGACCGAAGCATCGCAAGCACGAACCGAGACCTCACGGGTGCGCGATGACTTCGCGTACCGATTGGGGACTGCAATCACGCAGCGTGCGCGCCCCGGTGCGCTCGCGCGCCTTGCCGCGGCAATCGCCGCCTGGAGTGAGTATCCAAAACTTCGGTCACTTGCGGAGAATCAGCGAACAGCACCCGAACGGTCCGATTCGCCCATTGGTGCGTTCCCTGCGGGCAGCACGATCGCCTACATCCCGTTGACGCTCAATCGCCAAAGGATCGCGCTTGCCGCAGACGCGGATGCTCGGGCGATCCACGTCGGGTTCCTGGCCTCGCAGGACGTCAAAGCAACGGTGGAAATTGTCGTCTCGACCGATGACTCGCTGCGCGGCATCGCGACGTTATGCGGTAAGAAGATCGCAGTTGGCGCGAAACGTATAGCAAGAAAGCTCGAGATCGTTAGCGGACAGACTGTACAGCTGTTACAGCTCGCTGCGGGACGCAGCGATGTGACATTCGAGGTACGCCGCGTTCGTGGAAGCTTCGGGATCCTCAAACTACA
The DNA here is from genome assembly GCA_023423935.1 of Pseudomonadota bacterium. Lineage (GTDB taxonomy): Bacteria > Pseudomonadota > Gammaproteobacteria > Steroidobacterales > Steroidobacteraceae > Steroidobacter. Next base: position 122,673 of record JAFAEQ010000073.1, on the reverse strand, counting down.
GCGCTGCAATGCGAACTCGGAGCCTGCACTCCCGCGCCTGGAAGCTTATGAGCCCTCGGTCGCGTCGCTGCCAGCCGCGGCGCCACCGCAAACAACCTCCCCGCAGGTCTCCGCGCCATTCTCCGCTGACGAGCTCGAACTCAAACTCTGGGGCGGCTTCGCTCGCTACGCTATTCCCGAACTGGAAAAGATCAAGACAGATGTTAACGCCCCCGCATCGGAACGCGAATCTGCCGCATGGTATCTGGCGCGCTGGTTCTTCGTGGAGGAGGACTACGCTCGGACACTCGAGAATATCGAGTTCTCGAGATTCATCGCTCCTAACCCACACCCGCGCATCATTCTATGTGAGATCCGCACATTGATTCAGCTCGGACGATTCAGCGAGGCGCTGGCGGCCATCGAGCTCGAACTTCCGAGAAAGACGAAGACGCTCGATTTGCTTCTCCTGAAATCGACGGTACTCCGAAAAATTGAGTTGGCGAATGACGCGCCTCCTGACCAAGTGGGGTCGGCGCAGCTGGACGCGCTCAACGAAGCATTCCTTACAACTGGGCTTGCTCCGCTCCGCAAGAGGTGTGCAGGGCTGCCCGTCTCGCTCGCGAACATCGTTGCAAATGCAGAACCGGCGACTTCCCGCCAGGATGCAAAACTTTCTGTGATCGTCCCAGCTTTCAATGCTGCCGAAACGATCGCATGGGTGCTCGACAGCTTACTGCGTCAGACATGGCGCAATCTCGAGATCATCGTAGTCGACGACCTGAGCACGGATAACACGTGCGAGATCGTAGAAGACATCGCAAAGACTGACTCTCGCGTGCGGCTCATACGGCAAAGCGTTAACAGTGGAGCATATCCCGCGCGAAACGTGGGGGTACGCAACTCCACCGGCGAGCTGGTCATGATTCATGACAGCGACGACTGGTCTCATCCTCAGCGCATCGAGATGCAAATCGAAGCACTCTTCGCCAACCCGCATGCAGTCGCGGTCAAGTCTTACTGGGTGCGAGTCGATCCCAACCTTGAGATCCTCGGCGCATGGATTCCTCGAGGCTCGGTGTTCGATTTGAACTTTTCGTCATTGATCTGTCGCCGATCACTACTCGATGCCGTGGGCCTATGGGATGAAGTCTCAGTCAGCGGCGATGCCGAGTTCTATGCCAGGATTCGGACACTCTACGGCGAGCAAGCCGTACTGACGCTTCCGAAGAAGTATGTCCTCGCCCTCTCCTTGACTCGCGAGAACTCCCTGACGCGCTCCAAGGCCACGCATCTGAGAAGTCTTTTCTACGGACTGCGTTGGAACTATCGCGATGCCTATTGCTATTGGCACGGAAATCTTCAGCCAGGTGAAGCGGTTGCTCGCTTCGATGGAGCGGCGACGAATCGCATGTTCCCGGTCCCGGTGGCTAATCAGCCTCAGCGCGCGACGCAGCGCAACTACGCGGTCGTCATCATCTCTGACTTCGCGGCAAATGGTTCGGCTCTTGATCGAACTCTAGTCATGCTCGAAGAGGCAGCGCTTAAAAGGAAGACGATAGCCATGTTCCACTGGCGCAAGTACGACCAGCCTTGCCGCGCCGCACTCCACCCCAAGGTGTATGAGCTCTGCCTGCGACACCAGATCGACATTCTTAGCCCAGGTGACACGGTTAGTGCACAAGAAGTTCTGTTCCCACTGCCGGGCATACTTCAGCACAAGCTTGATCCATTGCCGAAGATCACAGCGGAGGAAGTCGTGGTACTGACAGGTACGTCGCCCGGAGACGCTGGATCTTACGATTTGTACGACACCCTCATCGCTCGATCACATCTGAGAAGCATCTTCGGGCTAAGTGGCACTTGGCGTGCCACTTGGTCCGCCTAGACCAAGCCGTCCGAGCGACTTTTTCAGAGATTTTTATGACCCTCAGGGCTCTACATCAGCTCGATGGATTTCCTGGTTTTGGTAATGACCCTACACCAACCTCGGAAAAGCAGAGAGCGCTCGTATTCATCCTTGATTCTGGATATGTATGGCCCATGAAGGTCCTCTGGCACACACTGATTCGATCGGGCGCTCTCATCGACCTGCCGATCATCATTGCCACGGAGGACGCAGCGCTGTTTCAAGATCCAGTCGTGGATGTGGCAGCAGATGTGAAGTTCCTGATCGACAGAACAACTATAGCGATACTCGACGATGCTGCGGCCAATGCCAAGAAGCGAGAAGGCAAGCATGCATGGACGCGAGCTACGTTCTTGAAGTGGTCTGTCTTCAGAGACTGGGGATTCGATGAGCTTCTGTTTCTCGACTGCGACATGATCACAGTAGGATCGTTGTCACCCATCTTCTCTGAGGCCGGCGACCTCATAGGTTGCCCTCAGTTTCAAAAAACCGTTCTCCAGAACCCCGACGGACGCCGCCGCGACCCAACCGAGATCCTCCAGCACATGACCCGATTTGTGCATGACCTCAAGGGCTCCCCATTATCGCTAAACAGCGGCGTAATGCTCCTTCGCAAGGGAGTGCTCTCAGAGGCCTTTCTGAAGGAAATAGTCGCATTCACCACAAGCGTGGCATGCATCAACGAGCAGCAGTACATCACGCGCTTTATGCGATCCAAACCGAACTCCGGTCTGCGCCTGATCTCGCCTATCTACAACTTCCAGGAATCCTTTCTGAGCAGGTTGGATGTAGCTGCTCAAATAAGATTTTTGCGAGATATTCGCGTCCTTCATTTTGCGGGGGGTAACAAGCCTTGGAATCAACCCGTATCGCAGAAGACCTCCATCGGTCAGCTCGTTTGGTGGAGAACTGGTGCGGAAGCAGCAACGTACCTCGGTTCGCGAAGCTAAGATCTGCCATGCTCGGCATCAGGAGTCGATATGACAAAGCCGTTTGAAAGTTCCTCGACCTATTGGGAATCGCGTTACCGACTTGGCGGGGACTCGGGCAAAGGCTCATACGGTGAACTCGCAGAGTTCAAAGCCTCCGTCCTCAATGCTTTTGTCGCGCATAGCGAGATTGAGAGCGTGATCGAGTTCGGCTGTGGCGACGGAAATCAACTTACCCTCGCCAAATACAAGCGGTACGTTGGTTACGACGTGAGTTCTACTGCGGTGGAACAGTGCAAGAGACTGTTCAGCGAGGACAAATCGAAGGAGTTCCATCATGTGAGCGAATACTCAGGTCAGATGGCCCAACTGGTTCTATCGCTCGATGTTCTCTTTCACTTGGTAGAGGACGATGTATTCGATGCTTATATGCATCGTTTGTTCCACGCTTCCTCTGGGTACGTTGTCATCTACTGCAGCTGCGAGGATCGCCCAATCAATCCTCGCTCGCCGCATGTTCGGCATCGCAGATTCACCGACTGGGTCAAAGAGAAAGCTCCCAATTTTACGCTGGTTGAGACCATTCCGAATCCGTTCAGGGGAGGAACGCGAACGAAGGAAGGCCACGGATCACCAAGCGACTTCTACTTCTACATGCGTGCATAGCAATGGGTTTCCGGGCACGAAGCATGGCGACTTTCGATTTCACCCAGCGGCTTCGATTGCGCAGAGCCCAGTGGAATCAGGCACCTTCGTGGCGTACTCGACTTGCGAGCAAACTTGCGTCGAAACGGTTCGCTGCGCAGTGCGGCGTACCCGTGCCCTCTCTTTACTGGGTCGGGAACGACGAAGGCAAGGCTCCAGCTGTCTCCCTACCACGAGACTTCGTGATCAAACCCCTTTATGGCCATTCTGGAATTGGGGTCATTCCTGTCGCGAATGGCATCAACAATCTCACCGGTAGACCGTTTACCTGGGGAGAGGCGCAAGCTGCGATCAAACGAAAAGCGCGTGTGTTGATAGAAGAATACATTCCGACCGCGGATGGCCGGCTTGACGTCGTAGAAACATTCAAGGTTTTCGTCTTCGACGACCAGTGCGTAATCCGTGTCAATTTTGACCACTTCGATCGCCAGCTCGGCACGATGGAAACTCAGTGGCATTCCTTCTTCACCGAGGACTGGGAACTGATCAACGAACCCATCAGCACGTATGCTCCATGCGGTGGGTTCCGCCCGGCCCCGGAGAAGCTCACCGAGTTGCTGGAGTATGCGCGTCGATTAGGACGCGCATACGGCACATTCGTCCGTGTGGATTTCTATGTTTCCCCACACGCGGTCGTTTTCGGAGAGTTCTGTCCCTTTCCGTGGAACGGAAAGCATTTCACCCGATTCGGCGACGAGTACTTCGGCATGCTCTGGGAGAAGAATCTCAGGAATGCCATCTGAGGCTCAGCTTTTCTAGATGAACACTGAGTCAAAACACCCAACCATAGTGAGCCTGTTCACGGAGGATTCCTACTACCGAAAGGCCGCCACCAAGCTTCGCGCAGACTGTGATCGACTTTCTCTCTCGCACGACATCGTGAGTCTGGGAAACGACTCTCGGATGACTTGGATCGACGCCTGCCGAAGAAAGGTTCGCTTTTATCTCGAGATGCACCGCAAGCATCAACGCCCGATCCTCTGGCTCGATGTCGACTCGCGACTCACCCGGTTCCCCGATGCACTTAAGGGTCCATCCTGCGACATCGCAGGCTTTCTTCGGGGCTTCCGTTATCTCCGCGACTTCGACCCTGTTGCCCTTCCCCGCTTCTTCGCTCCGTTCGGCCTGTACTTCAACTACACCCCGCGTGTAACTGCGTTTCTTGAACTCATAGCCGAACTGGAACGCCAGCACCAAAGCTCCGCAACGGATGACTATTTCCTGCATGAAGCATGGCTGCGCCACCAGGAACAGCTCTCGGTGATGGTGCTGCCGCCGGATCTGATCGGGCATGAGTGGCCGTTAAAGGAATCGCATTCCATTTACGTCGGTATCAGCGGCAACGTGTCCAAACACAAGGATCAGGCACAGCAACACACGGCTTCCCTGTTCGAACCCTCGCGCAGGAAAGCCATGTTGCTACACGAGGCAGAGGATGCCAGGCGAAGCGGCGCGATCGATGAGGCTTTGATGTTGTATCGACGAGCGTTGGCGATCGCGCCGGACGACGCGCTCGCGCAGAAGATCCTGCGCTTGTCGCGACGGCAACAAGCACCGTCCGAGAACGAGACCGCTGAATCGAATCATCGAACACCCAATTCGGGCACGAGTCGTACTTACACATCTGCGCGCTCGTGGCGACAGTGGCTGAGGCGGCGACCGGATCGATGATGATCCGCCCCATCGGCGACGCCGCATGAAACGTATCCTCGTCTTCAACTTCTTCGGCGGCGTGATGGATCGCGGCATTCCCTTGTACGCGCAGGATATGGTGACGTGCCTGCGCCGAGTCGGAATGGAGGCTGTGGAACTGCGTTGCCCGGCGAGCCTGCGCGGCGCTCCGCAGTTCGTTCGCAATTTTCTGTTCGTCTTATTCGAGCAGATCGTTGCGCCAATCATGCGAGTCGCCAAAGGATGTGCGCTGACGGTGTACCCGTACAACTCGGTCGGCGTCCTGGACTCACTTCTCGGACGTTCGGTTCTGGTGATTCACGACTTGATTCCGAACCACCGCAGCGATCGTCGCTTGGCCGCGAGATATATCCGCAGCACACAGGCCATGCACAGAGCACTGCGCCGCTCAGTCTGTGCAGCATCTCCTCATACGTTGGCGCAGTTGCATCGACTGCCGGCGTTTCATCGCTGCAATGTGCGTCTCTGGTCGAATCCGTTCTACGCATTCGAGGAAGCTTTCAAGCGGGCGGGCGTACAGCGAAGAGCACGATCGGGCAACGTCAAGCGTGTCCTCTTGTGCAGCGGCATGGGGCGCAACAAGGACTATGCCGGCGCGATCAAGCTGTTTCGCAGGAGCAAGCGGCTGGCGGATGCCGAACTACGCATCATCGGCTTCGGTGATGATGCAAACCTCGCGAGGCGGCGTGTGATGAGGCTGCCTTACGATGTGCGAACTCGCATTCGAATACTGCCGCGGCTGGACCTGGCGCAGGTGGTCGAGGAGTACGCCAGCGCAGATCTGGTGTGGGTGCATTCCAGAAAGGAAGGCTTCGGTAGGTGCGTCGTCGAGGCACTCCTCGCCCATCGCCCGGTCATTGCAAGCGACATTGGCGCATTCCGCAAACTCGCGCATCAGGGGCTCTTCTTGTATCGACCCAATGGGCTGGATGCGAGCGTCGCGGCCGCATTATCGCGGACGCACGAATGCGGCATGAGCTTCGAGAACTACCACGCGCCCCTCGAGGATGCCGTGCGGGAAGTGATCCTCGAACATGAGAATCGCAGGGCCGCGGGCCGGGGCAAGTAGCCCGGAGTCGAGCGGCTGCAGCGCGCCGCGCAGCTTAGTGGGTCAGCTTTTGACCTCGCTGCTGCAGGCGCTCCCGAAGGTCCGCGTACGGCACTTGCTGTACGGAGATCTGGCGCTCGACCGCAAGCGCCGCAGCAACTCCCGCCGACTCACCCAGAATCATGAAGGTCGGCTCCATACGCAACGAACTGTAAGCGACATATGTCGCCGAGAGCGGAACCGGTGCGAGTACGTTGGATGCTTCCGTCTCATGAGGCGTTAGCGCACGGTAGGAAACCGGATATGGTTGGTTGTCCGGCAGATGGACGATCAGGAAGCCTTCGATCGCCAGCGCATCGCGTCGAGTGCCGTCTGGCCAATCGACCGGCGCGGCCATGTACTGATGCGTGTGCATGTCGAGGCCGTATGCACCGAAGCCTACGCTGTCCTCGACGGCAGCGCGCCGCCCGTTCTGAAGGACGTCGTTCTCGTTCATCACGTAGGTGCCGATCATGCGACGGCCCACTCGCACATAGAGTTGATGCGGCCAGCCACCGCGATCTTTGAACTCGTCTGCGCAGTAACCGAAGCTGGCCAATTTCTGATTCACTGCTGCGAAATGCGCGTTGGTCTGCCACGTGTAGAGCAGCCCCTCGATGTAGTCGCGGTAGGATTGCCTGATCCGGGATCGCTGCGCGGCGTCGCCGCGAACATACGCCTGATTCATATCGGGCGCGGTCATATCGATCGAAAACGTGGACCCGCCGTTCAGGTCGTACTTGTAGCCGTTGCGTGAACGCGCCGTCCTCGCCGGATTGAACGTCAGCTCCGAAAGATCGAGACCGTCCTGCACCATTGCATCAGCCAGGCGTGCGTGCGCTTCATAGCGCTCCGGGTCGTAGTTCGCAGGGCGGGTAAACGGAATGCGATTGCCCGGATCGTCAGTGACGCACAGTCGATACGTGTACGCCATGATCCGTGAATCACTCTCTCCCACGGCGCCGAATTGCTCCGGTGCCGGCTCTACGAAGCTCAATGTGCCGCTGGCAGGATCACCGGGCGTACGATAAGGATCGATCCGCAACGTACTGCGCGGCAAACGGTGGCGCTGCAAACCTGCATGATCCTCCTGAAGAGCCAGCATCTCGGGTGTGGTTCCACGCAGGCGAGGCTCGCGATCGATCGCGTAGCTAATGCCGCTCAGCGCGATGAGATCGCCCTCATACGACGCGTCCAGGAATACTTCTGCGCTGAGATCTCCGCGGGAAGTCGAAAGCCCGCGAACTTCGTTGCCCTCCTTCCTGACTGCGAGCAGTTGTGTGTCCCGTTCGACAATGACCTGTGCTTCGCCGAGCATTTGCTCGAAAACGACCTCGGCCACCTGCGGCTCGAAGTCGTGCGAGCTGTCGCAACTGGAGATACACGCTCCCCTACTGGATTCTGCAGCTCGAACTCTCTCGAAGAATCGAGCCGTCATTCCTCCAATGATTTCGACACCCCGCGCACCTGTGTCGGTCTTTGACAGCCCGCCAGTCATGACCCCACCAACCCAATGAGACGGCTCTATGAGTGCAACGCGTTGTCCCGAGGAAGCTGCTGCGATGGCTGCGGTGATGCCACCTGGGTTCGCAGCAAACACCACGATATCGGGCTGAACGCGCTCGATGACCGACGTAGTCCGGCGCACCTGCGTGCCGGTAGTCAGCTCGATGACAATTTGGTGCACTCCGGTCGCAAGTCCTTCGTAGCGGATCGCCCCCGAAGAGTCGTCAACGCGACACTGCGCCACGGCTACACCATCCAGCGTGCATGTAAGCTGCGTCTGCGAGTCGATCGCTGGATCGACAGTGAAACGAACAACGCCGTCCGGAAGCGCCGTACGCATGCGATCGCTCGCAAACACAATGTGGGGCTGAGCTGGCTCGCCTCTGCCTTCGCGATGACCGCTGCCACTTGAGCACGACGCACAGGCGATCAACACGAATGCGCCAGCCGTTAAGCCCGCGGCGTGAGTCGACATAAGAACGCTCCACGATGAAGGTCGGCCGGCGATCAGATCATTGCGCGCTCATCATTGCGCGCTCAACGGATCGCTCCGCTCGGCGCTCGCCGTCTCCGGAAGTGTACGACAGCGGCCTGGGCTCTAGCTTGCTCAATGGATACGCACGTAGGCAACCTCAATGCTGGTCGCGCCGTACCAGTACAAGTGGAAATCGTGCAGATCCGTGGCTTGCGTCACAGTGAACGGCAGGCTCACCGCGAACCAATGACCATCATCGCGTACGTTGGATTCGTCCAGTTCTACACCGCGCAGGAGCTGTCCGGTGGTTGCGTTCGTGACCTCGAGACGCGCCACCGTGCTGAGCGGCCCGGTGGCACGAAGCACGAACTCGGCTTGGTATGTGCCCGGCGGATAGCTGCGGCCCGGCCCTGAGATCATGTACCCGGGCAGTGAAATGCCAACGGCGGCGGATAGCACATGGGATCGTACTTCGTAATGCCCGTCATCCTGTTGGAGCGGCGGCTGACCGGCTTCGAAGACTTCCAGCGCCCCGGCGCCAAGACCGAGCACATCGACACTCACCGTCTCAGTATTGATGAGTGAGCGCTGATCGATGATGTGGGTACGCCAACCGATCGGCAGACCGTCCTCGTACTCCTGGTTTCTCAAAAGGTTCGCTCGCAGCGCGACCTTGTGTTGGAGCAGCTCGTCCAGAAGGCCTGGGTCTGCGACGGTCTCGCTTAGCACAGCAGTCAGAATCAGAAACAACCCGAGATGATAGTTCTCGACGATGTTGGGATATTCGTACACGCCCAGTGCGGTACTCCAGCGCGCACCAGAGAGATCACGGAGCCGACGCCAACGCTCCATGGCGCGTTCGAGGTTTCCCACTGCCGCGAAGTACAAACCATCGCGCGCGAGATGGTCGAAATGATCCTGACCGCTGGGTGTCCATCCGGAAATGTTGCCGCTCAGTATCTGCCATCGACTGAAGCGATCCACCGCTGCGAACCCTGCAGGCAACTGCTGTCCGTACGCTTGCATGACCAGACGAGCGAGCCGATTGTCGTCGTACCAGAAGTTCGTGAACGCAGTGCCCTTCGGTGCGCCGCCCACTCCTTTGCCATTGTGTTCGTGAAACGCATATCCAAGCGATTGAGCGTCGATATCACCGTCGCCATTCACGTCGAACAGCAGATTGCAGTCTGCATCCGGTGCCGTGTAGTAGGCCTGTCCGTTGGCTGATTGGATCAGCGTGCGCTTGTCGAAAGGCTTGCCGGGAGAGGCGCACTTGGAATAGTAGTTCCACAGATACTCGACCGCAGTCACCTGCTTCCATGTTCCCTCGGGCCCCATCAGATACCGAACGGCCGCCTCGCCATTCGGATAATGCCGACCGTACTCGATGGCGAGTGAGCCTGACGCGGCTTGCGCGGTCTGCGGAGGTGCATGCGAAGCCGACTCTGAGCTCGCCGAGTCGTTGCTCGATGAAGAACACGCCGCGAGCACACTCGCGATGACGATGACGTACACGGACAAAGGATTTGGATTTCGCATCTCGAACGACGCTGATGAGAAACACAGCCACCCAAATGGGTGAGCGAAGATCTGGCGCGGGATCGCGTGCGAAGCAGCGCGTCAGTCGCAAGCGGGAATACGCGAGTCTGTGAATCTGTTCCGCACGTCACCCTTCGAAGTCGCAAGCTCGAGCGATTCGGTTTCTTGTGAAACGTTGTGCGCAGTGCAGAGTCGTTTTTTACAACGCTTTGCAATTCACACTCGCGATCGTTGGAACAACTGCACTGGGATGGCGTGAGTCGTCTGCCCGCTGCACCGCTCCACACGGATTGCAGGATGAACGTGATCGCCGCTGATGCATTCACGGCGCAGCGAGTGCACCGGCGATCTTTGCGATGGAACAAGACCTGTTTCGTCCCTATTAATCTCGGCTTCGAGCTCGCAATGTCTCCGAGGCTTAGAATGGCGAAGTTCAGCTACCACGTCTCTCATGAACAATTCGCGCCGAGTGAGCTTCTGCGGTTCGTTCAACGGGCGGAGGCGGCCGGATTCGATGCCGCGTTTTCTTCCGATCATCTGCAGCCGTGGGGCGCGAGCCAGGGGCACTCGGGATTTGCGTGGGCGTGGTTGGGCGCAGCGCTTCAGGCGACGCAGCGGCTTACGTTCGGTGTCATCACGGTCCCGGGCGACTGGCGCTACCACCCGGTCGTGCTTGCGCAGGCGGTTGCGACGCTCGGTGAGTTATTTGCGGATCGGTTGCCCTGGATCGCGCTCGGCAGTGGCGAGGCCATCAACGAGAAATTGATCGGGCGCGAATGGCCGGACAAGCAGGAGCGCAACGAACGAATGCGCGAAGGCGCGACGATCATGAAACGGCTCTTGCAGGGCGAATGCGTCACGCACCGCGGCCGTCTGACCGCGATCGAGGCGAAAATCTGGTCACGTCCGCAACGACCGACGCGACTCGTCGGCGCTGCGACCAGCGAAACGACTGCCGAGTGGCTCGGCTCCTGGGCGGATGGTCTGCTGACCGCAGGTACCGATGCGGCGAGCATTCGCAACGTGATCGATGCCTTCCGGCGCGGTGGCGGCGAAGGCAAGCCCGTTTATCTCAAAGCCGATCTGAGCTATGCGCGAACGCACTCGCAGGCTGAGGCGAACGCTCACACCGAATGGCGATTCAATGCGCTGGGCGGAGATGTGAACTGGGAGTTGTCATCGCCTGCACAGTTTGAGAAGGCCGCGCGATTCATCCGCCCGGAAGACATGCACTCAGCCGTCAGGATCTCGCATGAGCCCAGGGAATTCGTCGATTGGTTGCAGGAGCTTTGTGCGCTCGGGTGTGAGAGCATCGATCTGCACAATGTGGGGCGCAATCAAGAGGAATTCATCGAGGTGTTCGGAAGCGAGGTGCTCCCGAAGCTGCGCACGTGAGGCTATCCGCGTCGCGCGGACCATTCGCGGAACTGCTGGTTCTTGATCGATCCGGCCAGGCTGTTCAGCAGGCTCGCCAGAACACCGATGACGTCATCGAGCGCGACGATGCCCGACAGCGCACCTCGCTCGTCGACGAGCGGTACGCGCCGGATTCCCGCGATGTGCATTGCCTGCACCAGATCATCCAGCTCGTCATCGCTGCGCGCGATCATCGGCTCGGGCGTCATGACATCGGCCGCCGTGACCGCGCGAGGATCGATCAGGCGAGCTGTTACCTGTAGCACGATATCCCGATCGGTCAGTACGCCAATGGGCTTGCGTAAGGCATCGCCTTCCTTGAACACGACGAGGAAGCCGACGTGACGCTCGCGCATCAACTGCGATGCTGCAGCGATGTCGGCGCTGTGCTCGATGCACGTGACTTCCCGCTTGCAGAATTGTCCGAGCTTCATCGGGATCCTCCCGGGTAACGCTTCGAAACGATGGCGCTTTGAGTGCAGTCAATTGCGATCCTGCGCCGGCGCAGGTCTTTGCAGCTGCTGCAGATACTCCGTGAGCCGTGTGATGGCAGTACGTGTCACCGGTTCCGCTTGAGGCTCGCCGATACTCATACGACCGAATTCCTCGCCCCAGATCGGCATCGTGCGAGTGCCATGCGCGGCGATGATGTGTCGGCCATCGATGATGCGTTCCACCAGATCGGCCGGGAAAGTGCCCGAGTGCCGGCGCGCCATGAGCGTGAGATCCGGCACTTCCACACGCAACGATCCGGCGACCGGACCATCGCCACGTCCCTGCTCCCCGTGACACGAGGCGCAGTAGCGCAGATACAGTTGCGAACCTGAGGATGTGTCCGGAGCGCCGACCGCCGGAGCGCCGGCCGCCGGATCGGCTGCCGCAGCGCCGACGGCCCAGCCTAACGAGACGATGAGCGCAGCGTGAGTGGATCTCATGGGCGTTGCACCGAGCGCAGGTACTCGACGAGACGATCGATCATGGAATCCACCTCGGCGCGTTCGCGCGCCTCGTCGCTCGAAGAAATGTCGTACAGGCGCCAGCCCCATACGGGCATGTCGCGCGTGCCGTGTGCCATCCGCGTCCAGCGACCGTCGATGACGCGGCGGACATCCTCGGCGGGGAACTCACCTCCATCGCGATGGGCGATCAGTGTGAGATCCGGCACGCCGATCTTGATCAGCGAGGCCACCGGTCCCTCGCCTCGAGCGTCCGTACCGTGACAGCTCGCGCACAATTGCTGATATAGATTCGCACCGCTCAGCCTCTGGACTTCGCGAGGTGCGTTCGATCGACACGCGGCGAGCGCACATGCGATCGCGAGCAGTGCCACAACGCGGAAAAGTAGGGTCATAGAGCTGCGCGTCCGTGATGCAGCTGGAGCTGGTGTGCCAGGTTCACGAACGGCGTTGGACGATTGACAGCACGAGCCCGCGCCCGGCATTCACGATCACGCAGCACACACGCCAGACGACGCGGCGTCCCAAGATCGCTCCAGCCGCAGGCCGGCACCGTCAACACTCGCAGTCTGTCAGCGCATCGCTGCAGTACATCGGAAGAGAAATCCATATGAGGCGCCTGGTCGAGCCGGGCAGCGACGGCATCCGCAGATAGCGTGCTCGTAGTGAGCTCTGCGACGAGATCGGGCGCCACTTGCGCGAACAGATCGAGCAGTACGCGTCCGCGCACAGCGAAGATGAACGAGTTCCACACCGCCCCTCTGGCGATGGCCGCGCGCGCCGCAACGCCGTCGGGCTTCTCGATGAACTCGCTGACACCCCGCAGAGCAGCGGCGGGCGCGGCAGTCGGTACGACATAGCCGAACTCGCTGTCGGCTTCGTCCGGAGCGATGCCGAGCAGTATCAATTGACCGGCGCCCTCGCGACTCAAGGTCAACGCCCGCGACATCGCCGCAGTCAGAGGCGCCTCGTCTTTCACGAAGTGATCCGAAGGCAGCACCAGCAGATTGGCCTGTGGATCGCGGCGCAGGATCATCAGGAGCGACCCCAGGATGCCCATTGCGGTACCAAGCGCCTTTGCCTGAACGACAACGTTCTCGCGCGGCAGAGATTCGAGTTGCGACCCCCACCATGCCCGATGGCGAGCCGTCACCACCGCGCAGGTCCGCTTCGCACAGACAACGGTCTGTGCGCGATGCATCGCTTCCTGGAGCAGCGACGGACCGCCCGCGAGCGAGCAGAACTGTTTCGGGACAGGCCCGCCGTCAGTACGCGTGAGCTGCTGCAGCCTCTTCCCCTCGCCGCCCGCGAGGACCAGGGCCCAGTCGTGCTCGCGATCTGGGACACGCGGCAAGCTGTTATGCGCGTTCAACATCCGACGTGCTCCCCCCATGAGTTTCGGTCCATAGGAAGGCTCGCATTTACGTGGCTTCGTGACAGCCGTGAGTGCCCGCGAGGCGCTACGTACATCACCGGAGATCCGGTCCGCGCCGCCGGCTGGCGTCACTTCGACAGGCGAAGCGCGCAGGCTCTCGCTCGTGTGTTCGGGCGTGCGATGGGATCGTACGCGATAAGCGCTGCCCCGTTGTTGCGACGCAGCCGAGTCGTTACAGCTTGTGCATGAGGCCTGAAGCAGTCGAGGCGCAGCTTCCCGCTTCCTCAGACGAGGAAGCGGGCAGCCTTGATCACGCTATTTCAGCTCGTACGCCGCCACCGTTTTGTGGAAGAACGTGGGTACGTAAACGATCCGCTTCTTCGGGTCATAGCCGATGTCCGCCGCGTTGATCTTGTCGGCGCGAGTGTCGAGGAGCAGCTCGCGCGTACCGTCGGCTTTGACATAGAAGATCGTGCCTTGCCACGTCGAGAGGAGAAACTCATCGTCGCTGACCGGCTCGATGCCATCAATCACTCCTTCGATATCGGAGCTGATGGCCTTCAGCGACCGATCGGACTCCACGCGATAGGCCGCACTCCCATCGAGGAGATAGAGCGCTCCCTTGTGCACCAGAACTCCGTTGGGACCTTGCAGGTTGTCGATGTAGACCTCGGCCTCATCGTTCCTGATCGCATAGAGCTTCTTGCCCATCGAATCCGACACGTAGATCACGCCATCGGGACTTGCAGCCACGTCGTTCAAGCCCTTTGCACCCGGCACTGCGATGCGTTTGACGATCGCGCCCTTGTCCACATCGACCACGACGACCTCGGTCATATCGCCGACATAGAGCAAATTGCCGAGCAGCGCGAGCCCCTTCGGTGCACTCAGCCCCGTCACCCATTGCGCGGCGATGATGCTGCCATCGAGCGCAAGCTTGCCGAGCGAGCCTTGCTTGTCATCCTTCCACGGCTCGCCGTCGATGTTCGAGGTGTAGAGCACCTGCCGCTTCGCGTCGTAGTAGACCGACTCCGGGACGGCAAGCTCGGGCCTGGACTCCCACTTCTTCACGAGTTGATGCGACTGCGCTTGTGCCGTCGAGGCCAGGATCGAAACCAGAGCAATGAATCCGACCGTTCGCATGACTCCCCCTGCATTGTTGTTGACTGCAGGAGTGTGGCCGGCGCGCCCTGAAAATCAATGAGAAATTGGTCGAGCCGATGGCCGCTCGTGACGAGCGGCACACCAGGCAGCGGGATTCTCTACTCGCCGAGGTTCGCCAGGTCGATCGGCAGCTTGCGAATTCTCTGTCCGGTTGCTGCATGGATCGCATTCAACACGGCGGGTGCCGCAAGCGGCGTGGAGACCTCACCGATGCCCCAGGGACGCTCCGCATGGCTGTCCACGAAATGCACTTCCATCGCCGGACATTCGTTCATGCGCAGCAGCTTGTTCTGATGAAAGTTGCTTTGGGTGACGCGGCCGTTCTCGACCGGTGCGCCGCCGTAGAACAATGCGGTGAGTCCCCAGATGAGACCGCCCGTGATCTGATTCGCAGCGCCCGAGGGATTGATCAACTTGCCGCAATCGATGGCGACCGTGATCCGGTCGACGACCACGCGCCCTGCCTGCACGGTGACTTCCGCGACGGCCGCACAGCACGTGTTGCCATAGGGAACGAGGGCGAGCCCGAGACCTCGGCCCGGCTCCATCTTGCGTCCCCATCCGCCTTTCTCCGCAGCGAGCGACAGGACCCGTCGCAATCGATCGCTCGAGAGCGTATCGCCGCCGGTGAACACCTCGCGTCCCGGCTTGAGCATCGACAAGCGAAACTCGAGCGGATCGCGCTTGAGCTCGACGGCGATCTCATCGATGAAGCATTCGCTCAGCGCTTTGCCGTGCATGACGACACCGCGCCATGCCGAGGAATGAATCAGTTCGTGCTCGCTCAGGTCTTCGAAATCGTAGCGCAAGTTCGGAATGTCATAAGCCATCGTGGGCAACCCGGGATCCGCGTATCTGGCGCCCCAGGTGTAGGTCCGGATCTCTTTCTCGGACAACGCATAAAGCTGCTCCTCGCCGTCCAGCGCGGCCTGATATTCCATATGCTGGAAGTGATGCGCGAGATTGCAGAGCTGATCGTCCTCGCGCGTCCACAGCAGTTTGACCGGCACCTGTCCGGCTTCGCGAGAGACGAACGCTGCTTCCACGGCGATGTCAGGGTAGTAGCGCCGACCGAACCCGCCACCCGAAGGCATCAGATGCACTTTGATCTTGTCCTCGGGAAATCCGAGCAGCTTCTGCAGTTCACTCACGATCAGATTCGGCGCCTGCGATCCCATCCAGATCTCGCATTCGCCTTCGCGCACATGCGCCGTGCAATTCAGCGGCTCCATGCATGAGTGCAGTTGCTGCGGATACACGTACGACGCCCGCAGCGTCTTGCGCACTCGAGCAAGATCGGCAACTGCGTTCTCATTGCCGATGAAGCCCGTGGGCTCGCCCTTCGCGATTGCCCGAGAGGCCGCGAGCCGCTCGAAATCGGCCGAGCTGCGCTTGCCGTTGGGACCCTCATCCCATTCGATCTGCAGCAGATCGCGGGCACGCTTGGCCGTCCAGAACGAATCCGCAACGACGGCGACGCCGTCGCGAATGTCATGGGGCATGTACGGTGGAAAAAGCGGACCGGCAATGGGTCGCGTCGCGAAGATCTTTTTCACACCGCGCAGCTTCAAGGCCGCAGAGGCGTCGTATGACTTCACTTTGCCCTTGAACACGGGGCAGCGCGCGATGACCGCATAGAGCATGCCCGGCACCTGCGTATCGATGCCGTACTTCACACGGCCGCGGGTGATATCGGGGTTCAGCTTCGCCGCGCGTGCGGTGCCGATGATCCGAAACTGCGCGGGATCCTTCAGCGCAGCCTCACTTGGGATCGGCAATGACGCGGCTGGGGTCGCAAGTTCGCCGAAACCGAGTTTGCGAGTGGAGCCTCGCAGATGAACGAAATGATCCTGCGCGTAGCAACGATCGGCGCTCACCTGCCATTCACGCGCAGCGGCCTCGACCAACAATTGACGCACGGTGGCGCCGGCCTGCCGCAGCATGTCGTACTGATAGATGATCGTGCAGCTGCCGCCGGTGTCGTACCCGCCGTTACGATCGTTCTGATAGCGCTGCATATCGGCAACGGGGAACTCGACTTGAACACGCTCCCAGTCGGCACACAGCTCTTCGCAGAAGATCTGCGCCAGCGAAGTTGCGACGCCCTGCCCCATCTCGTGCTTGATCACCTGGAACAGCACCCGGCCATCGGGCTCGATACGGACGAAATCTCCAAGCAGAGAAGGCGCTGCCTCGGCGTGCGAGATCGCGAGTGTTTCGCCTTGCACGCGCAAGCTCAACGTCAGGCCTGCGCTTGCGAGCACGCTCTGAACCAGAAAATCGCGACGGTTGACTGACATCGTCATCCTCCGCGTGCGACGGCCGCGATGGCCTGTTGAATGCGCGGATAAGTTCCGCAGCGGCACAGGTTGCCCGCCATCGCCTGACGAATCTCCTCGTCAGATGGACTGGGATTACGCTTCAGAAAGGCGGCCGCCTGCATGATCTGGCCCGACTGACAATAACCGCATTGCGGCACATCGAACTGCGCCCAGGCGCGCTGCAGCGGATGCGAGCCGTCCTCGGACAGGCCTTCGATCGTGACGATGGCCTGCTGACCTGCCGCCGAAACAGGCACCGAGCAGGATCGGACGGCATTGCCATTCAAATGAACGGTGCAGGCTCCGCATTGCGCCATGCCGCAGCCGTACTTCGCTCCCGTCAGACCGATGAGATCGCGCAGAACCCACAGCAGCGGAGTCGAGGGGTCCTCGACATCGACCTGATGGGTGCGGCTGTTAACATTCAAGACGTATTTGGGCATTGCGAGTCCCTTGGATGACTTCGCAAGAGCATGCCCGGAGCAGCCACAGTGTCTTGTAAAAAATCGGTCGAGACAGCAGGCTGTGCTCAGGAGAAATTTTTAGTGAAACCCACGCTCATTCGCGACGATATGCGGTACTGGCTCATCGAGCCGGATGCACGTCTGCGTCCGTGGGTTCACTGCTACTTTGTCGTCGAGCCCGATCCGCACGGGAAGCCTGCAGCGGATGAGCCTCCCGAACTGCTGCTCCCGGATGGTCACTCGGAGATCGTTTTCAATCTTGGAGCGAGCGGCTACGAACGCTGGCCCGTCGAAGATCGCGCTCAACGGACGGTCATGCGCTCGAGTTATCTCATCGGCGGACGGTCTCACTCCGTGCTGACGCGCAACATCGGTCCGGTACGACTTGCGGGCGCGAAGCTCGACCCACGCGCTCTGCACCGGCTGATCTCGATTCCCCTGATCGACTTTCGCGATACCACTCTTGCGCTTGCCGAACTGAACGATCGCGGCTTGCTTGATCTGGAAGATGCGCTGGCCAATGAGCGATGCGCCGCCACGATGAAGCACCTGCTCGATACATTCTTCCTGCGAACGATCGCGGGCCTGGAGCCGGAGCACGCCGCCACACAACACTTGTTGTACGAACTTCAGCGCACGCGAGGCCAGCTGTCGATCATGGAGTGGGCTCGCTCGCATCGCCTGGATCTGCGCAGTCTCGAGCGACGTTTCAGCGCCGCCGTCGGCATGACGCCGAAGCGCTATGCGCGGATCGTGCGCTTCAAGCACAGCTACCATCGGTTGATCGCGGAGCGCCGCAACCACGCAGCCGGCACGCATCTCGACGGGTTCTATGACCAGTCGCACTTCAATCGCGAGTTCAGGTTCTTCACTGGCGCTGCGCCCAGTGCGAAGCTGGCCGGCCAGATGCGAGCGGGCACGAGCATCAGCGATCATCTGCTCGAAGGCGAGCTTGGCTGGCCCGTGCAACGAAGGGCGCGCCGAAGCTAACGATGGTTCTCAGCGCTGCGGAATGCAGCGACTCTCAGAATGCCACCTGCGATTGCATCGCGGTCACCTGATCGGCCCACAACGCATGCCCGCGCGCCGTGGGATGCACATAGTCGGCGAACAAGTGGGTGATATCCGCATTCGGTGCCACCAATGTGCTCGGCGAGCAGATCAGCGCAGATAGCGTCGCCGGATCGCCCGGTATGGTGTCGCTGTTGCAGGCAGGCGTCGTCACGTTCGTAAACCCGTAAGTCTCGGGCATCGCAATCACGGCCGCGAACAACGTCGACGTATCGAAGATCGTGACAGCCCACGCATCGAGTTGCGTCTTGACGGCATTGTTGTAGCTCACCGACAGCTGCGTTGCGAGATCCGTCAACGCCGTCGTACTGAACTGGGGTATCTTGCCGAGATCCGGAAGATTGGCGTACACGATATGCGTCGCGTTGGCCGCGCGCAGCCTGCCGATCTGCGTGATCATCGCGGTCGCGGCCGACGTCACGACGCTCGATGCGTTTGCAGCGAGCGCAGGATTCGCAGCCACCTGGCCCAGGAACTCGAAGAGATCGTTGGCGCCACCTTGAATGAGAATGAGCTGGTCGTCGCTGAACGCATTGCCATGCTCGCTCAAGTAGTCGTCGATCTGCGTTCTGATCGAGCGGCTCGTCGCGAGCTGCACCGGCACACTGCCGACCCCGGGAATCGTCTGCAGCACGATGCCACCATTGGCACCATCGACATCGATACGCGCCCCACCTTCGGCGTAGTCGAGCCCTCCGAGCTGGATCACCTCGCCGCCATTACCCACGACGCCGAAGTCCACCTGCTGATTGGGCGTGAGCTGAATTCCTAGATTCGCCGCAACGTAGACCGCCCACGGCGCGCCGGGCTTGGTGGTGAACGGCAGTCCGGTCGCGCTGTCGTTGGAGGCGTCGCCATCGGCAGTCGTCGGATTGTAGGTCCCTGCATCGCTGAGACTGTCTCCGAACGCAACGACTTGCGCATATGGCGGCGAGACGTCCGGCGGCGTCGTGTTGACCGACGTCACTTTGTCATCGCCGCACGCACAGAAAACGACAGCACAGACGATCAGAGCACTCGTACGCAATTTACTTCGCATGATGGCACTTGTGTTGGTTGAGCTGCGTTCATTAGCGGTGCGATACGCGGCGTACTGAGCACTGGTAACAGTGGCATCCGCCATCTGGGATTTCCGCAGCGATCGTCGCTCGCAGAGTTGAACTAGCCTTCGCATGTATCAGTCGCATTCCTTGCTGATCCACGCGACCTCATTCGTAGGACCACAGAGACATGGCAACGAAACGCAATGCACACACGCTTCAGCCGCTCCGAATCGGAATTCTCCTGTTCGTCCCAGCCTCCGTATTCGCTTCCGGCTATCACTTCGGTACACAGAGCGTCAGCTCGCAGGGAGTGGCGAACTCCAATCCGGCAGAGGCCGCCGACGCATCGGTGCTTTTTTACAATCCTGCTGCAATCACGCTGCTCGAAGGCGACAACGTGTCCGCCGCACTCATCACACTCGATCCGCATATCGAAGCGAACGACGTCATTGCGGTGAATGCAGAGGGCGCGACGATTTTCGGCCCCGGCAGCGATGGCCCGACAGACCTGGTGCTGGTGCCGCAGCTCTACTGGGCGCATCAGTTCAATGACCGCATGTACGGCGGACTGGGCATCTTTGTGCCGTTTGGAGATCGCACTAAGTACGACTCCGACTGGGTGGGCCGCTACAACGGCATCCAGCTCGATCTGACGACGATCACAGTCAACCCGCAATTCGCCTACAAGATCAACGATCACTTCTCGGTCGGGCTCGGCGTCTCCGCGCAGTACATGGACGCGAAGTTCAAGAAGGCAGCCGACTTCGGCACGCTTGCGGCAGCGAGTCTGCCGGCCTTTGCACAAGGAGTCGCGGCACAGGGCGTCGTGCTGACGCAAACGCAACTGCAACAGGTGGCTCTCGCTTCGATGAGCAACCCTCAATACGACGGGCGCCTGTCCTATGAGGGCGACGACTGGGCTTTCGGGTTCAACGTGGGCCTGTTGTGGCAGGTCGATGAGACGTTGCGGTTCGGTGCCGCATATCGCTCGAGCATCCGACATGAACTCGAAGGCGACGCGAAATGGTCACGGCCTGCGAGTTTCGAGAACTCGATATTCGCGAACGTGCCGACGGTGGGTGCAATCGTCAACGCCTCATGGAACGCGGCGATCCAGGCAGGCCTCGACGAAGAAGGATTCGAGAATGGCAACGGGCGGGTGAAAGTCGATACACCCGACTCGTTCGCACTGAACATGTTCAAGCAGATCGGCCAGTTCGCGGTGACCGCCGACTGGACTCACACCTGGCACGACAAGTTCAAGGAGCTGCGACTGAAGTTCGACACCGCACTTCCCGATGCGGTGATCGAACAGAACTGGCATGCGACCGACCGCTTCTCGGCAGGCGTCACGTACGCATTCGATAACATTCCGCTGAAACTCCGCGGCGGCCTGGCATTCGACGAATCGCCCGTGCCCGACGCCGAACGCCGTATTGCGAATCTGCCCGACAACGACCGCGTCTGGTACTCGGTCGGCGCGCGCTACTCCTTCGACAACGGCATCACCCTCGATGGCGCGTACACCTACGTCGACATCAAGGACACCCGCATGAACAACACCGAATGCGTGCTGCCCGAATGCACCGGCAGCGGCACGACGACATCCGCGAACTTCAAGAGCTACGCGAACATCTTCGGCGTGCAACTCAACTATAAGTTCAGGTAGACGAATTCAGGCAGACGAAAGCGAAAGGCCCGGCGGATGCCGGGCCTTTCGTGTGCCGATGCCGATCCGCGTGACGCTTATCCGCTGATCGTGCCATTCACGATCGGATTGAATGCGATCAAGGTGTCGAGTGCCGCGCCAGTACCCAGAGCGTTGCCGAACGTCGCATTGAACTGGCCTGCCTCGCCGTGCAGCGCCATGTAGTTCAAGAGCACCGTCTGCACCAGACCGACGACGTTGTTGGCCGCGGGGCTGCTGCTGGTGATGACATCACCACCTGCACTGTAAGCCCCGATCTGCTGATGGCGTGCAGCGCCGTTCGCGCCGCTCGTGAGCAGCACCGGGCGACCACCGAGCGACGGCGGGTTGTAAACCAGGAAGAACGACGCAGCGGTCTGCTGATTGTCGCCCGTCCATTCGCCCTTGCCACGACCACCAGCGGAATCGTCGATACGACCGTTCGATGACAGCGAGCCGTCGCTGAACACATAGAGCATGAGCGGCTTGCCGCGGCGGGCAGCGAACTCGAGGCATGCTCCCATGCATCGGCCCGCGCGCAGATCACGGGCTTCGCCAGTGGCTCGCTCGCCGGTGTGATAGTCAAAACCGCCCATGGTGATGGTGCCTGCACCGGCATTGCCTTCGATCACGAGCTTCATCACCGAAGCGGTCTTCTGCAGCTCACCATCGCCGCCGAAGTTCGGACCGATGATGGCGGTGATATCGGTATCGGCGGCGGGATCGAGCGCTGCTGGATTGCCGAAGGTATTCACCGTATCGGCTGTCTTCACGTAGCTGCAGCGGAAGCGCTTCTTGGTCTCCGCATCATCCCCCGCCGCGAGACCCGTCGAGACGTTACCGACCTTGTCGCGGGTGATGCGTACCATCGACTCCAGCACCTTGACCGTGTCGTCCGTACTGAGAATGGAGGCGACTTCGCCGGTGTCGACCAGGCCCACCACATCGCTGCGGCGGTCGATCTTGGTCGGACGGAATGCCGGATCCATCATGGAAGCGGGCGCCATGGAATTGCCGCCCGAGTCGGAGTTCTGCGAGCCGATCAGCGTGAGCAGTTCGCCACGCGCACCATATTTCGCCAGCCCGTACATCGGATTGTGGGGGTTGTTGCCCGTGTCGTTTTCCGAGCGCGCCGCAATGACCGCGCCATTCACACCTGCGCGCGTCGCTGGCGAAGTCATCTCGAGGATGCCGCGCAGAAACGCACTGTCGCTGTGGAAAGCGAGGCCAAGCTCCGTATTGAAGAACGTCGTCGTCGTGCCGTTGTTCGGAACCATGTTGCTCGGAATGCCGAGCTTGGAGTAGCCCTGCGTCGATAGGAAGTCCATCTGCCCGCCGTCTTTGCCGACGAGCACATTGGAGCCTGCGATGTTGGCGCCACCGGCCAGATCGAAGCAGATGAACGGGATCTTGCCGGCGCCACCCAGGATGTTGCAGTCGCCGGGCGCCTTCATATTAACGATGTCGCTTGCGAGCGCGGCACGAGCACTACCGGGTTTCAGCATCGCAGCGATGCCAGCAGGGGCAAGCACCGTGGCGGCACCGGTCAGAAAGCCCTGCGCCAGAAAGTCACGCCGCGTGACCGGACGCTTGTGCGACTCATGCTTGATCGGCTCGTTCAGAGCCAGAGCGCGTTTGCGACGGGATTTGATGATCAACATGGTGACTACCCTTTACTGAACCAGCGTCGCTGCATTGCCGATGGCGGCGCCGCAAGCAGCTTTGGTGACGTCCTTTACTCGTTGTCCGCTGCAGGCTTTCCCAGGGACGCTGCATAGCTCGTTAATGAGATTGTCCAGCTCCGTATGAACTTGCGCCGTCGACGGCTGGGTACCCGCGGTACCGATCGCCTTTGCGACCAGCTTATCGATGACCTTGTCCTTGTCAGCCTGTGAGTTGAAACTCGTCGGCAGCGCTCCTTCGAAGAACGCGTTGCTCGCCGCAGGGGTATCGACCAGCACGTTGCAGTACTGCAGCGCCAGCTGCGCGATCGAAGTCTGATGCGATGACAGGAACGCCTGGATGCTGCTCACGGCAGGCAGCGACTGCCGCACGCTCGTGAACGTCGCCTTGACCTTCGTGTCGTTCGGATTCACGCCCGTGATCGCGGCGAAGGTCGCATTGATCGCATCGAACGTGCGCACACCGATGTCCGACGGACGCGGCGAGTCCTCCACAGTGGGTGTCTGAGCCGTCGCGAACTGCGAGCAGACATTCGACTTGTCGCCGAGCTGATCGAAGCACAGGAAGAACTCATCGTTCATCGGACCATTCTCGAGCCCGATCACGGTACCGACGTTCGAGAGCAGCTGACCGGTCGCAGCCGAGTAGTTCTCGTCGGTGATCGTGGTTTCGAGCAGGCGGTAAGCCTGGCCCACATGCGGCTCAGCGCCATTCACACCGATGCGCATGCCCTTGAGCGCGATGTTGCCCGGCTTCGCATTCGGATCGAGGCTGATGAACTTCGGATTGGTGAAGAGGTATCCGGCACTGTCGTACTGCGCCGCCTCGAAGAGGATGTACGCCTTCGGCACACCGGTGATGTGCTCGATACCGAACAGCAGGAAGTACTTCTCGCCGACCCCTGCTTCGAAGTTTTGCTTGACCTGGGCAGCCGTGAGCGCGCGGTTGTGGACCGCGACGAGCCGCAACACGCCCGACCACGGACGGTTGTTGCTCACCTCGTTACCCAGAACGAATGCGAAGCTGTTGTCCCAGTCGGCCAGCGTGCCGCCGCCTGCGCCATCCATGTCGCCGGTGAACTCGCCGTTCACGTAGATGCGGCGGCCGTTGACGGGGTCGAATGTGACGACCACGTGCTGAAGTGCTGCCTGCAGACGCTCGGCGTCATCGTCGGTCGCAAGCTGCGGTGTGCCATTCGCACCCGTGGCCGTGCTGCGGCTGAAGAACTCGTAGTTGTAGAGATTCTGGCCGAGGGTGAAATTGCGAGCATTCGTGCTGCCGGAGTAGCTGATGATGCGGGCATCTTCCTGAGTGGTATTGCCCGGAATGGCCCACGCTTCGATCGAATACTCGCCCGTGGCCGTGATCAGCTGCTGGAACTTGCGGCTGGTGGTCGTCGAGGCCTGCGCCTTTGCCGTGGGCGTCTTGAAGACGACACCCCAGCCGCCAACCCAGTCGAAGTCCATCCCTCGCGAGCCCGCGAGCGTGAGATCCGCGGCCGGATCGACACCGCTCGTATCGAACACGGTGTTGCCCGAGCCCGTCTTGAACTCATACAGAGCGATCGCGTTCTTCTCGTAGCGATTGCCGCCCGCAGCCACCGTGCCGTCGTACAAGGTGAGTGCCTTGCTGACCACGGCACCGGGAGGCACTTCGGTCGGCTGAATCTGGCTCGCCATCGCGCTGATCAGATCTTCGATTTCCTGAGCATCCGCGGCGCAGCTCTGACTCCAGCAGTTGTGCGATTCGTTGCGCAGGCGGACCACGAAGCGCGAGCTCTTCGGATCATCCAGGTTGATCTTCGGCATTGCGGCGACGTAAGCCTCTTCAACCGTCGCGGCCGCGAAGTACGGCTGTTGCGCCGTGGGCGAAGTGGAGCGATGACAGTTGAAGCACTTGCCTTTGCCCGTGAACAGATCGTGCAGCGGCTGGAACGAGGCCGGCGGATCCTTCGGCAGATGCCGGCTCGACTTCACATCCTTATCGGGAGGTGCCTGCAGCTCGATCTGTTTGCCGCCTGCGGCCGTCGACCCGACCCATGCCGTGATCCAGCGCGTCAGAATGGTTGCGCATGACCCCGCATCGGCAAGCCAGCAGTTGTGGCCACCGGCCACTTTCAGCACCAGAGCGGATTGCGAAGGTGTATCGCGGCTGACGACGGTGAGGGCCTGCTGGTACGCCGCATTCACATCGTCAGAGCGCGCGAACTGCGGCGCCTGACCGCCCGCCTTGTGGCAGTTGCCGCAGCGGTTCGCACCGCGCACGTTCTCCCAGAACTCGATGCGGAATGCCTGAATGTCGTCCGTCGAAGGCGGCGGACCGCCATAGCTCGGGCCTGCATCCGGTCCATTGGTTACCGGATTGGGTTCGGTGCTCGCACCGCCGCCGCATCCCGCCAGTGCGAGGGCCGCCAGCAGCGCGATGGCCGCAAAGCGTAGAACGCCGAGATTGATTGCGCGCTTCATGCTCGTTGCTCCTTATTGGCCCGCGCAATACGCGGCGGTCTCCGCGAATGTGTCTTTCAAGCGGTAACCGCTCGCCTTGAACGAATTCAGAATCTGGTCGCGCTTGCTGCGGTCTGCGGCGTCGGAGGGCGAGCGCAGGCAGACGGCACGGAACACCTTGTCGACCTGGCATTGCGCGAACGCTTCGCTATGCGCGAGCTCCTGTCCGAGCGACTTGGCTCCGGCGCCCCCGCGCACGGTGCCGTCGTTGTTCTCCCAGCCGAGCAGCGTGTTCTGGCCCGGCAACCGCATGCGGTTCTCCCAGCGATCGTCCGGCGTCACGTAGCCGGGTTTGAAATTGTCGGAATTGATGAGGTACTTCGGCTGCACCTGTCCGGGCGTGTACACCAGACGGCCGACCGTCTCGTCGAAGTCGTAGTAAGCGAAGGCCTGCGCCATCGAATCCATGACGCTATGGCAACCGACGCAGTTGTTCAGAAAGACACTGCTGTCGCCGCCGGGGCTGCGAGTGACGTCCTGACGGATGCGATCCGGCGGACGCGTCGTGTCATGGATCTGCTCCATGTCACGGCAGAGATGATTCAGCATGGTGAAGCGGAACATCGCGCGGTTCGTGCCGTCGATGAAGAACGCCTCGGACCCGGCCCGCGAAGTGATGACGCCGGCCGTCGCATCGGGAGGCAGACCGTTCAGCGATGACTGCGTGCGCTCCACCAGCACAGTGCGCAGATCTGCATTGGAGCCTTCGAGGGTTTCGTAGTGAGCGTTGTCGCTGATCGAGAAGGCCGGAGAGACACCATTGCCCACATAGACGATGTCCTCGTAGAGCACGGTGCGGAAGTCCTTGTTGTCGCGGACCATGCCGATGACCGTGGCCGTGTAATCGTTCAGCGGCGCGAAGACGTTCTGATCGCGATTGGTCCAGGGCGTGGCGAAATTCTTGAGCGTCACGCTGTAGAAGTTCGCGGACCGTGGATCGGCAGCGTTGTCGACGATGAACAATGCTGTCGTTTTGAGATCATGGCTCTGCAGATACGTCTCGAGCTGATCGAGTGTGGCGGGCGACGGCGGCGTACCCGTCAGCCGGTCGTACATGCGCTTCGCCTGCTCGCGCGGGCCTGCGACGGCCGGCTGAGTCACGGATGCGAGCGAAGCAACCGCAAGCGCCACGGCGACCGCTTTGGTCAGCACGGTATGCGGCCGAGACGCCGCCTCGCTGCGATTCACACACTGAGTTCTGTTCATGTGCCAGGTCCTGATGTTCGAATTCACTGTGCGGGTGTTATCTGCGACGTCCGAGCCCGCTGCTCTCACCTCGCCACCTCGTCACTTCATTCCTTGCGTCAGCTGTCCGCCGACATGCGCGCGGACTATATCGACCGGCCTACACGTGACGTAACTGTCTCATTCGCAAGACGTCGCGACTGAGAGACAGTGATATTGAGGTCACGCGCGCGTGTAGGCTCGGCGCCCACGAATGCATCCTTGCGATCCGTGACTCGCGCGCATTCAACCCGCGGCGCGCGCTCATCGAATGTGAGCAGCGTCACGCATTGAATGCGCTCAGGGTGTGCCTCTGTCGAAAACCTTTCCAAACTGCGGGGCTGGCACGCCTTTTCGTGAATCGGTTAACGGATCGCAGGAATATGTCGCGTCGATGATGGCGGTGCGCTTTTTTCAGCGGATCAAGCGCTGCTTGGGGGAGCCCGTCATCAAGACGCATCTCACAGAAGTGACAGGACGACTCGATGACGCACGGGGTAAACCCAATGAGCCATGAGGCAGACACGGCAGCACAGTGCCTTGTGAGTTCGGTTTCTGCCGGACTGTTACGAGCTGCCCGACCGAAGTCGGCCGCGCGCCTCGTGGGTCCGGCTTCAGCCGGACTCTTCGGTGTTATCCGACTAAAGTCGGACCCACAGAAATCCGCGTTGCGTCGGATCGCGCAGCTGCTTGTTGCCGGCGCGATGACATTCGCGCTCGCCGCGTGCAGCAGCGGCGACGGCGGCAAGGACGTCACGATCGGCAGCGGACAGTCCGCGGATCCGGTCACGCTGGATTTCCCGGTGTTCTACGTCAGGCGTCCGGTTCCCGATCCCGACAGCAACGATGTTCAGCCCGAGGACGCACGCATTCCGCTGCGCTTCGATATCGGCGCAGATCTGTACATGCGCGATCGCGCGTCGGCCTCCTCCCCCGAGATCAATCTCACCGCCGCGGAAACCGAAGGCCTCGGCGACATCCGCGACATTGCCGTGAACTTCGACGGCAGCAAGGTCGTCTTTTCGATGCGCGCCAAGTTCATCGAGGATGCAGACGAGGAAGATCAGCCGACCTGGAATATCTGGGAATACGACACGAAGACGAAGGTCCTGCGCCGCGTCATCGGTTCGGATACGACGGCAGAAGAAGGCCACGACATCATGCCGCAGTATCTGCCTGATGGCCGGATCGTGTTCACCTCGACCCGTCAGCGTCAGTCGCGCGCAATCCTGCTCGATGAGAACAAGCCGCAGTTCGCCGCTCAGGTAGAAGCGGGTACACGCCAGCCGGCATTCGTGCTGCACGTGATGGATGCCGACGGCACCAACATCAACCAGATCACGTTCAACCAGAGTCACGACCTGAATCCGTCCGTCATGAACGACGGCCGCATCATCTTCACGCATTGGGAGCAGGCGCTGGCCGGCAGCCAGATGGATCTGTACACCGTGAATCCCGACGGCAGCGATCTGCAGTTGCTGTACGGCGCTCACAGTCACGCCACCGGTACGGTGGACCCGACCACCGGCACTCCCTCGACAATTCAATTCCTGGGACCACGCGCGATGCAGGACGGGCGCACCATGGCGCTGGTTCGTCCCTACACGGGAACGGATGCGGGCGGTGATCTCGTCCTGATCGACACCGCGAACTATGTGGACAACACTCGGGGCTCGAGCGCAGCGAACTCAGGCTTGCCCGGCCCGGCGCAAGCACGTGCGCTGCCCACGGATGTGCGTACGATTCCCGGCCCCTCACCCGGTGGACGCTACCGATCGGCCTCCCCGCTGTTCGATGGAACGAATCGTCTGCTCGTGAGCTGGTCGCAATGTCGCCTCGTCGAGGAAGGTCGAATCGTTCCGTGTACCTCGGATCGCCTGAACAATACGACCACGCCGCCAGTGGAAGCACCGCCGCTCTATGGCGTCTACATCTATGACGTGCGCGACAACACTCAAAAGCCGATCGTCGCGCCGCAGGAAGGCTTCATCTATAGCGAAGTGGTCGCAGGTTCCTCGCGCGCGTTGCCGCCGGTCATCCTCAATCGTGTGGCAGGCGTCGACTATCCGTCGGATCTGCTGAGCGAAAGCGTGGGCATTCTCGATATCCGCAGCGTCTATGACATCGACGGGGTCGATGCGACGACGAGCGGCATCGCAGCCCTGTCGAATCCTGCATCGCCTGCGTACGCGAATCGCACCGCGCGCTTCCTGCGCCTCGAAAAAATCGTGTCGCAACCGGATCAGGACACTCGTGACGTGCCGAACAGCGCTTTCGGCGTGGCCGGCCGTCGCCTGGGGATGCGGGACATCCTCGGGTATGCACCGGTCGAACCCGATGGTTCGGTGCGCGTCAAAGTGCCTGCGAACGTAGCGTTCTCGATCAGCCTCCTTGATGCGAACGGTCGGCGACTCAGCGGCCGGCTCGGCCAACGTCATTCGAACTGGCTGCAGGTGACGCCGGGAGAAACGCTCCAGTGCAACGGCTGCCACGATGCGAACCTCACCCCGCCGATCGCGCATGGCCGCAAAGGCCTGACTGATAGCGCGTATCCGGGCGCAGCGAGCACAGGCGCAATCTTTCCGAATACCAATCCGGCGCTCGCCGCGTTGGATATCGGCGAGACGATGGCGCAGGCCCGCGCGCGCGCCATGTGTGGCCCGACCAAGGCTTGCCCGCCGAGCGTCGATATCGCGTTCGACGACATCTGGCAGCCCACTTACGATCCCGCAACGACGGCGGGTTCGTTCGACACGTGCTACAGCACCGCCACGAACATCCTGAATAACCCGAACGATCTGACGCAGAAGCACCTCTGCGCGAGTCCGGGATTGAAGACACCACTACCCACGGCAGCCACCTGCACGACCAACTGGACGAGCCTGTGCCGTATCACGATCAACTATGAGAAGCACATCCATCCGCTGTGGGGCGTGGAGCGCACCGTCGACGCCGACATGAATGGTGTTCCGGACGTCGATGGCGACGGCGTCACGATCAACCATCAATGCAATACCTGCCACAACCCTGCCGGCGCGAACATGGCACAGGTTCCCGGTGGCGACATCGATCTGACCGATGGCCCTTCGGACGACGATCCGATGCAGTTCAAGTCGTATCGTCAGCTGCTGTTCGCACGGACGGCCCAGATGCTGAATGCCATGGGCCAGCTCGAACCGATCTGCGCCGAGTTCCAGACAGATCCGGTCACCCTGGTTCAGACCTGTGTGCGGTTCCAGCAAGTTCCCGCTTCGATGAGCGGTCAGGGCGCGCTCGCCTCGCGACGCTTCTTCGATAAGCTCGAGGGTCGCACCGTGGGGACGGTGAACCATAAAGACTTTATGTCACCGAGTGAGTTACGCTTGGTCTCCGAATGGCTCGACATTGGCGCCCAGTATTACAACGATCCATTTGCCGCTCCGGAGAATTGATGCCAACGCTCTTGCGCCTGCTCATTCTTCCGCTTCTTTGCCTTGCAGCAGTCGCGCAAGCAGATGACAAGCTTCCGAAGATCCTGATCGCGGACCCGTACATCGAACTGCACACGGGTCCGGGTCGCGGCTTTCCTATCTTTCATGTCGCGGAGCGCGGCGAAGAAGTCGAGATCGTCAAGCGTCGCACGGACTGGTTCCTGGTCCGCACCAGCCGTGACATCGAAGGCTGGGTCGCACGCAAGCAGATGATTGCCACGCTCCAGCCGACGGGCGAGCCGGTCGATCTGCAGGAACCTTCGCGCGAGAACTACTTGAGTCGGCGCTGGCAGGCCGGTGTCGCGGGCGGCGACTTCGCGGGCGCGAGTCAGGTGTCGGTGTTCGGCGGCTATGCCTTCAGCGACAACCTGTCGATCGAGCTCACGCTCAATCACATCATCGGCGAATACTCGAACGGCGCGAGCGCGACGATCGGGCTCATGCATGTATTCGTGCCGGAGTGGCGGTTGTCTCCCTACTTCACGCTCGGGACCGGGGTCATCTATACGGACCCGAAATCGACGCTGGTTCAGGTCGAAGATCGCACCGATCAGATCGGCTATGTGGGCGGGGGATTGCAGTTCTATCTCACGCGTCGTTTCATGCTGCGCACCGAATATCGCAACAACGTGATCTTCACGAGTCGCGACGATAATGAGGAAGTGGACGAATGGAAGTATCTCGGCTTCGCCTTCTTTTTCTGACCGTCATCTTTGCGGCAGCGCTGCCGGGATGCTCGTGGTTCAACCGCGGCGATGATGCTGCGCCCGAGAGTGTGCCTGCCGCATCGGCGGGCGCGACGACGGATACCTCGACGACGGTCGGCGCGCCCTCGTCCGATCAGCCCATCATCAATCCGCAGGTCGAACGCCGCAAGATCAGGCGCGCGAAGATCGATACCGAAGATTTCGAGATTGGCGTCTACGGCGGCATCCTGGCCATCGAGGACTTCGAGAGCCACTCGGTTTACGGGGCGCGCCTCGCCTATCACCTGACGGAAGATTTTTTCCTCGAAGCGACGGTCGGCCAGTCGCGTGCCGGACGCACCAGCTACGAGACCTTGTCTGGCTCTGCAGAGCTCCTCACCGACAGTGAACGCGACTACACCTACTACGCACTGTCGGCAGGATGGAACGCTTTGCCCGGCGAAGTCTTCATCGGCAAGAATCGTTCGTACAACACGGCGTTCTATCTGGTGGCGGGCATTGGCAGCACACGATTCGCAGGCGACGATCTGTTCACGGTCAGCGGCGGGTTCGGTTATCGAATCCTGCCCACGGACTGGATGGCGATCCATTTCGACGTGCGCGACCACGTCTACGACACGGATCTGCTGGGCAGCAAGAAGATCGTCAATAATCTCGAAGCGCATCTCGGTTTGTCGATCTTCTTCTGAGCGACGATGAGCACTGGGGCATTTCGCTCAAGGAGTCGCAAGACATGCTGAAACTGAACAAGGTGTCTACCTGGATGCGTGCCACGGCCATGGCCGCCACGCTCGCCGTGTCGTCGATGGTCGGTGCAAGTTCTGCGCTCGCTCCGCCGTTCGCCCTCGCCTCGCGCAGCGGCGAAGTCGTTTCGCTCGACAAGCTCAAAGGCCAGGTCGTGATGCTGAACTTCTGGGCGAGCTGGTGCGGCCCCTGCCGCCAGGAAATGCCGCTGCTCGATCAGATGCACAAGCGTTACAGCTCGCTCGGCTTCACCCTGATCGGCGTAAACGTCGATCAGAACTCTGCGGATGCCGAGAAGTGGCTCGCGCAGACGCCCGTGACGTTCCCGGTTCTGTTCGACACAGAGAACAAGGTGAGCAAGCTCTATGAAGTGAACGCGATGCCGAGCAGCGTGTTCATCGATCGCAAAGGCAATGTGCGCGCGCTGCATCGTGGCTACAAGCCGGGCGATGAAGGCGAGTATCTGAATCAGATCCGCGCGCTTCTGAAGGAGTGAGACGATGGGTGACGCGCTTCAGGCTGTGACGAAGGGCCGCTCGGTTCCGGGCTCTGGCGCCTGGCCAGAACGCTTGGCGCAGAAGAGTTCTTCTCGGCACCTGATGACCCGCGGCTCCGGCACAGCGTGTCGCGTCGCATTCGCGATGCTCACGCTGTTCACCCTCTCCGCCTGCGGCAACATCGAACCGTGGGTGAAGCCGTACGAGCGCCAGAATCTGGCGGATCCGGTGATGTCGTTCGATTTGAATCCTGTGTCGAGCTCGTACATGGGCCACGTGTACGAAGCGCGCGAAGGCGCACGCGGTGCGCTCGGCGGCGCAGGCGGCGGCTGCGGTTGTAACTGAGACAGCCCGGATTTCACACAGAGATCACAGAGCACACAGAGTGAAGTACGTCGATCCCATGACGAGACGCATCGGCGCGAAGGCTGACAGCCCTTCGGCGTTCCTGCGTTTCCTTTTTCTCTGTGCTCTCTGTGCACTCTGTGTGAACCCTCTTCGGACCGCCAACGCCGGCGTTCTGCCGGAGGATCGCGCCGATGTGCTCTATCACCGCTATGAAGGCGGTGGCGTCACGATTCACGGTCCGTCGCTGCTCGTGCGCAAAACGATGGCCGAGAAGTACTCGGTCTCGGCGAACTACTACATGGACATGGTCACGAGCGCTTCGATCGACGTCGAGGTCAGCGGCGCCAGTGAGTACAAGGAAGAGCGCGATCAGTGGAGTCTCGGATTCGACTACCTGCGCGGCAAGACGACGTACAGCCTGAGCTACACCAACAGCGAAGAGAACGACTACATCGCCAGGACGGCGAGCTTCAACATCAGCCAGGATCTGTTCGGCGATCTGACGACGATCAGCATGGGCTTTTCGAAAGGCAACGACACCGTGCGTCGCACGATTGCGAATCCCGAGAACCCGGACGCTCGTATCGTGGATCCTTCGTTCAGCCAGGACACCGAGCGCTGGAGCTACCGCGTGGGCGTCTCACAGATCCTGACGCGCAACATGATCGCGGCGCTCGGCCTGGAAGTGATCACCGACGAGGGATATCTGAACAATCCTTATCGCTCGTTCCGCTACGTCGATCCGGAAGACGATCTGCACTTCAGGCTCGCCACTGAAATCTACCCGCGCACACACACGAGCAATGCCGCGTCCCTCAATGCGCGTTATTTCATGCCGTGGCGCGCGGCGGTCTTCGGCGGCTACCGGTACTTCACGGATACGTGGGGCATCGACGCGAACACTTACGAGCTCGGTTACATGCACCCGCTCGGCAATACGGGCTGGACCTTCGAAGCGAGCTTCCGCTATTACACGCAGGGCAAAGCCGATTTTTATTCGGATATCTTCACGCGCGTCGATGCACAGAATTTCATGGGTCGCGACAAGGAGCTATCCACCTTCGTCAGTCAGACTCTGCACGTGGGCGCGAGCTATGAGTTTGCCAAAGGCAGCTGGCGGTTCATCAAGAAGGGCACGCTGAACCTGTTCTTCGATCGCATGGAATTCGATTACGACGATTTCCGAGACGCACGCTTTTCGCTGCTGCCGACCGATGATCCGAACTTCCGTCCTGCCGGAAGCGAGCCGCTCTATACCTTCGGCGCCAACGTCATCCAGGCGTTCGTTTCCATCTGGTTCTGACGCACGCCCGCGCGTGCGCAACTGGCATACTCCCGGCCTGCAACCAGCCCGGGTGAATGCGCATGCGTTCGAGTCCGAAGAAGAACAAGAAAGAGTGGAAGAAAGTCGAACCCGCACACTCTCCTCTGGGCGCACCTTTAGCCGGACTGAGATGTTCGACTGAAGTCGAACCCACAATCTCTGCTGTGAGCCCGGATTTAGCCGGGCAGAGTCGTTCGACTGCAATCGAACCTACAGTCTCTCCCGTGGGTCCGGCTTCAGCCGGACAAAGTTGTTCGACTGAAGTCGAACCTACAGTCTCTTCTGTAGGTCCGGCGTCAGCCGGACAGACTTGTTCGACTGAAGTCGAACCTACAGTCTCTTCTGTGGGTCCGGCTTTAGCCGGACAAAAACACTCAATCATCCGCAGCCTCTCATTCTCGTTACTCACGTTGGCGTGCACCGCTAGCGCACTCGCCGACCCCTTCCCTACCCGCGATGAGAATGCGCTGCTTGCAGGAGCAGGGCTGCCAGGTCCGTTGCCGGCGCAGCTTCCCTCCGCGGGTCGCTGGGATTGGACCGCGGATTTCAACTGGGCGAGCACGGCGATCGTGCAAACGAGCGCGCGTGAAGCGTTGATCGTCGATGCTGAGACTCGCGAATTGCGGATGTCACTGTCGCATGCGTGGAGCCGGCACTGGTCGCTGCGAGTCGAGGTTCCCTATCGGCACACCGGCGCAGGCACGCTCGACGGTTTCATCGACGGCTGGCATGACTTCTTCGGTCTGCCCGAAGGTGTGCGGCCTGATCTGCCGCGCGATCAGCTTCGTATTCGCTATGTGAAGGACGGCTCGACCCTGATCGATGTCACGCGGTCCTCACAAGCTCTGGGCGATGTCTCCGCGTCGATCGGATATCAATGGTTCGCCGACGATCGCGGCAGCGTGGCAGCCTGGCTGAGCGCCGAATTCCCCACGGGGGATTCGCACGATCTGACGGGCAACGGCAGCACCGATGTGTCATTCGCGCTAGCAGGACAACGCCGCTTTGGCGGGCGCTGGACCGCATTCGGCCAGGTCGCAGCGACGGCTTCAGGCAAGAGCGACTTGTTCCCCGATCAGGAGAGCGTCGTCTGGAGCGGACTTGCGGGCCTGGGCGTAAACGTCTGGCGCGGACTCGAGTTGAAAGCGCAGCTCGATGCGCACACGGCCAGCGTAGAAAGCGATCTCGACTATCTCGGCGATGCAGTCATCCTGACGATCGGCGGTGCCTGGAAATTCCGCTCGGGCTGGCAGCTCGATCTTGGCGTGAGCGAGGACATCGCGGTGGATGCGTCGCCGGATGTGGTCTTCGTGCTTGGGCTGCGTCGATCGAGATAGAGACAGAGATTCAGAGTAACCACATAGAACACAGAGATCACAAAATTGGAACGAACCTGACTTCCTGCTACGAGCGGTGATGCGACCATCTGCGTCGGTTTAGACCAGTCAGACGGCCGCAAAGACCGCATAAAGGACCAGGCAAAGCTGTGCGGTCCGTCATTCGCAGGAACCACAAAGAACGCAGAGATCACAAAGTCGGGACGACCCTGACTTCCTGCCAGAAGTCGTGATGCGACCACCTGCGTTGTTCAGACCAGACGGCCGGAAAGACCGCATAAAAGAAACCATGCAAGCTGTGCGACCCGTCATGCAATGATCTCTGCGCCTGCGCGACCCGATGAACCAGTTGGAGCGAATCGTGCTTCACCGGATTCAGCCATCTAAGCCCCTCTCCATTTTGCGGTCTTTGCGGCGATCTTCCGAATCTCTACTCGTCGAGCCGCTTCTCCACCGCTTCGCAGACCCTTCGCAGAACCTTCAGGCGTGCGTACTTCTTGTCGTCCGCTTCGACGACGGTCCAGGGGGCGTATGCGCTGTCGGTGCGCTGGATCATCTCCCGAGCCGCAAGCTGATACTGATCGTAGAAGCGGCGATTCTCCCAATCCTCGGGGTCGACTTTGAATCGTTTGAGCTTGTCGTTGTCGCGGGCCTGCAGCCGCTTCAGCTGCTCGTCCTCACTGACCTGCAGCCAGAACTTATGCACGATGAAGCCATGCTCCGCGAGCTGAAGTTCGAATTCGCGAATCTCGTCGTACGCCCGCTGCCAGTCCTCGCGCGGCGTCAAATCGCGGACGCGCTCGACGAGCACCCGCCCGTACCAGGATCGATCGAAGATGGCGATCTCACCTCTGCGGGGTATGTTTTTCCAGAACCGCCACAGATACGGATACAACCGTTCCTCAGTCGAGGGGGCGCTGACCGGCACGACCGCGTACTGCCGCGCATCGAGCGCTGAGGTCAGCCGGCGAATCGCACCGCCCTTGCCTGCTGCGTCCATTCCCTCGAAGGCGAACACGGCGCCATGACGCTTGAAGCGCTGGCGTCTTGCCAGAAGCGCAAACCGGCCCTTGAGCACTTCCAGTTCGCGATCGTATCCGTCGTCGTCCATTCTCCCTGCGGATTGGGAGCGCAGCGGCTTCGCTTTCGACGGCTTCGTGCGGATGGGAACGGCCATCGGCTTCGGTTCAGCTCGCCGTTCCAGCTCGCCCAATACCAGCTTGGCTGCGGTGAGAGCGCGGGCGCGCGGGTCACGACCATCGACGATATGCCAGCCAATCGCATGACCGGTCGCTTCGATAATGCGAGCGTAGGCGCGATCGACGCGATCGTGATGCTTCACCAGCCACTGTTCTTCTTTCGTGACGCGCCAGCGCGTCAGCTTGTCCGCGCGCAGCTCTTTCAGTCGCTCGTGCTGCAACGTCTCCGGCACCGTGAGGTGCAGCTTCAGCACGCGCACCCGATCCTTGGGCAGCATCGCCTCCATCTGACAGATGCGCGCGATGATGCGCGTCACCTCCTGCTTGGACTTCTTCGGCCTGTGCAGCGCAGAGCGCAGATAGTCCCCATACCATCCGAGAAAGTAGAAGCCCATCGTGCCCGCCGGGGGCAATGCGTTCCAGTACGGCCACATGACCGGCCGCTGCATGGCGTCTTCCTCGTCGAACGCATGAACGCGGATGTGCTTCGGGTCCAGCCACTCCAGCATGTCGTTGACGATCTCGCTGCGTCCCGCGGTCGGCACGCCTGTCACGATCACGAGCAGGGCAAACGACTTGCTCCGCTGCAGACGCTGTTGTGCGGCCAGCAGCTCATCACGCACCGTGGCGAGCTGCCGCTCATAGCGGGTGTTGGAGGTCTCTGCGGAGTCGGATGCGCTCATGACACAAGAATCCTCCTCTCGCCGTTCGTCGTACTCGCGTCTCACTTCCACGAGCCGCGCACTGCGTCACTGCGCACCAACCCAGGGCACCAACCCAGGGAAGCTCTGATCTATCGACTTCCCTGACCTTCGCAAGGTCTGCAACGGGTTGAAATGCTTCGGTGGGCGAAGCAACTATGGTTGCGAATGGCGAATTGATCAGAGGCTACCTAGCGTTTCTTCCCGCTCGGAATCTGCTGCGTGATGCAATGAATATTGCCTCCGCCCAGCAGGATTTCGCGCGCCTGAACCCCGATGAGCCGGCGCTCGGGAAACAGCTTCTGCAGCTGCCTGGCGGCCTGCTTGTCGTGCTTCGGATCTAGAAGCGGCATGACGACCACGGAGTTCCCGATGTAGAAATTCACGTAGGAAGCCGCCAGACGTTCGCCCGCCGGGCGCGGCGCCGCGCCTGCGGCTTCGTCGAGGCCCGCCGTTTCGCTTTCACGACGATACAGCGGACCCGGCTGCTGCAGTTTGTGGATCTTGAGCTTGCGTCCCTGAGCGTCGCGCGCCTCATTCAGGCGCTCGAAGGCATCGAGCGACACGCGATACTGAGGATCGCGCTTGTTGTCCGTCCAGGTCAGCGCGACTTCCCCCGGCTTTACGAAACAGCAGAGATTGTCGATGTGGCCGTTGGTCTCATCGTTGACCACGCCCTTGCCGAGCCAGATCACGCTCGTGACGCCGAGGTACTCGTGCAGAAGAATCTCGAGCTGCCCTTTGTCCAGATGCGGATTGCGATTGGGATTCAGCAGACACTCTTCC
Organism: Pseudomonadota bacterium; assembly: GCA_023423935.1. Lineage (GTDB taxonomy): Bacteria > Pseudomonadota > Gammaproteobacteria > Steroidobacterales > Steroidobacteraceae > Steroidobacter. The sequence goes on along the minus strand of JAFAEQ010000073.1, from coordinate 84,831 downwards.
GTGGTGAGCAACGTGCCCTCGCCGTCGACGTGAATAGAGCCGCCTTCGAGAATGAACGGCGCGCGATAGCGATCACGACCTTCGATCTCGAGCACCTTGCGCGCGACCAGATCGTCCTGATCCCAGGGAAAATAAAGCCCGCCATTGAGGCCGCCCCAGGCATTGAAGGACCAATCGACGCCCCGCACATCGCCCCGCTTGTTCACGACCATCGTCGGACCGACATCGCGCATCCACGCATCGTCGCTCGACATTTCCACGACCCGGATCGCATCCGGCAGGATCGTGCGCGCGTGCTGATACTGCGCGCGCGAAACGCCGACCGTCACCGGCTCGCTCGTCGCGATCGCGGTGGCGACCGCTGCAAACGCCTGCTGCGCAGGTTTGGCGCCCAAACGCCAGTTGGATCCACGTTCAGGCCACAACATCCAGCACCCCGAATGCGGCTCGAACTCGGCAGGCATCCGATAACCATCGGATGCCGGTGTCGTCGTGTGTGTCGTTGTCATTGAAGAATGGTAAGAGACGGCCGCAAAGACCGCAAAAAAGAAATCTCAATTCGCAAGAGAAGATCGGCCGCAAAGACGCTCATAACGCAAGACCATCAATGACATCGAAGGATCGCTTCTCTGTAGCACGTCGTTCTCACCTCGTGCTGCTTGCAGTCCTTCAGCTTGCAGCGCGCAGAAAGCGACGCTGATAGATGGCTGGCGAGACACCGACTCGCAGACGGAAATGTCTGCGGAAACTTTCTTCGGAACCGAAGCCCACGCGTTCGCAGATGCGAGCGATCGGGAGCTTCCCTGATTCGAGCAATTCGCGAGCGAGGGAAATGCGTTCTCGGATCAGCCATTCGCCGGGCGCAAGGCCAGTGGCTTCCTTGAATCGTCGCAGCAATGTGCGCGGGCTCATGCTGGCGCGCTTTGCCATGGAGGCGAGCGAATGTCCCGCGCTCAAGTCGCTGCGGACCCAATCCAGCAATCGCGCCAGTCTGCCGGCTTCTTCCTGCGCCACCGGACGCGGTACGAACTGGGCCTGATCGCCATCCCGATGCGGTGGGATGACCAGTCGCTGAGCGACCATGTTGGCGATCTTCGGGCCGTAGTCGCGACGCACGAGATGCACGAGCATGTCGAGGCCCGCGGCGGATCCGGCCGACGTCACCACACTGCCCTGATCCACATAAAGTGCATTCGGCTCCACGGTCAGACCCGGGTAGCGCTGCTGAAGCCGCTGCGCGTAACGCCAATGCGTCGTGACCGTCTTGCCCTCGAGGATGCCCGCTGCCGCGAGCACGAAGACACCGGAACAGATCGAACAAATGCGTGCGCCGCGCTGATGAGCAGCGCGAATCTTGCGCACCAGCGCCTCGGGCGGCGGCTCATCGGCATCGCGCCAGCCCGGCACGATGATCGTATGCGCCTGATCGAGAATCCTGAGCGAATGTGGCGCGGAAATCGTCACGCCGCCCGCTGCACGCAACGGCCCTCGTTCTCCCGAGCACACCGCGAACCGATACCAGGGCACACCGAGCTCGGGACGATGCAACGCGAACATCTCGACCACACATCCAAACTCGAACGTGCACAACCGGTCATAAGCGACTGCCACGACCAGCTGCGACTCGGGTGTTTTGCGCGTCATGGCGCGATGTTACCGCAGGCTGACGATTACGCCAGAGGCGAAGCCTGATGCTAGGCCCTAGGCTCTAGGTGCTAGGTTCTAGCCAGAGATTTCGGAGTTCGGATTTCGGGTTCCCGCTAGCACCTAGTGACCTGTAACAGCCGATTCAGTATTGGTGTCACCCCGGCGAAGGCCAGGGTCCAGGCCCTGTGACCGAGGGGAATCCCGCGCGGAGATCCCGGCCTTCGCCGCCTTCGCCGGGATGACGACCAAAAGCAGCGCTCTCGAATCAGCCGTTACAGTCCACTAGGTTCTAGGCTCTAGCCAGAGATCGGATTTCGGAGTTCGGGTTTCTGATTTCCTGCTAGTAGCTAGGGCCTAGCGCCTAGCACCTAATTTTCTGTGAGGTCTCTTATGCCTTCTTCGGTCACTCAGATCGCCGCCGCCGATAGCGCAGCTGCGCTTGCCCACTTCGAATCTGCATTTCGCTTCGAAACCGATTGCTGGGATGTGCACGACGCGATGACTCGCGATGAAGCCGACTTCGTGTTGCTCGACGTGCGCAGTCATGAGCTGTATGCGCAAGGTCATGTGCCGGGCGCAATCAGCATGCCGCATCGAAAGATCATCGAGTCGGCGCTGGCACAGTATCCGAAGGAAACGACATTCGTCGTGTATTGCGCCGGGCCGCATTGCAATGGCGCCCATCGCGGCGCGATCCGACTCGCGAAGCTCGGCCGGCCCGTGAAGATGATGATCGGCGGCGTGACCGGCTGGCTGGATGAAGGATTCGAGCTGGAAACGTGAGAACGCAGGCTCTCCCCCGCTCACATCACCGCATCACTGGCATCACCGATATCACTCGCATCACCGCTAATCACTCGGCCCTGATCGATGCGCGGCTCGACATTCCTGATCACTCCCGCTCCTTTTTGCTGCGCCCCTCCGCCGCTTCGCGTTTGCGCTCGCGCCAGACCCACGGCTCGACACGTTGCGACGAGGGCAAAGCCCAGAGACCGCGCTTCGCATCGCGCGCCTCCTCCTCGATGTCGAAGAGCGCATTGTTGCGAGCGTACTGAGGGTAGAACCAGACGGCGCCGCGCTTGGCCAGCTCGCGATTCACATACAGATCGTCGATCCAGACATCGGTGATGACGCGTCCGTAGCGATCGACATCGACGAAGACCAGCACGAGCCGCTTGCCTTCGATCAGCGACTTCAATACGGCCCGCGCGTCGCGCCCGTAGGGCTGATCCATTTCCGGCGCATCGACATCGGCCAACCGGAATTCCATGACGACGCCCTGAACCTTGGCGCGAAAAGTGTCGCCGTCTCTGATGCTGACGAACGGCCCGTAAAACACACCCTCATCGCCAGGCTTCGGTGGACGTGCAGTGTCGTACCGAGAAGCGTCTGTGGCTCGATCAGGATGACAGTGACGTTTGCCGGTCGCCGCCTGCGTATGACACCCCGCACGATCGACCGCGCCGGGATGCGCGGCCGCTGACGCGGCAATGAATAATGAGCAGTGAGCAATGAGCAATATCAGCGCTGAGCAGATTCGCATTCACCTATCCATTCCGCCCATCACTCATCTCCCGTCTCGTCCTCATCCCCTCATTCCCCATTCCTCATTGCCATTCCTCATTCCCATTACTCATTGCTCATTACTCATTGCTTTCGCCGTATTTGCCGTCGCCACCGTCATCGCTGTCATATTCACGATGCGTCGGACCGTGGCGGACGATGTGAGGATGTTCACGGGCTTGGCGCAGCCGAGCAGCATCGGGCCGATCGCCACGTTGTTGCCCGCAGCGGTCTTGAGCAGGTTGTAGGCGATGTTCGCGGCGTCCAGATTGGGCAGGACGAGCAGATTGGCCGAGCCTGTGAGCGTGGTCTCGGGCACGGCATTTCGGCGCAGAGTTTCGTTCAGTGCGCTGTCGCCGTGCATTTCGCCGTCCACTTCGAAGTCCGGGGACTGCGCGCAGATCAGATCGCGCGCGCGGCGCATCTTCTGAGCCGACGGCGCATCGCTCGACCCGAAGTTCGAATGGGAGATCAAGGCAGCTTTCGGCTCGATACCGAAGCGTCTCACCGCATCCGCCGCCATGAACGTGATCTCGGCGATCTGTTCTGCGGTGGGATCGAGATTCACATGCGTGTCGACAAGGAAGATCTGCCGGTTGGGCAGGATCAGCGCATTCATCGCCGCGTAGACTGTCGCCCCCGGCGCGCGCCCGATCACATCGTCGATGTAGCGCAGATGACGAACCGTGGTGCTGATCGTGCCGCAAATCATGCCGTCGCCCTCGCCCTTCCGCAGCAGCATCGAGGCGATGAGCGTCGTGCGTCGGCGCATCTCGAGCTTCGCGTACTGCGCGGTGATCCCCTTGCGCGACATGAGACGGCGATAGTCTTCCCAGTATTCGCGGTAGCGTTCGTCGAACTCGGGATTCACGATGGTGAAATCCTTGTTCGCCTTGAGCCGCAGACCGTAGCGCTGCAGACGACTTTCGATGATCGCGGGCCGGCCGATGAGCACCGGCCGCGCGATGCCTTCATCGACGACGATCTGTGCGGCTCGCAACACCCGCTCTTCTTCACCTTCCGCAAAAATGATGCGCGAGCGTTCCGGCGGAACCTTGCGAGCGGCCGTGAAGATCGGCTTCATGAACGTGCCGCTGTGATAGACGAATTGCTGGAGGCGCAGCAGATACGCATCCATATCCGCGATAGGACGTGTCGCGACTCCGCTTTCCATCGCCGCTCGCGCGACAGCCGGCGCAATCTTCACGATCAGACGCGGATCGAAAGGCTTCGGAATCAGATACTCGGGCCCGAACGACAGCTCTTCGGTGTCATAGGCGCTCGCAACGATGTCGCTCTGCTCCTGACGCGCGAGTTCCGCAATCGCATGCACGGTGGCGATCTCCATCTCGCGCGTGATCGTCGTCGCGCCGACATCGAGCGCACCGCGAAAAATGTAAGGGAAGCACAGAACGTTGTTGACCTGATTCGGATAGTCGCTGCGACCGGTCGCGATGATCGCGTCGGGTCGTGCAGCCTTCGCCACCTCGGGGAGAATCTCGGGCGTCGGATTGGCAAGCGCCAGGATCAGCGGACGCGCATTCATGTGGGCGAGTATTTCGGGCTTCAGCACCCCGCCCGCGGACAAACCCAGGAACACGTCTGCACCCTGGATCACTTCGGCCAGCGTGCGCGCTGAGGTAGGTTGCGCAAAACGCGCCTTCTGCGGATCCATCAGCTCCGCGCGTCCCTCGTACACGACACCCGCGAGATCCGTGAGCCAGATATTTCGGATCGGCACACCCAGATCGACGAGCAGATCGACGCACGCGAGTGCCGCGGCGCCGGCACCGCTCACCACCACTTTGACCTGATCGATCTGCTTGCCCACGACCGACAGGCCATTCAACACCGCAGCGCCGACGATGATGGCCGTGCCATGCTGATCGTCATGGAACACGGGAATGTTCATGCGCTCACGCAGCCTGCGCTCCACCTCGAAACATTCCGGCGCTTTGATGTCCTCGAGATTGATACCGCCGAACGTCGGCTCGAGTGCGGCGATGACTTCGACGAGCTTGTCGGGATCGCGCTCGTTGATCTCGATATCGAACACATCGATGCCGGCGAACTTCTTGAACAGCACCGCCTTGCCTTCCATCACCGGCTTCGACGCAAGTGCGCCGATCGAACCGAGTCCGAGCACGGCGGTGCCGTTGGTAATCACACCGACGAGATTGCCGCGCGCGGTGAAGCGAAACGCATTGATCGGATCCTTGACGATCTCCTCGCAGGCAGCAGCGACACCCGGCGAGTAGGCGAGCGCCAGATCACGTTGATTGGTGATCTGTTTGGTCGGTGTCACCGAGAGCTTTCCGGCTGTCGGCAGTTCGTGATAATCGAGCGCCGCTTGCCGCAGATCTTCTCTTTTATTGGTAGGGGAACTGTCCTGACTCATCGACCCTTGCCCATCGTCTACCGGGTTGCGCAGTATGCACGGGTTCGCGCCGGATCCGCACGCATCCAGTACGACGTCGCAGCGGAGCTGCGAGGAAAGACGATTGGACGTCCTGTCACAATCGTCTTGGCTCAGGTCAAAAGGCGTGACTTTTGCCCTTCGCTCGCCACCTGCGGCGGCGGGCACATCCATGTGCCTGGTACGACGTCGCAGCGGAGCTGCGAGGAGAGACGACTGAGCTCCCTGTCACGATCGTCCTGGCTTAAGGGCAACCACTACGGCAGCGGCAGCGGTGACTGCACCACTCAGGCCGGGGGCTTGCGCATCAGCAGCAGGGCAATGAGCGTGAGCACGCCGGCGGCGGATTGATAGAACCCGACGGAGGCCAGCCCGTGGTGATTGGCGAGCCAGGTTGCTGCGTAAGGGGCCAGCGATGCGCCGATGATTCCGGCGAAATTGAAGGTCAGTGAAGCACCGGTGTAGCGCACCGAAGTCGGGAATAGCTCCGCCAATGCCGTCCCGAGCGGACCGTACGTCAGGCCCATCAACGCAAGGCCCAGGGACAGGAAGGCGGTTACGCCGACGACATGTCCCGATCCGAACAGCGGCGCGAATATCAAGCCGAACAGGATGATGGCGATCGTGGCAATGATGAGCATCGTGCGCCGTCCGATGCGATCGGCAATGACCGCCGAAACCGGAATGGTCAGGCCGAAGAAGACGACGCCGATCATCTGCAGGATCAGGAACTCGGAGCGACTGTAGCCGAGCGCGCTCGTGCCCCAGCTCAAGGCAAAAACCGTCATCAAATAAAATACGACGAAAGTCGCAACCGCGGCGAACGTGCCGAGCAGAAGCTCGCGCGGATACTCCCGCACCACTGTCCACATCGGCAGCCGCACGCGCTCGTTGTGTTGGATCGCACGCTGGAATGCCGGGGTCTCCGTCACCTTCAGACGCACATACAATCCCACGAACACCAGGAGCGCGCTTGCCAGAAACGGGATGCGCCAGCCCCACGCGAAGAACTGGGCGTCGGTGAGAACGTCAGTGAGCAGCAGAAACACGCCGGTGGAACAGATGAACCCGATCGGCGCGCCGAGCTGAGGAAACATGCCGTACCACGCACGCTTGCCGGGCGGTGCATTCTCCGTCGCAAGCAGAACGGCGCCGCCCCATTCGCCCCCGAGCCCGAGGCCTTGCCCCAATCGGCACAGTGCAAGCAACAGCGGAGCGGCGACACCGATGGACGCGTACGTGGGCAGAAGACCGATGCACACCGTGGAAAGACCCATCGTCAGCAGCGCAGCCACGAGCGTGGCCTTGCGACCGACGCGATCGCCGAAGTGCCCGAACAAGGCCGAGCCGATCGGTCGCGCGAAGAATGCGAGTGCGAACGTCGCGAAGGACTGCAGCACCGCGGACGCCGGATCGCCGCTGGGAAAGAACAGCTTCGGAAACACGAGCACCGCAGCGGTCGCGTAAATGTAGAAGTCGAAGAACTCGATCGTGGTACCGATCAGGCTTGCGAACAGAATGCGGCGTGGCGAGTTCGTCGCGGGAGTGGCTTCAGTCATCGGGGAAACGATGGGTCCTGTTTTTCTTGGATTCTTGCACGCCGGCCCGCACACACGCGAATGCGGCCGATCGGATCTTGCTCACATGGCGGCGAACATGCGCTTCATCGCATTGACACGCGCGACGTATGCGCGCACGTCATGATCGCCACATCGCTGACCGGGCTGCAGGCGCAAACCTCTCTTTGCATAACGCGCCCCTGCCCCTGCCCCGCACAGGTGAATCACCGCGGCCAGATCCTGCTTCTGCGCAGTCGTCGCACGCCGGATGCCCGCACGCGCGAGCGCCATTGCGACCCGCGTGTCCAGATACGCCGAGGTGAGCTCCACCGCGTGACTCGGAATCACGCGCATGTAGAGAGCGTTGAACCAGCACGAATCCCAGTCGTTCCAGGGCCCGTCTTCGACGACCCGACGATCGTGAATGCAGTACCGTCGCGCCTCGGCGAATGTGCCATCGGTGATCTGGTACATGCCCACCGCACTCGAGGCCGGGCGATAAACCTCGAACGGCTTGTGCGACCAGGACCAGCGCCAATAGGTACGCACGATGGGATTCCCCGAACCTTCCACCTGCGCCAGTGCTGCCAGAAACTCGGGCGAAATCACGGCCGTCGAGTGACGTCGAAAGATCGGCTCGTAGGCGCGCCAGGTTTCGCGCGGGGATTTGTACAACGTGCCGCTCACCGGAAAGAACAGCTCGGTCGGCTTGCGCACCACCTGGTACAGACCGTTGATACACAGCCACACGAACACGAGCGCTCCGACGCCGATCGCGAGCTGTGCCCGAAGTGGAGCCTTCAGATACGCGCGACCGATCTTCTTGCGTGCCTTCGCGGACGGCCATAGACGCGGGAATCGCACGCCTCGTCGGGCACGGGATCGTTTACGGGACGCGGATCGGGCCATTAGGAGCGGATAACTCGAGGATCGGGGCGCCACGCGCTCGTGGAGTCATAACGGGTGGCGCATCGGCGAGGTAAGTCTACTCACGTATGGCGAGAGCGCTAAGCCTTGCTATTTTCCGCAACGTACGCCCTCTCCAGGAGACTCCACATGGATCCGCTGCTCGCCGTGATCGTGCTGGCGATTCTTGCGACCTGCGCCACGATGGTCCTCGGACTGCTGGCGATGTCGGGCGGTGGCGCTGCGGATCGAGAGTTCAGTACGCCGCTGATGTGGACACGCATCGGGTTTCAGGCGGCGACCATCGCACTGCTGATCATCGCGGTCGTGCTGCGCTCTTAAAACACCCGCTCGCTCCGTTCTTCGACGGTAGTCGACGCTCGCTCGCCCGCCTCGGCCGGCGCCCGGCGTCAGCCTGAACCTATGCGCTCACCTGGGTTTCAAGCTGGCACTTGCCGATGTGCCCCAATTATCATATTTAAGAAGCCAGTTGCCGCTGGCCAAGGACCGCTCATCGATGGCATCGCGCCCATTCATCGTTGGCGATTGGGGGACGACGAATCTTCGTCTCACCCTCTGCGATGCCGTTGGCACCGTGCTCGCGCAAGTCAGCGGTCCTGGCGCGGCACAAGTGCGAGGCCGTTTCGATTCGGTCTACGCGCAGCTCGTCGAACCGTGGACTCAGCAACACGGCCCGCTACCCGCCGTTCTCTGCGGCATGGTGGGCTCGACGATCGGATGGGTGAACGTACCGTATCTGCCCTGCCCTGCCGATCCGCAACAGGTGGCCGATGCGATGACGGCGATCGACAGCGCACACGTGCGGATCGCACCCGGCCTCACGTGCCGCAATCGGCGTGGCGCTCCTGACGTCATGCGTGGCGAGGAAACGCAGATCCTGGGTGCCATCGAGCTCGATCCGGCGTTGCGTCGGGGCATCCATCTGCTGTGTCTTCCGGGCACGCACACCAAATGGGTCGTGCTGAGCGAGGGCGTGGTCGATGAGTTCCTGACCTCCGCCACGGGCGAGCTCTACAGCCTGGTTCATCAGCACAGTGTGTTGATTCGTGCGGGCGACCGCGTGGCGGGCGATGCATCGTCTCTGTTCGACCGCGGCGTCGAGCGGGCCCTGGGTGCGCAGGACGCCGCGCTCGCGCATCTGCTGTTCGAATGCCGCAGCCGACAGATCGCGGGCGAGTTCGGACCGGCCGATGCCTCGCATTTCCTTTCCGGACTGCTGATCGGTCAGGACGCGGCCAGCGCGACACATCTGTTCAAGGAAGCCTTGAGCGGCGATGAGCGCGTCGTGGTGATCGGTACGGCTTTGCTGATCGAACTGCATGCACGAGCGTTCGCCGCGCTGGGATTGAAGGTCCGGCCGGTCGACGGATCCGCCGCTTCCCTTGCAGGCCTCACAGCACTCTATCGACGCTCGCACGTCCAGGAACACGCCGATGCGCGCTGACGCAGTCCCGAATGCCTCGGCTCTGGTTGCGATCCTGCGCGGTTTGCAGCCGGATCGCGCCATCGAAGTCGCCGAAACGCTCATTGCCGCCGGATGGAACTGCATCGAAGTGCCGTTCAACTCTCCCGAGCCGCTGGTCAGCATCGAAAGGCTCGCGAAGGCGTTCGGCCAGGACTGTCTGGTCGGTGCGGGTACGGTGCTCGACCCCACCCAGGTGTCGGCCGTGCATGACGCAGGCGGGCGACTGATCGTCTCGCCGAACTGCAATCCGGATGTGATTCGCAGGACAGTGGAGCTTGGCATGGCCTCGTTCCCCGGAATTGCGACACCGACCGAGGCGTTCAACGCGATCGCGGCCGGCACACGAACGTTGAAGCTGTTCCCTGCATCCAGCTTCGGGCCGCGACACATCAAAGCAATGAAAGACGTTCTGCCGCGCGATGTGAGTGTCTATGCCGTCGGCGGTGTCGGCGCGGACGATATCGAAAGCTGGCTGCAGGCAGGCGCGGCGGGATTCGGCTTCGGTTCCGACCTGTTCAAACCGACTTACTCGCTCGAAGAAATTGCCGAGCGCGCACGCAGAATCAGAACGGCCTACGACGCCGCGCAACGAATCGAATAACAACACGCGGGAGGGCAGCCCGCCGATGCCTGTCCATTTGGGGGAAACGTGACGCTGTCGAATCTCGATATTGCCATCGTGCTCATCTATGCCGTGGGCATCTTCACTCTTGCGCAGTGGGTGTCGCGCGAAAAAGGCCATCACGAAAAGAATGCGCAGGATTACTTTCTGGCGAGCCGCGCCTTGCCCTGGTGGGCGATCGGCACTTCGCTCATCGCCGCGAACATTTCCGCTGAGCAGATCATCGGCATGTCGGGCTCGGGTTACGTCATCGGCCTCGGCATCGCGTCCTATGAATGGATGGCCGCGCTGACGCTCATCATCGTCGGCAAGTTCTTTGTGCCCATCTTCCTGAAGAACGGCATTTACACCATGCCGGAGTTCCTGGAGAAGCGTTACAGCCCGGCGGTGCGCAATGTCATGGCCGTGTTCTGGCTCGGCGTGTACATCTTCGTGAATCTCACTTCCATTCTCTGGCTCGGCGCCACGGCCGTGCACACGATCACAGGCATCGAAGTGCAGACAGCACTGGTCGCCATCGGCGTATTCGCCGGTGCCTACGCGCTCTACGGTGGATTGAAGGCCGTGGCACTCACCGACGTGATCCAGGTGTCACTGCTCGTGCTCGGCGGACTTCTCATCAGCTACATCGCGCTCGATCGCATCAGCGATGGCGCCGGTGCGATCGCGGGATTCAACCTGTTGCTGACCGAGTTCCCGAACAAGTTCGACATGATCCTGTCGCGCGACAATCCGAACTACAAGGACCTGCCGGGTCTGTCGGTGCTGCTCGGCGGCCTGTGGGTAATGAACATCTCCTACTGGGGGTTCAATCAGTACATCATCCAACGCGCGCTCGCGGCGAAAAGCATCCATGAAGCGCAGAAGGGCATCGTGCTGGCCGCGTTTCTGAAGCTCTTGATGCCGTTGATCATCGTGCTGCCCGGCATTGCGGCGCTGGTACTTGCGCCTGGGCTTGCGCGCCCTGACGAGGCGTATCCGCATTTGATGGCGCTGCTGCCCAACGGCATCCTGGGTCTCGTCTTTGCTGCGCTCGTGGCTGCGGTGATCGCCTCGCTCGGCTCGAAGATCAACTCGATCGCCACGATCTTCACGATGGATCTGTATCGCTCCGTTCGACCGGATACCTCGCAGCACAATCTCGTGGTGATCGGACGCATCGCCGCCATCGTAGGCCTCCTCGCTGCGATCTTCTCGGCAAGACCGCTGCTGGGCAGCTTCGACCAGGCCTTCCAGTACATCCAGGAGTTCACGGGCTTCTTCACACCGGGCATCTGCGTGATCTTCCTGCTCGGCATGTTCTGGGACCGCACCACATCGACTGCGGCGCTCGTCGCTGCCATCGCTTCTGCCGTGCTGTCGCTGGCATTCAAGCTGCTCGTGCCCGAGATCCCGTTCATGAATCGCGTCGGCTATGTGTTCCTCGCCTGCTTCGCGATCGCCATCGTCATCTCGCTCATGCAGGCGCCGCGCACCGCTGCCATTCGCGTGGATCTCAAGAACATCGACTACTCCACCACCACGGGCTTCAATGTCGCAGCCGTCATCGTGGTGGCCATTCTGACGGCGCTCTACTGGAGATTCTGGTAATGACTCTGCTCAGGGAAGGGCACAACATGACCATGGCGATCGTGAGCCAACTCGGCACCGCGATCGTTACCGGAAAATATGGCGACAAGAATCCGTTTCCCATCGAGGCGGAGCTGTGTCGCCAACTCGGCGTCAGCCGCAGCGTCCTGCGCGAGGCGATCAAGATGCTCACGGCCAAGGGGCTGCTCGCCTCGCGGCCGCGTCACGGCACTTCGGTGCAACCCGAGTCGACGTGGAATCTGCTCGACCCCGACGTGCTGCGCTGGCTGCTCGAGCGCAAGTTCTCGCTCGATCTGCTCGCACAGTTCGCCGAGATGCGATTGGCCGTCGAACCGATGGCGGCGATGCTCGCGGCCCGCAAGGCGACTCCCACGGGGATTGCGCGGATACGCAAGGCCATCGAGCGCATGCGGGCGGCGGCACGCGGCGAAGACGATCCGCTCGAATCGGACATCGCCTTTCACGTAGCAGTGCTCCAGGCGACCGGCAATCGCTTCTACGCACAACTCGAAGGGCTCATCGAGACCGCCCTGCGCATCTCGATCCAGTTCACGAATCAGTACAAAGGCGTGCCGCTCGCCGACGTGAACGAGCATCGCAAGATCTTCGATGCCATCGAAGCACGGGATCCGCAACGCGCCGGCGAGACCATGGAAAAGATCATTCACGAGGTGATGGATCTCATCGCCTCTGCGCGGCACAGATCACGCGCCACCAAGCCCACCCCGCGGGTGCGTGCGCTCGAGAACGAAAGCTGACGCTCGACTGGGGATCCCCTGCGAGAAAAGCGGCGCAGTGACAACCGCGCCGCTCGCTTTCAATACACCACGACGCTGCGAATCGACTCGCCGCGATGCATGAGATCGAAGGCATCGTTGATGCGATCGAGCGGCAGCGTGTGGGTGATCAGATCGTCGATGTTGATCTTGCCGTCCATGTACCAGTCGACGATCTTCGGCACATCGGTGCGACCGCGTGCGCCGCCGAACGCGGTACCTTTCCACACTCGACCGGTGACGAGCTGGAACGGACGCGTCTTGATCTCCTGACCGGACCCGGCGACGCCGATGATCACTGAGACGCCCCAGCCGCGATGACAGCACTCGAGTGCCTGGCGCATCAGATCGACGTTGCCCACGCATTCGAAACTGTAATCCGCGCCGCCATCGGTCAGCGCAATCAGATGCTGCACCAGATCGCCGCCGACCTCTTTCGGATTGACGAAGTGCGTCAGACCGAACTTGCGCGCCAGTGCCTCGCGGTCCGGATTCAGATCGACACCTACGATCTTGTTCGCGCCCACCATGCGGGCACCCTGGATCACATTCAGGCCGATGCCGCCGAGACCGAAGACCACGACGTTCGCGCCGGGTTCGACCTGAGCAGTGTTGATGACTGCGCCGATGCCCGTAGTCACACCGCAGCCGATGTAGCAGATCTTGTCGAACGGAGCGTCCTCGCGGACTTTCGCGACGGCGATCTCGGGCAGCACCGTGTAATTCGAGAACGTCGAGCAGCCCATGTAGTGATGGATCATCTCCTTGCCGATCGAGAAGCGGCTCGTGCCATCCGGCATCACACCTTTGCCCTGTGTTGCGCGAATGGCGGTACAGAGATTCGTCTTCTGCGACAGGCAGGATTTGCACTGGCGGCATTCCGGCGTGTACAGCGGGATCACGTGATCGCCTTTGCGCACCGATGTCACGCCAGGTCCGACATCGACGACTACGCCGGCACCTTCGTGGCCGAAGATTGCCGGGAACAGACCTTCCGGATCGGCGCCGGAGCGCGTGAACTCGTCCGTGTGACAGATGCCGGTGGCGCGAATCTCGACCAGGACTTCGCCTGCCCGCGGCCCGTCGAGATCGACAGTCGTCACTTCGAGCGGTTTACCCGCGGCGTATGCAACAGCAGCTCTGGTTTTCATCGTAACCCTCGTCGGATGGAGCGAACCGCCATGGTAATGCGCGATGCAGCTTCGATGTGAACTCCAGCGACGGGTGGGGCGTTAGTGCGATTCGCGCAATTGACCGACATCCGGCCCGCTGTTATCACCAGGCTCAAGCCTGCGCAGCGCTAAGGACCGATACGAGGCTCCCCCATGGCAAGAAACGCTCGCGATCCGGGATCGCTCCGATCGCTCGTCCGCTGCGTGGCTATCGCAGGGGGCGCAGGTATCGCTTGTGCACCAGCACTCGCAGAGGAACCCTCGCGCCCTGTCGAAGAAGTCATCGTGACTTCCACTCCGCTCGGTGGCTTCGGTGTTCCTGCCTCCGAGATCCCGGGCAACGTGCAGCAGGCCAATGGCCGCACCCTCGAGCAGGCACGCAGCGCAGGCCTGACCCAGATGCTCAATGAGCAGATGGGCAGCGTGTTCATCAACGCCGCGCAAAACAATCCCTTGCAGCCGGATGTGCAGTTCCGCGGCTTCGTGGCCTCGCCCCTGCTCGGATTGCCGCAGGGCCTTGCGATCTATCAGGACGGCGTGCGCATCAACGATCCGTTCGGCGATGTGGTGTCCTGGGCGTTGGTGTCGGAAGGGGCGATCTCGAGGGTCGATCTGATCCCCGGATCGAATCCTGTATTCGGACTCAACACGCTCGGTGGCGCGCTGTCGATTCACACGAAGAACGGCTTCGATGCCCCCGGCACGCGTGCAGAAGTCATGGCCGGATCGTTCGATCGCGTCCAGGCCCAGGTGGAAACGGGCGACTCCATCGACGAGCGCTTCAGCTATTACGGCAATGTGCAATATCTCGATGAGAACGGCTGGCGCGATGCGTCACCCACACGCGCGTTACACCTGTTCGGCGATATCGGCTGGCGTGGATCCGCGAGCGCGTTGGACCTCAGTGTGACTGCGGTCAACACCGATCTCGTCGGGAATGGTCCGACACCCGTACAACTCCTGGCCACGGATCGCAACGCGATCTATACGAGCCCGGATCGAACCCAGAACGATCTCACGTTCATCACCCTCAAAGGCCATCATGAGTTCTCGCCGGAAATGCGGCTCGAAGGTGTGACTTTCTACCGGCGCAGCAACATCGAATCGCTCAACGGCGATGAATCCAATTTCGAGGAATGCGACGACGATGAGCTCGAAGGATTCGTCTGCGACGAAGAATCGGAGGAGCTCGTGTTCGATCCGGCTGGCCGGCCGATCCTGGCGAGCGACGAGCTGGAAGGCGCGACCGTCAATCGCAGCACGACGGATCAGGACACGACGGGCGTCACCTTGCAGCTCGCGATCGCAAAGCCGCTGGCTGACCGCCCGAATCGACTCGTGATCGGCGGCACAATCGATCACAGCACGGTGGACTTCCGTTCCAGCACGGAGCTTGGGTCGCTCGACGAACGCCGCAATGCCATCCCCGGCGGCGTGCTGGTCGCGGAATCGCTCGTAAACCTGGGTGTGCGACTCGACAACCGCAGCGTCTTCTTCACCGACACGTTGGCGATCACCCCCGATGTCCATGTGACGCTCGCGGGCCGCTTCAACGATTCACGCATCGACATGAGCGATCGCCTGGGCGAGGCGCTGAGCGGCACCCACGAATTTCATCGCTTCAATCCGGCCGCCGGCATCACCTGGCGCGCTCATCGGATGCTGCAGTTCTATGCGAATTACAGCGAATCGAATCGCGTACCCTCGCCCGTCGAGCTCACGTGCGCCGATGAGGAAGCGCCCTGCGCGCTGCCGAACTCCTTCCTGTCCGATCCGCCGCTGGAGCAGATCGTCGCGAAGACGACGGAGTTCGGCGTGCGCGGCGCCGCAGCCGATTTCAGCTGGCACGCGGGTGCCTATCGCACGATCAATCAGGACGACATCATTTTCATCAGCGCCGGACGGCTCACCAATCGCGGCTACTTCGACAATGTCGGCGACACGCGCCGACAAGGCATCGAGATCAATCTCAGCGGTGAGCTCGATCGACGCTTCGGCTGGTTCGCGCACTACACCTGGATCGATGCCGAGTTCCGGGAGAACTTCGTAGTCGCAAGCCCCCACAATCCGCAGTCCGTCGATGGCGAGATTGCCGTTGGCCGAGGCGCTCGCATCCCGGGCGTGCCCGAGCACCTGTTCAAGGCCGGCGCCCGTTTCGATCTCACCTCGCAGCTCTCGGTGATGCTCGACGGACAGTATCAGTCCAATCAGTATTTCCGCGGTGACGAGGCGAACCTCTCCGCACCGCTCGCCGGATTCGCCGTCTTCAATGCAGGCGCCGAATGGCGCCCGCGGGAACGCGTGAGCGTGTTCGCCCGCATCGAGAATCTGTTCGATCGCCGCTACGGAACGTTCGGACTGTTCGGCGCGCCGGATGAAGTGCTCGGGCCGCAGTACGACGATGCACGCTTCATTTCACCGGCACCACCCTTGAGCGCCTGGGTCGGCGTACGCGTGGAGCTCGGCGGGCGTTGAAGCGCCTCGTGACTCATCGTGCGATATCGATTCCCCACGGCGATTTGCCCACGGGAATCTTCTTCAGCACCTGCAGGCTCTGTGTGTCGATCACCGTCACGTCGTTCGATGGGCCATTGGCGGTGTAGAGCCGCCGCCCATCGGCCGACAACGCCATGCCCCACGGACGTGTGCCGACCGGAATCTCCTTGACGATACGAGCGCCTTCTCCGCCGCTGGTCGGCTCCAGAATCGCCACCGTGCCGCCTCTTCCGGTGCTCACGTACAGACGCTTGCGCGGCTCATCGAGCAGCACGGTCATCGGTCGGGCTTTCGCATCGAATTGAGCGACGCGCTCAACCGGATCTCCTTCAGGAATGCGGATGCGATACAGCGATGCATCGAACTCGCCAGTGACGTACGCGTACTTTCCATCGCTCGTGAAGGCGACGCTGCGCGGACGCTTGCCGACGACGATCGACCGCACGACGGCCTGCCTTGCGGCATCGATGATCGATACGGAGTTGTCGGCTTCGTTCGTCACCAGCACCCACTTGCCTGAAGGATCGATGCCGACACCTTCCGGCTCGCGCCCGACGGGAATCTGCGCGAGCACTTTCCCGCTCTGCACATCCACAACCGACGCCTTCGCTTCATCTTCATTGGCGACGAACAGCTTGGTGCCGTCCGCCGTGAGATCGAACTGCTCGGGGTCCGATCCGGCTGCGAGCACGCCCAGGACTTTGTGGGAACGTGTATCGACGACTGCGATGCCGTCAGCCTCGAGATCGCGCTTCAGCTTCTCGCACTCTTCGTCCGGGACGGACGGAGGACACTTGGGCGTGCCACTCACCGCGACGTACAACTTCGAGCCGTCATGACTGAGCTTCAGACCCCGCGGCCGCTTGCCCACCTCCACGGTTGCGATTGCAGTGCCCTTGTCGAAGTCGATCACACTCACCGTATGACCGTCTTCGTTGGAGACGTACGCGATTTCTCCATGTGCGAGCGATACATAGCAGGCGACAAACAGCAGCGGAACTGCCCGAATCATTCGACGAAACTTCATCCACGCTCCCAGTAATACCGTGCCTCGTTCTTCCAGTCCTCGCCCGATTCGCGCCACTGGCCAGCACGGATCTTCGGAGCCTTCGCCAGACGCGAACGATCGATGACCAGCTTCTCGCCGCTCATCATCGACTTCGCTGCCCGATACGGAACCGCAGTCATCGATTCTCCCGCGGAGATCACGACGAAATCCGGCTGTCCCTGCGAATCGAAAACCGTCTCGACCACCGATCCGACCGCTTGATTGCTCTTGGTGACCACCGCGGTTCCTGAAATTGCAGGTTCAGCAGCGATCTGAGTTGGCGTAGGCAGCGCAGCGCCTTCCTGCGTACTGTGCGAATCGGACTGCGTGCTGTCATCTGTACGAGCCGCATTCGGGCTGCGCGGCCTCGCATCGCGCGCCGGCGGTGCGGCCAGTGCAGGATGGTCCCGAAGCGTGCCTTCGATCTTCTGCGTCGAGAGCGGCGGATTGCTGGGATCTGCTGCAGATGCATTCGGCCGCGAATCGGTCGCTTGGGTAGCAGGATCCTGAGTAGGATCAGCTGACTCGCGCGTTTCGGTCTGCGCAAACGCTGCGGTCGCCGCAAAGGCGGCACATATCAGTGCTCCGCACGCCTCGTGCCTGGCCATGACACATCCCTCGTCGGAAGAGATGTGATCTAAATGCCGGTGGATGTACGGCGTTCCGTCGCCGATGCACGGGAAGCGAATGCGCGGAAGGAAGGCCAGGCTGCAGACCTGCAGCCTGGCCGAAAAGACATCAACGGATGACGCGAGCGCCCTTGCCCTTCATCGCCGCCTCGACTTCCTCGACGCGCACCATCGAGGTATCTCCCGGCGTCGTCATCGCGAGCGCACCGTGTGCGGCGCCGTACTCCACGGCTGCCTGCGGGCCCTTGTCTTCGAGGAATGCGTAAGCCAACCCCGAGGCAAAGCCGTCGCCACCGCCCACGCGATCGTAGATCTCGAGGTTGTCGCGCTTCATCGATTCGTAGATCGTTCCGTCGTACCAGAGGATCGCAGACCAGTCGTTGATCGAGGCCGTCTTCGCATTGCGCAGCGTCGTTGCGGCCACTTTGAAGTTCGGAAATTCCTTCACCGCCGAGGTGATCATGTTCGCGAACGATGCGGTTTCGATGTTCGTCAGATGCTCATCGGCACCTTCGACATGGAACCCCAGGCACGCGGTGAAATCCTCTTCGTTACCGATCATCACATCGACGTACTTCGCGATCTCGCGATTGATGCGCTGAGCGCCTTCCTTGCCGCCCTGACTCTTCCACAGCGAAGCACGATAGTTCAGATCGTACGCAACGACGGTTCCGTACTTCTTCGCGACCTGCACGGCTTCGATGACGGCTTCCGCCGTGTTCGAGGCGAGCGCTGCGAAAATGCCGCCCGTGTGGAACCAGCGCACGCCTTCTTCGCCGAAGATCTTTTCCCAGTTGATCTCGCCGGGTTTGATCTGCGAAGCCGCAGAGTGACCGCGATCCGAGCAGCCGAGCGCTGGACGGATGCCGAAACCTTTCTCCGTGAAGTTGAGACCGACGCGCGTGTTCTTGCCGAGGCCATCGAAGTCGCGCCAGATGACGTGCGCCATATCGACGCCGCCCTGCATGATCATGTCTTCGACCAGCCAGCCGAGATCGTTCTTGGGCAATGCCGTGGCGACCATCGCACGCTTGCCCCAGCACTTACGCATGGCGCGCGAGACGTTGTATTCGCCCCCGCCTTCCCACACCTGGAAGCTGCGCGCGTTACGCACACGTCCGAAACCCGGATCGAACCTGAGCATCACCTCGCCGAAGGACGCGCAGTCCCAGCGAGTCTCGGATGCCGACTTGATCTTCAACTGAGCCATGAATCACCTGATGAGACGGTTGTTTCTAAAGAGGGCTGCCAAGGGCGGGCTGCTGGTCAACTGGGCTGCTGGGCGGCTGGACAGAAGCTGGACTGCGGGGCGGCTGGACAGAAGCCGGGCTGCTGGGCGGCTGGACGGCTGGCCAGAAGCTGAACGCTCTGCTCCGCTCGCTCGCCTCTGGCCAGCAGTCCAGTACCCAGCAGCCCAGTACCCGCCTCTGGCCAGCACCCAGCAGCCCAGCACCCGCGTCCGCTACTTTCCGCTCTTGATCGCCTTGATCAGCTGCACGGTGTCGCGGACCTTCTTCTCGATGCCCGCGTAATCTTTCGCCTTGAGCAGATCCTTGGTGATCAGATTGCTGCCGATACCGGCCGCGACGATGCCCGCACCGAACCATTTGCGCAGTGATTCTTCGGTCGGTTCGACACCACCGGTCGGCATGATGCGCGTCCACGGCATGGGGCCCAGCACGTTCTTCACGAACTCAGGACCGCCCACCGAGGAGCCCGGAAACACTTTGACGATTTCGCAGCCGAGCTCTTGCGCATCGCCGATCTCGGTCGCAGATCCGCAGCCCGGGCTATACGGAATCGCGCGGCGATTACAGACCTTCGCCACATCCGCATTCAACAACGGACCGACGACGAACTTGGCGCCGTTCGCGATGTAGATGCCGGCAGTCGGCGCGTCGACGATCGAGCCCACGCCCATGATCACGGACGGATCGGCCTTGGCGAAGTGACGAGTCACTTCGTAGAACACATGCGATGCGAAGTCACCGCGATTGGTGAACTCGATGCACTTGGCGCCGCCATTCGCGCACGCCTGAATCACGTTCTTGCAGACTTCGACATCCGGGTCGTAGAAGACCGGAATCACACCCTGGTCCATCATCGCCGCCAGAACGGTCAAGCGATCCTTGATCATCGAGTTCTCTCCTGCTCGAGGCTGTTCGCGGCACAGCGGACGCTGCCCGCGGGGGTCGCCATTCTCAGCGATGCGACGCGCGCTCCGCAACGGCCGTACCCCTGTTTTTCCCGGGAAAAATGGGCAAATGCGCTGCCCTGATAACCAGATCGCTGCGAACGATCGCAAAAATGACACCGGTTGCTATCTGGCCGTATCCCGCATCCGATCGAACCTTCGAAACGAGTCGGAGCACGACGGCCGCGCTCCGATCACGCACGATTCATTTCCCTTTGTAGCTGATGCGATAGATCGCATTGGCACCGTCGTCGGTCACCAGAAGCGAACCGTCCTTCGCTACGGCGGCCGCCACGGGCCGACCCCACGCGCTTGCATCATCAACGATGAAGCCCGTCAGGAAGTCCTGGTATTCGCCGGTCGGCACGTTGTTCTTCATCGGGATGCGCACGACTTTGTGACCGGTACGCGTGCCGCGATTCCAGGAACCATGCAGCACTGCGAAGCCGTCGCCTGCGTATTCCTTCGGGAATGCAGAGGCACCCGAAGTCGCGTTGTAGAAGATGATGCTGAGCGCCGCGGAATGCGCACCGAGCAGCACGTCGGGCACCGTCACCTTGTCTCGCAGATCGGGACGCTCGCCCGCGTGACGCGGATCTTCATTCGCACCGAGGTAGTACCAGGGCCAACCATAAAAGCCGCCTTCCTTGATGCGGGAAACGTAATCAGGAACGAGGTCATCGCCCAGTCCGTCGCGTTCATTGGTCGCGCACCACACCGCACCCGTTGCGGGCTGAACGCTCAGCCCCACGCAGTTGCGAATGCCTGTCGCGAACTGCTTGGCTGTACCCGGTGATTTCGCATCGAACACCAATACAGCGGCACGATTCGTCTCACCGTCCCACGTCGCACCCATGCCATGAGCGGCCTCCCAGGCGCGCACCTCCTCAGGAGTCTTCTTCGACATGTTCTCGCCGACATTGCCGCGCGAGCCCACGGACACGTACATCCGTTTGCCATCGGGCGAGAACGCGAGACCCCGCGTCGTATGGCCGCCGGCGGATTGCGGTGCAAGCTCGGGCACGACGACCTCGGCTTCGCCGCGTGCTTTCAAGTCACCGTTCTTGTAGGGATACCGAACGACGCGATTGACCTCGGCGACGTACAGCCACTTCGGTTTTTTGGCCGGCTGGAAAGCGAGTCCGAACGGCCCGTGCAGACCCTCCACGTAGGTTTCGCTCTGAGACGCATGACTGCCGTCCGCCGTCGGGCGGATCGCCTTGATCCGACCGCTCGCCGTCTCGGCTACGAAGACATCCCCGTTGGGAGCCACGACCAACTGCCGCGGCCCGCTCACCTCGTTCGTGAATACGTTGACCTGGAACCCCTCCGGCACGGCCAGTGTCGCGTTCTCGGGCTTGGCCACCACCCGCGGGTTGTTGCGAGCAGACGGTGTCGCAAACGGCTGCGGCAGATCCTGGACCGTGATGTGGTGGTTCTGTCCTGGCTTGTCGTTGACCCAATCACCCGTTCTGCCCTTGGGCTGAGCCGCTGCCGCCTGCGGGCGTGCAGAAGTCGTCTGCAGATACGCGATCACATTCGCGCGATCCGCTTCGTTCGTGACCGGAATGACCATGCTCGTGCCCGG
Source organism: Pseudomonadota bacterium (assembly GCA_023423935.1). Lineage (GTDB taxonomy): Bacteria > Pseudomonadota > Gammaproteobacteria > Steroidobacterales > Steroidobacteraceae > Steroidobacter. The sequence goes on along the minus strand of JAFAEQ010000073.1, from coordinate 63,139 downwards.
CACTACCGTCGTGGGCGAGGCCAGAAAGCGATCGAGCGTGGCGGGATCCCAAGTGAGGTCAGAAGCCTTCAGCGCCGGCGTATAGGTGAAGTGGGGATCGGATGCTGCACGCCGGCCCACGACGCCACGCAGACTGGGGCCCTGCCCACCGCCGTTATCGTCGGGCTCGGCGGTGTGGCACAGCGCGCACTGTTGTCGGAAAAACGTCTTACCCGCGGCGGCGTCCGCTGCAAGTACGCTTGCGGCGGGCAGCAGGAGCCCCCAACCGATCGCGACAACGGAAGTCAGAACAGCGGGACGCTTGGTCATTCTTTTCCCCATGGCAGATGAAAGGAGTGCCGATTGGATTTGATCCGCAACGAGCGGTTCCACGGCGCCAACAGGCGCCACTATAGGCAGTCGGACCGCCGCCATGCACAGCATGCAGGGTGCAGCCACAACGGGCAATTCGACCAGAGGCTAAGGGAGGGGAAAGAACTCTTCGTTCTTGTTATTAACCGATCTGCAACGGACGCCGCGAGGACCGCGGCATCCGCCAGCAGACCGAAGGATCAGCGAACCGATCCACGACGGAACAGATTCACGATGGCGAGCAGAATGATCGCTCCGCCGAGTGAAACCAGGAACGTCGCCAGAGTTACGCCCTCGTTGATGGTACCGATGCCGAGCATCGGCGAAATGATGAAGCCGGCCAGCAATGCGCCGACGATACCGACGACAATGTTGAGCAGAATGCCTTGCTGCGCATTGGTGCGCATGATGATGCTTGCAAGCCAGCCAACGACGCCGCCAACGATCAACCAGATAATGATGCCCATGTGCCGCCTCTCCTCAATGATGCGGAAAAGATCGCTCACATAACCGTGAGCGCGGCGACTTGGTTCCCGACAGTTGACGGCTGGAGTTGAATCGTCAATGAGTGAAGCGAGAGACGAGTCTTGCAATCACGGCTTGAGCTGGATTTTCCGGCAAGTATCTGACAGTGACCCGGGAACCCACGGCGGGCAAGGACGTTACCTCGCCTGACAAGGCCCGGCGGTCCACATGACACCCGCGCACGAGTCTGTCGGAGCCGTGCGGTTGAAACTCGAAGTACACGCGCGGAAAGCTTCCCGCCATCGGTGGTCGCCAGACGCGGATCACCGTGCCCTCGGTGAGTTGTCCGTTCTTCGCGATCTGCTGGGAGCTCAGCGCCCCGCGTAGCGCGACTTTGCCGGAGAGGATCATGGCGAGCACGATGCCGCCAGAGAAAGCGATCAAGGAAGGAAGGTCGATGGGCATGGCTGATGTGAGCAAAAAAAAGAGCTGTGCCCGAGATTGCCGCGCACGTCCCTTGCGGACAGTGCTGCGGATCACGGATTTCCGTCGTTCAGGGGTTCGCGGGGCCAGCGTTGCGACTTCGTCGAAGCGGCCCGCTGCACATTGAGTACATCGATCCCACCCGCTGTGGGACATCGCAGGGAATCATAGACGGAGGAGCCGGGAGGGGCTGCCCGTGAAAAGACTGCAAATGGGCTACGTCGGGCGCCTAGGCTCCAGGAGCATGCGCGCGGCAAGCAGCCCCAGCACCGTTCCCATCAACCAGCGTTGAACGAGCGCCCACAGCGGCCGCTGCGCGAGAAATACAGCGATTCCTCCCGCCGCGAGAATGATGGCGCTGTTCACACAGACGCTGATGGCGATCTGTGTCGCACCGAGCACCATGCTCTGGACCAGGACGTGCCCGCGCGCCGGGTCGAGAAACTGAGGGAAAAGAGACAGATAGAGCATCGCAATCTTCGGATTCAGAAGATTCGTCAGCAGTCCCATTGCAAACAGACGCCAGGGTGGATCGGGCGACAGCTCGCGAGCCTGAAAGGGTGACGCGCCACCGGGCCGCAGCGCGCTCCAGGCGAGGTAGGCGAGATAGCCGGCGCCTGCGAAGCGCAGCGCGTCATAGGCATAAGGAACCGCGACGAAGATTGCCGTCAGACCGAACGAGGCCAAGAGCACGTAGACCGCGAATCCGGTGGCGACACCCGCTAGCGACATCAGCCCGGCGGCGCGACCCTGACAGAGCGTGCGCGAGATCAGATACGCCATGTTCGGCCCTGGCGTGAGGACCATCGCCAGGGCCACGGCAGCAAAGGCTATCCAGTTGGATGCTTCGATCATCAGCGCCCCTGCGGCTCGCTCCGCGGCCTCGTATTCATCGATTCAGCGCCGCCAATATTTCGCAGCGAATTCTTCATGGGCGAATCCTATGCGTTGGCAGGCGCGGATCACCGTGATAGTCGGCGCACAGTCGGACACATACAGTTCGGGCGAGCGCAGCTGCCGCAGTGAGAAGATTGTCGGTCGCTGCGCGCATGGTGGCGTAGGGACCGGGATGCGCTATTCGCGATTCGTATCGATCCGATCGTCCGCCATTCGTTTGGCGCCATGGAGCAGTCTCAGGAGCGTCAGACCGCCTGCGATCGCTGCAAGGAAGGCTGCACCGATAAAGGTGCTGGAATCTTCCAGCGCTGGCGAGCTCGACACTTCCTGCGCGAGCCAGGTGACGAAGCTGTTGTAGCTGGCATGCAGAAGGATGCACGGCCAGAGCGAACGGCAGCGCTCATACAGCCAGCCCGCCAGAATCCCGATCGCAAGGGCCGTCGCAAACTGGTAGAGATTCATGTGCGCCAGTCCGAAGATGACGGAGGACAAGAGAATCGCTTTCGTGCGTGAGTACTGCTTCAGAAAGCTGCGCAGGATCACACCGCGGAAGAGCATCTCTTCGAGCACCGGCGCTGCAATGCAGCCGAAGAGAATGCCCAACGCACCACCCGAGACCATGTCCTGAAGCAGCTCCTGCTCGTCCGGCGACATCGGAAACAGAAAGATCACGATTGCATTGATTGCGCTCGCGACCATGAGCAGGCCCGGGACCAGCAGCAGGATGGGCACCGTCACCAGAGCCAGCGTCGCTGCCACGGAATTGCGCGTGGGATGAAAGAGATCGCGATACCCGATGTGCTTGTAGGCCATCAGACCGATGAACAACACGCCATTACCGACGACGGTGATCACTCCCGCCGTGCCGAGCCAGTCGACATCGGTCAGAAAGTCGCCGGCCCGCAATCCGGCGGCAACGATCATCTCCACGAGCATGAGAATGACGACGAGGATTATTGCCTCGACGAGGTTGGGATACGTTTCGTGCTGCTCGCTCATGGATGGCGGCTTTTGCACAGCTTCTTCTGGTTATTGACGAGTCACCCGCTCGCGCACGATAGCAGCAGCACCCGCTGCCAGAAAGCCTCAGCGCTGCGACCTGTATCGCGACTTCAGAACTCGAGCGGTTCCATGGGCGAGTCGAGCACCGAGCGGATGCGGCTCGCGAGCTGTGCCCGCGTAAACGGCTTGGTCAGCAGCTCGACGCCGGGATCCAGCCTTCCGTCGTGCATGAGGGCACTGCGCTCATAGCCGGTCGTGAACAGGATGCGCAGATCGGGTCGTGCAAGGCGCGCCTTGTCCACCAGCTCCCGTCCGTTCATTCCAGGCAACCCCACGTCGGTGAACAGCAGGCAGATCTCGGGATGATGCTCGAGCACGCGTAACGCCGATTTGCCGTCGTGCGCCTCCAGCACGGCAAAGCCCAGCTCGCGCAGACTTTCGGTCGTATAGATCCGCACATCGTCGTCGTCTTCGACGACCAGAATGACTTCGTTCGGTAATCCCCGCGGCGTCATGCTGCGCGGTGTCGATTCCGCGGGCTGCTCACCGCTCATCACTCGCGGCAGGTAGATGCAAACGGTCGTGCCTTCGCCGACCCGGCTGCGCAAACGCACATGCCCGCCCGACTGTTTGACGAAGCCGAACACCTGGCTCAAGCCCAGACCCGTTCCTTCACCGATCGGCTTCGTCGTGAAGAACGGATCGAACGCGCGCGCCATGACTTCGGAGGTCATACCGGCTCCGGTATCGGTGACGGTGATGAGCACGTACTCGCCGGGAGCCATGTCGATCGCTCCGCCCTGACCGTGCACGTAGGTGTTCGCAGTTTCGATCGTGAGCGTTCCGCCCATCGGCATCGCATCCCGGGCATTGACTGCAAGGTTCAACAGCGCGCTCTCGAGCTGATGCGGATCGACCTCGGCGAGCCAGAGACTTTCGCTGAGCACGTTTTGAATGACGATGTTCTCGCGCATCGTCCGCCCGATGAGCTCTGCCATTCCGGTGACCAGCTTGTTCACGTCGGTCGGCTTGGGATTCAACGGCTGGCGGCGTGCGAATGCGAGCAACTGACGCGGCAGCGTCGCGGCGCGCTCCGCGCCCTGCATCGCGTGTTTGACCGATCGCTGCAAGCGCTCGTTATCCTCGGGAATCTTCCGGGCGATGCTGTCCAGATTGCCCAGGATCACGGTCAGCAGATTGTTGAAGTCATGAGCCACACCGCCAGTGAGCTGCCCGATGGCTTCCATCTTCTGTGACTGGTGCAACTGCTCCTGCATCGCGCGACGCTCCGTCATGTCGCGGGTGACCTTGGCGAAGCCGATCGTATTGCCCTGGGAATCCCTGATGCGATCCACCAGTACGTTCGCCCAGAACCGGGTGCCATCCTTGCGCACGCGCCATGCTTCCGCCTCGTACTTGCCCTCGCGCTCCGCAATTTCCAACGTGCGTTGCGGGCGACCCTCGGCACGATCTTCCTCCGTATAGAACAGAGAGAAGTGCTTGCCGATGATCTCCTTCGCGGTGTAGCCCTTGATGCGCTCGGCACCGGGATTCCAGCTCGAGATGTAACCGCGCTTGTCGATCATGTAGATGGCGTAGTCAGCCACGCCGGCGACGAGTTGCTGGAACTGCAGCTCACTGCGATGCAGTTCGGCCGTGCGCTGCTCCACCTTCTCCTCGAGCCTCTCGTTCCACAGCTCGAGCTGTCGCTGCGCGGCCTGTGCCGCAGTGAACCACCGAGCGCTGTCGAGAGCCACGCCGGCTTGCATGGCAATACTCTGTGCGAGCGCTTCGTGATGTTCCGTGAACATCGCGGGGTCGGTGTGACCGAAGAACAATCCACCGTGCACCTCGCCTGCGCGTCCGAGCACGGGAATCGCCAGATAGCTGCGCACCGGAAGATGACTGAGCGATGCGCCGGAGTGCTCGGAGCCGCTGCCTTGATCCGGATGCAACAGCAAGTCGTCGTAGCGAATGATTCGCTCGCCGCGGAAAGTCTGTGCGAGCAGCGGCATCGTGCGCGGTTGGTTGATATTCGCGAACGCCGACGGGCTCGCGCCGCTCAACGCATAGTGCGCGAACTCTCCCGCGGTATCGTCGATGGCGTTGTAGAACAGAGCTGCGTACTGCGCACCGATCAGTTGCCTCGCCGTATCGGTCACGAGTTGAACGATATCCTCGAGCCGCATTTGCGAGGCGATCGCGCGGCCGACCGCACCCAGCAGATCGAGCGTACGCGAGTGTTCATAACGAACATCGCGCGCGCGCCTCAATTCAGTGACGTCGGTGAACCGCCAGGTACGAAACCAGTCGTGACCCGCGCGATGTACGTGCGAGGCTCGCTCGATCCAGCGTCCATCCGACAGTTGCAGCAGGTCGAAGCTCTCACGTGCGGAATCGCGTGCAATCGCGAGGAACCCGGCAATGAAGCTTTCGGAATCCTCGAAATGGGTTCCCAGCACAGGCAGCACATCGGCGAGCGCCACGTCCTCGCTCGCGCTGGTCTCGATGCGCCACATCCGGCGAAACGCACCATTGGCAAAGCGCACACGCTCCGACGCATCCGTGATCAGGATGGCATCGGGCACCACCTGCAACGCGGCGCGCAGATGCGCCAATTCAACTTCGCTCCTGTTCGCCACTTCCGCATCTCGAGCTGGCACGCCCGTTCCGACGCTGCCTTGGGCGGTCTTGCTCTTCAACTCACCGCTCCGCACGGGGTCCGCGCTGACTGCGAGGCTTGTATTGGGATGGGGATACTCATGGATGATGCTGATGCGATCGTTGTGTCGAGCCGAGGCGAGCGGTCGCCACAGCCTGCGAGTTCTTTCGTACCCCGGACTGAGCCTTCTCTCGTGCTCCTGTCGTGAACTCTACGGCATTGTAACGGCACACCCGAATCTTTCACCGATTGGCGCGGGACGCGCTATTCGGTTGGTGCGATCGAGGCAGCAACCCAATCAAACGTGTACCACTGCCGAGAGTTCCAGATGGACCGGTTTTTCCTGCGATCGCGGCTCAGCGCTCACACTTAGGTGGCATCCACAACAGCGGCACGATGCGTAACACTTGGAGCCTGAGGGAAGCTCTGATTTATCGGCTCCCTGATCTTCGCAAGCCTGCAACGGATGAAATGCTTCGGTGGGCGAAGCACACCAGGGTTGCGAATGGCGAATTGATCAGAGATTCCTTAAATCCTGGCGGGTTTGGAGTTACACATGGAATTCAGGCAGTTGGGCGGCTCGGGCTTCAAGGTACCGGTGCTCAGTCTGGGTACCGGGACATTTGGCGGCAAAGGCGACTTCTTCAAGGGATTCGGCGCGACGGACGTCGCCGAGGCGAAGCGCCTGGTGGACGTCTGCCTCGAGTCCGGACTCAACATGTTCGACACGGCGGACGTGTACTCGGGCGGAATGGCCGAAGAGATCCTGGGCGCCGCCATTCAGGGTCGCCGCGATCAGATGATTATTTCGACGAAAGGTACGTTCCGGCGCGGTCCCGGCCCCAACGATACCGGCTCGTCGCGCTATGGATTGCTGCGTGCGGTCGACGCGAGTCTGAAACGCCTCGGCACCGATTACATCGATCTGTACCAGCTCCATGGCTTCGATGCCGTCACGCCGGTCGAAGAAACCATGCGAACGCTCGACGGGCTGGTGAGCGCGGGCAAGATCCGTTACGTGGGCTGCTCGAATTTTTCCGGCTGGCATCTGATGAAGGCGCTGGCGATCTCGGAGAGGTACGGCTGGGTGCGTCACGTGGCGCATCAGGCGTACTACTCGCTCGTCGGTCGCGACTACGAGTGGGAGCTGATGCCGCTCGCGATCGATCAGAAGATATCGACGATCGTCTGGAGCCCGCTCGGCTGGGGTCGCCTCACCGGCAAGATCCGCCGTGGCCAGCCGCTGCCTGAGGGCACACGTTTGCAATCGAAGGCGACAGCCGAAGGCGGTCCGCAGGTCCCCGAGGAACATCTGTATCGGGTGGTCGATGCGCTCGACGAAATCGCACGCGAGACCGGCAAGACGATTCCACAGATTGCGATCAACTGGCTGTTATCGCGTCCGACGGTGACGAACGTGATCGTCGGCGCACGCAATGAGGAACAGCTTCGCCAGAATCTCGGCGCAGTCGGTTGGCAGCTCACCCCTGAACAGATCGCGCGGCTGGATGAGGCGAGCACCACACCCAAAGCCTATCCGTACTGGCATCAAGCCGCATTCGATCGCAATCCCCCACCCGTCTGAGGCTTGAAGCTGCGATACAGCGTCGGATCACTCGCGCTCGATGCTTGCCGTCAGCGCGGAGACTGGCGCTTGAGCGCTCAGATAACGATGCAGGCACTCGCGCAGCAACGCGCGATCGATCGGCTTCGACAGGTAGTCATCCATGCCTGCCGCGAAGCATTCCTGATCCGCGCCCTTCATGGCATGCGCAGTGAGCGCGACGATGGGGATATGGACGCCCGGCGATTCGCGCCGGCGGATCTCCTGAGTCGCTGCATAGCCGTCCATTTCAGGCATCTGACAGTCCATGAGAATCAGATCGAACTGTCCGCTCGCCCATGCGTCGACCGCCTCACGACCGTTATTCACGACGGTCGGCTCATACCCTAGCTTTTCGAGCGCGCGGCTCACTACGCGCTGATTCACCACGACGTCCTCAGCGACGAGCACACGCCGGGCCGGTGCGCGACTGCGTCGCACCTGCAGCTCCTGCTGAGTGACGATGGTCTGCGTCTGCATGTTCCAGTCTTCTGCCTTCGCGCCCAGCACCACGCGCAGACAGTCGATCAGGTCGCTCTCGGCGACGGGCTTGAGCAGATAACCCGCAAAGCCGAGCTGCGCGAAGCTCTGCGCATCGCCGTGATACGCGGATGAGGTGAGTAACACGCGCCGCGCGGATTTCAGCCGCGGATCCGAGTTGATCCGCTTGCCCAGTTCGGCTCCGTCGCACCCGGGCATGTCGTGATCGAGCAGCACGATGTCGTACATCGTGTCTTCGCGCCACGCTTTCTCCATGAGCTCGAGCGCCTCGCGCGCCGAGCTGGCGGCATGAGGCTCAGCGCCACATCGCGTGAGCTGAGTGGTCAGCAGCTTCAGGTTGGTGGCATTGTCATCCACCACCAGGATGCGCCGACCATTGACGACGGCCGGCGTCAGATTCGCGAATCGCGACACGCGCGCCCGCGAAGCGCCGAATCTGGCGGTGAACCAGAAGAGCGAGCCTTCACCCTCTCGGCTCTCGACGCCCGTCTCGCCGCCCATCAGTTCCACCAGACGCCGCACGATCGACAGGCCCAGTCCCGTGCCGCCGAAGCGGCGCGTGGAAGATGTGTCGACCTGCATGAAAGGCTGGAATAACGAGTTCACCTTCTCCGCCGGAATGCCTGCGCCCGTATCGCGCACCTCGCAACGCACGGTCGTGCCCGTAGCTGCCTCCTCGATGACGCGGATACTCAGCGAGACCTCGCCGGCGCTCGTGAACTTCACGGCATTGCCGCCAAGATTCAGCAGGATCTGACGCAGGCGCGTGGGATCGCCGCGCACCATGCGCGGCAGGCGTTCATCCACTTCGGTGGTGAGCTCGAGAGCCTTCGCATGGGCCTGCACGGCGAGCACACGCCCGACATCGCGCAGGATGTCGCGAACGTCCATATCGATACTCTCGAGCTCGAGCTTGCCGGCTTCGATCTTCGAGAAATCCAGAATGTCGTTGATGACGGTCAGAAGCGAGCGGCCGCTTTCGCGAATGGTCTCGGCATAGTCGCGCTGCAGGGGATCCAGGTCCGTGTCGAGCATGAGCTCGCTCATGCCGATCACCCCGTTCATCGGCGTGCGGATCTCATGACTCATGTTCGCGAGGAATTCGCTCTTGGCCCGTGTCGCCGCTTCTGCGGTCTCACGAGCCGTGCGCAGTTCCTCTTCCGCTTTGACGCGCGCGGTGATGTTGCGGCCCATGCCCATCAGTCCGACGATCTTGCCCTTGGCATCGCGCAACGGAACTTTCGATGTGAGCAGATGCAGCTCGGTGCCATCGTGATAGATGGCCCGCTCTTCGCGATTCAGCAGCGGCTCGCCCGATTCGACGACCGCGCGTTCGTCGTCGTAGAACTGCTGAGCGATATCGCGCGAGAAAAAGTCGAAGTCCGTCTTGCCGAGCACCTCTTCCGGGGTGGTACCCATCATGCGACAGCACACGTCGTTCGCGAGCAGGAAGCGGGACTGGGAGTCCTTGACGTAGATCGGATCCGGCAGGCTGTTCACCAGCGTGTGCAGGATCTCGGTTTCATTGGCGAATTGCGGGCCGCCCGGACGGCCTACGCGCCTCAAACGACGCAGAAGCGCGGGCGCGGCGACCGGCAATAGCACGAGCAGGGTCGTCGTGAAATGGGCGACGGCGGGTTCGACGCCCGGAAACCACCAGCGCGCAAGAATCCAATAGGTCGCAACGCAAACGACCGCCGCGCCCGCCTGCGCGCCGGTAGATTGCCAGCCGGTAACGCTACCAACTCGACCCATCGATCCCCCCGCCACTTTACTTTGCCCGCAACACTAACGAACCGGCACCGGGAGAGCGTCAGTCAAAAGTCCGTTTTGAGCACTTCGTTGCGTGACTTATGTCGCAGTACTGCGCAGTTGGTCCAGGTCCGCGCCGCTCTCCTTGCAATCTTGCCCGGCACCTGCTGACACGTCGACATGAAATCGCTAATGGACCGTAGAAAGAGCAACAGGCATCTCGCATTCAAACCGCAGTGCTCGATGCCGCATCTGATCTGAACGATATGCTGGGCATCCGCAGACGGCAGACAAATCAATGGCCATGAGCAAGACCGCGTTGGTGACAGGGGCAGGTTCGGGCATAGGAAAGGCTGTAGCCCTCGCGTTGTGCCGCAATGGCTATCGTGTGCTCCTCAGCGGACGCGATCGCGACCGACTGGAGAGCGTCGCGCGCGAGGGGGAATCGGCCCATGTGCTGCCGGCCGACATCAGCGACCCGCATTCGGTGACCCGGCTGTTCTCGCGTATCGCGATGGAGTTCGGCCGGCTCGATCTGCTGTTCAACAACGCCGGCACCAGCGCGCCGCCGACGCCGATCGAAGAGCTGCCGCTCGAGACATGGCGCAAAGTCATCGACACCAATCTGACCGGCACGTTTCTGTGTACTCAGGCTGCGTTCAAGCTGATGAAGGAGCAAGCGCCGCAAGGGGGTCGCATCATCAACAACGGCTCGATTTCCGCGAGCGTGCCGCGTCCAATGCTGGTGGCTTACACCGCCTCCAAGCACGCCGTTACGGGACTGACCAAAGCCACCTCGCTCGAGGGACGCCGCTACGGCATCGCCTGCGGTCAGATCGATATCGGCAACACCGCCACCGATATGGCGACCGCGATGGTGACGGGCACGCTGCAGGCAGACATGAGCGTGAAGGTCGAGCCGACCTTCGATGTTCGCCATGTCGCAGATGCCGTGCTCTACATGGCCGGCCTTCCGCTCGATGCGAACGTGCTGTTCATGACGCTCACGGCTACGAACATGCCCTTCGTGGGCCGCGGCTAAAAGCCGAGCTGACGCGTAGCGGCATTCGGGCGCAGGTCCATTGCGATGCAGGCTGGCCAGCGGACAGATCCTGGACGACAATCCGGCCCATCGCAGGAACGCGAAGGGATACGGTCGTGAATTGCAGAGCCACGCTGTTCTTTCTGCTTGCCACCGCGGCAGTACTCACCGGTTGCAAGGGATCGGTCACGCTCGACATGGCGGCAGATGGCCCTGCGGACACGCGCATCGTCGACATCAACACGGAGCTCGTCGGCGTCGAATTCCAACGCAGCGACGGCACGACCCGAAAGATCGAGTTCACCGAATCCGAGCCGATCGATCTGATGCAACTGGTGGACGGCCAGAACTCGATCCGCCTGCTGACGAGCGAGAAGATCCCCGAAGGCAGCTACACGGGCGTCCGGTTGATCTTCGACAATGAGCAGGACGCCACGGTGACGCGCTTCGATGGCACCCAGTACGATCTGAGCATCACCGAAGCCGAGTACGCTCCCGTCGAATTCACCATCAAGAAGGACCGCACCACTCGCGAGAATCTGTGGGTGATGCTGGACCTGCGCCAGTCGCTCATCCTGAGCGACGATGGTCGCGACTACACGCTTACGCCGGTATTGCGCACTGCGGAGGCCGAGGAGGCTGCGACCCTGACGGGCCTCGTCAACGTAACTTGCCCCACCAGTACGACGCTGAACCAGCCCGCCGTGTACCTCTACGAAGGCAGCAACGTGGTGCCGAACGACATCGGCAGCCCGGTCACACCTTTCGCAACGTCACGCATTTTCAACGATCCTTTCAGCGGGCAGTTTGGATACGCATTGCGCTATCTGCCTCCGGGTGATTACACGATCTCGTTTGTCTGCAGGTCGAACGATGACGATCCGGCAGTAGACGACGACATCGAGTTCATCCGTACCGCAAACATCAGTCTGGACGACGCCGAGACGAGGACCTACGACTTACTCCCGTAAGTCCTGAAGCGGGCATTTGCGGAAAAGCCTTCACCGTTACCGCCGGCACCGCGATCGCCGGATCAACGGCTGCTTCTGACCGCTTTACGCTCTGACGGCTGCAAGGACGGCGTTCGCGCTCGCGAGACTGCGATCCACGTAGCTGTGACCGAAGATCACGACGTGGTTGAGCAGGTGATACAGCTGATAGAGATCGCGCCGCCAGGCGTAGCCCTCCGCTCGCGGCATCCGCGCGTGATACGCAGGCCAGAAGCCTTCCGGCGGACTCCCGAAGAGCCCCATCATCGCAAGCTCTGCCTCGGCATCCGAACATGACACGGCCGGGTCGAAGATGACCCAGCTGCCATCGCTCAGCGTTCCCCAGTTGCCCGACCACAGATCGCCATGGATCAGCGAAGGTCGCGGCACATGACCATCGGCGAAACAGCGCGGAAGCGCCTCCAGCACCCGATCGATCGCATCGATCAACGCCGCAGGCGATCCGCCTTTCGCCAGAAGACCGCGCAAATGACCAAATCGATTGCGCCGCAGAAATTCGATCCATCCGGCCGTACTCGTGTGCTCGCTCCACGTGTTGGGCTGCGGCGTCGATCCCAGCATGTTGTCGCGCTGCCAACCGAAGTGACCCTCGCCCTGCGGAAGCTGCGCATGGAGCGCGCCCAATGCGTCGCCGAATGCCGCGCCGCTTCGGTTCTGTTTGTTCGAGAACTCCAGCCATTCGAGCGCGAGTACGGCAAGAGACATCTCCTGCCAGCAGCCAATCACCGCTGGAACACGGATCGTCTGCGTATCGCGCAGTGCAACCAATCCGTCCGCCTCGGCGCTCAACACGTGCTGGTTTGCAAGCTCGACCGTCTTGACGAACAGGCGTTCGTCACTCTCAGCAATCCAGCTCGAGGCGAACGCGCTTGCGTGTGCGTCGCGGACTTTCCACGCGCCACCGAATCGGGCTGACAATACGCTCGCAATCGTCGCCGGGTCGGGCTTCACACGCCGTCGCGTCGGCCGAAGGTCACGAATCGAGGCTCACGGCCGATGGGTATCGTGAGCGGCGCCTCGCTGGTGCGTGGCTCCTCCTCCCTCACGAGCATTCGCCCGTGATTATTTTGCAAGGCTTCGCGTGCACGCTCCTGATATCGCAGCGCAGACAAGCGCATGTTGTCGTCCTCGACCTCGAAAGGTGTCTGTGCCACATAGAGCAGCGCGTTGCTCACGCCAAATTCGCTGAACAACGGGCGCAGCAACATGATGCCGCCGTAGCGTCGCACGTCTCCATAATCGCGTTCACTGCGCCAGCTCTGCTGTTCGAACTGCGAAAGACTCTCCGGCCAGATACGCTCGATGCGATTCGCGTTGAACATGGATGCCTGACCTTCCGTGAGCAAAGAGGCGACGCCTGCGATCACCATCTCACAGGGCAGACGCTTCGTCATGTCGATCGACCTGCAGCCCTCATGCGGCCACGAGAGATTCTTCTGTCGAGCGGTCTCCTGCAGCACCGCCCCCCAGAGTGCATTGTCGATGGCCGCGATCAGCGGAAACGCCTGCTGATAGCGCACGTTTCGATAGTACGGCCAGTAGGACGCAGCCCATTTGAGCGGCAGCGGCAACTGCGCGGACAGAAAAATGCTCGGCACGATGAGCGTGCGCTGCGAGACGTCGTAGGCCACGCGACCCGAGAATCTGGCGTATTCCTCGTCGCCGGAGCGCACGAACTTGATCGTGACCTGGCGCGGCAGTGCACCGAAGACATCGCCGAAAGCGTATTCCATCGCTTCGCTGCGATACGCAACGAGCTGGCGTATATCGTCCTTGCATGCATTGCGACCGGAGAAGTCGCAGGCGAAGACAAAGGAAGGACAGATCAACACGGCGAGAATCAGCAATCGACTGAACATCGCGGTCACTCCAAGAGAATGCGCTCACCTTCGACGCTTCCCCCTGACCGACCTGTCGTCCGATGCGAACATCGGATAATCCGTGCCAGCTCTATCGTCCTTGCCGTCTCGAGTCTTGCTCTTCGCTCCGACCCCATCGCTCCGCCCAGCCTGACGGAGCGCTAACCGACAACGTTCGCAATCCACAAGTGTTCCGAACGTATCGAGGGAGCAAGCAACAACCGCGCCACTCGACCCGCATCGGCGATGCACGCGCGATTTCTTCGCGAGAATGCGCGCGAAGCACTGCAGTTCAGCTGTTACATGCGCCGCTAAGGTTCATTCGTGCAGCCTCGTGCACGAAGGTGATCCGCAATGGTCACGATCACGGCAAAGCTCAACGTGCAATGGCAATCCGACCCAGTCCGCATTACGTCGCGTGCCACGAAATCAAGGACGCTATCGACAAGTGTTGCCGGCAAGCAGTACGGTGCACGCACAACGATCCAAAGGACGGGGGAATCAATGAAGAATCAAGCGCGTTCTCGCGCAGCGCTGTTGCTCGCGCTGTTGATGCCTTTGTGCCACGTGCATGGGGACAACGCTCCGGCGCGCCAGCCCGGCGAGTATCCGTTGACGGCCGATTCGTTGGTTCAGGCCAACGTGCCTCACGGCAAGCTCGAAGGCCCGTTCGAGTTTCGCAGCAAGATCATCGAGGGTACCGTCCGGCGCTACTGGATCTTCGTACCGGCCCAGTACGACGGCAAGAAAGCCGCAAGCGTGTTGGTTTTCCAGGACGGGCAGCGTGCGACGAATCCGAACGGATCCTTACGCGTGCAAAATGTGCTCGACAATCTGATTCACCGGGGCGACATCCCGCCCACCATCGGCATCTTCATCACGCCAGGCAATCTTTCCGAGCACTACCCAGACACGCTGGGCATGAGCAATCCAGATCACCGCGCCGAGGAATACGACGCACTCGACGATCGCTACGCGCGCTTGCTGATCGAGGAAATTTTGCCGCTCGCAGGAAGCAAATACAGACTCACCGACAATCCCGAGCAGCGCGCGATCGGCGGCACCAGCAGCGGCGCCATCTGCGCCTTCACCGTTGCCTGGCATCGCCCCGACGTCTTTCGCAAAGTCATCAGCATGATCGGCAGCTACGTATCCATCGGCTACAAACCCGCAGCGGAAGGCAGACCGATGATTCCGGGGGGCGATCTGTATCCGGGCATGATCCGCAAGAGCGCGATCCGTCCTCTGCGTATTTTCCTGCAGGACGGCTCGAACGATCTGGATAACGAGCACGGCAACTGGTTTCTCGCCAATCAGCAGATGTTGAAGGCGCTCGAGTGGGCGAACGCGAACGCCGATCGCAACAACATCACAGGCCCGCGCTATGACATCAATCATGTCTGGGGCGACGGCGCGCACTCCGATGCACACGGCGGCTCATTGCTGCCGGAGATTCTGCGATGGCTCTGGCGCGATCAGGCCAGGCGATGACGTTTCTCACGATAGCTTCGTGAGAACCAGGCGTCGAGTACCGCTTTCGATCGCTTGCCCTCAGCTCGTTAACTGTTATCCGTACGACTGCGCATGCTCGGCGACACCTTGCGTAGCTGCGTACCCTTTTCGCTGCTGCCAAAGTGGCTGCGATCCTTCACTCCCTTACACCCAAGAAGCGTTCGGCTCCTGCGCATCCATGATCTATCTCATTCAAGCACTGTTTCCGTTGCTGGCATTTGTCTCGCTGCCTCTTGTCTATGCGACTGCGTACACCTGGCGTAATCCCGGAGTCGCTCAGGTTTTCTGGCCGCAGGCCTGGCGCTCCGCGTTGGCCCTTGCGCTGGCGTTCAATCTGATCTTTTTCATCCAGGAAGTTTTCCTGGTGTGGCCAAAAGCCGTAACGGCCACCCTCGAGCCTACGCTGTTCCACAACAATCACACCTGGCGCGGCACTCACCCTCATCTCGATCTTCTGCAGGGCACAGGAGCGCTCGGCACCATCGCCGCAGGCGCTGTGGCCTGGTACTGGTTGGCGCGACATACGCCGCGCACGTTGGAGTGGCGGTTGTTCGTCTTCTGGATGGCGGTGCTGGGTTTTCTATCGGCACTGCCTCAGGTGGTGATCGGCGCGATCATTCATGCAAACGATGTCGGCCGCGCGATGACGGGACTTGGCTTTTCACAGTGGGCGCGCTGGGTGGCGGCTTGCGCGGCGATGCTCATCATGGCCGTGTTGTGCTGGCAACTCGCACCCTATCTGCTGCGAATGGTCCGTTTGAATGGATCTGTCGGCGAGGGCGCGCGTGCTGCGTTCTGGCTCGCGTTTCTGCCGTGCGTTCTGGCAGTGCCTCTCATCGTGCCCTTTAGGATGCCGAACGATCCGGTGGAGATCCTGCTGCCGCCCGTCCTGGATGCGTTGATCGCAGGAAGCTGGCTATGGTTCGCCGGCACTCGCGTGCGCGGTGCGGATCACGCCGAAGTATCGCCGGGCAGCGCGCTTGCGCTCGCAGTGGCGCTGATCGCCCTGCTTGCGTTCTTTCATCTGGTGCTGGCGCCGGGCGTGAGCTTTTGAAGCTCACCCGCTCGCCGCCTGCAGAGGCTGAGATCTTCTTGCCTCGATATACCTATCAGCCTGCGTGGTCGCTTGCGCTTGAATCGTCTCGTGTACGAAACGCAATTTCTCGATGGCTGGCGTCGAGAGCACGAACGGATATGCATCGGCGAGTCCCAGGCCACGATTCAGGTTGTTGAGCACGTACGTCAACGCGAACCAGTCCTGGATCATGCGATCGAAATCTCCGCCCGCCTTCGCACGCGATTGAATCGACGGCTCGTCCTCACGCCTGGGCTTCAGCATCACCCCACAGGCTGCCGCGGTATCGAGCGTGTCGGTCATGTGCAGATAATGAGCCCACGTTTCCGCCCAATCTTCCCAAGGGTGCGAACTGCTGTAGGCACTCACGAAACGTTCCGTCCAGTCTGCAGGCGGGCCATTGTCGTAGTGCCGCTTCAGCGCCTCTGAGTAGTCCTGCTGCTCGTCGCCGAACAGCTCGCGAAAACCCTGCAGCCGATCGGACTGCGCGATCAGACGATCCCAGTAGTAGTGACCGATCTCGTGACGGAAATGGCCGAGCACGGTGCGATACGGCTCATGCAGCTGCAGCCGGCGTCGTTCGCGCTCCGCATCGTCCGCTTCGTCGGCATTGATGGTGATGACGCCATTGGCATGCCCGGTCAGCACCGGCTCCGCGTCCGGCCGCTTCCCCGGCGTCTTGAACTCGAAGGTCAGACCCTGCTCCGCATCGTCACTCTTCGAGAAGATGGGCAGCGACAAGGCCATGAGCGTGTGAATGAGCCGGCGCTTCGCCGTCTCCAGCTTGTACCAGTTGGTCTTCTGCGCGAGATCGGAAATGTCCGGGATGACGCTGGTCAACCGGCACGACGCACACAGCGTCTCTTCACTGTCAGCAGGCAGCGCCCAGTTACAAACGTTGTGCTCGGTGTAGTTCGCGCACAGGCGATATTCGACGTCGGGCTGCAGTGGCGAGCGCCACAATCCCGACTCGGTCGGCTCGAGCGATGAAACGGTGCGCCGGTCCTGCAGGAACGCAAGCGTGTGACCGCAGCTCACGCACTGCACGTTCTCGAAGAAGACCAATGCACCACAATGATCGCAGTGGAAAATTTTCATTTGGCGGGTCCGGCGGGAGCTGCGTAAATGATTCGAGCTCCCGCACGGTTCCGCTGCCGTAGAAAACTACGCGGCCGCCTGTCTTAGTCGACTGCAACGACCGATTCGAGAGTGCGGCTTGGGTCGTCTTCCCGGCGAAGGCCGGGATCTCAGGGCCTGGACCCCAGCCTTCGCCGGGGTGACCTCGGCCGGGGTAACGTCACATCGAATCGGCTGTTACAGGTCATTAGTCGATCATCGGGTTGATCGTCTCGATGCTGCCATCGGGGCGATGCTTGAGCTCGGTCACCTTGATGTTGCGCAGGTGCGTCTGACCGGACAGCTGTGCATCGTGATAGAAGAGATACCACTTGCCCTGGTATTCGACGATCGATTGATGATTCGTCCATCCCAGCACCGGCTCGAGAATCTTGCCGCGATACGTATACGGGCCATAGATCGTGGGGCTGGTCGCATACGCAATGAAATGCGTGTCGCCCGTGGAATAGGACAGGTAGTACAACCCGTTGTACTTGTGAATCCAGGGCGCCTCGAAGAAACGTCGGGCGTTATCGCCATTCGTCAGCGGCTTGCCCTGCTCGTCCTGAATGACGACATCCTTCAGCGGCTCGGCCAGCGTCAGCATGTCGCCGCTCAGCTTGGCCATTTTCGGCATCAGTGCCGGCTGGTCGTCGGCCGGATACTCATCGTCGGGCTTGTATGAACCACTCGACCAGCGTTGCAACTGCCCGCCGTGGATGCCGCCCAGAATGAGGTAGCGGTCGTCCCCTTCCGCGAATACCGCGGGATCCATGCTGTACGTACCCGGAATGTAGTTCGCCTCGGCTTTGAAGGGGCCGGCAGGCGATGCGCTCGTTGCGACGCCGATGCGGAAAATTCCTTCTTTGTCCTTGGCCGGGAAGTACAGATAGTACTTGCCGTTCTTCTCCGCGGCGTCCGGCGCCCACAGCTGCTTGCTCGCCCAGGGAATGTCCTCCAACGCGAGCGCGACACCATGATCGGTGACCTCGCCCGGGATCTGCGTCATCGAGTAGACGTGGTAGTCCTTCATGTCGAAGCGACTGCCAATCGCATCCTGCGGTATGCCGGTTTCAATGTCGTGCGAGGGATAGATGTACAGCTTGCCCTCGAACACGTGCGCCGACGGATCTGCAGTGTAGAGATCGCTCACCAGCGGCTGATTCAGAAAGCGCGAAGGATCAGGCGGCGTTGCAGGCTTGGCAGCGACTGCGGGCGCAGCTGGGGAGGCGGCAGAATCGACGGCGGGCTCGCCGCACCCGGCGAGTGTCAGCGTTGCCAATGCAAATGCAGGAAGTCCGAACTTGCTGTGAATCACAGATGTCCCCCAAACGTCGTTGTCGAATCACCGGCGAATGATCGCCAGATTTGTCGGGCGGCCTCAAGGGCCGACGAGTAGAATGGTACCGCTCCCATCCGGCTTTGTCCGGGCACAATCCACTCTTCCACCGCGACGGATCAACGTGTGTTCGACATGACTGACGGCAACTTGCGCTTCGGCATCGTGGGCACCGGCGTCATTGCCGGCTTCCACGCCCAGGCCATTGCCGCGGCCAGCGGCGGCACTCTCGTCGGCGTCACCAGCCGCACGTTCGAGACCGCCAGCAAATTTGCGCGCGAGTGCGGCGCGCAGTTCGTCGCGCGAACAGTCGAAGAACTCGTGAGCTCACCGCAGATCGATGCCGTGTGCATCACGACCCCGAGCGCCCTGCATCGCGAACCGGCCCTTGCAGCGATTCGCGCCGGCAAGCACGTGATGATTGAAAAGCCCATCGACTCGAGCGTCGAGGGCACGGATGAAATCCTGCGCGAGGCGCAACGATGCAAGGTGCGCGTCGGTTCAATTTTCCAGGCGCGCTTTGGACGTGGCAGTCAGGCGATGAAGCACGCCATCGATGCCGGACGATTCGGACGGCTTGCGGTCTGCAGCGCGTACGTGAAATGGAATCGCGCGCCGTCGTACTACACCGGTTGGAAAGGCAAGCTGTCGGAAGATGGCGGCGGCGCGCTCATCAATCAGGCCATTCATGCCGTCGATCTGCTGCAATGGTTCGCCGGGATGCCTGCCGAAGTCTTCGGCTGGATGACACGCCGTGTCCACACCGGCATCGAATCGGAAGACACCTGCTGCGCGACGTTGCGTTTTGCGAGCGGCGCGCTCGGCAGCATCGAAGCAAGCACGGCCGTTTGGCCCGGCTGGTCGCGACGCGTCGAAATCTGTGGTGAGCACGGCTCGGCGGTGCTCGAGGACGACGACATCAGCCGCTGGGAATTTCGCGACTCCGAGCCGGGCGATGCGGCCATCCGTCAGATGCGCGAAAGCGCCGCGATGGGCTCGGGTGCTAGTTCGCCTACAGCGATCGGCTTCGAAGGCCATCTGCGGCAGATTCAGGATTTCATCGACGGAATCCGCGAGAACCGCCCGTTCGCCATCGAAGGCGCCGAAGCGCGCAACGCCGTGGCGCTGGTCACCGCCATTTATGAATCGGCGCGCCGCGGCATCGTCGTGCGCCCCGATGAATCGCATTGATCCGTACTTGTTTTGAGCCTTAAGCACTCCATCCGTTTGCATTACCGTCCACACACTCTTCGGGGTTCTTTCCCGAGCATCTTTCGGAGCCAAGTCGATGTCCAAGCTCGATCAATTGCGTGAGATGACCGTCGTCGTCGCCGACACCGGCGATATCGATGCCATTCGTGCCCTGAAGCCGGTCGATTGCACGACCAATCCGACCTTGCTGCTCAAAGCAGTGTCTCTGCCGGGCCTGTCGGAAGTCTTCAAGGAGGCGGTTGCCTGGGGCCGCAAGCGCAGCGGCGATCGTGCGGAGATCGTCTCTCAGATCGCCGATCGCCTGGCGGTGTCCGTCGGCGTGGAGCTCACGAAGCTCGTACCCGGCCGCGTCTCGACGGAAGTCGATGCGAGCCTGTCGTTCGATACAGAAGCGACCATCGAGAAGGCGCGCGCGATCATTGCCGATTACGAAAGTCGCGGCATCAAGCGCGACCGCATCCTGATCAAGATAGCCTCGACCTGGGAAGGCATTCAGGCCGCGAAGGTGCTGCAGAAGGAAGGCATCGACTGCAACCTGACTCTGCTGTTCTCGCTGGTTCAGGCAATGGCCTGCGCCGAAGCGAACGTGTTTCTGATCTCGCCGTTCGTCGGTCGCATCCTCGACTGGCACGTGAAGAACGAGGGCCGCACCTTCACGCCGGAAGAAGATCCGGGCGTGCTTTCGGTGCGCAACATCTACGCGGCTTACAAGAGTCGCGGCATCAAGACGATCGTCATGGGCGCCTCCTTCCGCTCGGTCGGCGAAGTCGAAGCCCTCGCAGGATGCGATCGCCTCACGATTTCGCCTGCGCTGCTGGATGAGCTTGCGAAGGACAACGGCACGCTCGTACGCAGAATATCGCCCGAGTCGCCCGGCACGCCGACGCCGATTCCGGACGTGACAGAAAAGAACTTCCGCTGGCTCATGAACGAAGATGCCATGGCAACGGAGAAACTGAGCGAAGGCATCCGCACGTTCGCCGCGGATCTGCGCAAGCTGCATCGGCTGATCGAAGAACAGCTCTGATGCGATTGACGCTGAGCCGCTCGCGCGGGCGGCTCAGCATTCCAGTCTCGAGGGGCGGCTGCCCGAATTCGCCATAAACGATCGCTCGTTCGTCCGCTTTCCAGCCGATTGCCCACGTCATGGGCCGGCAAGCTCTCCTTACGATCCTCGACAAGGAGATGCTCATGAACACCCCAGCCCACTCTTACCCAGGCGCCCTCGTCCGCAAGCGACGCGTATGGCCGCCAATGCGCCCCGAGAACATTTCGGAAGCAGAAGCCTGGCGCCGACGCCGCGAATGGTCGCCGCCGAGTTGGCAGAAGCGGTGAGCAAGTAGGACGTCACAGAGTCGACGACTGCTGCGCGTTCAACTCTCTCTCCAGCCGTCATCGCGCCGCTGATTCGATCTGATCGAGCGCCTCGCGAATCTGCTGTCGATCGCGAGGCCGCACCACGCGCGCGACCTCGCGTCCGTCTTTGAGAAAGATCAATGTGGGCCAGAGCTTCACCTGGAACGAGCGACCGAGCGCGAGTCCTTTGCCGTCTTCGACCTTGATGTGCTCGACGTTCGCAGGCCCCAGCTCCGCCTCGATCAAGGGTTGAGCGGCCTGGCAATAGCCGCACCAGGAGGTGCCGAACTCCAGCACGGCAGCTCCCTGTAAAGCATCGATCTGCGCACGCGAAGGATCGGAGATTCGAGTCGTGTAGGTCATCGTGAACGCGAGTAATAGAGAGGGTGATCGATCAATTCGATCGGCGTGCGCAGGTTCCGAAATCTCAAGGCTCTGCGTTGCGCTCAGCCGCGAGTTGCTTGTCGAAGGCCGCCTGCTTGGCCGCATTCGCCCGCGTATAACCTTCCGGATCCACGAAGGCTTTCGCGCCCTGCTTCTCTGCCCGTCCACGCTTCGCATCCAGATCGAAGAAGCCCGCATGCGCCGCAAGGAATATTTCCGGACGCAGCGAGTTGAGCACCCGGAACGATTTCGCATAGTCGTCCGCGATTCCCGGATAGGAAGCTTCTGAACCCAGCAATGTCGTGCCCGGATTCACAGAAGTGCTGCCCGTAAAGACGACTCGATAATCCCTGCCACCGTCCTGAACCGTCATCGTCCAGGTCGTACACCCTCGCGTATGTCCGGGCGTGTGATGAGCAGTGAGACTCACCTCACCCAGCGTCACCGTTTCGCCATCCTTCAGAATCCGATCGGCGCTGACCGCGGGGAAATGAAACGAATCGACTTTCGCATACAGATAATCCTGCACGCCTCCCGATCGCAGCAGCTCATCGTCCGGCGGCATCACGGCCAGCGGCGCGCCGGTGACTTTCTTGAAATACGCCAGCGTGCCGACGTGATCAACATGCGCATGCGAGATCAGCAGCAGCTTGATGTCCTGAGTCTTGAATCCGAGCTTGCGAATGGAATTCTCGATCGTCTGCTCCGATCCAGGCATCGCACCGTCAAGCAAAATGTGCCCCGCCGAGGTCTTGATCAGATACACCGCCAGATCGCGCGTCCCCACGTAATAGATCGGCCCCGCGATATGCAGCGGCTCGACCGCCTCATACCAAGGCCCTGTATTGAAATTCGTATCCGGCCGCGATTTCGAATCCGCCGCATACACCGAAGTGAACGCGCACAGCATCAACAGACAGAACGTCGAGCGCATTGGGATTCCTTAGTACGAGAAGTGATGGCAGTGATGGAGGTGATGAGAGTGATGAGTGATGAGTGATGAGTGATGAGTGATGAGTGATGAGTGATGGGCTCTGAACTCTGTGTGCTCTGTGATCTCTGTGTGAACTCCTCATCTTCTCCGAACCCAGTGATCCCCGTGCGCCCCGTGGAGATCTTCTCTCTTGTGATTGAGTGATGACAGTGACGGCGGTGATGAAGTGATGAGTGATGCGCTCTGGACTCTGTGTGCTCTGTGACCTCTGCGTGAACTCTTCATCTTCTCCGAACCCCGCGATCCCCGTGCGCCCCGTGGAGATCTTCTCTCTTGTGATTGAGTGATGACAGTGATGAGTGATGGACTCTGAACTCTGTGTGCTCTGTGATCTCTGTGTGAACTCCCTCTCTTCTCCGAACCCAGCGACCCCCGTGCACCCCGTGGAGATTCTTTGTCTTCACGCCTGGGACTCACTTGTGAGTCGACAACAACAGATTCGTTTCGGTATTCGCGATGCCCTCCAGCAAGCGGATTCGGCGCAGCACGCGATCGAATTCTTCCAGGTTGTCCGCGCGCAGTTCGGCAACGAGATCCCAGCGTCCGTTGGTCGTGTGCAGTTCCACGACCGCGGGATCGCCACGCAGGGCTTTCAGCACGGCCTCGGCATTGTTGCCCTCGACCGCGACGTTCATGAGTGCACGTATGTGATGACCCTCGGCCTGAGGTTTCAGCTTGACGGTGTAGCCGACGATCAGGCCGTCCGCTTCGAGGCGCGCCATGCGGTTCTGCACCGTTCCGCGCGCCACCTTCAATTTCTTGGCGAGCGTGGCCACGGGCGTGCGCGCGTTGGCGCGCAGCAGGCTGATGAGCTGTCGGTCGATGTCGTCCATGCCTCCATGATAACCAAAACGTCAGTACCGGCTGGCGATTCGTTCAATGAACCTTAAGATTTGAGCAATCTTCTGCCTTCTCTTTGGCACCCGCGCCGAGAACACTCTCCCTTTAGCACCAGGGGATCACGCATGGTCGAGTACATCGGCACCGAGCGCATTCGTTCGCTCATCCGGGATATCGGAATCACCACGTTCATCGAGCAGCTGGCCGCGGAAATCGAGGCCGACTATCGGCGCTGGCGGGAGTTCGAGCGATCGCCAAGGCATGCGAGTCATTCGGCGGTCGGAGTGATCGAACTGATGCCGGCGAGCGATGGGCAGCTGTATTCGTTCAAGTACGTCAACGGGCATCCGAAGAACACCGGCGAAGGTCTGTTGACCGTCACCGCATTCGGCGTGCTCGCGGAAGTCGCCTCCGGGTATCCGTTGCTGCTGTCGGAGCTCACCTTTACGACGGCGCTGCGGACGGCCGCGATGTCCGCACTCGCCGCACGCTGGATGGCGAACCCCGACAGCTGCGTGATGGCGCTCATCGGCAACGGCGCACAAAGCGAGTTCCAGGCCATCGCGTTCCATCACCTGATGGGCATTCGCGAGCTGCGCCTGTTCGACGTCGACCCCGCCGCAAGTGCCAAGCTCGAAGACAATCTGGAAGGCCTGCAGCTCGACGGGCTGCGCATCACGCGATGCGCATCGACTGCCGAGGCGGTTCGCGGCTCGGACATCATCACGACCGCGACGGCCGACAAGCGCAACGCCGTGATCCTCACACCCGAGATGATCGAGCCAGGCGTACACATCAACGCCATCGGCGGCGACTGCCCGGGCAAGACCGAGCTGCATGCGGACATTCTGCGTCGGCCCGACGCGCGCATCGTCGTGGAGCTCGAAGCGCAGTCCCGCATCGAAGGTGAGATTCAGCAACTCGAACCGGGCTTTCCCGTCATCGAGTTCGCCGACATCCTTGCAGGCAACGCGGTCGGTCGTAGCAGCGCCCGTGAGGTCACTATTTTCGACTCGGTTGGTTTTGCGCTCGAGGACTTCTCCGCACTGCGCTACCTGCACCGTTTGCATCGCGCAAGCGAAGGCCGAAGAGATCTCGATCTCATTCCGCAGCTGAAGAACCCCAAGGATCTTTTCGCGGGCCTGATGCCTTCTATCGACGAGCCGATCGGCACCAGCTCGGATCGCAAGGTTTCCTCCGGAGAACTCGCATGAGCACGTCCGTGCGCAAAATCAGCATCATCGGCGCACCGACCGACGTGGGAGCGAATGACCGCGGCGCATCGATGGGCCCGGAAGCACTGCGCGTCGCCGGCCTCGACACGGCGCTCATTGCGCGCGGGCTGGAAGTGATCGACCGCGGCAACCTGAACGGTCCGCCCAATCCGTGCGCCGCACCCGTCGATGGTTATCGGCATCTGGCGGAAGTCACCGCGTGGAATCGTCTGGTTCACGATGCGGTGTATGCAGAGCTGCGCGCGCAGCGGCTGCCGATCCTCTTGGGCGGCGATCATTGCCTCGGCATCGGCACACTCAGTGCCGTCGCGCGACATTGCCGCGACACGAATCGCAAGCTCCTGATCCTGTGGCTCGATGCGCATGCGGACTTCAACACGCGCGAGCTTTCGCCGAGCGGCAATCTGCACGGCATGCCGCTCGCGTGCCTGTGCGGTTTCGGCCCTCGCGAGCTCGTGGAGATCGGCGGCCATGTTCCGGCGATCTCTCCCAAGTGGATCCGTCAGATCGGCATTCGCAGCGTGGATGCGGGCGAGAAGCGCTTCGTCCATGAGCAGGGACTCGAAGTCTTCGACATGCGCTTCATCGATGAGGTCGGCGTTCGCCAGACCATGGAAATGGTGCTCGAAAGTGTCGATGAGGATACGCATCTGCATGTGAGCTTCGATGTCGACTTCCTCGATCCGGAGATCGCGCCGGGCGTCGGTACTACCGTTCCAGGCGGTCCGTCCTATCGCGAAGCGCAACTGTGCATGGAGATGATCGCGGACACTGGTCGCCTGGCATCGCTCGATGTCATGGAGATCAATCCCGCACTCGACGTACGCAATCGAACGGCAACGCTCGCGGTCGATCTGATCGAATCGCTCTTCGGCAAGAGCACGCTCATGCGTCAGCATACGAGCCCGCGTCGCACACCCGAACTGGTGAGTATTCGCAATCGCGCAGCGGGCTAGCGTCGAAGCGACGCACGGCTGCGTCGAACTGAAGACGGCGACGGCGAAGATTGCTAATCGCCGCGCGCCGCTGCGAAATAAGCACTCTATACATCACGCGCCGACTGCGACACCGTCACACTCTTTCGCGACAGTTCAACACTGGAGCGCAAGATGTCACGCTTTCTCGGCGCATGCGCATTCGCGGCACTCGTGTTCGTCCAGACGATGGCGCTAGCGCGGAGCGTTCCGCCTTCTGAAGCCGTCGATGCCATCTGGCGCATACAGAGCCTGCCCTTCGAGTACAGCAGCTCCAACGTGTATTACAACTGCGGCTCGTTGCGACAGAAAGTGCGCGCCATCCTGCTGGCGGTAGGCGCTCATGAGAGCGTCGTCGTGCAGACGAACTGTCAGGATGGGCCGACGAATCGGATCTCCGGGCGAATTGCGCTTGCAACGCCGGTACCGGCGACCGAAGACAATCTGCGCGAGGCGACCACCTTCAATACTCAGGATGAGCTCGTCGCCCGATTGCGTAGCGCGTCGCTCCCTACGGCGAACGATCTAGTCCGCTTTCCCGCGGCATGGCAGACGACCTCGTTATCGAGCATTCGGGACATGACCCTGACGCCTGCGGACTGCGAGCTGATCAAGGGCATCACCGAACAGATCTTTCCTCGCATCGCGGTGCGCGTCATTCAGTCGCGCAAGCTCATGTGCGGCAACTACTCGAGCACGTTCCGGCCGCAGATGAAATTCGAAGCGTTGCTGCCGGTGACGGATCAGCGCTGAATGCATCACACCTGCCGGCCGAACTGCTCAGGCCACTTCATGACGTCCGCTTGGCGGTACACGTCTCCACCCCTATATGATCGGGACCGCTGCGTGAAAAACTCACAACAAGGCGGTCATGAGCGAGCACGGCCAGTTTCGCTTGTTCGGGCAAAGGCGTTTTCTGCCGTTCTTCGGCGCACAGGCGCTGGGAGCGTTCAATGACAACGTCTACAAGAACGTCCTGATCATTCTCGCCACTTATCACGCGAGCGCTTACACGACACTCGATCCGCGGCTTCTGACCAATCTCGCCGGTGGCGTCTTCATTCTGCCCTTCGTGCTCTTCTCGGGCATGGCAGGCCAATTGGCGGATCGTTTCGACAAGGCGCTCGTGCTCAAGATCGTCAAGGCGGTCGAGATCGTGATCATGTCGCTCGCCGCCTTCGGGTTTGCGCGCCAGCACCTGCCGACGCTCATGGCCGCGCTGTTCATGATGGGCATGCATTCGACGTTCTTCGCGCCTGCGAAGTACGGCATCCTGCCCGAAGTGCTGCACGACACAGAACTGGTCGGCGGTAATGCGCTCGTGCAGATGGGAACGTTCGTAGCAATCCTGCTCGGCACGCTATTCGCAGGACTGCTCGCCGCTCGAGGCAACCCGGGAGCCATCAGCGCCGCGATCGTCGCAATCGCTGCAATCGGCTTTCTGGTAAGCCTCGCGATTCCATCGGTCCGGCCAGCCGCGCCTGAGCTGCGCATCGACTGGCGGCCCTGGACTGCGATCCGGGACAACCTGCGCGCCGCTCGCGAATCTCGCGCTGTGTTCCTGTCGATCCTGGGCATCTCCTGGTTCTGGTTTTACGGCGCGCTCGTACTGGCGCAACTACCGCTCTTTTCACGCAATGTCCTGGGCGGTAATGAACACGCGGTCACGCTGTTGCTGCTCGTGTTCTCGGCGGGCGTGGGCGCAGGTTCTCTGCTCTGCGAACGCTTGTCCGGTCACAAGGTCGAGATCGGGCTGGTGCCTTTCGGCTCGATCGGTCTCACGGCATTCGCAGTCGATCTGTACTTCGCCACACCTGCCGCGCTCGGACCTGCGTCGCTCCCGATCAGAGAAATGGTGCAGCAGCCGGGAATGTGGCGAGTGCTGCTCGACCTGGCTCTCATGGGTCTGTTCGGCGGCTTTTTCGTCGTGCCCTTGAACGCACTCGTCCAACAGCGTGCGCGTCGCGATGCGATCTCCAGAGTGATCGGCGCCAACAGCATCCTCAATGCGCTGTTCATGGTCGCAGCCGCCATCCTCGGCGCCCTGGCATTGCATGCGGGCCTGACGATTCCACAACTGCTGCTCGCCGCGGGAATCCTCAACGCCTTCGTCGCGATCTACATCTACACGCTGGTCCCCGAGTTTCTGCTGCGATTCATCGCATGGCTTCTGGTCAACGTCATGTACCGACTGAGAGCCGAGAATCTCGAGCGCATCCCCGAACACGGACCCGCGCTTCTGATCTGCAATCACGTCGGCTATGTCGATGCGATCGTGATCTCGGCCGCATGCCGCCGACCGATCCGCTTCATCATGGAGAGCACGATCTTCAAGATTCCAGTGCTGCGCGTGATCTTCAAAGGAATGAAGGCGATTCCAGTGGCGCCCGCGAAGGAAGATCACGAAGTCTACGAACGCGCATTCCAGCAGGTCGCCACCGAACTGCGTGAAGGACACCTCGTCTGCATCTTTCCCGAAGGGCGACTGACGAAGAATGGTGAAATCGCCGCTTTTCGTCCCGGCATGCTGCGCATCCTGAAAGAGACTCCCGTGCCCGTCGTACCGCTCGCGCTGAGCGGCCTGTGGAACTCGATGTTCTCCCGCAAGTACGGGCCGATCTGGAACCGCTGGCCCCGCCGCTTCTGGCCGCGCATCACTTTGCGCGTCGGCGAACCGATCGATCCGCACGACGTCAGGCTGGATCTATTGCGGGAGCGCGTGGTCGCGCTCCGCGGGAATCAGCCTTGAGGAGAACAGCCGCAAAGACCGCAAAAAGGAATGCAGGACGATCGGCGCAGCAAGGCCTCAGACACAACGACCCCAGTCTCTTTCGCTCTTCGCGCGCGCGTAACCTATTGCTTGAGACGAACAGCCGCGACAGTAAGAGAGCTTGGCTCGTGGGAAGAACTGCAGCCTGACTCAAACGATCGTCATTAACCTATCCCGCACCTCTTTTCTGCGGTCTTTGCGGCTTGCCTCCCTCATTAAGGTCAGCGAGCCAATTGCTGCGCACCTAAGCTTGAAACCGGCAGAGCCGCAACGACAGCAAGAGCGTGGTCCCGACAGGACTTATCCCACACTTTCTTTTTTGCGGTCTTTGCGGCTCATCCGCGTCCTCATCTTCTTTGCTGCGCCTGCCAATAACGAATCAGCACGAAGCCGGTCGCCATGCCGCCGAGATGCGCGAAGTGGGCGACGCCCTGACTCGTCTGACTGATACCCATGTAGAGCTCGAGGAGTCCGTACAGCGTGACGAACAGCCACGCGGGCATCGGGATCGGAATCGGCAGCACGACCAGGCGGCGCTGCGGATAGGCCATGCCGAAAGCGAGCAGGATGCCGAAGACACCGCCCGATGCGCCGACGACCGGCGCGGGCGGAAGGTCCGCAATCCTCACGACGATCAGGTGCATCAGCGCAGCACCCACGACGCACGCGAGGTAGTAGAAGAGATAACGACGCGGCCCGAACAAGCGTTCAATGTCCGAACCGAACATGAACAGCGCGAACATATTGAAGAAAATATGAATGAAGCTGCCATGCATGAAGCCGTATGTCAGCAGCTGCCACACCTGGAACGGCGGTCCGTTGTAGGCCCGCGCCTCGGGCGGCCATAACGCAAACTGATAATCGATCATCGGCTGCAGCAGGTGCTGCAGGCCGAAAACGATGACGTTGACCAGGATCAGGGACTTGTTGATGGGTGTGATGCGATCGAACATGCGCTCAAATTTCCGCGTGACTGGCTGAATCAAACCACGTAACGCGCGCGGAAACAAAAAGGCCCGCGCGAGCGGGCCTTGAAAGGGACGAGGAAACAGCGGCGTCGACAGGAAATGTGCTCAGGCGGCATACGGCTTGGCCGGCTGCCAGGAGCGCAAAGGCATGCCCAACGCGCCAGCCACTGCTTCGTGCGTCACGCTGCCTTCGGAAACGTTCAGTCCGTCGGCCAGATGCGGATCGAGCGCCATAGCCTTCTGTGCACCGTGAGTGGCCAACGCTTTCACGAACGGCAACGTCGCGTTCGTGAGCGCAAACGTGGACGTTCTGGGCACTGCACCCGGCATGTTCGTTACGCAGTAGTGCACGACGCCGTCCACGACGAAGGTCGGCTCGGCATGCGTGGTCGGGCGACTGGTCTCGAAGCAGCCGCCCTGATCGATGGAAATATCTACCATCACGGCGCCCTGTTTCATTCTGCTCACCATCTCGCGCGACACGAGCTTCGGCGCAGCGGCGCCCGCCACGAGCACGGCACCGATGACCAGATCCGCCTGTGTCACGAGCGACTCGATGGCATCTCCCGTGGAAGCCACGGTGCGCAACTGTCCGCCGAACTGAGCATCGAGCGCGCGCAGACGCCTGAGCGATTTATCGACGATGGTCACATCGGCTCGCAGGCCCAGCGCCATTTCGGCAGCACACGTACCGGAAACACCGCCCCCGAGGATCACGACCTTCGCAGGCGCCACTCCTGGCACGCCGCCCAATAGGATCCCCGCACCTCCATTCGCCTTCTGCAGTGTCGTTGCGCCGACCTGCACCGACATGCGACCCGCAACTTCGCTCATCGGAGTAAGTAACGGCAGCGAACCATCGGGACTCGTCACCGTCTCGTACGCAATCGCAGTGACGCCCGAGCCGAGCAGCGCTTCCGCCTGCGCCGGATCGGCCGCGAGATGAAGATACGTAAAGAGTGTCTGGCCGCCACGCAGCATGCGGCACTCGCTCAGCTGCGGTTCCTTTACCTTGACGATGAGATCCGCATTCGCGAACACGTCCGCAGCGTTCGCGACGATCTTCGCGCCGGCCGCCTGGTACGCCGCATCGTCCATCCCGATGCCGGCACCCGCGGTGCTCTGCACCAGCACTTCATGGCCCTCGCGGACCAACTCCCGCACGCCGGCTGGAACCAGCCCGACGCGATACTCGTGATTCTTGATTTCTTTCGGCACGCCGATGCGCATGGCATCACCCCTGATTGGAAAGATAGGCGATTACCTTAGGAGGGTGCCGACGACAGTAGCTTGCACAAACGGGCGCGTGCGCAAGACTGTGTGGCAGAATCTGCGGCGATCTGAAGCGACGACTACGGAATCTTGCGCATGAGTCTTGATCGCACCGACCGCGCCATCCTCCAGGCACTGCAACTCGATGGCCGCATCACCAACAGCACGCTCGCCGAGCGAGTGAATCTCTCAGAGTCGGCCTGCCTGCGCCGCGTGCGCGCACTCGAGGAATCGGGACTGATCGAAGGCTACACCGCACGCATCAATCAACAGCGCGCCGGCTGTCCCGTGAACGTGTTCGTGAACATCACGCTCGATCGCCAGGACGAAGTGGACCTGCGCAAGTTCGAGGAAGCGGTACGCAAGATCCCCGAAGTCATGGAGTGCTATCTCATGACCGGCGACTATGACTACACCCTGCGCGTCGTCGTCGCCGACACCGCCGACTACGAACGCATCCACAGCAAGAACCTCACCCGTCTCCCCGGCGTCGCGCGCATCCACTCTTCGTTCGCGTTGCGAACGGTGCAGAAGTCCAAAGAACTTCCGATAAGATAGGACGGCCGCAAAGACCGCAAAAAAGAATCTCTCAAACTCGAGGAGCGAGTGTCATGGACGACATTCGAGCACTTGCAGATCAGGTGCGCGAGGTGGCTTATGCCATTCACGTGTTTCACGGAAACGGACACCTGGAGCGCATCTACGAGAATGCGCTGCTTCACCGACTGCGCAAGAGAGGGTTGCGGGTGGATCAGCAGGTATCGGTGGACGTCTTCGATGAAGACGGCACGGTCCTTGGTATCTGCACGGTAGACCTCATCATCGAGCGGACGCTGCTGATCGAGCTCAAGGCCGCAAACCGCATCGCGCCAGAGCACATCTCTCAGGTCATCGGATATCTCAAAGCGTGCCGGATCGAGCACGGCTTACTCATAAACTTCGGAGGCTCGAAATTCGAGATCCGAAAATTCGCTTTCTCCAAAGATCGCAAGTTACTAACGAAGTGCGCTCCCTGAGCTACGCCCCAACGGGCACGTCGAAGGCAGCATATGCACGCCTGCGTTCATCACCTTCGCCTTTCTTTTTTGCGGTCTTTGCGGCCTCCTGTTCTTCACTTCATCGTCGGCATCACGAACTCAGAGCCGGAGCGGATGGCGGTGGGCCAGCGGGAGGTGACGGTTTTCAGGCGGGTGTAGAAGCGGATGCCGTCGGGACCGTGCATGTGGAGGTCGCCGAAGAGGGAGCGTTTCCAGCCGCCGAAGCTGTGGAAAGCCATGGGCACGGGGATGGGTACATTGATGCCGACCATGCCGGCCTGGACGAAGTGCGAGAAGCGCCGCGCAGCGTCACCGTCGTTGGTGAAAATGGATGCGCCGTTGCCGAACTCGTGTTCGTTCACGAGTTGCAGCGCTTGCTCGAGCGTTGCGACGCGCACGACGACGAGCACGGGTCCGAAGATCTCTTCGCGATAGATACGCATCTGCGGCGCCACTTGATCGAAGAGTGAAGCGCCGAGATAGAACCCGTTCTCGAAACCTGCGACGCGTTGCTCGCGGCCATCGACGATGAGCGATGCGCCTTCTGCCACTCCGGCATCGATGTAGCTGCGCACACGTTCGCGATGCTCGCGCGTGACGAGCGGTCCCATCTCCACGCCATCAGTCGTGCCCGCGCCGATTCTCAGCGCGGCAATCATCGGCTTCAGTGCTTCGACGAGACGATCGCCGGCATCGCCAACAGCCACCGCGACCGAGATCGCCATGCAACGCTCGCCCGCCGATCCATAAGCCGCGCCCATCAGCGCTTGCGCCGCGAGCTGCGGATTCGCATCCGGCATGACGACCATGTGATTCTTGGCTCCGCCGAGCGCCTGCACACGCTTGCCATGGCGCGAAGCGGTTTCATAGACATGCTGAGCGATCGGAGTCGAACCAACGAAGCTCACCGCGGCGATACGCGCGTCCGTGAGCAACGTGTCGACGGCCTCACGGTCGCCGTTGATCACGTTGAATACGCCTGCGGGCAGGCCCGCTTCGCTCAACAGCTCGGCGAGCCGCAGACTGCATGAAGGATCCTTCTCCGAAGGCTTCAGCACGAACGTGTTGCCGCACGCAAGCGCAATCGGAAACATCCACAACGGGACCATGGCGGGGAAGTTGAATGGCGTAATGCCCGCGCAGACACCGACGGGTTGTCGCAGCGACCAGCTGTCGATGCCTGTGCCGACGCTGTCCGAAAATTCGCCCTTGAGCAGATGCGGAATGCCGCACGCGAACTCCACGACCTCCAGCCCGCGGGTCACCTCACCGCGCGCATCCGAGAGCACTTTGCCGTGCTCGCTGGTAATCAGCGCAGCGAGCTCATCGATATGCGAGTCGAGCAATGCCTTGAACCGGAACATGACGCGCGCGCGTTGCAGCGGCGGCGTCTCTGCCCAGCGCGGTAAGGCAGCGTGCGCCGCTTCGATGGCCGCCTGTGTCTCGGCTTGCGAAGCCAGCGCAACGTGACGCCCCAACTCGCCAGTGGCGGGGTCGAACACCGGTCCGGAACGTTGCGAAGTGCCAGCGACAGGCTGGCCGTCGATGTAATGCCCGACGAGGGCGGTCGCTTGCCCGACCATAGCTTGCTGAGTGCTCATGCGGCCAGCGTAACCAGAACGTCCTGCAAAATCATTCGCGCACCGCGATGAAAGTCGCGCATCCAGGCCGGCATCATGCCGGTGGCGGCGTTCGCGGCGCGAGGAATGCGTGACCGCGAATCGACACGGACTTGATGAGCACATGGATGAGCATGCCGGTGCGCAGGCCGAGTGCCTGCACGGCGGCGCGCGTGACACGCGACAGCACGATGTTGCCTCCCACATCCACTTGCACCAGATCCGTTTCGGGATCATCCCCGGAGATCGCAGCGATGCGGCCAGCGAGCACGTTTCTGACGCTCACGCCCTCGGGCGGAAATACCGCGAGGATCACATCGCGTGCGAGCACCTGGACACGCACGGCCGCGCCCGGCCGCGCATTCTTGAGCGTCGCGTTCAACGTGCCCTCGCCTATGCGAATGGCAGCCAGGCCGGTATGCGGATCGGTTGCGACGATCGAGCCACTCAACACCGAGCCGACAGCGTCCGGCCCGACGATGGCGCGCAGCTCCGGATGCAGGCTCACCGTCTCGACCGGTCCCTGCGTCACCAGCCGTCCGCGATCGATGAGCACGACGTGCGTTGCAAGCCGCAGCACCTCGTCGAACTGATGACTGACATACACCATCGGAATCTGCAGCTCGTCGCGCAACCGCTCGAGATACGGCAGCACTTCTTCGCGTCGCGCCGCATCGAGCGAGGCCAGCGGCTCATCCAGCACCAGAAGTCGCGGCTGCGACAGAAGCGCTCGCCCCAAAGCGACGCGTTGTCGCTCGCCGCCCGACAGATCGCGAGTACGTCGCTGCAGCAGCGGCTGCAAACCGAGCAGCTCGACCACGTGATCGAGCGTGATGCGGTGATCGTTCTTCGGTGCACGCCGTTCGCCGTAGCGCAGATTGCCCAGCACGTCGAAATGCGGGAACAGTCGCGCGTCCTGAAACACATAGCCGATGCGCCGTTTCTCGGCGGGCACACGCAAGCCAGCCGATGTGTTCTCGAGCGTCACGCCTTCGACCTCGATGAGCGCGTGCTCCGGCTGAATCAGGCCGGCGATGATGTTGGCGAGGGTGGTCTTGCCGCAGCCCGAACGCCCGAACAGCGCGAGGGTGCCGGGGTTCGTCACCTCGATCGCGAGATCGAGCAGAAAGCCCTCGCGCTGGTGTCGGGCATGAATCTTCAACTCGGGCGCCCCAGCATCCAGCGCAAACGTCGCGCGATCACTTCAGCGACGATCAGACCCGTCATGCCCAGCAGGAACGCGATCGTGGCGAGCCGCGCCGCCATCGCATCGCCGCCCGGCGTCTGCAATGCCGTGTACAAGGCGAGCGGCAAAGTGCGTGTCTCTCCCGGTATGTTCGACACGAAGGTGATCACGGCGCCGAACTCACCCAGCCCCGCGGAGAATGCGGTGACTGCGCCAGCGAGAATGCCCGGCAGCATCAAGGGCAGCGTGATGGTCCAGAATCGATCCCAGGCACCGGCACCGAGCGTGCGAGCGGCGTCCTCGAGACCGGTATCCACGCCTTCGAGGGACAGGCGAATGGCACGTACCATCAGCGGAAATGTCATCACCGCGGTCGCAATCGCAGCTCCCGTGCTGGTGAAGATGAGCTGGATGCCAAACTCGCGATACAGCCATCCACCGATGGGACCGCGCGTACCCAATAGCAGCAACAGCAGGTAGCCGACGACCACGGGCGGCAGCACGAGCGGCAGATGCACGAATGCATCGAACAGGACGCGGCCGGCACCACGCCGCCGCGCGAGAATCCACGCGGCGAGAATCGCGACGGGCAGTCCGAACAGCACGCTGCGCAACGCAACGGACAGACTCAGCCGGATGGCTTCGAGCTCCGCCGCAGTCATGGGAAGCGCTTCGGTCGGCAATCGCAGGACAACTTCATGCCGTGGATTATGGTCGAGGACCTCCTGCATCGCGAAGGCCCCACATCCCCCAGCCGGGGGAATACGTTCGGCCGGCCCCACGTAGCCAACCGTCCCAGGCCCTCGTATATTGATGCGCGCCCGCCCACGATGACGCGGATCACAAAGCAAGCGCACGGCGGATGGATCAACCTGAGGGGTTATGCAATGAAGATGAAAATTCTATTGGGCTTCGCGCTTACGGGCCTCCTGGGCGCAGGCTTCGCGCAAGCTGCCTGCATCTATCCCAAGGCGCCCGCTTCGATTCCGGATGGAGCCACGGCGACCGAACAGGAAATGCTCGATGGCATGAAAGCCGTGAAGGAATACAACAGCCAGGTCACCGCTTATCTCAGCTGTCTCGATATGGAAGTGGCGGCCCGCATCGATTCTGCCGGCGCTGACGCACCGGCCGATCAGGTCGCACAGATTCGCGCCATCGCGGCGAAGCGTCACAACGCGGCCGTGGAAGAGCTGGAAGCGCATGCCGCCCGCTTCAACGAGCAGGTGAAGACCTTCAAGGCTCGCTCCAAGGGTTAGCAGGTCAGATTTCTATTCCGCGGCAGCGACCACTCGAGCTGCGCGTGAAGGAATCTCTGATCAACTCGCCATTCGCAACCATAGTTGCTTCGCCCACCGAAGCATTTCGAAGGCCAGGGAAGTCGATACATCAGAGCTTCCTTAACCCTTAATCATCCATCAGGCCGATGACTCGGACGCCCGGCATGCAATGCATGCCGGGCGTTTTGCGTTTCAAGCCTCGTCCGAGACCGTCCCTCTCCAAGCGCGCTCCATTTCACGCTTTGGTGCATTGCCCGCGCTTATGTGAAACGCAGGGCAATGCTCGCCTCAAGTCCCTCGAACGATCGCCGATGCAAGGCTCGTAAGGCGCCCGCAAGGGCCGCCGGGCGCCATAACGCCTCACAGTTTCAGCCTCAATCAGAGACTTCGAGCGATGAAAACATCTGTCGTGATCAAACTTGCAGCACTCGCCTGCTTCGGCTTCGGCGCTTCTGCGCAGGCCGAATGCGCGTTTCCCAAAGCCCCCGCCACGATTCCGGACGGCAAGACGGCGTCGGAACCCGAAATGATCGCCGCCATGAATGCCTTCAAGGCCTACAACGAGGAAGTCAGCGCTTTTGCAAAGTGCCTCGAGGATGAAGCCGCTCCTGGCGGTCAGAGCATGGCGCTGAAGACCATGAAGACCAAGAAGGTCAATGCGGCTCAGGAAGAGTTGCAGGCCAAGGCCAAGCTCTTCAACGAGCAGGTCCGCATCTTCAAGGCGCGCGGATAAGCCGCCCATAGCCTTTCCATCAAGCGACACGCGCGCCTTCCGACACGTTCGGAAGGCGCTGCGTGCCGCTCTTTCCCGTTACACATCGCCGATGCATTCGAGTTCGCGGCGAAATGTTACCGATACCACGCATGTTCACGCGCAGCCGTTCGCGCGTTCACGCATCCCAGGAGAGTTGTCGAGATGAATCTGAAGCACATCAAGTTGGCCGCCGCATTTGCGTTTGCGACCTGCTCATTCCAGGCTCACGCCGAATGTACTTACCCGAAGGCACCCGCCACGATTCCCGATGGCAAGAGCGCCTCTGAATCCGAAATGGTCGCCGCCATGAATGCGTTCAAGGCCTACAACGACGAAGTGGCGTCGTTCAGCCGCTGCCTCGAGGATGAAGCCGTCAGCAGCATGGCCGCGAAAACCATGAAGGCGAAGAAGATCTCCGCTGCCCAGGACGAGTTGCAGCAGAAAGCCCGGCTCTTCAACGAACAGGTCCGCGTGTTCAAGGCCCGCGCCTGACCACCCTTTCCGCTTTTCCGACAGGGATGCGCTCTGCATGAGCGCAGCCCGCGTCGACGTTCGCCGGTTCCTTCGTTCCCCCTGATTACCTCTTCCCTGCTCATCGCTGCGGGTGGCTGCGTGCTGCCCCGTTAGGGCACACTCGGAAGGCCCTGCTGCGCACGCAGCGGCATTCCATGTATGGGGTATCGATGATCAGTCCTGCCGAAGCGGAAGCCCTGATCCGCAGCAGCATTGCGCCGTTCGGATCCGAAGCACGCACCATTGCCGATCTGAACGGCGCCGTCCTGCGCGAGCCGATCGCAGCGACGCGCGATCAGCCTCCATTCGATCGCGTGACCATGGATGGCATTGCATTCGCCAGCTCCAGCGAGCGACGTACGTTTCGCATCGCCGGTACGCAGGCTGCGGGCTCGCGCCAGATGATCCTGGCCAGCGACGACGCCTGTTTCGAAGTAATGACCGGCGCGGTCGTGCCCACCGGATGTGACTGCGTGGTGCCGATCGAACGACTCACGATCGCTGACGGCCAAGCGACGCTGGCCGAGGATGTGGTGCCGAGCGCCGGCATGAACATCCACACCCGCGGGCTGGATTGCCGCGCGGGCGAAGTGCTGCTCGAACCGGGGACGCGCCTCGGCCCCACCGAGGTGGCCATCATCGCTGCTGCAGGCCTTGCCAAGGCGCAAGTGACTCGCGCCCCTCGTATCGTCGTGATCTCCACCGGCGATGAGCTGGTCGAGCCAGGGGAACCTGTGACGGATTGGCAGATCTACCGATCCAATGCGTACGCAGTGATGGCCGGGCTGCAACAGCGGGGCTATCGTGAGATCGCCCACGACCATCTCGCGGATGATCCCGATTCCCTGCGCGAGCGATTGCGCTCCCATCTGCAGACGCACGACGTTCTGGTCCTGAGCGGTGGTGTGTCCATGGGCAAGTTTGACTACGTCCCGCAGACGCTCGGCGAGCTCGGCGTCAAAGTCGCCTATCACAAGGTGGCACAGCGTCCGGGTAAACCGATGTGGTTCGGCGTAGGTCAGGAGGGTCAGGCGGTGTACGCTCTGCCGGGAAATCCCGTGTCGACGCTCGTGTGCCTGACTCGATACGTCTATCCGGGCCTGGCTGCGGCATCTGCAGAGGACGTGCTCGCGCCGCCGAGAGTCGCGATGGCCGCGCCGTTCGAGGTGAAGCCGGCGCTGACATTTTTCCTGCCGGTGAAATTGTCGTCGGACGACTCGGGCCAGGTCACCGCCGAGCCGCGGCCCACGAAGGGCTCCGGAGATTTCACGTCATTGAAGGGCACGGACGGCTTCGTCGAGATCGAAGGTCCGGCATCCGTGCCTCGCGGAGCTTCCGTCAGGTTCTATCGCTGGTGAACACATTGGCTGACGTCGTTTCATTGCCGGTTGCTCAACGCCCCCACGATCGACTCGGGCGCACGCTGCATGACTTGCGCATCTCGGTCATGGATCGGTGCAATTTCCGTTGCCCGTATTGCATGCCGAAGGAAACGTTTCACGAGCACTATCGATTCCTGAAATCGAACGAGCGACTGTCCTTCGAGGAAATCGTCCGGCTCACGAGAATCTTCGTCGAGCTCGGCGTTCGCAAAGTCAGGCTCACCGGCGGCGAGCCCTTGCTGCGTCCCAATCTGCCAGAGCTCGTGGGCGAGCTCACTGCGCTCGAAGGCGTGCAGGATGTCGCGCTCACGACCAACGCCGTGCTTCTGTCGCAACATGCCGCGCAGCTCAAGGCCAACGGACTGCAGCGGATCACGGTGAGCCTCGATTCGCTCGATCCCGAAATCTTCCGGCAGATGAGCGGCGGTTTCGGCGAGCGCGACCGCGTCCTCGAAGGCATTCAGGCCGCCATCGATGCGGGCCTCGCTCCGGTCAAGATCAACGCGGTCGTCCAGCGCGGCCTCAACGATCACACCGCGCTCGATCTGGTCGAACGCTTCCGCGGCAGTCCGGTCATCGTGCGCTTCATCGAATACATGGATGTCGGTAACCGCAATCACTGGAGCCTCGATCGCGTCGTGCCCTCGCGCGAGCTCGTGCAGCGCATCCACGCACGCTGGCCTGTCCATCCCGTGCAGGAGAACTACCACGGCGAAGTTGCGGAGCGTTATGCATTCGACGATGGCGCCGGCGAGATCGGATTCATTTCATCGGTGACCAACCCGTTCTGCGGCGCCTGCACTCGGGCACGACTGTCATCCGAAGGCGTGCTCTACACCTGCCTGTTCGCGACGGAAGGCACCGATCTGCGCACTCCGCTGCGCGCGGGCGCATCGGACGATGAACTGCGCACCCTCATCACGGACACCTGGCAGCGCCGCGAAGATCGCTACAGCGAGCAGCGCGCCTCCCTGAGCACGCGCGAGCACGCACTGCGCAAGATCGAGATGTATTACATCGGCGGCTAGCGACGCCGATGGCCTGCTAGCCAACTGGACTGCTAGTCCGCAAGCCAGAGCAGCTGGCAGGAACGTTGACAGCGCCGCCAGCCAGCCGCCAACCTATCGTCCTTCTTACTTCTGGCTAGCAGACACGTCGCTAGCGGACCAGCTTCTCCCATGTCTTCATTCACTCACATCGATGCCGAACAACGTCCCACGATGGTCGACGTGGGCGATAAAGCCGTGACCAAGCGAACGGCGACAGCGGAAACGCGCGTACGTTTTCCCAGTGATGTCGCCGGTGCATTGCGGAACCAGGGTTTCAGCACCGCGAAGGGCCCAGTGTTCCAGACCGCCATCATCGCCGGCGTCATGGCAGCGAAGAAAACCCACGAGCTGATTCCCTTCTGTCATCCGCTCGGCATCGAGAATTGCAAAGTGCTGATCGAGATGGACGGTGATGATGCGCTCGTGCGCTGCACCGTGTCAGTCCATCACAAGACGGGCGTGGAGATGGAAGCACTGACAGGCGCCAGCGTCGCCGCGCTGACGATCTACGATATGTGCAAGGCGCTCTCTCACGAGATCTGTATCGTCAATACTCGCCTGATCGAAAAGCTCGGCGGCAAGAGCGATGTCCGTTGAAGTGATGGCAGTCATGACGGTGATGACGGTGATGTCCGCACCATCCTGATATCACTTCCATCACCTCCATCACTGGTATCACTGCATCCCTCATCACTCATCACTCCACCGCCATCACTGTTTCTCATCAAAGAAATGCCCTCTCCTCTCTTCGGACTCGTACTCGCAGGTGGCTCCAGCACGCGCATGCAGCGCGACAAGGCGACGCTCGCGTATCACGGTAAGCCCCAGGTTCAGTGGGCGTACGAGCTCATCTCGGAATACTGCGCAGCAACGTTCGTGTCAGTCCGGCCCGATCAGCGCGATGAGCCGACGCGCGCCGGACTACCGCAGATCGTCGATACACGACCGGGCATCGGGCCGATCGCCGGGATCTCTGCGGCACTCACCCAGCATCCGAAAGCAGCGTGGCTCGTGGTCGCGTGCGATCTGCCGTTTCTCACGACAGCAACGCTCGAGTATCTGATCGCACATCGAAGCCTCGAACACATTGCGACGGCGTATCGAAGCGCGCACGACGGTCTGCCCGAACCGCTTTGCGCAATCTGGGAGCCGGCGGCCCGCGAACCGTTGCTTGCGTTCCTCGACACCGGAAAACAGTGCCCGCGCAAGTTTCTGATCAATGCGAACACGCATCTCATCGACCTTCCGCAGCCCAGCGCGCTCGACAACGTGAACACGCAGCAGGAATTCAGTGCCGCCAGCGCCGCACTTCGCGGCGAGCAGGTCAGCACGCGGGAGGAGTCACAGGGTTCTCCCTCTCCTCGCGGCGAAGTGAATGCACCTGGCACGGTCGCCAAACGTTTACGAATTCAGTACTACGCCTTGTTTCGCGAGCAGGCTGCGCGTAGCGAGGAAACGCTGGACACGAACGCAGCGACGCCCGGCGATCTCTATCGTGAGCTGCAGGGCCGCTATCCGTTCAAGCTCGCCCCCGAGCAGTTGAAAGTGGCGATCAACGATGAGTTCGCCACCTGGGACACGCCTGTCGCGAACGGCGACACGATCGTGTTCATTCCACCGGTCGCAGGCGGATGACTCTGTTTTCTTTCAGCTCGGCACCTCTGGATGCCAACGCCTATCGGCGCGCGCTTGCGGATCCGGCCGCGGGCGGTTACGCGTCGTTCGAGGGGTGGGTGCGCAATCACAACGAAGGTCACGCCGTCACTCGACTGGAGTACGAGGCTTTCGAAGCACTCGCCGTCAAGGAAGGCGAGCGCATCGTGAATGAGGCGATCGAGAAGTTCGGCGTGATCACCGCCTCATGCGTGCACCGTGTAGGCTCGCTTGCGATCGGCGATATGGCCGTGTGGGTCGGCGTCAGCTCACGCCATCGCGCCGAGGCCTTCGCTGCCTGCCGCTTCATCATCGATGAAGTGAAGCACCGCGTGCCGATCTGGAAGAAGGAGCATTACGTCACGGGCGATTCCGGCTGGGTAAATTGCGAGCGCTGCGCGGCTCCGTCGCATCACGAGCACGCTCATTCTCACGATCACGCTCATGAGCCTGCGCCACGCTCTGCACCACCGCTGCGATTGCGGCCCGACTACTCGCGCCAGATCGCCTTGCGCGATGTCGGCGCGAGCGGCCAGGAAAGGCTTCGCAATGCGCGCGTACTGGTCATCGGCGCCGGCGGTCTTGGCGTTCCAGTCCTCAACTATCTGGCGGGTGCCGGCGTCGGCATGCTCGGCATCGCAGAGGCCGACGTGCTCGATGCGAGCAATCTGCATCGTCAGCCGATGTACAGCCTCAATGATGTCGGCGCCTTGAAAGCGGACCTCGCGGCCGAGCGACTGCATGCGCTGAATCCTGACGTGCGCATCGCCAAGCACGATCGCATCACTGCCGCGAACGCCGTGTCGTTGCTGGAAAGCTATGACCTGGTCGTCGAATGCAGCGACAACTTCGCGACCAAGTTCCTCGTGAACGACGCGGCCGTAAAAACGCGGCGCCCGGCCATCTTCGCGAGCGTGTATCAGTACGAGGGTCAGCTGCAGACCTATCGCCCGGATCTCGACAGCGCTTGTCTGCGCTGTCTGTGGCCCGAAGCCACTCGCGATGGTGTCGTCGGAAACTGTGCAGAAGCAGGTGTGCTGGGTCCTGTCCCCGGCGTCCTGGGCACGCTGCAAGCGCTGGAGGCATTGAAGCTGCTGCTGGACCTGCCCGGCCAGATCAAGAACGAACTCGTGCTGATCGACCTGCTCACGCTCGAACAGCGCAAGCTCAAAACCGAGCGACGCGCGGAGTGCAATCACGACGCTTCTATCGAACTGAAGGCGCGTCCCGCTGATCTCGAGATCGATCCGGAGGCGCTCGACCCTGAAGCGGGCTATCTGCTGATCGACGTGCGCGACGCCGAAGAACTGGTCGAGCAGCCGATTCCCGATGTGATCACCCAGCACATTCCCTTGCCGGCGCTACTCGCCTCGCGCCCGAAACTCGACCCGAACCAGAACTACCTGCTCATCTGCGCCCGCGGCGCCCGCAGCCTCGCTGGCGCCGAACACCTGCGCTCACTGGGGTATCGGGCGTTTTCGCTTCGTGGTGGCCTGGCGGGGTTGAGCCAGGAATAGCCGAAAGCAGGAGTTAGCCGCAAAGACCGCAAAAAAGAGTAACGGGGGCGCAGAGCGGAGAAAGTTGGCCAACAGGAAAGCGCAGAGCGCACCTAAGGCTGGATACTCAGCACTAGATTCTCACGCGACCTGAAACTAGCGGCACCTGCTTTGTGCCTCCTTAGGGCCAGAGTCTTTTTTGTGGTCTTTGCGGCCTCCCCATTCTCGGCCCCCTGAATCCCTCTTGCGGCCAGAGTCCTTTTTGCCGTCTTTGCGGCCCTCTCCTCCGTGCGGGCATTCGCTTGCGGTCTTTGCGGCCGCCCCGCTCTTACTGCACGTGAATGATCAAATCGATGCGGCGGTTGCGCGCGCGGCCTTCGGCGGTTTCGTTGGTGGCGACCGGGCGGGCTTCGCCGTAGCCGATGGAGCTTACGCGTTCGGGGTTGATACCGAAGTTCGTGATCAGGTACTGGCGTACGGCGTCGGCGCGATCCTGCGAGAGGATGAGGTTGGCCGAATCGCTGCCGTTCGAATCGGTGTGACCTTCGACGACCATCGAGGCCTCGGGGAACAGGTTGAGCGCCTCGCGCACCTTGTTCATCAAGGCCGTGTTTGCTGAATCGATATTGCTGCGGCCTGAAGCAAAGCGGATGCCGAGCAACGAGATCACCACGTCATCGCCCTGGCGATACACGCGCGCTTCGTCTGCATTGAACGAGCTCTCAATACGCGCGACGTTGCTGCGCAGACGCTCCTGCGCATCGACGCGACGCTGCAGGGCGATACGTTCCTGAGACACGCCGCCCAGGCGGGCTTCGAGCTTCTCCATCTCGGCGTTCAACGCGGCGATCTGATCGTTACGATCCTGCAGTTCGTTTTTCTGACGCGCGATCTCGCGCGCCTGTGACTGAGTCTTGTCGAGCAGCTGCTGCATGAAAGTCTGCGGCCCGTTGTCGAAGCGCGCCGGCAGGTCTGCGGCAGCGGCTATCTGGGAAAGCGGTGCTTCCCAGGACAGGATCAATTCCTCGACTCCCGCCTGCTCGCCCTTCTTGTCCAGCGTGCTCTGGATCGTGCGGGCCAGATACATGGCATGACGGGCTTCGTAGCTTGCCTGCGCTGCCAGTCCCTCGGCGGTGCCCGGCTCGTAGCGGTTGCGATTGATTTCCTGCTCCGCCTGCGCGAGATAACGCTTGGCCGCATTCAGCGTGCGCGGCGCGTAGCGTTCCACCTTCGCCGCATCGGCCTGCGCAATCAGCCCGCGGGCTTCGTTCAGGACGCGATTGCGGATCGCCGACATTTCGACATCGCGAAGCAGTACATCGGCCTCTGCCGCTCGACGCTGCGCGTCTTTCAGATCGTTCTTTTCGAGCGCGGCGGTCGCTTCACGAAAACGTTCATCCGCTTTCTGCCATTGTTCGGCCGCGAGCTGCGGAGCGCCGGCATTCAAGGCATCGCCGCGTGTGGTGACGGCTGAACGCAACGTTTCGCGGGCTGCGGCCGCGGCAGCGTTCGCTTTTTGAATGGCCGACATGCCTGCGTTGAGCTGGCCCTTGATGCGATCGGCTGCGCGTCCCTTCTCGGCATCGCGTGTCGCGGCCTGCAA
The DNA here is from genome assembly GCA_023423935.1 of Pseudomonadota bacterium. Lineage (GTDB taxonomy): Bacteria > Pseudomonadota > Gammaproteobacteria > Steroidobacterales > Steroidobacteraceae > Steroidobacter. Next base: position 18,893 of record JAFAEQ010000073.1, on the reverse strand, counting down.
AGCGTCTACGGCCTGCTGGAAACTGTTCGGCGCGAGCGCATCGACCTGCGACTGACGGGCCTGTTCGATTGCGGTGGACAGGGATGCGAACAAGGGATCGCGTGCGCCCTGCGCATGCGCCTGCACAAGCCAGACCAGGGACAGGCCAAGAACGAAGAGGCGGGATTTGACTGGTGACATCGCGGTGAGCCCGGCTGCAGAAGCAGCGCGAGTATAGCGACTGGCTTCCGCCGTTTAGTCAGATCCCAGTCACGAAACTCACGGGCGTGTCTGGCCCGATCCTCTCACCACGTACTTGTAGCTCGTAAGCTGTTCGACACCTACGGGGCCGCGCGCATGGAACTTGTCGGTGGAGATACCGATTTCCGCGCCCATGCCGAACTCGCCGCCGTCGGCGAACTGGGTTGAGGCATTGTGTAACACGATCGCGCTATCGACGCCTGCGAGGAACCGCTCGGCCGTATCGGCGTTGGCAGTGACGATCGAATCGGTGTGCGCGGATCCGTAGGTGCCGATGTGTTCGATCGCCGCATCCACGCCATCCACGACTTTGGCCGCAATGATCGCGTCGAGGTACTCGGCGTACCAGTCTTCCTCGGTGGCAGTCTTGACGCGCTCATCGACGCTGCGAACCGTGTCGTCGCCGCGGACTTCACACCCTGCATCGAGCAATGCCTTCACGAGCGGCTGCAAATGAGTGCCCACCGCGGCGCGATCCACCAGCAACGTCTCTGCGGATCCGCAGATTCCGGTGCGCCTGAGCTTCGCGTTGATCACGACATCGCGCGCCATCGCGAGATCCGCGTCGCGATCGACATAGACATGACAGACGCCCTCGAGATGGCCTATCACAGGCACCCGCGCTTCCTGCTGCACTCGTGCAACCAGACCCTTGCCTCCGCGCGGCACGATGACATCGATGTAGTCGGTCATGGACGAAAGCAGGTAGCCGACGGCCGCACGATCGGTCACCGGTACGAGTTGGATCGCCGCCTCGGGCAAGCCGGCGGTGCGCAGACCTTGTTTCAGACACTCGTGGATCGCGCGATTGGACTGAGCACACTCGGAGCCGCCGCGCAGAATCACGGCGTTACCCGACTTGAGGCACAGCGCTCCTGCATCGGCCGTCACATTGGGGCGGCTCTCGTAGATGATGCCGATGACGCCGAGCGGCACGCGTACGCGCTGGATGCGAAGACCGTTCGGACGCGTCCATTCGGCGATCACCGTGCCCAGCGGATCTGCGAGTTGCACGATCTCTTCGATCCCCTTGGCCATCGCCTCGATGCGCTTGTCGTCGAGGAGCAATCGATCCATCAGTGCGCCCGAAAGACCCGCCGCGCGCGCCTGCTCGGCATCGCGTCTGTTCGCCTCGAGGATCGCCGCACGATGCTCTCGAATTGCCGCGGCCGCGGCGCGCAGCGCAGCGTTCCGCTTCGCGGTATCGGCTTGGGCAAGCTCACGGGCTGCATCGACTGCAGCACGGCCCATGGGCTCCATGATTGCGGCGATGTGGTCGATCGGAGGGCTGACGGCGTTCATCGGATGATTCTAGCTGCATTCTCCCGCCGCGCAGAATCACAAAATCCCCCTCGTAGGGTTGCAGCACATGGCGCTGCTTTCGCACACTGACTGCCCGTCATGCCGGATCGATCTAGTGCCCCAGGTCAACGCCAACGGTCTTACGCTCGAATACGAATCGCTGGGGTCCCCCGCCGACCCCGCCATCATTCTCATCATGGGGCTCGGCGCGCAGCTCGTGCGCTGGCCCATCACGTTTTGCCAGAAGCTGGTCGACCAGGGTTTCAGGATCATCCGCTTCGACAATCGCGACATCGGGCTTTCGACCAAGCTCGATCACCTGCCCGTTCCGTCGCTGACCACACTGATGGCGCAGCGCATGGCCGGGCTGCCGATGAACGTGCCATATACGCTCAGAGACATGGGGGACGACACGATGGGACTCATGGATGCGCTCGGCATCGAACGCGCGCATCTGGTCGGCACGTCGATGGGCGGCATCATCGCGCAGATGATCGCAAGCGATGAACCGCAGCGCGTGATCTCGCTGACCTCGATCATGTCGACGAGCGGCAATCTCGCGCTGCCGCCACCGAGTCCAGCCGCCTCGGCGATCTTGATGACCCGCGCACCGCATCCGAACTATCTCGAAGCCTACGTGCAGCATGGCCTGACGGCGATGCGCGTGCTCGGCAGCCCCGCGGCGGAGTTCGATGAACCCCGTGCGCGCGAACGGCTGATCACGGAAGTGAATCGCAGCTATTCGCCCGCCGGCTTCGCACGCCAGATGGCGGCAGTGATCGCAAGCGGCGATCGACGCGCAAGTCTGCGTCGAATCAAGGCGCCGACGCTCGTCATTCACGGTGCGGACGACCCGCTGATTCCGCTGGCCTGCGGCAAGGACACGGCTGCCAATATTCCGGGAGCGGAGCTGCTCATCATCCCCGGCATGGGTCACGATCTGCCGCCCATGTTCCATGACGCGATCGTGGAAGGCATCGTCGGCATCGCGCGGCGCGGATCGCTCGCTGCGTAATCGTTTCATCGCACGTCGCAGGCACAGGAGCTCGCCATGCGCTTCGCAGGTAAGACGGCACTGATCACTGGCGCTGCCAGCGGCATCGGCCGGGCGGCTGCACTCAGGTTCGCGGCGGAGGGGGCAAACGTCATCGCGGTCGATCGCTCGAGCGATGTCGAAGCGACGCTGGCGCAGTTGCACAAGGACGGCGGCCAGGGACTCGCTCTGATGCATGACTGCGCCGATGAGCGCAACGTGGAAGCCGCCGTGGCGAAAGCGATGGAGCACTTCGGTCAGCTAGACGTGTGCTTTGCGAACGCCGGCATCAGCGGAGGTCTCGTCCCGCTGCAGGAACAGACAGCGGAGCATTGGCTGGAGGTGCTCAGGATCAATTTGATCGGCACGTTCCTGATGGTCAAGCACGCTGCTCGTGTGATGACGTCGCGTCAGAGCGGATCGATCATCTGCACTGCATCCGTCGCGGGCCTGCGAGCGGGCGCCGGCGGGTCACCGTACAGCGCCAGCAAGGCCGGCATCATCAGTCTGGTGCAGACGACCGCCTGGCAGCTGAGCGGTACCGGCGTGCGAATCAACGCCGTCTGTCCCGGGCTGATCGAGACGGGCATGACGCGGCCGATCTTCGAGCACGCACGCGCGCGCGGCACCGAGAATCGCATCGGGCAACTCAATGCGCTTCGCCGCAGCGGACTGCCGGAAGAGATCGCCTCGATGGTGTTATTCCTCGCCTCCGATGACGCGGCCTATATCACCGGGCAGGCGTTTGCAGTCGACGGAGGATTGTCGAGCTCACATCCGATTGTGCCGCCCAGGCTGTAAGGGCACGCCGTTCGAGCTCGGCGGGGGTATCCGGAACTCTGTCCACGTCAGTTCATTGATTGATCTGAACACAGCAAGTCCGATGAGGAGCGTATGCGCAGATCGTCTGCTTTGGATTTGGTGGAAAAAGTCGCCCTGCTGGGTGCGCTCGGTCTAATCATGATGCCGGCGTTGCGCGGGATCGGATCGCGCTGGCGCATGAAGCGCCCGACGGCATTGCGAGAACCCGCGGTCGACGAATCGATCAACGACACGTTTCCGGCAAGCGATCCACCGGCGAGCCGCTACTTCGACATCCCTGCGAATCGGCGCTGAGCGTTTTATTCGGCTTCGACAGTAATCACCAGATCGTCGCGGTGAATCACTTCATCGCGACCTCGAAAGCCCAGAAGCGTTTCGATCTCTGCGGACTTGCGGCCCTGCAGCCGCTGCATGTCGACGCTTGAATATGCCGACAACCCGCGGGCGATTTCGAGCCCCTCTGCATTGCGAACGACCAGCGCATCACCTCGTTCGAAACTGCCGAGCACCCGGGTAACGCCCGCTGGAAGCAGGCTCTTGCCGCTTCGCAAAGCCTGCGCCGCACCCGCATCCACATAGACCTCACCGGCGGGCTTGAGCGTTCCCGCAATCCATTGCTTGCGCACCGTAGCCGGTGTCGCACTGGGATAGAACCAGCTGCAGCGCGCGCCCTCCTCGATCCGGCGCAGCGCGTGCATCTCGCGTCCCGCAGCCACACACATATGACAGCCGGCCGTGACGGCAATCTTGGCGGCAGCCACTTTGGTTGCCATCCCTCCGGAGCCCACCGCAGAGCTTGCACCCCCGGCCATCCGTTCGATCTCCGGGGTGATGCGACGGATTTCGGGAATGAACTGCGCGTTCGGATCGCGCGTGGGATCCGCCGTGTACAACCCATCCACGTCGGACAACAGCACCAGGCAATCCGCACTCATCATCTGCGCGACGCGCGCCGCCAGCCGATCATTGTCGCCATAGCGGATCTCGGAAGTCGCCACGGTATCGTTTTCGTTGATGACCGCGATGGCGCCCAGGCGCAGCAACGTGCCGAGCGTACTGCGGGCATTGAGATAGCGACGCCGCTCTTCGGTATCGCCGAACGTCAAAAGGATCTGCGCCACTGTGTGCCCATGTCGTTCCAGCACGTCCTTCCATGCGTGCGCCAGGCGGATCTGGCCCACGGCGGCAGCCGCCTGGCTTTCTTCGAGCTTGAGTTTGCCGGGCTCCAGACCCAGCTGCCTGCGCCCCAGCGCGATCGCGCCCGAGGAGACGAGCAGCACGTCCTGACCGCGCATACGCAATGCATGGACATCACTCGCCAGCGTTTCCAGCCAGGCGCGGTTGAGTTGGCCGGTCTGCGAATCCACGAGGAGCGCGGAGCCGACTTTGATGACCACGCGGCGAGCGGAAATAAGGGGCGATACGGCGGCGCTGTGCATGTTCATTGCGTGCAGCCGATCAAGGTCGGAAGGGAGTCACTCATCGTTCTGGATAGGCAGGAGCAGTTCAAAATCATGGACCCGAACGCGCCGGGTCGCGAGGGTGCGGCAGTCTATCAGCTGTCAAAGAACTCCTTCACAGAGCAGCACTGTGCACTCGAGGCGGCATCGTTGCGTTGCGGATCGAAATTCCGCCTGCCGATCTTTCCGCATCGGCGGCACGTGGCATGCACGAGGCACCCCGCTCGAATCGTCCTTGGTTCAGTTGCCTGCCGCCGGTCCGACCCCCTAATATTCCGCGGCCGGTCCGCCTGCGGTTTCTGGCGCCGTTCATCGCGTTTCTTTTCCGTCTGAGGTGTCACGTGGGTAGAGACTACGACCCGGTCAAAGGGCAGTGGTTTGAAGATCTGGAAGAAAACGAAATCTTCCAGGTGGTGTCCGTCGATCCGGATGAGGAGATCATCGAGATCCAATACGAGAACGGCGACATCGAGGAGATCGATCTGGACACGTGGCACGAGCTCGACCTCGAGCGCACCACCGAGCCCGAAGGCTGGGTGAGCGACGAGTCCGGCGACGACGATGAGGAAGAGGAAGACGTCGAAGAGGAAGATGAGGACTGGGACGAGGACGACGAAGACGAGGATGACGACTGGGACGACGACGAGGACGAAGACCTCGACGACGACTACAGCGATCGCGACGACAACTGATTCCAATATTCCGCGGCGGGACTCCAGCAGGGCTCCCGCCAGCGACTGCCGCAGCTTCCACCCGGCCGCAGTCAGCACTCAAATCCCGAGAACAATCAATTCACTGGCAGCCCGTCGGCAGCCCTCGCCGAGCTTGAAACCATTGCGAATGAACCGCATCTAAGCGGTGCCGCATTCAAGCGGTGCTCCCTGGCTACCGATCTAGGCTGACATGAAACGCATTCTCCTGTTCGTCGCGACCAACGTCGCCGTCCTGCTGGTGCTGAGCGTCACGCTACGACTGCTCGGCGTTGACCGGATTCTGGATGCGCAAGGCACCGGGCTGGACCTCAACAACCTGCTGATCTTCTCCGCCGTCCTTGGCTTCACCGGCTCGCTGTTCTCGCTCGCCATCTCCAAGTGGACAGCCAAGCGCGCAATGGGCGTGCGGGTCATCGAACAACCGCGCACGGCAGATGAGCAATGGCTCATCGAAACCGTGCGTCGCCAGGCACAGGAGGCCGGTATCGGCATGCCCGAAGTGGGCATCTTCGATGCTGCCGAGATGAACGCCTTCGCCACCGGCGCACGTCGTAACGCGGCGCTCGTCGCGGTCAGCTCGGGCCTGTTGCGCGGCATGTCGCGGCGTGAGGCCGAAGCGGTGCTCGCTCACGAGGTCAGCCATGTCGCGAACGGCGATATGGTGACGCTCACGCTGATTCAGGGCGTGGTGAACACCTTCGTCATTTTCCTGTCGCGTGTCATCGGCTACACGATCGACCGAGTGGTCTTCAAGACCGAACGCGGTCACGGCCCGGCCTTCATGATCACGGTGATCATCGCGCAGCTGGTGCTCGGAATTCTGGCCAGCATGATCGTCATGTGGTTCTCGCGCTATCGCGAGTTCCGCGCGGATGCGGGCGGCGCGAAACTCGCCGGTCGCGACTCGATGATCGGAGCCTTGGAGCGCTTGCGCCGTGGGCATTCGGAACCTCTGCCGGATCAGATGGCAGCTTTCGGCATCAACGGCACGCTCGGCCAGGGTCTGAAGAGGCTGTTCATGACTCACCCACCGCTCGAGGAGCGCATTGCCGCTCTGCGCAACGCTGCTTAATCGGCATCAGGGCTATCGCACGCAGCCCGGCTTCCGCAAGGAAGCCGGGCTTTTTTATGTACGATGGTCGCGATGAAACCTCATCGAACCGCCCTGCTGTGGTTACGACGCGATCTGCGCCTGATCGACAACCCTGCACTTCGATCCGCGCTCGATAACGCGCAGCACGTGGTGCCCCTCTACATTCATTTCAGAGAGTCCGACTGGAATCCGGGGGCTGCGTCAGCCTGGTGGCTACACCATAGTCTCGCGGCGTTGACGGATGCGTTGGCGAGCCGTGGAAGCCGTCTGATCATGCGCGAAGGCGACCCGGTGAAGGTCTCGCAGGAGCTGCTCCAGAGCACAGGCGCAACACTGGTCGTGTGGAATCGCCTGTACGAACCCGCCGCGATTGCACGAGACAGGCTGATCGAGTCTTCCCTTCAGGAACGCGGCATCGAGGTTGGAACCCACAACGCCGCTTTGCTGGTAGAGCCCAGGGAGATACGCAACGGGCAACAGCAACCCTACCGCGTCTTCACGCCCTTCTGGCGCGCAACAGTCAGTCGCCTCGCGTCGCTTCGATCTCCCGCGCCGGCGCCTCGAAGTATTCCCGGACCTGCGCGCTGGCCCGCATCGGTTCCACTCGAGACGCTGGCACTTCGCCCGAGAATTCACTGGGATACCGGACTTGCGAAGCGTTGGCAGCCCGGCGAGGCAGGCGCTCTGCGTCAGCTACGTCGCTTCCAGAAAATTGCTCACGACTATGCCAGTGCTCGCGATCGTCCCGACCAACGAGGTACCTCCTCGCTATCACCGCATCTGCACTTCGGAGAAATTGGCCCTCGTCAGCTCTTCGCCGCCTTGCACCTGCAGGCGCCGGACGCAACCCGACACACTTCGCTTGCGACATACGCGCGCGAGCTCGGCTGGCGGGAGTTTGCGCATCATCTGCTGTTTCATTTTCCGCATACGACGGACGAGCCGCTCGACTCACGTTTTCGAGCCTGGCGCTGGAACCGAAGTCGCGCACGTCTCGAAGCCTGGCAACGCGGCAGAACGGGCGTGCCGATCGTGGATGCCGGCATGCGCGAGCTGTGGCATACGGGCTGGATGCACAATCGCGTGCGCATGATCGCCGCCTCGTTCCTCACGAAGAACCTGCAACTGCACTGGCGCGAAGGTGCGAGGTGGTTCTGGGACACGCTCGTCGATGCGGACCTCGCGAACAATACGCTGGGCTGGCAATGGACTGCAGGATGCGGTGCGGACGCCGCGCCCTACTACCGCATCTTCAATCCTGTTCTCCAGGCGGAAAAGTTCGATCCGCAGCGCGCGTATCTGCGCCAATGGCTTCCCGAGCTTGCGCGCTTACCGGATCGCTGGATTCATCAGCCCTGGCTTGCTCCCGCCGAGGCCCTCGACGCGGCAGGCGTAAAGCTCGGAGTCACGTATCCGCGACCGATCGTCAATCTGCGCGCGAGCCGGGTGGTCGCGCTCGCCGCGTACGAGCAAATGAAGCGCAGCGCCGAACAGTGATCCGCGTCACGCGCCGGCAGTGTGTTTGCAGGCACGCTCGCCAACGTCGCCATCACAGAAGCCTGCCATGCTGCCGATTCGTCTCGGCGTCGTTACTGCTGTAGCCGCCCTGTGCCTGTGGACTTTGTTCTCTCTGCTCGACTCGCTGCAGAAGCCGGAGCTGCTGCGCTCGCGGAAGGCAGTCGTCGTGAAAGGTTGCGACACCCTCGATTCCGATGATGCACGACGCGAGTGCCCAGCGCTCTTGTGCGAGAAAGCGCTGATCGACGCGAAGCAGCTGATGCTCACTGCGAGATTCTCTGTCGAGCTAGACGTTTCCCACGAAGGTGTCCGCAGCATTGCCGGCAGCGCAAGCAGCGATAACGAACCTGTTCGCTATTTCGTCTGCGAGCTTCGCAACAACAAGGTCGCGATGGCAGAGGCGATCGAGAAGTCGGCGCTGGACGAGCTCAAGGACGAGTAACGAGCCCGCCCGTTCTGCTGTCCAATTTTGCTGTAATCGGCTGCGCCGCTCAGTCGGCCAGTTCGCGCTTCGCCGCCTCGAGCCATTCCCGCTGCAGCTGACGTGCATGTCGGGTGGTCAGTTCTGCGTCATCGAGCAGCTTTTGCAGCAACTCGTGCGCGCGGTGCTTTGCGCCCATGCGCTTGATCAGCACCGCCTGTCGATAACGCGCCTCGACCCCGGCGTCATAGCCGACCAGCGCTTCGTATTCCTGGGCTGCCTTTTCCAGGTTGCCTTCACCCTCGAGCGCTCGCGCGTACAACAAGTGGCCTTCTATGGAACGGAAGTCCGGATTCGCGGCGATCAGTTCATCCAATGTCTGTCGCGTGCCGCTCGAATCGCCAGCGGCGAACTGCGCGCGCGCCAGACCGAGCAGCACGTGCGGGTCGTGTCGATAGAGCCCGGTCAGCGCGGCGCGATATGTGGCGATGGCCTCGTCATACTGACCGGCATCGAAAAACTGCTGAGCAAGCTGGCGCTTCGCGTCGATGCTGTCGGTGAGCCGCGCTCTTTTCTGCGCTTCGCGCAGATCCCGTGTGGGATCGATGGTCTTGCGCACGGTGGCCGCCGCGCGTCGCGCAGCACGTCCCCCGAACACCTCCGGGAGAATCTCCACCAGCACATAGGCGAGTGGCCCTGCCATGGGGAGCAAGGCAAGCACCCAGATCCATAGCGAATTGCGCCCGGTGCGAATCACATGGACGATCAAGGCGACCTGAATCAGTATCGACACGACGAAGATCGGCATGACGCACCTCCCTGATCCCGAGATCGATTCTAGGCAATTCCAGGCAGACTCACGAGCCGGGCGGGTGCGCCAGTGAGCCAAAGCGTGATGCAGGCCTCGCGCAAATTCCCCAATGCGCCGACCTCGCTGGGTTCTTTAGAATCACAGGGATGAACTCTTCGACACCCGTGAATGCAAACGCGCTCGAGCGGCTGAAGTCCATCGTGGGCCCGCAAGGGTTTCTCGACCAGCCCGAGGATATTGCGCCCTTCAACACGGATCATCGCAAACTCTATAAAGGCAACGCTTCGCTAGTCCTGCGACCGGAGACGACCGCGCAGGTGGCAGCCATCCTGCGCGTGTGCAACGAATTCGGGATCGGCGTGGTGCCCGTGGGCGGCAACACGAGTTACTGCGGTGGCGCGACGCCGAGCGCCGATGGCCAACAGATCGTCGTCGCACTCTCCCGCATGCGACGCATTCGTAACGTCGACGCGGCGAACTACACGATGGTCGTCGAAGCCGGCTGTGTCCTGGCGGAAGCTCAAGCAGCGGCCGCAAATGCAGACCGAATGTTTCCATTGAGCCTGGGCTCCGAAGGCTCATGCCAGATCGGCGGCAATCTATCGACCAACGCGGGCGGCACCGCCGTCCTGCGCTACGGGATGATGCGCGATCTGGTGCTGGGGCTCGAAGTGGTGCTGCCCGATGGCCGCGTGCTTGGCGATCTCAGCGCGCTTCGCAAGAACAACACCGGGTACGATCTGCGGGATCTTTTCATCGGCGCGGAAGGCACGCTCGGGATCATCACGGCGGCTACGTTGAAGCTCTTCTCGCGACCCGCGACGCAGGTGACCGCATTGGTCGCGGTGTCCGATCCGAAATCCGCTGTTGCATTACTGTCTCGCCTGCGCGCTGCAAGCGGCGATGCCGTATCCACTTTCGAGCTGTTGCCCCGCATCGCGCTCGATCTTGTATTCCGGCATATCCCGAATACGAGCGATCCCTTCGACAAGGAATATCCGTGGTACGTGCTGCTGGAGATCGGCGCAGGTCGCGCGGAGACCGGGCTTCGCGACAGCATCGAAGCGGAGCTGAGCGATGCCATGAATTGCGGTGAGGTGCTCACCGCAGCGCTCGCAACGAATGAGGCTCAGCGCGAACATTTCTGGCGTCTGCGTGAAACGGTGCCCGAAGCCCAGCGCCTCGAAGGCGCGAGCATCAAGCACGACGTGTCGGTCACCACCACCGAGCTGCCCGCCTTCATCGTGGAAGCGTCGGCCGCGATCCAGCAGATCTGCCCCGACGCGCGCATCGTCTCGTACGGCCATCTCGGTGATGGCAACCTGCACTTCAACGCGAGTCAGCCGATCGATGGCGATGCGCACGCGTTTCTCGCTCTGGCGGCGCGTATCAATCGCGCCGTACATGACATCGTTGCTCGCTACGGCGGAAGTTTCAGTGCAGAACACGGCATCGGACAGCTCAAACGCGGCGAACTGCAGCGCTACAAAAGTCCCGTGGCACTGAGTCTCATGCAGACGATCAAACAAGCCATCGATCCGAAGGGGATCATGAATCCAGGAAAAGTGCTGTAGCGTCGAATAGTGCTTAACGGACGGCGCATCACTTGATCACACCCCACGGCTCGCTCCGGAACCCGCCCCTGAAGCATCGCGTTCCTTTCCTCGAACCGTTGACAGGTGGCATTCATGACGGGAGCGCGTGCGGAAAGATCAAGTCGCTGTGCACGGTTCATCGGGGATACGCTGCTCTGCGTTGCATTGGTGACTACTGCAGTGCCATTGCACCAGGCGTCAGCACAAGAGATCACCGAACGGATCGCGGACCACAACGGTCGCGTAGCCGAAGTCGAGCAGGCATACAGTCACGTCGGTCTGTTGCGCGCGCGTGATCTCACTCCGTTCGGCTTGCTGCGTCTCGACATGCTTCCGGCCCACACGGCCGATGCGAAGGCCGGCACGTGGACATTGGAGACCCAGTTCGCTTATCAGAACACGTTCGTGATGAGCGAGAACGTGCGCAACTACCTCCGGTCGCGCGATGTACATCGCAGGCCGTTAAGCGCAGAAGACTCGAGCGTGATCCTGAGCTTCCCCGAGGACGCGTACTATTTCGACGGTGAGATTGGACTGATCGATCTGATCGTTCAACGAAGGCTCAGCGATTATTGGAGCGCCTATCTCACGATTCCGTACATCCATTACGGCGAAGGCATCTTCGACGGCGCAATCGAATCCTTTCACGATGCATTCGGCCTCAGCCAGCAAGGGCGCGATCTGGTGGCCAAGGATCGCTTCCAGTACATCTACGCGATCGGCGATGTGCGGGTCGCGCAGCTCAATAGAGACACCAAAGGCGGATTCGGCGATCCGGTGCTTGGGGTGCGTTACTCGCTGCCTGAGCCGCGGTTCGGATGGGATGTGGTCGTAGAGCTCGCCGCGAAGATCGCAGCCGACGGCGAGCGCCCGTTACTCTCGACCGGCGAGAACGACTATGGCACGCAGGTCACTTTGCAGCGCCGAATGGGGCCTACTGGCCGCCATGCGGCCTACCTGAGCGGTAGCGCGATTCACTATGCCGGCTCGGAAAAGCTGGCTGATGACGCACGCTGGATCCCCACGCTCATCCTCGGCTACAGCTTCGGCGTGACTCCGCTCACCAGTGTGATCGTGCAGGGCTACGCAAGCGAAAGCGTCGTGCAACAGACGACCATCAAGGACCTTCGCGAAGACAAGTACCAGATCAGCCTGGGAGTCCAGTCGCGAAGTCCCAATGTTCTGTGGAGTCTCGCGATCACCGAGAACATCACGAATTTCGAGAACACTCCGGATTTCGGCGTGCAGCTCGGGCTCGCCTACATGCCGAAGGCAAAGTGAGGGACACAGCTCGAATCACGCGCCTCGCCACCAGCGCCCTCATGTGCCTATCCGGCCGCCCACTTTCTTGCGAACGGCAATCACAGTCGCACGAGGCTGAGTCCCCGGTCCGTCGGGCCAATGGCTGCGAGGCTCGCGCACGCTTCCTCCTTCGCCAGGATGCTGGATGCTGAGGAACAGCGTCGTGCCATCCGGTGAGAACTGACAGCCGCAGACCTCGGCACCGACGGGCCCGCTCATGAACTGCTGCAGCCTGCCACGATCCGGTCCGCTGGTCGGACAGACATAGCAGCCGTTGTTGCTGCCGCGAGGCTGGCGTCCATCAGTCACGATCCACAGATTTCCATCGGGATCGAAGCCGATGTTGTCGGGCGAACCGATCGGACTGAGCGCTTTCGCGTCTTTGTATCCTGCGTAGTACGTACTGTCGGAATCGAGTCCGGCCTTCAACGCGCTCGCATCAGTGATGTGTTTGCCGCCCGCGGGATCTCCCGCCAGAAGGAACACATCCCAGGTAAATTTCGCCGAGCTGTGATCATCATCGTGCTCTCTGATTTCGATGATGTGCCCCCAGCGATTGTCGGCGCGAGGATTCGCGGCATCCACGCCTGAGTTGAGCTTGCGGCCCGCATACACACGCGTGTCTTCATCGTCGCCGCGCTGTGCGTTGTTCGTGCATGCGATGTAAATGCGTCCCGTCGCGGGATTTGCTTCCACGTCTTCGGGCCGATCCATCGGCGTCGCACCCAGCAATGTCGCCGCGGCTCGAGCCTTGATCACAACGTCTGCCTGATTCCGAAATCCTCCTGCTGCATTGAGAGGCCCCGCCGCATCGAACACGAGCGGTAGCCACACACCCGATCCGTCAGCATCGAAGCGCGCCACATAGAGTCTGCCGCGATCGAGCAGATCTCGATTGCGTATCGAATCCTTCGGGTCGAACTGCGCATCCGAGACGAACTTGTAGACGTGCTCGAACTTGTCGTCATCGCCCATATACACCGCAACTCGACCATTCTTACCGACAATCGGGCTCGCCCCTTCGTGCGCGAATCGGCCGAGCGGGGTGCGTTTAACCGGAGGCTTGTCTGGATGACGCGGATCTATCTCTACGATCCACCCGAACCGGAAGGCCTCGTTCGGCTCGTGGGTGAGATCGAAGCGCGCATCCGTCACTTCCCAACCGTTCGGAGAATTGCCTTTCCACATGCGCCAGCGACTGTGCGCATCGACTGTAAATGGATCGGCTGCAGACGAAGACTTGAACGCCTCATGATTTGCGAAGAAATCCTGGATGTTCTCTTCGGCTGTGAGGTACGTGCCCCAAGGCGTTTCACCGCCTGCACAACCCGCGAACGTTCCAAGCACGCGAGTGCCTGATGGATCTGCCTTGGTCTTCATGAGCTCGCCGCCCCTTGCGGGCCCGCCGATCTCTGCCGGCGTGCTCGCCGTGATGCGCCGCGTAAATCGCGACTTCTTGTTGCGCCGCCAGCCGCTGCGGGTGAGCTCGATCTCGATCACGCTCACGCCCAGTGCCGCCTGTGCGACGGCGACTGCGGTCGGATGCTTCTCGAAGAACGCCCGACGTCGACCGTCCGCCACGGCTCCGAATCCCGGGTGATCGACGAACATGAGCGAATAGTCGATGTACTCGTGGTTCACGCAGAGCAGCCCGCGTCTGCCACTCGCCTCGAGAGGAAAGAAATGGATGGCATCGCAGTTCTGTCCGAACTGACCGAGCTGCTGTACGGCCGCTTGCGACTCGAACAGGCATCCGTCACCGAGCTTTGCCGCATCCAGATCGGGCGTGCCGTCGCTCAGAGCGTCGCCCCATCGTGCAACTACATCGTAGGTATAGCCGTCCGGCAGCACGATCGCATCTTCCTTGCTGCCCTGAACGGGATTGAAGCGCAGCGAACCCGAGCTCTCTGCTCGCAACAGCGCAGGAACACTCGTCAATGCAAGCATCGAACCTGCGGTCTGCAGAACAGCGCGGCGGCTGAGCAGCTGCGCAAGCAGCTCCGGAAAAGTCGCGGTCTTGCTCATGTGCCTTCCATTTCCAGTCGGGGACCCGAATTGCGCTTGAGCCAGTCGATCTGCACTTTGAAATAGTCGGGCTCATATCCAAGGAGTTTGCGCGAACCATCCGCGCGCTGTTCGATGCGCAGACTGCCGTGCTCCGCGTCCGGATAAAGCAGGTAATCGACCGGTTTGCGCTGGCGCTGCAGTTTGTTGAGAGCTTCGATCGTCCAGTCGGTCGGCATGGATGAGTCCTGCTCGGCGAGTATCCAGTAGCTGGGTGATTTCAGAGCCGCAGCCGTGGGCAGAGGATCGTAGAGCCGATCGATGAAGGCTGGCTCATCATTCAAGGAACTCGCCACCTTCAATCGCATTGCCCACAGTGGCAGCGATGAATGAGCGAGCTCCCCGAACAGCGAATGGGAGTCCTCTATCGCTGGAAACCATGGCCTTCCGCGCGCTTCCTTCAAGGCCTGAGCGAAGTCATCCCAGCGATCGATGCGTCGATCAACGATGTCCCCGAGAATGGCATTGATGTGGTCCGCCTCTGCGATTGCGGCATCATCGAACCCACTCCGTCTCAGCGCCGAAACATAGCGCCAGCGATCCTGCTCGAATGCACTGACGAGCGGTCCGTGACATACGAGCACGCTACGAACATTCGCATCGCGAGCGGCGGCCATTGGCGCGATCCATCCGCCCTCGGCCACACCCACGAGATGCACGTTAGTGGCATCGATCCGCGGCTGGTCCCGCAACCACTTGAGCGCAGCAAGCGCATCGGTCGCCAGAACGCGAAAATTCTGCGTGTACTCACCGGTCGATTTGCCCGTGCCTCGCGTGTCGAACACCAGCGTCGCGAATCCGCGAGACGCATAGAGATAAGGTTCGAATGCATGGTCGACGGCACTCGTCCGCTTCCACCCATCGATGAACAATACGGCGGGGAGCTGCCTTCCGCCTTCCGGCATGATCAGTTTGCCGCGAAGTCGCACGTCACCGCTCTGAAAAGTCGCGGGTTGTTCATCTAGCCGTACCCGCGGCGCGCGAACCGGAGCCACACCGGGCTGCTCCCACACCAACTCTGTCGCTTCGTCCGAGCTATCGAGTTCGAATTCGAATCGATGAAACACCGGCTCGCGCTCGGCGAAGCCTTTGCCTCCCTCAAAATGGTTGTCGGTGGCGCGCCAAAGAAGACCGCTCTGTCCTGAGAGCGTGCGGAAACGCAGGCGATCGTGGCCTTCGGGAGAGATGTATAGGAACGAATCGTCAGGAAGCGCATAGGCGCCCGAGAAGCGCGTGTCAGGGTCGAGGCCGGAAAGGCCCCAAGCCAGGACGACGGTCACGATCACCACAAAGGCCAGAGCGGCCCAGCCAAAAGGCTTCTTCATTGCAGGAAGGAGTCTTGCTTACCGTATCCGCCGGAGGAGCAGCCAGCGTTCACGAACCTTTCTTACCTTCGACGAGCAACCACTCGACGCTCGCTTTCGTGTCCACGCCAGGCGGCGAATACCGGAAGGTTGCAACCCAGGCTGTCAAAGCGTTCTTCGCACAGGCGGGCGCGTCACTGGGGCGGATGTCTTCTGTGACACCATCGCTGCGAACGGTGAAATCCACCACGATGCTTCCCATCGGCGAGCAGCCCTCCGGAAGGACCAACGCTCCCGAACCGATGAGCTGCAAGTCCGAAGGCGTCATCTCGCGCTGGCGGGGCGTTTGACACCCTGCAAGCACCGCAGCGACGCAAAAGGCGCCGACGAGCCGAACGGATGTAATGCTGAGATTCATGGCGAGCCCCACAGGACGATAGTCGGATTGTTCCACTTCAGACCATCCTGCTGTCAAAAGTGCGTCGTATCAGAAGGCGTCGGGACAAGACTAACGCTACCGGACGCCGGCGGCGGGAGGACGACAGAGGCTCAGCGAGAATTTGGACCAAGCGGCGACGATTGCAGCGCAGCAACCGGAGGAACCTTTAATGCCCTTTATGCGTAGTGGAGACTTCCAGCCCTGAGGATTGAGTCGTGAATAGCCGTTCTGAATGCAAGCGCTGCGGCGGCACCGGATGGATTGGCCGCACTCCTTCCACTCACAACCCACGTACCCCGTGTGATTGCAACCCGGCCAACTGGGACGAGCTGTTCTCGTCCAACTTCGATGCTTGGCTCGGAACGGTTCTCGAGTCGCGGGACTCCGCGTCGAATCCTCGCAACCGTCCTGAAAGGTAGTTCTGCAGTCAGAGGCTCTGGTCTACAACCCGTGGTCAGCGAGATCTCGGGCCTCTAAACCTTTGAGCCCGCCTCGCATTCCCGACGCGTCGGTTAGGTCACCCACGTCCCCGTTTCTAATCTCGAGTGCCGCATACGGCGCACTCGGCGTCCATCGTTACCCCTAAGATGCGCTGAGTCCTTGATTGGCGAGACGGGGAGGCGAGCGATCGCGCGGCTGGACGAACACGGCTTTAACCGGTCGCATGCTGACGTCTGCCTTGCAAATGCGCTGATGCCAGGGGGGGCGACCAGAAAATGGATGTGCCCGTACGCCATGAATAGGCGAACACATTTGGATCAGTCCGACGGAGCCGAAACTCATCGGCTCACTACATCAGGCAAGCCGGCAGACCACCCTAGAAAGACCGGCGGTAAGTCCCACGATCTCTCTTCAGCAGCCGAGTAAGGAGGTCAACGAAGGGTCAGATCGCCAAGCGCAACGTCAGGGTCTAGGCGATCCGGATTGCGGCTAACGCACTAGGTGTAAGCAATGTTCTCTCGGTTGGGTCCGGAGACGAGTTGAACGTCGGCAGGATGGCGCAGTACCAAAGAGCAACTGGGAGATGGGTTCGCTTCGCGGCCTTTGCGTCCAGCTGTCCTATGCCGCCAATACGCTTCACGCCGAGGGCGTGCGACTCGCGTATCCGTTGATCTATCCCAGATCATTAAACGCTGCGCCACGCGACGAGCCTCAGCCCGCCGCCGAATGCGGATACGAAACCAACTCCGACTTTGTCTTCCGCGCCGCCGTGCTTGCGCCCAATGCCTTACGAAGAACCCGGGCAGCCTCTTCGCGCTGGCGTCGGGATTGATGGATCGCAGCCTTGGCGACTGCGGCATCGATGATTTGAGCCCTGGCAATTCGGCGTCGTTCGAGCGTGTTCATATTCGACTCGGTTGCAGTGCGATAGATCCATGCTCCAGAACGGAAAAAGCCCTGCTGGTGTTAACCAGCAGGGCTTCCGTCATTTAAGAGCCTGGCAGTGACCTACTCTTGCATGCCCGAAGGGCACACTACCATCGGCGCACAGCGTTTTCACTTCCGAGTTCGATATGGGATCGGGTGGTTCCCGCTCGCTATTGCCGCCAGGGAATTCTGTTCAGCGTGCCGCGCGGTCTAACTACCCCGCCACACGCCCAATCCGAAAAGTTTTTTGAATTGACGCCCAGTCTCGCGTGAATCATCGCGACCTGGACCATGCCGCATTCACCATGTGAATGCTCCAACAGCAACACTTCAAACCAAACTGCTTGAAGTTATATGGTCAAGTCTCACGGGCAATTAGTACTGGTTAGCTGAAGGCATTGCTGCCTGTACACACCCAGCCTATCAACGTCGTAGTCTTCGACGGCCCTTCAGGGGAATCGAGTTCCCAGGGAGATCTAATCTTGGGGGGGGCTTCCCGCTTAGATGCTTTCAGCGGTTATCCCGTCCGCACATAGCTACCCGGCAGTGCCACTGTAGTGACAACCGGAACACCAGAGGTGCGTCCATCCCGGTCCTCTCGTACTAAGGACAGCTCACCCTCAAATCTCCAACGGCTACGGAAGATAGGGACCAAACTGTCTCACGACGTTTTGAACCCAGCTCGCGTACCACTTTAATCGGCGAACAGCCGAACCCTTGGGACCTGCTACAGCCCCAGGATGTGATGAGCCGACATCGAGGTGCCAAACTCCCCCGTCGATGTGAACTCTTGGGGGGAATAAGCCTGTTATCCCCAGGGTAACTTTTGTCCGTTGAGCGACGGCAATTCCACTTTCTACCGCCGGATCACTAAGTCCTGCTTTCGCATCTGCTCGACTTGTGGGTCTCGCAGTTAAGCCACCTTATGCCTTTGCACTCGATGCACGATTTCCGACCGTGCTGAGGTGACCTTTGAACGCCTCCGTTACTTTTTAGGAGGCGACCGCCCCAGTCAAACTGCCCGACTGCCATTGTCCCATGTCCGGCTTACGGACTCTGGTTAGAGAATCAGTACTGTCAGAGTGGTATTCCAAGGTTGACTCCACATCAACTGACGCCGATGCTTCTTCGTCTCCCACCTATCCTGTACAGACAATACCGAGTCCCAGTAACAATCTACAGTGAAGCTCCATGGGGTCTTTCCGTCCCATCGCGGGTAACTTGCATCTTCACAAGTACTACAATTTCACCGGGTGCATTGTTGAGACAGTGCCCAAGTCATTACGCCATTCGTGCGGGTCAGAACTTACCTGACAAGGAATTTCGCTACCTTAGGACCGTTATAGTTACGGCCGCCGTTTACTGGGGCTTAAGTTCACTGCTTCGCTTGCGCTAACAGATTCCCGTA
>JAFAEQ010000046.1 GCA_023423935.1 Pseudomonadota bacterium | reverse complement strand
CGCTGAAGGCGTATCTCGCAGAGACGGACGAACGGCCGCTTACCGAGTCGGTCCTCCGCCGAGTTATTCGCGAAGAGTTGCCAGCAAAAGCCAAGCTAACAAAGCGTTCGACGCGACGTGCGAAGACGCACGCTCGTTAACGCTGGCGTGTGTGCCGGGCATGGCACGAACCTAGAGGAGTGAAAGTCTTCTCACCAGGTTTTCGCAGAGCCGAAGGTTAGGAACCTCTGATTTACCCCAGAGACGCTTGCGACGAACGCAGGGCTGTTCAGGGTTAGGCGCCGCGAGCGCTGTGTACTTGACGTACTCGAGTGAGCGGTAACACCACCATGAACAGCCCTGCGTTCGTCCCATTCAATGTGTAAGCAGTCATTTACGGGTTGCCTTCCAGTGGCCTGCTGCGGCGTTGCATAGCTTGCCCATATCGACATATGGGCTGCGCTTTGCGCCTTGCTTCAGGCCATTGGAAGACAACGCAAGTGCCTCTGGGGTAAATCAGAGGTTCCTTGGCGAAAGGGCAAGGGCGTCGCCGTGAGGTGGGGACGCAAAGCTGCGGGGCGATGAACAAGAGCCGGATATGAGGTGTGGTACACCGGGGACGAGCCGGTAGAGGCCACGGTGCCGGACTCGGCTTTTGACCTTTCCGTACCGGGCTTGACCGTTGATCTCCAGGAGAGAGCTAGTCGGCCTGCGCCGAGGGCGGTCAGAGATCGATAGTCCACAGTTCCTATTGCTGCAAGTGCTTCCCAATCGTCGCAGCCAGACCCAACGCGCCGGCGGCGAAGAGAGCGAGGCCGAGGATCGATCGAAGGCGCGCGCGTCGGGTGAGCTGTTTCTCTGTGCACGCAGCGACCAGCATGGGGCGATCATCGTGGGGGCATTCGAGTTTGAACTCGATGACGTGCTCGCCGTCGCGCCGCGCGGTGGTCGTCTCACTCTTCGTCTCGGCCGGTGCCGTCGTGGTGGCGGCCACCTGTCGCTCGGCCAGTGCGCGGGCTTCGGCTTGAGCCTTTTCCCATTCATGCCAATCGACGCGGCCATTGCCGTCTGCATCGAAGCGTCCGATCAGTTCGGCACGATTGCTTTTCCATGACCTGAGCAAGTGACCCGTGACTTCGTTGACTCGCCTGGCGCGGTCGTAGGTGGTTTGTGCCACGGGCTTTCCGTCGACGAGTGGCTGGTCATCGAATTCGCGCGGGTCGGCGCGTTTCAGATGGCCTAACGCGTAGAGAGGATCGCCCTCCTTGATGCGCCATACTTTGTGGCGCCGCGTGCTGCTCTCTTTGATGACTTCCGGTTTTGGTCGTTCGATGGTCGCCTGCAGACTCAGGATGGCGCATAGCGCCGTGCCATCGTCGAGGACGAATGGACGTGCGCTGGTGACGGAGTTGACTATGCGCCAGTCGTTGCCCTTGCCGCGGCGATTTCGCTCCTCCGTGTCGCAGTGGTACCAGACGCAGGGGCGGTGAGCGATCGGATCGCGCAATGGCTGTGAGTTCAGTGCGCGTGCGATTCCGGCGAGCTCGACGAATCCCTTTGCGGCCGTGGCCACCTTCGATGTGGCGGTGCTCGTGCTCAGGGTGCGCACCTTCATCCCATTGCGCCACAGTCCGTAGCCGATTCCGGCGGCAACGACGGACCCTATGAAAGCCTCGAAGGTGCTAGACATCGCGACGTCCTGCCGCGTTGTTGATCGGCGTGAAGTGAAAACTGTCTGCCGCTGAGAATCCGAAACACCTGGCGAACACGCTGCCTGGAAAGCGTTCGACAGCGACATTGTTCAGCTGCACGGTCTCGTTGTAGAACGTGCGGCGATCGGCGAGACTCGTCTCGAGCGCCGCTATGCGGCTCTCGATGTGTGAGAACGTTTCGCTGGCTTTGAGGTCTGGGTAGCGTTCCGCTACGGCGAGCAACTTCGCTTTGCTGGTTCGCAACTCCGCTTCTGCGCTTCCCACTCGCTTTGGATTCGCGGAGGCCTGTGCGGCAATCTCCAGCGTTCGCGCACGCGCGATGGCTTCGAGCAGATCCTGTTCGTAGCGAATGAAGGGTTTGCAGACGGCGATGAGCCGGGGCAGCTCATCGTTGCGCTGTTTGAGCAGCACGTCGATATTGGACCACGCCCTTCTGACGTTGTGCCGGAGCGTTACGAACTGGTTGTAGAGCGAGGCGAGATAGACGCCGACGATGAAGATCGCGAGCAACCAGGCAGTCGTTCCGACCATGGGACGAGCATCAGTTGAACAATGCTTTGACGTCGACGTCTGCGATTTCAGCTTCGCTGAACTCGAGCAGCTTGACGGGAACGAACGCGAACATGCCCGCAATCACGCTGGCCGGAAACTGCTCGACAGCCACGTTGTTGATGTTGGCGGCTTCGTTGTACAGCTCGCGACGATCGGAGATGGATGTTTCCAGCATGCTGATGCGCGACTGCAGTTGTTGAAAGGACGCACTGGCCTTGAGTTCGGGGTAGCTCTCCGCGACGGCGAACAAACGTCCGAGGCCGGCGCGCAACTCGGTTTCCGCTGCGCCCAACGCAGCGAGGTCGCCGGACACGTTGGCCGTGTTCACTGCGCTGCGAGCGCGGGTTACGCGATCCAGCGTCTCCTGCTCGAATTTCATGTGCTGCTTGCAGGTTTCGATCAGCTTGGGCAGCTCGTCATGACGTTGTTTGAGCAGCACGTCGATATTGGACCACGCAGCCTTGGCGCCGTGCTTGTATCCGACCAGGCGGTTATAGATGCCGATGCCCGTCATCAATAGAAGGCCGGCAGCCACGATCAGTATGAGTGCAACGAGCATCTCTATTTCCTCAGCACCAACGAGAGAGCCAGGAGCGACGCGGTGATAATCGCGCCGACGGCGATCAGCTTCATAGCCACGTCCTTGAAGAGCTCGCTTGGAACGAGGCCCAGGACAAAAAGAACGGACAGCAGCGTGAGGCTGATGATCCCGAGTCCTGCACAGATCCGAAGGATGACTTTCACCGCTGATTCTCCACCACACCGCGTGTGGATTTGTTATTGGCAGGATCATAAGGGGCGGCGGCGGCATGGATTGGTACCTGCTTCACATATGCTTGCAGGCGTAGCCCCGTTGCTCATGGAAACCAAGCGGAGATCAGTGTTCCGGGAGCAGTTTGTCTGGCCTCCAGGCGTGCGATATCACTGTGACGCGCATCTCGCCAGAGCCCTCTCTGGTCCTATGGGGTCCTCACACACATATATATATGTAGGCAGTCAGGCGTCGGGGATCTCCAAACGCGCAACTCCCAGGCAGACATCGGATCCTCTCCGAGACAGCCAGGTAGAGGCGGGCCGGTGCGAGGTCAACGAGGACGACAGGGTCGATCGGTGCCGTTCACGAGTGTCGCGTCTTCTCGAGGGTTCGTGGGCTTCGCGTGACTGAAGTGATCTTTACGCTTCCCGCAGGCTGGGTTCACGGCGGCGAAAGAGGCAAGAGATGCGATATGTGGCCTCGTTGCCTGCGGAAACGTTCGAAGCTTCCCACGCCAGATCCTCGAGCCTCTGACGAAGGACTCGGCTGCAACCATTACGGGATTTCGTGCATCCAAAACTGAACTGCACGAACGGCCACACCGTGGCGCGTGCCGCTTCAGCCGATGGATATCGATAAGGTCCTCTCGCGAGACCCCTGGCGCTACATGGATACATTCACGGCGTCGCAGGTAACACTAATGAGCTTTATGAAGAAACTGTTCTGCGTCCTGCTCATTGTTTCCAACCTTGCTCACGGTGAAGCGTCGATTCCGGATTTGACTGCCGAACAGTGGCGACAGGATCTCGACTTTTTCGCCAACGAGATCGCGACGAAACATCGAGAACCGTTTCATTTCATCAGCAAAGCCGAGTACGACCAGGCGGTCTCCGACCTGCGCCAGCGGATTCCCTCGATGAAGGATTACGAAGTCGTCGCCGGCCTGCAGCACCTGGCGGCCCTCATTGGCGATGGGCATACGTTTCTGGACACATCGGGCTTGTATCAAAGATTCCCGCTGGAAGCCTTCTGGTTTGGCAACGATCTGAGGGTCATCCGAGCGGCTCCTGAATACCGTGAAGCACTCGGATCCAGGATTGTCTCTATCGGATCCGTATCCATCGAGGAAGCTCAGAAGAGGATGCAACGGTTCATTCCTCAAGCGGAGAACCAGTGGTATGTGCTGAACAGCAGCGCCACGCAGCTCATGAGCGTCGAGCCGCTCGCCTCCGCAGGCATCCTTTCGGTTCCGGGCTCTGCGGATTTCACCTTTGAAGATGACTCGGGTCGTCGCTTCGAGATGCGGATTCGGGCTGTTCCTGCAGGAGCCAGCAGGTCAGGGGAGGTCGCTATCGAGCCGGTGCCATTGCCTTTTCAGCACCCAGAGGATGCGCTTTGGTTTGCATACCTGGCTGACTCGAAAACTGTGTATGTGAATTTCCGCTCCTACCGCGACCTGGAGACGCAGTCCGCGAGGCTCTGGGAATACATCGGGAGGCATCCGGTCAGGCGCTTGATCATCGATATGCGCTGGAACCAGGGTGGAAACTTCACCAAGGGGAGGGATCACCTCATCTACAAGCTGATATTCATGCCCGCCTTGAACCGTGCTGGACACCTCTTCGTGATTACCGGCCGCGGCGCATTTTCAGCGGGCATGACCAACATCACCGACTTTCGCAGAGAGACGGAAGCAATCCTGGTCGGCGAGCCCACGGGTGCGCGTCCCAACGGATATCAGGAGAACCATATGTTCACGCTTCCACTCTCGAAGCTGCGTGTCTCTTGTTCGATGCTCAAGTACAGATTCCAGCCGGACTCAGAGAGTGAGACTGTAATGCCCGATCAACGAATCGATCCTGATTGGGCGTTGTTCAAGGCGGGAAAAGATGCAGCGCTGGAGTGGATTCTGGCGAGGCCCTAACTGACCGTAGGCGGCGCGGTGACATGATGTCGAAGCGTCGGCGAAGATCGATAGCGAGACGTAAGGTGGTGGAGGCAATGAGCGTCCGCACCGGCGTTGCTGAAACGTATTTACTGATCCCACGAGGTGCGCAATGGACGGTCCCACGCTGACTCAGAATTGGATCTGGATCTTCCTGCTGCTGGTCCTGCTGATCGGCATCATTGGCGGTTTGATCGGTGGGCGAGGGCGAGCGTTGCGAGGTGGGATAGGACGCGAAGGTAATGTCCCGGCGCGCTTCGCCGATGAGTTCTATCGTGCGCACACCAATGAGATTCTGAGGCTGGCAGAAGCAGATTTCAGAATCGGCGCGCAGGATGAGTGCGGATTGGACGAGATCATTCACGCCGAATCACTGCTACTGATGAGGATCGTGGAGCGGCTCGATCCGTCCTATCAGCCGGACAGTGAACTGTTTAGAACGATCGGAGATCAGGCGACTCGCCGGTATCGACGCGATGAGGAGCTGGATAGAGCGGAGCGCAGTCGCTGGATGTCTCTCGGCAAGACACTGCTCAAGAAGGTCAATCCGATCGTCACCAAGGTGGTCGGCAAATGGTTCGGCGCCGGGGACGAGTGATCCGATTGACCCACAACAGGAAGATGAGCGGGCGAAGCTACTGCGTACGGCTGGAGATGCTTGCCGATCGCGAACCGACGAATGAAGCGGTTCGATGTGGTTGTCCAGCTGTTGCCGGGAATGAAAGGAGGTGTCTGGCTCTACGCGTACCGTTCGCTGGGCAGGACCGTGTAACCGAATAGGTATTCTGCAGGCCTCGCCGGCCTCAACTGCGGCGTGATTGCGGCAGTTGGGTTCTCTATGTGCGTGATCCAGGCGCAGCGAAGCTGCGCCTTCTCCCCGTCCGTTCTCCCTAAAGGGAGAAGCGAACACTCCGAACGATCAGTGTGGCGCGTGATCCCGCGGGACGTAGCGAGGCACGTCGTAGTCGTACTTGCGCCAGCCCTTCGTTCCCAGATACTCGAGGCCGGTCTGGTACGTGCAGTCGGTCACGTAAGTCGCCCACAGCCGCGTGCCGGTTCGCACCAGCGTCCAGCTCCAAGTGGGCTTATCTCGTCCACCCTGCACGTTACCGTCGCGGTCTTTTTGCGGCGGTGGCGGCTGTGCGACGGAACCGTGCGCGACGCCGGCAGCGCGCCAGAAGTACCCGCGTGTGCCACGCTCATACGTCGACACGCCTTGCTCCACGCACTCCCCGCCATAGATGGCCTTCCTCGGCGCTCTGTCGTCCACGGTCGAAAACTCGCTGCCCTCGGGGAAGTAGTACTCCTCGAAGCTGGGATGGACTTCAGCGCCGCCGCCGAAGTTGCCCGCATCGCCGCTCGGAGGCGCGGGAATGCTGGAGACGAACGTCATCCAGGTCTGCTCGCCGGTATCCGGGTCACTGCGCATGAGGTTGTGCAGATAGCCGGGGAAGTTTCCGCCCGTGCGATACGCGGGGAACGGATCGTCGATGTACCAGGCGTTCTTATATCGGTTCCAGTCGCGAACCCGCGCGTGCACGCGAGCGCCGCGCTTGCCCTTCTTGGAGGCGACGAACTTCGGCGCACCCTTGTACCACTGCAGCAGCACCGCACCCTGGCGTGACGTGACGGGACCCCGCCACATACCTGCAGGAATATAGCTGTAGGAATACTTGGTGAGCTTCTCCGCGTCGGCACCTTCGCCGATGCTCAGATCGCCTTCCAGGACGACGATCTCGTTGTCGACTTCATCGTAACCCGCTGGCTGACGCCATCCGGCAGGGACGTGCGTCACCTGCGCGACCGCTGCCATGCTGGGCGAAATGCTGAGCAGCCTTCTGTGCAGACCGTCAGGAATACCCGGTGCGTTGAACGGCTCCCACTCGACGAATTCCAGGTTGGGGATGCTGTGCATGAGCCCCGTTCGGCCTTCGACTTCGTAGCCAGACTTCGGCACCGGAAAGGGTGGATTCTGGCTCACCGTCGGAGGGCCATAGCTCTGCGCCGACGAGGGCGTTGCCGCCGTTGCCAGACCCGACGAGACGAGGATCGACAAAAACAGTGCGTATCGCGACTTCATGACTATCGTCCTCCTCTTGCGGCCGCGGCAGGCTCCGCGCACGTGTTGTCATACGTGAGCCAGTGCCCCGGGCCACTGCGATACAACCAGACGGCGAAGCCGTCCGAGTACTGGCTCAGGCCGCCGGACTTCACGCCGGCCGGCCGGAAGAAGTAACCATTGGGCGCATACGTGCCCGCCACCTGCCCCTCCGGCAGACACTCGGCGATTGTCATGTCGCCCGCGATCAGGAATCCCTCCTGCCAACTTTTGCTGGATGACCAGGGCGGCAAATGACCCTCACCACTCATGACCGGATATCCGCCGGGTGAGGTCGCGATCCAGGTCTTCTGGCCGGTGGACTGGTCCACGCGCAGGAGCTTCACGTGGATCGGCGAGTTCTCCATGATGGGCTCATCCCGGAACTTGGGCAGGATGGCGGGGGTCGTCGTGCGCACGCTGTTATAGGCAAGGCCATCGACTGCAGCGGCCGTATTCGTTCCGGGCCGGGACGTGGCACTCGCGGTGTAGTCGGGCGCGCCGCCCCAAAACTGCAGCACGGTGGCACCTTCCTCCGTGCCGTAGCTGTGCGCATAGCCTGGCGGGTAATAGGCATAGGCGTATCTGCCCAGCGGCTTGTCGCCGATGCTGATGCCGCCTTCAACAACGAAGAGTTCGAGCTCTGACGAATGGTAGCCGGCCGGCTGTTTCCAGCCCTTCGGCAAGCGCACCAGGAGCGTCCTCGCGCCGGTCTTCTCGTCGAAGCTCAGCTGCTTGTATTCCGCGATCTTCAAACCCGGCAACACCAATGGACGGAAATGCAGGTCTTTCGGTTGGACGAAGCCGACGACTTCGCTCGACCGGTCGCGCGACTCGGGAATGCGGATATCGCTGGCGGACGCTGCGCTGAACAGCAGCAACGCACCCAGCGTTGGAAGTAGTTTTCTGAATCGATTGCCTGGCTGCATCTGCCCCCCGAATAGTTCTTTGCCCGCGAGGTCGCTGCGCACCTCGATCGGGATTGATGTCCGTCCCGCGCGTCGCCGTAGATCGACACCGTAGGACGATCAACGAGAAACTGCTGCGGAGACGAAAGTCTGCTCACCTATACGTCGATAACTACGTCGTTTAGGTGCTCCAAGAATCCCTGACAGGGGATCGGGCTGTCAAGGATCGCGCGGCCGATCGGTGCCGGGATTGACATTCGTGACCTAAGGAAGCTCTGATTTATCGGCTTCCCTGACCTTCGCAAGTTTGCACTGGTTGGAATGCTTCGGTGGGCGAAGCAACTATGGTTGCGAATGGCGAATTGATCAGAGATTTCCTAACGCGAGGCAGATCGCTGCGTGCCGCGACAGCGGCTTCGTCAGCGCGGCACGGTCGTTCTCGCGCGGAACAGTCGTGCCTGCCTTCGCGAGACTTCGATCTCAGGTCCATCGCGCAATTGCACGTGCAGTCGGCCGCCGTCGCCGAGTTCCACTTGCTGGATGAAATCCAGGTTCACGATCTGGGCGCGATTGGCGCGAAAGAACCGGCCCGAGTCGAGCTTTTCCTCCAGCGCTGCCAGCGAGCGTCCCAGCAGCGGGCGCTCTTTGCCCCATGACAGCCGAACATAGTTTCCTTCGGAGGTGAACAGGCTCACTTCGCGCAGCGGTACGAACCAACAGCGCGGCCCGTCGCGAACGAACAGTTGGTCGAGCGGCGCGTCGTCGACGCGTGCAACGGGCGCTGTCTCGATCTTGCGAAGCGTGGTCGCGAGCCGTTCGGGCTCGATCGGCTTCAACAGATAGTCGAGCGCGTTCACCTCGAAGGCTTTGACCGCGTATTGATCGTAAGCGGTCGTGAAGACGATGCGGGGCAGGCGATCGAGTTGCGTCAGCAGATCGAAGCCGGTGCCTCCCGGCATCTGGATGTCGAGAAACACGAGCTCGGGGGAAAGCTCTTCGATGCTCGATCGTGCGTCATCGATGTTCGCAGCCTCGCCGACGATCTGGATCGCGGGGAACGAATCAAGCAGCCGGCGCAGCTCGCGCCGCGCCAGCGGTTCATCATCGACGATGAGCACTCTCATAGTGGCAGCCGGACCTCCGCAATGGCCTTGCCAGCTTGCGAAAGATCCAGGTTCAAACGGGCGCGAGATCCGAACAGCAGCCGCAGGCGCTCGGATGAATTCTTCAAGCCCACACCTTCGCTCGCTCCGGCCTCTCGATCCGACGGCCTCGGGTTCGACACGCGAACAGTGAGCTGCTCGCCTTCAACGTGCGCGCAGATGAGAAGTTCACCGCCTTGTTTGAGAGGCGCAATCCCATGCTTGATTGCATTTTCGACCAGCGTTTGCAACAGCATGGCAGGCACGCGCGCCGTTCGAGCTGCACTGGAGATGTCGCGTTCCACCTGCAGACGTTCCGCTAATCGCAATGATTCCAGGGCCAGATAGTCGTCCACCATTTCGAGCTCGCGCTGGAGCGAGACGAGATCCTCATCGCCTGTGGCGAGTGTATAGCGCAAGGCTCGCGCCAGCTGAGTCACTGCGTCGCGCGCGCGGGCAGGCTCATCGACGATGAGTGATCGCAGGCCATTGAGCGCATTGAAGAGAAAATGCGGATTGAGCTGCGACTTCAGCAACTGCAGCTCCGCGGCCCGCAACGCTTCCCCGAGCTGTGCTTGCTGCAATTCGGCGTGATACCGATGACGTTGCATCGCGAAGGCCAGATAGTTCGCAACCCATGCGCTGTGTACTGCCAGGACGACGATGAACAGGTTGCGAAGCTGTTCGCTCACGGACAACCGCTGGTAAAAGGCTGCGGTGATTGGCGCCACCGGTGTGCCGTACACCTCCTGTGACATTGCAAGAGTGAGGAGATACGACGTTGCAGAGATGAGCAGCGTTGCCGCAACGATTCGACTCAGAAACGCGATGGGTCGAAGTGCGAGCCAGTCATGGCGCCTGACGATCCAGCGTAGCCAGTGAGTGAGGCAGAGGCTGGCCAGACAGACTGTGCCCCACAGCGTGGCTGCTTGACGCCACGACACCGACGCAAAGATGACTTCGCCCGAAGCCTGCGCGTAGAAGTAGAAGCCCCATCCCAGGAGCTGCAATGCCCAGTAGGCCAGATCCGTATGCCGGCTGGTCGAACTATCTCGCATCGGCCGCCAGCGTTTCGCGCTCGATGGGCTCGCCTCGCAGGATCACCGTATCGATCTTCGTCCATGCGTCCAGGCTCGCGAGCGGATTTGCCTGGAGCAAGACCAGATTCGCGATCTTGCCGGGCTCGATCGTGCCGTAGTCCTTCGACAGGCCCAGCCGCCTCGCATTGTTGATCGTGCCGGCCGCAAAAATAGCGGACAGAGGAATCCCAGCGTGTGCCATCAGCTGCATTTCCTTGTAAGTGTCATAGCCAGGTTGATTACCGTACGTTGGAGCCGAAGGAGTGTCGCTTCCCAGCAGCATCGGCTGGCCCAGTTCATAAAGGTATCGCAGCGCGCGCATGCCGTGCTCGGATGTTGTCCACTGTGCGTTTGCTCCCCGACGCTGGGCGAGTACGGCCGCTGCATCCACGTTCGGTCCGAACGCGTCGCGCTTGAACCACTGCGCGGCCTCAGTGTGATACCACGCGAGAAGCCTCGGCGGCACCACCTTCGCATACGTCGGATCCTCCAGCAGATGCGGGTCCAGGAGATCCGTGACACCGGGTAAGACACGTAGTGTGGCTTGGTAGCCGATCTTCTTGGCGCGAATCATGCGCAAATGATCTGCGATGGGTGGTGGTATGCCCGGCTCCCGTTGCAGCTCGTTCCAGTTCCAAAGCCCATGCATGATGATGTCGACTTTGCCGTCGACGGCGATGCGTTGCATGTCCAGGGCATTCGCATGGGCGAGAAGCAACAACCCGTGCTTCTTCGTTGCTGCACGCACGCGCTTCAAGGTGTCCGTACTCATGATCGGCCAGTCGCTGCTCTCACCGAATCCATCTTCCAGAAATACTTTGACGCATAGAGCGCCACTCGCAGCGATGCGCTCGACCACGGCTTCCGGTGTGTGCTCAGCCGGATTCACGTTCGCAGGCAACGGATGCTCGCGCCCGTTCGCGGGCTCGAAGATGTAGTCGTTGTACACCTCGTGTCGCACGGCCTTGTCCATGAACACGAGCGGATATCCATCGACCACCGGGGCTGCGCCGCAGCGGTAGATGTCGGGATGGTGCTTGCGTGTCGCGAAATCCGCGAGCCGTTCTGGCATGTTGCTGGGATCGAGCACCTGCGTCACGCCGAAGTAGAGATAACTGCGAGGTTGCTGCGCGTAGAAATCCTCCTTCAAGGCCGCGTGCTGCGGATCTTCAGATCCGAATGGCAGACCGATCGCATCGGTCACGTGCACATGCGCATCCGTCAGTCCAGGTGTCAGGAACTTGCCGGTTCCGTCGAGCCGCTGCGCGCCGTCGGGTGGCGCAATGACGTGATCGCTGACGGCGGCGATGCGCCCATCGCGAATCCATACATACCGGTTGCCCAGCGGCTGCTGCTGTTCGGGCGACACGAGCGTTACGTTCTCGATGAGCAATGTGGCCGCGACTGTCACGTGAGTAGGCAGGAGTGAGAAGCATGCACAGCCCATTGCGAGGAGAGCATTCGATCGATTCATGTCGGCTCCTTGAACGAACGCGAGTTCAACTGCGAGCCAGATTACAGCGTTGCCGCAGGCGCACGATCGAACGATGTCGATCGGCCAAAGCGCCGTGTCGAACGGTCAGAACGGATGGACGAACGGCACGCCACGTCGACGTGTCGCGCATGATTCAGGATTCATTCTCCCAAATGTGTCTGACAGGAGCGGGTGGTGATGTCCTCTGGGTCGGCCTCAAAGGAACTACGCAATGAACGTTTCTTCTGAATCGGGCTGTCGTATTCTCGGATGGCGAGTGGGAAGCCTGGCGCTTGTGGTCGCGGGCATCCTGTGCAGTACGAGTACGCTCGGTTTGCGGGAATGATGGAGCTGGAGAAGCGTCGAGACCTGCGTAGTATCGGGTAGAGAAGAGATGACTTGGAGTGCATTCCTGAGATGCCTGCCATAACCACCCTGCATAGCGGTGCGATCTCCGCGATGGCCTATCGATGCGCGGCCGCGTCTCATGACAAACCTTATGCGGAGATCCACAGCTGCTACTCGGTCTCCTACGTTCGTAAGGGCAGCTTCGGTTGCCGTGTTCGCGGGCAGTCTTTCGAGCTCGTGAGCGGTTCCGTTCTGGTCGGCTGCATGGGCGACGAGTACCTATGCACGCACGATCACCATGATGGAGGGGATGAATGCATCTCCTTTCAGTTGACGCCGGAATTGGTTGAAACGCTCGGTGATCACTCCGGTGCCTGGCGCGTGGGAAGCGTCGCTCCACTGTCGGAGTTGATGGTGCTCGGCGAGCTCGCGCAAACCGCGGCCGAAGGTCAGTGCACTCTTGGTCTGGACGAAGTCGGAATGATGTTCGTGACTCGTTTCGTGGACGTGGTGTCCGGGCGCGGCAACAGCTCGGTACGAGTGACGCCGAGAGATCGCAGGCGCGCAATCGGGATGGCGCTGTGGATCGACGCCCATGCCCACCAACCCATCAACCTTGAATCCACCGCACAAGAAGCAGGGCTCAGTCCGTTTCATTTCCTGCGCTTGTTCAGGAAGGTGCTGGGGGTTACGCCACATCAGTATCTGGTGCGTTCCCGGTTACGCCGTGCCGCTCGCCTGTTGGTGCAGGATGATCTCCCGATTACCGAAGTGGCGCTCGACGTCGGCTTCGCCGACCTCTCCAACTTCGTTCGCACCTTTCATCGCTCAGCCGGCGTGTCGCCGAGACAGTTTCGGCAAGTCTCACGAGGCGATAGCAAGATTCTCCAAGACCACGTTCTCAAGTCCTTCTAGCCTGATCGCACGGGAATCTGGCAGCGAAGCAGGCCTCGATGTACGCCCCGACCGGGCTGAAGACCAAGGACCTGAGCGCCAGGGTGCGCTTCTGTTTTGCAGCGTTCTTCTCGAGCCGGACGACAACAACATCGAAGCTGTTAGCCCTGAAGTAACGTGGGAGTTCAGCATGGCCTCCATTCGCAAAGAGATTCTGATCAACGCGTCTTCGGGCATGGTGTGGGATGCACTGAAGGATGTTGGCGCGCTGCATACGCGTTTGGTGCCTGGGTTTGTCACGGACACACAACTCGAGCCCGGAGCACGCATCGTCACCTTCGGCAACGGCCAGGTCGTGCGCGAGCTGATCGTAGATGTAGATCAAGCCGATCGGCGTGTCGCCTGGGCGGTTGTCGATGCGCCCTTTCAGCATTACAACGCCTTTGCTCAACTATTCGACGAAGGATTGACGGCTTGTCGCTTTGTCTGGGTGGCTGATCTGCTTCCGAACGATCTGACCGATGACGTTGTCAGGATGATGGAACAGGGCTTAGGGGTTATCAAAGCCACGATGGAAAAGGCTGCATCGAGCATGGCTGCGGGTTAGAAGTGTCAAGGAGTCGCCAACGTGCCGTTGGCAATTGGATCAAAACATTTCTTGTCTCATCGACCGGCATCGCGTGAAAGCGATGACCGGCCTGGATGAAATACGAACGTCTTCTTGTCTTGCAGATGGACGAGCTGGAGAGGTGAGCGGTTCGGGTCACTCGCTCGCGATCTGCCGAACTTCACATCGGCCTTCCCAGCCGCGCGTGTGCTTTTTGTGCAGCTCCATGAATTCGATGGCGCTAGCCACGGCTTCCTTGTGGTTCGCGAACTCGAATACGGCGTATCCGCCCACCACTTCTTTGGATTCGGCGAAAGGTCCGTCGGTGACGAGGATCTCGCCTTTCTCGAGCCTGACGTGCGTTGCCATGTTGATCGGCATCAGTCCGTTCGTTTCGATCAGGCGACCGGCCTTGAACTCGCGCTCGGCCAGCTTGCCGATGGCTTCCATCAACTCCGGTGTTGGCGGTTCCTGACTGCTGGAGGTGATGAACATCATGTATCGCATTCCGATCTCCTCGTGGGCTGGTGGATGAATATTTCTGGATTGCTGTCCCATTCCTGACAAGACGAACCAGGTGCGCCCAGTCCGACAGGCTGCGGGCATTTTTCAGGTGCTGAATCGCTGGCTTCGATCATCAGAGTGTTTCGTGTGTTATCGAAGCGTCCTGCGTCTGAAGGCCATCGCAGGAAAGCGGCAAGCCCTGCGATCCCAATAACAGAATCGATGCAACTACGATGATCTGATTCAGCCTCGATATCGAAGGAAAGAGTCTATCGGATGTATCGAGTGCAGCCGACTCGAGGTTACCGGGCCTATCGGTTCTTCGTCTCTTTCTTCTTCGCCTTCGGAGGGACGATGACCTCGCCGCGCTCCAGCATTGCGACCAACGAGGCGATCTTCTTTGCTCTTCCCGCCGGTGTCTTCATGATGTTCGTGCGATAGGTGAGGGCGAACAAGTTCATGCGATTCAATGATTGGAACGTCGCGAGGGCGCGTGGATTCGCCTTGATCGCGCGACGCAGGTCATCGGGTATCGTCGATTCGCTCGCGCTACGAATGGGCGCATAGGCCGCATCCCATCTGCCATCCGCCTTGGCTGCATCGACGTGCCGCTGGCCGTGCGGAGTCATGCGTCCCGCGTCGCTCAGGCGGGCAACGCGATCGCGATTGATCTGACTCCAGACGCTCCTCGCTCCGCGCGGCGTGAAGCCTTGCAAGAAGGATTGCTCATCGAAGCCCTTGCGCAGCCCGTCTATCCAGCCCCAGCACAACGCGGCATCAATCGCCTCGTCAGGAGTGACGGACGGCAAGCCCGAGCCTTTCTTGTGGATCTTGAGCCACAGCTCGCTATCGCGCGCGTGATTGGCGCGCAACCAGGTCTCGGGGCTTTCTGATTCCGAAACGTTCTGATTCGCTTCGGGTCGACGGTTGCCATACGTCTTATCTCCGATCACCCGGCGCGCATGCGTAGTATCTCTTTGATATCGATCGCTTCCGGATACCGGCGCCATTCACTCTCGCGTCGATCGACCGCGTACATGGCCATGCGATCGGCCAATTCGTTGCCCTCGATGCCGACGTGCGCGCTCACATGCTTGAGCCTGATGCGCCCGCCGATGCGGCAGAAGTCGGCGTAGATCTTCTTGATCAACTCGAGATTCATGATCTCCCCGCCAGCACGGCGCCAACCCTTCTGTTCCCAGCCCGCAGCCCACTTCGTCATTGCGTTCAGTCCGTACGCGGAATCGCTGCGAATCATGACCGTCCGCCCGGCTTCAATTTCTCTCTCTGCAAACAGCATTGCCTGATGGAGCGCGTTGAGCTCTGCGATGTTGTTAGTGCCGGCAGGGGTGTAGAGGCCGTACCAAAGCTCGGACAGCTCATCGTCGCGATACACAGCCATGCCCGAACCCGCCTTTCCTGGATTCGGCTCGCATGCTCCGTCGCAGAAGATCACGGTATCCGTCTTCTCTTCGGTCTCTGCGGAGAGGTTCCGGCTGGCGCCGACGTCTTTAGCGGCTTTACGCCGCGGGAGCGCAGTGGCGCCGGCACGAAAAGCGCTTTGCGCCTCCGCCAGGGTCGGGAACGATTTGTATCGCGCGCCCGGATGTCCATCCACCAATGAGCGAGTCGTTTCCCAGTCGTCGAAGACGCCCGTTCGACGTCCCGACCAGACCACGTAGTATTTCTTGGCCATCAATCAGTTGTAGTGAAGCGAGGTGAGCGCGACACACTACTTGGCTTCGATGACGATGTGAACTCGGCGCTGTGATCGCGGCCAACGGTACGGATCGTCTGGGTTACGGCGTGCGTAGGTTCGAAGCGAGGCTCTTCGGTGCCGGGCTGCTGGCGCAGACGAAGTTGAGCATTCTTCTAGGGGCCAGGGAAATTCGGCCCGGTAAAGCGATAGCAATCCATAGCTAACGCGATTACGTGGGCTCAATGATCGTGACTCGCTGGATGCGAGGGTCAGGAGGGCTCGACTTATTGCCTGTGAATGGTGGGATGAGAGCCGGCAGGTATGTGGACGATAGTGTCAATGCCGGTTGAACTGACTCATCCTCGTAACGAAGGCGCCTGAGCAGAATTGAACGTATCGGTGATGCCCGATCACGATTTGCGCCTGTCGTTCTGCTCTCTCGCGGGTGATTTGAACGATGCGAGCCTAAAGATTATTTCTGAGTACCTTCGAGAACAGGATCCGGTTGTCCGCTTCCAGGATGCGAATGGACAGGCGCAAGTACCCGAGCGGCGGCTCCAGGTTGGAGCCGCGCTCAAGTCGCGAAGTCACACTGTCGAAGTTGGAATGAAGCGTGGTCTGCGCGGCGTGCCTTTAGCCTCGAGCACGGCGCACACATGCACGAGCTCAAGCTGTTTGCGACTGACGCATGCGCTCCGCAAGATCCTCAACGGCGAGATCCTTGAGCTTGGCGACGATGTGCTTTCTCGCCTTGATGTTGCGGGCTACTTCCTGGCCCAAGCGGGTCTCGTACACGACGATCAGCGCTGCGGTGGAGTTGTCGAGCTCGTCGCCGAGCTTCTTCAGGTCGCTGCGCGAGATGCTGCTCTGCACGTGTCCAACGATCGCGCCGATGGCCGTGCCGCCTGCGCCTCCGATGGTCAGCGCTGCAGCAATGCCGACCGGTGGAAAGAGCGCTGCCACGACTCCGGCCGCGAGTCCCCAGCCGGCACCTTCCAGTGCGGCGTGCCGTGTTCCCTCATCGAATTTCCTCTCGATCCTGACCTTGCCTTTTTCGTTCTTCCTGACAATGACCGCATCGAAATTCTGTCGCTCGCTCTGCGTCTTGAAGAGCGCTTGAATGGCCTGCGCGTCCGCTTCCGCGCTGGCGAGGTTGTCGTACGTGGCAACGACGACATCGAGTAGTCGATCTTGATCTGACATGGCGCCACTCCTCGGTGAACTGGTAGTCACTAATGCACTATCCCCGAAAGAAAGGGATGCGACCGGAACCTACCCAAGGAACGATGTTCCGTCAGTACGGGCAAGGCGCAGAAGTGAAGCGGTTGCACTGTGGTGCCGGCGAAGGACGACAGCGAGTGCGACAAGGATGTCAGTTGCGAGTTGGCGAGTAATCGTTGCTATGCGTCGAACGCTGCCACCATCCGGTCGAGATGAGGAGTTGCGAGATCGTCGGCAACGTCGTTTGCATCGCCATGAACGGCAGACGAATGCCTCTTGAGAATCTGCTCCGCGATCTGCAGCAGCGCAGTGAGCATCTCTCCCGTGATCGGCAAGTCGCTCGCGATATCCTGCAGGCGCCCGGTCCACTGTTGTCCGCGATGCTCGAAGTACACGTCCCGCTGCGCGATCACCAACGTGATCTCCGCTCGTCGCGATTCGATCAAGGCGCGATGCCGGCGCAGGTCGAACACAGTCACCGGGTGCTGCCATTCGATCTCCTTGTGGTTGGCGTCGACGAAATCGAGCAATCGCAACAAGGAGCGGGGCCGCGTGTCATCGCGCTTCTCGAAAAGTTTCGCCAGCGACAAGACGACATCGACGTGCAGGGATTCCGCGAGGGTCGAGAACAGGGGAACGGCGGAGTCGTCCTTCAGGCGCGAGCTCTCCGCCCGAATGCGCGTGAGTGCGGTCAGCTTCAGCCTGAGTCGCGCAATCTCGTAGCTCAAACACGTGATGAGGGTCACGTACTGCTGATGTTTCGTCACTGCAATCGTCCAGCCGGGGCGGTTTGCCGCACTTGCGATGCTGCCATGCGCACGAATCGGACTGCGATAAGACGTAACCGGATTTTTCCGGCCCGACGTGACCTTCTGCGTCGGTCGGAAAGCGGGGAAACACTGGGCGGAACAGAACGCTACTTTGCGCGTCCCAGAGTCGCGGATGATTGCTTTGTCTGTCCAAGTGCGCTGCGAGACCCAATCGATTCTCTGTAGCGACTGATATCTGGCGTGACCGGCAGGTGATGCGATGGCGCGCCCGGCGTTGTCATCAGTGTTCGCTCTTGTGTCGGGCTGCCTTGCGCCTGGAGATCCATGCGCCGGCCAGGCAACCCGCAAGAATCAGGACAACCAACGCGAGCGCCGGAGGGTGTTCCCTGGCGAGGCTCACGAGCGAGCCGACGAGTACACCCAACATCATCAGCGAGCCGAGGAATACGGGTGCCATCGACCCGCCGACCTCACGACGCAGGCGCCAGTGCGCGGCGAAGACAGCCAGATAAGAGATCAGGAACGTGATGCTGGCAACCTTGGCGATGGAACCGAGTGGGAAGCCAAGGATCAGTGCCAGCATTCCCGCCACTGCAATGACGAAGCCGCGTGGGATGCGTCGCGACGTGGGCTGCTGTTGCGGCAACTGATCTCCCTGTGCCAGCGCGACAAGCTGATTGAGGATGCTGAACAGGTTGGCGTTGCTCGCCGAAGCTGTCGCGAGCACTCCTCCGATCGCCACGATCGTGACACCAATCTTCCCGAGCACCGGTTCTGCCGCCGCTGCAACCGCAGTATCCGCATGCTGCGCCAGTTGCTCGGGCGGCAAGTTGCCCAGGATGACGAGCGCCAGGCTCAGATAGAGCACGATGACGAATGTCGTTGCCAATACAATGGCGCGTGGGATCGTCGTCTGAGGGTGAGAGACGCTGGCGGCGGCGTTCGTCATTATTCCGTAACCGGCATAGGCAAAGAACGTCAGTCCGACGCTCCCAATCACCGCCTCCGGACTCGCCGATTGTCCACGAGTCAGTAGTTGCCAGTGGAAGCCGGGCACGCTCGCGAAAATCAGCATCAGCAGGATGCCGATCTTGATGCTGACGAGGAGCAATTCTGCGCGGCCGGCCGCGCTGCTCCCAAGAACATTGAGGATCGCGAGCGCCAGCACCATGGCGCAGGCAAGTACATCGGCGACGTGCGAGTTTGCGGACGCGCCGAACAGGAGCCGTGCGCCGTAGGCACCGAAACTCTTGCCAACCACGCCGACCGTGACGATCAACGTGAGGAGATACACGAGCGACAGCGCACGCGCCGTGCTACCGGAGGGGAATGCTTCAGCGAGGTAGTCGACGAGGCCGCCTCGGCCAGGGTAGCGCGCTGCCAAGCGACCGAAGGTATGCCCGGACAGTAGCGCAATGACGCCGCCCACCAGGAAGCTGAGAAAGATGTAGTGCCCGGCGACGACGGCGACCTGTCCGAGCAGCGCAAAAATGCCGGCACCGACCATCGAGCCGATACCCAGTGCCGCGACGCTCCACAGGTTCATGGCAGCTCTGGGCGTCCCGGGATTCGAAGGCATCGCAGGTGTCCTCGGGCCGCGCGCTCTCACGTTCTGGCCATGCCGGCAGGAACGGAGTGTGGTCCTGATGCTTCGGTAGGTGTCGCAGCAGTATCCGCTTCGAGTTGCACTGCTGGACGTACGTCGAACGGGCATCGCGACGAACAAGTTCCGCGAGTTCGAGCCGCCTCGATATCCAGCGGGGATCGTCGTTGTCCGACGATGAGCAGTCGGAAAAGGTACGCAGCAGGAGGTGACGTCGAAGTGGATTTGCGAGCATTCCGCAGGCATCTCCACGGCGGATCCGGTGTTCGACTGAAGTCGAACCCACAATTGTCTGCCAGGCAATTAGCTGATGGTCAGCTATCCCAGAGAAGACACTGTGGATCTTGTGTTCGATTGAAGTCGAACTGAAGTCGAACACAACGAAACAGCCTGGCATCTGATCCGCTAGTCGTTTGGCAGAGAAGACATCTCCACCGTGGGTCCGGCTTCCAGCCGGACAATCCTCCCAAATGAGATCGAAGATAACCGATCGCTAGCCAGGGGCGGCTGTGTGCCTTCGATGGCTTATCAGGCTTGCGAGATCTGCGTCCCGCTCCAGCGCCTGACGATCCCAGCGCGCCAGGGTGGCGGCGCTTTCATACGTACTCTGCAGGAACTCGAGCAGGGCCGAGTCCGGAGATGCGGCGGTGCGCATGTCTTCATAGGGGAGCACGAACTCCTTCAACGCGTCGTCATAGTGAGCTGAGGCGGGCGCCACGCGCGCGCTCGCGAACTCGGAAGGCTGTGGATATGCGTAGGAATAGAAAATGGCACGAGGATACTGAGCGCTGCCGGCCCAGAAACCGGCACTACTCACTTCGTGCGAGTACGCTTCACGCGTAACCCAATCAGGCAAATGAGGAACGCCGCCTGGATGCGGCGGCGCTTGCCGCCCCGAGAATCGAGTGACGGCGAGATCCGCGCTGCCCCAGAAATAATGAACGGGACTGCTCTTGCCGACGAACTGTGCGCGGAACTGCTCGAAAACGCGCTGTGACTGCAACAGAACGCGCCAGTAACGATGGGCGTATTTCGAGTCGTATGCACAATGCACGTCGTCCGCATCGAACGCGATGGGATCGGGCAGCTCGCTCGGCATCGTGTTGATGGCGACGGGCACATCGAGATCGGCGAGCCCTGCCATCAAGTTGCGATAGAACGTCGCGGTGGTTTGCGGAACGAGCGGCAGGATCGCTACGCGTCCGTCATCCACCCGAATGAGCAGATGATGCTCGATGAAATCGAAGTCGATCTGAAAGGAGGTCTGTTCATGCCACATCAAGCGCGTGCCGAGGCCGCGCGCGGTGATCTGCAGTGTGACGTGCCATGAGTGATTCACCCATGGGCATTGTCCCAGAGCGATCTTTCCGACGATCTGGAGCCACAAGTGCAAGGTCTCTGCGGTCTCGTGCCATTCGTCATACGGAAGGGGCGGCCACCGCTCCGAAGCATCGTTCTGTGGCATGCATTGATCCTCACGGATGAAGGCTGTCGATCATTCGGTCGGTCATCCGAGCCAGATCCGCCGTGAGCGAGATGGGTCAGGTGCGTCCTGACCGGCTTCAGCAGAGCACATCAGAAGTGTTCTTGTCACGTTCGCGACACAAGGGCGCGACCCTTCGCCGGACATTTTTGCCGCAGCGGCACGTCCATGTGCCTGCTCTCGGCTGGTAACTCCAAGGGGAAAATCAGTATCCCTTCTTCGTCGTCTGGGTCTTCATCTTGTCCATGCAGGCTTTCTTCACCTGCGCAGCGGTCCATGAAGCGTTGCGTTGGGCTTCCTGCTTCATGCAATCGTTCATCATCATTCGATCGCGATCGGCGCCGCTCCTCGCCATCCCCTGAGTCGACTGTTGCTGGTGCGGTGTCGAGGCTGCATTAGGATCTGTTTGCGCGCCCGCAGGCGCTTCCCGGGCTGGCGTCGAGGTCGTGTCTCGTTGATGCGGACTCGATGCAGATCTGGGTGCCGTTTCGTCCTGCTGCGGCGGCGTTTGTGCGACACCGACAGTTGCGAAAGCAACAGCAAAGGATGAAATCAGCGCAAGGCGCGGTAATTTATGGGGCATCATGGCATCTCTCCGGTTGATCGCTCACTGCGTAAATGCCCATCGCGACAGCCCAGGTCCCGCAGAATCTGTCGCCAACTGGCGGCAAGTGGCGTGCGTATGCGGTGCGTACCCGGTGGAAACGTGATGAGCACCCTCGCGCCGGCACGCGCCTGCGCTAAGAGCGCAGCGCAGAAACATGGCCACCTGATCGACCCATGAGAGAGATTGCTTCCGCTTCATGAGATCGAAGGGACGTCCTGCTGCGGGGACTGACGCCGACCACGATGCAATGCGAAACGTGTGCGCGTGCGAGCGCGTCGCATTGCACGAGTGTGAAAGCGTTGACCTGCTGCATCGATCTTGCCGTCGTTGCCATGCTGCATCAGCTCGAAGCGAATGCTCGCGCCGCAACGTTTAAATCAGTGACACTGCAGCCACATGCGCAACGGAACATCTCTCGACTTGAGGCATTCCATGCGCTCCCACGCCCATAGGGTTGCTCAATGGCATGCTCGCACGCCTCACGCAGTGCTTGCGCCGGCATTCGCCGCAGGTCAGCCGTTGCCCTATTCAGCGTCGGCCTCGCCTCTTGTTCTTCGGGAGTACTCGATCCGCTCGGTCCGGTCGGAAGAGGCGATGCGATCATCCTCATCAATGCGACGGTGATCATGCTGGCGATCGTCGTTCCGACGATCCTGCTCGCGTTGTGGACGGCGTGGCACTTCCGCGCTTCGAATACGAAGGCCGAGTATTGGCCGTACTGGTCCTATTCGGGTCGCATCGAAGCGGTCGTATGGTCCATCCCAACGCTGACCATCATGTTTCTCAGCGGAGTGATCTGGATCGGCACATTCAAGCTCGATCCTTTCCGGCCGTTGCCGTCGGAAGTCCCAGCGCTCGAAGTCCAGGTCGTATCGCTTGATTGGAAATGGCTGTTCATCTACCCGGAGCAGGGCATCGCAACCATCAATCAGCTGGTGATTCCGGCCGAGCGGCCAGTGCACTTCTCGATCACATCGGGAAGCGTGTTCAACGCGTTCTTCGTGCCACGTCTGGGCTCGATGATCTACGCGATGCCGGGCATGGTTTCGAGGCTGTATCTGCAGGCGGATGAGCCCGCGCGGACGTGGGGCACATCTGCCCAGTTCTCCGGCGACGGATTCACGGACATGCAGTTCAATGTCGAGAGCGTGCCGCACGACGCGTTCGATGCATGGGTCGCGAGCGTCCGTGGCCAGGGCGAGGTGCTCGACCGACCGACTTACTTTCGCCTGATGGAGCAGTCCCATGACGTGCCGCCGACGACGTTTCAGGGCGTCGACCCTGACCTGTTCCACGCCGTAGCGATGCAGACGATTCCACCGGGCCCTGGACCCGAGCCGGGAGGACCCGGACACGCGGGACGCGAGCTCTCCACCGCCGGGAGGAACTAACGGTGTTCGGCAAACTCGACTGGTCCGCGATTCCGTTCTCGCAACCGTTGCCCCTGATCACTTCGTTCGTCCTGATTCTGATCATCATCGGTGTGCTGATTCTGGTCACCGTAAAAAAGTGGTGGCCGTATCTGTGGCACGAGTGGATCACGAGCGTCGATCACAAGCGCATCGGCATCATGTACTGCCTGCTCGGGATTCTGATGCTGATCCGCGGATTTGCGGACGCAATCATGATGCGCACGCAGCAGGCCGTCGCCATCAATGCGCCCGGCTATCTGACGCCGGAACACTACGATCAGATCTTCACGGCGCACGGCACGATCATGATCCTGTTCGGTGCGATGCCGCTGGTGCTCGGCTTCATGAATTATCTGGTGCCGCTGCAGCTAGGTGTGCGTGATGTGGCATTTCCGACATTCAATTCCGTCGGATTCTGGTTGTCCGCAAGCGGCGCCTTGCTGGTGAACATCTCGTTATTCGTCGGCGAGTTCGCGCGCACGGGCTGGCTGCCGTATCCACCGCTCAGCGAAACCACTTACACGCCCGGGGTCGGTGTCGATTACTACCTGTGGGCGGTGCAGATTTCCGGCGTCGGTACGCTGATAACAGGCATCAACATAGTCACGACCATCCTGAAGATGAGATGTCGCGGCATGGGCTATCTGCGCATGCCCGTGTTTTGCTGGACTGCGCTCGCGTCGTGTCTGCTGATCGTGGCAACGTTTCCGATCCTCACGGCGGTGCTCGCGATGCTCACGCTCGACCGCTATCTCGATTGGCACTATTTCACGAACACCGCGGGCGGCAATCCGATGATGTTCGTCAATCTGGTGTGGGCGTGGGGACATCCGGAGGTCTACATTCTGATCCTGCCTGCGTTCGGCATCTTCTCCGAGATCTTCTCGACGTTCTCCGGCAAGCCGCTCTTCGGTTATCGCTCGATGGTCGCCGCCACGTTGTTCATCTGCATCGTCTCGATGATGGTGTGGGTGCATCACTTCTTCACCATGGGTGCGGGTGCTGCGGTGAACACGTTCTTCGGCATTTCCTCCAGCATCATCGCCGTCGGCACCGGCGTGAAGATATACAACTGGATCTTCACGATGTACGGCGGACGCGTGCGATTGGAAGTGCCGATGCTCTGGTCGTTGGGCTTCATTTTCACGTTCATCATCGGCGGCCTCACCGGTGTGCTGCTCGCCATTCCGCCCGCCGACTTCATCACTCACAACTCGCTGTTCCTGGTGGCGCACTTCCACAACGTCATCATCGGAGGCGTCGCCTTCGCGATCTTCGCGGGTCTGGAGTACTGGTTTCCGAAGGTATTCGGTTTTCGATTGCACGAAGCCTGGGGCAAGGCCGCGTTCTGGTTTGCCTTCATCGGCTTTTGGGTGACGTTCGCGC
Organism: Pseudomonadota bacterium; assembly: GCA_023423935.1. GTDB lineage: Bacteria > Pseudomonadota > Gammaproteobacteria > Steroidobacterales > Steroidobacteraceae > Steroidobacter. The sequence goes on along the minus strand of JAFAEQ010000046.1, from coordinate 4,478 downwards.
CGTTGTATGTGCTGGGCCTTGCCGGGATGACGCGGCGCCTGCAGCACATCAACTATCCCGAGTGGGCTCCGTGGCTCTACGTCTCCGCCGCTGGTGTGGCGATTCTTGCCGTGGGCGTGATCTGCCAGGTCGTACAGCTCGTCGTCAGCATCCGAGACCGCGCGCAATTGCGCGATGTCACGGGCGATCCGTGGGATGGTCGCTCGCTGGAATGGGCAACACCTTCGCCGCCACCGTTCTTCAATTTCGCGGTGATGCCAAATGTCGAAGGCGAAGAAGCCTACTGGGGTATCAAGCTGCGCGCGATCGAGACTCAGCAACTCGCGCCTGAACCCAAGTACGAGCCGATCGAGATGCCGGTGAACAGTTCGGTGGGTTTCTACACGGCATTCTTCACCTCGGTGTTCGGATTCGCGATGGTCTGGCACATCTGGTGGCTCGCGATTGTCTCGCTCGTGGCCGCCGTCATCGGCTTCGTCGTCTTCGCATGGCGCGACGTTCACGAGTTCGAAGTGCCGGTTGAAGAAGTCGCGCGTGTAGACCGGGCGCGTCGCGCCGCGCGCGCAGCGTTGCTCGAGCGGCTCGCAGCACAAGGAACTTTGGCGTGAACGAGAGCGTGCTCCCTGCCAGCCTCGAAGCGCTGCGCCGGCTTCGCGAGGATCCTCATCGACTCGGTCATCGGGGGCACGGCCCTGGTGAGCCCGTCGAAGGCGCCGGACATGGTGAAACCGGGCCCGCAACCAAGCGCATCATCGTAGGTTACGGGTTCTGGATTTTCCTGCTCAGCGATATCGTCATCTTCGCGTGCTTCTTCGCCGCGTTCGCGGTGCAGCGCGAGGCGACGGTGGACGGGCCGAGCATCCGCGATATCGTCGAGCTGCCGCATGTGGCGCTCGAAACGGCGGCACTGCTGCTATCGAGCTACACATGCATGCTCGGGTTTGCGGCAACCAACAGAAGAAATCTGCCCTGGACTCAGATCTTCCTGCTGCTCACCGGCCTGCTCGGGCTCTTGTTCATTGTGCTCGAGCTGCAGGAATTCATCAGCCTGGCTGAGCGTGGATTCACGCCTCAGCGCAGCGGAATGCTCACGGCCTTCTACGGCCTGGTCGGACTGCACGGGTTGCACGTCACGGTCGGTGGAATGTGGCTCGCGACCATGATGGCGCAGGTGCAAGCGAAAGGATTTCGCCGCGAGATCATCCATCGTCTGATCTGCTTCAATCTTTTCTGGCACGCGCTCGATATCGTGTGGATCGGCGTCTTCACGATCGTATATCTGATTGGGAGCCGTGTATGAGCAGCCACGAGCTGGATCCGGAGATGTACCAGGGCGAGCGCACGGAGCAGCAGGATCATGCGCCGGGCGATGAGCCTCCCGAAGAAGCAGGTCACTGGGTTCGTAACGCGAACATCGGGCTCGGCTTCTCGATCGTGCTGACCGTTGCTGCCTTCTACCTGGCCGGCTCGGACATTATTTATGAGCCATCGATTCCCGTCGCGCTGATCGTGCTCGCCATCGCACAGATGGGAATACACCTCGTGTTCTTCCTGCACATCACCACCGGGCCGGACAACACCAACAACGTGCTGGCGCTCGCATTCGGAATCCTGGTCGTGTTCCTGGTCTTGATCGGCTCGATCTGGATCATGAACCACCTGGCACACAACATGATGCCGATGCCGATGGAGCAACCCTGACGGGTGCCGGACGTTGCGTGCTGCAGCGTCACCTCGATCGGAGAAGTACTACGCCAGCGTTCCGATCTTGAGTCCGACGTTGCTCGTGATGAGTATCGTGGTAGGCTCGCTGAGCAGCACCAGGATGCATGTCGCGCGATCGTGGAGTGCGCATCAGGCTCTCACTCACTCGCGGGAATGCGTGCCAGACGCGAGTGCGGAACTCGCGGCAGCTCGCGGTCATTCATTTCGTGCGTATTGAACCCATCGGAGACACTCGTGACGATCAAGGACATCGGTCCGCAGCCGCAATCATTCGATCTCGAAGAACAGACGCTCGCGAATCGCAACTACCGCAGCGTCGTTTGGAGCGGTAAGCACCTTCAGGTGACGCTCATGTCCATTCCCGTCGGAAAGGACATCGGGCTCGAGGCGCATCCGCAAACGGATCAGTTCCTGCGGCTCGATGGCGGGCGAGGTCGTGTTCAGATGGGGCCAGCCAAGGACAACCTTTCGTTCGAGCGGGAAGTGGGCGATGGCGACTGTGTTCTCGTGCCGGCGGGAACGTGGCACAACATCACGAACATCGGCGATGAGCCGATGCAGCTCTACGCGATCTACGCGCCCGTGCATCACAAGGCCGGTAAGGTGCACAAGTCTTTCGAAGACGATCAAGCCGATCAGGATGACGACCCGCCCGAATGGTCGGTACAGCCGGTCGCCGTTCCTCCAGATGAGCACGCGTGATCGATAGCGCGCGTGACGTCATAAGGGCACGCAGCGGTTCCTGAACATTCGCGAAGCGCCGTACAGCCACTGAGTCGTTCGTCGCTTGTCGCGCGAGTCCAGAATGGACTCTTTCGCAAGTCGACATCCGGTTGGCTATGCTCACGCATCAGTTTCCTCATGCGTGATTACCATGCCGATCCGCTCCTTATTGCTCGCTGCAACGCTTCTCTTTGCACTGACCGTTTCTGCAGAAAGCCCGAACTCCGACACCTGTTCGCGCGAGCGTCTGGCGGCGCAGGGTGGCGCGTTTACCACGGCGCGAGACGGTGTTCGTATCTGGTACAAGCTCGCGGGCCGCGCTGATGCGCCCGTGATCGCCTATCTGCATGGCGGGCCCGGTTATAACGCGTTCACATTCGAGAAGAGCGCAGGTCCTTTCCTTGAGCAGCATTTTCGCGTGCTCTATTTCGATCAGCGCGGCTGCGGTCGGTCCACGTTCGACGGACCCGAGGAGCGCTACGGCATGCAGGCAACGATCGCCGATCTCGAGCAGCTTCGTACGGTGGCGCAGACCGATCGGCTGATCCTCGCCGGACACTCGTTCGGAGGTGCAGTCGCAGCGGAGTACGCAGCACGCTACCCGGCACATGTCGCGGCGATCGTCATGATCGACACGGCGCACGATCTGCCGCGCGCGCTCGACTATCAGGTCGAGCACATCGATGCCATCGCAGGCACCGCCTTTCCGGCCAAGGCCGCCGAGATTCACGAGATCGCCGGCTCTTCGGACCCGGCCATGGACAAGCTCGCGAAGATGTACGGCGCGATCGGCCGGCTGCCGTTGCAGCGTCAGCTGCACTTTGCGGAGAGGGAAAATCAGGAGCGCATGGAGGCGCTCGATCACGAGTCTGGGCTTCTGAGTTGCACGTCAGCCAAGGCTGTCCAGGCACTCGCGGCCGAAGGCTATCTCGCAAAGCCATTGCCGAACCTCACGCGCCGCCTTGAGGCGCCAACGCTCTTGATCGCCGGTCGCGCAAGTCATGTCATCGGAGAGACGAACATACGTCGCGCAGCGGAAGTCTGGGGTGCTCGCCTGGAATGGCTCGATGCAGGCCATTTTGCGTACTTCGAGCAGCCGCAGGCGTTTGCAGAGATGATCGACCGCTTCGTGAAGGAGAGCGTGGGCAAGAAATGATAGGCATCCACACGCGAACGACGTGAGCGAGTGATTCCTGGGCGCTGACTGTTCGAGTCGATTGCGCACACCTACAGAAGCGCACAGAGTCGACGCTCGAGTTGCGCCAACATCTGCGCGCCGAATCGCTGACCCATGCACCGACCGGCGTGCATCGGCCGCCGCATATCCGTAGCGTCCACATAGCGTGACCTCGCGACAAGGCGAACAATCGCTGTCCGTGGAGACGGACAGTGAGCATCGCCATGAAGCAACGAACTGCGATTGCTGGGTTCGCAATAGCGCTGACCGCCCTCTTCAGCTTGCGCGCGTACACCGCCGATGACGAGCACGCTGCGCCGAGCATCGCGCTGATTGATCTCGATTACCGCGATACCTCCGGCGAGACGACCGATCAGACCGAGGCGCACGCGAAGCGTCTGCGGCGCTTCATGGAAAGCTTGCGGGACGATCTCACGCGTGACGGCCATTTCAGAATCGTCGAGCTGAAGTGCGATCCCGCGCCGTGCTCGATCACTGGAACGGACACGCAATCGTTGCTCGAAGCTGCGCAGGCCGCCGGTGCGGATCTGCTGCTGTACGGCGGGATCCTCAAAGCCAGCACGCTGATCCAGTTTGCGAATGTGGTCGTATCCGATGTGGCGCACGACAAGGTCGTCGTACAACGCTCGCTCAACTTTCGCGGTGACGACGACCGCTCCTGGATGCGAGCCGAAAAGTTCGTCGCCAAGCAACTCACTGAAGAGCTCGCGAACTGGCAGGAAAAGGCTGCCGGGGAAGACTCCTCCGGCACCTGACTGCCACGTGACGGATACATGAACGAAAGCGGCCGAAACATTTGATTAGGCCGCTTTATGAAATACCCGCTGAAACA
>JAFAEQ010000045.1 GCA_023423935.1 Pseudomonadota bacterium | reverse complement strand
CTCCCGCTGGGGAGCGCGACCGATCATCGGCCTTTAGCGACTCGCCTTGCGCGAACGCGAGGCTTTGTCGAGGAACAGCTCGGCCGTCACGCCACGCAACCAGCGGTTCGCGGCATCGTGCTGGAAGCGCGAATGCCAGTGCTGACGCACGACGCGAGGCTTCGCCTTGAACGGCGGCTTGACGAGCTTGATGGCGGCGAGCCGTGCCAGGCGCTCACCGATTGCATAGGGAACGGTAAAGATCAGGTCCGAACGCTCGAGCATCGTCGGCACGGCGAGAAAGTGCTCGAGTCGCACCGACACGTTGCGCTTCAGGCCCTGCTGCTGCAGCTCGGCTTCCAGTGAATCGTTCAGCTGTCCCGCTGGATGTACCACCGCGTGGCGTCCCTCCATGAACTGTTTGCGTGTGAGCTCGCCACCGATGGTGGGATGATCCGCGCGCACGATGCACACGAACGTGTGAGTGAATAGTCGTTGCTGATAAAGCGCCGCACTCGCCAGTTCCGGGAAATGCCCTAACGCCAGGTCGACCTCGCCCGTGCGCAGTGCAGGTTCCAGCTCGGCGGCAGGCAGGTTGACGGTTCGCAGTCGCAGGCCGGGCGCCAGCACACTCAGACGTTCAAGAATCTGCGGCAGGAATACGAGCTCGCCGATGTCCTGCATGTTGAGCGTCACCGATCGCTGCACCGTTTCCGGATCGAAGGTCGGCTGATGCAGAAGATCGGTACGAATCCGATCGATGATGGCCTCCAGCGGGCCCGCCATTGCCTCGGAGAACGGCGTCGGATGAATGCCGCGGGATGTGCGCACGAAGAGCGGATCGCGGAACGTCTTGCGCAGGCGATTCAGCGCGAAACTGGTCGCGGGCTGGCTCATCCCGAGCTGCCTTGCCGCCTGCGTGACGCTGCGCGTGCGCAGCAGTGCATCGAAGACGACCAGCAAATTCAGATCGACGTCAGTGATATCCATTGTTCTTATATCTTATATACCGAACCCAGGCTTTCCAAATATGTGGTATCAAGGCGAAATCACGGTCCGGCCAATTGGGGGAATTCGTTTCGCATGACATCCAAGCTCGTACGCCTTGAGCGTGACGGCGAGCTCGCGCTCATCGTCGTTCACAATCCGCCCGTCAACACCATCACCGCCGATGTAAGAGCAGGCCTTCGCGAGGCTCTCGACGAACTGCAGAGTGCTGCAGGCGTGCAGGCCGTGATCCTCATGTGCGAGGGCAGCACCTTCTTCTCAGGTGCAGACATCGGTGAGTTCAAAGGCCCGCCGAAGGAGGCGGAATATCGCGTCCTGTTCAACGCGATCGAAGCGCTCGAAGTCCCGGTCGTCGCGGCCATGCACGGCACCGTGCTGGGCGGTGGCCTGGAGATTGCGCTCGCGTGCCATTACCGGGTCGCAGCGGCGGGAACGCGCTTCGGTCTGCCAGAAGTCACGCTCGGCATCATTCCGGGTGCAGGTGGCACGCAGCGCATGCCGCGGCTGATCGGCGCGGAGAAAGCGCTCGATTTGATCCTTGCGGCGAAGCCGGTCGATGCGAAACAGGCGCAGACGCTCGGGTTCATCGACGCAGTCATCGAAGGCGATCTGCGCACGGGGGCCATCGAGTACGCGCGTTCACTGATCCGCGAACACCGCGGACCGCGACGCACCGGCGCCATGTCGGTGGATCCCGCGACGGCAACGCCCGAGATTTTCGAGCGCATGACGCAGCAGGCGCGCAAAGCCTATCCGAATAGAAATGCCGGCTTGGTCGCGGTCGAGGCGGTGCGTAAGGCCGCTGTCAGCTCGCTCGAAGAAGGTCTCGAGTACGAGACGGAGCTGGTCAACAAGTGCAAGCAGAGTGTCGAGTCGCGCGGTGCGGTCCATGTGTTCTTTGCCGAGCGCGAGACGCGGCGGATTCCGGGTCTGGGCGATGACGTCCAGGCCAGGCCGATCAGATCGGCCGGTGTGATCGGGGCAGGCACCATGGGTGGCGGTATCGCCATCTGCTTCGCGAATGCCGGCATTCCCGTGACGCTGATCGACGCGAGCACGGCCGGGCTCGAGCGCGGCGTCGCAAACATCGATCGCACGTATCAAACGATGGTGGATCGCGGCCGGCTGAAAGCCGAAGACAAGGCAGCGCGCATGCGTCTGATCACGCCATCGCTCGAATACGCTGCGCTTGGCGAGGCGGACGTCATCATCGAAGCAGTATTCGAGAGCATGGAGCTCAAGCAGCAGATCTTTGCCAAGCTGGACGAGATCGCAAAACCCGGTGCCGTACTCGCCACCAACACCTCCACGCTCGATATTGAGCAGATCGCGCGCTCGATCAAGCGGCCGGAAGACGTGATCGGTATGCACTTTTTCTCGCCGGCGAACGTGATGCCGTTGCTCGAAGTCGTCCGTACGTCACTCACTTCGCCGCAGACCATTCGTACGGTGATGGATCTCGCCAAGCCGCTGCGCAAGACGCCGGTGCTCGCGCGCGTTTGCTACGGCTTCATCGGCAATCGCATGATGGAAGGCTATGCGCGTGAAGCCGAGCGGATGGTGCTCGAAGGCGCCACGCCCAAGCAGGTGGACAGCGCACTGGAAGAGTGGGGGATGGCGATGGGCATTCTCGCCGTGTTCGACATGGCGGGTATCGATGTCGGCGTCAACGTGCACAAGGCGAATGCATCGCAGTTCCCTCCGGACCCAACGTACTATCAGGCCGATTTCGCCTTGCATGAAGCAGGTCGACTGGGACAGAAGAACGGCAAAGGCTATTACCGCTACGAACCGGGGAACCGCGCGCGTATCGAAGATCCGCAGGCCATCGAGATTCTCAGAGAGCGCGCGCAATCGTTGAACGTTCCGCAGCGTTCGCACACTAAGGATGAAATCCTGGAGCGCTGCCTGTATCCGCTGCTGAACGAGGGCTTCCGCATCCTGGGCGAAGGCGTCGCATTGCGTGCCTCCGACATCGACGTGGTGTGGACATCAGGCTACGGATTCCCGCGCTATCGCGGCGGTCCGATGTTCTACGCCGAAACGATCGGATTGCGCACGCTGCTGGATGGCATGTTGAAGTATTCGAATCTCTTCGGCCCGATGCATTGGAAACCGGCGCCCTTGCTGGTTGAACTGGTGGAACGCGATATGACGATCGCCCAATGGGAACGCTCCCAGAAGGAGCAACAGAAATGAAATTGAGCGAGCTCGTCGCAATCGACGTCCATACGCACGCGGAAGTCAGCTGCCGTCAGGAGCCGGATGAAGCGTGGAAGCCCTTCGAGGAAGCGTCCGCGAAGTATTTCAAGACCGGCAAGCGTCCGACCATCGCAGAGACGATTGCCTATTACCGCGAACGCAAGATCGGTCTCGTCATGTTCACGGTGGACTCCGAGTTCGAGATCGGCGCGCGCCGCATTCCGAACGAGGAGGTCGCCGACGCTGCACGCGAGAACTCGGACATCATGATGGCCTTTGCGAGCATCGATCCTCACAAGGGCAAGATGGGTGTGCGCGAGGCGCGCCGGCTCATCAAGGACGGGGTGATCAAGGGCTTCAAGTTTCATCCGACGGTGCAGGGCTTCTTCCCGAACGACCGTCTCGCCTATCAGCTCTACGAAGTCATTGCCGAGCACAAACTGCCGGCGATCTTCCACAGCGGTCATTCCGGGATGGGAACCGGGTTGCCGGGCGGCGGCGGGTTGCGGCTCAAGTACTCCAATCCGATTCACCTCGATGATGTAGCCGTGGATTTCCCGGACATGAAGATCATCATCGCGCACCCCTCCTGGCCCTGGCAGGACGAGGCGCTGTCGGTGTGTCTGCACAAGCCGAATGTCTACATCGATCTGTCGGGTTGGTCGCCGAAGTATTTCCCGCCGCAACTGGTGCAGTACGCGAATACTCAGTTGAAGACCAAGATGCTGTTCGGCTCAGACTATCCGCTGATAACGCCGGATCGCTGGATCAAGGATTTCAAGGAAGCAGGATTTCGCCCGGAAGTTCACGATCTGATCCTGAAGCAGAACGCGATTCGCGCGCTCGGCTTGACGGAGGACTGACGTGGCTTCAGCGACGGCGTGGACGCCGGATCCATTCGACACGTCGTTCGAGCAGCGCGCCGACGGCGCCATGCTGCTGCGACCGTTGGGTGAGATCAGGCCGTATCCCCCACGAATGCTCGATTGGCTTGAGCACTGGGCAAGCCAGGATGCACAGCGCATCCTCGTGGCCCGGCGCGATGCGAGCGGGTCGTGGCGCTCGATCACTTATGGAGAGATGCTCGCGCAGGTCCAGCGCCTGGCGATGGGCCTTACCGCCCGCGAGCTGAACGCGGATCGACCGCTGCTGATTCTTTCGGGGAACAGTCTCGAACATCTGACACTCGCGTTCGCCGCGATGTGGGCCGGCATTCCGTACTGCCCGGTGTCGCCAGCCTACTCACAGGTGGCAGGCGACCTCGCCAAGCTCCAGTATGTTCTCGGCCTGCTGACGCCAGGTCTGGTCGCAGCTTTCGATACGCATCGCTACGGGCGGGCGCTCGCGGTCCTCGATCCTGCCATCGAAGTCATCGGTGACACGCCTTTCGCGGGCCGCGCGATCACACCGCTCGAAGCACTCGCGGCCGAGCCGACAACGGTGCTCGCCGAGCGTCATGCAGCCACGGATGCAGACACGATCGTCAAGTTCCTGCTGACGTCCGGCTCCACCGGACAGCCGAAGGCAGTCATCACGACGAATCGGATGTTGTGCAGTAATGCCGCCATGCTGCAGCAGGCGATGCCGTTCCTGCTCGAGGAGCCGCCGATCCTCGTCGACTGGTTGCCGTGGAATCACACGTTTGGCGGCAGCCACAACGTGGGACTCGTGCTGAGCAACGGCGGCACGCTCTATATTGACGATGGCAAGCCGACGCCGACAGGCGTTGCAGCGACGATCGAGAACCTGCGCGAGATCTCACCGACGGTGTACTTCAACGTGCCGAAGGGCTTCGAGATGATCGCGTTGCGGCTGCAGTCGGACGATCTCTTGCGTCGCACCTTCTATCGCCGCTTGCGCGCGTGCTTCTTCGCCGGCGCATCGCTTGCGCAACACACGTGGGACGCACTCGATGCAGCGTCGATGATCGAGCGCGGATTGCGCACGCCGATTCTCTCAGGGCTCGGGGCGACCGAAACGGGGCCCTCGGTGACTTTCACGACACCACCGATGGGACGAAGCGGCGTGATCGGACTACCCGCATCGGGAACGCTGGTGAAACTGGCGCCGGTGGAGGAGAAGATCGAGATCCGGGTGAAGAGCCCGAGTGTGACGCCGGGCTATTGGCGTCAGCCCGAGCTGACGAGTCAGGCATTCGATGCGGAAGGGTTCTATCGACTCGGCGATGCGGTGCGCCTGATAGATCCGGCCGATCCCACGCGCGGTCTGAAGTTCGATGGTCGCATTGGCGAGGACTTCAAGCTGGCCAATGGAACCTGGGTGAGCGTCGGGCCGCTTCGCGCCGATCTGATCGGCGCACTTGCGCCCATGGCGCAGGATGTCGTGATCGCAGGTCTGGATGAGGATTTCGTAGCCGCGATCGTGATTCCCGATGTCAGTGCCTGCGCGAATCTGCTCGGTCTCACGGAGCCGAACCATAGCTATCTCGCACGCAGCACCGAGCTCATGGAGCGGCTGCGCGAGCGGCTCGAGGAGCATGCGCGGCGAAATCCGGCCAGTACGCGTTGCGTGCGACGCGCCATCGTGCTGCCGTCGCCGCCATCGCTCGATCACGGAGAGATCACGGACAAGGGCTCGATCAATCAGCGCGCAGTGTTGCATCATCGCCGCGAGTGCGTCATGGCACTCTACGCTGCGGATCCGCCGGTCCATGTCGTCGATCTCGAGAGGACTACGTGCACGTAACGCCAGTCGAGGCGAGCGCCAGCGCCAAGTTCAGAGCGCGGGTTCTGATTCCGATCGTGGTGCTGATCGTGCTCAGCTCGCTCGATCGCGTGAACATCAGTTTCGCCGCGTTGCAGATGAACGCGGATCTGGGCCTCGCCCCCGAGGCCTATGGTCTTGCGGTCGGGCTCTTCTTCGTCGGTTATTTGCTATGCCAGTTCCCCAGCACCTGGGTGCTGACGCGCATCGGGGCACGGCGATGGATCACGGGCAGCGTGATCTTCTGGGGCAGCGTGGCGACGGCCATGGCGTTCGTGCAGTCGCCCGAGCAGCTCTACGTGCTGCGCTTTTTGCTCGGGTGTGCGGAATCCGGATTCGCGCCAGGCATCGTGTATTACTGCAGCACCTGGATGCCGGCGCGCTATCGCGCCAATACGATCGCGATCACGATGCTGGCGATTCCGATCTCCGTCGTCATCGGCGGACCGCTGTGCGGCTGGCTCATGCGCGTGAGCAATCCACTCGATCTGCCCGGATGGCGCTGGATGCTCCTGATGGAAGGTGCGGCTACGGTGGCGATGGGTCTCGTCGCCTGGGTGGTGTTTGTTGACAAACCAATGGCCGCGCGCTGGCTGAGCAGCGAAGAGAAACAATGGATTCAGGACGAGCTGGAACGTGAAGATGCCCGACCGGCCAGTCGGCACGACAAGGGAGCGTTCGCAATCGTCGTGAAAGACCAGCGGCTGTGGCTGGCTGCGATCGTGTGGTGTACCACCTTGATCGGCGCGAACGGTCTGATGTTCTGGCTGCCGCAGGTCATCAAGGAAATGTCCGGGCTCGGTGAGCTCGCGATCGGTGTGTTGTCTGCGCTGCCCTGGCTCGGCATTGGCATCGGCATGGTCGCAAACTCCTGGCATTCGGATCTCACGCAGGAGCGCTACCGTCATCTGGGGTATGCGCTGATGCTCGGCACGATCGCGCTGTTCGCGGCTTCGATGGTGGCGCACGGCGCGTTTGCGTTGCTGCTGCTGTTCATTGGCGGAATCGGGCTCGGCGGCGCTCAGGGTGTCTTCTGGTCCATTCCGACGTCGTTCCTGAATCGCGCGGTTGCCGCTGCGGGCATCACGCTGATCAACCTGATCGGCAATCTCGGCGGCATGCTCGGACCGTATGTCATCGGCGAGATTCGCAGGCGCAGCGAATCGTTTTCCGGCCCGATCTGGTTCGTCGCTGCCGTGATGGCGTGCGGCGCACTGCTCATTTCCTTTCTGCACGCCAGAGAACGGAGGGTCAGCAATGGACAGTAGACGTTTGCGGTACTTCGTTCAGATCGTGGACAGCCGCAGTATCACGCGCGCTGCCGCCGTGACGGGTGTGGCTCAGCCCGCACTCAGTCAGCAGATGGCCGTGCTGGAACAGGAGCTCAAGGTCAAGCTGCTCGACCGATCCGTGTCGGGTGTGACGCCGACCTCGGCCGGTCGCATTCTCTACGCACGCGCTCAGGCGATCCTTCGTCAGTACGACGAATTGCGCAACGCCGTGCATCAGGAAGTGTTGCCGCTCTCCGGCGCCGTGAGCATCGGCATGTCGCCGACGATGATTCCGCGCTTCGCGTTCTCGATCATCGAGAAAGTCTGCACTCAGCATCCGGAGATGCATCTGCAGATACGCGAGGAGGGCAGTGCCGCGCTTCACGATCTGCTCATGACCGGCCGCATCGAGCTGTCGATCTCACCGACGCGCCCCGACAACGAGCAGATCGTCGGCTCGCAGGTGCTGATCGAGCCGGTGATTCTCATGTATCCGCGTGGCTGGAAAATTCCTGCCGATGCCTCGTTGCAGGATCTCGCGGCGCTCCCCTGGATCGTGCCTCGCGCGCCCAACTCGATCCGTTCGATCGTCGATGGTGTCTTCGCGGCGGCGAGCCTCACGCCGTATGTCATCGTCGAGCTCGACTCGCTCCACAACGTCATCGAGACGGTCCGGCGCGGGCTCGGTGTCGGCGCCATGGTGGCCGGCACGATTCAGTCGGATCTGGATAGCGGTGCCCTTCAAGCGCGGCCTCTCGGGCCGATCGCACCGATGCGTCCGATGTTTCTGTCCCACCGCCGCTCGCCGGCCTTGTCGCGCCCTGCACAGTTCGTCTACGAGGCGCTGCTCGAGATCGCAGGCGAAGTGCCGAACGGCGAGCCGGTCAAGAAGGCAGCGAATTGAGTAGGAAGCGCCAGGGCCCAAGGGCCGCAGGCGCTAGGCAGTAGACTGTAGGCTGTAGGCGGTAGGCG
>JAFAEQ010000056.1 GCA_023423935.1 Pseudomonadota bacterium | reverse complement strand
CGATTGATTGGGTCGATGTGTGGTAACAAACATCCTATCAATCCTGGCCAGCCTGCTTTCCTTTCTATTTCAGCCCCTTCCGCTCATCTGCGCTCCGCGCTTCTGCTTAATGCAGTGCCATTGGGCTTCAGCCGGACAAGAAGCTGTTCGACTGAAGTCGAACCCACGGTGGAAAGAACCCACAGTAAGAGGGTTTCGCATCCGTCGCTCCGCCATCTCCGATGACCGTGCTCTCCCCAACCCCATGTTCCCCGTGCACCCCGTGGAGATCTCTCCTCTTCACTCTGTGCCCTCTGTGCACTCTGTGTGAACTCCCCTCTTCCCACTGTTCGACTGAAGTCGAACCCACAGGGGCAAGAGGTTCCATCTCCGATGACCTTGTTCTCCCAACCCCGTGTTCCCGGTGCACCCCGTGGAGATCTTCACTCTTCAATCTCTGTGTCCTCTGTGCACTCTGTGTGAACTCTCCTCTTCCCACTGTTCGACTGAAGTCGAACCCACAGTGGAAAGAACCCACAGTAAGAGGGCTTCACATCCGCCGCTCGGCCATCTCCGATGACCATGCCTCCTCAACCCCGTGCTCCCGTGCACCCCGTGGAGATCTTCACTCTTCAATCTCTGTGCCCTCTGTGCACTCTGTGTGAACTCTTCTCTTCACTCTGTTCGACTGAAGTCGAACCCACAGGGGCAAGAGGTTCCATCTCCGATGACCTTCTTCTCCCAACCCCGTGTTCCCGTGCACCCCGTGGAGATCTTCACTCTTCAATCTCTGTGCCCTCTATGCACTCTGTGTGAAACCCCGCCTCAGAAAGCCTTCCGCACACCAATCTCCACCGTGCGACCGAGCGGGTTGGCGGTCCAGGGGTCGTAGCCGAATTCTTCCTGCGCGGCAGGCGGATCGCGATCGAGGATGTTGGCCACCGTCGCCGTGAGCGAGAGGCCGTCTTCGAACTGGAAGCGGTAAGTCATGTCGGCCGTGATCCAATCCTCACCTTTCTCGCCGTACTGCACGCCGGGGCGTTCGTCCTCGACTGCCGAGACGAAGTTCACGCCGAGGCGAACGTTGTGGCGATCGATGCCGTAGCTCGCACTGAAGTTCGCGCGCCACTCGGGCGCCGCCTGCGCGAAGGTCGCGAAGTTCAGCATTCCCAAGCGATCGTCGCCGGTCGAGATCACGACGCCATCAAGAGATGTCGGGCCGGTCTTCAGTTCGGTGATCTTCGTGGCGTTGATGCCGAGCGTCAGATTGCCCGCAGCCAACGGCATGTCGTAGACCGTCTGGAGGTCGAAGCCGTTGGTCGTCTGACCGGGACCGTTACCGTAACGCGTCGAGACCGACGAGAACGTACCGATACCGTTCATGCCGACCGTGCAGCCCGCGTTGAAGGTGATGCGATTGAGTAGCGGCTGGACGTTCGGATCGCAGGTGGTGATCGTTGCGCCGGGACCATTGAAGACCAGGCTCGCGATCTGATTGGGATCGGCGACCTGTGCGATCTGATCCTTCGTGCGAATGTCGAAGTAATCGAGGATGAACTGAAAGCGGTGGCCTGCGCCAAAGCCTTCGCTGTCCCAGATCAGGCCGAAGTTCTTTGCCTTCGCGGTCTCAGGTTTGAGATTCGCGTCGGTGATGAATTGCGCTCCGAGCCAGTTGCCTGCCGCAGCGGTGTAGGTGCGTGCTGCGACCGTCATCTGGCCGGGAACCACGCCGAGCGGCGGTGTCTGATAGTTCGTTCCATACGATCCGCGCAATGACAGCGGGCCCCACACGTTCCATTTACCGGCGAGCTTGTACACGTCCGCGCCGAGTCCATCCGAGAATTCCTCGCGTCGGATCGCGGCCTGGAAATCGAGATTGTCGAGTACCGGAAGCTGCAATTCGGCGAACACCGAGTATTGGTGCCGCCCAACGTTGTCCGGCGGATTCGGCGCGAACAGAACGAACGGACCAGGACTATCGGGCGTACAGCCGCGGAAGTTCGGGTTGTTGGTCGCGACCGGCGTTGCCGGCAGATTCGGCGAGCCAACACCATTGGCACTCGTGAATTCCGCAGGCCATTCGCACGGCAGGCTGCCGTTGTAGAGCGGGTCGGGAATGTCTTCGCGACTCTTCACGTCGCGATACTGACCACCGAGGGCCCAGCCCACGGTGCCGCCCGGGAGACTGAAGCCGAGCGAGCCGTCGAACACGAGATCCACCGTCGTGTTCTCGTTGATCAACTTCGTCGCACGCGGATTGAACATCCAGCGCGTCAACTCCTCAGAGTTCTCGGTGCCTGCGACGTAGTTCGGATTCGCAAGACCTCGCACCGGTTGACCGGCGAACGACGTCGAGAACGGATTCCACCACATGCAACCGTTCTGTCCGGCGGCAGCGGGGTTCTGAGTTCCGAAGCGCGTCGGATCCAGATCGGCCGCGTTGCAGTTCGGGCCGCCGAATCCATTGAGCGCCTGCTGCACGCGATAACCGATGGTGTCCGGATGCGTGTTGTATGAGTTCGAATGGTTGTACGTGACGGCGAAGTCGTAGCCGATGTTGCTTGCCGCGCCGGCCCATTCACCCAACTTTCCCTTGAGGCCGGCCGACAAACGCCAGATCTCGTTGTCGATGCGATCCGGCACGCCGTAGCCTTCGCCATCGCCGAACGCAAAGTTGCCGCCATGACCGAGCAGGCGGAACGTGACTGGAGTGAACCCCGAGGCACCGACGATGCCGTTACGCGCGGCGAAATCGGCGGCGTATGGATTCGTGATCGGCACATAGAGCTGGAAGGTCGAGCCGGTCGCCATCGCTGGTCCGCGCACGAGCGGCTGCGCGGGCGATGCGAATACCTGCGGCACCGTCACGCGCGCGTACGAGGCGTCGACGTGAAAGCCCATGTTCTCGGTGATCTCCGCGGTGAGCTGCGCATAGCCGCGATAGATGTCGTTGTCCTCGACCAGGTTGTAGTAGGGAATGTAGTTGTAGGCGCAGGTGAAATTGTTGTCGTAGCGACCGCCGACTGCCGCACACGATTGCGGCGTGAAGTCGGGAACGATGCCGGCGACCGGCGCACCGAATTCGCCGTCCGCAGTCGCACTCGGCACTGCAGGCAATGCGCCGCGCGGCAACCAGCCCGCGAGATTCGTGAGTGTCGACCAGGGCGCGGGGTTGTAACCGGGCTTCGTCGGATCGAGCGAGTCATGCGTGAAATCGCGTTCGAGCGCATGCAGACGCGAGCGATGTTCGTACTCGGCCGACACCATCAGATTGACGCGTCCCTGTCCGATGCCGCCCAGCACGGCCATCGAGTAATCGCCGTCGGAACCGTCGATGTACTTGTACTGCGCATCCATATCGAGACCGACGAAGCGATCGCGGGTGATGAAGTTCACGACGCCGCCGGTTGCATCGGCACCGTAGATCACGCCGCGCCGTCTTTCAGGATTTCGGTGCGCTCCAGCGCCAGCGATGGAATGTTCGCGGTGTTGATATCCATGCGCCGACCATTCAGCAGGATCAGCGTCTTGTCCGAGCCGAGCCCGCGCAGGTTGTAGTTCACCGAGCCGATGAGCGTCGGCCCCCCGAAGTAGTAGGACTCACCGGTCGTAGGGCCGGAGATGGTGAGGCTCTTGGCGAACTCGAGCGCAGTCGGGCTGCCTTCTTTCTCGAGCTGCTCGCGCGTGTAGACCTCGACCGGCAACGCAGCGTCCGTCGGCGTGCCGCGAATGAATGAACCGGTGACCACGATCTCGGCGAGATTGCCGCTGCCTTCGGCGCCCGGACTTTGCACGTTCTGGGTCGGCTGCTGCGCCCACGCGGGGAACGTGAGGCCGAACAGGACCGCCGCTCGGGATGTGCTTCGCAATGAGACTTTCATGATGCTCCCCCTGTCGTTTTATTCATTCACTCGTGAGTGAGTGTTGTACCGTCGATATGCCGTCATCAATGCCTGTCAGATGAATTGTCAACCGATGCCCGCGCACGACGCGGGCGCCAGCTCATGAGCCGCAACAGCTGCGGGCTAAGTTCATTTGCCGCATAGCGCAAGAAAACCCGCCGCCATAAAGGTGGCCATGCGCTTCTTGACCGCCGCGAAATCCTCAGACTTGCAACGCCCGCCCGACAACTTGTCGATGCGCCCCGTCCGCGCGAGCGTGAGCAGCAACGCACCCGTCACGAAGTGATAACCCCAGAAGATGTCCTCCTCGGAGCACTTCGGTAATGCGCGCTTCAACAATCCGATCAGCTTCAGCACGACCGGATCGAAATGCTGATCCATGAGCTCGGCACCCCACTCCGGCGTGTTGGCGACCTGCGCGCCGAGCGCGCCGTAGTTCTTCCAGGGCTCGCCCCCTTCGATATAGAGATCGAGGTCGGTGTCGAGGAACGCGCGCAAGGCGCCCTCCACCGTCGGCTTGCCCTTGGTGGCCGCTTCATATTCGTCGAGCGCCTGCATCCGGCGCGTGGCGGTCACGACGGCGCGACGCGCGAACACCTCGTCGAACAGCTTCTTCTTGTCTTTGAAGTAGTAGTTCATGAGCGTGTGATGGACCCCCAGACGCCGGGCCACGTCTTTCAAAGTCACGCCATACAGGCCGTGCTTCGAAAAGAGCGCCTCCGCGGTGTCGAGAATCTGCTCCATCATCTCCGCCCGCTGTTCGGCCTTGGTCACGCGTTTGCGTCGCGGCTTGCGCGTCTTGGCGCCACCCGCACGCTTGCGCTGCGTTTTCACATCTGCCGGCACGTTCAGCCTCCCCATCCTGCTTCGTTGGATGGACAGGCGTCGCACGCCTGCTCTCATCCACCACCATATTTCGATCTGAGCAGCATTTTGTCGATCTTGCCGGTAGATGCCAGTGGCATCTGCTGCAAACGAATCACCGTATCCGGGATCCACCAGGGTGCGACCTTGCCGCGCAGTGAACTGAGCAGCCCCTCGTCGTTGATCGTGCGCTGATCCTGAATCTCCACGACGAGCACCGGCCGCTCGCCCCACTTGGTATCGGACCGGCCGATGACCGCAGCGAGCGATACCTCGGGCAGTCGACAGATGATCGCTTCGATCTCCCCGGGGTTGATCCATTCGCCGCCGGACTTGATGAGGTCCTTCGCGCGACCGGTAATGATCAGATGCCCCTGATCGTCGATGCGTGCCAGATCTCCCGTATCGAACCAGCCGTTCGCATCGGTGGCCCGCTTCTCTTCGCCGAAATAACGCTCGATCACCGCGACGCCGCGTACGCGCAGATGCCCTTCGACATTGCGCTGTTCGGGCAAAGCGACGCCCTGCGCATCGGTCAGCAGCAGATCGACGCCTATCGCGGGTCGTCCTGCAGTCGCGGCGGAACGATGCGGATCGTCGAACGAAGACATGGTTCCGGAGGGCGACATTTCGGTCATGCCCCAACTGGTCTGAACCGTAACACCGAGTCTTTTCTCGATGCGTTCCATGAGTGCCGGCGGCATGGGCGCACCGCCCACCAGGATGCGTTTGAGCGAAGGCACTTCGCCGCCCGTGGCGTCGAGATGTTCGACCAGGCCCAGCCAGACGGTCGGCACGCCCACGGCCACCGTTACGGATTCCTGGACGATCAGCCGCGCGAGATTCGCACCGTCCGCATGTCGGCCGGGCAATACGAGCTTGGCCCCTGCGCCGGGCACGGCGAACGGCAATCCCCACGCATTCGCGTGAAACATGGGGACGACGGTGAGCACGCTGTCAGCCGCAGTGATGGCGATCGAATCCGCCTGCAGCAACCGCAGCGCATGCAGGTAGCTCGAGCGATGGGTGTACGTGACGCCTTTGGGCGCGCCGGTGGTGCCGGAGGTGAAACACAGCCCGCTGGCCGCGCGCTCGTCGAAGCCTCCCCAGAGATCCGATGCAGGCGTCGATGGACGCGATGCACTTAGCGCATCCTCGAGCGTCATTACGGCGCACGAGGTGCGCCATGCGTCGACAGCGCCATCGATTATGAGCACGCGCTCGACGGACGGGGCTTCAGGGAGAATCTGCTGCGCGAGCGTCGCGAGATCGGCACTCACGATCAGAATCCGGGCTCTGGACTGCGCCAGCATGGAGGCAGTCTGCGACGCGGTGAGTCGCGGATTCAGGGTGTGACACACGGCCCCCATGCCCATGATGGCGTACCAGGTTTCGACATGAGCCTGCGTATTCCACGCGAGCGTTCCAACCCGATCACCTCTGCCGACGCCGAACTCATGCAGCAGCGCCGAGATGCGCAAACTGCGCTCTCGCAGATCCGCATAACTGATGCGATCCGTGTGGCCTTCACGCCCGGTCACGACCTGTGCGTGCGGATGCCATTTCGCGGCGTGGTCGAGAAATTTCTCGAGCGTCAGCGCGAACTCCTGCATGCACCCGTCGATCATCGGCCGCACTCTGCCCGCGGCGGCACGGCTGGAGAGACGATGCCGACATTCCAGTTCCAGCCCTGATCGCCCTGCGCACGCCGGCGGCAGAAGACTTCGTCGTTCAGTTCGAACATGCCGGGCATGAGCTGCGTCGCGGTGCGCGGCACATCGGCGAAATGCATGTAGGCGCGCGTCGTGCCATAGGCCGGCCAATCCGGATGTCGCGATGCTTTGGGTTCGCCCGATCGCGCAAAGCTCGTCCAGTAGTCGGCCATGGCATCGGAGAACGCGCGCTCCTCGGGCGTATCAGGAATCTTCGGCCAGACCGGCGAAGTGCGATCGATATTGCCGAAGGCGTACGGAATCTCGGCCGCGTGAAATGCGTGCAGGTCTGATGAGTCAGCCGCGGGATAGCCGTGATCGAACAGATACAGGTAGGCGCGCTGACCGATGGCCGTCTGGCTTCGCATCAGCTTCTCGGCCGTCCAGCCATAGAGCGCATCGCGCGTGATCGCGAGAATGCTGTCTTCCAGATTCGTTGCGGGATAGAGATCGAGGAAGGGTGTGGCCAGATCCGCATAACGATCGCGAATGGCGGATTCGTAGGTAGCTGCATCGGCCGGCACTGGCGGCACGAGCGTTCGCAGCGACCGGATCTCACCTGAGTTGAAGCCCGCCAGAATCGGCACGGGCGCCTGCTCGCCTCGCTCGAACGTGTCGACGATCTGACGTGTCAGCGTCTGACCATCGATGTTATTCATCGGGAAATAGCCCGACTTCGCAGCGCCGAGCGTAAGCGTCGTGGCATCCATTGCTCGCAGCGCTGCCAGATCGGGCGCACCGAGTGTCGCCGCGAGTTGCGAGCCGATGGTTTCCGCCGAGGGCGAGCCGTGCACGGAACGCTTCAGGTCCGCGAGCGAGATCATGTAGGCGCTCTGTGCAATGGCCTTTGCGAACAAGCCGCGCGCTTTCGGTGAGGCCATCAGATGCATGACGCTCAGCCCGCCGGCCGATTCGCCTGCAATCGTGACATTGTCCGGATCGCCGCCGAATGCGGCGATGTTGCGCTGAATCCAGCGCAGCGCTTCGATCTGATCCTGCAGGCCGTAATTGCCCGAGATGCCCTGCGCGGACTCGGCACTCAATTGGGGATGCGCGAGATAGCCGAGAATGCCGAGCCGATAGTTGATCGAAACGAACACCACGCCGCGACTTGCGAGCTTCGCGCCATCGTACATGGACAGGTTCGATGCACCGGAGCTCAGCGCGCCACCGTAGATCCAGACGAACACCGGGGCTTTGCGCGCGTTCTTTGGCGCCCACACGTTGAGGAAGAGGCAGTCCTCGCTCGTCGGTCCGACGTTGTCAGCGTAAAGACTGCCCGGACGTGAGGGCGGTTGTACGCAGGCAGCGCCGAAGTGCCTCGCCTCGCGCTCACCGCTCCAGGGCTTCATCGCAGCCGCCGGTTTCCACCGGTTCGCGCCGGTCGGCGGCATTGCGTACGGAATTCCCTTGAACACGTTCAGATTGCCGACCGCCTCACCGCGCAGCTTTCCCGCCGGGGTCGTCACCAGCGGATCCGTGTCCGCCAACGCGGGAAGCGTCAGACACACAGCGATCAACGCAGACAGGCAGAGACGTACGCGCATTACGAGCCTCTCCGATGTGGGTCGTGGCGCAGGGCAGCCTGGCGCAGGGAACTCTGGCGCTTGAGCACGCGCGCGAGCCACAGATGCAGGCCCGACGCCAGCAGATAAAACGGAACGAGCGTGTAGAACGCCATCTGCAGCGAATCCTGGGGATGGGTTGCCCTGAAGTAATCGCTCATCGCGCCCAGAAACGTCGGTCCGAAACCCAGACCGATCAGGTTCATCACGAGCAGCAGCAACGCACCCGCAAGCACGCGCTCGTTCGGCTTCACCTCTTCCTGCACGAGCGTTACCGCGGGAGAGAGATAGAAGTAGTTGAAGAACATCGGCAGCGCGAGGAAAGCGAGCGCAATGCGCCAGTCGGGGCTCCACACGAAGCCGATGAAGAACGGAATCGCCAGCAGCAGCGCAATCGCAGGTAGGTAGCCGTACGCACTTCGCGATCGCGGCGCGAAACGGTCGATGAGACGGCCTGAGACGTACATGCCCGCGCTAATGGAAACGCCGAGCAGCACCGAGTAATAGACTGCGACTTCACCGAGCGTCATGCCCTTCTCGCGCATCAGAAAAAGAGTCGCGAAATTGAGCAGCGCATAGGTGACGAACTGAGTGGCACCTGTCGCAAGCGAAACGCTCAAGAGCACCGGCTGAGCAAAGAACATGCGGCATGTCGGCCAGAAGGGAGCCTTCTCGTTCTTGCCCGTACGCGTGGACGGCGCGTCCAGGCCGCCGCGGACGGGCTCTCGCACAAAGAGGATCACGACCAGCGCGGCGAGAATGCCGACTGCGCCCAGACAGATGAATGCGGATCGCCAGTCGTAGGCCGCCGCAATGGAGGCGCCGAATGCCACGCCGAGCGCAAGCCCGATGGGCGGGCCCAGGTTGTAGAGACCGAGCGCCGTGCCGCGTGTGCCCGGCGGGAAGTAATCGGTAACGATGGCGTAGGAAGGCGGCACCCCGCCCGCTTCACCGATACCCACCGACATTCGTGCGATGGCAAGTTGCGCATAACTGTTCGACAGACCGCAGGCGATCGTCGCCGCGCTCCACAGTGCGCAGGCGAACGAGAGCACCCGCACGCGATTCGTACGATCGGCAAACCACCCCACGGGAATTGCCAGCACGCAGTAGAACAAAGCGAAATACAGACCGCCGATCATTCCGAGCTGGCCGTCGGTGACACCGAGATCGTCCTGAATGGGTTTGGCGAGAATCGACAGCAGCTGCCGATCCAGGAAGTTCAGGACATAGACGAAGCACAGAATCGTCAGTGCGGACCAGGCGCGCGCATCCGGCTTTGCATGCACAGCAGGTGCAACATCGGCCAGCGACGCTTCGGAATTGGCGTTCAAGTCAGCTGCCCTTCTAAAGGAAGTGCCTGACTTGAACTGCAGCGCGGGCCGTCGTCAATAGTGCGGCGATCATCGCTCCCCCTTCCCGGCGCCGATCGAATGCCAGCACTCGTGAGGCGGCAGTGAGCCACCCCCGCGTCAGTTTGTCAACACTCACTCACTCGCGTGTGAATATCTTTGATGCGCACGACCCGGAGATGAACTCACCATTGAACCGTCAATGGTGAAATCAACGACCAGTCCCCCCCTCGCCGGCCATCGCTTTGCTTCACGGCGAGTCCGATTCGCTCTCCCGATGCGTCGATCCATTAGAATCGGGCTTTCGATCGCTTAGGTTCCCTCTCACGATGAAATCCGTGCCGCCGCGGCTGAATTATCAGCACCTGATGTATTTCTGGTCCGTCGTTCGTAATGGCAGCCTGCAGAAGGCCTGCGCGGAACTGCACCTCGCGCCGCCGACGGTGAGTGCGCAGCTGCGCACTTTCGAGGAACGCCTGGGCGTAAAACTGCTGGAAAAGCATGGACGCCGGCTGGTGGCGACGCAGCTCGGCAAGCTCGTATTCAGTTACGCGGACGAGATCTTCGGGCTGGGCGCCGAACTGCTGGGGGCACTCGCCCATCAGCCCACGAGCAAGCCCATGAGAGTTGCCGTGGGCATCGACGACGTCGTGCCGAAGGAAATCGCTCAAGCGCTGATCGGTGTTGCGCTGAATTCAGAGCAACCGGTACGGCTCGTCTGCCGCGAGGGCACATTCGACCGCCTTCTCCACTCTCTGCAGCTGCGGGAGCTGGACGTCATCCTCACGGACGTGCCGGTCACGCCAAACGTAAACGTGCAGGCCTACAACCATCATCTGGGAAGTTGCGCCACGGTCTGGATGGCAACTGCGCCGCTGGCGAAATCCATCCAGCGTCAGTTTCCCCACTCACTCGATGGCGCTCCGCTTTTGCTGCCGACGCCCGATACCGCGATCCGGCTCTCCATCGATCAGTGGCTGGACCGACAGGAGGTCAGACCGGTCATCGTCGGTGAATTCGAGGACTATGCATTGCTGTGGGAGTTCGCGCGTGCGGGCCACGGCGTCGTGCCCGTGCCCGCGGTTCTCGCAGATCAGCTCAAGAACACGTCGGAACTGAAGGTCGTCGGGGTTGCCAAGAATGTCGCTGCGGAGTTCTACGCGATCTCGATGGAACGCAAGATCGCGCACCCCGTGGTCGCCGCCATGTACGCGCAGGGCCGCAAGTTATTCCGCTCCTGAAGTCAGGCGCCGCGCACACTGCCGAAGACGATCGAAACGCGCGGCGAACTGCTGTTGCACTTGCGCGCCGTGATGTCCTGCACTTCGGAAAGAAAACAGAGCGGCGCCCCGGCTTCGTCCCGCACGATCGAGACACTCAGAAGCGCCCACACCACGTGGCCGTCGCGGTGAACGTAGCGCTTCTCGAGCTCGTAGCGTCGCAGCGAGCCGTCGAGCACGTTTTTCATCAGGCCCAGATCTCCCGCAAGATCCTCTTCGTAGGTCAGCGACTGGAAGGTCGTCCGTAGCAGCTCATCCTGCGTGTAACCGATCATGTCGCACAGGGCCTGATTGACTCTCAGGAACTCGCCCGCGGGCGAGACGAGCGCTTTGCCGATCGCGGCATTGTCGAACGACTCCTGCAGCATTTCGAAAGCCATGCGTCGCCCCAAACGCGCGCGAAGTTCCGCGTCGGACGATGCGCGATCGATGCAGTCATCGATATCCATCGCCGGCGCTGAGCTCGAATCGCCCAACAACACGATGGAGACCCCGCGATCCGAATGAAGGCGGCGATAGTCACGACACAGATCGAGAGCATCGCCGTCCGCGAGATTGCGCTCGACGATCAGCAACGGAAAGAACGCAGCCTGCATGGCTTCATTGGCTTGCTGCACCGTACCGACGCTCAACGCTCTGTGACCGAGGCCGTGGAGGATGCCATCCAGGCGCAGACACAAAGGCTCGTCCGCGGTGATGACGAGCGCGTCCAGCGCGGGCGATGTGGCTTTGGCGGCGTGCAGCATGTGGTCCCTCAGATCTGTCCGTTGAAACTTGCCGCCATTGTCCAGAGCAATTGCAAATCACAAAGGTGGCCGGGCAGGAACTCTCCCTAAGACGAACCCTGATGCCCCTGGGTTTGCGACGCAATGCGCAATGAGCCGTTCGCGCCTGACGCGCATCCGTGCTCACAGCGGGGCCGATTTGCAGGCGTAACATGCGATCAGCACAGGGAGAGGCCACCATGAGATCCGCTCTAGTCGTCTGCGCACTCATCATCGCCACGGCCCTTTCAGCGTATTTCGACGCCAAGGGCTTCGTGTACGCCTCGCAGAGCTGGAAGCAGGGCTCGCTGCTCATCGCAACTTCGTTGCTCTCGCTCGTCAACTTCATAGGCGGTGTGGCGCTCTACATCGTCTCCATCGGATTTCAACAGCGGCTGGGTGTGCACTCCGCCGCGATGCAGAGCATCTTCTGGTTCGCCATGACGGTCGTTGGAATCGCGATGATGGATGGCACGATCACACAGTGGTCGATCTCGCAGCGTGTGGTGGGTGCACTCGTGACCATCGGCATCGGCTGGCTACTGGTCAGCGCCTCGCATTGATCGCTTGCGCGTCGTGCGTACATGTCGATCCCACGGCGGCGTGGGGCCGAGCTTCTCGCTCAGGAAATCGACGAACGCCCGCACGCGCGGCAGCACCAGACGCCGCTGCGGCATGACGGCATGGATCGCACTCTCACGGGGTGGGTAATCGGGCAGGACGACCACGAGCCGACCCGCCGCGATGTCATCGCACACATGCCAGGTTGAATGCAGCGCAATGCCGAGACCCGCGAGGGCCGCGTCGCGAATCACTTCACCGAAATTGCTTTCGAGCCTGCCCTGCACTTTCACCGAAATCTCATCGCCGTCTGCGCCGCGCAGATGCCAGTGATCCTGCGAATCCCTGAAGCTCGTGAGCTTGAGGCAATCGTGATTCGCCAGGTCCCGCGGCACGCGCGGTGTTCCGTGTTTGCGCAGGTAGGCCGGAGAGGCACACAACACTCTTCGATTCGGCGCGAGTCGCCGCGCCGCGAGCGAGGAATCCTCCAGCGCGCCGATACGGATCGCAAGATCGAAGCCTTCGCTCACCAGATCGATCATCTGATCCGTCAGCTGCACGTGCACAGCGATCCGTGGAAAGCGCTGCAGGAACTCGGGCAGCAGCGGCGACACGTACAGTCTTCCGAACGAGGCCGGAATCGTGACCCGCAGCGTTCCGGTCGATTGCTCGGCCGTTTCGCGCAGGCTCGCGGTCAACGCTTCGAGATCCTCGAGCAGCGGTCGACCACGTGCCGCAAGCGCCGCGCCTTCCGTGGTGACTTGCAGGGCGCGCGTCGTTCGATGCAATAGGCGCACGCCTAGCGAATCTTCGAGACGTTTCAAACGCTGACTCGCCACCGCCACGGAGATGTCCAGCGTGCGTGCGGCCGCGCTGATCGATCCGAGATCCACCACGCGCAGGAACAGATTCAGATCACCGATCCGATCCATCATTGTTTCGACACCGTTGAAAGTGTTTGTACGGCACGCGGGTTTTAGCACATGACGTTGCGACCTACGCTTCGGCTTCGCAAATGAGGAGCGACGTATGGACTATCGATATCTGGGCAGATCGGGCTTCAGGGTTCCTGCGTTGGGATTCGGTGCAGGCACGTTCGGTGGCGTGGGACCGCTCTTCAAGGCGTGGGGCAACACGGACGTCGCCGGCGCACGGCGGCTGATCGAGTTCTGCCTCGAAGGGGGAGCCAATCTGTTCGACACGGCCGACGTATATTCGGCTGGCGAGTCCGAACGCATTCTCGGTGAGGCACTCAAAGGCGTGCGCGACCACGCGATCGTATCCACCAAGGTCACTCTGCGCTCGGGTGACGGACCGAACGATGTGGGCGCCTCGCGGCATCATCTGATGCGAAGCGTCGAGGCATCCTTACAGCGACTGCAGACGGATTACATCGACATTCTGCAACTGCATCACTTCGATGCGATGACGCCCGTCGAAGCTGTGATGTCGACGCTCGACGATCTGGTTCGCAGCGGCAAAGTCCGCTATGTGGGCGCGTCCAATTACGCGGGTTGGCAACTGATGAAATCGCTCGCCGCAGCGGATCGTTACGGCTACTCGCGATTCGTCGCAAATCAGGTCTACTACTCGCTGATCGGGCGCGACTACGAATGGGAATTGATGCCGCTCGGCGCCGATCAGGGGATCGGTGCCATCGTCTGGAGCCCGCTGGGCTGGGGTCGGCTGACCGGTCGCATCCATCGGGGGCAATCTGCGCCGCCTTCGGACCGGCTACGCGACACGGCGCAGTTCGCCCCGCCTGTGAACGATGAGCATCTCTATCGCGTCGTTGATGTGCTGGACGAAATCGCGCAGGAGACCGGAAGGAGCATTCCGCAGATTGCGATCAACTGGCTATTGCAGCGACCGACCGTTTCGACGGTGCTCATCGGCGCGCGCACGGAAGCGCAGCTTCGCGACAACCTGGGCGCGATCGGCTGGCAGCTCGCCGATGAACATGTCGCACGACTGGACGCAGCGAGTACGGTGATGCCGCCCTATCCCTACTATCCGTACTGGAACGGACAGTTCGCAGAGCGCACACCACCGCCGGTGCCCTTCATCAGCAGCTGACTTCGACCTTGAAGCCGCCGAAGATCATGCGCTTCATATCGAACGGCACGTCCTTAGGGCTCATGCCAGCCAGGCGAGGATCCTTCATCACTTTGGCATTCACCTGATCGCGATGTCTGCGTGACTTGTAGACGATGTACGAGAACCACACGACCTCATCGCGCTTGAGCTTCACGCTCTGCGGAAACGACGTCGACTTGCCGGGCTTCACATCGTCCGCGATGCATTCCCGATATTCGAGAGCGCCGTGCTCCTTCCATATCTTCCCGGCCATCCGCGCCAGTTTGCGGTACGCAGCGACTTTCTTTTTTGGAATCGGCAGCACGAATCCATCGACATACTGAGCCATGGTGTAGACCTCGGTTAGTTGCAATTTCGTCGGGACCCCTGGAAGACGATCGCACCGGCCGGAAACCGACAATCTGCGCGCATCGCGTTGACGATCCCATCGCGCATGGTAGTTATATCCAACGATCTTTGCCGGATGGATTCATGTATCAGCTCTATATCGCGAACAAGAACTACTCCTCCTGGTCGCTGCGGCCGTGGATACTGATGCGAGAGCTCGGGATTGCGTTTACCGAACACTTGACGCCGTTCGCGAACGGCTCGAGCTTCACCGCGTTTCGTAGCTTCTCGCCCACCGGTCAGGTGCCGTGCCTCGTCGACGGCGACACGCGCGTCTGGGACTCGCTTGCGATCACGGAGTATCTCGCCGAACGTCATGCGGGCGTCTGGCCGAGTGATACAGCCGCACGCACCTGGGCACGGTGCGCCGCCGCGGAGATGCATTCCGGATTCTCGGCACTGCGAACGTATTGCACGATGAACTGTGGCCTCCGCGTGCACCTCGCAACGTATCCCGACGCCTTGCATCGCAACGTTCAAAGATTGCAGGAACTCTGGTCGGAAGGCCTTCAACAGTTCGGCGGCCCGTTCCTGGCCGGGAGCGCCTTCACAGCAGTCGATGCTTTCTATGTTCCCGTCGCCTTCCGAATCCAGACCTACGGCCTCGAACTCGACACCACCTCCTCCGTCTATGCGACGCAGTTGCGGGAACTTCCGAGCGCGCGCGAGTGGTACACCGCCGCACTCGCCGAAACCTGGCGCGAGCCAGGACACGAAGAAGAAGCGCGGGCTGCGGGCGAATGGGTCGCGGATCTTCGGGCTCGCTGATGTGAAGATCTCCACGGGGAGCATCGGGGAAGATCGAGAGTTCACACAGAGAGCTCAGAGGTCGGAAGGAGAAGAAACGGATCTCCACGGGGTGCATCGGGAGACACGGGGTCGGACATGAATGGCGCCGTTTCCACGACTCTGTTTCCACTGTCTCTTCCGTGATGACAGTGATGACGGTGATGAGCAGCCATGCTCATCCTCCTGCTCTGTGCACTCTGTGATCTCTGTGTGAAATCTTGATCTTCACCCCCGTGGACCCGGCGATCCCCGTGGAGACTTCTCCCCTTTGGAGTGATGGCAGTGATAACAGTGACGGAGGTGATGAACAATCCTCTGTTTCCACTGTGGGTTCGGCTTTAGCCGAACAACAAGATGTCCGACTGAGTCCGACCCACAAAAGACACACTGAAGTCTCTCTCTTCTGAGTGAGTGATTACGGGGATAACAGTGACGGAGGTGATGAAACCTATTTCTTAACCCCGTGGACCCGGTGATCCCCGTGGAGATTCTTTCTCTCCTCTGGGTGATGACAGTGATGGCAGTGATAACAGTGATGGAGGTGATGAACACCCATGCTCATAATCCTCCGACTCTGTGCACTCTGTGATCTCTGTGTGAAATCTATTTCTTAACCCCATGGACCCGGTGATCCCCGTGGAGATGCTTTTCTCTGTGATCTCTGTGTGAACTCCTGATCTTCACACCCGTGCCCCCCGTGATCCCCGTGGAGATGCTTTTCTCTGTGATCTCCGTGTGAACTCTTGATCTTCAACACCCCGTGGACCCGTGATCCCCGTGGAAGTCTTGCGCCTAAAGCTGGTCCGAATTGCTCACGAACGCCAGCATCTTTCCGTCCGGCGACCAGGAGGGGACGTTGATCGTGCCCTGGCCGCCGTACACGTAGGCGACGACTTTGGGTGGCGTGCTGCCATCGAGCGGCAGTGTGCGCAGATAGACGCGCTTGTAGTAGGGATGTTCGCTGGGATTGATTTTGTCGACGTAACTGATGATCACCATCGACTTGCCGTCGGGCGTGATGTGCGGGAACCAGTTGTTGTACTCGTCGTTCGTGATCTGGGTCTGTTCGCTCCCGTCGGTTTTCATGCGCCAGATTTGCATGAGTCCCGTGCGCGCGGAGTTGAAGTAGATGTACTTGCCGTCGGGCGTGAATTCCGGTCCGTCGTCGAGTGCGGGATCGGTGGTCAGGCGAATTTCCTTGCCGCTGCCGTCGGACGCGATTTTGTAGATGTCGAAGTTGCCGTTGCGACCGCCGGTGTAGAGCAGCCATTTCCCGTCGGGCGACCAGCTGTGCAGATATGAAGGTGTCAACGCCGTGATGCGTTTGGGCACGCCGCCGCGGGCCGGCAGGGTGAAGATGGTCGACTGTCCCGCATCGGTGCTTTGATCGCTGATGCCCTGCATCGTGCCGTCGAACGACAACACATGATCGTTGTTGTTGCGGCTCGCAAAGCCCGTGTCGATCAGAAAGGGCTGGCGCTTCTGCAGATCGAAGCGATACAGGCGACCACGCGTATCGGGATCGTTGCCGCTGCTATTGAACACGAGCGATGCGCCGTCAGGCGTCCAGTTCGGCGCTTCGAACGGCACGCGCGAGCTGTGAATCACCTGCCGTTTACCGCTTTGTACATCGAGCAGTTCGAGCGAGGTGCCGATGTAATCGCGATAGGGAATGAAGTCGGGTTTCGCCGGCCGGATGATCCGCACGTTGCTGAACACCGCCTGCTCGAGCACCTCCGGATTGTGCGCACACAGAAACAAGCCGATGTAGGGCTCGGCACCGAGCTCCAGACCCTCGATGTGTGTCGTGGTGTAGGGCTCGCCAAAGCGTGCTGACGAAAAAATGTACGTGTTGCCGCGACGCTCCAGCTGAATCACATCCGAGCCGCGCGCTGCGGATTTCACCTCCGTCGTCTCGGCACCTTTGCTCGCGCGTGATTGCTGCGAGATCAGTCCATCGCCGTGAACCGCTGCGCTGACATACGCGGCGTCCGCATCGAGGCTGTTACGCACGATCCAGCCGGCCTTGCGATGCGGATCGACTCCCTTGCCCACAAACTCGACGCGCGCCTGCAGGATGAAATCGCCCGACAGCTTGCGCCACGCGAACTGGAACTCGTCCTTGGTACCCCAGAGATTCGTGCCGGACCCCGTCAGCACATATTCCTGGGAGGCTGCGTTGTAAGTCGTCCTGCCGGCGAGCTTCGGGGCGCCGATATCGCCGTGCTCCGTAAAGTCCCCGAGCGGTCCTGAATAAGCCACGGCGCTACCCAACAGCGCCAGTGCCGCGAGCGCGGCGGAGCACGTTGATTTGTTCATGAGAATCCATTGTTGTAGTTGATCGATTCCAAACCACGAACCACCGGACCGAGAGCTCGCGAGGCGGAGTTGGCCTCGCCTGCATCATGGCATCGAGCTGTCGCACGCTGCCGCCCCTTATAACCGATCCGAAGATGCACTCAGAAATCGTACGTCCTCTCGTTCTTGTCGTTGCTCCGACAACACTCGACTGAAGTCGTATTGCCGCTCATCGCACCTTATGTACCGGCGCCGTTTCGCCACGCCCCGCGCAGTTGCCTGTGCGAAGTCGAGATGCGATGCTCCTGGCGCTTCATTACCGCGGGTGTTCTCCTCATGCACGACGTATCCCGACGCAGTTTCATGGTCACTTCCGCCGCCGTCCTCGCCGCTGCGACGATCAAGTCGCGCGCTGCGCATGCCGCCGCCAGGCAGACGGGCATCAAGGAGGCCTTCGCCGACGATTTTCTGATGGGCACCGCTCTCAGCAACGAAACGCTCGAAGGCAAGAATCCGCAACTGCTCCAGCTCATCGCACGCGAGTTCAACTCCATCACGCCGGAGAACTGCATGAAATGGGGCGTGATGGAGCCCGAGCAGGGCAAGCCGCAGTGGCAGCTGCCGGATCGCTTCGTGGAGTTCGGCAATCAACACGGGATGCGTGTGGTGGGCCACACCTTCGTGTGGCACTCGCAGGCACCGCGGTGGGCGTTCGTCGACGACAAGGGGCAACGCATCTCCGCCGAGGAACTCAAGAAGCGCATGCAGACGCGCATCAGCACACTGCTCGATCGATACCGCGGTCGCGTGCACCTGTGGGACGTCGTGAACGAGGCCATCGAGGACGACGACAAGGGCTGGCGCAAGAGTCAGTGGTTCGAAATTCTCGGACCGCAGTTCATGGAGCTCGCATTCCGCATGGCGCACGAGGGCGATCCGAAAGCGCACCTCATGTACAACGATTACAACGAGCACAACGCCGGCAAGCGCAAGTTCCTGGTCGATATCCTCAAGGATTACCGGGCGCGTGGCGTGCCGATTCACGGCGTCGGCTTTCAGGGTCACATCGGTCTCGACTATCCGGACCTGCAGGAGTACGAGCGCAGCATTCTCGATGTCGCCGCGACGGGCGTGCGCATCCACATCACCGAACTGGACATCGATGCACTGCCGCGTGCGTGGCAGTTCACGGGCGCGGAGATCTCAGCGCTGTCTGAATACAAGGACGAGTTGAATCCTTATACGCAGGGTCTGCCGCCCAAGGCCGAGGAGCAACTGACCGCCCGGTATCGCGAGGTGTTCGAGCTGTTCATCAAACACCGCGACAAGATCGACCGCGTCACGACCTGGGGCACGCATGACGGCGAGTCCTGGAAGAACGATTTCCCTGTCCGCGGGCGCACGAACTATCCGTTGCTGTTCGACCGCAAGCTGCAGCCGAAACCGGCGTACGACGCGCTGGTCAAGCTCAGAAATAAGGAATGAGCAGCGAGCAGAGAGCTGCGTAAAACGGGCGAGTCGGGCTCACCTGGGCCCGACGGAATCTCAGCGCGCGAGTTCGTTTTTGTGTGTGACTCGCACTGGCCTACATGCGCATCGCGTGTGGCCGCTGCGCCATCCGGTCGAGCCAGGCCTCGAGCTTCGGCCGGCCGGTGCGTGTACCCCACACCCGCGCCCAAAGGAACATCGAGCCATTCAGGATATCGGCGAAGGTGAACTGCTCGCCGAACAGATACGGGCCATCGCCCAGCTCACCCTCGAGGGCATTCTTCACGGATTCGAAATCTGTCCAACCGCGTGAGGGCTGAGTGTCCTGCTTCAGTAGCGCATCGCCCATCGCGGGCTCGACCTGCGAGGTGGCATAGACCATCAGGGACAGAAACCGACCGCGGCCAGGATCACCGATGGGCGGAGCGAGTCCTGCTTCGGGAAACTTCTCGCTCAGATAGATGCCGATGGCGCTGTTCTCGAAGATGCGAGCCTCGCCATCCACCAGTGCGGGTAATTTGCCAGCCGGATTGATGGCGAGAAATTCGGCGGACTTGTGCTCGCGCTTCTGCAGATCGATCTGCACGAGCTCATAGTTAACCCCGCACTCATCCAGCATCCACCGGGCGACGACCGCCCGACTCTTGGGATTGAAGTAGAGCTTCATGTCGCGGCGCAGAGTCACCGATCAGCACAGCGGGCAGAGCGGCTCGGCTCGTGCGATGCACTGTGCCGCAGGCTGATCCAGATCCAGGCGACTTGCGAGGCTGGTCAGCACGGCTTCATCCGTCAAAGCCCATCCTGCCAATCCCAGCAGTGCGACCAACGCCGTTACCTTACGCATAAGGAATTTTCTCCGTTCGACGCGCTCCACATGCGAGCGGGATGCCATATGGCATAACAGGTCCGCGGCTTGCAACTCCCTGAAACGAAACGGACATCCTGTGGACACCCTGTCGCGCTCCAGCGCTGCGAAACATCTCTACTTGTCTGACCCGAGAGCACTTTTATGCAATCTCTGGAGCGACACCGAAAGTGTCCGTTAGGACGCCAGCGGACACCTTGATGGGTCCACGCGCACTCCGGGATCGAGTCAGCCGAACTTGCCCGCCTGATAATCCCGAATCGCCGCCATGATCTCCTCGCGGGTATTCATCACGAACGGTCCATGCGCGACGACGGGTTCTCCGATCGGCTTCGCGTGACCCAACAACACGACGGCGCCGCTTGCGGTCGTAAGCTCGATGCCATCGCCGTCGTTGGCGAACTCGATCAAATGATGCGGCCGTGCAGCGACGCCGTCGATGACCAGATCGCCTCGAGCCACGTACAGGAAGATATTCCGTTCGGCCGGCACCTCGACGACGAGCCGACCGCCCGGCTGGAACTCCACGGTGCTCATGGTCTGGTCGTACAGGGTATCGATCGGACCGCGCTCCCAGCCCCAGCTGCCGGCGATCAGGGCCACGTTGACTCTTCCCTCATCGAGCGCGAGGTGCCGGATCTGATCGCGCTGCAGCCCGACATAGCGGGGCGCAGTCATCTTCAAGGACGCCGGCAGATTCACCCAGAGCTGCAGAATCTCGAGCGGCCCACCGGTACGCTTGAACTCCGCAGGCGACAACTCCGCATGCACCAGCCCGCGCCCGGCAGTCATCCATTGCACACCGCCTGCGTGGATGATGCTTTCGTGTCCGCCGGAATCCGAATGCGACAGCGATCCCTCGAGGATGAAGGTGACGGTTTCGAAGCCGCGATGCGGATGCGGCCCGAACGGCAGACCCTGGTTGTAAGGCGGATAAATCTGCGGACCGTGGTGATTCAGGAATAGAAACGGATCGATCTGGGCGACTGCCGGGCCCGGGAGCGGGCGGCGCGTCACCAGGTCGGCGATGTCATCGCGCAGCGCGGGGTGCTGCGCTTTCACGGTTCTGAGGTTCATCGCACGAGCTTATCACCCGGAAGATGGCCCCTCGGGGCACGCTTATCGAACGTCAGCGCCGCGGACTTTGAGCCTGCGGCAGCCCGCGAGCGCGATTGAGTGCGTAACTCAAGCCGCCGACGCGGTACCAGCGATAGCCGTACTCCTCGAGTGCAATGTGATGAAGACCATCTTCACGACTGCGACTCTCGTTCTCGACGAGCAGGTTGGCCAGCAGTTCCCCGCCGGGCCCCTCGAGTCTCAGCTTCACCTCCACGGGCTGGCGCGAGAAATTGTGGAGCGTGACAACCCGATTACCGCGCCATTCATAGAGGAGTCCCAGCACGCTGCGGTTGCCCGTCTTGATGACAGCACAGCTCCCCCAGCCGATCTCGGGGGTTTCCTTGCGCACGCGAATCATGCGCACGGTCCAGTTCAGGAGCGAAGCCTGATCGCGACGCTGGGATTCGACATTGATCTCTTCGCAGCCATAGACGCCGCCGGAGATGACGCGATTGGGCAAACGCCGCGCAGTCGAGAAGCCCGCGTTGCGCTCGCTCGACCATTGCATCGGGGTGCGCACCGCAGCCCGCTCCGGCCGCGTGAGATCCTCGCCCATGCCGATCTCATCGCCATAGCGGATCACCGGCGTGCCCGGCAACGCGAACATCATGCTGTAGGCGAGCTCGAGATTCCTGCGATCGCCCAGCATCGGCGCGAGACGTCGCCGGATGCCGCGCTCGTAGAGCTGCATGCTCGGTTCGGGACCAAACCGCTTGAACACGATCTGCCGCTGCTCATCCGTGAGCCGCCCGAGATCGAGCTCATCGTGATTGCGCAGGAACTGTGCCCATTGCGAGGTGTGCGGAATGCGACTCGTCGCGCGCAGCGCGTCGGCGAGCGGCGTCACGTTGCCCGACGCAAGCGCGAAGAACAGATGCTGATTCACGAAAAAGTTGAACATCATGTGGATGCCCTGCCCGTCCTTGCCGAAGTACGGAAGCATCTCGTCGGGCACCACATTCGCTTCGCCCAGCATGATGGCGTCGCGCGAACGCCATTGCAGAAAGCGACGCATTTCCTCCAGCCAGTCGAACCGCAGCTGACTCTTGCCCCGCTTGCGATTCAACGGCGACTCCTGAATCACGAAGGGCACGGCATCCATGCGAAAGCCCTGCACGCCGAGCTGCAGCCAGTAACCCATGATGCGCATGATCTCGCCGCGCACGTTCGGGTTGTCCATGTTCAGATCAGGTTGGAAATTGTAGAAATTGTGGAAAAAGTACTCGCCGGCCTTCGCGTCTTTCGTCCACACCGCCTTCTGCACACCGGGAAACACCATGCCCTTGTTCCAGCCCGCGGGCCGCTTTTTCGACCAGATGTAGTAGTCGCGGAATGGCGATGAAGGATTCGCGCGTGCGTGTTGAAACCACGGATGCCGATCGGAGGTGTGATTCACGACCAGATCCATGATGACCGCGATGCCGCGCTTGTTCGCCTGATTCATGAACTCGACGAACTCGCCGCTCGAACCATGCCGCGGATCGACGCCGTAGAAATCGGAGATGTCGTAGCCGTTGTCACGATTGGGCGAAGGCTGGAACGGCGCCAGCCAGATGACATCCACCCCGAGCGTGTCGATATAGTCGAGCCGCTGCATCAGGCCGCGAAAGTCGCCGCAACCATCGCCATCGCCGTCCATGAACGTCTCGAGATCGAGACTGTAGATGATCGCGTTCTTGTACCAGAGATCTGTGATCACAGGTTTACTCGCCGGCCGCTCCTACAGGCCGTAGGAATACGCGTCGACGGCGAAGAAAGTGCCGGGATCTTTAGCCGCAAGGACCGCAAAAAAGAATGGCGCGCCAGATGTGAGGAGCCTCTGACAGCCGAGCGTGATGTGAGACAGAGCGACAGGCCTTGCTTCCAGCCAGGAGCCGAGAGCAAATTTCGCTGCTCTTTTATGCGGCCTTTGCGGCCCATACCGGAGGTCACACGTTTACTCGCTGGCCGCTCCTCCAGGTCGTAGGAATACGCGTCGCCGCCGAAGAAATGCCGGGATCTTTAGCCGCAAGGACCGTAAGAAAGAATGTGACGGGCAGACGTGAGGAGCTCTCCGACAGCCGAGCGTGATGTGAGACGAGCGACAGAGCTGGCTTCCGGCCATCGGGAGCCGAGAACAATTTCGCTGCTCTTTTATGCGGTCTTTGCGGCTCTGTTTCCGAATGCCTTCTCCGTCTTCCTCGCTTGAATCCCGACCTTTAGGAATACGCGTCGACGAAGAAGGTGCCGCACGAGAATAAGAACCACCGGGCCGCAAAGACCGCAAAAAAGAATGGCTACGCGCAGATGTGAGGAGCTCTCTGGCAGCCGAGCGTGACGTGAAACAAACCGATGTCACGGCTGAACCGATACAAAGAGATTTCCTTGTTCCTTTATGCGGTCTTTGCGGCTCTGTTTCCGATGCCTTGTCAAACTTCCTCGCTTGAACCCTGACCCTTAGGAATACGCGTCGACGTGAATAAAGTGCTGGCAGCACAAGAAAGAACGGATCGGCCGCAAAGACCGCAAAAAAGAATGTGTCGCTCCAGATGTGAGGAGCTCTCTGACAGGCGAGCGTGATGTGAAACAAAGCGATGTCACGGCTGAACCGGTACAAAGAAATTCAGATGTTCTTTTATGCGGTCTTTGCGGCCACCTGTCCCGCTCCCGTCCGAATCCTTGTCAGTCTTCCTCGCTTGAATCCCGACCTTTTCTAGTGCGTAGTGCAGTCATGCGACCCAGTTTTCAGGCGGATCTCGTCAACGGAGTGTTCGGGGATCCAGGCGTCTATATCGATCTGAAATTTCAGAACCGTGCGGTGCTGTTCGATATCGGCGATGTCAGCGATCTTCCCACCCGCAAGCTCCTGCGAATTTGCGATGTCTTCGTCTCGCACACGCACATGGATCACTTTGCGGGCTTCGACCATCTGTTACGCGTGTGCCTGGGGCGCGACTGGGGCGTGAGGATGTACGGCCCTGCGCATTTCATCGATCAGGTCGAGCACAAGCTGCGCGCGTACACCTGGAACCTGGTGGAGAACTACGCCAGCGATTTCGTGATCACGGCGCATGAATGGTTGCCCGACGGCGTGTTGCGTCGTGCGCGTTTTCGCAGCCAGCAACGTTTCTTGCGCGAGGCCCTACCCGATCTCGACGCTTCCGACGGCGTGTTGCTGTCGAACGATCAGTTCCGGGTACGCGCCAAGGCATTCGATCATCACGGCCTGCCCTCGCTCGCGTTCGCCTTCGAAGAACAGCAACACATCAACGTCTGGAAGAACCGTCTCGAGGCCATGGGGCTGCCAACCGGTCCATGGCTCACGGAGCTGAAACAACGCATCCGCGCGGGCGAGCCGGACAGCGGCGAGATCGAAGTGCGCTGGCGAACGCGCGAGGGGGAGCGGTTCCAGAAATTCACCCTCGGGGAGCTCAAACGGCGAGTGCTGGAGTTCGTGCCCGGACAGCGGGTCTGTTACGTCACCGATGTCGCGGGGCACGAGCGCAACCGCAAGGCGCTGATCGAGTTCCTGCGGGACGCGGACATGGCCTTCATCGAGGCGGTATTTCTGGAACAGGATGCCGAGCACGCCGCCCGCAAAGCGCATCTGACGGCCGCCGAATCCGGGGCCATCGCCCGGGCCGCCAAGGTCCGGGTGGCCGTGCCATTCCATTTTTCGACCCGCTACTTCGGCCATCATGAGGCGCTGAAGTCGGAGTTCGACCGCAGCTTCGCGCCGCAGCGTCAGCCGGCCGACCGGCTGACCGCGGCCCACTGAGTCGTCGCGGAACTGGGCGTCCCGGAACTGGGCGTCCCGGAAACCGGGCGTCCCGGAAACTGCCCTCGCACTCGCTTATATGAGCAACCGGGCCGGCTGGGGGCTTCCGAGCCCCATATCCTGAGGAGGTCGGACGGCGCTTCCGGCGTAAATTCAGGGCCGAGCGGCACCCGACCCTCGCCCGCAACGAGGAAGTCCCTCTTTTTAAACGTTCTTTTGACCACATTTTTGGCTAGAATGCGCGGCCTTTGACGAAGCGGTCGGCTGTCGCGAAAGCCCGCAAGGCCGCTTCCCCCAGAATTCCAGCAAAAATCTGATTGGTATTCGCAGGGGTGGCCCCTATTCTCGCCCGCCAAGTTTGCGCCTGGCGGCGGTATTCGTTTGCCTGAATCTGATCGTCCGGCTTCGTTCGCCTTTAAGTATGGAAATCCGCTATGCCCCGCACTACGCCTTTATCTGACATCCGCAACATCGGCATCATCGCCCACGTCGACGCCGGCAAGACGACGACGACGGAACGCATCCTGTACTACACGGGGCGCAAGCACACGATGGTCGACGTTCACGAAACGAAGGATCTGAAGTCCTCGACGACGACGGACTACATGGAGCAGGAACAGAAGCGCGGCATCACGATTCAGTCCGCCGCTGTGTCCGCGTTCTGGCGTAAGAAAAAGATCAACGTCATCGACACCCCGGGACACGTCGACTTCACGATCGAAGTGAACCGTTCCTTGCGCGTGCTCGACGGCGCGGTGGTGGTGTTCGACGGCGTGGCGGGTGTGGAGCCCCAGTCGGAGACGAACTGGCGTCTCGCAGACAACTATCAGGTTCCGCGTATCTGCTACGTAAACAAAATGGACCGCAGCGGCGCGGGCTTCCTGCGCTGCGTGGACATGATCAAGAAGCGCCTCGGCGCTCGTCCCCTGCCCGTACATCTGCCGATCGGCTCGGAAGACAACTTCCGCGGTATGGTCGATCTGGTCGAGATGAAGGCTCTCGTATGGGAAGAGGACGATCGCGATGCGAAGCCGGTCCCTTACGAGATCACGCCGGATCTCGCGGACAAGCTTGGAATCACCGTTCCGAGCGATCGCCAGATTCTGGCCAGCATCGATAAGTACCGCAGCGAGCTCGTCGACACCTGCCTCGAGCAGGACGATGCGGCGATGGAAGCCTATTTGACCGATGGCACGGTTCCGTCGGCCGACGTGCTGCGCGCCTGCCTGCGCAAGGGCACGATCAGCGGCGCCTTCAATCCGGTGCTCTGCGGCTCCTCGTACAAGAACAAGGGTCCGACGCAGGTGCTCGACGCAGTCGTCGACTATCTCCCCGCCCCCACCGACGTCGCCGCGATCAAGACCGTCGACGCGGACGGCAATGCCGTTGGCGAGCGTATCTGCTCGGACGACGAGCCGTTTGCCGGCCTTGCGTTCAAGGTCATCAACGATGCGTACGGTGCGCTGACATTCGTGCGCGTGTACTCGGGCGTGCTGACGAAGGGCATGTCGGTGATGAACTCGACTCGCGGCAAGCGCGAGAAGATCGGCCGCATGGTCGAAATGTTCGCTCAGCAGGCGAACCCGATCGAAGAGGCCCGCGCCGGCGACATCATCGCGCTGGTTTCGCTCGCCGAAACCGACACGGGCGACACGTTGTGCGATGCCAACGCGCCGGTCGTGCTCGAGCGTATGCGCTTCCCGGACCCCGTCATCAGCGTGTCCGTGAAGTCCAAGAACAAGGCCGATCAGGAGAAGTTCGGCGCAGCGCTCGGCAAGATGGTTCGCGCCGATCCGTCGCTGTATCTCGAAACCGATCGCGAAACGGGCCAGACGATTCTTCGCGGCATGGGCGAGCTGCACCTCGAAGTGACGCTCGACCGTATCCGTACGGAGTTCAATGTCGAAGGCGTGATGGGCCAGCCTCAGGTTGCGTACCGCGAGGCGTTCACCAAGTCCGTCAGCGAGAAGTACATCCACAAGAAACAGACGGGCGGCTCCGGCCAGTTCGCCGAAGTGTGGATTACCTTCGAGCCGCTCGAGCGCGGCCAGGGCTTTGTGTTCGTCGACGAAACGGTCGGCGGCTCGGTGCCGAAGGAATACGTGCCCTCGGTCGAGAAAGGTCTGCGCATGCAGATGGAACAGGGCGTGCTGGCGGGCTACCCGACGGTGGACTTCAAGGCACGCCTCACGGGCGGCAGCTACCACGACGTCGACTCGAACGCGCTCA
Source organism: Pseudomonadota bacterium (assembly GCA_023423935.1). GTDB lineage: Bacteria > Pseudomonadota > Gammaproteobacteria > Steroidobacterales > Steroidobacteraceae > Steroidobacter. The sequence continues at coordinate 105,555 of JAFAEQ010000056.1, read as the reverse complement.
CGTTCGAAATCGCGGGTAAAGCTGCATTCCGTGAAGCCATCCGCAAGGCGGGCCCGATCCTGCTCGAGCCGGTGATGAAGGTCGAAACGGTCACTCCGCAGGACTACCTGGGCGATGTGATCGGCGACATCAACCGTCGTCGCGGCACGATTCAGGAACAGCTCGAGCGCGGTGCGAACATCGCCGTCGTGGCCACGGTGCCGCTGTCGGAAATGTTCGGCTACATCGGCCATCTGCGCGGCATGACCAGTGGTCGTGCTTCGTACACGATGGAGTTCTCGCATTACGATGCCGTGCCGAAGAACGTGGCGGACACCGTGATCGCGGAAGCTGCGAAGGCCAAGTCGGCAGCCGTCGCCTAAGCACGAACGTCAACGGGCAGATCGAAAGCCCCTGCAGCCTGACGGTTGCAGGGGCTTTTTTCTTTGTCACTCCGATTCGAATCGCAGCCGGTCGTCCGGACGCACGCTCGTCAATTGATACGGCGCCCAGAAGAAAGGATCCGCATACACGCGTTTCGCCCGCAGTTGCTGCTGCGCGTGCTGCAACGAATCGGCGATGCTCCCCGTGGTCGCGAGGCGTGAATAGAACAGCGGCATGAACTCCGCGGACGCCTGATCCGACACCGCCCACAAGGTCGCGACCACGTGCGCGGCACCCTGTGCGATGAACGCACGCGACACGCTCATCAATCCTTCCCCGCCGCGACGCAGACCCATTGCCGTGTCGCAACCGCTGATCACGACCAGCTCGTTGTTGAATGGCTGGGTGAACAGCTCCGTCAGGGTCACGAATCCCGAGTCGTAACGGGCACGACTGCGTAACGTCGACAGCGCGAAACCGACGTTGTCGGGACTCGATGCGTCGAAGTGCCCGTGCGATGCGATATGCAGCACACGCGCGTTACGGGCTTCTTCACCGAGCAGATTGGCACGACTCGCCGCCGAGCGCGTGAACACGCGCGTGCGCGCCGGGGGAAACAGTGTGCTCAATCGTTCTGCCTCGCGCTGCGTCGAGGGCAGCGGCTGCGATACACGCAGCGGTACCCGGCTGGCCGATCCTTCGAATGACGGGTTGGCGAAAATCGCCAGCTCCACTGCGTGCGAATGGTCATGCGCCGGCTTCTGCATGAAGTACGCACTGAGCGACGGCGACATCTTGACGGCGAATCGTTGCACCAGCGGCGCATAAGCCTGCGCACCGTCGGCATCGAGCGCAGCGAAAGGCACGGCATTTAGTACCGCATGGGGCACGATCACGAGCGTGCGTCCCGACAGTCCGGCAGGCAGGATCAACTTCGACAAAGCCTTGAGCGCCGGAATCGTGTTGCCAGGTCCACTCATGAAGCCCGCGCTCACATCTGCGACCGCGCGCTCGATATCGCGCACGGAGCCCAGCGAAGTCGCTGTCACGCTGTCCCGGCGAACCACAAACACATACGCTCGATCGACGGTCAGCACATACTGCAGGGCCGTCTCGTCCGAACCGAGCAAGGACTGCATGCGCTCGACCGAGACTGGCGCGGGCACCGGCACATCGCTGATTCCGGCCAGGCGCGAGCGTGTGAGCAGATCGTGCGCGTGGTAGTACGCGAGCGGCAGCGGATCCTGAGTCGTAGCGCGCGCGTGATCGTTCGCGATGGCACTCAGCGTCGAGAGCAACGGACTCGACTCGACTCGTTGCTGCACGCGCGGCGGAGCACTCAACTGCTGACGCAGACTGATCGCGCGACCGCGATCCAGTATGGCCAGTGCCTGTCGCGCACGCCGCTCATCCCTCGTGTCGCCGCTCAAGATGAGCAGCGCGAGCTGTTCGTAGACCTGTTGCGTACGCGCGCTCCAGGCCGGACCCAGGCGTTCCGCATCCAGATGCGCATGCAGAGATTCGATTGCGCTCATCGCACGCTCGCCATAGCTCATCGCATCGTCGGTACGCCGCTGCGCGATGCTGATCGACATCGCCGCGACCAGCGCATCCACAGTCGCGACGGGATAGCGCGCTGCCTGCGCCTCATGGATCGCACGGTCCGCCTCCTGTCGCGCCTGGGTGCTCTTGCCTTGTTGCTGCAAGAGCTGTGCGTATTGCGCATGCACCTTGGTAGCAAGGTCGCGATCCTGGGCGAGAGGCAACAGCGTTACCGCCCGCTCGATGGCAGCGAGCGCGCCTTTCAGATCGCGCTGCTGACTGCGATCGACGGCAAGCTCGTAAAGCGCCTCTCCTTCGACCCCTGGGAGCTGCGCATCGTGAGCCCGCCGTTGACAGCTCGTGTGCTCGCCGACGGCTTCACTCATGCGGTTCTGCAGTCGGTGCACTGTCCCGAGGCGGCAGAGGATGCGGATAGCATCCTTGGGCAAGGCTCGCTCGGAGATTTCCAGGGATGCGATCGTGAAGCGCTCGGACTTCTCGTAGTCGCCGAGGTACTGATAGACGTGCCCCAGATTGCGATACAGAAACTCGAGCCGCAGCTCATCGTCCTGGGCGCGAACCAGCCGCAGCGCTTCTTCATAGTGCTCGCGCGCCTTGCGCAGATCACCGACCCGCTCGAACAACGATGCAATGTTGTTCTCGATGATCGCGAGCTCCTGGGGGTCATTCGCCTGCAGAGCAAACTCGCGCGCCCTGAAATGATGCGCGAGCGACTGACTCAGGAATGTCGCGCGCTCCGCAAGCGGGCTGCGGTCGGACTTCAGCAGTTCGACGTATCCCCGATTGTTGTACACGCTCGCGAGCAACTGCGGATCGTTCTGGCTGAGCGCGAGTGCTTTCTGGATCAGGTTCACCCCTTGGTCGAACTGACCCGCCGAAAGATGCACTTCGCCGAGCTGGTTCGTGATCTCCGCGATATCACGCCGCAGCGATCGACCTACGTTGCGCTGAGTCTCCTGCGCGAGCTGCAACGCGGTGTTCGCCGCCTGAAGGCTCGCCGGGTAGTCGTTCGAGCGATTGCGGACGATGGCCAGAAGCCAGAACGATCGATAGCCAATTACATCCGCGCGCTGCGGGTTAGCAGTCAGAATTTCCAGGTGACGCAGTGCGGGCTCATATTGATACCGCTGCACCAGCGCATCCGCTGCATACAATCGTGCGATGTCGCGCCACTCCGGAATCGTGGCTTGCGCGGCGATCTCTTCATACATGCGGATAGCGTTCGAGCGCGAGGCCTGTGAACCGTTGGCCCAAAGCGTCGCTGCCTCACTCATCCGCGCGTGAAAGCGCTGCTCGTCAGGGCGCGCGGACGTGACCTCCTCGACCGAATAGGCATTCGATATCTTCTGCGCGAGTGTCGAGTAGAAGCAGATCTGGGGCGCGCCGTGCGAACCCGGGATCGTCACGAACTCGCGACCGTTGCGGCCGGCCGGCGCCGCGAATTCGGTGACTCGATCGCCATTGCGCACCACGGTCTGCACGGCGAAATCGTTCTGTTGAACGATCATGAAGGTATCGGTCCGAGGATGCCGGACCGGGTACTCACCCAGAAGCGGATGATTCTCGTGCTGCTGCGGACACGCGGCCTGCGCGGTCACGCATGCAAAACCAAACAAGATCGGAATTACGGATCGGACACGACAGGGCATGTCCGATCTTAGCAGGCGAGCCTCGCAAGCTCGTGCAGAGACTCCTCAACCGGGCTCAGGGTCCGCGCTGTCGCTTGCAGATCCAGGTCCCCAACTCGCCATCCGAGAATTGGAGCGAATGCACCATATCGCCGTTGCGTAAAGTGAGCGTTTCCGTCAACAGCAGTCCCGGCGCCACTTCGATGTCGCGGGCGACCAGTCGATCGCCATCGACCCGATAGACAGCCGCTTCGATGGCTTCCTTCGCCGGAAAGGCCGAAGCGGAATCGTCGATGACCTCCTTCGCGTACGCCTGGTGGGTTCCCGTGATCGGCACCTCATAAAGCTCGAGCTTCACACCCGCGCCTGGATACCACGAGGCATGCTTGTTGCTCGACATCGACTCGATCGTGCCATCGCTTTCGAACCGGCCGGCAAATCCGGCAATGACTTGGTGATCACTCATCGGTCAGTCCTCATGTGAGATGTGATTCAGACAGGGGTGGCGACTGCACCGAGCAGATCACTCATGCGCAGCCGAAGGGAGGAATCCACACGCCGGCCGGTGGCCGGAATGAAACGTTCATCGCGCCTTTCAAAAAGGATGGACGGTGAGCTGCCGCGCGCGAGATGCCACAGCGTTTCGGCCACGATCTGTCCGCCCAAAGGACCGAGTGCGAGCCCCTGGCGAGTCGCGAGCGCTTCCGCCAGCAGGTAGTAGGACAGGGGCGTGCTCGTCGCGAACGGATGTGACGTCCCGATCAGATCGAACACACGCACGTTGTGTACACCGTCGCGGTCCACGACATAGACCTCAGGATTCAGTTCATCCGCGGTGAGCGGACGGAAGGCCGCTTCAGCATCGAGCGAGCGCAATTGCTTCAGAATGTGCTGAGCATCGCCAAGGCCACACCGCTGTGCCGTACGCAGGGATTTTTTGGCGAGCAGATCGCGATCGTGAGGGGTCTTGATGATGGTGGCAGGGCCGATACGCATCGCGTAGTTCATGAAGCGTGGCGTACGCGAGCACACGCCCGCGAAGAACAGACGCCAGTCGACACGATGGCTGCTCGGCAAGGTGCGCCCCTGCCCGTTCATGCGAAACAGGCCGGTGTATGCAAACAGGGTGTCGAAATCGACCAGGGGCAGCCGCGCATTCAACGTGTAGTGACGACGCACCATCGAGTGGCCGAACTGGGACGCGGCGACTGCGAACTCGATCGGCATCTGCGATCGAGGCGAAGGCCAGAGCACGGCCTCACGCTCGAGCAGGACCTTCCGCCACGTATCCAGACCCGCGATGGTCGGCAGGAAGTCGTAAAGCACCATCTCCTGGTAATGAAGGATCGTTTGCCGCCGCGCGGCTTCGAAGATCGCACGAGCACTCAGTGCGTCATTCGCACGGATGCGTCGACAGAAGAAATTGTGCAGCTCGAGAAACGCGACATGCAGCTGCGCGACCAGCAGATTCTCATCATCGCGGTCGTCAGGAATGCGCGCTCTGCCGTCTTCATCGCGGGGCAGATCATGAACCGGGACGTCGGCATCGGATCGCGCCGTGCTCGCCCGATCGAGCTTCATCAATCCGGTGCCCCGCTCGATTGCAATTGTCGGATCGTCGAATCCTTCGCCGTAGACGTTCTCGAGGTTCAGCATCGGCGCGCGCATTTGTCGCAGCTCGCTGGGCTTGCTGATGGAGCCCTGAGTCGGATCGAGGCGGCTCAAGTCGTGCGCGATGAACTGGCCGAGATACACATAGCCGGACGGGATACGCGACGAGGGGAGGATCACACGCGACATTGCGCGTGCGAGTCCGTCGATCGCATCCGCTGGATAGCACGCCGCGGGAACATCGAAGAGCGAAAAGCACCGGCCCGTGCCGCGCTCGACGCTGCGAGCGAAATCGTAATTCATTGGCTGCATTCCTTCGCGCAGTTCCGGGGTTTCGTCCTCCGCCCGAGCATCCGCGAGCGGAGTGTTGCTGATAGGTCCGGACACCTAAGGACCTGTGCCGTTGAGATGTCCTATCTCAGGGCAGGCAGTAGCAGGACCCTGTTACCTCAGAGCGTTCAGGCTTTCACCCAATCTGCCTGACCATGCTGCACAAGCCGCAACGGGTGCGATACCTTAAGGCCCATGAAGGATGCGGATGCCGCGGAAGTTCAGGACGAAAAGCAAGCACGATTAAGTCCTGCCGATATCGAGCGCATGATCGTCCATCAGTACGGCGGTCTGCGGCGGCTCGTAACACAGCGCGCGGGCGATCCGGATATCGCCACGGACGTGCTGCAGGATGCGATCGCCACCGCCTGGGAGCACCTGCTCGCAGGTCGCATCTCCCGCCCCGAACAGATCATCGGCTATGTCTTCCAGGTCGCGATGAACCAGCTGCGCAACCGTCGGCGCAAGTTCGATGATCGCGCGGACCGACGCGCCGACGGTGACGCGCTGGATCAGCTGCCCGCCACGGACAACTTACCGGGTACCGAGCTGGGATCGCACGTACTGGCGCAGGTCCGTGAGCTGATCGGGGAGCTGCCGACCGAACGCGACAGATTGATCGTGAAGCGGTTCTATCTGGACGAGGAAGACAAGGAAGTGATCTGCAACGAGCTCAACCTCTCCCCCCTGCATTTCGACAAGGTCATTTTCCGTGCGCGTCAGCGCATGCGTGACCGGCTCGAGACTCGCGGCTTCAAGAAAAGCGATTTCTTCAGTTTTCTGCTGGTCTGCATCTCATGATGCGAACCAGGACACATTCGGCATCCGGGCCGGCGGTGAGATATGTCGAGAGCTGGCTACAGCTAGTATCGGGGATGGGCCGCTTCCACATAACCAGGGACCGGACGGCGCCATGCAGATAGATCGCACGTACATTGACGAACGCCACGTCATACCGCGCTACCTCGCAGACCAGCTCACGGACGAGGAACGCGAGGCATTCGAGGCATATCTTTACGGGCATCCGGACACGCTCGACGATCTGGAGGCGGTCGCACGCCTGAAGACAGGTCTGAGCGAGCTGCAACGTCGGGGCGAGCTCGACACCTTGATCCGGTCGCGGCAGCGCCTTTGGCGCATTGCGATCGCGGCAGGTGTCGCGGCCGCGGTCGTCGCCGTTTCAATGATGTTCGTTCGCCCCACAGTGAAGCGGCCGCTCCTCGCGGCGCTTCCCGCGACCCTGATCGATGCCGCGGGCGATCCGATCCCGGTCGTGGACCGCCGTTATGTGATGCGCATGCGCAGCGGCAATTACGACGCGCAGATCGAGATTCCCGCGAGCCCCCAGGCCGTCGAACTGCGCGTGCTGCCGGAAGCGTCCGACCCCGAAGCTCGCTATAGCATCGAAGTTTCGCGGATCGACGAAACGCAGCCGCCGCGCTCGATCGGAACCGTGGACCATCTCGTCCCCGACAGCGATGGCTATGTCGCCTTGTATATCGATGCGTCGCAGCTCACGCCCGGGCTATACGAACTGAGGCTCGATACCACCCCCGGATCCCGCGGATCCGTGAGCGTGTTCCTGCTGCACGCCCTTCGACGTTGATCGCATTGCCCCGCCCACTCCCAGCAGCCACCCTGGCGGCCAATCACGCCGGCTTCGCCGGCTGAAGAAAAAAACGCGGGTCGATCCACACTCGCACGCCTGCCTTCGTTCCGGCTTGCAGGACCTCGCCCGGTGAGCACAATCAGCCGCCTCGCCCTCTCCCTTGTCGCCCTTGCCGGAGCTTCAATGACCCAGGCCGGATCGGTTCCCGTGTACTTCGCCACTCAAAGTACGCCCACCCAGACGGGCATCGCCTTGGCCCATCTGGATCTGCAGTCGGGCCGGCTCTCTGCACCGCAGCTGGTCGCGCAGACGCCCGATCCGTCGTTCATCGCAGTCAATGGCAAGGGCGATCGGCTCTATGTCTGCAATTCGCAAACTCCAGGTGGACTCAGCGCATTTGCCATTCTCGACTCCGGCGCGCTGAGCTTCCTCAATCACGTGGTGGTCGAAGGACGCGGCCCCAGTCACGTGAGCCTCGATCGCTCGGACCGCTTCGTGCTGAACGCGAACTACGGCGGCGGTTACGTGGAAGTCTATGCAGCCGACGAGGACGGTCGTCTCGCGACGCGTACCGCCCACGTTCAACACACCGGCAGCAGCGTGCATCCGGAACGACAGACCAAGCCGTACGCGCACTGGTTCGCGGTCACACCTGACAACCAATTCGCCCTCGCCACGGATCTCGGCGCCGATCGCATCGCCGTTTATCGATTCGACGAAAGAACCGGCGCCCTCGCTGCAAACGACCCGCCGTTCATCAGCGTGCCGGCGGGCACAGGGCCCCGTCACATTGCATGGCATCCCAATGGCCGTCAGTTCTATCTGATCGAAGAGCTCACGAACGCGGTGACGCTGTACGACTGGGATGCGAACAAGGGGACCGCCGTTAGTCAGCAGACTCTCTCGACGCTTCCGACCGGATTCACTGGTTCGAACACGGCTGCCGAGCTCGCGGTTCATTCGAGTGGTCGATTCCTTTACGCATCGAATCGCGGCGATGACAGCATCGCCCTGTTCGCACTCGATGCCAGAGGGAGGATGACCTTGCGAGACCACACATCCTCGCGGGGCAAGACCCCTCGCTATTTCGTACTCGAGCCGGGTGGACGCTGGCTGATCGCTACGAATCAGGGCAGCGACAGCATCGTGGTTTTTGCAATCGACCAGGACAGCGGCGCATTGACCCCGGCCGACGCGACCGTGCCGCTCGCCAAACCCGGGGGCATCGCGCTCGTCTCCATGCGTTGATCGCGCGGTTAGCGAGCCACGAAGCCCTGATCGCGCGCGCAGACGATCGCCTGTGCGCGTGACTTCACGCCGAGTTTCTCGAAAATGCGCGTGAGCATGTTGCGCACTGTTTTCTCACTGATCGTGAGCGCCTGTGCGATCTCTGCGTTGCTCTGACCGGCCGCCAGTGCCGCGAGCACTTCCCGTTCACGACCCGACAGTCGAGCGAACAGGTCGAAGGCAGACTGCGGCCGGCTCCGTCCAGTGAACTCGAGCACCGCGCTCTTGAAGCGCGCCCAGGCCGGCTCATCTTCCAGCAATACATGATTGCGCGAGTCGAGCTGCACGAACTCGGCATTCGCGATGCCTGCCGCGAGCTCGCAGCTGGCGCTGATCGGCGTGACGTCATCGCCCACCGCATGAAGGACGAGCGTCGGCACTTTCACCTGCGGCAACAGCTCGCGCACATCGACCTGCGCACGCTCCATCATAAGATGCGCCGCGACCTCTGGCGTCGTCGTGCGTCGACACAGATCGTTCCACCAGCCCAGTTGCTCTGGCGTGGCGCCCGGAATGAACCGCGAGGTGAAGATCTGGCGGAAGGTGGCGTTATCGCTGCCCCATCCGAAGCGCACCAGCTCGATGATCGCCTGGTACTTGCGCCAGCCCTCCGGGTCATCGCGGTGCGCCCAGCCCCTTGCGTAACCGCCGTACAGGATGAGATGCGACACACGTTCCGGGTATCGCACTGCATAGGCGATACAGGTCGCGGCGCCCTGAGACATGCCGAGCAGGATCAACGGACCTTGCGGTGCGCCGGCTTCAATCACGGCCTGCAGGTCTCGCGCCCAGTGCGTCATGGACACATCCGGCACCTGCCATTGCGTCATCCCGCAGCCCCGTTCGTCGTAACGGAGGAACCGAAAGTGCTGCGAAAAAAAGCGCGTCCAGTGCTGCCACAGGGGACTTTCGAGATCGTATTGCAGATGCGTGAGCCAGTTGGCCGCCTTCACCAATGGCGGTCCGGAGCCCATCGAGGCCCACGCGAGCTGAACACCGTCGCTGGTACGCAGATACCGGACCGATTGCTGAAGGACCGACGTCGCCACGACTTACCTGCCCCCAACCAACAAACCCACGCCAGGCGCAACACGAACGGCGGACACGTCCCGAGCCCCTCGAATGGCTCCGTACGCTTCGTGATCCCGGCCCCTTAGCGCAAGGGCTCGCAGCACCGGGACAAAGGTCACAGCGCCACCTCCTTCATGCATCGAGGTCGGGACATTCTTCATCTGGTGCATACGGCGTGCGGATTCGATGCTGCGCCCCTCGTCAAAGTCCACTCGGGGATGTCCCATGAAACGCTTGCTCGTGCTGCTCTACGGCGTACTCAGCTACGCCGTCTTCTTCGCCAGTTTTCTGTACGCCATCGGCTTTATCGGCAATTTCATAGTGCCTCGCTCGATTGACGCGGCAACCGTCGACCCGCTGGGGCGGGCGCTTGCGATCGATGTCGCCCTGCTCGGTCTGTTTGCACTACAGCACAGCATCATGGCCCGACCGGCGTTCAAACGCTGGTGGACGCGCATCGTGCCGGCGGCGGCAGAGCGTAGCACGTACGTGTTGTTCTCGAGCCTGGCGCTCCTGCTGCTGTTCTGGCAATGGCGGCCGATCGGCGCCATCGTCTGGGACGTGCAGGACGAAACTGCGCGCGCCGTCATCTATGGCGCATATGCATTCGGCTGGATCCTGCTGCTGTTCGTGACCTTCCTGATCAACCACTTCGACCTGTTCGGGCTGCGTCAGGTGTGGCTCTACTTTCGCCGCCGGCCGTACACGGACATTCCGTTTCGCACGCCGTCGCTCTACAAGGTCGTGCGCCATCCGCTCTATGTGGGCTGGCTATTCATCTTCTGGTCCGCCCCGACCATGACAGCGGCGCATCTTCTGTTCGCAGTTCTCACGACCGCATACATTCTGATCGCCATTCGTTTCGAGGAGCACGATCTCACCCAGGCGTTTCCGGAGTACGCCGAGTACCGCAGGCGCGTGCCGATGCTGATCCCATTGCGATCGCAACGCGCCGCGCCCCGCGAGCCCAGTACCGTCCGATAATCGTCGAGTCGATGAGGGGAGCGGCATTGCGCCGCTCCCCTCGCGTTCTCACGCCGCGACCTTGATGCGCCTCGGCTGAGCTTTCGCCTGCTTCTGGATCGTGATCTCGAGCACGCCGTTGCGGCCCTTGGCCACGATGCGCTCGGTATCCACGCTGTCCGGCAGGATAAAGCGCCGGTGGAACGTTCCCTGTCCGCGCTCGAGCCGCATGCGAACATCATGAGCGTTCTTGGTGGCCGCCTTCTCGGCCTTGCGTTCACCGCTCAAGGTCAGAACGCCCCGATCCAGCGTGATCTCCACCTCCTGCGGATCCACTCCGGGCAGATCGACGGCCAGCTCGAAGCGGTCCTCGAACTCGTAGATGTCGACAGCCGGCACCCAGCCCGCGGTCGCACCGCTGGTTTCCATCTCATTCAGGTCGCTGAACAGGCGATTGATCTCCTCGCGCAGCTGGCCGAACGAAGCCAGGTTCCTGGTCCAATCCCGATAAGGAACGACTGCCATAAATTTCACCCTCCAATTCCAATGAACTTTAGGTAGTCGGCGCGCCACCCGACGCGCTCGGTGGCGAACATAGGGATCGGCTTTTCGAGTTCAAGCCCGGAGTCAGGTCCGGGGTCTTGCGCACTCCGAGTCGATTCGGGTCGTGCCCACCCACCCTCGGCGGTAAACCCTCCGATTCTGCATAGCCCATTTGCACGGTCATGGAATGTCGCGCCATCTGGATCCGCCTTAGCTTGCCCGTCCAAGGAGGCTCCAATGACCATCGGCTGGACACAACTCATTCTGGCGGGCATCGTCGAGGTCGGCATGGCGCTGGCCCTCAAGGAAGCGCAGGGCTGGACCCGGGTTTGGCCGAGCGTCCTCGGCATCCTCGCGGCACTGACGAGCATCTATCTGCTCACATCCGCTCTGCGCCATCTGCCGATGGCGATGGCCTATGCGATCTGGACCGGCATCGGCAGCGCAGGCGTGGTGATCCTCAGCATCTGGTGGTTCGGCGAACCGCTCTCCCCGCTGCAGTGGGTATTCGTCGGCCTGATCGTCGCGGGCACGATCGGCCTGCGCGTCACACACGGGTGATCGTCATGGCCAGCGTGCTCCATATCGAAACATCGCCGCTGAAGACGCGCTCGCACACAGTCGCGACAGCAAGCGCCTTCCTTGAGACCTATCGGGCTCATCATCCGCTCGATGCAATCAGCACTCTCGATCTGTGGTCAACGACGCTTCCGCACTTCGACGCTCTGACGATCGAAGCAAAGTTTGCCGTGCTGCGCCGTCAGCAGTTCTCACCCGAGCAATTCTCAAAATGGGAGTCGGTACGCGCGATATCGCGACGCTTCAACGCGGCGGACAAATACATCTTCAGCGTACCGATGTGGAATTTCGGCCTGCCCTATCCGCTCAAGCATTACATCGACGTGGTCACGCTCGCGGGCGAGAACTGGACCTGGAACCCGCAAGAAGGCTATCGACCGCTGCTCGCGAACAGGAAGGCGCTGCTCATCTACTCGAGCGCGGGCGACTACCCACTGACCCCGACGCATCCCGCCGATTTCGTGAAGCCATATCTGCGACACTGGCTGTCATTCATCGGCATCACGGAGCTGCATGAGATCAACGTGGCGCCGACGCTCACCGATGCGCACTCGGTGCAGCGAACGCGCGAGCTCGCGCGTGAACAGGCCATCGCACTGGCACGGCAGTTCTGATCGCGACGCAAGTTCAGTCTCGAGCAATCGCTGGATGGGATCCAAGTTGCTCGAACATGAAAGACGCGAAGACGCTCATCCTGACCACGTGCTTGAGATCCGCATGCATCAGGATCCACACATTCGTATCGAGATCGGCGACAGGATCCGCGATACGGATGAGATCCGGATCCGCATCTCCCAACAGCGTGAGCAGCATTCCGATGCCGATGCCCGTCCTGACCAGACGCGCCATGCCGACCAGACTATCGGCTGTTGCGACGATCCGATCGGTCGGCACGTTCGCCCGGACCCATCGCGCCTGCGCCAGATGAGCCAGGCTGTCGTCCGCAACGACCCACGCGTGTCGATGAAAAGAGTCGTTCGCATGTCCTCGCCAATAGTCGCGCTGCGCATAGAGAGCCGTCTGGATACGACCTGCCTTGCGACCGATCAGATTCTCGGGCGGTGTACTCGACGGTCGAATGGCGATATCGGCTTCGCGTCGGGTGAGACTCATGAATGCATTGCTCACCACCAGCTGCAATTGAATGTGAGGATGCAACGCCGAGAATTTCGCCAGCATGGGCGCGAGCACGCCGTGCAACAACGTATCAGTGGTCGTGACGCGGATCGTGCCGGCCATTTCCGCATCGAGGCCCGCCAGGCGTCGTTGCGCACGTTCGATCTGATCCTGCACGCCCCTCAAGCAATTGCGCAGCTGTTCGCCGGCGCTCGTCAACGCATAGCCCTCCGGCAAGCGCTCGAGCACGCGCACACCCAGGCTCCGCTCCAGACTTTCGATCCGACGCAGCACCGTGGAATGACTGGTCTTGAGCTCGCGAGCCGCTGCCGAGATCGAGCCGCGAACGCTCACCGCCAGAAAGAATCGCAGGTCGTCCCAATCCGCTTCGAATGCGCGCTCGGCATTCATCGCGGTTTACTCGCCAGCATCGCCGCGCAATGCGACTGCATGCACCCCATCGCATCTGCTTCCTTTGCCACTCCGATGCATCGACTGTGAGCCAGGCGCGAGCTGTAAAACACCCACGCGCCGGAATGTGAGTTATTCCGGACTTCGATTGGAGTTCGCTATGGCCATTTCCAGTATTCGATTCCGGTCGATGCGCGCGGCCGCTACACGGTCGTGCTGCACTTCGCGGAGCTCTACTTCGGCCCGCAGCTGGGGGCGAGCGGTGGTGTGGGCAGCCGGGTCTTCAATGTGTTCTGCAATGGCCAGACACTTCTGAAGGACTTCGACATCTTCAAGGAAGCCGGCAGCCTGCGGGTCGTGACGAAGAGCTTTCAAGGCATCGCGCCCTCTGCACAGGGCAAGATCAAGCTCACCTTCGAACCCGTAGCGAACAACGCGACGGTCTCCGCCATCGAGATCATCGAGGAGCCAGTCAGCCGATAAGACTGGCCCGGAAAGACAGGAAGCTGGCGATCAGCGTTTCGCGCGGATCGCTTCGATCTCCTTGCCGAGCGCTTCGGCAAGCTGATCGACCGTGTTCGACTTGTAGACGACCTGATTGATGTTCAACTGCGTCGCCATGTCGCGGTCTTCGGGGCGGATATAGCCCGAAGTAAGGATGATCGGCACATCCTTGCGGACTTCGCGGAGCCTCGAGGCGAGCTGAGGCCCCGGCATGCCCGGCATCGACAGATCCGTGATGACGACGTCGAAATCATCGGACCGCTCGCTGAACGCCTTGAGCGCTTCAGCCGGCGTCGAGAAACCGCTCACCTGATAGCCGCGCTTCGTCAGCGCTCGATCCATCAGCAGCACCAACGCCTCTTCATCGTCCACATACATGATGCGTTCGCCGCGACCGGTCGCGTGCGATGTAGCAGAGGGAGCGGTGGCAGCATCATCGGATGCGGGAAGGAACACGCTGACGACAGTGCCTCGTCCCAGCGCGCTGTCGATATGGATCACGCCCTTGTGACTTTCGACGACGCCGTGGACGACCGACAGGCCAAGACCCGTGCCCTGCCCGGGGGGACGCGTCGTGAAGAATGGCTCGAACACGCGCTTCAAGGTGGCCGCATCCATGCCGCACCCCTGATCCCGCACGCGCAATCGCAAGTACCTGCCCCGAGCGATCGGCGCCGGCGTGTCGCGCGGAATCTCCGCGTCGGTCGCCGCATCCAGCAGCACCTCGACTGCACCCTTCTCCCGGCCGCTTGCGTGTGCCGCATTGGCGACCAGGTTCACGACGACCTGATGAAATTGAGTCGAATCCGCTTTGATGGACGGCGTGTCCTCGGCAAACGATTCGCGCAGCTCCAGATCCGATGGCAAGGTTGCGCGCAGCAGCTCGAGCGCTTCGGCGGCGACCGGACGCGGATCGACGATCTCGCAGGTTGGTGCCGAGCTGCGACTGAAGGTGAGAATCTGGCGCACCAGATCGTTTGCACGCCGGCTCGCCTTCTGGATCTCCAGCAAGGGCTTTCGCATCGGCGAATCGGTACCGATCTCCTCGAGCAGCAGATCCGTGTTGCCGCCGATCGCAGCCAGAATATTGTTGAAGTCGTGAGCGATGCCGCCCGCCAGCGTGCCGAGCGCCTGAATCCGCTGCGCCTGATGCAGACGGCTCTGCAGCTGCGCGCGCTCCCGCTCGCTCTGAATCCGCGCCGTCATGTCGTGCACCGTACCGACGTAGTTCGTGCAGCGCCCCTCCGCATCGAACAGCGGGATGAGCGTGATCTCGCCGAACTTCTCGCCCGCGCGCGACGACATGATCTCCTCCCAGACCTGCCGCGCACCCGTTCGCGCCGCGCAGTCGTAGCGTGCCAGCGTGCGCTCGAGCATGTCCGGAGGAACGATATCTTCCAGCGGGCGTCCGACGATGTCCTTGTCCGATATGCCGAAGAGCTTGCTGAACGCCGTATTCACTGCGGCGATCCGATAGCGGCCCGGTCCTTCGACACGCACGTAGAAGATCGCATCCGCAACCGAGTCGAGAATGACCGAACGCAGGTGCTCGCCCAGCCGGATCGCCTCCTCCATCCGGCGGCGCTCGAGATCGTTGACGCGCGCGTGATCGCTCAGAATTGCGACGGTCACCAGGTGCGTGGCGACCTGAACCCAGCGCTCTTCCTCAATCGAAGGCCGGCGGGGCTCGCGGTAATACATGGCGAACGTGGCCAGTACATTGCCGTCGGGGGCGAGAATCGGTGTCGACCAACAGGCGCGCAGCCCGTGCGAAAGCGCAAGATCGCGGTACTCGCGCCAGGCCGGATGGGTTGCAATGTCGTCGACGACGACCGGCAAGCGGGTGAAAGCGGCGGTGCCGCAGGAGCCGACCTCAGGGCCGATCGCCACGCCTTCGATTCCGCCGATGAACTCCGCTGGCAATCGCTGGCCCGCAGCATGGGTAAGGCGACGATCGGGGGTGACCAGCACGATCGAACACAGCATCTCGGCCAATTGCGCTTCGATCAGCGCGACGATCTTCTCCAGAATCTCCTGCAGCGGCAGCCCGAACGCGATCGATTCGAGCACAGACTGCTGGCTCGCCGCGAAGGAGTCGCGTAGCCGGGTTCGCTTGTTTGATGTCATCCGTCACGCTGACGATCGGCGTCTTTGCCGATGCCCGCCATAGAGATCAGGTGTATTCCCGCTTCGGGAGTTTGCCGTCAGGGCACACGGAAGTGAATGGAGGCGAAGAGGAAAGCTGGAGAGCAGGCCTAAGCAAGCTCTGATTTATCGACTTCCCTGACCTTGGCAAGTCTGCAGGCGGGCGAAGCAACTATGCGCGAAGGGCGACTTGATCAGAGATTACCCACGATCGTGGATTGGTAGCGCTACCCCTTGACGGTCTCGCACGAAGCTCTCAGGTCCGGCCGAAAGACGCCGGGTTCGATCTGAATGACCTGGCCGCGTGGTCGCGGCTGTTCTTCTCAATGGTTGATGGATCGGTTGGGGAAACGGCGAGGCCGGTTACCCGGCCCCACCGGCCTCTAGGGGCACCCGCTGAAAAATCTGAACTCGGCGCCTATCGGGTACGGCGCGGGGCGGCACTGGCGGCCAACCGCTCGAACTGCTCATCCGTGATGGTCATCGACATGGCGCCTTCGATGGTCTGCCAGGACCACAAATTCCGACGGCGCTCCTGATCAGCCTCGTGGGAGGTACGCAGATCGCTCAGCTGCGTTGCCTCTTCGATCGTCATCAACTGCGGACTCACATAGCGGTTCATGGAATCTCCTCGTGCGGATCTCCGCACATCGCGAGACTGAGTATTGGGCCCGGCAACGAGGCTCTTACATCAGACCAACGCTGAATATGCAGCCGTCATCCACTCAGGGATCAAACTAATCCGCCCGCTCTCTCCAATCTGCGCACTGTGTCGCGAATCGCAGATGATCAACCACCGCACTCGTGAACTTGAAAAATCTTCGCGAGCAGCATGCGCCGCGCAGAGGCATTAGTCACTTGTACTGAAAGGTGTGCCTCGCCGTGCGAACGAAGGATCGAGGACTGATCAGCGACGGATGCAGGGTCGTTGCCGCAGTTTCCCTCAAGGCACAAAGCACCGTTTCTCTCACCATCGGTCGAGCATCCCGTCGCCACCCATGGAGCGCTCGACGCGCGCACGCCACACAACAGGCTTGAGCTACCGTTGACTTATCAGTCGTGGTGCGTCACCGCATTCTGACGGGATTGCAGTAAATCCACCTACGCAAAACGCTCTCTCGGGCGTGCATCGCACTCGTTTTGCTGACCCGCACATCCTATGGCGCATTCAGCGGCAAACTTATGTCGACATGAGGCTGCAATCTCCCATACTCATCGGCAGACCACTGCCGACCCTTGCCGAGATGTCCAAAGATTCTTCACGACTGCCCACGACCGATCCGCGCATTCGACGACAACGCTCGTCGAGCAAGAACACGGGCGACACGCGCTCACACCTGATCACCGGAAGCTTCAAACGCAAGCTCACCGAACAGGAGATGATGGAGATCGAAGCGCTCGAGATGTCGATGAACGAACGCTCAGAAGAGCATGTCGCCAGCTACTTCGAATGGCAGGAACGTTCGAACCGTCCGGCGCCGT
This sequence comes from Pseudomonadota bacterium, assembly GCA_023423935.1. Classification (GTDB taxonomy): domain Bacteria; phylum Pseudomonadota; class Gammaproteobacteria; order Steroidobacterales; family Steroidobacteraceae; genus Steroidobacter. The sequence goes on along the minus strand of JAFAEQ010000056.1, from coordinate 88,350 downwards.
CCGCACCCGCTCCGCGAGTCGGCGCGATCAAGCGCCTGTTCTATCGCCTGACGGGTCGCGGCTGAACATCTCGTCGCTGAAGCTTTTCTCTGCGCCGCCGTCAACGACGAACGATCATTTTCTTTTCTCGCGCGCTGCGACGGCTTTGATCCCGCCGAGTGCAAAGCTCACCAGATGTTCGACCATTGCGGCCGGCTCCGGCTTCAGCGATGGCAGTATCCTTGCGAGCACCTGCTCGTCCACCATCAACAGCATCACGCAGGGTCCCATCAGGCTGACGATGCACCGACTCACGGCCGGGTGATTCGCAGGAAGATCGAGAAGGCCGGCAATCAAGCCCATCATCAACTTCGCCTTGGGGGCGACCTGATTGGCCAGCATCCGCTCGACCATCGGTGTCGGCGCGAGCACTTCCCGGCTCAGCACACGCAATTCCCAGGCGCCGTCGCCGCGTCGCGCGATCTCTTCGACCAGGCGAGTGAAGAACAAACGTAGCCCCGCCACCGGATCGCTCTGATCTTTCACGGCAGCGGTCACCAGATCGATGCTCACCAGCCGCGCATGTGCCTCCTCGAGCACGGCTGCATAAAGACCCTCCTTGCCGCCAAAGTGATAGTTGACTGCTGCGATGTTCGCATTGGCGCGCTCGCAGATCTCCTTGCTCGTAGCCCGCGTGTAGCCCTGCTCGGCGAACACCTGCCCACCCACTTCCAGGAGTTGCTGACGCGTCAGCGCGCCGTCCTCGCGTTGCGGCTTCGCCTTCGCACGTACGCCCTGCGTGCGGCGGATATTTTTCGGCATTTACGTCTCTAGTTGTAATTCAAATTTGATTTTGAATAGAATGCGCCGCACTTGCAAGTCACCTGGATTCCATCGTGAACAAGCGCATCGTCGGCATCGCGATCCTCGCTGCCGTCATCATCGGCATCGCAGTGTGGATTTCGACACGAGGCAGTCAGGGCAACTCGATCGTGCTGCACGGCAATGTGGATCTTCGCCAGGTGGAGCTGCCCTTCAACGACAGCGAGCGTATTGCCGAAGTCCTCGTGGAAGAAGGATCGACTGTACGGGCCGGACAGGTGCTCGCACGCCTCGATACCGGCCGGCTCCTGCCGCGCCTGAAACAGGCCGAAGCCAAGGTCGCTGCCCAATCGGAGATGCTGCGCAAGCTTCGCAACGGCGCGCGGCCCGAGGAAATTGCGCAGGCGCGCGCGGCCGTCGCCGCCGCGGAAGCCGAAGCGGCGAACGCACGCAGCCAGATCGAGAGGTTGCAATCGATCAGTGCAGCCTCGGAAGGCCGAGCCATCAGCGCACAGGATCTCGAGGCCGCAACCGCGCAGGCGCGAACGAGCGAAGCGCGGCTGCAGAACAGCAAGGAGTCGCTGCGACTGATCCTGGCCGGCGCGCGGGAAGAGGACATCCAGACGGCGAGCGCGCAGCTGGACGCGGCGGAAGCCGATCTCGCTCTGCTGCAACGACAGCTCAAGGATGCCGAACTCGTTTCCCCCACCGATGGCGTGGTACGCAATCGTTTGATGGAACCGGGCGAGCTTGCGACGCCGCAGCGACCTGTCTTCTCCATCGCCGTCATGAATCCGAAATGGGTTCGCGCGTACGTGAGCGAAACCGACTTGGGCCGGGTGAATGTGGGGATGCCGGCGCGCGTCTCGATCGACAGCGCGCCCGATCACCTCATCGAAGGCACCATCGGCTTTCTCTCGTCGACCGCGGAGTTCACCCCGAAGACCGTGCAGACCGACGAGCTGCGCACGAGTCTCGTGTACGAAGTGCGCATCCTCGTGCGCGACGAGCAGAACCGATTGCGTCTCGGAATGCCTGCGACCGTCACCATCGATCCCGCGCAGCACACTCCCGCCGCCAGCAACGCGAACCTGTGAGATGTCACAGGACGACGTCATCGTTGCTCGCGAGCTATCCAAACGATTTGCGCGCGGCAAGACCGAGTTCGTCACTGCACTCGATGTCGTCTCGTTCGAAGCGCGACGCGGCGCACTGACGGCACTGGTCGGGCCCGACGGAGCAGGCAAGACCACGTTACTGCGCCTTGCAGCAGGATTGATGCGAGCGGATCAGGGCTCGCTGCATGTGCTCGGACTCGATGCGTCGACACAGGCTCAAGAGATCCAGAACCGCATCAGCTACATGCCGCAGCGTTTTGGACTGTATGAAGACCTGAGCGTCCAGGAGAACCTGGATCTTTATGCCGATCTGCATGGCGTCTCGCCTGCGCAGCGCAACGATCGTTATCCGCGGCTGATGGACATGACGGCCCTCGGACCGTTTCGCGATCGGCTTGCAGGAAAACTCTCCGGCGGAATGAAGCAGAAGCTGGGACTCGCCTGCACGCTCGTGCGTTCGCCGGAACTGTTGCTGCTCGATGAGCCCACCGTCGGCGTCGATCCTCTGTCCCGACGCGAGCTGTGGGACATCGTCGCGGGACTCGTGCGCAGCGAGGGGCTCACGGTTCTGGTGAGTACTTCCTATATGGACGAAGCCGAGCGCTGTGCGCACGTAGTCGTGATGCACGAAGGACGCGTGCTCGATGTCGGCGCCCCGCAGGAGATCCGCCAACGCGCCGACGGCCATGTCTATTTCGCGAGGTCATTGCGACACGAATCCGCCCGCCGCTTGCAAGCACGCCTCATCGACATGCCTGAAATCATCGACGCGGTTCCGCACGGAGGACAGGTGCGTACGGTGCTGCATGCCGGGCACGCCTGCACACTCGCCGATGTCGAACTCACTCCGACCAGCGCCTCGCTCGAGGACGGTCTCATGATGATGCTGCGCAAGCGGACCGATGTTGCACCGGCCGCAGCTGCGACGATCGAGCTCAAGGCAATGCATCGCGACAGCGATGCCGACACCGTGATCGACGTGCACGAGGTCGTACGCAGATTCGGCGATTTCACAGCCGTCGATCGCACCAGCTTCGCAGTACGGCGCGGTGAGGTCTTCGGACTGCTCGGTCCGAATGGCGCGGGAAAGACCACGACTTTCCGCATGCTCTGCGGCTTGCTGCCCGCCAGCAGCGGAACACTGCGCGTGGCCGGCGCCGATCTGCGTCACGCGCGCGCGGAAGCTCGCCAGAACGTGGGCTATGTCGCGCAGAAGTTCTCGCTCTATGTCGATCTGAGCATCCTGGAGAATCTGCAATTCTTTGCAGGTGCCTATGGCTTGCGCGGACGTCGCCGCGATGAACGAATCGCGTGGGCGCTCGATAATTTCGGTCTGCGCGAGCGCGAGGACACGCCCTCCGGCGCCCTGCCCGGCGGGTTTCAACGTCGGCTGGCGATGGCCGCGGCATTGCTGCACGAGCCGCAGATCCTGTTTCTCGATGAACCCACGAGCGGCGCCGATCCATTGGCTCGTCGCGAATTCTGGCGCCGGATCTCCGCGCTTGCCGATCACGGCACCACGATCGTCGTCACGACGCACTTCATGGAAGAGGCCGAGTACTGCGATCGCATCATGATCCAGGATGCCGGCCGCATGCTCGCGATCGGCACGCCGGACGAAGTGCGCGTGCGGGCGTCGGCGGACGGCCGCATCGTCGGAACGATGGAAGAAGCGTTCATTGCGATCATCGAGTCGGGCCGCCGCAACCCGTCGAACGGTATCGCGGCATGAGCGACCCGCAAGTTCACGCCGCGTTCTCATGGCACCGCGTGCGTGCGCTCACTCGCAAGGAAGGTCGTCAGTTGCTGCGTGACAAGAGCAATCTGATGGTCGGACTGTTCCTGCCGCTGCTGCTGATCCTGATCTTCGGCTACGGCCTGTCGTTCGACGTGAAGAACGCGTCCATAGCGCTCGTGACCGAAGACACCTCGCCCGGCGCACAGGACGTGCTGGCCGGCTTCTATCTGTCGCCCTACTTCTCACCCGTGCCGCTCGTATCCATGAATGCCGCGCTCGGATTGATGCGCGAGCGCGAGGTGGATGCGATCGTCTATGTGCGCTCTGACTTCTCGAGACGCCTCGCGAGCGGCGACGCCTCTATTCAGATCCTGGTCAATGGCGTGGATGCTAATCGTGCGAGAGTGCTGCAGGCCTTTGCGCAAGGCGCAATTGAGCAATGGAGTACCAAGCGCATGGCTGCCGGCGAAGGCAGCCTCGCCGCCCGGGCCGTCGTCGTGGAATCCAGGATGTGGTTCAACGAGGCCAACAACAGTCGGTACTTTCTGGTGCCAGGCCTGATCGTGCTGATCATGACTTTGAACGGCGCGCTGCTCACTTCGCTCGTCATCGCTCGCGAGTGGGAGCGCGGCACGCTCGAATCGCTCTTCGTGACACCTGTGCACGCGACCGAGATCGTGATCTCGAAGATCGTTCCCTACTTCGTGGTCGGCGTCGCCGGACTGATCATGTGCCTGCTGTCCGCAAAGTTTCTGTTCGGCGTTCCGATTCGCGGATCCCTCGCGCTGATCATCGTGACGTCCATGTTGTATCTGCTGGTGTCGCTCGGCACGGGCCTGCTGATTTCAGCAGCCACCAGGAATCAGTTTCTTGCGAGCCAGATTGCGCTGGTGGTGAGCTTTCTGCCCGCACTCATGCTCTCGGGCTTCATCTTCGACCTGCGCAGCGTGCCGGCCTTCGTGCGAGGCATCAGTCGCGTGCTGCCGGCGACGTACTACGTGGAAGCGCTGCAAACCTTGTTCCTGGCCGGCAATGTCTGGTCGCTGCTGCTCAGGGATCTCGCAGTCCTGACCATCGCCGCCACTGCCTTCCTCGTGCTGGCCCGCTTGAACACACGCAAGGAACTGGCATGAGCGACACGCTGTATCGGATTGCCATCCTGATCCGCAAGGAGCTGATCGCAGTCTTCAAAGACCCGCGCAGTCGGATCGTGCTGTTCCTGCCGATCGTGTTGCAGTCCTTGCTGTTCGGTTATGCGGCGACATTCGATCTCAACGAAGTGCCCTACGCGGTGCTCGATCTGGATCGCAGCCATGCCTCGCGTACGCTGATCTCGAAGCTCGATGGGACGGGCGTGTTCAAGCGCGTGGCCGATCTGCGCAGTGCGAGCGAGATCGGCACGGTGATCGCCCACAAGCGCGCAATCCTGGTGGTGCAGATTCCAGATGACTTCGAGCGCGCCCTGGCGGCGGGCGCAGGCGCACGAGTACAGGCGATCACCGACGGCCGAAACTCGAACACCGCAGGTGTTTCGACAAGCTACTTTGCGAGCATCGTTTCGGACTTCAACTCCGCCTGGGCCAGAGAGCACGCCGGTAGCGCAGCTCCGCTGAAGCTGGAAACGCGCGCCTGGTACAACCCGAACCTCGAGACGCGCTGGAACATGATCCCGAGCCTGATCGCAGCGCTCAGCATGCTGCAGACGCTGATGCTGACAGCACTGTCGGTGGCGCGCGAGCGCGAGCAGGGGACGTTCGATCAGCTGCTGGTCACGCCACTTCGGCCGGGCGAAATCATGATCGGCAAAGCTCTGCCCTCGATCCTGATCGGTCTCACGCAGTCGACGCTCATTCTGCTTATTGCGAGATTCTGGTTCGCGATCCCGTTTCAGGGATCGCTTACTACGCTCTACCTTGCGCTCATCCTGTTCACCACGGCCTCGGTCGGCATCGGGCTTGCGCTGTCGGCGCTCTCTGCAACGATGCAACAGGCCATGCTCTACACCTTCGTAGTGCTGATGCCGATGATGCTGCTATCGGGCCTGACCTCGGCGATCAGCAACATGCCGCAGGCCATGCAGTACCTGACGCTCGCCAATCCGCTGCGCTATGCGATCGAGATGGTCCAGCGCATCTATCTGGAAGGCGCCAGCATCGACTGGCTGTACAACGACATGTGGCCGCTTGCCGTGATTGCGATCGTCACGCTTCCGACGGCCTCGTGGCTTTTCCGTAACCGGCTCGCCTGAAGGAAGTGCCGTCATGCATCGTCTGCACGTACTTGCGATCTCGCTGTCATTCATCCTGGGCGCATGCGCAGTGGGCCCCTCGTTCGACAAACCGCAGGCTCAGCTTCCGGAACGCTGGCACGGCGAAGTCAGCGCGTCCGCCGCGCCACGCGCGCCAGTCGATGACCAATGGTGGACTCAGTTCGAAGACGCCCGGCTCAATGAGCTCATCGAGCGTGGCCGCAAGCACAATCTGGATCTTCGCGCGACGGCACTGCGCGTGGCTCAGGCACGAATGCAGCGATCCATCGCCGCGGGCGGCCGCGCGCCGAGCATCAGTGCGTCGGCTGCGTATCAGCGACAACGGCAAAGCGAGGTCGGCGTAAGCACGCGCCTCATCGACGTCATAGGCCCTCCTGGTAATCGCGATCAGATCATCGATGCCTTGTCGGAGCCCTTCGATGTCTTTCAGGCAGGGTTCGACGCCTCGTGGGAGCTCGATCTGTGGGGCCGTGTTCGCCGCGGGGTCGAATCGGCGAACGCCAACGTCGAGGCGGCACGCGAAAGCTTCCATGATGCCGAGCTCACATTGATCGCGGAGATCGCACGAACTTACTTCGAGCTGAAGGGCGTTCGAGATCAGTTGCGCATTCTGCGAGAAGACGTCGCCGCCAATGAAGATCAGCTGGAGCTCACCCGTTTTCGCGTGCGCGGCGGACTCGTTGCCGAGCTGGATCTCAACGTGCAGCAGGCGCAGCTTGCAAACACACGATCGCAGATCCCACCCCTGGAACAGCAGGAAGCACAGCTCGGCAACGCGCTTGCACTCATGGTCGGTGAGCAACCGGATGCGCTCGATACTCTGCTCGAAACAGACATGCAGCTCGACTCCCTGCCGGAGTTCACCGCTGGCGTACCCGCCGAGCTTGCCAGGCGCCGACCGGACATCCGCGGCGCCGAAGCGCGTCTGCATGCCGCAACTGCCGAGATCGGCGTGGCAACTGCCGATCTCTATCCGCGCATCGCGCTGACAGGCAGCTTCGTTCATCAATCGCTCGACTCTTCCGATCTCGCCGACTGGGGCGCGCGGCAATGGGTTGCCGGCCCGAGCATGAGCCTGCCGATCTTTCAGGGCGGACGACTGCGATCCGTCGTGGAGCTGCGCAAACTGCAACAACAGGAAGCGGCAGTGAACTATCAGCGAACCGTGCTCGGCGCTTGGCACGAGATCGAGAATGCTTTGACCGCGTACGCCGCGGAACAGCGCCGCAACGAAGAACTGCGGACCCTGATCACTGCGAGCCGCAGCGCCTATGACATCGCCCATGTCCGCTATGAACACGGGCTCACCAACTATCTGGTCGATCTCGACGCGCATCGCACCTTGCTGCAGTCACAGCGGGCCTACAGCGAGAGCACGACACAGCTCGCCATACGACTGGTCGCACTCTGCAAGGCACTCGGCGGCGGTTGGCGGGATTAGTCAACGGAGTGAGATCCTGCGCTCGGAAATGATATTGAGCAGGCGCGCTCAGGCAGGTCAGAATGCGCGCAATACAATAACGAGATCAGGGGGCAGCCGTGCGAACCATCCGAGCGCTGGCGATAGTTGCAACCGGCCTTATGTGTACTGCATGCGGAGGTGGCGGTGGCGGCGCCAGCTCACCCCCACCGAGCAGCCCTCCCCCGCCGCCTTCGACACCGCAACTCCCCGACGCAGCATCCGCTCCTGCATTGAAGACTATCTTTGCCCCTGACTTCCGCGTCGGCGCGGCAGTCGCAGTCGGACACGTCGACCCGACGACTCGTGCCGCCGACGCGGCACTCATACAAAAGCACTTCAGTACGCTCACGCCGGAAAATGCGATGAAGGCCGATACCATCGGCATCGCCGAAGGCCAGTACAACTTCGGGCCCGCCGATCAGATCGTCGCCTTCGCCCAGGCCAACGGCATCGCAGTACGCGGCCATGCGCTCGTGTGGCACCAGATCACGCCGGACTGGTTTTTCGCGGGCGACACCGGCGATCCGGCAAGCTATCACGCCGAGGTCAAGCGGAGGCTCGAAACCTACGTGCGCGATGTGGTGACGCACTTCAAAGGCAAGCTTTACGCGTGGGATGTCGTGAATGAAGTGGCTGGCGACGGACCCGGCCAGGTCTACCGTACGAACAGCAACTGGTACCAGGCGTACAGCGTCGGCGGCAATGGCGCGGATTACATCGAGGATGCGTTCCGCGCGGCACGCGCCGCCGATCCCGATGTGAAGCTCTTCATCAATGACTATGCGACCGACAATCCGGCGAAGCGCGCGAACCTGCTCGCGATCGTGCGGGACTTGATGGACAAAGGGGTGCCGCTCGACGGTGTCGGCCATCAGTTTCATCTGACGATGGCCGTTCCCGCGAGTAACGTGGATGCGGCACTGACGGAGTTCGAGCAGTTGAATCCCGCGCTGATCAATCAGGTGACGGAACTCGATCTGTCCATCTACACCGATTCAACGAGCGACTACGGCACTGCCGGGCCGCCGCTCTCGGCACTGTCCCAACAGGCGCAGAGATACCGCGATCTGTTCGCCGTCTTCAGGAAGCACGAGGCCAGCATCGACTCCGTGACCATGTGGGGTGTGTCGGATGCCGAAACCTGGCTCGACCACTGGCCAACGACACGCAAGGATCGACCGTTGCTGTTCGATACGAATCGTCAGCCCAAATGGGCGTTCTGGGCCGTGGTCGATCCTGCCTTGCGTCTTCCGTGACGCATGGCAGGTGGCGCATCAGAAGCCGACGCTGTCGACGCAGACGCTGCCGTTGTACGTGCCGTTGGTCGTGAACTCGACGCCGAGCGATGAGAGCAACGCGGCATTCGCCGGCACCTGCACGCTAAGCTTGTTCCAGGCACCGAACTTCAAAGCGCTCGCCGGCTGATAGTTTCCGGTCCACACGTTTCCGCCGGACGCGTTCTGCTGCACAAAGGGCTGAACCCCCGAGATGCGTGCATCCGCAGGCAGATACACATACATGGTGACCGTCTGCCCGGCCTTTGCAGCCGGATTCAGGACCTTCACCGCGGCCTTGCCGCTGCCGCTGATTCGCATCGCCATCGCACGCGAGCCTGCATAACGACGGCTCGTCGTCGTGCCGATCGCAGCGACCGGCGCACCGTTCGACACCCAGCCCTGCAATCCAGTCTCGAAGTCGTAGTCGACCGCGGTCGGCGTGGGTGTTGGAGTTGGAGTTGGAATTGGAGTCGGAGTCGGGGTCGGCGTCGTGCTGCCGCTCAAAGGCAGACCGCCGGCCTTGATGAACGCCCCGACCCGGCTCTTCATGTACAAATGTCCGTCGGTGTACACGTCGTTCAGATGAGTGCTCTGTCCCGTCGCGCCGGCGCCGAACAGCAATCCGAACACTCCGCTGGATGCGAACCGCTCGAGATGGGCGCGGCTGTTGGCTCCGAAAAAGTACTCGGCACGATTGTCTTTGAATCCCTGGCGCGAGCCGCCGTTATTGATCACGTTCAGATGATTCGAGTTGCCGAGCGGAATCTGCCAGAGCAGCCAGCGCTTACCCGACTTCACGTTCCACAAACGCAGCCATTCGGCATAGCGATTGAAGCTCTTCGAATTGATGGGGGCCGTGTCGGACGTGTTCCACCAGCGATCGGCGCCTTGCGTCACCTTGTAGTAGTCGGAGTCACGATCCAGCGGATCGCCCACCAGGAAATCGTAGGTGGTCCCGGTCACATTGCTCGTAAGGCCGAGCGGCGCAAGGAAGTTGTAGACCTTGTCCACCTCGGGCTGCAGCGGAATGGTCACGGAGTGATATGAGATCTCCTGATTGCTGGCCCAGGTCGACACGTGCATGCCCAGGACCACATTACTCGCGCCCACGGCCTTCTTCAGCTGCAGAAATGCGAGGCCCCAGCCCGCAACCGTATTCGGCAATCCTGCGAGCTCGGGCAGTTTCGACGCGGCGATCGCCGCATACGCTTTCGGATTCGAGTTCGTCTGCTGCTGCAGAAACCCGAACCCGTCACCTTCGATCATGACGATGACCGGCTTGCCGTATGCCTTCGCGCGCTGCATCAGCAGTTTGAAATCGCCGAAGTAGCTGGCCATGGTGCTCGCGTTCTGCACCTTCTGCAGGAACTGCGCCTCGCCGCCGCCGGCTTCGCCGTTGATCTGGTAGAACTGGACGGCAGGAATGAAGCCCGCCGCTTTCGCTTCATTGAAGAAATTGGTGGCCATCGTCCCGTCGTACGAGCCCCAGCCCCAGTTGTTCGCCCACCCTTTGGTGAAGTACGCATAACGCACGTCCCACTGCACGCCGCTGTTGCGCATCCATGTTTCACCCCATTGCTCGAACAGCCCGACCATCATTCGCGATGGCATGCCGGTGGGCAGCGAACCTGCAGGCGGCGTGATGGCGGCCTGCGAGACGAATGGAATGAGCGCGAGCAACGCGCACGAGATCTTCAACGACCAACGAGTTCCCATGGGACCTCCCTTTTCTTGTGTGCGCGGAGCCTACCGTGGCGTATCCAAGGGCCTCAAAATGTGTCGAAATGGCGTCGTGCGCCAAATGACCTCAGGGAAAATCGTAGAATCGGCGCGGGTCCGGAAACAGGGAAAGAATATGACCGCACACAGACCGCTCGTGCTTTGCGCATTGATGTTCGTCGGGTCGCCACTTTCGTATTCGTGGGCGCAGGGCATGGCCCAGAAAATCGAAATGACCAAGGACGGGCCGCAGCCCTTCGATGGCGATATCGGATCGCTCGCAGCGAAGTCACCGGAGGCAATCGTCAATGTGCGCGCTCAGTTCAAGCACGGAGTGACTGCGGAGGAAATCGCGCGGCTCGTAACGCAGGACAATATTCACGCGCTCTCGATGTTCATCTATCGTCCGCACTCGGCGCAGTCGTACTACTCGATCGGTTACAGCTTCAGCGCGAGCGAACCGAACATGCCGGATCAACTCGCGCGCGCACGCTGCCAGGAGCAGTTCCCCGCGGTCGTGAACATGAAGCCGGATGAACTGACCGCCTTCGGATCCGTAATGCTCAGCGCCGCTCAGGCCTATCGATGGTCAATGAGTCCGCCGCCGATTATCACGCAAGTCACCGTCACGGCGAGGATGAACGACAGGCAGATCGCGCGCGCCAAAGAGATCATGCACAACGTGCTGACCACGCAACTGCCCACCGCGAGCGAGAAGCCGCTGTCCACCGAATGCAAACGTTATCTACGGCAGCGCTGAGGCACGCCTCAGGACTTCGTCGCGGGCGGTCTGTCCATGTCGTCGAGGACGATGCCGAGCGCATCCGTCGACAACAGCACTTCGATGAACGACAGCACCAGCGATATCGCGAGCGCGAGCAGGCTCAACCCGAACAGCCATTTTCCCGTCAGATCACTGTCGACGAAGATGGCGAACATCGACAGCGCGCATAACAAAAAGCTCACCACGCCGAAGCTCTGCATGTGCCGGATGAGCTTCACCCGGTAACGCAGGTTTCCGATCTGCCGGCGCGCCAGATCGGCGAGCGTCTTGCCCTCGCCCGGGTGAAGCTGACGAATGATCGTCGCCACCGTCAGAAACCGGTTGGTATAGGCGAGGAGCAGCAACGAAATGGCCGGGAACAGAAGCGCCGGCGTGGTGAGCGACATCGCGGAGTCGGGCATCGAGGAGATCCGGTTTCTGATGACAGCCGACTTGTAACACCAGGCCCTCGCTGCGACCAGCCTCGCAGGAGTCGCACTCTCGGACGCTTCGACCGGAATCCTCGCTATACAAAGCTGGCTCACTCGGCCTGCGCACTTTCCGGAACTTCGGCGCAACGCACGCGCTTATCGAAGATCGTCCCCTCGCCGAGGCTGCCATGTCTGATCAGCATTCGGATACACGCATCGGCCCTGCGCTGAATTCTCTCAACCGTCGGGAATTCCTCACGCACGCAAGCGTCGCTGGAATCGGAGTCGCTGCTCCGCTGGGCGCAGAGGCTTCCACCGTGCGATCGACGACTGCATCTGCCGCGGTCCCAGGCACCATCGCGATTTCACTCAAGGTCAACGGTCAGAGGCACGACGTTCGGATCGATCCGCGCTCGACGCTGCTGGACACGTTGCGCGAAACCTTGCATCTGACCGGCACCAAGAAAGGCTGCGATCACGGACAGTGCGGCGCCTGCACGGTTCACATCGACGGGCGGCGCGTGAACAGCTGCCTCACCTTCGCAGCGATGCAGCAGAAGGCGGAGATCACGACGATCGAAGGACTCGGCAAACCCGGCGCCTTACATCCGATGCAAGCCGCATTCGTCGAACACGATGGCTTTCAATGCGGCTACTGCACCCCCGGGCAGATCATGTCGGCCGTCGCGATGCTGAAAGAGCCGTGGGGCGGAAACGACGCCGAGGTTCGCGAGGCAATGAGCGGCAACATCTGTCGCTGCGGGGCCTACCCCAACATCCTCGCAGCCGTGCAAGCAGCGCGCGGCAAGGTGTGAGCACGCGATGAACACATTCGATCTCGTCACGCCGCGCTCGATCGACGATGCGATCAAGGCGCATGCACGCTCGAACACCGCTCAGCAAGGGGCGAACGTCCGCTTCATCGCCGGCGGCACGAACCTGGTCGATTACATGAAGATCGACGTCGAGAAGCCTGCACAGCTCATCGACATCAATTCGCTCGATCTCGCCACCATCAAACCGACCTCGGACGGTGGGCTGCAGATCGGCGCCCTCGCACGCAACGCCGACGTCGCACACGACGAGGCAGTGAAATCCAGGTATCCGGCGCTGTCTCAGGCCCTGCTCTCCGGCGCATCGCCGCAGCTGCGCAACATGGCGACGACAGCAGGCAATCTCTTGCAGAAGACACGATGCGTGTACTACCGCGATATCGCCGCACGCTGTAACAAGCGAACGCCAGGATCCGGATGCGACGCACTCGAAGGCCACCATCGCATGCTCGCAATCCTGGGTACGAGCCCGCAATGCATCGCCAGCAACCCTTCAGACCAGAACGTCGCACTGATGGCATTGGAGGCGATCATCCATGTTCGGGGCGTCAAGGGCACGCGCGCGGTTCCCATTGCCGACTTTTACAGACTCCCTGGCGATACGCCTCACATCGAAACGGTGCTCGAGCCCGGCGATCTCATTACGCATGTCACGCTTCCGCCGCCCCAGCCGGGCACGAAGAGCGTGTATCTCAAACTTCGAGACAGAGCCTCCTATGAATTTGCACTCGCCTCTGCGGCCGTCGCCATGCGAGCAGACGCGAGCGGCAGGATTGAGCATGCGCGTGTTGCACTCGGCGGCGTGGGCACGATTCCCTGGCGTGCACCGCAAGCCGAACAGGCGCTGCTCGGACAACAGGCCTCCGAGGCTGTGTTCAGATCGGCCGCCGACGCAGCGCTTCAATCCGCAAAACCGCTGAAAGAAAACGCCTTCAAGGTGGAGCTTGCGAAACGATGCCTGACGCAGGCGCTGCGCCAGTGTCTGCAGAATGCATGAGGTTTCCATGGAGCCGATCAGAGAATCGAAAGTCGTCGGCGTACCCACTGCGCGCATCGACGGAGCGCTGAAAGTCAGCGGCCTCGCGGATTATTCATCGGACCATCATTTCGAAGGGTTGCTGCATGCCTGGCCGGTGTGCGCCACCATCGCCAACGGCACGCTGACCCAGCTCGACACGACGGCCGCGCAGAAAATGCCGGGCGTCGTCGCCATCTATCACCGCGGCAACATCGGCACGCTTTATCGCGTACCTCCCTCGGAAGGCAGCGGACCGCGCATCGACGAGACGCGACCGCCGCTCGAGGACGACGTGATCCGTTACTACGGTCAGTACGTCGCCGTCGTCGTAGCACAAACGCAAGAGCAGGCGCGCGCCGCGGCCGAGCGGGTGAAGGCCAGCTACCGAGGCGAAGCTCCGCAGGTTGCTCGCGAGCTGCTCGAAGGATCACCGGCTCCAGAATCTGCATCGGAGAAGAGCAAACGCGGCGATGTGGAAACGGCGCTCCGGCAGGCCGCAGTCAAGCTCGATGAGACGTACGGCACCCCCGTCGAGACTCACAATCCAATCGAACTGCATGCGTCGGTGGCTGTCTTCGATGGTCAGTCATTCACGCTGTATGAAACTTCGCAGGCGGTCATGAACCATCGTGAAGTGATGGCGCGCATGCTCGGCGTCGCACCCGAACAGGTGAAGGTGATCACGAAGTATCTGGGCTCCGGATTTGGCGGCAAGCTCTGGCCATGGCCGCATGCATTGCTCGCCGCGGCCTGCGCTCGCAATCTCAAACGCCCCGTGAAGCTCGTGGTCAGCAGGCAAATGATGTTCTACAGCGCCGGCCATCGTCCCGTGACCGATCAGCGCATTCGCCTGGGCGCCGACGCACAAGGAAAGCTCGTTGCGCTCAGCCAGGACTACGCGAATCACACCGCGATCGCCGATGACTACAGCGAAGACTGCGGCGAAGCCACACCGTTTCTGTACAGCACGCCGAATCTGCGCGTCAGCGCCGCGCTCGCACGGCGCAATGTCGGAACGCCCACGCCGATGCGCGGCCCGGGCGCGGTACCCGGTCTGTTCGCACTCGAATCCGCAATGGATGAGCTTGCGATCAAACTGAAGATGGACCCTGTGCAGTTGCGTCTGATGAACGAGCCGACCAAGGACGAAAGCAAAAATCTGCCGTTCTCCTCGCGTCACCTCAAGGAATGTCTCGTCACCGGCGCAGAAAAGTTCGGATGGTCACGGCGCACACCCGAGGTGGGATCGATGCAACGCGATGGCGCCATCATCGGCTGGGGCGTCGCTGCAGCGTCATGGGGCGCCATGCGATCGGATGCGCAGGCGACGGTGGAATTTCGGCAGGACGGACGCATCCGTATCGCGAGCGGTACACAGGATATCGGGACCGGCACGTATACGATTCTTGCGCAGATGGTGAGCCATGCGACCGGCGTTCCTGTCGATCGCATCGACGTGGTGCTCGGTGATTCGTCGTTGCCGCCCGGCCCTGTTTCAGGCGGCTCCTGGGTCACGGCTTCGATGACACCTGCAGTGCTCGAAGCCACGCAGAAGGCGACGAAGGCGCTGCTGTCTGCCGCAACGAAAACACGAGGGCCGTTCTATCGCCAGGACGCAGCATCACTGGTACTGATCGACGGACGAATCCGCACGAAAGGCAGCTCCCAGGGAACGCCGATCGAAGATGTGCTGAAGGCCGCCCGCGTTCAATCGGTCTCGGGTCAAGGCGAATCCAAAGGCACGCTCCAGGAGGAGAATCCCAGGTTCTCGTCCCATTCCTTCGGCGCGCAATTCGCGGAGGTCACCTGGCGGCCGGAAATTGCACGATTGCAAGTCAGCCGCGTGGTCACCGTGATCGACGCCGGTCGCATGATCAATCCGCGAGCGGCACGCAACCAGATCGAAGGCGCAGTGGTCATGGGCGTCGGCATGGCGCTGCTCGAGGAGACGCTCTACGACGCGCGCAACGGCAAGCCGGTCAACGACAATCTCGCCGATTATCTGGTGGCGACGCATGCCGACGCGCCGCAGATCGACGTGACGTTCCTCGATCATCCCGACTACAACTTGAATGCACTCGGAGCGCGCGGCGTCGGCGAGATCGGCCTGGCGGGTATTGCGGCTGCGATCACGAACGCCGTCCATCACGCCACGGGCGTGCGCGTTCGCCACCTGCCCGTACGCATCGAGCGTCTGCTGCAAGCACCGGTACGTACCGTCGCGTGAATGTGCGCTGCGGGGCCTCTGGAACCCGCTGCGCAAGCCGGCGTTCTCCATAAAGCCCATCATTCGCGGAGATCGCCATGAACAGCGTCGTCGAGAAAATGTCCCCTTCGATCACCTCGATGATCCGCATGGATCACACCCACGTGATGGCGGCGTTCCACCGCTACAAGCAGGACACCTCCCCGGCGCGCAAGCAGGCGATCGTCGAACACATCTGCATCGCATTGACGGCGCATGCGCGGCTCGAGGAAGAGATCTTTTATCCCGCACTGCGATCCGTGCTGCGCGGCGACGAAGTACTCGACAAGAGCGAGCCCGAGCATGACGAGATGCGTGGTTACATGGCAGAGCTGCGCGACATGAACCCTGACAGCCCCGAGTTCGACGAAACGTTCATGGCATTGATGCGGACAGTCATGCATCACGTGGCAGACGAAGAAACCTGGCTGCTGCCTGCCGCCGAACTGAGGCTTACCGATCAGCTCCACATGCTCGGAGCCCGTATGGCGAAACGTCGTGTGGAACTGCTCGGCCCTCACACTGCTGAAGTAGCAAGCACCGGCATTCGTACATTTCCCACCGGCGCCGCGATTGCAATCGGGGGAGCTCTTGCACTGGGTGCCGTGATCTTTGCGAACTCCAAGTCCAATGGAAGCCGCGAACGACGATGGCAGTGACGCAGACGGCTAGCGCCGCGAATCCTTGCGAAGCGAGCGAATTCGTTGGGCGAATTCGCTCACTGCTGGATCTCACCTCCGCGGAACACCTTTGAGGAGCTCGCATTTTCGGAAGCGAGCGACGAAGTCCTTACTGCAATTGCATCGATCATGGATGGCCGCTCGATTCCTCGAGATTGCCATCTTCGTCCGGCCAGTGTGCTCGCTCACTCTCCTTCGAGACATCGCTCCCGTCCACGACATCCGAAGTCGAACGATCCATGCCCATTTTCCCCGCGCCGCCATGGCGAACCGCAGTGGATGATTCCTTCTCGGATCTCGCCTGAGATTCGGCGCGTCGCTTTGCCTCTTCGGTAGAGATACGGTCGCTATTCCGATCAGCGTTGATATCCGGGACTCTTGGATCAGCCATACAAACTCTCCTGGCAATGGAAATGGATGCAGTTGCAACGCGCGAGTGCGGGGGCAAGTGCCGGAGAGAGTCGCTAGCAAACTGGTCCGCTGGACTGCTAGCCAGAGAAGAGGCTGGAAGAGTCTCGCTAGCTGTGGGTTCGGCTTCAGCCGAGAGAAGAAGCAAGAAGAGTCTCTCCACCTGTGGGTTCGGCTTTAGCCGAACAAAATGTCCGACTGAAGTCGGACCCACAAGTTGCTTTCTGCCCGCGCGCTGCGCGGAGTCGCTAGCAAACTGGTCCGGTAGTCTTCCAGCTCGAGAAGAATCTGGAAGAGTCTCTTTAGCTGTGGGTTCGGCTTAGCCGAGAGAAGAAGCAAGAAGACTCTCTCCACCTGTGGGTTCGGCTTTAGCCGAACAAAATGTCCGACTGAAGTCGGACCCACAAGTTGCTTTCTGCCCGCGCGATCCGCGGAGCGGCTAGCAAACTGGTCCGCCGGTCTGCTAGCCAGAGAAGAGGCTGGAAGAGTCTCTTTAGCTGTGGGTTCGGCTTAGCCGAGAGAAGAAGCAAGAAGACTCTCTCCACCTGTGGGTTCGGCTTTAGCCGAACAAAATGTCCGACTGAAGTCGGACCCACAACTCTTCTTTCCTGCTAGTAGCTAGCGGACTAGTTGGCTAGTGGCTAGCACCTTCAGCAACATCAGTGGAGTCATCCTTTGACTTCCAGATAGCCACGACGCACGTCGCGTCCGCTGAGACTGATTGTTCCGATGGGTTTACCGGCCCGCATGACATAGCCAGACCAGGGGCGCAGAAAGGACAACGGTCCCTTGCGCAGGCCAACCAGAATGGAAGCATCGAGTGGCGTCGCCTGCAACTTGCGTCGATCGAACCGTTCGAGTCGTCGGAGCTTGCGTGACGCGAGTTGCGAGTAAGTGGCGTCATTCGCGACGATGAGGATCTGGCGCATGGTTCCTCACTGGCGGATCTGCGATCCGCCGTAATCGTTATCATGAGGTCAACTCTTCAGACCCGGCGAGTGTGCCATGCCAAAGAAGATCGACGTCTCATCCGTAATGCCGCGCATCGGGACGAGCTATCCCGCACCCTATGACCAGCCCTGTCTGCGACGCGAACGGCGCGCCCTCGGCGATGCGGCTGGACTGACTCAGTTCGGAGTGAACCTGCTGCGTCTGCCCGCGGGAGAATGGTCGAGCCAGCGTCACTGGCACAGCCACAAGGATGAGTTCATCCATGTGATCCAGGGCGAGGTGACGCTCGTCACCGATGAAGGTGTGGAAGTTCTCCGCGCTGGAGATTGTGCAGGCTTCAAGGCGAGCGAGCAGAACGGGCATCATTTGCAGAACCGTTCTGATCAAGAGGCGGTGCTGCTGGAGATCGGTACACGCAATCGCGCCGATGCCACGTGTTATCCGGATATCGACCTCATGATTTCATCGAACGACGAACGTTATCGGCGTCGTGATGGAACTCCGTACTGAGTTCGCCGCGGCGCCACTAATGCCTTATCGCTCTGAAGCGCCAGAGGGGTCATTCGTATGAGATCAAGCACCAGCGCCCTCATCGATCGCTGAGGGCGGCGGGTTACTGCGCGATGAATCCAGATGTCCGACTAAAGTCGGACCCACAAGCTCCTTTTCTTTGCCGAGCCTTGCGCGGAGTGGCTAGCCATACCAGTCTGCTAGTCCGCTAGTCGGAGAAGAATCGTGAAATGGATAGCTGTGGGTTCGGCTTTAGCTGAACAGATGGCCGACTGAAGTCGGACCTACAGATTCCTTTTTTGCCAGCGGTTCGGCTTTAGCCGAACAAAACCGACGGACCCATAGATTTCTTTCTGCCAGTGGGTTCGGCTTTAGCCGAACAAAGTCCGACTGATTCGATCAACGCTCCGCGACCGTGATCTCGACTTGCTGTCGCCCCCATTTGCGGGCGCGCTTGACGTCGTCGCCCATGTAGATGTCGATCAGTTGCGAGTGCCGCTTCGCCGTGACATCGGCCACGGTGTAAGAACCCAAGCCCGCAATGTGCACCTTGGTACCGCAATCCAGTCCCTGGCGTTTCAGATCGCGCGACACCGCAATGATTCGGCTCTGCGGTGTCAGCTCATCACCGCAGGCCGTTTCGTGCGGACGGTCATCGGTTTGTGCGACTGTCGAGTTGAATGCGGTCGCAGTCACCTTGAGCGTGCGTTCTTCATTCGACTCCGCCATCACGATCGCACTGCCGGCAACCGCTATTACCGCGCCGAGAGCGATCAGTTTCAGCTTCGTTACCTCGCCTTCCATGCAAGGTAAATTCCTGGAAAACCAATCCTGTTCCCCTAAGTCCTTGTGTGAGCTGCAGCAAAAGAGCCGCGCCCTGTTCGGGCCACGGCTCTTTCTCCAACATGCAGCGCGTTCGCGATGAATCGTTCGCGATCAGTCGTTCGCGGTGAGCGTCTTCTGCATGCTCTCTGCTTCACGCAGATGCGCCTGCAGCTTTGGCAAAGTCTTCTTCGCAACTGCCTGCAACTGCGGATCCACGGATGGATCGGTTGCGGCCTGCTGGTAGAGCTCGATGGCTTTCTGATGATCCTTCACCATCTGCGCCATGAAATCCTGGTCGAACTCAGGACCGGCCTTCTGGTGCTCGAACTTCTCCGCCATGGCCTTGTGCATCAGATCGGGAGAAGACTTCAGTTCCTCGGCAGCCTTGCCCTTGGCGGCCGCAGCGAGCTCCTGATTCCCCTTCGTGTGATCGTCCACCATCTGCTGAGCGTATTTCTTCACGGCGGGATTCGTCGCCTTCTGCACGCCGAGCTTACCCATGGCGATCTCCGCATTGCCGGCGGCCGATGCCTTCTTTGCGAACGATTCGCTCGTGAGCTTTCCGCCCTTATCGGAGCTGCTCATATTATTGTGATCAGAACGATCCATTGCGCCGCTCTGATCGGGCGTACGCTGCGTCGGCTGCGCCGAACTCTGTGCCATCGCTGCACCGCCGAGTGCACAAAGCACCGCGGCCGTGATCAAACTGCTAGCTTTCATATCTCGCTCCTGCAAGAGGACGCACCCATTGCGTCGACTGTGTGGCAACGCGTCCGACACCGGCGGGTTCCAGTTCGGCGGCAGCTCCCGACACATTGAACGAAGTTCTCTCGTCAGCTTTCCCCGTTGTGGGATCAACGACGACAGAATATTCCGTATTCGAGGCCTGGATGGCAGGCCCCTTACAGAGCGTAGGCAAGTTCTTACGATTCATGAAAGTGATACACGCCCGTGAACGACCAGAGCCTGGCTGATTCGATCGCTTATCCACCCGCTCCCTGGGCCCTGGCAGGCGAAGCATTGTTCGCGACGCGCACCGTCGCGATCAGCCGCATACGATCGCTTGTGCCCACACCGCTGCGCATCGTGCCAGTCGCTCCAGGCCGGACGCTGGCCGTGCTGGCGTTTCTGCGGTACGCCGAAGGCTCGACGCTTCGCTATCACGAGTTCATCTGCGCACCGGCTCTCGTCGCAAAGCGCACGCACGTGGGAAGCTGGATCTCACACATTTACGTGGACAGCATCGCTTCGCTCGCGGGCGGTCGCGCTCTCTGGAACCTTCCGAAGCGCATGGCCTCGTTCCTCTGGAGTCGAGACAGCATCGAAATGGAATCGCCCGAGATCCTCTGCCGCCTCGAAGCGCGCTCGCAAGGCGGGCCCGCATTACCGCTACCGCTGTTCGCACCCGCATTCGGGACGTATCGTGATGCCGTGAGCTGGTTCGTCGCGACCGGGCGCGGACGGATTTCGCGCGTAGCGGCGCGGTTGCATGTGGACTCTGCCGAGCTGCAGGAGTTGGGGTTCCAGCAAATACGTCACGTGTACCGAATCAGCAATCTTCGCGGGACGATCTACCCTGAGAAAGCGCTCGCGCGTGACGCCGGCACCTGAGGAAGCTCTGATTTATCGACTTCCCCGACCACGGATTTGCAACTGCCTGACATGCAGCGGCGATCGAGGCGGCTGGTACTACTAGAGGCGAATTGATCAGAGGTTGCGCGATTCGATCCGCAGAGCCCACTTTCTGAGAGATGCATCACTGGACGCTCGTTTGCATTCGAGCGCAGCGTCGGACCGCGTCAAAGCATGAAGTACGTAGCATTCGGCAGCGGCCCGGCCGCGAGATGATTCCGGCCTATTGCGCGGTCGGACAGCCCTTCTTCGTGAATAACACAGCAGAACAAGATCACTGGCGCCAGAAATACTTCGACGGACTTGCGCGACTCGAAACCGAGCAGGCTCGCTTCAAGGCACTCGAGACCACGCTCAAGCGTCTCGCGGGCAGACTCTGCACGGCCGCGCTTGGACAATCCCCGCAACTGGATGAACAGCTCAGAAAGCTGCAGACAGCAATGCGCCGCGAGACTTCGGGCGACGAGCTCGAGAAGATCACGCCCGCGCTGACCGACGCGATCCAGGCCCTCGATCACTCACCGACACGTAGCTCGACTCCTGCGACGAACGTGACACACGTCACACCGTCGATCGCACAGGAGACTCAGGCACAGAAGCCCGCTCTCGATGAAAAGCAAGTGCGCTCCATCCTGTCCGCGCTTCTGATCGAGCTCAGGCGGGATATCGAGCTCGCAATTCAGGTCGATGCCCTCGACAGCCGGCTAGAACAAGCGCTGACCGCCGAGGAACTGCCGCGTATTCTCTCGGAGGTTGCGGACGTGATCGGTCAGCGCATCACGCGTATAGAGCGTGCCAAGCACGAGATCGAAGCGTTGCTGAGCCACATGGTCGGCAAGCTCGATGAGATCGGCCATTTCGTTGCCGAACAGGATCGCAGCCAGCACGCTTCGAGGGCGAACAGCGAAACGCTGAACACACAGCTCGTCGTCGAGATGAAAGCGATGGGCGAAAGCGTCGATGCCGCCCGCGATCTGCAGCAGATCCGCGCTCAGGTTCGCGGCCGACTGGAATCGATCGATCGGCGTCTCCAGGAATTCCGCCAGCGCGAGACGGAGTTGACCGCGGCTGCGAACGCGCGCAACGAACAGATGCGCTCACGCATCGCCGAGCTCGAAGCCGAGGCGACCCGACTGCAGACTCAGCTCATCGACGAACAGCGGCTCGCATCGATCGATGCGCTCACGAAGATTCCAAACCGGCATGCGTATGAGCGGCGTATCGAAGAAGAGCTGCAGCGCTGGCGCAGATTCGGTCATCCGACGTGCCTCGCAGTCTGGGACGTGGATCGCTTCAAGCACATCAACGATACCTACGGGCATCGCGCAGGCGATCGTGTACTGCAAACGGTTGCCGACTGTCTGTCGCGGCGCATTCGCACCACGGACTTTCTCGCTCGTTTCGGCGGCGAGGAGTTCGTGATGGTGTTGTCGGGAACTCAACTCGCCGACGCACTGCGACTGATCGATGACATGCGCGAGTCGGTGGCGAAGATCGGCTTCCATTTCCGCGGCACACCGGTTTCGGTCACGATCTCCATCGGCGTCACTGCGATCCGCGCGGGCGATAGTGCAGACGCCGCATTCGATCGCGCGGACAAGGCTCTGTACAAAGCGAAAGAGAACGGCCGCGACCGCTGCCAGACGATCTGATCGAGCTACTCGTCGAGCGAGTACCGTATTCGATAGATGTCCGCGCGGCCTCGATGCTGCTCTCGGTGCGACGTGAAGTAGAGCGCATGAGGATCGCTCAGTGAAATCGAAGGGCCGAAAGTCCAGGCCCCCGCCTGCGTGGAATTGATCTGCGCGTCGAGACGTCGCGGCGTGGCGAGCCGACCATCGCGCCACTCGGCCACGAACAGCTCTACCTGTCCGTCGAGCTCCCCGCGCGAGAAGATGATGGATCGGTCATCGGCCAGGAACGTCGCATCGAAATCCTCCTGAGGAGAGTTGATCGCGACCATCGCCTGGACTTGGGTCCAGCGATCGCCCTCGCGCCGCGCGACGAACAGATCGTGCTTGCCCGCACCGCCGCGGCCATCGCTTGCAAACATCAGGCGCTGACCATCCCTCGAAACGACTGGCGCCCATTCATCGCCCGCCGTGTTGATCTCAGCCCCCAGATTCTGCGGCTCGCCATAGACACCGCGGGCGCTGTCGAACGACACGAAGTAGAGATCGTCCTTGCCGAAGCCGCCGGGTTTGTTCGAGAAGTAATAGACGCCGGAGCCATCCATCGCAAACGACGGATCGAAATCGTTCGCGCTCGAGCTGAACGACGCCACGGTCGGTTCGCTCCAGCCGTTCGCGGTGCGATGACTTTCATAGATGTCCCATCCGCCGACGCCATTCGGCCAGTCGATCGCGCCCCACAACATGCGCTGACCATCGGGACTGAAAGCGATCCGCACCTCCGCTTGCGGCTTCGACACCAGATCGGCAAGCCAGAGCTCTGCCTCTCCTTGCGAGGTGAACGTCGCGGCAGCGAGTGTCATCGGCAGGAATGCAGTGAGGATCGTCAGGTGCGTCGGGTTCATGTCCATCTTTGCCCGCAACCACAGATGCGCTGGTTGTCTCACAGAGCGCACATGACGTCCAGTCACCGCGAAGAGTGGGATCGCAGAGGCGACCCCACTCCTCTCGCCCTCATTCGACGATCAGGTTCACGTCGATATTGCCGCGAGTGGCATTCGAGTACGGGCACACGATGTGTGCTTTCTCGACCAGCGCCTGCACGGTCTCGCGGGGCAATCCTGGCGCCGCGATTCGCAGCTCGACCTGAATGCCGAATCCCGTGGGAATCTGGCCGATGCCGACGCGGCCCGTGATGGTGGTCTCCGCGGGAAGTGCGACTTTTTCCTTGCCGGAGACGTACTTCAGAGCGCTGAGAAAGCACGCCGAATAGCCGGCTGCAAACAGCTGCTCGGGATTGGTGCCCGGCCCGCCTGCGCCTCCGAGCTCGCGCGGCGTAGACAACTGAACATTCAACACGCCGTCCGAAGACGTGGCGCGTCCATCGCGTCCGCCGGTTGCAGTGGCCTGAGCGGTGTACAGAACTTTTTCGATCGACATGACAGGGACTCCTTCGATTCTCGTGATTTCGTTATGCCTTGGGACGAGAAGGACTATAGAGGCGCGAGCTCAGCTCAACGTTACGTAGAATCCGGACCACTTGATCAGGAGTCCAAAAGTGGCCGATCGCTTCGCAGGCATCCTGAATCATTTCTCCGTACCCGCACGTATCTGCAAAGCTGGCGCGTAAGCCTGGCTCAACAGGCGCTGCGACGGGACACCGCTCAAGATCATCGCGGGCGAAGTGGGCTATGGCAGTGAAGCCACTCTGTCGCGTGCATTCAAAGCTCATATCGGAGTATCGCCGCGCGAATGGCGGTCACAGCACCGCTCGGCGGACTGATCCTTGCGGCGAACTGCACGTCTACTGCGGCAGCGCACGCAGCTCGACCGCATCGAGGAACTTCGCCCGTCCGATCCAGTTCTCCAGGAGGAACTCAAGAGGCTGACATGAGCGATCCGTCCACCGAGCAGGCTGCCGAACCCGAAATCATCATCGGACCTCGCGAGCAGCTCTTTCATTTGCTCGCAGAGGCCGCCGAGATCGAACACACATTGATGTGCAGCTATCTGTATGCCGCCTTCAGTTTGAAGCGTGGCACCGCCGAAGGCCTCATGGCTTCGCAAGCCGAGGCCGTGGAACGCTGGCGCAAGGCGATCCTCGCCGTCGCGACGGACGAAATGGTTCATCTCGTGCTGGTATCGAATCTCGCGGTCGCGATCGGTGGCCGTCCGCATTTCAATCGGCCCAATTTTCCGGTGGCTCCCGGCTATTTCCCCTCCGGCGTCGTGGTGAAGCTCACGCCCTTCTCGCCCGAAACGCTCGAGCATTTTGTGTATCTCGAACGACCACAAGGCATGGATCTGTCCGACGGTGAGGGTTTCGAACATCCCCAGGAGTACACGCGTGAGGAAGCGTACGAAGGGTTGATGCCGAGCGTGCAGGACTACGCCACGGTCGGTCGACTCTACGATGCACTGCGTCTGAACTTGAGTGCGTGCAGCCAGCGTCTCGGAGAATCAGCGCTGTTCATCGGGCCAGTCGCAGGACAGGTGACGCGCGAGCTCGTCGATCTCGAAGGCATCTCGCCCATCGTCGATCTGCGCACCGCCCTGCTCGCCATCGACACCATCGTCGAACAAGGCGAGGGCTCGCCGTCGAGTCGCGACGATTCGCACTACGAGCGCTTCGTGGCCATTCAGAACGAGTACGCGTCGATGTGCGCGCAGGATCCGAACTTCGCTCCCGCATGGCCCGCCGCGACCAATCCGGTCATGCGCCGCCCACCGGAACCCGAAGACAAGGTGTTCATCGACGATCCAGCCGCCGCGCGTGTCCTCGATTTCGCGAACGCCGTGTACGGACAGTTATTGCGGTTTCTGACTCAGGCATTCGGCCGGCCCGCTGAAGAAGGTGCGAACGCTCAGAAGGCGGTGCTCGATGCGGCGGTCGATCTGATGCACGTGCTTGCCCGAGCCGGCGTCGCGCTTGCACGGATGCCCGCCACCAGCTCCGGCGCGGATATCAATGCGGGCATGACCTTCACCATGCTGCGACATCTCGAGCCGCTGATGAACGGTGATTCCGAGCATCTGCTCACGATGGAACGCATGCACGAACTCGCTCACGGGGCGCGTCAGGCCTCCCGTTTTGCACCCTCGCTGATCGGTGTCGATCATGCGATTGCGAAAATCGCGGATAGCCTGCAGAAGTGGCGCACCTGAGGGGATGCCCTTTCACTTGCGACGCAACCCGTCCAGAATCCGCGTCCCTCGTCCGCGATTCGCAAGATCATGAGCAAGAAACGTCGAACCAAGACACTGGAAAAGGCGGCGCGCGCCGTCAAAGACGACGATGAGTTCGTCGAGCACATCTTCAACATCGCCCGCGGATTCGCCGATCATCACGAACTCGATACCGGCGCCGGGGCACGCGGCGTGCGCCAATCACTGAAATCCTTCGGCAAGACCTCCGCGGCACTCATCGAATGGCTCGAGCAATCCGCGGAACGCGGCAGTCCCGAGCACGAGGCGTTGAATGCGATCCGTGCCGAGTTCACGGAACGATCCACGCCCTTCACGGATCCGGGCAGCGTTCTCGCCTGGCTGACGCAGGCAGCACAAGCCAGTGAATCCGCCGAAGAGAAATTGCAAGGACAGAAGCTCAGGAACGCACCGAAGTTCGCCGCGCAGGCGTTACGCGCGACTTTCGAACATCACAAGCTGAAAGTGTCGTTGCAGGCGAACGAGAAGAAGCAAAGCGACGCAGTGAAACTACTGTGCGCCATCGCGAAAGACGGCGGCGATCCGTCGATGACACCCGAACAAGCCCGCGAGTGGCTGGCTGGATCGGTGCGTAAATAAATAAGAGCTCCCGGATGCGGGCGACAAGAACACGCCCGCAGCCTCCGCAGATTGCAGTGCGCAGCGCCGATCGTGCATCACCATCGCACGATCTCACCGGCGTCGAACACCATGCCGGAATGCGCCGCGCGATGGTTGATGAAGATATTGTCGATGGGAATTCCGGTTCGCCTGGCAATGCTCGACGCGGCGACCTGAAGCATCCGCTCGATCTTCTGCGGAGAATTGAAGTCAGGCGACAAGAGATCCACCAATACCGGATGGGAGCTCTGAGGCTGATACGAAGCGGCCTTCCCCGCGACCGCGTAATGGCCAGCAGGCAGGAACTCCCAGGTCGCCGTCACGTGCTCGATCCCGGTACTCGTGCCTTCAGCGAAGTCTCGTGAGAGACCCTCCAGAACAGCGGCTATATCGAGGGATTGTTCAAACGGCAAGGATTTGACGTGAATGAACGGCATAGTCGTCTCGAGACCTCATTACCCGTGTGCGTTCCGACCTGTCGTGAGCATGGGTTTGTCGGGTACGCGGCGCTCCCCCATGTACTCATAGAATCGATACAGATAACCATCTAGATCGCGGACGAAGAACTCTCTCTGGCCGTGCAGGATGTCATCTTGTCGGTCGCGAGGAGCAGTCGCAGGCATCGAGCAATTACCCACATGCCCTTCTCGCCCCTCACACAGCGCGAGTATCGAGCAAGGGTGATGGCGCCGATCGCGGTGATGACACGCACTGAACTGCCGCGCCCTCTAGTACATCCGCGTCACGCTACCGCCGTCCACCGGCAGAACGACGCCGTTGACATAGCTCGCCGCGTCCGAGCACAGCCAGGTAATCGCGTTGGCCGTCTCTTCGGCGTGCCCTAGTCGTTTCATTCCCGAATGACGCCCCACCAGCGCCTGATACTTTTCCGCCGCGCCCGGCCGGTTGGGATCGACCATCTCGGAGCGAGTGAAACCAGGTGCCACTGCGTTGATACGAATCGACGATTGACCGTAGTCCGCGGCCGCCGATCGCGTCAGACCCACGACGCCATGCTTGCTGGCCGCGTAAGGACCATGACCCATATCACTGGGCTTGAGCCCGTAAATCGAGGTGATGTTGACGATTGCGCCGCCGCCATGGGCGAGCAAGGCGGGAATCTCGTACTTCATGCATAGCCAGACTCCTTTCAGGTTGCTGGCCATGACCTCGTCCCATTGCGCTTCGGTGACTTCGGCGATCGGCGTGTAGCGCGGGCCGGCAATGCCGGCGTTGTTCACCGCGTAATCCAGTCGGCCGAACTTCTCGACTGCGGCATTCACCATGCGCTCCACGTCCGCCGCGCGACCCACATCGGTCGGCACGAACAGAGCTTCACTGCCCGACTCGATAATTTGCTCCACGATCTGCGCGCTCTGCTCGGCGCGACGGGCGGCGATGACCACCTTGGCGCCTTCCCGAGCGAACTTCAGTGCAGTCGCCGCGCCCAATCCCGAGCTCGCACCGGTCACGAGCGCAACCTTGCCTGCAAACATTCCCATCTGCTCTCCGTCGGCGTCTTGAGCGTGAACTGGAAGGTCAGCCTCAGAATAGGTGGGGCGCGACCAACCTTCAAGAATGCAGGAGACGGGAGAACGCGGGATCACGGCGATCCGATCCAGCGGCGACTTCGCGACCGACTTCAATCACAGATCGTCAGGCTCAAGCAGACATGACTACCGCAACGACAGCGTCGCGGCGCCGGCAATGGCGCCTTGACCGCTTCGCTGCAGGAGGACTGCGACTGCGGTTGCGTCTTTCGGTAGTGAAGCGACAGGAACTGCGTACTGCTGGGGTGTGCCGTTCCAACGTGCGAGCTTGCGGAACGAGCGTACGACATTGAAGTGTTCGAGCGTGCGATTTGCATTCTCGCCGCTACGGATCGTCGCCCTCGCCTCGTTCAGATAGGACACGACATACAGATCCATGGGTTCGCGCCAGGCTTCGGTCACTTTTATATGTATCTGCGACTGTGATCTCGCCAGCGAAATTGCCAGCCCATCGCGCTTCTCCGCCAGCGCCTTCGTCATGGCTGCACGATTGGATCCGACGAAGCTCGTATCGCCGCTCACCACGACTTGCGGCGTGAACGGCCCGGAACGCGCCAGGCGACGCACATAACCTTGCTGACGTTGCGTTGCCTGCGGCAGAGAGAAGCGATCCTTCCAGCCGAGGTTATCCCAGTAGTCCACGTGATACGCGAGCGCGATCACGTTGGGCTTGCGTGCAACTTCGCCCAGTAACGCATCCGCCGGCGGGCATGAGCTGCAACCCTGCGAGGTGAACAGCTCGACGACGACGGGCTGCGCGGTTGCGGTCGAGCCGATGCTCAGGCCGAGCACTAAAAGCAACGCGAATCTCAAGCGGATCGGGATCATGAGTGCACAACGCTCGCGCGGGGCTGACGGGTCCTTCAGAAGACCGGGCAGCGCGTCCGAAGATTGCAGTTGGCGCAGATCAGATCCACATCGGATATGCGCGCTTCATGCGATCGCTACCGGGTCGATTCCTTCAGATCGCGCGCTGCTTCTTTTGCATCTTTCGCCACGTCCTTTGCAACGCCCTTCGCTTCATGAGCCACATCCTTCGCCACATCCTTCATAGCGCTTCCGAAATCTTTCGCGGCGGCGCCGACATCCTCCGCCGCATCGCGAAACGGCTCCCCGGGCCGGCGATCGAGCGCGTCATTCACTTTGTCTTCGGCTCGTTCCAACGCTGACTTGTCCTGGCAGCCCGCGAGCATCACTACGCCCGCGAGGATCGCAATCGACAGATGTTTTGCATTCATAGTGGAAGCCCGCGTGGTTGGATGCTTGCGACTCTATCACCGTGCCGCTCACCTCGCGCGGTTGGAGATGTCGGGTCGCAGCACGCAGAACTTCAGCTCTACGCCGGTTGCTCATTCAGTGCGGCTCCAGGCGCTTTCACTGACCTGCTTTAACAAGTCCACGGAATGAGAACGAACACTCACTTCTGGAGTTTTCAGCCATCGATACGGGCTGTATTGCGGGCATGGCAATCCTCGAACCCAGCGGATAACGGTCATGTTTTCAGTTGTCGCGCCGATTAAAACGACATCGCCGCGACATTACTTTCCCGTGCACGCGCAACGCTTTCGGCGCCCCCAGGAAATCTTCGATGAAACTATCCGCGGCTCTTTTAGGACTGGTCGCAGTCTCGAGCGCAACGGCGTCGCTCGCGCAGGCACAGTATTCGGGCATGGGATTCTATTTCGGCGACCCGACGCCCTCCTCCGCAATTCCCCAGTACGACGCATTCGTGAGCACCGTGAAGCAGAAGCCGAGCGTAACGGCGGCCTTCATCGACTATCGCGATCCCATCTGGAGCCCGAAAGCGACCGACCTGCAATGGAGTCAGAACGCGCGCTGGGCGGCGAACAACCTGTCGCTGCTCACTTCGTCCGCGCATCTCAACCAACGCGACAAGGACGGCAAGCCGGCCATCATCCCGATCGTCAGCGTCGGCCTGACGGACAATCCGACGGCGTTTCAGCTCTCGTTGCCGACGTCGAATCCGAATCGCGGCAAGTACAGCGAAGCCGCGGCCATCCGCATGATGAACGAGATCGCGAGCGGCAAGTACGACGGCGGCACCTACCGGGTGTGGCCTGCGATCTTCGACGCCTATAGAGATGCCGGCTTTCCCAAGATCTACCTGCGCATCGGCTGGGAACAGAACGGCAACTGGTACGGATGGCAGGCACGCACACCGGCCGCGCGGGATGCCTACATCGCCGCCTGGCGACACGTGGCCAATCTGGCGCACTCCTATGCAGCCGCGTCCGGCATGATCATTCAAACGGTATGGAGTCCTGCGGCCTCCTACGCCAACTACGGGATGAGCGAGGAAGCCACCTACCCCGGCGACGCGTACGTCGATATCGTCGGACCGACTGCGTACAGCAGCATCTGGAATGCAACGCGCGATGTGAATCGAACGGCGTACTACGACTGGAGCACGAAACAGAGTGTCACGCTCCCGCAGTGGTATGCGAATGCAGCCAATCGCAAACACAGCTGGGACTACCCCGCGTCCGATTACTGGAATGGCAAACGTGGCTGGGGCCTGCCAGCGGCGCTTGCGTTCGCGGCCGCTCATCAGAAGCCGTTCGGTCTGTCCGAAACCGGCACGGGTGCCGATGGTCCGACGATCACGCAGGGTGGCGGACCGATCGACGACGGCGACTATCCGCTGTATCTCGCGGAGCGTCTTAGCGCCGCGGCCTCGGAAGGCACGCAGATCGAGTTCGTCGACATCTGGGCGCAGCCAACGGGACCGGATCTGAAGCATTTCCTGAGCGGTGCGCGTCCGCTCGAGGCACAGGCCTGGCGCGAATTCGGGCCGATCATGGCGGCGATCACCACCAAGCAGGATGTGGCGGCGAAGAAGTCCGCCGTCGCAAGCTCCGACTACAACGCAACGCTTGCGGCGTCCAAGGCCGTCGACACCAAGACGACCACGCGCTGGGCAAGCAAGAACAGCAGTTCGGCAGAATGGCTCTACGTCGATCTCGCACAGCGCTACACGATCACGCGCGTACGGTTGCAGTGGGATGCGGGTTACGCAAAGGCCTACAAAGTACAGATCTCGAACGACGCGCAGACGTGGACCGACGTTTACACAACCGCCACGGGTAACGGCGACGTCGACGATCTCGTCGGCTTGTCAGGCGTCGGCCGCTATGTGCGAGTGCTGTGTACGACGCGCGCCGGAAGCTGGGTGTACTCGCTCCGGGAGATCGAGATTTATCCGTGAGCATGGGAAGCTCACCAGATCGCACAGTACGAACATGCTCCGGTCGCCCTGTTGTCGGTACCCATTGCCAGGCAGGAGTCTCCATTGCCGTCACAGGCGGGAGGTGCCGTTGCCGTCACAGGCAGGAGCCGTCATTGCCGTACAGGCGGGAGCCCCTCATCACGTCACTCCCGCGAAGGCGGGAGTCCATCTTCTAGACGAGTACCAGGAATGGATACCCGCCTGCGCGGGTATGACAGCGAAAAGAGAAGCCAGAACTGAATCTCTGCTCTGGCACGCCTTGTTGTCGGTACCCATTGCCAGGCAGGAGTCTCCATTGCCGTCACAGACGGGAGCCCCCATTGCCGTCACAGACGGGAGCCCCCATTGCCGTCACAGGCAGGAGCCCCCCATCACCGTCACTCCCGCGAAGGCGGGAGTCCATCTTCTAGACGAGTACCAGGAATGGATACCCGCCTGCGCGGGTATGACAGCGAAAAGAGAAGCCAGGACTGAATCTCACACCTGCGAAGGCACGTGGGGTCGCGCATCCCGAACCGGAAACTGAATCTCGAGTGCGTCGTGGTGAACGATTTCGCACTTCGGTCCGGCGAGTTCGTAGCTGCACACGTGCATCCAATCCGCGAGCGCGCCGTATGCACGTTCGGCA
Organism: Pseudomonadota bacterium; assembly: GCA_023423935.1. Taxonomy (GTDB): domain Bacteria; phylum Pseudomonadota; class Gammaproteobacteria; order Steroidobacterales; family Steroidobacteraceae; genus Steroidobacter. Next base: position 56,789 of record JAFAEQ010000056.1, on the reverse strand, counting down.
TCTTCATCACACAGCGATGAGTACGCACTGGCAACGCGCACAGGCGCCAGCGTCCGCTGGCTCAGATCGCCTCGACATGCATGCGCGCGCCGGATCTCGACGACCGGCTCACCGTCTGGACGGCCCTGCGCTGCGCACCGGTGCCAGAGCACGGCACGGAACGAGCCGCGAGCGTAAGCTGGCACACTCCCAAGCAACTCTGCTTCCAGACTGTCGATCTCTGCATAGTCGCGCACCTCGCTGCGAATGCCTGCGACCAGGAGCGCTGGACGCGACTTCATCACGATCGGCGTTTGTTGCCGCTTCCGTCGCGAAGCGTCGAGCAAAGCGCCTACCCATTGCAGCGATTCGGTGGTCTGCCGCAAAGACGCTTTCAGATTTTCCTGCAGTCGCAGCAGGACCTCCCGGCGTTGTTCATCGCACGCCTTCGCACCGATCACACGCCTGATCTGTGCGAGAGATACGCCTGCCGCACGCAAACCGCGTATCAACGCGAGATCCTGCAACTGATGGGCCGCATAGAAGCGGTAGCGTGTTCGAGCATCGACGCGTACTGGACGCAGGATTCCGCACGCCTCGTAAAAGCGCAGGGTCTTCGGATTGACGCCAGCGATCCGCGCGAATTCACCGATCCTGTACATGAGCCGACTCCGCAGATTGATCCTTCCAGCGACTGGAATGTTCGAATGGGGGACATGAGAATTTCAACCATCCTGACGCTCGCAGTCCTGTGTCTGAGTACGCAGAATCTGGCATATGCTCAGTCTGGCGCGGCGCGCGTCGTCACTTGGCAGCCGCACGCTCCGCACGAGTTCGAAGCTGGTTATCGCAGACATCTGGACTGGCATCGCCAACAGCAGGATCCATGGCACTGGTACGGATGGTTCATCGTCACCGGTGAGCGCACCGGGTGGTTCATCGACGGTACGTTCTTTCACGAGAGGACGGACTTCGACCACCCGATAGCGCCTGACGAAGATCGCGCCGACAACGAGATCAATGTCGAGCCGCATGCCCGATTGGCCGCGGTAGTGACCTACGAGAGCGTTCCGGACATTGCCCGCAATCCGCAACAGGCGCTGATCTCGCCGTTTCTCAGCTTCGTGCGTCTTTACGTCGCTCCCGGACGCGAACGCGAGTTCGAGCACACTGCGCGAAAAAGATTGCAGGAGGTGACAGGATCACATCTGCTGCTCCGCCCGGTGAGCGGCAGCTCTGCGTATCTTCTGCTGATTGCCGCGCAGCGCGCCTCGGAGATCCACGCTCATGCCGAGCTGATCGATGGGCTCAAGCGAGACCTGGCTGCAACGTCCCCGCTCGTCGACGTACAGGTCGAGCTCGGGCGCTATAGTGAAGATCTGAGCTACCGTCCGCCTGCGAAAGACTGATTCACGAGGCCATATGCCTCCCGCGGGAGACCTCGGGAACTTACGATAGCGTTCTTCCGATGTACACCAGTCGCAACGCGAGAGTTTCCATTGGCGGCCACACCGAGCTTGTCGAGAACCGCAGCCGCACGCCAGGTCGCGCGCGGATTGTTCGAGCTACGCCCGGCACCGCCGGGCCGCTGGATGTTCGCGCTGCGCGCGGGCATCTGCATGGGCACTCCCGTATTCGTTGGCTGGCTGGAGGGAAACACATCGGCCGGACTGATGGCATCCATCGGCGCGTTCACATCGCTGTACGGCAGCGGCCGTCCCTACCTCAGCCGCGCTTCGCATCTCGCATTGATCGCACTCAGCTTCGCCGCGGTCGTGATGCTCGGGATGTGGACCCAACCGCACTACCTTCTCGTACCGATCGTCGTGGCATTGATCGCGATGATCGCGACATGGCTCAGTAACGCATTGCAGATCGGACCGCCCGGTGCCTATCTATTCACGCTCGCCTGCGCGGCAGCAGGCGCGATGCAAGGGATACAAGTATCGCCGCTGCACGCAGCAGGGCTGGTACTGTCGGGCGGCGCATTTGCATGGGTGATGCAGATGGGTGGCGCGCTGTTCAACCCGCGCGGACCCGAACGCAACGCGGTGGCGAACGCCGCTCGCGCAGTCATCGGATATATGCAGGCGATCGAGACGCCGCAGGAAAACGCCGCGCGACATCGCGCGGCGTTCGCACTTCACGGCACATGGTCGGTTCTGGTGAATCAGCAACCCGCAGCGGCACGTGCTGGAGGCGAGCTCAGTCGTTTGCGCGCACTGAATCGATCGTTGCACCTTCTGTTCGCGGATGCGATGAGCTCTTCTTATCGCGGAGAATCGGTAACCGAGGATGTCATCAAGCAAGTCGAGACGATCGCGGCGCGCGCGCATCAGCCCGACGGCGAAGTCAGTGAAGCAGACTCCATTCCACTCGGGCACCCGAGCCCGCGCGCTGCTCTGCTGGAAGCATTGCAGCCGGAATCGAACGCATTTCGCATCATCCTGCGCGTCGGTGTCGCGGCCATCTCCGTTGCAGCGATTACGTCGCTGCTGCATTTCGAGCGTGCGTATTGGGCAGTGGCTGCGACGGTGCTGATGCTGCATCAGGGATTCGATTGGTTGCGGACCCTGCAGCGAAGCATCGAACGGCTGCTGGGGACCTGGGTGGGACTCTTGCTCGCCGCAGCCCTGTTATCGATTCACCCTCAGGGCCTTTGGCTTGCCCTGACGATTCTGATTCTGCAGTTCATGATCGAGATGCTGGTCCTCCGCAATTACGCGCTCGCTGCCATCTGCATCACAGGCATTGCACTCCTGATCGCAAGCGGCGGCCATCGCATCGATGACCCGACGCCCTACCTGCTCGCTCGCGGCTTGGACACGCTGGCGGGATGCGTGGCTGCGCTGATCGTTTACCGATTGATTCCGCCACGCGCAGCGGAGCGGCGCATCCCGGACCAGCTCATCAACGTCCTGCGTGCGCTGAAGCACTGCATTCCGCACTTGTCGCGCGGCACTGTGACGACGCTGGCGGCGCGCGATGCGCGACGCACTTTGCAGCGCGCGACGTTCGCGCTCACACATGCTTTCGATGATGGCGTGTTCGGTTCGAGCAGCGAACGCAGGGCGGCCGAACATCTCTGGCCGGCCATCGCCGCGGCCGAACGCCTCGCGTATCGCGCACTTTCAGCCTGCTGGGCACTCGAGCGACTCGGCGGCCGCGCCGAACAGGAAGCGGCAGCATCCATGTTTCCAGGTGACGGCGCTCAGCGTCTGGAAGCTGCCTTGGACGAACTGATGAGGGCTGTTGGAAAAGGCGTCTCGCCCGAGGCATTCGGTCCGCTGCCTTCGATCCTGGAAGCCGACATGCGCACGTTGCGCGAGGCGCTTGCCAAAGTTTCGTCGTAGATGTCCGAACAGAATCTCAGAGGGCCGCAAAGACCGCAAAAGGAGATGGATATCTGTGGGGCGGCTTCATTGAGGCTGAGACAAGCAGAGATCTCCCTGTGGGTCGGATCTTATTGTTCGGCTGAAGCCGAACCACACTTCCAATCCCATTGTTCGGCTAAAGCCGAACCCCAGACTTCCAAATCCAGCTGTTCGGCTAAGCCGAACCCACAGGCTCACATCCACAAATGGGAAACCTCCCCTTCTCGATGCACCTCCGCGAAGGCGGAGCAGCAGAGATCTCCCTGTGGGTCCCACTTTAGTCGGACAGAGATGTTCGCCAAAGGCGAACCTCCACTCCCGACCCTCTTTTGTTCGGCTAAAGCCGGGGCTAAAGCCGAACCCACAGTTCCAATCCAATTTGTTCGGCCGAAGCCGAACCCAGACTTCCAAATCCAGCTGTTCGGCCGGAGCCGAGCCCACAATTCCAATCCCTCTGTTCGGCTGAAGCCGAACCCACAGCCGCGGAACTCACAGCTCAGAATGAATTACTTCGGGATCTGCTTGGGCGCGACCGCCTTTGCATAGTCCAGGATCAGCTCAGGAAAATCTTCGTACGCATCCTCATCGCGGTAAGCATCCGAGTCTTCGACCAGCCGCACGCCGACGATGTTCGCCTGCGGCACGATCACGATGTACTGGCCGAGATAGCCTTCCGCGCGATAGGCGGCAATCGGCCCGATCTCCAGATGAAACGCAACGTAAGGACCGCGACCTTGCGCGTGCAGCTGTTCGTAGAGCGCAGCCAGTTCGTCGCGATCGAGGACGCTGGCGAGCGCTTCGATGAACGTTTCGGGACGGTCGAACGAGCGTCCTTCGAGTTTCTCAAGTTTTCCGATCAGTAACGGATCTACCTGCAACGCACGCAGGAGCTCGAAGCTCTCGCGATCCGCGCGCAGATGAATCCATGACGGCTGACGGAACCAGAGCAATCCAAACTCTTCGGCTTTGCTCTCGGATGGATTCAACATCTCGTGTATGTAGTCTGCGGGAATGATCTGCTGTTCGTTCCACCGACCTTCCTGCACGACCAGCTGGCCGATCTTCGCGGCGTCGCGCGCACTCAGTTTCAAGCCGGCCATCCCCTGCAGATTGCCGACCGTGTCCGTATCCCACGCAAGAGCACCGATCCCCAGCGGCGCGAACAGCTGTTCGTCGAAATAGCGTTTCGCAGGAACTCCCGCGGCCCTGCCGATCAGTGACGGCAACAGATTCGTTGCCTTGTTGCTGTAGAACACTCGCTTGCCCGGCTCAGCGGCGAGATCGGCAGCCAAGGCGAACTGCACGAAGTCCGGTGCGGCGTAGATCCGCTCGGTCGTCTGCTCGTCCTGCAATCCCGACGTGTGACTCAGCAGCATGCGCAGTGTGATGATCTCCTTTCGGCCCTGCTTCCATTCCGGATAGAACTGATGAACCGGCACATCGAGCGAGGGAACTTTGCCGTCGCGCATGAGCAAGCCGGCCCCCAGCGCGACGACCGACTTCGTGGCCGACATGAGCTCGATGGGTCCGGGATCTGTGCCCGACGCGTAGTACTCGGCGACGACTTTGCCATCGCGCAACACCACCATGCTCGACGTGCGCGTCTGCTGCGCCCGCTCGCCGAGCTGCCGCAGGACCTTGCCCCCACGTTCGGCTGCCTGAGCGAACGGCACGCATGCAATCAATGCGAGGGTGAGAAACCGCGCAGCCGTCATCATCGGGCTCCTTGCACTCATTCATCTGTATCGGAGGACTCGATGCTCGCGAATCCGCCCCGCGCTGACAATGCTCGCGATTGCCGTCGATGGCAGACGCCTTGATATACTCGCCGCCCTCCCGATGCGGCCCGCCGCGTCCGCCTGCTTCGCTATCCTGCTGTTTTTCGAAGGTATTTCCATGACCGACAAGATCATCTACACCCTCACCGACGAGGCACCGGCGCTCGCCACCTACTCGCTGCTGCCGATCGTGCAGGCTTTCACCAAGGCTGCCGCAATCACCGTCGAGACACGCGATATCTCTCTGGCCGGACGCATCGTCGCGAATTTCCCGGATCAACTGAAAGCCGAACAGAAACAGAACGACGACCTCGCAGAACTCGGCGAAGTGGCGAAGACCCCGCAGGCGAACATCATCAAGCTGCCGAACATCAGCGCCTCCGTGCCGCAGCTGAAAGCCGCTATCAAGGAGCTCCAGTCGCAGGGTTATGCACTGCCTGAGTATCCGGAAGAGCCGAAGACCGACGAGGAGAAGGCGATCAAGGCGCGCTACGCAAAAGTGCTCGGCAGTGCGGTGAATCCCGTGCTGCGCGAAGGCAACTCGGATCGCCGCGTCGCGAACGCTGTCAAGCAGTACGCGCGCAAGCATCCTCATTCCATGGGCGCATGGTCGAAGGATTCGAAGTCGCACGTCTCCAGCATGAGCGGCAATGATTTCTACGCGAACGAACAGTCCGCCGTGATCGCGAATGCCGGCACGGTGAAGATCGAGTACACACCGAACGGCGGCTCACCGACGGTGCTCAAGGAAGTGAAGGTACAGAAGGACGAAGTAATCGGCACCACGTTCCTGAGCGCCTCGACCCTGCAGTCTTTCTATGAAGCGCAGGTTGCCGAAGCGAAAGCCCAGGGCGTGCTGTTCTCGGTGCACCTGAAGGCTACGATGATGAAGGTGTCCGATCCCATTCTGTTCGGCTATGCAGTGAGCGCGTACTACAAGCCCGTGTTCGAAAAGCATGCGGCCACGCTCAAGCAGCTCGGCGTCAATCCGCGCAATGGCGTGGGCGATCTGCTCGCGAAGATCCAGTCGCTGCCGGCGGACAAGAAGGCCGAGATCGAGGCCGATCTGAAAGCCGTGCCAGCCGATGCCCCCATCGCGATGGTGGATTCCGACAAGGGCATCACCAATCTGCACGTGCCGAGCGATGTGATCATCGACGCTTCGATGCCCGCCGCAATCCGCACCTCGGGCCGCATGTGGGGAGCAGACGGCAAGCCGCACGACACCAAGTTCGTGATCCCCGATCGCTGCTACTCGGGCGTGTATCAGGCCGTCATCGAAGACTGCAAACAGAACGGCGCCTACAACGTCTCGACGATGGGCAGTGTGAGCAACGTGGGCCTCATGGCACAGGCGGCCGAGGAATACGGCTCGCACGACAAGACCTTCGAAATCGCCGGTGAAGGCGTAGTGAACGTGATCGACGCCGAAGGCAAAGTTCTCACCGAGCACAAAGTTGCGAAGGGCGATATCTGGCGCATGACCCAGACGAAGGATCTGCCCATTCGTGACTGGGTGAAGCTCGCTGTCAATCGTGCGCGTGCCACGGGCGCCACCGCCATTTTCTGGCTCGATGAAAAGCGCGCCTACGATCGCAACGTGATCGCGAAGGTGCAGACGTATCTCAAGGACCATGACACCTCTGGCCTCGACATCCGCATCCTGTCGCCGGTCGAAGCGACGAAGGCCAGCCTGCAACGCATTCGCGAAGGCAAGGACAGCATCTCCGTGACCGGCAACGTGCTGCGCGACTATCTGACCGATCTCTTCCCGATCCTCGAGCTCGGCACCAGCGCGAAAATGCTCTCGATCGTTCCGTTGCTCGAAGGCGGCGGCCTGTATGAGACCGGCGCCGGCGGATCGGCACCGAAGCACGTCCAGCAGTTCCTCGAAGAAAACTACCTGCGCTGGGATTCGCTCGGCGAGTTCCTGGCGCTGCAGGTGTCGATCGAAGACATGGCGGCGAAGACCAAAAACAAGAAAGCCGCCGTGCTCGCCGAAGCACTCGATGCAGCGAACGCGAAGTTCCTCGAGAACGACAAGTCGCCTGCCCGTAAAGTCGGCCAGATCGACAATCGCGGCAGTCACTTCTATCTCGCGCTCTACTGGGCGCAAGCCCTCGCAGCACAGAGCAAGGACGCGGAGCTGCAGAAGATCTTCAAGCCCATCGCCGAATCGTTGACCCGCGATGAAAAGAAGATCGTCGATGAGCTCATCGTCGTGCAAGGGAAGAAAGTCGACATCGGCGGCTACTACCATCCGAATCCCGACAAGACTTCAGCCGCAATGCGTCCGAGCCCGACATTCAATGAGGCGCTGGCGAGCATCAAGTAGCGCGCTGACGAGTATCGGTAAGTGTCAAAGGCGCGGTCGAAAGACCGCGCCTTTTTCTTTGCCCCACTGAAATCGGCCCGATTCCAACAACAAACATCCCGGATGCAATCCTCTTGCGGGCCGACCCGCCGCAGGCTCATACTGAACCGCATGGTTCAGTATACGAATGCCCGCCTCGACGCCTCGTTCGCCGCCCTATCGGACGTCACCCGACGTGGCGTCCTGGAGCAACTGGGACGTTCAGAAGCCTCCATCACGGATCTCGCCGCGAAGTTCGACATGACCCTCACAGGCATGAAGAAGCATGTCGACGTGCTGGAGTACGCCGGGCTCGTCACCACGGAAAAGATCGGGCGTGTACGGACCTGCAAGCTCGGGCCGCGAAGACTGGAGGAGGAATTGGCGTGGATCGCGAAGATCCGCGAGCTCTGGACTGCACGCTTCGACGAGCTGGACAAAGTGATCGAGGAACTCAAACGAAAGGAGAAGACCGATGGCCGCAAGAAAAGAAAGTGAGCATGCCCCCGTGAAGAACGTCACCACTGTCGAGAAACCCTCGGACCGTGAAGTCGTCGTCACACGAACGTTCAATGCTCCCGCGCGCATCGTGTACGAGGCATGGACTCAACCCGAGCTGATGAAGCGATGGTGGCTGCCGAAATCGATGAACATGACCTTGGTCTCCTGCGAGATGGACGTTCGCGTCGGAGGCAAGTACCGATTCGTGTTCGGTGGAGGATTCGAGTTCTTTGGCCGGTACACCGAAGTGATACCGAACTCACGCATCGTCTGGACCAATGAGGAAAGCGGTGAGGCGGCGGCGTCCATCACGACAGTGACCTTCGAAGAGAAGGACGGCAAGACGTTCCTGGTCATGAGCGAGCTCTTTCCCTCGAAGGAAGCACTCGACGCCGCCGGCGGCGCCGCGGATGCAACACACGAGACCTTCGCGCAGCTCGACGAGTTGCTCGTGGAGTTGGGCGCGGGACGGTAGATTCAGCCGCGATGCGCTGGCGCCAGACATCCAATCAGGCGCCGGCGAGCATCCCTGTGTTGTGAGGAGCGCGGCCGGAAGGGCCGCCTGCTCCTTTCCCACCAGAGCCTGTTTCTGCGACGGACGCAGCTCGACATGCCGTGCACCCCTCAATGGACGCGGCACTCTCAGGTGCCGCAGAGGTTGATGAATCCGCCGCCCTCCGCGCACCATTGCACTGCCTCCGGACGCAGGCTTATCTTGGAGACATAGGAACTGCGCAGTCGAACATCGTCCACGGATCGGTTTATGCGAACGCCGCCTGAATCTATGTTCCTGCGCTCGTCGCAATCCTTCATGCGGTCCGTCTGCTTAACGGCTATTCATCAAACATGAAACCAGTAACAGTTCGCTTTGACGACCTGCTCGAAGCGTTCGAATTCGTCAGTGCAGGCCAACTCCTCGAGCACGAGGCATACCTGTGCGTAGAAACAGGAGTAGTTCACTGCTACTCCGAGTTCGAAGATCTCGACGAAGCGCTGCCTGAAGACGTTGAAGACTCCGAGCGCTACATTCCGATTCCGCACAAGAATGACCTGGATCTCGGACGACGCCTGGTCCTCGACTTTACCGAAGCAGAGCTAGCCGAAGATCTTGACGACGTGCGCGACATGTTCAAACACAAAGGCGCCTATTCGCGATTCAAGTCCCTACTGGAACGGCGTAGCAAGTTGCAGCACTGGTACGAGTACGAGGAGCGCCGGACGAAGGAAGCCTTGCGCGAGTGGTGTCACGAGAACGATATCCAGGTGCAAGACTAGTGGACTGTAAAGACTGATTCGAGAGTGCTGCTTTGGTCGTCATCCCGGCGAAGGCCTGGCGAAGGCCGGGATCTCCGCGCGGGATTCCCCTCGGTACAGGGGCTGGACCCCGGCCTTCGCCGGGGTGACCCCTTTAACGCCTTCGCCGGGGTGACCCCTTAACGGCCTTCGCCGGGGTGACCCCTTTAACGCCTTCGCTGGGGTGACCCTTAACGGCCTTCGCTGGGGCGACCACTCGTGGCCTTCGCCGGGGTGACATCGATACTGAATCGGCTGTTACAGATCACTGGCAAGTGCCTGCAGCCGCCGCTACGGACGATGTCCAGCTGAATCCGGAAGAGCATTGCGAGTACCGCTGGTGCTCCTTCGAGGAAGCTCTTGCCTTGGTGCATTACAGTTGAAGGATGGTCTATGTAACTGTTCGACTGAAGTCGAACCCACAACGGAATGTTCACTTCACTCCACTCGCAGCCGATTCCACCTCGTCGGCGCGGGCTGCGCATTTCTTGACGACCGTCCGTACTTGTCGCCGCCTCAGTCAGCAGCGTGGCTTGCCTACGCAAGGCAAGCCCGCCGCCTGATGAGCATCCAACGGCTGTGCCCAGCCCGCTGCTGGCGGAACGAGTGCTCCGGATCGCACATCTGCTTCCTTCAATCTCACACCCCGTGCTCCCCGTGAACCCCGTGGAGATCTTCACTCTCGCGACGTCCGACTTCTGTGCTCTCTGTGAAACCTCAACTAGCCTTTGGGCTTTCAGCCTTCCTGCGGAATGGTGTTGATCATCCATGGCACACCGAATTTGTCGGTCAAGCTACCGAAGCCTGGCGACCAGAACGTTTCACCGAAAGGCATGTTGACCTTGCCGCCTGCAGACAGTTGATCGAACCAGCGGCGTGCCTCTTCCGCGGACGCGGTATGGAGCGTGACGTCGAAGCCGTTCTTCGGCTTGCCGATGTTCGGAGCCCAAGCGACGTCCATATCCGCACCCATCAGTGACTGGTCGCCGACGTCGAGCCAGCAATGCATCAGCCAGGATTTGTACTTTGGGTCGGTGATGGGCATATCGGGCGGTGCGTCGCCATAGGGAATGGCGGCAGTGACTTTTCCGCCGAGCACTTCTGCATAGAAAGCAAACGCCTCGGCGCATTGCCCCTGGAAGCTCAGGCTGGTAACGATTTTCATGTTGCAGTTCCTCTAACAGTCGAAAGGTCGACGATCGGAATAAATGTCTTCCGACCGCAAGGACGAACCTGCGGTACGGAAACAGACATTGGGAGCGAAATTCGGGAGGTCCAGATTCGATCACATCTATCGCCTCGCCGTCGACCTTAGCGGCGCACGACCAGCGCGTTGACTCAGCGTCGCAATCAGCGCAGGGCGTTCGAGACGGGCGCTATCGGTTGCGCATCCGGTGCGGGATCCCGATCCGCAATCACCAGCGCACCTGCTTCGCTCAAATGGTGAGTGTCTGCGTAGTACAGCGTGGAGCCCTCCATGAACTTGCAGCTGCTTGCTGCACAAAACCGATCCTGCAGATCCCACAGCTGAATCCGACTGTCGCCATCGGCCACACGCTGCAGTATCGGACGCGTATCGTCGGCCACGAAATTCACACGCCCGCGTTCTGAAGGCGTCGGTCCCCAATCGAACCATCGACGTAAAGTGAGGCGCGCCGGAATGGCTTCACCCAATGCGAGCGGACTCGGCTCACGAGCAAGCCTCGGAACGTCCTGCACCAGCACGATCAGCTTTCCATGCTCCTGCAGTTCCGCAATCGAACGAGTCAACCCTTCCTCGAGCAATCGCGCCTGCCGAATGTCATCTGAACCTGCAATGTCATCGCTGGAAGAGACTGGATCGATCGAGGTACGCCAGTTACCTGCGAGCACTACGATGTCGATCGAAGGATCGGAGACGACGAGGCGAAAGGTTTCGCGCAAGAACTTGTCGCATTCTTCGAAGTGACGTGGATACGACGAAACTTTGCGACTGATGCCGAGCAGCGGCGGACATGAAGCCTTGGTGAGGTATACGAGATCATGGCCGGAGCGCACAGCCCAGGCGCGTATGCCGGGCGCGAGCGCAGAAGCATGGCTATCGCCGAGAAGCGCAACCTTCCCTCCGCCAGTCGTCGGATAACACTGCGTCGATAAAACAGGTGCATCCATGCCGTATCCGGCGAGGCATGAGGTCGTGTTCTCCTTCAGTTGCCGATCGATGGCCTGAACTTGCGCATCGAAGCGTTGTGGCCAGCCACCGCTCGCCCACGCGGAGGCCGTCACGGCCGTTGCGCCGACCACCAGCGCAGCATATCGGGCAAGCAAGCGCGGTTGCGCTGTGCGCGAGCGACGCAACGGACGCTCGACGAAGCGCCACGAGAGGTACGCCAGCACGATCGACATCAGCATCAGCACTGCGTACTCGTTCCATATGAGCTCATCGCCCTTCACCACCCGGGCGAAGCTCACGATCGGCCAATGCCACAGGTACCACGAGTACGAAACGAGCCCGAGACCGACCAGCAGCGGCAGTCCAAGCAACCGACGATTGATCCAACCGTCTGGAGATGCGATGAGCAATACGGTTCCCAGCGCGGGCACTAAAGCAGCAAGCCCGGGAAAAGGCGTGGACGCATCCATCGCGTAGATGGCATACGCAAGCAAGGCGAGCCCAACGCACGAGGTCACGGACTGAAAGAATATCGGCAAATGTCGCCTCCATGCGTGACGTTCCCCGAACGCAAGCAAGACGCCGAGCGCCAGCTCCCAGGCACGCGTAGGCAAACTGAAGAATGCGATCTGCGGATGGTGTTTCGTACCCCACCACGATAGCGCCAGCGACCCCAGACAAATACAGACCAGCCCTATCGCCAGCGCGCGCCGCCCGTAACGCTGGAGAAGAATGAGCGCGAGCGGCGCGAGTACATAGAACTGTTCTTCGACACTCAGCGACCATGTCATCAAGAGCGGGTTGAGGTCAGCCGTCGGCGCGAAGTAGCTGATCTCGGACCATATCGCAATGTTCGAAAGACCCACCACGCTCGCCGCGGCCACCTCGCCGAACAACTGCAGTTCACGTGGCGACAGGACGAGCGCGGCGAAGACACTGCTTACCGCCAGCACGACGAGCAACGCGGGCAGAATGCGCCGCGCGCGACGCGCGTAGAAGTTGGCGTACGTGAAGGAGCCGTCCGCCACTTCCCGGAGGATGATGCCTCCGATCAGGAACCCGGAGATGACGAAGAAGACGTCGACACCGACGTAGCCCCCTTTGAATCCTGGAACAGCGTAGTGAAAGGCCACGACCGGCGTGATGGCCAACGCCCGCAGTCCATCGATGTCGCGTCTGTAGTCCACCTGGCTGCTCCCTGCATCCACTGTTTATCGGCAACTGTCACCGCGTCCAGAACTGCGGCAATCGTCACTGGCCTTTGGTCCGGAGACGCCAGCACCTCTAAGTCAGGGCTGATGCCCCAGTTCCCTTCCTCTCGCGTCGCCGACCTACGAAGCGTCGAGACGAGAGCGAGTCTGCCACGGCGCGACTAGCAGCTGGAATGGGGCCAGGTGCATCTGCCTGGCGACAGCTGCGTCCTGCCACCTTCGGCTCAGCTCACGGTGCTGGCAGGTAGTCAGGACTCGCGATTGCCAGTGCGCGTACCTCCCAGCGATCCAGCCTGCCTGGGGATACCGCGACGCGCTGATCTGGTGACCCGGAAACCTTTCCTAGCGTCGCTGTGTCTTGCCATCATGAAACCACTGCTCTTCGCCGCACTCGCCCTCGCCAGCCCCGCCCTGCTCGCGGCGCCACCCGCGCCGCGCATTGATTACCACCAGCATCTGATCAGCCCCGCGTTTGCGGCGATCGTGCAAATGCCCATCAGCGGGCTTGTGGAAGAACCCACCGCTCGCGGCACCTTGTGTTCATCAGCGAGCCAGGAAATGGGGAGCCGCAAAGACCGCATAAAGGAAATGAGTGCCGAGGAGGCGGAGGATCTGCTGGTCTTCGATACTGTTGCCTCGCATCCTTTTTGCGGTCTTTGCGGCCGATCTTCGGTCTCGCTCAACCACGAAGTGCCGCCAGCCCGCGCAGCGGGTTTATGGAAGAACGCATCATTCGCCGCACCCTGCGCTCATCAGCGAGCTAGGAAATGGGGGCCGCAAAGACCGCATAAAGGAAATGAGTGCCGAGGAGGCGAAGGATCTGCTGGTCTTCGATCGACTGTTACCTCGCCTCTTTTTTGCGGTCTTTGCGGCCGATCTTCGGTCTCGCTCAACCACGAAGTGCCGCCAGCCCGCGCCTCAGAGATGGCCAAGCACTGCTCGCGGAGCTGGATGCAGCTCATATCGATCGAGCGATCGTGCTGTCCGTGGGCTACAGCTTCGCGGACGAGCGCAAGGGCTTCAACGATCCTGATCGTCGCACGCGTGAAGAAAACGACTGGACAGCCGGCGAAGTAGATCGCAGCGAAGGGCGGCTGATCGGTTTCTGTAGCGCGAATCCGTTACGCGATGCGGCGCTCGCCGAACTGGAACGCTGCTTGAAGCTGCCCGGCATGCACGGCATCAAACTGCATCTGGGCAACAGCGGGATCAGTCTGCGCGATACGCAGCAACGCGCGCGGGTCGAAGACGTGTTCACGTTGGCGCAGCGTTCGCGTGCGAGCGTGCTGGTGCACATGCGCGCTCGCGGCGGACAAAACTATGGAGCAGAGGACGCGCGGATTTTTCTGGATCGTCTGCCCGAGCGCGCGCCGAATGTCGACATCATCGTCGCTCACCTTGGCACTGCTGGACCCGGCTACGCACAGGCCGACGAACTCATGGCCGTATTCGGCGCGGCTGCGCAACGCAAGGACCCGCGCATGCGCCGTCTCTATTTCGATGTCGCAACGAACGTCACGAGCGATACGACGCCTGAAGAAGCGGCGCAGATCGTAGAGCGGATCAGACAAGTCGGTCCGCAACGAATTCTCTATGGATCCGACCTCAGTCCGCCCGGCGGCAGCATCGCTCGCGGCTGGGAAATCTTTCGCACGAAGCTGCCGCTGACGGCGGTAGAGCTGCGCATCATCGTAGCCAACGAATTACGGTTGAGCACTTCCGATGAAGGGGCGACATCACCTGGACGCTCGAGGGACCGGGCGGCGCGATCCACACCCACACGCCTTCGCCACGACTAGGCTGCAGCGACTTCGTCTCGGTTCGGAATGCTGCGATAGCGGGATTGGGAGTCGCGTTACGGCCTGATCACGCGCTGCAGCTCTTCGTTCCGGCGCCCTCGTACGCATCTTTTCCGAATGGGCAGGCGAAGAAGGCATCGTCCATCTCGTCTTCACCACTCGCACTGGCCTACCCCCGTCGTGCGCGCATGGATCGATCATCTCGACACACGATTTCGCGATCCGGCGACGATGAAACAGGAGCGTCAGACCGTGGTGGATTCAAGCGGAAGCTGATTTTGGCCCTTCGTCGGCCATCGATGTACGGTACTACTATGCTCATCGTAGATTCATGTACTATGCACTTAGTAGCCACGAGGTACCCATGAAGATTCCCCTTGGCAGCAGGGAAAGCGACGTCATGAACGTGCTTTGGACTCGAGGTCCATCGACCGTGCACGAGGTGTTGAGCGGGCTACGCGCAAAGCTTGCGTACACGACCGTACTCACCATTCTTCAGAACCTGGAAGCGAAGAAGTTCGTTCGGCACACGGCCGAGGGACGTGCTCATCGCTACGAAGCTGTCGTCGAGCAGGCAGCGTTCCGGCGAACCGCCGTACAACAGCTTGCCAAGAAGCTTTTTCGTGGATCATCAGACCTGCTTCTTGCTCACCTGGTTGAAGACCATCAGCTCTCGAAGAGTCAAATGGAGCGGATCCAGGCCATCCTTGATGAAAACCCCAAGCCGGCAAGGAAACCGAAATGATGCAATGGATGCTCTATGCCATCGGCGTAGCTTCGGTCATTAGCGTTGCTGCATGGGCCTGGAACCGCAGCGTTTCCAGCACTCGACTCCCGTCGAGATGGGCCTGGCTCTTCGCGATGATATTGTCCGTGGCAATCCCACTGGGTCACACCCTTACACCCCTCACCCCGGCCGAACGATTCGTATTGGAAGTCGTGAGATCCGCATCGATATCCGATCTGGATCCGACGACATCCCAGACAGGCATCAGTGACTGGGCAATCCCTCGGGTCGGAACTCAGTCGATTGACCGATGGCTGCGCATTGGATGGGTGTGCACTTCAATGGCGGCGGCGTCGATCTTTGCGCTGGGGTTATTTGTCATCAGGCGCGAGCATCGCCGTGGCAGCATAACAACCCTCTGCGGTCGCGAGATCGTAATTACTCAAACGCTGGGCCCTGCCGTCGTGGGCCTGATGAAGCCGACCATTCTGCTTCCAGCGTGGGTTCGTCAATTTCCTGTGCGACAACGACGATGGATCGTGGTGCATGAACTGCAACACATTCGCGCGAAAGATGAGTGGCTGATCGGCGCGGGGATCTGCCTATTGATCGTGTTTCCCTGGAATGCCGCTCTCTGGTGGCAGTTCAGACGGCTGCGATTGTCGATCGAGCTCGACTGCGATCAGCGCGTACTACGCTCTTCGGTCAATCCACGTGAGTACGGCCAGGTTCTGCTCGATGTAGCGACAAGACAACCGCGCAACATCGCCCCGGCCGCCGCCCTGATCGAATCCAGATCCTCGCTCGAAGTTCGCATCGAGACGATGTGTCACCCGAGCCATGCCCGAAGCAGGACCAAGACTGCCGCACTTGCGCTTGCATCCTTCGCAGCGTGTGCTACGGCTGCAGCCTGGAATCCGCCAACAGATCGGCCATGGACAGCAGGTTTCCGCGTTGCGCAAGTCGACAAGACTCCTCGCGTACCCTCGCCCCAGGTCGAATATCGCGAACAATGGAAATCGTTGACGACGATCATTGAGCATTTTGAGCCGGGAGCACTGACGGAGGACAGATCCAAGACGCCGCTCATCTTCATCGCTGTGAACGAACAAGGACGCGTCGTGAGTCACTATTCAGAGATGCGACCAAGCTGGCAGGTCGGCGAGATCTCCGAGAATCAGTTGAGAACCCTGTACAACGAGACGCTCAACCAGTCGACGAGCTCTACGCCGATGTTCGTTCAGCTGAGGACGCCTGCCGGCGCCGACGGGCTGAACCCCGGGATAGTGCTTCTGGGGGTCAATCCCACGGCGAAGTCCATCGCCGAGAACTCACCACGCCTCGACTTGGCCGCGATTCGTCGGGACCGCACTTGGCTAGAAGCACATCTGATCAACAAGACAAGAAACGAACGCGCGATCATTGAACTCGCTGATCCGGCCGCGCTTGAAGGACTGAATAAGGGAATGGAGCTTTGGATCGCGTTGACCGAAGAAGGAACGTTCATTCAAGGCGGGCAACGTAAAATCATCAAAGATCCGCACGCCTCTCAACGCTTTGTGGAAGAGCTGCTGCCTGCATCGCGCGTCACGGAAGTAGCTCGCGGCACTGCGGTCCGAGACGCCAAAGGTAACCGCATCGCCGTGACGTGGCATTGGCTACAGCGATAACGCGAAGAACTGCGCACCGACCGTCGCGAAGGGCATCGAGGACGACGCTCATGCGTCGATGGCTGGCCGGTGATCGAAACGGGCAAAACGTTCTGCGCACGCGGCAACCACAGGCAGTGCCAACCGCTCGCAGTGGGCTGGCCATCTGAAACCGCTCAAGGCTGTTCTTGGCGAAAGCGGATAGGCGGGTTACAACTCGCAACAGAGAGCCCTCGAGGCGACCTTCGGACAGGTCGACGAAAGAACGGACTTCCGTGGTCTCAAGGCAGAGCGCCGGACACTCATCATCAGGGAGAGAAGATGAACAACTCGAGTTTCAGCCCCGATTACGCCAGCGCGCGAGCGCACTTTCTCAAGACTGCGAGCACGGCGGGTGCGCGCATCGATTCATATCCCTATCCGGCACAGGGTCCGTCGGGAGAGGCACTTGCCACCGATGCCGCATGGATTGGGCCCGAGGCGGCCTCCAGAGTCCTGGTGACGGTGAGCGGAACGCACGGTGTCGAGGGGTTCTGTGGGTCTGGCGCGCAGATCGACTGGCTCGAACGAGAAGAGCACAAGCGTCTGCCGCGAGATACGGCAGCGCTATTGATTCACGCGCTGAATCCGTACGGCTTTGCATGGCGGCGTCGCGTGACACACGAGAACGTCGATCTGAACCGCAACTGGATCGACTTCTCGCAACCGGTTCCAGCGAACGCCGCATACGATGAGTTGGCGGATGTGCTCTGCCCTGCCGAGTGGTCCGATCAGTCACGTGCGCAAACACTCACGGCATTGCAAGGCTACATACGCGAGCACGGCATGCAGAAGTTCGCGCAGGTCGTGAGCGGCGGACAGTACAAGCACGAGAAGGGAATTTTCTTTGGAGGAACGTCGCCGACTGCAGCGCGCCTCACGTTGACGTCGATCGTTAAAGAGCGTCTATGCAACGCCCGGCACGTTGCATTCATCGACTATCACTCCGGCCTTGGAACACCGGGCTTCGCAGAGCAGATCACTTCTGCGGGCGTGGGCAGTGCTGCTTATGACCGCACGCGAAGCTGGTTTGGAGCGGCCATCACATCGATCGGCAGCCAGGGCGAAGAGTTCGCGAAGGTCGGCGGTGACTGGCTTTCTGCCATCCCGACGATGATGCCGGAGGTCACGGTCACTGCGATCGCGCTCGAATTCGGCACCGTAGGTCCGTTACAGGTCCTCGATGCGCTGCGTGCGGACAACTGGTTACATGCACACGGAGATCCTCTCTCGCCCGATGCACGGTTCATCAAGGATCAGATCACCCACGCCTTCTATCTCGATAACGATCTATGGCGCGGCATGGTCCTCGGTCAATCGCTGCTCGCGTGTCGACAGGTACTGGCGGCGTTCGCAGTGAGCTGACTGGTCAGCTAGTGACCTGTAACAGCCGATTCAGTATTGATGTCACCCGGTATTGATGTCACCCCGGCGAAGGCCCCGAGAGGTCACCCCAGCGTAGGCCGTTAAGGGGTCACCCCGGCGAAGGCCGTTAAGGGGTCACCCCAGCGTAGGGCGTTAAGGGGTCACCCCGGCGAAGGCCGGGGGCCAGGCCCTGTGACCGAGGGAAATCCCGCGCGGAGATCCCGGCCTCGCCAGGCCTTCGCCGGGATGACGACCAAAGCAGCATTCGCGAATCAGTCGTTACAGTCCACTAGTCGCTAGTCGGCTAGCCAGAGTCGGAGCCGCTCAGCGTTACAGCTGATCGTGCAGTCGATACGCAAGCCAGCTCCACGCCTTCGCGTGGGCTGGCCGCTGGACCCATCTTTCCAGCTTCACTTCTGAACTGCGGCGCAGATCGTTCTGAAAGGCATCGCGCAGCACTCGCGCGGTGTCGCGATCCAGAATCCCGATACCCGCCTCCTCGTTGAGCGCCAGGGATCTCGAATCGAAGTTCGTCGATCCCACGTGCGACCAGATGCCGTCGACGATGACGACTTTCTGATGCGGCAGCGTCGGCTCGAATTCGTACAGCCGCACACCTGCGCGCAAGAGTCGCTCGTAAAGAAAACATCCCGCATCGCGCACGAAGGGACTGTCTGTCTTCTTGCCGGGCACCATGAGATGCACTGCCACGCCACGCTCGACGACCTTTTGCAGCAGTTCGCACACACCGTCGTCAGGAGCGAAGTACGGATTCTGGATGATGACTTCGCGACGCGCGCAGGCGATGGCGACCGTGTAGACGAGCGCGACGGATGAAATGCTGTCTCCAGATGCGCTGCTGAATACATGCGCACTGATATCGCCCTTCTTCTGTGGCGACGGAAAGCATCCGGGGCCCGAAGGCACGCAGTGCGTCTCCTCGATCCAGTTCTCCATGAACACGGATTGCAACGCGAGCACCACCGGTCCTTCGACTCGCACCGCGGTGTCACGCCAGTGCTTCTCGTCCTGCGCATCACCCAGCCATTGATCCGCAATGCCGTGACCGAAGACGAACCCGATTTCGCCGTCCACGATGAGCAGCTTGCGATGCGTGCGCTGATTGAAGCGCCGCAGATTGACCCATCGAGGACGGCAGTACTGTGCGAGATGCACTCCCGCGGCGGTGAGCTGCTCGAACGCTTTGTTGTCCGCACCCGAGCCGCCGATCGCATCGACGAGCACTCGCACCTTTACGCCCGCACGCGCCTTCTCGCAAAGCAGTTGCACGAACTGTTGTTCGAGCTTCCCCTTGGTCCAGACGAAGGTTTCCAGATGAATCGTGTGGCGTGCCGCGCGGATGTCCGACTGCATGGCATCGAACACGTTCCCGTTCTGCAGCACCGTGACCGAGTTACCCGGATGCACCGAGCCGTCGGTGAGACCTGCCAACGCTTCCAGGCCCTCCTCGAGCGGCGGCAGCGAGTCCAGATCGAGCTGCAGATACGGCGTGTGACGCTGATGCGTGAACAGCAGATAGATGCGCGTGAGGATCACGCCCACCAGCACCCACAGCGCAGCCATCATGCCCATCCCTCCGGACCGTCCATGCGCCCGACAACGCGCACAGCGATTGAGAAGTTGCACGAGATATCGGGCATTCGCTCATGGCCATTAACAAACCGTACAAATCCGGCACAGGTTCGGACCGAAGCAAACATTCCCGCTACAGCTCGAAACCCGCATCGCTTCTAGCATTTCTCCCGTGGAACAGGCTTCCCAGGAGAAAGAATGTCTCGTCCGTTGTTCGAGTCTTCAAGACAGGCG
The DNA here is from genome assembly GCA_023423935.1 of Pseudomonadota bacterium. Taxonomy (GTDB): domain Bacteria; phylum Pseudomonadota; class Gammaproteobacteria; order Steroidobacterales; family Steroidobacteraceae; genus Steroidobacter. The sequence goes on along the minus strand of JAFAEQ010000056.1, from coordinate 36,742 downwards.
CACCTCGCCGCGCTGACCGCGCTGAGCTGCACCTCCTTGTTCAATATTTCGCACGCCTTTGCTGATGAGGTCGGCCCTTATGTGGGCGCCGGGTTCGTTCATACCCAGTTCGATCACGACTGGGAGTTCGGACCGAACGCATCGATCACGCACGTCGACGATGACGATCAGGGCTACAAGATCCTCGCCGGTTGGCGCGTCGTGCCGTGGCTTGCCATAGAAGCCAGTTTTGCGGATCTGGGCGGCGCGAGCAGCAATACAGAAGTGATCTGTGCTGCGGCCGTCGACTTTCCCTGCCCCACACGGCTCTCCGCCGATGTGAGAACCGCGCAGCTTTCCGCGCTCGCACTGTGGCCGGTCGGTCAGTTCGACCTGTTCGCGAAAGCAGGCATCCATCGCTGGGAGGGCACGGCGCGAATCGCCGACGACACGACGACGATCGCCAGAGTCCGGGAAGACGACACCGATCCCGTGTTCGGGCTGGGCGCCCAATATCGGTACGAACACCTGGCGTTGAGGCTCGAGTACGAGCATCTCGACATCGGTGACTCGGAAGCCAAGGCGTTTTCGTTCGGCGCGATGTATCGGTTCTGAATGAGCACGCGGCGATCGCATCCAGGTCGCAGCGTCTCTCTGAAGGGAGGAGCGGTCAGAGGCCTTCGCCTGTGCACCGCTCCTCGTTGCCAGCTTTACTTCTTCCTGGCCGCCGGGGCGAAACGTATTACGTGCGGCTCAACTTCGAGATTGAGAACGTCCTTGGGTCGAATGGAACCTATTTCGTAGCTCAGGTTCCGACTGGTGCTCACGCTTTCACGGTGCACTCCGAAGCTCCTGTCGAGCTCTCCGAGTACCCGAAAGGACATTGACGCCTCAGAGCCCTGGACCGCATCGTGCTGCATCACAGGAGATAGCGCATGACGACCCGACCGGATCCGTATCGTCAGTTCAACTTTCGTCTGGAGATCGATGGAACGGCGATGGGCAACTTCAGCGAGGTTGCACTGGGCGCGGCGATCACCGAAGTCGTCGAGTACCGCGACGGAAGCGATAAGAGCGGGGTGCGCAAGCTGCCAGGGCTCACGCGCTATTCGAACGTGACGTTGAAACGGGGAATCACGAGCTCGCTCGAGCTCTATCTATGGCATCGCTCAGTGGCTGAGGGCCGCATGGGCGATGCGCGCAAGAACCTCATCCTGATCCTGCAGGATGAAGCCTCCCGCGACGTCGCCCGCTTCATGCTGCGTAATGCCTGGCCGGTGAGATACGAAGCGCCTTCGTTCAGCGCGACCGGTAACGAAGTGGCGATCGAGTCGCTGGAGCTCACCCACGAGGGGCTTGAGCGGGAGAGTTGATCAGCTGAGCAGCGAGTCACCCGGCGTTGCACCCGTGGGGCAGCTACCCGCCGCAAGCCAGGGCACGGCAGATTCGGCGCACCTACGACCCTGACCCGGCGGTCCACACTCCGGGTCGCCAGCCGTGATTCCATGAATCCCGCCCGACGCCACCAACGGCTCCGCGAACCCAGGCCCGAAACCTCACGATCCGCCCGTGTATCTGGCCCATGTAGCTGGGCCGTGTATCTAGGCAGAGCGCTGCATGCGCGCCGTGCGCTTCGGCTGGCGCTGATCCTTCAGAAATCCTTTGCTCGGCTTGAACTGGATCGAGCTCACCCGTCGGGCGAGTTCATCGGCCAGCGCGGCATCGGTTTCGATACGGGGGCGGTTGTCGGATGACTTGCGGAAGAGCTTGAAGAACATAGGTTCAGTCAACGGCGAGTGGATCGATTCGGGACAGCTGAAAAATACCTTTGAAGACGCAGACGCAATGCGAACGAGATCACAAAGGTATGTAGGCGTGCGCGGCGCGGGCAACTTCGATGCATTCGCACGCGTAGCGCCGGGCCCGAACATCGCGGATGATTGCCCAGTACTTCGCAGCAACCGATTCCCTCGGCTTGTGTTCGGCCCAGGCGGGACCATGCGCTGCGCTGATGCGTTTGGAAAAAGTCGCTACGAACTTTACTCAGGCCTCCTTTGAACCAGCCGCTTGCACAGACGCCGAATGAACCCCGACCGCTGCCGTTTCTTGTCGGGGGCGGCGACATGGGTGCCCGTATCCGGGCGTTCGACTGGGCTTCGACACCCCTCGGGAGTCCGGAAAGCTGGCCGTACGCGTTGCGTTCGGCGCTCAGCATTTGCCTGAACTCGAGCTTTCCGACCGCGATCTACTGGGGACCGGAGCTGCAATTGCTCTACAACGACGCCTGGGCCCCTATCCCGGCGGAAAAACATCCCTGGGCGCTGGGCCGTCCGGCGCGGGAGGTCTGGTCGGATATCTGGGACGTCCTGGAGCCGCACTTCCAGCAGGTGCTCGAGCGTCGCGAAGGCGTAACCGCTTTCGATCAGATGCTTCCCATGGAGCGGGGCGGCTCGGCTCAGGAGACGTACTGGAACTACAGTCTGACGCCCATTCTGGACGAAGACGGCCGGGTCGCCGGCGTTTTCAACCAGGGTCATGAGACAACCGAGCAGGTCAGGACGCGCCGCGAACGCCAGGCGCAAATCGATCGCCTGCGCGAAATGTTCGAGCAGGCACCGGGGGCGGTCGCGCTGCTGAGCGGTCCGCAGCACGTGTTCGAAATCGCCAACGACGCCTACGTTGAGTTGATTGGCGGCCGGCAGGTGCTGGGCAAACCAATTGCGGAAGGCCTTCCGGAGATGGAGGCACAGGGATTCATAGCGCTTCTCGATCGCGTATTCGAAACAGGCGAGCCCTACATCGGACGAAACGTGCGCGTGCAACTGCGGCGCGGTGGCGAGGAGACCTACAAGGAAAAGGTCGTCGACTTCATCTATCAGCCGATCCGCAGCGACGGCACCGTGACCGGCATTTTCGTGCAGGCCTCCGACGTCACCGATCGCACACTGGCGGAAGCCTCGCTTCGCGAGAGCGAAGAGCGGTTCCGGCTCGTCGCGGAAAGCGCACCCGTCATGCTGTGGATGGGCGATGCGAACGGCAGATGCGTCTATCTGAATCGCGCACAGCGCGAATTCTGGGGCGTCGCGCTCGAGGACGTGCCCGACTTCGAATGGGGCAGCACGCTCCATCCGGAAGATCGCGAGCGTCTTTACGAACCCTTCAACCGCGGCATGCGCGCCCATGAGGCGTTCAATGTCGAGGCCCGCTTTCTACGCGCGGACGGCGAGTACCGCACCATCGCCACACGCGCTTCACCGCGTTTCGCAGCGGACGGGACGTTCGTCGGCATGATCGGCGTCAATGTCGACGTCACCGAAGCGCGGCAGGCGGAATCCGCCCTGCAATCGCTGAACGCCACGCTCGAACAGCGGGTGAATGAGGAAGTGGCAAGACGCTCGCAGGTCGAGCACACGCTCCATCAGATGCAGAAAATGGAAGCGATCGGCCAGTTGACCGGCGGAATCGCACACGACTTCAACAACATGCTGGCCGTGGTGATCGGCGGGCTGAATCTGATGCGTCGGCGCCTGGCGCGGGGCGACACCAACGTCGCCAGCTACATCGACGGCGCACTGGAAGGCGCGCAACGTGCAGCAGCACTGACTCAGCGACTGCTGGCGTTCGCACGGCGTCAACCCCTCGAGCCCGTGTTCATCGACGTCAACCGCATGATCGCGGAGATGCTCGAGATGCTTCGTCGCACGCTCGGAGAGTCGATCCGCATCGATACTCACTTTGCCTTCGATGTATGGACCCTGCGCGCGGACCGCAACCAACTCGAAAGCGTGCTGCTCAATCTCGCCGTGAACGCCCGCGATGCCATGAAGGGAAGCGGCCGGCTCACGATTCGCACGGCCAACGTCGCATTGAACGAAGGCGAGGCGCTGAGGTTCGGCGTTCAAGCCGGCGACTACGTGCTCATGACCGTGTCGGACATCGGATGCGGCATGACACCGGAAGTCAGCGCGCGTGCCTTCGATCCATTCTTCACGACCAAGGCGGTCGGCGAAGGCACGGGACTGGGGCTGAGCCAGGTCTTCGGCTTCGTGAATCAATCCGGCGGACACGTACGCATCGATTCCGAAGTCGGTCGGGGCACGACGGTCAGTGTGTATCTTCCGCGTTCCGACGGTCATGTGCAGATGTCCGCATCACGCGCGCCGGTGTCGGTGCGCGGCGGGCATTCGAGCGAGATCATTCTGGTCGTCGAGGATGAACCTCGCGTACGAAGCTTCTCCGCGGAGGCGCTGGCCGACCTCGGATACACCGTGCAGATCGCAGGCAGCGCGGCTGAAGCACTGCAGATGATCGAGGCAGGTCAACGCTTCACCTTACTGTTCACCGACATCGTGATGCCCGACATGTCCGGCTGGGATCTCGCCCAGGCTGCCGCAGAAAAACTCCCCGATCTCAAGATCGTGTTCACCTCCGGCTATTCGGGCGATGCCAGCGAGCGTGAATCGCGCGATCCCGCGGGTCGCGGCATTCTGACGAAGCCTTTCAGCGTCGAGCAGCTCGCCAAACGAATCCGCGACGCACTGGACTCGACAATTCCCGCAGCCATGGAACCGGGGACATCTGATCGTGCATGACGAAACGACCGCTTCAAAGCAATGAGCGCTGCGGCGCTCCATACGACAATTTGCCATCAATGATCGTGGCGGCGGAGGTGTACGGATGCTCGGTCACCTTGGCGTGATCGAGGATATGGAGCACCCGCACGCCCCGGCTCTTCAGTGCATCGGCAATGAGCGAGCGATGGCATCGCCACCAGACCGCCTCTGAACACATGATGGTGGTGCGCTGCGCACGAGCGAGATCCAGGAGTCTTTGCAGAGCGCGCGCGAACTCTTCGGTTTCCATGTAATCCGCGTAGGCACGGAATGAATCGTTACGCCACGCCAGATTGTGGGAATGCTCGTTCGGCTTGCGGCGTCCGCCCAGATCCTCGAACCAGAAATAATGGATGCCGTTGTCCTCGAGACTTCGGCTGAATGATTCCGCATTGAAGTGAGGATACTTGCGCGATCCTGGAAAGCGCCGCACGTCGGCTACCGCCTGGATCGACTGGGATTGCAGAAGCGCCAGGAACTCATCGAACGTCCGCGTCGAATGGCCGATCGTCCAGATCGACGTTGCGGGGTCTGCTCGTACGCTGGACATCACGATCCGCCCACCTCATGAGCGCAATCGCCTGCGATGAGGTCGCAAAGCTCGAGCGCATTGACCAATTCCCTGATCACGGTGATGACAGTGACAACAGTGATGGAAGTGATGAACACCTATGCTCACGCCCCTCCAACTCTGTGCTCTCTGTGAGAAGTCTCTCATCGCTCAATGCGGAATCGACCCTCCTGGGTTCCGATCGATAGGACTCTCATTCCGTCGCACTACGGCCCGGCCTGTGCGACCAACGCATCGAAGCGACTTCAGGTTGCATGACCCCGCGATGCGCATCGCGGTCCGAATCACCGCCGTGACTTAGCGATTCGCGAACAACGCAAATCCATGTGTGCGCGACTGCGTGACCATCGCGGTCATCAACTGGATCTGGTTGCTGTCAGTGATCGGATAAGTGAGCGCAACGCCGGTCGCAGTCTCATTCGGAAGCTCGCAGGGCGCGGCTCCGAAAGTCACCGTCACGTCGAAGATATTCTTGCCCGACGCACGCGGCTGCAGGGTGCCCGATGCGACGCAGCCATTCTGCGACATGCTGACCGTGCCATCCGCAGCCACATCGAACGTGACGTACTCACCCTTCGCGTTCGTCGCCAGCCACTGCCCGATCATCGTGCTCATCGATGCCGTCTGATCATAGTCGTACGCCACATCCGTGATCGGCCCGCCGGTGAACTGAATCGCCGCGCCACCATCGACCACGTACGAACCTTCAAATGTTCGCGCGGCTGCGTCGTAGCTCGCCACTGCGCTGCCGGAATCTGTCGATGACAAGGCGTAGTCACGCAGATCGCTCACAGTGTATGAACCCTCGTGCGACTGCCCGCTTCCCTGCACGAAGCCGAACACGGAGAAGAACGAATTGGTCTCTTCACCGTAGAGCGTCCAGTACTCGTCGTTCTCGAGAACCAGCGTCTTGAAATGATGATAGGAGCTGCCGGTCAGCGTGCCGGCATATACGCCTTCGGCAGACGCGCCTGGTTGCTGCGATGTCGAATCGTCGCCACCGCCGGTATTACCTGAGCCTGAGCCTGAGCCTGAGCCTGAGCCCGCGCCCGCGCCCGCGCCCGCATCATCGCCGCTGCCGCCGCTGTTGCCCGTACCGCCGGTACCACCTGAGTCGCCGGCGCCACCGGTGCCTGTGTCATCTCCCGCGCCAGGCTCGCCGCTCGAATCGCCGGGCGTCGCATCGCCGGGCGTCGCATCACCTGGGGATTCATCACCTGCCGATGGAACTGTTGGCGTCGTATCGACTGGCGAACTTCCCACGGGGCCGCTGTTGCTACCGCCACTCGCGCGACCTGTGCCGGAACCGCCACCACCTCCGCCGCAGCCGCCGAGCAGAACGGCAACACAGAGAACCGGAAGCACAATCGTTTTGGAAATCATCTCGACAGTTCCCTTTTTTGTGTGAATTGCACTGCCAGCGCAGCGAGAGAGAAGACTAGAGAAATGTGACGCGCGATTCGTTGACGCACCTCGCACGAAATTTCATCCGCGAACGACTTTGTTAAGTGAGCACGTCGAGGACGCGCGTGAATGTCGGAATTCTCGACAGTCTCGTGCTCGCGAAGCGCGATTCGAGTAATCACTCGAGCAACGTCAGCGCGTCGCAGTCGACGTGAACTGACGATGTATCGCTGCATAGGTGCGCATGCATCGAGTCCTGATGCCATCGTTCCCCGAGCGAGCGCGCGACGACTCGATGTCCCTCACGACGGTTCGCACTGCTGCGATGACGGTCAGTCAATCGAGCGCGCGCGTGTCGATCTCGCGGATCGTCGCTTCAACTCCACCGACCGCCCCTCAGCACGCTGTTGAGAAATGGAATTGGCTGCAGGCCTGCGCGCCGGCAAGAGTGATCAACGACGAGCACGCATGAATGCATGCGCTCTGCACAGCACGTGCAGCTGAGACTCAACAGAACCTCTGATCGATCGACGGCATATCCCAAACGCCTCGGATGTAGGGAAGCTCAGATTTATCGACTTCCCTGCCCTCGCAAGTCTGCAACTGGTTGAAATGCTCCGGTGGGCGAAGCAACTATGGTTGCGAATGGCGAATTGATCAGAGATTCCGTGGCTCCGATCGAAGCAGCCGAAGCGCGCGACGCCAGTTCGTCGTCCGGACCTCGAATACTCGATTCCTGAAATTCGGCAAAAAACGAGAGAAGCCGCCGATCATCCGTTTGACATATGCGCCCGAGTTGCGCGTACCGCTCACTCCAGTTTGCGCAGATGCGCAACCCTTGACGCCCTGACGCCGCATAACAGCCGTCGCCATCTGGATACGTCACTGGACCATCCCGCCATTTGTTCGACAAGTTGTTTAGTCAACGGCGCACTGGTTTTTCCGAGATGACAGCGTGCGCAAGCCCGGATATCGCATTCGTCGCTGGCTTTCCTGAACACCGCACCGACGTTTTTGCCGGCATAGGTATTCTTGCTACCGCTAACATTTTTCTTGACACATCAACGGATGAGTCACATAAGTACGCGCCGACGACAACAACTCATCAGGGGGATACTCGACAGCCATCATCAGATCTCGCAGCAACACCGCAGCCAGGTTGTGGGGAACCTGACCTATCGACTTCGACAAAGAAGGGACTTTCTTATGATCGCAAGTACTCGCACCTGCACCGCGAAACGAACTCTGTTCGCAGCGGCACTCCTGGGCATCGCCTCGCTCTTCGCAACAGCGGCGAACGCGCAATGCCTCTCTTCCAACTCCACCGGCACTCACGACGGCTACTATTACTCGTACTGGAAGGACAGCGGCAACGTGACGTTCTGCCTGCAAAGCGGCGGGCGATATACATCGCAATGGAGCAACATCAATAACTGGGTCGGCGGCAAAGGCTGGAATCCGGGCGGACGACGCACCGTCACCTATTCGGGCTCGTTCAATCCCAACGGCAATGCCTATCTGACTCTCTATGGCTGGACGCAGAATCCGCTGGTCGAGTACTACATCGTCGACAGCTGGGGTTCCTGGCGCCCACCCGGCTCCGGCTACATGGGCACCGTGACGAGCGACGGCGGCACCTACGATGTCTATCGCACACAGCGCGTGAATCAACCCTCCATCGAAGGCACCCGCACCTTCTATCAGTACTGGAGCGTGCGCCAGCAGAAGCGCGTCGGCGGCACCATCACGACGGGCAATCACTTCGATGCCTGGGCCGCCTATGGCATGAACCTCGGCAATCACAACTACATGGTCATGGCCACCGAGGGTTATCAGAGCAGCGGCAGTTCCGACATCACCGTGGGAAGCGGCTCGTCGTCGTCGAGCAGCAGCAGTAGCAGCAGTTCCTCATCGAGCAGCAGCGGCGGCGGGGGCAACAAGAGCTTCACCGTGCGCGCACGCGGCAGTGTCGGCGGCGAACAGATCGCCCTGCGTGTCAACAATCAAACCGTCGCAAGCTGGACGCTCGGCACCGGCATGCAGGACTACACCGCATCGACGAGTCTGAGCGGCGGCATTACCGTCGCTTATACGAACGACAGCGGCAACCGCGACGTCCAGGTCGACTACATCATCGTCAATGGCCAGGTACGTCAGTCCGAAGCACAAAGCTACAACACCGGCCTTTATGCGAACGGAAGCTGTGGCGGTGGCGGCTACAGCGAGTGGATGCATTGCAACGGCGCGATCGGCTACGGCAACACACCGTAAGCGAGTGACGATTCGACGTGCAGGAGCACGTCGCGGAGAGGCGGCGACTTCGCCGCCTCTCTCTTGTGAACAGGATGGCTGCAATGAGCTCCACACCCGATACCCTCTCGCTCACCCACGACGGCACGCGATTCCGACAGAGCACTCGCCGGATCGTAGCGAACTATCTCGCGACGGCCTTGTTCATTGGAATCTCGTACTGGATCGTGACTCGCCTGAGCGGCTTTCATCGGGACATGCTCCGCGGCGCATGGGATCTCAGCGTGTTCGGAGTGAACGCGACGATCACGACCGGATCGCTGTTCGTCACGTTGATGGTGCTGTACGCGATCATCCTGCCGCTCTACTACGCCGCCTACCCCTGGATTCGTTCGAGCGCCTTCATCTTCTTGCAGGGAATCTGGTTTGCGCTGCGTCGTCATCGCTCGCAGCACCCAGGGTTGCGCGATGGAACGACGTTCCCGCTCGCAGCGACGCTTTCACCGCTGGCGAAGCAATCGGGGCGTGCGCTGCTACTGAAGTTCTTTTTTGCGCCGTTGATGATCAACTGGTGTCTGATTCATATCGCGAATCTGTCGGGCTCGCTGCTGCAACTGACAGCCGGCTTCGAGAACGGCCTCACAGGTCGCGCCTTGTTCGACACATCGATCTTCTGGGCCTCATTCCAGCTGATTCTGTTCATCGACACCCTGCTGTTCACGCTGGGCTACCTGATCGAACTGCCGGTGCTCGGTAACCGCATCCGTAGTGTCGATCCCACATTCTTTGGCTGGTTCATCTGTCTTGCCTGCTATCCGCCCTTCAACGACATGACGATGCGGTTTCTCGCCTGGCAAAGCAGCGACTTCCCTTACATCGAGAACGACCTGATCCATCTCTCGGTGAATGTGACACTGCTGACCTCGCTCGCAGTTTTCTCCTGGGCTTCGATCGCGCTCGGCTTCAAGGCCAGCAACCTCACGAATCGCGGCATCGTCATGCGTGGACCTTATGCCTACGTCCGGCATCCGGCCTATGCGGCCAAGAATTTCGCTTGGTGGCTCGGCGCTCTGCCGATGTTCATTGCGCTGACTGCGTCCTCGAACTGGAAGGGACTCGCGTACTCGATCATTGCGGTGTTCGGCTGGACCGTGATCTACGCGCTGCGTGCATTAACCGAGGAGCGCCATCTGCTCATGGGAGACAATGGCTATCCCCAGTACATGAGCCGCGTGCGCTGGCGATTCGTGCCCGGCGTGTGGTAGCCGCAGGAACACGGCGAGGGCATCACGTATTCAGTTCTCATGATGCGCGCCCGCCCAATGCTTTCACGATTCGAAGATCCGAATCCCTTGAATGCTCCCGACTCGGAGGAGTCGCCCGTCCCCTTGCCGCCCGAAGGCCCGGACCATCAGCCTCCGCTCGATGAGCCTTCGAAGAAGGATCCGACTAAACCGAGAGGAATGCTAACGCTAGGGGCTAGGTACTAGGCGCTAGGTGCTAGTGCTCAGCATACAGAGAGGCGGCTGGGCTGCTGGGCTGCTGGCCAGAGAAGAGACTGGCGCCGTCGGTCCGACTTTGGTCGGCATCTCTTCTGTTCGGCTGAAGCCGAACCCACAGCAGAAGTTTTCGTTCCGACTCGCTTGCCAGGCTCGCGGCAGCGCCCTGTGGGTCCGACTTTGGTCGGACATCTCTGCCATTCGGCTGAAAGCCGAACCCACAGCAGAAGTTCTCGTTCCGACTCGCTTGCCAGGCTAGCGGCAGCGCCCTGTGGGTCCGACTTCAGTCGGACATCTCTGCCATTCGGCTGAAAGCCGAATCACAGAGAAGTTTTCGTTCCCACTCGCTTGCCAGGCTAGCGGCAGCGCCCTGTGGGTCCGACTTCAGTCGGACATCTCTTCTGTTCGGCTGAAGCCGAACCCACAGCAGGAATAGCCTCTCTGTGAGCCTGCGACAAGTCACGAGTCGGGCGAGCGATCACTCGGCGCCAGTGAACGCCGATCGCTTCTGCACGCGCGGAAGCACTCGGGGCAGCCACCACAGTGCGATGATCAGCAGCACGAGATGCATCGCCGCGGAAAGCAGCCGCGCACTCTGCATGTTCAGCACCTCGACCGGCCAGGCCAGATCGATCGCGGGCCCTGCGAAATTCCATCCCCAATGCAATCCAACGGCGGCCCAAAGAGTCCCGCTGCGAACGAACGCTGCTGCGTAGGCCAACCCGAAGCAGAACAACATCAGCCATTCGGCCGGTCCGTTCTGGAGCCTGTAAATATGATTGAGCACATAGATCAACGAGCTCACCGCAACGAACCGCGCAGCAGTCCATGAGATCGCCGGAACGCGAGCCCAGAAACCTCGCGTCACGATGTCCTCGGCAATCGAGGGAATGAACGTGGACAACGCAAGCCAGCTGAGCATGCCGATGCTCAGGCCCGAAGCTGCGTTGTCCGCGGGGACGGGCGTATAGATCCCGAGGCGCACACCGATCGCCAAGGCCAGACATTTCGCGAACAGTGATAACAGAAATCCCGCGACGAGCCAGGTCAGCGCCGGTTGATCCCACTCGAGCGCATAAGCTTTGGCGAATCTCAGATCGAGCGCGCGAGCCACCAGCCACGCGATCGGCAGAAACATCACCATCATCGCGGCGGCGATGGCCGGTTGCCCAAGCCACAGGCCTCCAATCCCTTGAGGCGCCTGATACGCGACAAACAACGCAACGAACGCGGCCAGCCAACTATGCAGTGAGCGCATGCGAGGTGAGCTTTTGAGAATGGCCGCGACCGTATCAGACGCATGCGCTGGCAGCCAGGCGAAATGCGCGTCCGCGCGCGCAAGATGGCCTCACGCGGAACGGCGCGGCGAGCGAACGATGCACGCGTCGCCGTGATCTGCTAAAAAGCGCGCCTCCGTTTTCAGCCCAACGCCTTATGAACTCGACATCCAGCTTCTATCCGATCGGCACGCCCGGCCAGCCATGGGGCGATGCGGAGCGCGCGCAATGGCTCGCCGGACAGGTTCGCCAGCGAAGCTATGCGGATGAGGTTCTTGCCCCCATCGAACGGCTGTCGGCAAGGTTCGATTTCGAACAGTACGGCGAGATCGTCTACGGCCCGGATCGTTATCCGCTCTTCGCGCTACGCACGCGTAACTGGCAGGAGCAGAATCCCTTCGCACTCGTCACCGGCGGAGTGCACGGCTATGAAACGAGCGGAGTGCATGGCGCGCTTCAGTTTCTCGAGCAGCGCGCGGCGGACTACGCATCGCGCATCAATCTGCTAGTCGTTCCCTGCGTGAGCCCATGGGGATACGAGCGGATTCATCGCTGGAACGCGCACGCGGTGGATCCTAATCGCTCGTTCCGCGAACCGAGTCCCGCCGAGGAGGCCGCCGCACTGATGCGGCTCACCGCATCTCTGCGCGATCGCTTCCTTGTACACATCGATCTGCACGAGACCACCGACACCGACGAAAGTGAGTTTCGACCAGCGCTCGCCGCACGCGACGGCAAACAGTACGAGCCCGACATCATTCCGGATGGCTTCTATCTGGTCGCCGATAGCGAGAATCCGCAGCTGGCCTTTCAGCAGGCGATCATCGATGCGGTCGCGAAGATCACGCACATCGCGGATGCCGATGCGGACGGACAGCTGATCGGCTCGGACGTGATCGCACCGGGCGTGATCGAGTACGCGCTACGCAAGCTCGGATTGTGTGCAGGCATGACGGGCGCGCGCTACACCACGACGACCGAAGTCTATCCGGACAGCCCGCGAGCCACGCCCCAGCAGTGCAACGATGCACAGATGGCTGCGGTCTGCGCGGCGCTCGATTTCGCCCTCGCTCATCGATAGCGAGCGCTACGCACTCAGCGTCGGCGCGCGACGAATGCCTTCGATGTCGCGCATGGGCGGCGCTCCAAACATGCGTGCGTACTCGCGACTGAATTGCGAGACGCTCTCGTAGCCCACGCGATATGCCGTACTCGCCGCATCGATGTTCTCCGCGAGCAGAATGTGCCGCGCCTCCATCAGCCGCAGGCGCTTCTGATACTGCAGCGGACTCATCGCCGTCACCGCCTTGAAGTGCTGGTGAAACGATGAAGGACTCATGCTGGCCACGGCCGCGAGCTCTTCCACACGCACGGGCGATGCCAGATTCGCTTTGATCCTGCGGATTGCCTGCCCGATACGATGCGTGTTCGTGCTCGGAATCGCCATCTGCGCGATCGCCGGGCCGTATTCGCTGCACAGGAGCCGGTAGTGCAGCTCACGAAGCATCATGGGAGCGAGCATCCGGATGTCGCGCGGCGTCTCGAGCAGGCGAGCCAGTCGCAGAACAGCTTCCTGCGTCGCGCCATCTAGCTTGCCGATGAACAGCCCGCGCGTGGTTTCACCGCGCAAGCGAGCGGCATCATCCATCTGTGCGATGAGCTCGCCGATCTGCCGTGGATCGATCTCGATCTGCAAACACAAGTACGGCCGATCTGTGCTGGCCTCGGTCACCTGACCGATGAGCGGCAGATCGACTGACACGGCCAGGAAGTCCGGCGGCGCGTACCGATAGATCTCCTCCTCGAGCAGCACCTGCTTCGCACCCTGGAGAATCACGCAGATCGAAGGCTGATAGACCGACGGCAACTTCATGTTCGGCGCACACAGCCGGATACAGGACAGCCCCGGAACGGCGGTCGCATGAATCCCGTCTCCCTCGGAGTATTTGAATGTAAGCGCCGCAAGCTCCCGGCGGCGGTCATCTTCCAGAACATTGAATTGCGTGGTCATTTGCGAGCGAACATACGCCCTCGCACCGGCTGCCTCAATGCTCGACCCTGGAACTCTGGAGGATCAGGCAATCACCCCGGAGCCTTCGGCATCCAATCAAGCCGGCGCGAATCGCAGACTTTCTCCCGACCCGACACCCAACCGAAGGAGAAAGCCATGTCGACCCCTACCTCCGTCCAGCCAGCCGTCGCAGGCCGCGTCGTTCTGATCACCGGCGCAAGCAGCGGCATCGGCGAAGCCACCGCCCGTCTTCTCGCCGCGAACGGCTGCAAGGTCGTGCTTGGCGCGCGCCGCACCGATCGCCTGCAGAAAATTGCCGCAGAGATTCGCGAGGGTGGCGGCGTTGCCGAATTCAGGAGTCTCGATGTGACGAATCGCGAAGACGTGAAGAGCTTCGTCGAGTTCGCTCGCGAGAAGTTCGGACGTGTGGACGTCATGTTCAACAACGCGGGCGTCATGCCTGTGTCTGCGATGAACGCACTCAAGACCGACGAATGGGACAGAATCTTCGACGTCAACGTCAAAGGCGTTCTGAACGGTATCGCCGCCGTGCTCCCGATCATGGAAGCGCAGCACAGCGGCCATATCATCAACACCGCTTCGACCGCCGCACATGCCGTCGGCCCGCAGTTTGGCGTGTACTGCGCCAGCAAGTATGCCGTGCGTGCCATCACGGAAGGTCTGCGCCAGGAGACCGACACGCTGCGCGTCACGCTCATCACGCCGGGAGTGACCGAATCGGAGCTCGGATCGGACATCAGCGTCGAAAGCACGGCACGCGCGGTGAAGCAGTTGCGCTCGATTGCCCTGACACCCGATGCGATCGCTCGTGCCGTGCTTTACGCGATCTCGCAACCCGATGACGTCGATGTGAGCGAAATGATCATTCGCCCGGTTCGCAGCGCGGGCCACGCGTTCTGATCGATCGCAGGGACAGATCGCCACGATCTGTCCCTGCTTTTTCGCCGCTGCTCTGCTAAGCCCGCTGGAACTGTTGCTCCTCGGTGCTACCGGTCAGTGCGGTAGTCGACGAACTGCCGGCGAGGATGGTTTGCGTTACATCGTCGAAGTAGCCCGCACCTACTTCACGCTGATGACGCGTCGCCGTATAGCCGAGCTTCTCTGCGGCGAATTCCGCTTCCTGCAGCGAAACGTATGCAGTCATCTGCTTGTCGCGATAGCTGCGTGCCAGATCGAACATGGAATAGTTCAGCGCATGGAAACCGGCGAGCGTGATGAACTGGAACTTGTAGCCCATCGCACCGAGCTCGCGCTGGAATCGGGCGATGGTCACATCGTCGAGCTTGCGCTTCCAGTTGAAAGATGGAGAACAGTTATACGCCAGCAGCTTGCACGGGAACTCACGCTGGATCGCCTCTGCGAATTCTTTAGCCTGCGTGAGATCCGGCGTCGCCGTTTCACACCAGATGAGATCGGCATACGGCGCGTAGGCCAGTCCTCGGGCAATCGCCTGATCCAACCCGCTCTTCACATGGAAGAAGCCTTCGCTGGTTCTTTCCTTCGAGCGGATGAACGGGCGATCGCGCTCGTCGATATCGGAGGTCAGCAGCGATGACGATTCCGCATCGGTGCGCGCCACGATCAACGTAGGCACGTCGCACACATCCGCCGCAAGTCGCGCCGCAACCAACTTGGCAATCGCTTCGCTTGTCGGCACGAGGACCTTCCCTCCCATATGGCCGCATTTCTTGGCGGACGAAAGCTGATCCTCGAAATGCACGCCTGCCGCGCCGGCTTCGATCATCTGCTTCATGAGCTCGAATGCATTGAGCACCCCGCCGAAACCGGCTTCGGCGTCCGCGACGATCGGCTTGAACCAGTCGATCTCGTCGTTCTCCTCGGCATGGCAGATCTGATCGGCCCGGCACAGCGCATGGTTGATGCGCTTGACGACTGCGGGTACCGAATCCGCCGGATACAAGGACTGGTCCGGATACATCTGGCCGGCGAGATTCGCGTCAGCCGCGACCTGCCACCCCGAGAGGTAGATCGCATCGAGTCCGGCACGAACCTGCTGCATCGCCTGATTGCCGGTCAAGGCGCCGAGCGCGTTGACGAACGGTTTCTCATGCAGGTACTTCCACAGCTTCTCCGCCATGAGCCGAGCCATCGTGTACTCGATACGGACGGTGCCGCGCAGGCGCACCACATCGTCGAGGGAGTAAGGCCGTTTCACGCCGATCCAGCGGCGGTCATATCGCCAGGAATCACGGATGGACTCGAGGGATCGGCATTCGCAGGTAGTCATGATGGGCCTCCGGATTCGGGAGCAGGGATTTCAGGGCAGCAGGTCGTAGGCGGGCAGCGTCAGGAACTCCGCGAAATTCGAGTCCGTTACCAACCGCTCGAACAGCGATCCTGCGGAGTCAATGAGTGGGCGATCCCCACTGGCATCTGCAATCGAGCGCAGTTCATCGCGCAGCAAGGCGCGCATGAGCGCAGGCGTCAATACGGTTCCGTCTGCAAGGCGCGCCTGGTGATGCAGCCATTGCCACAGCTGAGCGCGACAGATTTCGGCAGTGGCGGCGTCCTCCATCAGATCGTAGAGAGGCACGCAGCCCGAACCGCTCAGCCATGCCGCAAGGTACTGCACGCCGACTCGCACGTTGTGCCGCACGCCTTCTTCCGTGATGGTGCCTTCAGGCACTCGCAACAGATCTGCCGCGGTCACGTGCACGTCTTCGCGCAGCATGTGCAACTGATTCGGGGCGTGAGACGCATCGAAGGCCGTGTGCGCCACCTCCGCAAGACCGGGATGCGCGATCCATGTCCCGTCGTGACCTGCACGCACTTCGCGCATCTTGTCCGCGAGCACTTTCTCGAGCGCTTTGCGTTGTCGTTCCGCATCGCCACGAATCGGAATCTGCGCCGCCATACCGCCCATCGCATGCGCACCGCGGCGATGACACGTGCGGATCAGCAGATCGACGTACGACTTCAGGAAGTGCTTATCCATCGTCACTTGCGCACGATCCGGCAGCACGAAGGACGCGCGATTCCTGAACTTCTTGATGAAGCTGAAGATGTAGTCCCAGCGTCCGCAGTTGAGACCGACGATGTGCTCGCGCAGCTCGTACAGGATTTCGTCCATCTCGAATGCCGCGAGAATGGTTTCGATGAGCACGGTCGCCTTGATCGTGCCGCGGGCGATGCCGACGAACTCCTGCGCCGCCTCGAACACCTCGTTCCAAAGGCGTGCTTCCAGATGACTCTCGAGCTTCGGCAGATAGAAGTAAGGACCAGTACCCGCGCGAGCCAGCGCCTCGTGATTGTTCGCGAAATAGAGCGCGAAATCGAAGAGCGACGCGGACACCGCTTCGCCATCGATCGACACATGCTTCTCGATCAGATGCCAACCGCGTGGCCGTACGATCAATGTCGCGGTCTGCGGCTGTAATCGATACACCTTACGAGTGGAGGGATCCTCGAACTCGATGGTGCGATCAATCGCATCGCGCAAGTTGCCCTGTCCCTGAATCACGTTGACCCAGGTCGGCGCGCAGGAATCCTCGAAGTCGGCCATGAAGGCTTCGACCGGCGCATTGAGGGCATTGATGATCATCTTGCGATCGACCGGCCCGGTGATCTCCACTCGGCGATCCTGCAAATCGCGCGGCACGGAACCGATACGCCATTGCGCCGAGCGAATACTGACAGTCGATGAGAGAAAGTCCGGCATCTCGCCGGCATCGATGCGTTCCTGCCGCGCAACTCTGGCCGCAAGCAACTCGCGACGCGTCGAATCGAAGCGGCGGTGCAGCATATGCAAGAGATCGAGCGCGCGATCCGTGAGCACCTCGCTGCTACGCGACACATGGGAGCCGCTGATCTCGATGGATGCAGATGGTTTGGCGCTATGGATAACGGAGTTCATGAGTGTCACTGTAACCTCTGATCGCGGAAGATTTTGACCCTGCGAATTTCACACTGTAAATTTCACTGGCGATGAGCTTCACACGTAAGAGCCACTTTCTCGGCGCGAAGCTGCGGACGCTGCGCAAGCGGAATCGTTTGACGCTCGAAGAGCTCTCTGCGCGCTGCATTCAACTCGATGCGGCCACTGCACCCTCCGTCTCCTACTTGAGCATGATCGAAAGCGGCAAGCGCGTGCCGTCCGAAGAGGTGCTCCATCTGATCGCGCAGATCTTTCAACGCGCACCACAATGGTTCTTCGACGACAACCCCGACGTCGAAGTCAGCGTCGCAAGGGAACGCGCCGGCAGTGCATCGGCCATTCCGCTCGAGCCCTCGTTCCTGTTCTCCAGGAATCTCCTGCAAGCGGCGATCCCGGAGCTGTTGTCCCAAACCGGCACGAGCGGGCGACAGTTCGCTCACCTGTTGATCCGTTCGTACCAGGAACTCTCGCGCAACGACTTTCCCGATCTGGAGCGTGCCGCGGAGAGCGTAGGCGAGCGACGCTTTCCTGTATCGGTCGATGATCTGCTGCGCATGTGCAAACGTCATGGACTCGAGCTGCGCTGGTTCGAACGCAAGCCCGTGCTGGCGCTCGACAAGGACCGCGAGGTGCGCAGCATGGTGCGCTCCTTCTTCGACGCGCCGGGCACCGTGTATCTGAATCGATCGCTGCAGGAGGATCCGGCGCGCCTGAAATTCGATCTCGCCTCTCATCTCGCACACAAGGTGTTGCATGGCGGGGATGGATTGAAATCGACTCACGCCACGGGCGGCGAACTGAGCGGCAGTCCCGAAGGCGGCGAGCACATCGCCGCAGGCATGAATGCCCAGGATGTGCTGCACGCATGGCGCGATTTCGAATGCAGTTTCTTTGCCGGCGCGTTGCTGTGCCCGAAGGTGCCTTTCAGACGCTTTCTCAATCGCGAGCGTTATCGAGTCGAACCCGGCCAGAAGCTGCAGCTCACTGCGGCTCTGGTCATGCGTCGAATGACGAAAGTCTCACCGTATCCGTACTGGCATTTCTTCGACGCCTATCCGCCGGGTTATCTGCGCGCTGTGTATCGCGGCAACGGCATCCCGCTTCCATGGGGGAATCTCGCGCAAGTGAGCGATCCGTGCCCGAATTGGGCGGTGTTCCGAATGCTCGATCCGAAATCCGCAAAGGGACCCAGCTCGCAGATCTCGGTGCTGCGCAACGGCGAGGATTCGTTCCTTTATTGCTGCCATTCGCGACGCGTCAGCGACATGGCGGGCAACGCGCACGTGTTGTCGGTCGGTGTCGATCTCGTGCCTGCGCTCGAGTCTCACTGCGGGAATGCAAGAGCCATCGTCGACAGCATCACCGATGCGTGCCTGCATCGGCATGGCGAAGCCAGGATTCCTGAGGATGCCGCGCATGCACTCGAAGGCGTCGCGCGCGTGCTCAACATCGCCTGGATCGAGGATGCCCTGAAGCAACCAGCCCGCATCATCTGCCCACGCAGCAACAACTGTCCGCGCACGCGTCAGTGCGATGGCGCGCGCGAATCGCGCGCACGTGAGATCAATGATGTGCGTGCAGAGATTCTCGAACGGATGAAGCGGCCTTACTGATCGGCAGAGACTGAGAAGAGGCTCTAGGCTCTAGGCTCTAGGCCCGAAGAGGACACAGACACTCTCGTTCCTGACCTATAGCCCAGGACCTAGCGAATTTGGTCGTCATCCCGGCGAAGGGCGGGATCTAGCCTGGGCCCCGGCCTTCGCCGGGGTGACATCACTACAGGTCACTAGAACCTGAAGAACAGGCTGTAGGCGGTAGGCTGTAGGCTGTAGGTCAGATAGGAACAAAGAGACTCTCTCGTTCTACCTGGAGCTCAGGACCTGGTGGATTTTGGTCGTCATCCCGGCGAAGGGCGGGATCTAGCCTGGGCCCCGGCCTTCGCCGGGGTGACATCACTACAGGTCACCAGAACCTGAAGAACAGGCGGTAGGCGGTAGGCTGTAGGCTGTAGGTCGGATAAGAACAGAGAGATTCTCTCGTTCTACCTGGAGCCCAGGACCTAGTGAATTTGGTCGTCGTCCCGGCGAAGGCCGGGATCTAGCTTGGACCGCGGGCTGTGCCGGGGATCACTACCGAATCGGCTGTTGCCGTTCACTCGTCGCTGCTCATCTCGGCGAGCTGTGCCTCCGAGGCTGTCAGTTCGTGTAACGGCAGAGAGAATCCGAACGTCGATCCCTTGCCAGGCGTCGAGCGTGCCCAGACCTCCCCGCCATGCCGCGCAACGATCCGTTGCACGATCGCAAGGCCTACGCCGGTGCCCGGATAGTCCGCTCCATGCAGACGTTGAAAGACCTGGAACAACGTCGAGCTGTAAGCGTCATCGAAACCGACTCCGTTATCCGAGATCTCGTAGATGACCTTGTCGGAGTCCTCGCGTCCGACGATCGCGATTCGCGGCTCGTGAACACGCTGCGTGTACTTCACTGCGTTGTCGATGAAGTTGAGCCACACCTGCCGGATGAGGCCGGCATCGCCACGCGCTTCCGGCAACGAGCCGAGGTCGATCTGCGCTTTGACTGCCGGATGCGACGCAAGCACCTGATGCAGAGCATCGCGCGTCAACGTTTCCATATCGAGATCCTGACGCCGCAGCTTCTCGCGTCCGCAGCGTGCGAACTCGAGCAGATCGTCGATCAGATTCGACATGCGCGTGATGTTGGTTCGTATGCGCGCAAGGTAGTGAGTCGCGTCCGCATGCTGCTGCAGATATTGCTGCTGTTGCAGGAGATTCGCGAACCCGTCGATCGCGCGCAGCGGACCTCGCAAATCGTGAGACACCGAGTACGAGAAGCCTTCCAGATCGCTGTTGGCAGCCTTGAGCTCGGCCGTTTGCGACTGCAGACGGCGATTCAAAGCGGCAATGCGCCGCGTCGCTGAACGCTGCTCTTCGATCTGCACGTGCAGCTCCTGGTTGATCTGCGAAGTCCGGTCGCGCTCCCGGCGCAGCGCCGCGACGAGCGACTCGTTCTCCATCGCAAGCCGGATCTGACGCTCGAAGGATGCAGTCTGGCGCCGCGCGATGATCAGCATGATCGGCATGTACAGGAGCAGCCCCATACCGAGCACGATGCGGTCCGAGCCCAGCACGAACTGGTGGATTGCATACGGCAGCATGAACGGAATAAGCAGACAGGCATATGCATACGGCACCGGAGCCTGCGAGCCCATGCCGGATGCGGTGGCGCCGATGAAGAAGATCGCGACGATCACCTCGCGCAGGGGGTCGCTCGGCGCAAGCCATGTCCCGCTCAACGACCAGACGGCACCAGCAACAGCTGCCAGCGACAGCATCAGCGTTCGATACGTTCGCACCGAGTCGGGCGATCGTGTCTCAGCGAGATAGGCACGGGCGACGCGCCATCTCACGAAGGTCACGAGCATCAGCAACGCATACCAGCCCCAGGAGGCGAGCAGGCTGTGTTCGCGCGAGGCGAGCCACGCCAGCATGGCACCGAGGAAAATGCTCCCGAACAGCGGCGATGTCGTGAACTGCGACATCAAGCTGACTTGCTCGGCCAGGATGCGCGCGCGTAGCGCGTCTTCTTTCTGGTGATCGCTCATGAGTTCAGACGCACGTCCCCAAGTCGTCCGCGTATGAGTGCAGTGCATGATGCCTTATCACTTCGTTAGATAGCTGAGTATTTGTCGCGGATGCAAGGCGACTGATCCCGCGCGGGACGGTTGGATACAATCGGCGCGCCTATCCGAACGAAACTGCGTGTCGAGCAGTGAGGGAATTCGCGTTCTGAAACGAACTCGGTGGATGGCCGGCCCAGCCCTGCGAGCCTCTGGAGGAATAGGCAAGAAGATGCGGCGATCGTTCTATCGACGAATTCGCCTGCGAGCACACACTGTCACCTCACGATCGGCACGGGAGGCGCAATGTCCAACGTCGAAGGCAAGGTGATGATCATCACGGGCGCAAGCCGTGGCTTGGGAGCGGAGACGGCCCGCGAACTGGCGCGGCGTGGCGCACGTGTCGTACTCGGCGCACGCAGCCTGGAACAACTCGCAACGCTGGTCGCAGATCTCCGCCGCGAGGGTCATACGGCGGACTATCGCCAGACCAATGTGATCCGCATCGAGGAGCTGCGTCACCTGGCTCAGTTCGCGGCTGCGAAGTACGGCCGCATCGACGTACTGGTGAACGGCGCCGGCATTCAACCCTCATCTTCGATCGACGAGCTCGACATCGACCAATGGAATCGCACGATCGACGTGAATCTGCGCGGCACGCTCCATGGGATCGCCGCAGTCCTGCCCTACTTCAGGCGGCAAGGCGCGGGGCACATCGTGAACATCTGCTCGAGCGCGCCTGGCAGCGATCGACCATACACAACTGTCTTCGACGGAACTCAATTCGCGCTTCGCGGCATTAGCGAGTCGCTGCGCCGGGAGGTCGGAACCGACATTCGCGTGACGCTCATCGATACGGCGCACAGCCAGCGCTGCGCCAAGCCTGCACCAGGGAGCGTCGGGCGATCCGTCGCCATCGCCCGCAAGATCGCACTCGCCCTCGAGCGTCCCTGCGAAGTTGATCTGACCAGGATCGCAGTAGACACACCGCTGATGGATGCTTCCGGTTACTGATCGCATTGAGCGGAACGTCGCGCGCAGCGCGGGCCGGCGATGCGTACTCGGGTGCAGTCAGCCGTAAGGCGTGCCGTCCTTGCGCACGAATCTCCCATCGGCGTTCGCGCTCTTCAGGTCGATGTCCGAACACGTCGCGAGATCGTCCGGGTGCCGCGATCCCACTTCCAGGTAGACCGCGATCGCCGAGGACCGATTGATCAGATGATGGCCATTCCCGCTGTTCTTCGGAAACGACGCGCAATCGCCGGCCCGAAGGACCGTGCTCCCTTCGTCCTCCACGAGCGTGAGCTCACCCTCGAGCACATAGACGAACTCGTCCTCGTGACTATGCCAATGTCGCTGGCTGGACCATCCACCCGGCGGCAAAGTCATGAGGTTCACCCCGAAGTCCTGGAGCCCGCCTGCATCGCCGAGCCGGCGTCGGGTCCGCGTAGCACACGGTGCATCGAACGGGCTTGGATAGTAAGAACCCTTTCTCGCCGGCACGGATGAAACGTCGATCTTTGGCATGAACGCGCACTCCTCCTGGATGGCACTGGTAATTTCCTGGACGTGCCTGGCCTCGATTCAACTCACCGTCGCAAGGCCGAGCAGCCGCTTATTCTTCGCTAATGATGCCTTGGTTTGCGAGACATGACGATCAACCGCGCCTATACCGCTCGAACTCAACGTCCGAGTCCAGAAGAGGCTCGCCGATCTCCTCCCGCCATCACAGAATTGGTCGCCTGACCCTCTGCACTTCCTATGAACCAACGAAGAGCGCGCAGCCGCTCAGTGCGCTTGCCGCTATCGTTTGCTACGGCTTCCGGATCATGAGCTGCGGCAACAGCCGCCACGAATAGACGCAATCAGAACCGGTCATTCCTCACCGCTCATTCCTCATTTCTCATGATTTCTCATTTCTCATTCTCCATTTCTCACTCCCCATTACTCATTACTCACTACTCATTGCTCATTGCTCAATGCTCATCACTCATCACTCATCACTCATCACTCATCACTCACCCCCCACTCCCCATCTGCAGGCTGCTCTTCACGAGATCCCACGTGGGCCGCGGGTCGTCCAGACGTGTCACCGCAAATACTTTCTCCAACCGCAAGGGATCGAGCGCCGATCCGGCCTCACGCCAGTGAACCAGCGCGCGAGCGATGCGCGTCGCATCGCGCTCCTCGTCGATCCACAACACGTTCTCGCGTTGAGGCGTGATCTCATCCTGAACGATGAGGTCGAGCGCACGACGGTAGCTCATGAATGGGAAATTGATCCCGCAGGCCAGTGCCAGTGCCCCCGAATAGTTGTGACGCGCATTCACCTCCATCAGCTTGTAGATGCCATCGCGCGGATCACGCTTGAACTCCATGCACGAGAAGTCACTGAGGCCGATGGCGCGCAACATACGCCGTCCGAGGGCCTGAACTTCCGGAAGCACCACACTGCGCACCGCCGTGGGAAAACCGATGAGCTCCGGTTTGTTGTGCAGCTTCTGCGCAGTGAACTCGGCGCAGACCTCGCCCTCGATGGCGAACGAGTTGTAGCTCACCCCGCAACCGTCATCGCCGGGAATGAACTCGCACAACATCAATGGACCGCTGCAGGTCAGTGCCAGCGGCAACTGCTCACGCAGTTCGGCCTCACTGTTCACCATCAGCATCTTTCGCCGAAATTTTCTGAAGAACAGATGGCTGACCGAAGGTTTGATGAGGCACGGATAGCCCACTTGGCCGGCGAATGCCACGGCTTCGTCAACTTTGGCTGACAGTGCCGATTCGCGTGCATCGATCAGATGCAGCGCCGGACAAGGCACACCGCTCGTGCGCGCGATCTCGTAGGTCAGATGCTTCTCGATCATGCGCCGGACGATGCTCCACGGCGCACAGCACAGACGAAATCGCGAGTCGAGTTGCTCGGCGTGTCTGGCGAGTGCTACCAGGCTCGAATCGTCGCTCGGAATGAGTACCGGGCGCTCGTTCCCCTGCGCCAGCTTCAGAAGCTGATCGATGAACGCCTCTTCGTCATCGCTCGGGTCCGTGCATCTGAAATGTCCGCGCATGAAGCGCGAATGGCAGGCGATCTGTCCTTTTCCGTAACAGATCCCGAACACCGGCACGTCGCGCTGACCGAGTGCGCGCGTGACCGCCAGTCCTGCTTTCGAACAACACGCAACGAAGGCTGGAATCATGGTGAAGCACATCCGTGAGCGACGAGGGGTTGAATGCGCATGAGCGCAGCGTGTTCCTGCTGCCGCAGGACGACGAATACTTAGCAGCGCAGTTCGTGCCGACAGTTAACAGCTCAATCTCGAGCCGTCGAAAAGAGCATGGAGGCGCTGCGCTGCGATCCGCAATCGTGACGCAGTAGAATGCGGCACCGTCCAATCACCTCGAGAGATATCGATGAGCAAAGCGTACTGGATCAGCTTCTACCGAGAGATCAACGATCCCGAAAAGCTCGCAGCCTATGGTCGGCTCGCTGCACCGGCGATCGAAGCAGGGGGAGGTCGCTTCCTTGCACGCGGCGTTGCCACGAAGGCCTATGAAGCTGGCCTGCTCGAGCGCACCGTGCTCATCGAGTTCGACTCGCTGGAGCAGGCGCTCGCAGTGCATGATGGTCCCGCATATCGGGCGGCGCTCGATGCACTCGGTGACGGCGCCGTTCGCGACCTGCGAATCGTGCTCGGGTTGTAACCGCCGCATGCACTGAACTACCGCGCAACGCTCGCTCATTCTCGAGCGGCGTTGCGCACCGAGGTGCTGCGCTGCGTTCCGGTCGAGCGCATCGCGCGATCACGTGACATCTGCATTCGCCATGGAACTGCCGACAGATCCGTGGCGCTTGTGAGATCGGCTCACGCATGCTGAGCTGCAAACGAGTTCTGCAGTTCTAGTGACCTGTAACAGCCGATCCAGTATTGATGTCACCCCGGCGAAGGCCCCGAGGGGTCACCCCGGCGAAGGCCCGAGGGATCACCCCAGCGTAGGCCGTTAAGGGGTCACCCGGCGAAGGCCATTAAGGGGTCACCCCGGCGAAGGCCGGGGCCCAGGCCCTGTGCCCGAGGGGAACCCCGCGCGCCTTCGCCGGGCCTTCGCCGGGATGACTACCAAAGCAGCACTCTCGAATCAGTTGTCACAGTCCACTGGACCTCGGATAACGCGTGACGCCCACCCATCGGTTAGCCCTGCGGAACTCGGCCGCCACGGTCCTGGCGAAGGGCATTCCCGCGGGCGTCAGGATCGGATTCCTGCTCTGGTACGCAAAGCAGAACGGTCCGCATGCATTCGGCCGCATCGCGCTTTGCCTTGCGATCGTCGAAGTTCTCCGCGTACTCACCGATTTCG
Source organism: Pseudomonadota bacterium (assembly GCA_023423935.1). Classification (GTDB taxonomy): domain Bacteria; phylum Pseudomonadota; class Gammaproteobacteria; order Steroidobacterales; family Steroidobacteraceae; genus Steroidobacter. Next base: position 11,233 of record JAFAEQ010000056.1, on the reverse strand, counting down.
GCACCGAGAATCTTTTCATCCGCAGCCTGGCCCGTGCGGAGTCGCCGCACACCAGAACCGACCTGCTCGCACGATTCGGCACATTCCGCCTCGTCGCAATCGTTCTGGGACTGCTGTGCTACTTCATGGCTGCAGTTGCATTCCTGCCATCGCCGCTCGCGGCTCCCGACATGCTGGCCGCGTTCCTGCTAGTCACTTCGACCGGCATGGGATATGCGTTCACGTTCTATCAGGCGCAGCTCAACATGGAGCGGGCCGCGCAGATCGTGCTCTCCACTGCGGTCGTCGGCGTGTCGATACTGATCTTCGCTGCGCCAGGGAATGAAACCGCACAACTCTCGTTTCTGATTGCGGTAGAGGCAACGACGGCTGCATGGCTCGTGCACGACGTCACCCGCCGCACAGGCATTCGCTGGCGCGATGCATGGCGCTTCACCTCGTGGCTCGATATGCGTGCGGTCGCGCAGGAGAGCGCTCCGCTCGCCGGGGTTACATTGCTGGTCGCGGCATATACGCGACTGGATGTGCTCATGATCGGGCCGCTGGCAGGATCTCTGGCACTCGGCCTGTACAGCTTTGCATATCGTGTTTCCGAGCCGTTTCGATTTCTCGCGAGCGGCGTCGAAGCCACGCTTTACAGCTACCTGTCCGTACGCACCGACATCTCAGGCTCGATCACTCGCATGCAGCGATTGCTCCTCCTCGTCGCGTCCTATGCATTCGCACTGGGAACGCTCGCAGGGCTTACCGGCTGGCTGTTCGTACATTTCGGCTATATCGAGTATCGCGATGCGCTGCCGACGCTCGCGATACTGAGTGCCGCGTTGATGTTTCGCTGCGTGAATGGCTTTCTCGTGGCGCTGCTTTACGCGCGCGCGCAGTACACCTCTGTTTTGAGAATTGCCATGTGCAATGCGGCGCTCATGGCCGTGCTCATCTATCCGTGCATTGCGTTGCTGGGTATCGCAGGCGCTGCACTCGCGCTGCTGGCTGTCGAGATTCTCAATTGTTTGTTGCAGACGCGCCTGGCCTTCGCAAGAGCGGATGCAGTTGTCTATCACGCATAACAACGACGACGTGAGTACATTTCACCTTCCCTGACGGAACGAAATGTGCTGCCCTGCACTTCCGCAGTCCGAGTCTCGCGCGCAGGCAGTCACATGACTCAGGGAGAACGCTGATGCAACGCGCAATGCCGCAGCCCACGTCGGCGGTTTGTCTCGCAAGTGTCGCTGCGTTCGCCTGCATGCTGTCTATTCTCGCTGCGCTCGCCATCGTGGATGCTGTATTTCCACTGCGGCCGCAGACCTTCGGCCTGGTCTGTCTTTTCGCGTTGGCTGCGACGACCTATCTCACCTGGAGACACACGGAACAGGGCAATCATCCCGTCTTTCTGTTCATGGTCTTTCTCGCGCTGTTCCAGTTCGGGCGCATGTTCTCGTGGTTCATCTCCGGCGACTGGAGCATGGGCACATTCGATCTCGCGGTCAGTCGACCTTTCACAGTCGCCGACGCGGACCTCAAGCTCGCGATGCTGCTCGTGCCCCTGTCCGCAGCGTTCGTCTATCTGGGCTTCTTCCTCACAGCGGGACGCAAGGTCCTGACGTTTGCGAAGAATGACGATATGCGAACCTTCTTCGCAGCGCTCTACTATCTCACCGTGCCGTTCGTGGTGTTCAAGGACGTCAGCTATCTGCGCTACACGATCGAGCACGGCGGCTATCTCGCCACGTACTTGAACGAGGGCGAGCATGTCGCGCAGGTGGGCCTTGCGGTCCGCTCGTTCGCCATGCTCAACGCGGTGGCATTCCTTCCTTATCTGATCCTCGAGGATCGCAAGCGTCGCCTTCAGATCGCCATCGCCTCGTTCCTCCTGGTACTCACGCTCGAGCTGCTCGTGGGTGTGCGAGGCAAATTCTTCATCCATCTGATGTTTCTCTGGATGGTCTACAACATCAAGACACGCAGTTCATTCACTCCCATGGCGGCAGTGGTGGGCGGGCTGACATTAGCGGGGGCTGCCGTCGCTGCCGAGCTGTTCAGAGAGAGCAAGAACGCACTCGATGTGAATCTCGTGGGTTACTTCTTCTATACCCAGGGCAACTCATTCTTCGTGACCGTCTCCGCCCTGATCTACCGCGATGTCTTCGACAGTCACGCGGTCGCCTATCTCGCCAATCAGTTCCTGTCGCCGTTCGTGCATGTCAGCAAATTTCCGGACGGTGCCTTGCTCACGCGCGATCTGACGTCGTTTCTCAATCCGGACGCTGCGCGATTCGGCTTCGGCACCGGAGACGGCTATCTCGCAAACCTGTACCTCCTCGGCGGCTACTGGGCGGTGAGCCTCGGCTCGTTCCTGGTCGGCCTGCTCTGTGCGCGACTGACGCGCGTGCATGGCGTCTTCTGGCAGACGATCGCGCTCGTCGTTCTCATGTGGATTCCCTACCTGCCTCGCAGCGGTTATCTGGAGCCCCTTGCCAACGCAGTGAAGTACACGCTGCTTACCGCGATTGCCTTCGCAGGGTACGCATTGTTCGCGTCGCTTCGATTCAGTCTCAGCGCAGCCGTCGCGAACGCTGCGTGGCAGGAACACCGGAGCTGACATGGTCGCAGACGCCATTGCCATTCCCGAAGACCCGCCGATGACGTCCCGTACGCCACCTGAGATTCATGGACCGCCGACGTTCGACGTATACGATCTGCTCACGTTGCTATGGAAACAGCGCACGACGCTCATCATTGCGACGCTCTGCGGTGTTGGGCTCGGCGTGGCCGCGGCGTTTCTGCTCACGCCCATCTATCGCGCCGAGGCCACCGTCCAGATCCGTACGGGACGGGACAACGCAGCCGCCATGGAAGCTTTAGGCGGACAACTTGGACCGCTCGGGACACTTGCAGGCGCGGTGCTCGGCCCTCGTGGAGATGAGCGTGGCGTCGCCCTCGCAACGCTTCAGTCACGCGCCATCATCAAAGACTTCATCGAGCGGAACGACCTTTTGCCGATCATTTTCAGAAGAAAGTGGGACAGTGCCAACAAGCGCTGGAAGCGCAACGACCCGCAGTACGTGCCGACGAGTCAGGACGGTTTCAGGAAGTTCCGCGAGGACATCTTCAGCGTGACGGATGACAAGAAGTCCGGCCTGGTGATCGTGGCGGTCGAATGGCGCGATCCGGTGCTCGCGGCACGCTGGCTCGAAGGCCTGATCGCGGACGCGAACGAATCGTTGAAGGACACCGCGATCAGGGAAAGCGAAGCGAACCTGCGCTACCTCGAAACACAAGCCCGGAACACTTCGATCGTCGAGTTGCGACTCGCGCTCTACAAGCTGATGGAGAACGAACACAAGAAGCTCATGATCGCGCGCAACACCGAGGACTATGTGTTCCGCACGATCGATCCTGCCGAAATTCCCAGGAAGAAGGTGCGTCCGCAGCGCGCCCTGATCATTGCCCTGTCGGGCGCGCTGGGCCTCTCGGCCGGCGTCGCCGTCGTGCTGATCGTGGCGGCCTATCGTCGCCGACAACAGGCGCGCTGGATGGAGGGAGGTGCGTCGTGAGATCGATGTTGCCGAAGCCATTGCGTACTGAATCGTCGATCGCAGCGCGTTGCGGAGATCTTCGAACATGAGCCTCCCCGCCGAATGGAAGCCTCGGCACTTGCACGATCTCATCAGGCTCGGCAATCCACACGACGGCGGCTATGTCGTACCCGAAAGAGCGCTCGCGAGGAGCGAGGCGCTCATCAGCTTCGGAATTTCGGACGACTGGAGCTTCGAGGAGGATTTCTGCCGCAGAGTCCCACGAGCGAGAGTCGTGGGCTACGACCCAACGCTGACTCGTAACTTCTGGCTCAAACGCATGGCCTCTCACGCAGGCGCCTTCATCTTCCGCGGCGAAGCCGAACGGGCGCCGCGCGTCTTCGACTGGCTGCGATATCGACAGTTCTTCGACGGGAAACTGCACGAGCATCGCAAGATCCGCATCGGCTACGACAGCGATCGCTCGGCGAGTGTCGACACCGTCCTGCGCAGCATCGGCGCAGCGCATGTTTTCATGAAGATCGACATCGAGGGCGGGGAGTATCGGGTGCTCGATCAGATTGCGACACACGCGAATCGGTTGACCGGCCTGGTCATCGAGCTTCATGACATCGACCTGATGCGCGAGCGCATCACGCGCTTTCTGCGCACGGTCCAGCACGAACTGGTGCTATGCCATCTTCATGCGAACAACTGCGCGGGCGTGGATGACCAGGGCGATCCGCTGGCGATCGAGCTGTCGCTCGTGTCGCGCGCTCTGGTCGATGCGGATGAGGCATCGGACTTCGAGCTACTGCCAGGTACGTTCGACGCGCCTAATGACGCACACAGTCCGGAGATTCGGATCCGGTTCGAGGATTGAGACGGCCTGCACGAGTGCCTCACGGATGAACAAGATCGAAACCGCACTGAATATTCTGCGCCAGATGGTCCGTCCTGCTCCGCGTCCGCTCTGGGCGTTGTGGAGTGCAGAGAATGTGAAAGTAGTGGCCTACGAGCTCGCCCGTCAGAGACTCAATGGCACGCATTCGCGACACGACTACGTGAACCGGCCAGCGCCGAATGAGCGCCTTGGCAGCATGACGTGCGCATCGAGCGACTGGGACTCGCAATGGCTTCCCTACTGGGCTGCGCACATGCAGATGCAACCCGCGCTGCACCGGAAAATCTGGGAGTTCGCCTTCATTGCGCAAGTGCTGCAGTCACGCGATCTGCTGCAACCGGGACGACGCGGGCTGGGGTTTGGATGCGGTCGCGAACCGCTTGCGAGCATTTTTGCTGCGCGCGGCTGTTCGATACTGGCCACGGATCTCGCTCCCCAGGACGATCGAGCGCGTCAATGGACGTGTGGCGATCAACATGCCGACTCGGCGGAACACATCCGGGTGCCATCGCTCTGTCCGGATGAAAGCGCGCTGAATCTCCGATTCCGGCCCGTCGACATGAATCATTTGCCCGACGATCTCCACGGCGAGTTCGATTTCTGCTGGTCCTCGTGCGCCCTCGAACACCTGGGCTCGATCGAGCACGGACTGCAGTTCATCCGCGCCTCCACTCGCTGCCTGCGACCTGGCGGTGTCGCGGTACACACGACCGAGTTCAATCTGGAGAGAAGTCGCATCCTCGATCAGCATCCGACCGTTCTGTTTCGCGTGACCGACTTCGAACGGTTGGCGCGCAGCCTTGCATCCGAAGGCGTCCGACTGCATCCCGTGCTCGAACGTCCAGGAGATGCGTTCCTGGACAGCTATGTCGACACCCCGCCCTATCCGGATCCCGCGAGCGTCGGCAGCACGCTCAGCATGCTTCATCTGCGACTGACAGTTGCCTCGTTCCGCACGACATCGGTCGGTCTTGTTCTGGAGAAGTCGATCTGAGTTCGTGGCGCCAGTGTGTTCGTTCATTGGGTGGAGATCGCAATGGCACGAGAGCTGACACGCGTCCTGGGCGGGATCTTCAAACCGCAGCATTACGCATCGCTGCTTCGATCCCATGTGTATGTCGACTGGAAAGAATCATTTCTCAAACGCTATGTCCTGCAGCGCGGCACCTACCCGTACGTCTGCCGCGTGCGAACGCCCATGGGTATCGTGTCGCTCGAATTGCATTGCCCTGAGGATGCGTTCACGGTTCAGGAAGTGTTCGGCCTCGATTGCTACCGAGCCAACCATGAGCGTGTGATCGTCGATTTCGGCGCGAACATCGGCATCAGTGCCGCGTACTTTCTGTCGCGACATCCTGAGGCTCGTGTCCATTGCTTCGAACCGCTGCACAGCAACGCGGCGAAGCTCCGACACAATCTGAGTCCTTTCGCCGGCCGATTCACACTCGCAGAAGTGGCCGTCGCTGATTTCGACGGCGAACTGTCCTTCCTGGTCGAGCCGACAGGCCGGTATAGCGGTATCGACAACACGCGCGGCGAGGAGCAGCGCGTGCCGTGCGTCAATGCGAATCGCGTGCTGCAGGAGATCATCCGCACGCATGGCCGGATCGATCTTCTCAAGGTCGACGTCGAGGGTGCGGAAGCGATGTTCATGCCGAAACTCACCCCGCAGATCCTGGAGAAGATCGGCCTCATCTATCTCGAAGGGCGCGACGCATTCCGCAATCCGCAGTTCGCCGCGTCCAAGTCAATCAGCGGTGTGCTGCGTTACTCGCGCGTTTCCGCTCGCACCACAATGCAGGCATTGCGGCAATAACCCATGGCCCGCGCGCCGCTGCTCGTGGACGTCACCGCGGCGGCGGCGGCGAAACACACGGGTGTCGCGCGCTGGATCGAAGGGTTCTGCGCTCATCTGCGTTCCCGAGGAATTCCTTTCCAGACGACGAGCGCTTGCGACTGGGCTGCACAGCTCGGACCGATCAGGCAGCGCGCTCTGCGAACGAGCGTGTTGCGCGACCTGATCTATTACTCACGCGTTCTCCCCAGGCTCAGCGCGCAGTACGAGCGCGTCGTCATCCTCGACAATGTTGCCCGTCTCGTGGCGCCGCTCCCCGCGACCGCACGGCCCTTCTATCTCATCCACGACATCATTCCCCTCGAGATGAGCGACACGTTCGTCCTGCAAACTGCGGGAGCGCGTGCAGCACTGCTCTGGAAGTTGACCCGCCGGATCTACCGCTGGCGATTCAGAAGAGTGGTCTTCGCCACAGGCGCGCGATTCGGATGCATCAGCAAAGCCACACAGGCATCGATGGAGCGAACCTTCGGCTCCATGGCGAATCGTGGCGAGTGGATCGGTCCGATGATGCTTCGCATCGCGAACTCAGATGATTCGAACTGCGACGGCCGCATCGCATCGCTTGCAATGCAGCAGCCCTACGTTCTGGCCTTGGGAACGGGAGATCCGAAGAAAGGACTGGAGTCGCTTCTGAATGCATGGCAGCGCACGGCGATCGATGATCATTTGCGACTGATCCTGTTCGGCGATGCATGGCAGGCGCGCGCGGGCTCTGCGATGCGAAGAAAGCTGCGCGAACTCGAAGCGTCGAACATCGTGCATGTCGGCGGCGTGTGTGATGCAACGCTGCAGTTCCTCTATCGACACGCCAAAGCGTTCGTCTTTCCTTCGCGATTCGAAGGTCTCGGTCTGCCTCCTGCCGAATATGCAGAAGCAGGTGGAGGCGAGCTCATCCTTCGCGATATCCCTTCTTTGAGGGAAATCTACGGAGACGTTGCACGGTTCTTCGCGACAGACGAGGAGCTCATCGCTTTGCTAAAAGCTCTTCCGGATTCTCGCGCGCCACTGATCTCGCCGGAGCTGCGCCGAGAGACGCTTCGTCGACGACTCGATTCCTCCGCCACGTTCGATCGGCTGTGCACCGCAATCATGGAGTAGCGCATGAGGAAGTTGCGCGTAGGGATCGACGCTCATATGAGCGTCGGCGCGTTCCGAGGGATGGGCCGTTATGCGCGCGAACTCGTATCCCAATGCGACGAAGAAGTGCTCTGGCTTGCCTGCGCGGCGCAACGTTCTGATCCCCTCGTCAATCATGCAAGCGGACCCGAGCTGTATCCGTTGTGGGAGCAGATGGTGCTTCCAAGGCTATGCCGCGATCTCGAACTCGATGTTCTGGTCTGCCCTTACAACACAGCGCCGCTGCGTGCGCTTGGACCCACAAACTTGCTTCTGGTCGTGCACGACTTGATCTATCTGCAACCCGCCAGGACGGTGCCGATCGGAGGATCGCTTTACCAGCTCGCGGGTCGTGCCTATCGACGCTTCGTCGTGCCGCCCGCTGTCGCACACGCCGACGCGATCATCACCGTCTCAAGATTCTCGGCGGCGGAGCTCGAACGAAACCTTGGCTGCATGAAACCTGTGTTCATCGTGCCGAACACCGTGGATGAGAGCTGGTTCTGCGCGCAATCGACAGCACCCCCGGCCGCGCAAGACCCATTCGTGCTCGCCGTCTCCGGCGAGGCACCGCACAAGAATCTGCAACGCGTCATCAGTGCGTTCGCTCAGGCGCGCCGGTCGGCACACGTTCCTCATGGGGTTCGCCTGCGCATCGCGGGCGTCAGCCGTGGCGCGACAGATTCGGTGCGGCACAAGCTGGAACGAGAGAACGTCGGCGACGACGTAGACATCTTGCCCTACATGCCGCCCGACGACATGCAGGCGCTGTATCGAAGTGCCTCTGCCCTACTGTTCCCTTCGCTAGTGGAAGGGTTCGGCATTCCCGTGATCGAAGCGATGGCATCGGGATGCCCTGTCATTACGAGCGACAGGGGATCGTTGCCGGAGGTGGCCGACGACGCCGCGCTGTTCGTCGATCCACTCGCGACTACGGAGATCGCGTCAGCCATCGTGCGAGTTCTCGCGGATCGCAATCTCGCACTGGCGCTTGCGGCGAAGGGCAAGGCCAACGCCGAACGCTTCCATCCCAGGAACGTGCATCCCCGGATGCGCGATGTCTGGAATTCCGTGCGCGGTATCTGCACCCATGACCAAGCGGCCTGAAATTCTGGTGTTGTGCTCACGATTCCCGGAGCCTCCGGTCGGCGGCGATCGCGTGCGCATCTATCGCATCTGCAAGGAGGCCGCCAAGCACGCCGACCTGGATCTGCTCACCTTCTGCGAGAGTGACGCCGAGCGACAGGCAAGCTCCAGCTCGGGACTCTTCCGCTCCATTACCCGCTTGAATCTCAGCTCGCTCGGGGCACGCTTGCGCACGCTGAGTGCCGTTCCTGGCAGTGAGCCGCTGCAGATTGCGTACTACCACACGCGTGCATTCGACACCGCGCTGCACGCCATCTGCAGCCGCTACGACGCGACGCTTGCTCATCTGATCCGCATGGGCAGCTACATCAACAAGCCGATCGGCCGCACGGTCCGGGTTCTCGAAGCGACGGATGCCATCTCGCTCAACTACTCACGGCTTCCGGCAGAACAGCGGCACTACTCCGCCAAGATGCTGGCCTATCAGGTCGAGAAGCAACGACTGCTTCGCTACGAGAAGGAGCTGCCGCGCTGCTTCGATCTGCTTTCGTTCGTTTCATCGGTGGACGTGGACTTCCTGTATCCGGACCGTCCCGAGAACATCGTGGTCGCCACGAACGGAGTTGATCTGGAACAGTTTCACTTCATCGGCCCGGGACGCCAGAAGCGTATCGTGTTCATCGGTAACGTCATGTCCGACCAGAACTTCGACGCGTGCCTGTTCTTTGCGAAGACCGTGCTTCCCTACTTCCATGATTTCGAGTTTCAGGTGATCGGGCGCATCAGCGAAGCGAAGGCTCAGCAGCTGCGGCGATTGCGCAATGTGACCGTGACCGGTGAGGTCGCCTCGGTTTCGCAAGCGGCCGCCGGTGCGTTCGCAGCCGTGTGTCCCGTCCGCATGGGCGCAGGCGTGCAGAACAAACTGCTCGAGTACTTCGCCATGGGAATCCCCGCGGTCAGCACCTCGATCGGTCTGGAGGGATTGCAGGTCGAAGAAGGCCGCCATGTGCTGCGGGCCGACGATTCTTATGAAATGGCGAGTGCCTTAGCGCGATTGTGGAAGGACCCGTCGCTTGGGTGCCGGCTCGCCGAGGCGGGAAGAGCCTATGTCGCGGATCATCACGCCTGGGATCAGGTTCTCTCGCCCTTGATCGGCTCGATGATGGAAGCCGTCGAGCGTCGCCGCATGTCGGACGGCGCAAGAATTCATCTGTCCCATTCTCTCGCCCCCTCTTCCGCACTCGAGGACGTTCGCGAGTAGTCTCGAACTGCATGTCCGCCAGAGCACGACTCTCCTGGCGCGCACGAAGATGATCCATGACCAGGAATGGGAACCCGCTTGCCCGATGCGGGGTTGCAGCTATCGCACAGGCGATTCGACATTCAGGCTGCGTACGAACGACGCAGGCGGGCACACTCACGATGGCGGCGTACGACTTGGTATGACTGGTTGATCTGCGATGACCAAAGACGAGCTGGCGGACATCTATCGCAGCTACATCGCGAGTCTGAATCAGCCTGATTTCCCCGGACTCGAGCAGTTCGTGGCGCAGACCGTGCAGCACAACGGCAGATCGCTCGGACTCTCCGGGTATCGAAAGCTGCTGCAGGACAGTCTCGATGCGATTCCGGACCTCTACTACGAGATCGAGCTGCTGCTTGCCGATCCGCCGTACGTCGCATCCCGGCTGCGCTTCGACTGCACTCCGAAAGGGATTCTGTTCGGTCTGCCGGTGAACGGCAGAAGAGTCGTCTTCACTGAGAACGTGTTCTACGAGTTCACCGATGGACGCATCGTCGCCGTGTGGTCGGTGATCGATAAAGCCGCGATCGAAACGCAGATCCGATCCTGAGAGCGGCCTTCCAGATCATGTGCTCAGCGAGGACTCATATCAGACAGACCTCATACCAGGAAATCCCGAAGCACTCTGTGGATCCTACGTTGGACTCGACCTCGTCGCGCGTGCGCATCCTCTGTGCGCGCCGCTTTCGTTCGCACTCATCCGATCCCGTGCGTGGAATCCACGAGCGATTCCGCGGAGCACACGAAGCGCGCTCCTGCGCATGTCCTCTATAAATCCAGCCGTCATCTCGACTGGAGTCTTACATGAAGAATCATCTGGCACTGATCGCCGCCACCGTCATGACCGGACTGGGCGGTGTCGCTCAGGCACAGGATGCCGGCGACTGGATCTTTCGCGTCGGCGTGCATTCGGTTCAGCCGAAATCATCGAATCATTCGCTCGTGAATGTCGATGCAGCCCAGAGCCTGTCCTTCAATGCGACGTACATGCTGGCATCAAACTGGGGAGTGGAAGTTCTTGCGGCGTTGCCGTTCGAGCACGATGTCAATCTCAATGGCGGCGCTCGCGTGGCGAAGGTCAAGGAGCTGCCACCGACGGTCACTCTGCAGTACCACTTGAACCCGAACGGCGCCGTCCGGCCGTACGTGGGGCTCGGACTGAACTACACGTTGTTCTTCGATGAAAGTACTCGCGGGGCGCTGGACGGAACTCGCCTCGAGCTCGATCCGTCCTTCGGTCTTGCCGCACAGGCCGGCGTGGATATCGCCGTGGGCAGCGACTGGTTCGTGAACCTCGATGCGAGATACATCGATATCGACACCGACGCGAGCGTCAATCGCGCCAGCATCGGCACGGTCGAGATCGATCCGTATGCCGTAGGCCTGACGATCGGCAAACGCTTCTGACGGCCGACCAGGCGGCGAGGGCGACCGCGGCCCCCCCGAGA
>JAFAEQ010000007.1 GCA_023423935.1 Pseudomonadota bacterium | reverse complement strand
CGATTGATTGGGTCGATGTGTGGTAACAAACATCCTATCAATCCTGGCCAGCCTGCTTTCCTTTCTATTTCAGCCCCTTCCGCTCATCTGCGCTCCGCGCTTCTGCTTAATGCAGTGCCATTGGACTGAAGTCGGACCTACAGCTCAAAGCCGTGGCGCTCTTTCCTTCCCTGTGGGTTCGGCTTCAGCCGAACAATCTTCATGCCCGACTGAAGTCGGGCCTACAGCGCAAACCGTAGCCGCTCTTCCCTTCGCTGTGGGTTCAGCTTCCTCGGAGTCAAAGGGTGAACGCAACGCACGAGTGTCCCAATGAGAATGTCATCTGCGCTGCCCGCCGCGTATCATCGAAGCATTCCCTGCGGTGTAGCCGATGAACACGACCCCCCTTTCAGATGACGAGCTCGATCGCCTGGACGACTTTCTGTACAGGGTCGAAAGTCCGCAAGCCATGAACCTCGAGCGGCTCGATGGCTTCCTCTGTGCGCTGGTCGCGGGACCCGAGGTCGTCATGCCCAGTGAATACTGGCCGGTGGTAATCGGGCAGGATCCGGCGGACGAGACTACCGAACCTCCGTTGGAGTCGGCGGAACACGCCCGGGAGATCATGGGGCTGATTCTGCGTCACTGGAATGGGATTGCCCGCACCTTGAACGCGGGGGATATCTATCCTCCTCTCGTGATGAGCGGCGAAGACGGGGTGACCCGCGGCAACGACTGGGCGAAGGGGTTTCTGGAGGGCTTCGCTTTGCGACGCGACAGCTGGCAGGAGTTTCTCAGCGACGATGACGTAGCAGGCGCAATCATTCCGATGTTTGCGTTGGCTCATGAGAACGATCCAGACCCTGAATTGCGCTTCGATACGCCCACACCCGAGGAGCGCGAGAATTTGCTGATTCACATGACCGCAGGCCTGGTGCAGATTCATCGCTACTTCGCCGCGAAGCGCGGCCACGTTCCCCTCAAGCCGTTGTTGCGAGGCACGCCGAAGGTGGGCCGTAACGAGCCGTGCCCCTGCGGCAGTGGTAAGAAGTTCAAGCACTGCTGCCTGCGACAGGTCAACTAGCGCGAGCACCCGCCGTATCTGGCAAGACCGAGTCGGCGGCGATCTGGCATCATCCGGCCACGCATCGCGACGGCGCAATCCCAAACTTAAGCGTCGAAGAACAACATCAACATCAACCACTCGGCAGCCCACGAATATGCGAACCACGAACCAGCCATTGCGCACGTTACTCGTTGCCTTCGTTGCCCTTGCGGCCGCTCTCGTCGGCATGACTGTCCTTGCGGCGCCGGCAAGCGATAAACCGCGCGGCAAGATCGTCATCTCGGGGGCATCCGGGCAGCTCGGGGAACTCGTCGTGAGAGATCTGCTCGCCCGCGGCGTAGCCGCGAGCGATCTGATCCTCGTGAGCCGCACGCCAGAGAAGCTCGATGAGTTCGCAAAGCTGGGCGCATCGACTCGTTTCGGCGATTTCGGTAAGCCCGAATCTCTGCCGGTCGCTTATGCGGGCGGATCGAAGCTGCTGCTCATCAGCATTGGATTCGACGCAGGCCCTCGACCCGAAGCGCACAAACGCGCCGTCGATGCGGCCGTCGGCGCCGGCATCAAGCACATCGTCTACACCTCGTTCGTCGCGATCAGCAAGGGCGATCAGACGGGGCTTGCGAGCGATCATTTCCAGACCGAGGAGATCATCAGGAAGAGCGGCGCCGCCTGGACCATGCTCCGCAATTCGATCTACTCCAACGGCCTGGTACAGCAGGCAGCGAAGATGCTGGCCGACGGCAAGGCCACCGTATCGGACAGCGATGTGCGCATCGGTTACGTGACTCGCGAAGACTGTGCGGCAGCGGCTGCCGCAGCGCTTTCGAGCCCGGGCCACGAGAACAAGGCGTACGACATTACCGGGCCTGAGCTCATCGGTCCGAGCGAAATCGCAGCTGCCGCAAGTGCGGTCACCGGAAAGCCGATCGAGCTGACCGCCGCCGATCCGAATGCGCCAGCACGTCGCGGCTTCGGCGGCCCCTCGTACGCCGTGGTCAGTGAAGACGTCGCGAAGCTCACCGGCCGGCCGGCGACCAGCGTTCGCGCATTGTTCGAAGCCCATCGCGACGAGCTGCTGGGCACGAAGAAGTAGCCGCGGATCAAAGACATACACGCCGCGAATATTCAGCCCGCCTGCGGCGGCAACGCAGGAGGCACCGCCAGCTCCAGGCCACACATATATATGTGTGGCCGCGACTACCCGGCCCGGCATGAACGCCATTTCAGCCGGGCGTACCCCTATCTCTGACCCATTCTCCATTTGCAAGCGAGTGGCTTTGCCCACCGAAGCATTTCAACCCGTTGCAGACTTGCGAAGTCAGGGAAGTCGATAAATCGGAGCTTCCTTAGGCCTCACCCGTTCGATGCTAAATCGAACCCCGAGATACTTCTCACACGCGCGATTCGAAGACCTATCCCACTTCGTCCCGCACGATCCTTCCGTCCACCAGCTCGATCGTACGGTCGCATGATTGGGCGAGTCTCGGGTCGTGCGTGACGAGCAGCACAGCGCAGCCCATTTCCTCGTTGAACCGTCTGAACAGCTTGAACACGCTGTCGGCGGTGCGCGTGTCGAGATTACCCGTGGGCTCATCGGCAAGGAGTAACGCCGGGCGAGAGACGAGCGCGCGCGCGACGGCGACGCGTTGTTGTTGGCCGCCAGACAATTCGCGCGGCTTTTTGTCTTCGCTCCCTGCAAGCCCCACCTCCGCAAGCAGGCTACGTCCCCAGTCGCGCATGTGTTTGTCAGGGCGGCCTTTCGTGACTATCCAGGGCATCAGCACGTTCTCGAGCGCTGTGAATGCTTCGATCAGGTGATGGAACTGAAAGACGAAGCCGATCGCTTTCGCACGCAGTTCCGTGCGATGCGCATCATCGAGCGCAGTTGTGCCCTGCCCCAACACGTACAGCTCGCCGCTGGTCGCCGTATCGAGCAGCCCGATCAGATTCAGCAGCGTGCTCTTGCCCGAACCCGAGGGCCCGATCAGTGCCGCAAAGTCATTCCGACCCAGCGTCAGATCGATTCCGTGCAGGACCTCGGTCTCTGTCGGCTCACCCACGTTGTATGACTTGCGCACCTCGGCAAGCCGGAGGACTTCTTCTTTGCGGTTTTCAGACATGGCGTATCGCCGTCACGGGATCGAGTCGCGCCGCACGTCGCGCAGGTACAGCCGCAGCGATCAAGCCAGTCACAGTGGCCAAAAGCACCGACATCAGAATCAACGAGGGCGACACAGACACAGTGAACAGGCGCGGTCCAAATGTATTGAAACTCCATGCCAGACCGTAACCCAGAAGGCTGCCGGCCAGTGATCCGATCAGGCCGAACACGGCGCCCTGCAAGAGAAAGACACGCAGCATCCTCGGTCGTGTTGCGCCCATGGCGCGCAGGATGCCGATTTCGCGCGTGTGCTGCACGACACTGACCGAAAGAACGCTGGCGATGCCGAAAGCCACAGACACGGCGACGAAGAAACTGATCATGCCGGTCGAGAGGCTCTGCGCGCTGAGAGCATTCAGCAGCTGGGAATTCGTCTGCATCCAGCTTTCGGCCTTGAGTCCGGTGAGTCGCGCGATGCGATTCGCGACCTGCTCGGCCGAGAAGATCTCTTGCACCTTGAGATCGATCACCGTAACGCCGCCGGGCAATCCCAGCAGGGACTGCGCCTGCTTCAGATCAATGTACACGTAACGCTCGTCGAGCTCGCGGACGCCCAGCTCGAAGATTCCCACGACGTTGACGATTGCTTCACCGCCCTCGCCCGCATCGAGGCGAACTTTGTCGCCAACTCGTGCTCCCAGGTTATCGGCGAGCGTCCGTCCGATGACCGCATCGCCCGCGCCGACGCGGAACTCCCCTGCGATCATGGAACGATTCACCGGCACGATTCGCAGATAGCGGGGCACATCGATGCCCAGCAAAGCGACCGACTCGCGCGCCTCGGCTCGACGCGCAAAGGCAGGCCCTGAGATGACGGACGAGACGCTCGTAACGTCCGGCAACTCATCGAGCACCGCTTGAACCTGCTGCCAGTTATTTACCGAACGCAACCGCTGCGCACGCGGATCTTCCTGAACCAGCTGCACGCTGCCGCCGGGGATGGACGCGACGAGATTGACCTCTTTCGGCGGCTCCACCCGTACGTGCGCTTGCGTACCGAGCGTGCGCTCGATGGTATTCGCCTGCAGTCCACCGATCAGCGCTTTAATGAAGACGATCACAGCCACGCCGACTGCGATACCGACGACGATGAGCACGCTTTGGATGCGACCCTCGCGCAGGAGACGCATCGCGATCGTCCATTCGCTCCACAAGTTCACAATGGCTGGCTCGCAGCCTGATTGGATTGCGTTGCGGATACGGGCAGCGGCTGCTCGATCGCCCGCACGCGCTGGCCATCGCTCACCGGCTTCTCACCCTGGGCGAGCACGACCTCGCCCTGATTCAATCCTTCCACCACTTCCGTGAGCGTGAGTCCGCGCAAGCCCAAGCGCACGGGCACTCGTCGTGCCCGGCCATCGCGGACCACGAGCACCTGGGCCTGCTCACCGGCAATGTCCATCAATGCATCATTGGGAATGACGAGCGCACGTTCGCGCGATCCCGTCTCCACGGTCGCGGACACCGTCATGTCCTGGCGCAAGAATGTGGGTACGACGGGTTGCACGGTCAGACGCACATCGACCGTTCCCCGCTGCGGATCCACACGCGGCGAGATGAGCGTGATCTGTGCGGCGAACGTCTCGTTGGGGAACGCATCGGCAATGCACTTGGCTTCCTGCCCGACGCGCAGGACCGCAAGATTCTTCTCATCGAATGGAACCAGGATCTCCGTCTTGCCCGCTTGCGCAATGTCGAACAGCACGCGTGTGGGCTGCACCACATCGCCCGGCTCTGCGTTGCGCGTCAGGATCACACCCGCCACTTCCGAACGGATGATGGTCTTGTCGAGCGCGGCCTGCGCAGCCGCCAGCTGTTCGCGCAGAGCTGTTTCTTCCGGACCGCCGGGGGCAAGAGCGTCTGCCGCGAGCTGTGCGGTATGAACGGCTGCGCGCGCAACGATCTCGGCCTGCTCGGCCTGCTCGAGGGGCTCCCGTGCGATCAATCCGCGTTCGAACAGGTCGCGGCGTCGTGCGGCTTCGCGTTGCGCCTGATCGAGCTGTGCCTGCGCTTCGCGCAGCGAAACCTGCGCCTGAGGTCGCGTCGATTCTCGCAGTCGCGCCAGTGCTGCTTCTGCAGCCCGCACCTGAGCCAGCTGATCATCGGAGCGCAGCACCACGAGCACATCCCCCGGTTCGACGATGTCACCTTCATCGACGCGCCGCTCCAGAACCACCCCCGTGATCTCGCTGCCCACTTGTGTGCGCGAAACGCTCACCACGCGTCCCGTCGCCACCACACTCTGTATCAGCGGCCGCACTTCGAGACGGTAGCCGGGCACCTTTTCGGCTCTTGCGGCGAACAGAGCGAACGCAATGATGACCAGCGCCGCTGCGATGATGATCGACGTGCGACGGGATCGCGACTTCAGCTGCACACGACATCCTTCTATGACCTTGAGTTGAGCGAGCGGCATTATGGCTGCTCGGCGCGCACAAGTACCCTCAAGGTTTTGCCGTCACGCGCGACAAAGCCCGACACGACGTCTGAGGTTCTGCGCAATGTGCTGCGCCTGAGAGGACAGCATCGGGAGCGAAAACGATTGGCGACACGCTGGCCCTTGCCATGATGCGGGGGTCGAGTCAGACCTCGCAAGGCCGCGCACTCCTGTGCTCGAACAAACCCTGTGCTCGCCTGAAGTCGCCGAGCTGCACTTGAACTGATATGCCCCGTCACCATTCGAATCACACGCAGCTCTTCGTTTCGTAAGCGCGTCCGCTTCTCCCGGCGTGTCGCACAACGGAGGTCTGCCGCAACGCGTTGCACGGAGGTCGCAATGCCGCAGCCGATTCCTCTCAACCGCGAACTCGTGTCCGCCCTCACTCCATGGGCCTGGACCTCTCTGGCGATCAGTCTGATAGGTGTCGTGTGGATCCTCATCGACCTGCGCTCTCGACCGCCGCGTATGAAAGTCATGCGCTGGGTCTGGCCGCTCGCTGCACTGTGGGGTAGCGCATTTGGCATCGCGCTTTATCTCATCGCCGGACGCGCGCCGCTCGGCTCGGGCGGGAATGGCGGGGGAAAGTCGGGGCATGATGACAAGCGTGATCACAGCGTGGACAGACCGTTCTGGCTGCGCGTAAGCGCAGGAACGGCGCACTGCGGCGCAGGCTGCTCAGTCGCCGACATGATCGGAGGCTGGTGGTTCTTCGCCGTTCCGTGGTTGATCGCGGGCAGCGCCATCCTCGGCGAATGGGTGGGCGAATACGTGCTTGCCCTGATCTTCGGCATTGCTTTTCAGTACGCCGCGATCCAACCGATGCTCCACTTGCCCACTGGGCAGGCCATCTGGCGCGCTCTGAGGGTCGATTTCATTTCACTCTCGACGTGGCAGGTCGGAATGTACGGCTTCATGGCGCTGGTCTTTTTCCGCTGGGCGGGGCGAGTGCCTCCCAACGAGGTGGCTTTCTGGTTGCTGATGCAGGGCGCGATGATTGCCGGCTTCGCCTGTTCCTATCTCGCCAACTGGTGGCTGATCCGCACCAACATCAAGCCCGCCATGTAGATCGCTCGGCCGACTGCTTCGCACCGCGAGTAGCACGCAAGTGCGTCAACGCGGCTGCGCGCGGAGGACTCATGCGTGTCCATCTGGTTGGATGATTGCGCGGTAACACCCATCGATGGACCCCTTGACGCTGTCAGCGTGTCTTCAGAGCAGCGCCCGTGACTCACCCCATCCCTCGAGAATGTCATCTACGCGCCCGCCGCGTATCATCGACGCATTCCCTGCGGTGACGCCGATGAACACACCAGTCCTATCAGATGACGACATCGATCGCCTGTGCGATTTCCTTGACGATCTCCCCAGCCCGCAAGCCATGAACATCGAGCGGCTCGATGGATTCTTGTGTGCGCTGGTCGCAGGACCCGAAGTCGTCCAACCCAGTGAGTACTGGCCGGTGGTGATCGGTCAGGAATCGGCGGATCAGCCGGCAGAACCTTTGTTCGAGTCGCCGGAACAGGCCGAGGAAATCATGAGGCTGGTTCAACACCACTGGAACAGCATTGCTCTCACGCTTAACGCCGGGGAGATCTATGCTCCGCTGCTGCTGCAGGACGATGATGGCGTCATGCGCGGCAACGACTGGGCGCAGGGATTTCTACAGGGCCTCGCCCTGCGGGCGCACGCGTGGCAGCGCTTCCTCGCCGACGAAAAAACCGTTGACGCGATCTTTCCCATGTTCGCACTTGCGCACGAGGACCATCCGGATCCCGAATTGCGCTTCGACACGCCCACGCCCGAAGAGCGCAGTGAGTTGCTGCTCCACATGACCGCGGGCCTGGTCACGACCCATCGCCACTTCGCTACCGCGCGCGGCTTTTACGTCCCCTTCGCCCCCTTTGTGCGCGAGACGCCCAAGGTAGGACGCAATGATCCGTGCCCCTGCGGCAGTGGCAAGAAGTTCAAGCAGTGCTGCTTGGGACAGGTCAACTAGCGCGAGCGTAGGTCACCGCCATTGACTGCGCCGACAGGGCAGGATCATGCAGACGGCGGCAGGAGCGAGTCGCGTGGCGTTGCCAGCTGTCAGAGCCCACAGGGTGTAACCCGCGGACTCCGTGCGCTACGCGGCAGGCAACGCCACATCGGCCGCAGAGCTACTGCTTCACGAAGGTCCCTTCAACCGGCTCGCGCTGATGGTTGAGCCGCGTGTACTGCGTGACTGGTAGCGTCAACGGTGTGCGCGGCAGGCGATCGAACGCGAAGTGCCAGAAGCCGTAGTCGTAAAGCTTGTACCCCTCGCTATCGCGTTCGATTTCCCAACGAATGGGATACGACACCGTGTCGACCATGTAGTAGCCGCTGCCACCCTGCGACAGGACCATGGTGTAGTTATAGACCGGGCCCGTGTTTGAGTAGGTCACACTCCACGTACCCAACACCGCCGCTTCATAGACCGGCGTCAGATCGACACTGACTTGTACTTTCGCGTTCGCAGAATCACCTGCTGAGTTGACCGCCCGATACGTGAACTCGTCAGGAAGGTCTTCCTGCGATGACGTGTGATACGTGAACTCTCCGGTTTCGGCATTCACCAGCGTGACCGTGCCGCGCAACGGCTGCGTGACGATCACATAGCGATCGGCAAACGTGCCCGACAAGCGCCCGGTGTAGGTTTCCCCATAACGCACATCGATCGATCCACCCGAGGCCGTCGGCGGATCCAACGCGTTGAGCGTTGCGCCATACGTTCCGGCAAGCTCACTGGCGGTCACATCGATGAGTGTGAACTCGAAGTTCACCGCCGACTGCGGGATCTGACCGTCGAGATACGCGAACTTCACTATCAGATTCGAGCCCGAGCTATTCACCGTGCCCGTGATACGCGCGTCGGAGATGCTCCCCAGGGTATACGCGTTCGCATCGCCAGGGATGACCTTCTCGGTCTGAAAATTCAGCAGCTCATTCTGCATGGCCGCGGGTACTTGGTCGGCCAGCGTAGTCGAGCTCTCGCGCGCAAAGCGGATCAATCCACCCAGCCGATGTGCGAGCGTGGTCAGCCCATCTCCGACGACGTCCAGCAGACGCGCGGGAACCTCGACTTTGAAAGTGCGCGCACTATTGTGATTGAACGGTAGCACGATCTGGATCTTCTGAAGTGATGCAACGCCGCCGCCCACGCTGGTGCCGCCGCTCACCTCCTGCAACAACGGTTCACCGAACGGATTGAGACAGGCGTCCACGATGTCGCCCACGACGCCGTGCGCCTGCTTCACCGTGATCACCATGGCGGCAATACCCACAGCCAACAACGGACTGGGAGGAAACAGCCCCGCCACGACGAGCCCCGTCGACAAGATGGCCTTCATGAACACTTTCGGATAGGCGTCGCTGAGCGCGTTGCATCGAGCCAGATCCGCCTTCTGCGCGAACGAGAACGTGCCAGCCATCGGTTGTGCCGCGAACAGCTCGTCGATGTCGTTAGCTTTGAGAACCGCAGCGAGCTGTTTCAGCGTATCCGCATCGACCTGATCAAGCACATCCTGCTGATCTTCGAGTTGCTCCTTCGCCCATAGCAGCAATGACAGGTCCTCTCCCACCGCATCCGCGATCAGCTCGTCCAATAGCGAATCGAGTTTGCTGTGAACTTCCGCCACGTACGCCGCCGGATTGGCCGGAGACGTCAACGCCTCCACGGTGACGGGCACGCTCAATGTGCTCGCGCTGTTCTTCACCGTGATCGTCTGTGGACCACTCAAGTCCACCGGCATGACGAAGATGAGGCGACTGCTGACGACGTGGGCCGGGACAGCAGATCCGCCGACTGTGACCACGAGCTGCTCAGTGAGCGCGAAGTTCTCGACATCGAGGGAAACGATGCGCCCTGCCGTGAACGTACTGACGCCATCACTGAACGACGCGGAAGGCGTCGGTGCGCTCGGTCCGGAAGGTGTGCTGCCGCCTCCAGAGCCTGTGGACCCGCCACTCTTATCGTCACCACCCCCGCCGCCGCAGCCTGCAGCAACCACCGTCAGGGAAACCATCATCCCAAGCAGCCATTTCTTCATCGTACTCAGCATCGCGTTTGTTGATTCTTGTTATGAACTCGATCACGTTGAATGCTGCGGCATCATCGAATGACAGGGGAACAGTCGTTATCGGATTTCATGGAAACCCCGATATCAACGGATCTGCCTGGTCGAACCACTCGCAGCTATCGTGAGCGGGCCGGATACTAGTAAATCGGGACGGCGGGAACCAGGACGTATTGCTCACTGACACGGAGCTGTCGACTGCGCAACGTCGACGCTTCCGTTGAGCGCACAAGAAGGCGCTCACAGCGGAGGGCTGTCTCGTGAGCCGGCGAGAAAGACTCATCGCGCCGTTGAACGCACCGTGATACCGCTCACACCAACGCGCGAGTCACTGTCAGCGATTACGCCCGATGAACAATACGAGGTGACAGTGATTCGACATCACCGCGAGGCGCGAATTTCAACGTGAGGATCGAGCTGCGCATCGAAAGGCGCTCGAGAATCCGGTGAGGTGCGCAGAAACCGATGCGTGCCACTAGCATTGGGTGCTTCAGCGGCTCGATATCGCGAATGTGGTTAGCAGCAAACCCATGATCAATCGCATGCACTGAAGCTCTTGAGCTCGCCTTTCTCGAAATACCAGGTGTGCGAGCAATACGACAGTTGCTCTAGAGTCCCATCTTTCTGGCTGCCGCTCACCCCAGTCCACACCTCAATCGCTGGAACCGCTCTATAAGGAGCCACTCTTATTGCACGTTCCTCTGCATACACCTTCCAGGCTTCGGCCGAAGAATCATGCAGAGAAAGATCGTTGGTCAGCGTTGTGTAATCCCGCCCCGCAATTCCCAGTTCACCGGCAGGCTTGAAGAACATTGGCGTCTTGATAAAGCCCGCTCGTTCGTCCAGACCGTACTCCCGATCGAAAAGCTTCATGATTCTGGGCCGAGGATTGCCGCTTATCACGTAGTACACGCCGTAGGTTGCGGCGTCAGGGAAAACAATGATGACCGCCCAATCGCTCGATCCATCTCCATCGAAATCGGCTTCGTGAAGCACCTGGCCGACGTATTTGCCCTCCAGTACGGGTGAAAAGTCTGCAGGAGTTGCAAGGCGCGCGCCGGGAAATTCCTTCTGAACGATTGAGTCGATGTGTCCGGCATGAACCACGCCACTGCATACGACAGCGATCAGTGCCAGGCACGGGGTAAGACAGAAACTCAGCGGTTGCATGGTGTCGTGCGCTCTGATTGTAGGTTCAGCCGAACTGCGGCCGGACGCTTCACCTTCGCCGCACAGAGCAGCCGCCGAACGCATCGACTGATTATCGGCCAGACCGTTGGCACTGAGTCAATCGCACCCATTGATCGAGCGCCCGATCCGAGCACCACCCGAGGCTGGCCGCAGCTATACCACCAGACAACGACGCTACGCCGAGCCAGTCGCGGAGATCGCTCGACTCTCTCACCGCAGTGAATCCAGCCAGCGTGAGAGCGTGAATCGTTTCTTCACTGTCACGCGCAACCCACGAACCTCGCCCGGCACCGGAAACCATTGAATCACTTCGTTCGCGACCGAACCTCGCTTTCGATGACCTCGCGCTCGCGCACCGTAGTGACGGTCCATAGCCGTTCGAGAAATGCCCTGCCCTGCTCGGCCCCTTGCGACACGGCAGATTGGGCGATGACCGCGAGCGAAGTCGCCGCGCTCAATGGCTGGAACAACGCTCGCTCCTCGTCATCCAGGTGCGCCAGATAGCCACTGACGAAGCGGTTCCAGTTCAGGTTCAGTTGCAACAACGATTCAATGCAGTCCGGCTGGCTCGGATCGAGCCGGCGCACGAACGCCGTCAGTTGCTCCAACTCCTCCTCCAGACGCCGATGATCCTCCATCAGCCGATCGGCAGCGGACTCGTCCTGCTGGCGCAGCTTGGGTTCGAGCTGCGCCTCCTCCTGCGTGGCGTGTCCGTGCAGCAGCCAGGCAGTACGTTCCATCGCGCTTTGAATGGCGGACACATCCTCCGGACCGGCACGAAACAGTTGCTGCGAGAACCCAAACAGCTCACTTCTGAGGTACTTGTGGATGATCGTTATCGCAGTCGCAGGCATCGGAATCTCCAGGTGGCAGACAACACCGTCAGGGCAACAGGTGCGAACCCTAAGAGTTCAACTGCACTTGAAGTCAAGCTCGCGCCGCGCCCATGCTAGCGGCATGGACAGCGAACTCACGATTGGTGAACTGGCAGAACGCAGCGGCGTAGCTGCCTCGGCGCTGCGCTTCTACGAAGAACGTGGTCTGATCGAATCGATGCGCACTGCGTCCGGGCACCGACGCTATCCGCGGGCAGTGTTGCGTCGGATCGCATTCATAGTCTTCGCGCAGAAGATCGGATTGTCGCTCGAGGATGTCGCCACGGAGCTTGCCTTGCTGCCGCGCCATCAAGTGCCGACGGCTACGGACTGGGCAAAGCTATCGACCCGATGGATGCATCAGATCGACGCGCGCATCGCCGAATTGAATCGCCTGCGCGTGGGGCTCACCGAATGCATCGGCTGCGGCTGCCTCTCGCTACAGAAGTGCCGCCTTGCCAATCCTGGAGATCGGGCCGCCCGCTACGGGCCGGGCCCGCTGATCTGGAAAGGGCGGCCTCGACGTCCACGCGCTCGATAACTCAAGCGAGTGACTCGATGGATGTTCGAGCGTCTGCCTGCGCTCAGTTGGGTTCCGACGCCGCACGGTCGTCCCGCAACTTGAACAGAAACTCGCGCTCGTCGTCGTTCGGGCGACTCGACTGACGATCAGGTGCGTCCCGCACCTCCGACAACATCCGCACCTCAGCGACTGAAGATAGATTCGAGATGAATCAATCCGCCCGCGCGGCCTCATAAGGCAGCTCTACACTGCTGCCAGCACCATGCAGTGCTGTTCGCGCGACTTCGGTCACCCTCGGTCGCGCCACACGCTTGAGGAATCCCGAATGTCCCGTCGCCCGAAGAGGCTCGTCGGCCTCGCCGCCTCGATTGCTGCCTCGCTCATTGGCCTCACCTCTGCAGCGCAGGGCGCGGAGCGCTCCCAGCCAAGCGCAGTCGACGTGGGAGCGATCACGGTGGAGAGCCTGCCCCCGGAAATACGCGATCTGCTGCTGGCCATCATGACCCAGCCACGGGTACTACCCGGTGTCGCATTCGGCTCACCTATCGGATTCGGCGCACGTAGCGGCGACTACTTCTTCGGCGTCAACGGTGCAACCACTTCCGGAAACCGAGTCGAAGGTGTCGATCCCGATTTCATCGGCGACCTGGATATCGATGGCTCGATCGCCGCAGGCTTCGGCATCGGCAATCCCACCACCGCCGTGGGTGTCGAGGTGGCCGTGAACGTCATCAGTCTGACCAACTCATTCGGTGACTCCGGTTCGGTAGCGATCAAGCTCCATCGCAACATCGGACAACGTGGCGCCCTGTCCCTCGGTAGCGAGAACGACTTGGCATGGGGCGAAGCCAAGGACTATGTGGAAAGACACACCAGCACGAAGTTCCTCGCATACAGCCACTACTTCCAGCTGCGCAACAACCCGCTGAATCCGGGTGGCCTGATGGTCACGCTCGGTGCCGGCGATGGCCGGCTCGGCAAAGTGGACGATCCGGAACAAGTCACGCCATTCGTTTCCGTTGGATACGCATGGACGCGGCAGTTCAGCACCATTGTCGACTACAGCGGTGAGACGACGAACTTCGCCGTGTCCATCGTGCCCTGGCGCACCATTCCCATTGCCACGATCTTCGGCTGGAGCGACATCGTGGAGAAGCGTGCCGACTCCACGTTCTCATTCGGCGTCGGCTACTCCAGTCGCTTCTGACCGGTCAAGTATCAAGGAGACCCCATGAGACCGAGCACACTCATCGCAGCCGCTGCACTATCGCTCGCGTGCGGCACAGCGTTCGCCGGCGGCCTGAATCCTCCTGGCCCAGGCGCACAGATCTCCGGCGCCACGACCACTTCCAGCACGACAAGTACTGTGAGTGTTGCCGCAACAGTCACCAACCTCGTTACGAACGCCGGCGGCGTCTATGGACTGGCCGCCGCCGTCAGCGCCCTTCCCGGCACGAGCGTCAATGGCAACGTCGTCACCAGTCCGCCCATCGCTGTCGGCACCGCCACTGTGACGCTGTCAGTGAACACCGTGAGCGGCATCGTCACGGTCATAGGCGGCAACGGCATCGTCATGCTGACGATCAACACCCGGAATTGATCCGGCACTGTAGGTTCGACTTCGTCGAACACTTCAACTGATCCATCTCTGTGGGTCGACTTCAGTCGAACAATTCCCAGTGACCAGTAACAGCCGATTCGGTGGTGATCTCACCTTGAGAAGGCCCGGAGGTCACCCCGGCGAAGGCCGGGGCCCACGCCCTGTGACCAACGCGAATCTGGCAGGAGATCCCGGCCTTCCCCGGGATTGACGACCAAAGCAGGACTCTGATTCGTCAGGCCCCGCTCGGTGCGAACGCCGTAATGGCGAATGCGGATCAACTCGCGCACCTGATCTAGCAAGCTTGGTCCATCTGCTTGCCTGCGCGACGTCGACATAACGTCCTTGAGACCGCGTTGACGACTCCACGGCGTCGCGACTATCTTCGCGACGAGCTTGCCCAGCGCCATGGCATTTCACCGCGCTCCATGAAGACATACGCGCGTGATGAATGGAGTCGAGCGCAAGGAATGAAGTGCATTCAGCCAGGGCTCTCATTTCTTCGTACCGCGTCTGAGGAGTTAGGGAAGCTCTGATTGATCGACTTCCCTGACCTTCGCAAGTCTGCAACTGGTTGAAATGCTTCTCGATGACGATCAGACATCTTGGAAAACTCGCAATCGCATTGGCCGCTGCGCTCGCTTCGTCCGCACAGGCCCAATCGGCGTGGACGCTAAGGGGCGCAACGATCTATCCCTCCCCCGACATGCGGCCGATCCACAACGGCCAAGTGATTATCTCGGGCAGCAAGATCCAGTCAGTCACGGACTCTTCGGATGTCCTCGCATCTGCCCCCACGAAGTTTCCGGAGTGCAGCGGCGGGGTTGTCGTCGCCGGCTTCCAGAACAGCCACGTGCATTTCACGGGCGACGAATATGCCGATGCGGGCCATCAACCAGCCGACGCGCTGACCCGCTCGCTGACGAACATGCTCACGCGCTACGGCTACACCACGGTCTTCGACACTGCCTCCGAGCGCGACTCTACGCTTGCGCTGAAAGCACGGATCGAGAAGGGCGAGGTTCGTGGCCCCCGGATCATGACAGTGGGGTTTGCGCTTTTTCCGCCCAACGGCCTGCCCATATACATTTCCCACATGCGCAAGTCACTCCTCGAGGAGTTGCCGCAACCGGCAACCGTCGACGCCGCGCTGAAAGCGCTCGAGCACAACTTTGCTGCTGACGCGGATGGCACGAAGCTTTTCATCGCCGCACCACAGGCCGACGGCAGCATCAAGCGGATGTCCGCCGATATCATGCGGGCCGCGACAGAGGCGACACATCGGCGCGGCAAACTGGTCGTTGTCCATCCAACGGATTTCATTGGAGTGCAGGCTGCGCTCGATGTTCATGCGGACATCCTCGCGCATCCGCCGCTTGGTCAACCAGCCCCGTGGCCCGAAGCCTTGCTGAAGCAGGTTCGTGACGCCGGCATGTCGATGATTCCAACTCTCAAGCTGCTTGCGTTCGAGCTGCAGAAACAGCAGGTGCCGCCGGAGATTGCCAAGCGAATCGTGAACGAAAGCGTGCGGGAGTTCGGCAGGTTTGCCGCCATGGGCGGGCAAGTTCTGTTCGGCACAGACGTCGGCTACATGACCGATTTCGACCCGACACTCGAGTATGAGCTCATGGCACAAGCTGGCATGACACCCATGCAGATTTTGGCTTCATTGACGACCGCCCCCGCGGCTCGATGGAATGAGCAGGGCCGACGCGGACGCCTGGCCGCCGGTATGGACGCGGACATCGTCGTCCTGAATGCGGACCCGGCCGACTCGCCCCGCCATTTCGCTAACGTTCGCTGCGTGATCCGCAGCGGCGAAGTGATCTTCTCGAACCATTGAGAGCCGCTCCCCTATGGCCGTCGCGGACGTTGCCGATGTTCGCAAAGAACGTTTCCCGAATCGCGCAGAGCACAAAAGCTCAGCGAGGAGCAAGGATGAGGCGCAAGATGTTGCTGCTTAAAGCTCTCAAGCACGCAGCGCTCATACTTTCAGCTCCCTGTATGACGGTCGCTGCTGCAAATTCCCAAGGATGCGATTCGTCCAATTCCTGCCATCCGAAGAGCTTCCTGGAGTTCGGATCATGGGTGTTCTCCTCCGACCCGAAACTGACAGCTCGTTGCGACGGCTATCAGGTGCTCGTCGTGTATGCGAATGGAACGGATATGCTGTTTCTGGACGAGTCTGCCCGCCCTAGGACCGTGACGATTCCTGCTGCCGAACAGGGAATGTCCTTCGGGGAATTCAACTTCTATCACGCAGACTATGAGATCGAGGCCGTCTCGTGCGAAGTTCTGACTTCCGAAAAGGTGCAGGTCTCTGGAGTAGCTTCAAACGTTGACGACGACTCACGCTTTCGCTTCAGTATCGTGGCCGACACAGTGGAGCGCTCATACACGTATGAAGATACGAGACACAAGTAGAGGCACGCCGAACGATTGCTGCGAGCGGACGCGTTCAAAGCAGCAGCCTTCGAGCATGGCATTAGTTCTGCAATGACCTACTTTCAGCGATTGCTTCATGTGGAGATGCGAGTTGCGCTTGGACTCATCACTCTATCGACCGTGATCTCCGTCGCTTTGCGTTGATCGCGCATTTCTACTCCGGAGATCCGAAGCCATTCGAAGCCGCACTCATAGGCTTCGTGGGTTCGTTCTACTGTGGCGCGACCCCACGGATGCTCGTATTCGCACCTTTGTACTCGGCGTGGCGCCACCGGAAGCCGAGATCGACAACGACCCAAGAATGCGGTGATCGTTCTGACAGAACAATGGAGCCGACGCGGTGAAACGGATGCGCTTTCCTCCGCCTCATCCAGTCGCGTGGCTGATTGTTATCGCTGAGGCTGTGAGCTGCTGCTCACGATCTGGTTCTGCGCAAGACCGTCACGCCGTGCAGCGTGGCCTTGTTGCGAACCGCCAAGCGCGGAAAGTCCGGCTTGGACATCCACCAGAACTCGGTGGATGTCCCACGCGTGCGCCCCATGTGCATGTGATGCGCGATGTCTATGCGCGCTGTGCGCGCCGCGCTTAGCCACTCGCTTCCGGCAGCTTCGCGATCACTTTGATCTCGAAATCGAAGCCGTACAGCCAGGTCACGCCGATGCCAGTCAACGTCGGATAGGGGGCTTCTCCCCAGAGCTCGCCGACGACCTTCCAGATTTTTTCGAACTTGGTGGCGGGATCGACGATGAAGACCGTCACGTCGACGACATCGTCGAACGTGGCGCCGGCGGCGCGCAGGATCGCGTTGAGGTTCTCGAACGCCAGCCTGACTTGCGCTTCAAGGTCAGGCTCGGGCGAGCCGTCGGGGCGACTTCCGACCTGGCCCGAGACAAACAGGAAGCCGTTGGAGCGAATCGCCGGCGAATAGCGGTTACGCTCGTACAGGGCTTGGCGGCCGGCGGGGAAAACAACATCGCGGGTGGACATGGCAGCTCCTTGAGAAGGCATTTCGATGCGATGGACTTTAGAAGGCGGCGCCTTTCCGATAAACAGGCGAGACGCGTAAGGTCTGTTTGGTCAGACCGAACAATGCGCCGGAGGATGGATGGATGGATCGGTTCGATGCTTTGCAAATTTTCGTACGTGTCGTCGAAGCGCGCAGCTTCACCAAAGCTGCGCAGACACTGCACATCAGCAAGACTACGGTCACGCAATCAATCCAGCAGTTGGAGGCGCGGCTGCGCGTCAAGCTGTTCAACCGCACCACGCGCCAGGTCCGAGTGACTGCTGAAGGCGCGGCCTATTACGAGCGCGTCGTCCAACTGCTCGCCGAGCTCGAGCATGCGGACAGCAGCGTCTCGAACGCGACTGCGCAGCCCAAGGGCCGCCTGCGCGTGGACGTACCGAGCCCGCTGGCTCGTATGCTGCTGATGCCCGCGCTGCCGGCATTCCACTCGCGTTACCCCGACATTCAACTGGAGATGGGCGTCAGCGACCGCAAGGTCGATGTGATCGGTGAGAACGTCGATTGCGTCGTGCGAGGCGGAGAGCTCACCGATCTGTCATTGACGGCGCGTCGGATGGGCGATCTTGCACTCGGCGTTTACGCAGCGCCCAGTTACCTCGCGCAAGCCGGCCGCCCGTTGCACCCGGGTAAGCTCGATGGCACACACCATCGCATCGTGGGCTACTTACGTTCCAGTCTCGGCACGGTCGGCTCAATTGTGCTGCGCTCCGAACGTGAGAATGTGGAAGTGCGGGGCCGCTATGTCGTCGCCGTCGACGATGGCAACGCGTACCTTGCTGCCGGCGTGGCTGGAATGGGCATTCTGTGGTTGCCGCGTTATATGGCCGAGCCGCATGTGAAATCGGGAGAACTGCAGCCACTGTTCGAAAGCTGGCACCTCGATCCCATGCCGTTGTACGTCGCATTCCCTTCGAACCGACACGTCAGCGCGAAGGTGCGCGTCTTTATCGATTGGCTCGCGGAGTTGATGGCGCAGCATGCGCCGGTCGCAGGCATGAGCGCGAAACCTCGCCGGACGAAACCGCGTAGCAAGCGCTGAGTATCGAGCTGCCACGGCTGTAGCAGGGCAAGCTCACTCGGCTGCGCTCCTGGAACCCCGCACAGCTGCATCTGGCCGTTTCTGATCGCTCGCCGTCGAGAACCGCCCTTGTCGAGAGTCGGCACGTTCATGACGATAGTGGACCTGGCCGTGCACAACCATTTCAACTGCCGCTCACATCGCTTCCAGAAGACGACACCTTCACTCTTCGTATGTCCAGTTCCGGTTCGTTCGCAAAGCTTCCGTCGCCGCCCTACTTCGCCGTTATCTTTTCGTCTCGCCTGCGCGAAGGGGACGATAGTTACGTGGCCACTGCCAACCGCATGCTGGAATTGGCAACCGATCAGCAGGGCTTCCTCGGCGCCGAGAGCGCCCGAGGGAGCGACGGATTCGGTATCACCGTGTCCTATTGGGAAAGCACGGAAGCAATTGCGGCATGGCGAGCCCACGCCGAGCATCGTTTGGCACAAGAGAATGGCAAGACCGCCTGGTACGAACACTACGAAGTGCGCGTCGCCCGTGTGGACCGCGCGTATCGGCGCCGTCAGAACGCTCACATTTCCACTAAGTAGTCGCACGAAGTAGTCGCACGAAGCAGTCGCGTCGTCGCGCGGCCGGCAGTCTTCGCGGCGCGATTGCTGCAATCGCCAATGTGGGACCGCGCGGATCCCCTCGAGCCGTGTGCGCGCGCAACTCCAGGATGAGCAACAAGCGGCTGGCACTTCGATAAGCCTGCGGTGCGCTGCGTTCGCATCGCGGGGATGCACGATCTTGCTCCAGGCCGTATGGATGGGTCAGGATCATCGGATCGCGTCCGCCACTCGGGGCCAGAACGATGATTCAGCTCTTGCGCGAGAAGTTGCTGGAGGTGTTGCAGGCGGTTGCGCCCCTCATCGTCTCGGTCTGTGTACTGCAGTTCACGCTGGTCCATGCGCCCAACGAGTTGTTCCTGCAGTTTCTCTTCGGATCACTGCTCGCCGCCGTCGGCATGCTGCTGCTGTTCGTCGGCATCGATCTGGGTATCGTGCCCATGGGCCGCTTCATCGGCGCGCAGCTGCCGCAGAAGCGCTCCCTTCTGTTGATCCTGGTCGTGGCGTTCTCGATCGGATTCGCCACGACCATTCCGGAGCCCGACGTGCTGGTGCTGTCCGATCAAGTGGAGCGCGCATCGATAAGTACGATCTCGGGTACGGCCGTCATGTTTGCGATCGCGCTCGGCGTCGGGGTGCTCACTGCGATCGCGACTGCCCGCATCGTGTTCGGCTGGCCGCTGAAGTACTTGCTGGCTGTCGGTTACGCACTGTCAATCGTGCTCGCGCTATTCGCGCCGCGCGAATTCGTTTCGCTTGCCTTCGACGGTGGCAGTGTTACGACCGGCGTGCTGTCCGCGCCGGTCATCATCGCACTCGCGATCGGCGTCAGCTCGGTTCTCGCCGGACGCTCCGCTGTTTCCGACGGATTCGGCGTGGTTGGATTTGCATCGATCGGCCCGATCATTGCGATCCTCGCAATGGGCCTGCTGCGCGGATGATGGCGGCCTTGCTGCAGGATATTGCATCCGTAGCGCGCGACGTCGCGATCGCGATCACACCGCTCGTAGTGTTGTTCCTGGTCTTTCAGGTCTTCTTGCTTAAACTTCCAGTGCGGCAAGTCGCCGAGATTCTGAAGGGCACATTGATCGCTGCCCTGGGCTTGTTCTTGTTTCTGTTGGGCGTCGTCCTCGCATTTCTGCCTTTCGGCCGCGTCGTCGGCGTCGCACTCGGCGCGCTTGATCGGACATGGCTCATGGTTGCCATCGGTGCACTGCTCGGGTTCGTGACAGCCTGGGGTGAGCCGGCAGTGCGCGTGCTGGCCGATCAAGTCGAACGTGCATCGAATGGCTCGATTCGCGGACGCCTGGTGCTGTTCGCCATCTGTGGTGGTGTCGCAGTGTGGGTTGGTATCGGTATGCTGCGCATCGCGTATGGTCTCGACCTCCTGTATCTGCTGGTTCCCGGTTATGCGTTCGTCATCGTCCTGATGTGGTTCAGCAGCAAGGATTTCGTTCCTGTCGCAGCAGACGCTGGCGGTGTCGCTACGGGGCCGCTCGCGAACTCATTCCTGTTGGCGCTTGCGCTCGGCGCGTCCTCTGCGACGGGCGCGGAGGATCCCATCGTGAACGGATTTGGACTCGTCGCGCTCATTACCATGGCACCCGTCATGTCCGTGATGATGGTCGGCTTGCTGATGCGGCCCAGAAAACGGGAGTAGCTATCCATGAACATGATCAATCCACGCCTGATCGTCAGCATCGTGCGCAAGGGCTGGGGCGATACCGTGCTGGAATCCAGCATGAAGGCAGGCGCTCACGGCGGCACCGTCCTGTTCGGACGGGGCATCGGACGCAACGAGCAGCAACGTGTATTCGGGATTCAGATCGAACCGGAGAAGGAAGTCGTGCTGACCGTCGTTCCGGCCGATATCGCCCAGACCGTGCTCACGGAGATCACCACTGCTGCGCAGCTATCGGCACCCGGTCATGGACTCGCTTTCATCATCTCCGTGGAACAGGTCGCTGGTGTCGTTCACCTCGTAAACGCAATGCCTGAATAGCGCGCGCAATGCTTCGATGCGACCGCGGTTACGCGCGATGGGCGAGCCTCCCGATCAGCTTGGTAATTTCCCGCAACCACAACACCGAGCTGCCTACGGCGGCACACAGCAGCCAGTCTCGCGCACTCAGCGCCGTCGTCGAGAATGCCGACTGCAGGAATGGAACATAGAGAACCGCAGCTTGCAGGACGAGCGACAAGAGCACCGCACCCCATAGCCACGCATTCGAGAACAAGCCGACGAATGCGCTGTGTTCATCCGAACGGGCATTGAACACGTTGAACAGTGATAAGAAGACGATCGTCATGAACGCCATCGTCTGCGCATAGCGCAGATCGCCCGATCCTTCGATGAGCCCTCCGGGCAAACTGGCGTCGAGCACGAGCAATGTGCCGGCGGCCATGATGGCCCCCACGAACAGAATTCCTCGCCACATGCGCGCGGTGATCACACCTTCGCCGCGTGGCCGCGGCTGCTGATCCATGACATCCACGTCGGCAGGATCGATACCCAGGGCGAGCGCAGGCGCACCGTCAGTGACCAGATTGATCCACAGGATCTGCGTTGCGAGCAACGGCAGCACGACGGCACTGTCTGCCGATGCGCTCAGCCCGATAGCGTCAGCAAACACGACGCCGAAGAACATCGTCATGACCTCGCCGATGTTCGAGGACAAGAGATAACGCAGGAACTTGCGAATGTTGGCGAAGATTGCGCGGCCCTCCTCCACCGCCGCAACGATCGTCGCGAAGTTATCGTCCGCAAGGACGATGTCAGCCGCTTCCTTGGAAACGTCGGTGCCGGTGATGCCCATGGCAATGCCAATGTCCGCCGACTTCAACGCCGGCGCGTCGTTCACGCCATCGCCGGTCATGGCGACGATCGCGCCGTCGCCCTGCAATGCCTTCACGATGCGCAGTTTGTGCTGCGGATTCACCCGCGCATAAACCGACGTTTCCCGCACGAGCTGTTCAAGCGCAGCGTCGGAAGCGCTCTCGATCTCCGCGCCCGTCAGGACGCGACCCTCTCCGCTCACGCCCAGCTCGGCGGCGATGATCTTCGCCGTGACGGGATGATCGCCAGTGATCATGAGCGGGCGTATACCTGCGTGCTTCGCTTTCGCAACGGCGTCTGCAGCCTCCTGGCGCGGCGGATCGATCATGCCGATCAAGCCCAGGAACACCAGATCGCTTTCCAGGTGCTCGTCGATCTCTTCGCGATCGAAAGCATTTCGCGGCAGCAACCGCAGTGCGACGCCGAGCGTGCGCAAGCCTTCGCCTGCAAGTCGCTCGTTGAGTTTCAGTATCTCAGCACGCCGTTCAGCAGTCAGCGTCCGTTTCTCCTCGCCCACTTCTTCCTGCGAGCAGCGCGCAAGCAACACATCCGGCGCACCCTTGGTGAACTCGAGCAGGTACTCCTCGCGCTTGGCGTCGCTGTGCACCGTGCTCATCAGCTTGCGCTCGGACGAGAACGGGATCTCCGCAATGCGCTCGAAGCGTGCACCCAGCACTTCATCGCTGAAACCCGCCTTGCGCGCCGCAACGATCAAGGCGCCTTCGGTCGGATCGCCCTGCACGGTCCAACGGCCGTCCTGCTCCTGCAACACGGCGTTGTTCGCGCGATCGGCTGCTGCAAGCGCTCGCATGAACTCGCTTTGCAACGGCCCCTCGATCGCGCCGCCCTCTTCTCGTTCGACAGGCCCTTCGGGTGCATAGCCTGTTCCGCCGAAGCGGACGCGGCCGCTCGCAGTGACCAGAGTACGCACGGTCATTTCATTCCTGGTGAGCGTGCCGGTCTTGTCGGAAGCGATGACAGTCGCCGAACCCAGGGTTTCCACGGCCGCGAGATGGCGCACGATGGCATTGCGCTTCGCCATCCGTTGCACACCGAGTGCCAGCACTGCGGTGACGATGGCAGGCAGCCCTTCGGGCACCGCCGCGACCGCCAGCGCCACACCGAGAATGAGCACCTCGAAGAATGCGCTAAAGCCTCGCACATCCTGGACCAGAAGGATCGTCACGATCATGACCACGGCGATTGCGATCACGATGATGCCGAGTATCCTGCCGACGCGCGCCAACTCTTTCTGCAACGGCGTCGTCTCGGCAGGTGCGCCCTCGAGCATCCCGGCGATCGTGCCCATTTGCGTGTTCATTCCCGTCGCTACGACGACGGCGCGGCCACGCCCATGAGTCACTGACGTTCCGCTGAAGACCATGTTGAACTGATCTCCCAGCGTCGCCTCGCCCTCGAGCGCCGCGATCTGCTTCGAGACGGGCAGACTCTCGCCTGTCAACGCAGCTTCGGCGGTTTGCAACGCGGTCGTCTGAACGAGGCGTGCGTCGGCAGGAACAGTGTCACCTTCTTCGAGGAGGATGATGTCCCCCGGCACGATGTCCGCGGACTCGATGGTCTGGCGCATGCCATCGCGAATGACGCTCGCCTTCGCCGCAGACATCTGCCTCAGCGCCGCAACCGCCTCTTCGGCGCGCGCCTGCTGCACGTAACCCATGATTGCGTTCACGAGCACCACGGCCAGGATCGCGATCGCTTCATAAGGCAGCGCGGCATTCCGCTCGATCGCCCAGAGCGCGGCGGAGATCGTCGTCGCGATCAGCAGCAAGATCACGAGAACGTCCTGGAACTGCGCCAGGAATTTGCGCCAGGCGGGCGTCGGCTTCTCAGCCGTCAGAACATTGCGGCCATATTGCTGTAGTCGACGCTGCGCTTCCTCACGCGTGAGCCCGCGGCTCGCATCCGTGCGAAGCTGCGTGAGCACTTCACTTGTATCGAGTAGATGGGGCGCACGCTGCGGAGAATCTGACGACATCGAAAAACGCTAACAGGTTTTTCCGGCGGCTGTCATCGTGGCGGAACGATCTGCGATGTAGAAAGCGCGCGGACACGCATGCGCCGGTTCACGTAAATGATTACGCACAGCGATCACGACCGACGGACCGATGCTTGCAAGGCCGGAGTTCTATTGCGTCTCGCAGGGGCCTGGGCGCGAATCGGGCGATGTGGACGGGCTGGATCCTGACGCCGCTCGCAAACATCACACACATCACGACCGCGACGGTTACTGCGAGCATCGCGGGGCTTACGTCTTCGCCGAGCAGAGTTGCCGATAACGTCAAGCCAAAGAACGGTTGCAGCAATTGCAACTGCCCCACCGCAGCAATGCCACCCTGAGCCAATCCGCGATACCAAAAGATGAAACCGATCACCATGCTGAAAACGGATACATAGGCCAATCCGATCCACGCAGGCACACCGACGCTCGCCAGATTCGAAGGGACCGTCATCAGCAGCAGCGTCACCATGAGTGGGAGCGACAAGACGAGCGACCAGGAAATGACCTGCCAGCCGCCGAGCTTGCGCGACAACGTGGCACCTTCGGCATAACCCAACCCACACAGGAGGATAGCCGCGAGCATCAGCA
Organism: Pseudomonadota bacterium; assembly: GCA_023423935.1. Classification (GTDB taxonomy): domain Bacteria; phylum Pseudomonadota; class Gammaproteobacteria; order Steroidobacterales; family Steroidobacteraceae; genus Steroidobacter. Next base: position 6,318 of record JAFAEQ010000007.1, on the reverse strand, counting down.
AATCTCCGCGCAGCGAAACCGACACACCAGTGCTGAGCGCAAAGCCCACCACGAGCATGCTGCCGAGACACGAGAATACCCAGAAAGCACGTCTCGGCCGCTCGCCTCCGCGCACGACGGCGAACAGTGCCGTTGCAAGCGGCAGCAAGCCGACGAATACGATCGAGTGAGCCGAAGTGACGTGCTGTAGCGCCAGAGCTGTCAGCAAGGGAAATCCGATCACGACACCGCCGGCCACGATGCCGAGCGAAACCAGATCACCGCGCGCCGGTCGCGGCGCCCTGAACAACCGTAGCAGCGCGAGAGCGAGCAATGCTGCAATGACCGAACGCGCGACGGTCAGGAAAGGAGGATCGAGATCCATCACGGCCACGCGCGTTGCCGGCAGCGAACCGCTGAAGATCAGCACGCCGCAAAACCCATTGATCCAGCCAGCCGGAATCCTGCTCACGAAAGCTCCGCACTCGAAAAGCACAGATATTTGCGCAAGCTCGCCACAGCACCCAGATACAGTACAGTACGATTCGCGCAAACTGTTCTGGTCAGCGAGGCGGTACGGTGGAAGCAAAGAGAGTTGATGCGGCTGACACAACTTTGATCGGCAAGATCATCGCGACGATCAAACAACGGATCGCCGCCCGTGTTCTCACGCCCGGCACACGGCTGCCATCCATTCGCGCGCTCGCTGAGAGCATGCGAGTTTCCAAATCCACCGTCGTCGAAGCGTACGAGCGCTTGGCGGCCGAAGGAATCATTCGTTCTCGGCCGGGCGCGGGGTTCTACGTGGCCGCACCGCTCGCACCATTGTCCTTGGCCGACATGGGCCCGAAGCTCGACCGCGCAATCGATCCGCTGTGGATCTCGCGTCAATCGCTGTCGGCGGGTGCCGAGGTTTTGAAACCGGGTTGCGGCTGGCTGCCATCATCATGGATGCCGCACGCCGCTCTGCGCCGCGCCTTACGGACACTGGCGAGAGCCGATGACGTGGCGTTGACCGACTACGGCACACCTCTCGGACTGCTGCCGCTACGGCAACTTCTCGCACGACGCATGAGCGAACGCGGGATCGAAGCCGCGCCCGAACAGATCATGCTGATGGAGTCCGGAACGCACGCAATCGATCTGCTGTGTCGCTTCTTGCTCGAACCCGGCGATGCGGTGCTGGTCGATGATCCCTGCTACTTCAATTTTCAGGCGCTCCTGCGCGCTCATCGGGTCAAGGTCATCGGCGTTCCCTACACGCGCAACGGGCCCGATATCGATCTCTTTGCGCAGGCGCTCAAGACGGAACGGCCGCGGCTCTACATCACGAACTCCGCGGTCCACAATCCCACCGGTGCAGTCCTCGCGCCAACGACTGCACACCGGGTGCTCAAGCTCGCCGACCAGGCCGGCATCACCATCATCGAGGACGACATCTTTGCCGACTTCGAGAACACGCCTGCGCCGCGACTTGCAGCGTTCGATGGACTGAACCGAGTGGTGCACATCGGAAGCTTCTCGAAAACACTGTCGGCGTCGGTGCGCTGCGGTTTCATCGCCGCGCCGCGTAGCTGGATCGAAGGACTCGTTGATCTGAAGATCTCCACTTCGTTCGGCGGTTGCCGACTCTCCTCCGAGCTCGTTCTTGCGCTGCTCAAGAACGGCAGCTACCGCAGGCACACAGATTCACTGCGCACCCGCCTTGCTCGCGCGATGGCCGATACGACCGCACGCCTGAAAGTCCTCGGCATCAAGCCCTGGATAGCGCAGCCCGCCGGAATGTTTCTGTGGTGTCGACTGCCCGCCGGAATCGACGCTACAGCCGTGACTCACCAGGCGTTGGCCGCTGGCGTCGTCCTTGCTCCCGGCAATGCCTTCAGCGTTTCGCAAACCGCCAACGATTTTCTGCGCTTCAACGTTGCGCAGTGCGCCGACGAGCGCGTGTTCAAAGTGCTCAAGGCGGCGATGTAGTGGCACAGCTCACATGTGATCGGTAGAGCGATCGCGAAGACGCGTAGCACTCTCAGCGCGCCGCCCTTCTCCGCTGATCGTTGCTGCTTTCATGGATTCTGGTTGGCGCGCGATCGAATGGGCAATCACGCAACGCGATTCGAGGAGTCACACTCAGTCACATAGAACGAATGTTTGCTTGGCAGAAGGAGGTGTGTATCCACGATTCGATTGCTGCTGTACTCGCTCGGGCTGCTTCGAGGAAATTGATACCCGTTGACGCAGCTACTCCTGCGTTTTACGGGTCTCCTGCGACAATCCGAAGAACCACTCCAATCGGCGAAAATCTTCCGCTGTCCAGGGCTCCTGGTCATCCCTCGACACGGCGCGACCATCCTCGTAGACCACAGCACCTTCGGCGTCTCGCTTGATATCCAGGAACTCGTCGAACCAAGCGAGCACACGACTCCACTCGTCTCGCGCATTGGCGGGACTTGCAACGCCGTGGCCTTCTCCCCAGTAACGCACGTACTGTGCGTCTTTTCCCATCCGCACTAGAGCGGAATAGATCTCATCGCTCTGTCCGAGCGGCAACCCATCCAGATCGGATTGGATGAGCAGCAATGGAGTGTTCACCTTGTGCATGCCGAAGATCGGATCCCAGCGCACGTAGCGTTGCGGATCCTCCCACGGGGCAACGCCGAACGCGGGATAGTTGATGCGCAGCCGGGATGCAAATCCGGTTTGAAACAGATCGTCCGGGAACAGATGAGACTGCAATGGCACCGCGCCATACGCGCTGACCATGTTCATGAGGCCATAGCTGCACACGGCCGCCTTCAGACGATCCGTCTGCTGCAGCAATGCAAGGATGCTCCAACTGCCCTGGCTGGTGCCGTAACCGGCCACGCGCCGTCCGTCCACATATCCCGCTTCGATCGCCGCATCGATCGCCGGCTCCACGATCTCCGCCCAACCCCCCAGAGGATTGCGGTCCTCGCGAAGCAGATGAAAGCGGTACGCTTCCACCGACTTTTCGGGGCGGATGACTGCGTATCCCCAACTGGTGAGCAGTTCGAGCGGGTAATGAGCAGGCGCACTGAAGATCCCCGTGGGCATACCCGGATAAATCTCCACAACGGCTGGGACCAGCCTGCCCGGCCGCCATTCGTGAGGCAACAGCACTGTGACGAAAGCTTCCTCGCCGTCAGCAGCAACATAGGGAATTCGGACACTGCGGGGCAGGCGCATCTGGGCAAGTCGTTCGCTGTAGCGCCAGAAGGTGTGACCGGTACGTTGTGATACCACGCTAAGAGCCCCGGGAGTGTGGCCACTCGCTCGCCGATGCAGAACCACCGCGCCGGAAACGCTGGAGGCTGTGGCGACTTGTCCGGGGAACTTTTCGCTGCCATCTACAATGAGAGTGCGGCCCGTTTCAATTTCGATGAGGGCTGTGCCCTCGCGTGCTCCGACCACATCAGCGATGATCGTCGATTGCAGAGCTCGTACGTTGCGCAGTGAGCCTCCTCGCAACGAAGCCGCCTGGGCAGGGCGTGCCTGAGTGGGTTTGAGCTTCCACAATGCGCCGTCCGCGGCGATGATCACTGCATCGGCGACCGCGGCAACGAGTTGCGGCGAAACATCACCGAGTTCACCCGTGAGCTTGCGGCGTTCGCCTGTCGTGGACAACCAGAACCAATCCACGCGACCTTGCGGCGGTTTGCTGTACGTCGCGGGATCGGTCAGCGGGAAGCCCGGCGCCTCAGTGGGATCGTTCGCTTCATACGCAGGCAGAATCACACCCCCGGCGAATGGCACTGCAAAGTGCGGCGGCTCTGCCAGTTCACTCTGCTCAATCAACTGTAGCCCGGCGTGCGTGAGCGGTTCGGGACGATCTCGATCGAGGCGGAACAGATAGAAGCGTCCATCGCTCCTCTGGCCGCGCTCCGGCCAGGCGAAGAAGGTGAAGCTCGCGCCATCGGCGGACCAGATGACGCTGCCTTCCGCGACATTGAAGTCAGGGAGCACCCTCAGCGGCACGCCCGGTTGCCGCAGATCGATCAATGTTTGCTCGAACCGATGCAGCCGCAGACCGGTAGTGATGTCTTCACGTGCGCTTTCTCTGTCATACGACAGTACGGCGCCCCTTCGTTGCGCAGTCAAGCGGCGCTTGTCAGGAGAGAGCGCGAAATCAAAAAAGCGCCCCGCTGCAAGCGTTTTCGCCTCGCCACTGCGCGCACTCACTCGAACGAGCGCTCCCGCCTGCAGTTCAGATCCATTGCCGTTCGAGCGCGTGCGCGACACCGTCGCGGTTGGCTTGTCGCCACGCCACGCGTCTTCCCATAAGGCCATGAGTTGCCGGCCCATGCCCCGGCGCAGATCCGGCATCGCTGGACGACTCCCGGCTGGCAGCGTGCGATAGATCAACTCTTCATCATTGATCCACAGCGGCGCGGCCGGCCCACCTCGATTCAGAATCACGGGCGGTATATCAGGCACGAACTCGAAAGTACGCAACGTGTCCGATGCGAACTCGTACACGCCCGCACGAACGTCGCCGTCGATCAGCCAGAACAGCGCCAACCTTGCGCCGCTCGGCGAGAACCCGCCGAGCCACATGCCTTCCACATCGTCTGATGGCATATCGGGACGTAACAACCGTCTCGGCGCTGCACCCGAGTGGATGTCATACACGTAGATCTCTGCCCTGCGGCATTTACGGCGGCCCTGATCAATTCGCAGCCGATGGGCTTTTATGCTCCGGCGCAATTGATTCGGGACGTCCGACGCCATGGTGTGACGGTGCGTCCGATCGATGTGTGCGCCAGTGAGGTTGACTGCACGCTGGAGTCCGATGGTAGTGGCGAGCCCGTACTTCGACTGGGCCTGCGCCTGGTTCGTGGCTTGTCATCGGCCGGCGCCGCGCGCGTGCAGCAAGCGCGCCAGGCTCAGAAGTTTGGCAGCACCGAGGACGTCGCTCGACGAGCTGCTCTCAACGCCTCGGATCTCGAGGCACTGGCGGCCGCCAATGCATTAGCGACACTGAGCGGAAATCGCCATCACACAGCCTGGGAGTTGTCAGGTCTGGATCATTCCACTGATTTGCTCGCAGGCCGCGCAGCCGCTGAAGCAACGCCGTTGCTGCCTGTTCCAACGGAAGGCCAGAACATCGCCGCTGATTATCGCAGCACCGGCCTGACTCTACGCAGGCATCCACTGGCCTTGCTTCGTGAACGTTTCATCCGTCGACGAGTGCTGACCGCTCAGCAGCTCAAAGCTATATCAAGCGGCAGTCGCGTTACGACCGCAGGTTTGGTGCTTCTGCGCCAGAGTCCCGGTACTGCAAACAACACGACCTTCATGACGCTGGAGGATGAAAGTGGGGAGGTGAATGTCATCGTCTGGCAAAGCGTTGCCACGAATTTTCGCGCACCATTTCTCCAGTCGCATCTACTCGAGATCACCGGAAAGATTCAGCACGAGAGCGGCGTTACACATCTGATCGCGGAAACACTGCGAGATCGCAGCGCCTGGTTGGGCCAACTCCAAGTGAGTTCGCGCAATTTCCATTGAAGGGCCTACAAACCCGCCGTTGATGTGTCAGCGCCCGTCGTGCTGTTCGATGGTCAGGTGTGGGCAGTTTCGCTCTCTGGCCAGTGCGAAGTACGCCATGTAACTCACACCGAGAACAAATAGAGCAAAACCGAGCCCCCTTAGGAGAGAGGACCGCAAGGGCTCAATCGAGTGTCACAGTTGTTCGCTTCCGATCCAGTTAGCGGTATTCGCTATCTCATCGATGGCATCCGCGAGCTTGACCAGAGCTGCGGAATCCTTCGTCTCAGGGCATCCGGTGTAAAAGCTCACAGTCTTGTCGTCAGTTGGCGTAACGGTGCGAACGACCACCGATGGATGATCCGACTTGGCACGTAAACAACCCAAGCGACCCTTCTTACGCGAACGCAGAGAGAAGAACGCAGCTTTCTTGAGCTCGGATTGCAATCGCGCGACTGCCTCAGGAGCAACCTTTGATTCGTGCGTTCCTAATTGCGCGACATACTCATCGCCCACGAAACGTACGGAGCCGTCCGCCTCCACCGTAACGCTGTAGACCGGACAACTACCAAGACACCCGGTCCGGTTCAATTGAATCGAGCGGAACGCGATGCCTCCGTCCTGCCCGAGAGCTTCGGCAAGCAACATCGATAGGACAACACCTAAGAATACCTTTGTAGCATTCATGTATGTCGGCTCGCCTGTTCTAGGGAACGTCTGATTAATCGCTGCCGACACGCATGATCATGAGGTCAGCTGCAATCAGAGCGAGATATTTGTCAGCGGAAGCGATCCATCGACCATCTTCCGGGTGGCGCTATGCGCCTGGCGTGC
>JAFAEQ010000078.1 GCA_023423935.1 Pseudomonadota bacterium | reverse complement strand
CGATTGATTGGGTCGATGTGTGGTAACAAACATCCTATCAATCCTGGCCAGCCTGCTTTCCTTTCTATTTCAGCCCCTTCCGCTCATCTGCGCTCCGCGCTTCTGCTTAATGCAGTGCCATTGGACTTCAGTCGGACATCTCTTGTTCGGCCGAAGCCGAACCCACAGGGATCGGAATCACCATGTGCACTCGCACTCGCCTCACCACTTCCTCTGCTGCGGTTGCTTTCCGCGCGCCCCCCGTCATACCTGCAGTCCTTGCGCTCATCGCAATCCGCGAGTGTGAGGCAACAACGGTGGGGGAGTCTCATGCGTGTGCCAACTGTCATTGCGTGCGTGTGCGCGTGTTCCATAGCTGGCGGAATCGTGACCGCCGTTGCAGGCTCGAATGACGACGCGCTGAGGGTCGCGCTCATTACGCCGAGCATTGGCCCGACATACCTTCCTGACGATGCTGAGTTGATGCGCGATGGCGCAAAGATCGGGCGCATCGCAGTACAGGTCGACGATGTCTTTGAAGCGGCCGAGTCGCTGGCGGCGCCGTACCGCATCGCCAACGCGCTGCACATCGAGACTCGCATCCGCACGATTACGGATCAGCTGCTCTTTCACACGGGGGAGCGCTACAACCCGCATACGCTGGCCGAGACGGCTCGACTGTTACGCGAGCAGCGCTATCTGAATGCGGCGGTCATCGAGCCGGTGCGCTACCACGACGACGACAACACCGTGGATGTCGTCGTGCACGTCCACGATGTGTGGACGCTGAGTCCGGGGCTCTCGTTCGGCCGCAAGGGAGGGAAGAACAGCGTCAGCGTCCAGTTCGAGGACACCAACTTTCTCGGGCTCGGCAAGCAAATCTCCGTCGATCGTTCGAGCACCGTGGATCGCGACTCGTGGCGCTTCGCGTACAAGGATCCGCATCTGCTCGGGACCTGGTGGCGCCTGTCGATGGCGCACGAGGACATGAGCGATGGCAATGAGAACTCCATCCTGCTCGCGCGTCCGTTCTATTCGCTCGATTCGCGCTGGAGCTTCAGTGTCGCGGCGAGCGACCGCACTGCGACGCAATCGCAGTATTCCCTCGGCGAAATCGTCGATCAATTCTCGATGCACGATCAATCGTTCGAGATCGCTGGCGGTATTTCCAACGGACTCGAGAATGGCTGGGCGCGACGCTTGCTCGCCGGTGTCCGGCATCTGGGCCGCGACTTCGCTGCGGTGGAATCGACGCAGGTGACAGGCCCGGCTGCATCGCTGCAGCTGCCAACGGACCGCGTCTTCAACTATCCGTGGGTGGGCATCGAATGGATCGAGGATCAGTATCGCGAGACGCGCAATCTCGATCAGATCGGTCGAACCGAGGATCTCTATCTCGGCCGTTCCGCTCATTTCGAAGTGGGTTATGCGTCCGAGGCGTTCGGCTCCACGGCCGATGCCGTAATGCTGAATGGTTCCGTCCAGGCGGGGCTCGAGCCTGCCGAGAATCAGTACTTCATCAATACGCTCGGATTCGGCGGACGCCTCGAGGGTGGTCAGTTGTACAACGCGCAACTGGATGCCGGCAGTCGCTATTACCTGCGACAGTCGCCGCGGCGTGTGCTCTTTGCATCGGCGAACCTCTCGGTGACCTCGCATCTCGACCCAGAGCTGCAGCTGCTGCTCGGCGGCGACAACGGCTTGCGCGGCTATCCATTGCGTTATCAGGCTGGCACACGCCGCGCACTCTTCACGGTCGAGGAGCGCTTCTATACGAACTGGCAGCCGCTCAAGCTGTTCAATGTCGGTGCCGCAGTGTTCTTCGACGCCGGACGCACCTGGGGTGTCGATCCCTATGCGCAGGCCAACGGCACGGGTGAGTCGCTTGGGTGGCTGCGTGACATCGGAATTGGACTGCGCCTCGGCAGTGCGCGCTCAGGCCTCGGCAATGTGCTGCATGTGGATCTGGCCTGTCCGCTGGATGGCGGCAGCGATATCAGCGACGTGCAGTTGCTGATCGAAACGCGCCGTTCGTTCTGACAGGCTCATGAGCGACGCTGCACCCATCCACCCGTCACGCTTCTGGTGGATCTCGATTCGATGGCCTCTTGCGATCTTCATCGTGCTTGCGGCGATCTTCGGCACGACCGATCTCGATGAGCGCTTCGCGTCTTCGATCTTCTACGACGCGCAGCAAGGCTGGCTCGGCGGATCGTCCTGGTGGACGCATCAGTTCCTTCACACCGGCGGTCAATGGCTCGTGCGGGGGATCGTGCTGGTCCCTGTGTGCGTCTGGATCGGATCGTTCTTCGCGTCCTCACTCCGGCGATGGCGCCGCGCGTCGGGCTTCCTGGCCGTCTCGATGATTCTGAGTATCGGCATCGTCGGCGCATTGAAGCACGTGACCCACGTGAACTGTCCCTGGGATCTGATCCCGTTCGGCGGCTCGGTTCCATACGCCCATCTGTTCGCGCACCGACCGCCGTCTTTGCGCATAGGACGTTGTTTTCCTGCAGCGCATGCGAGCTGCGGATACGCCTTGCTGGCCTTGTACTTCGTCGGTCGTGAAGTGCATCCGCGATGGGCTCGCGCAGGTCTCGCGGCGGGCATTCTGACCGGTGTCATCTTCGGACTGGCGCAGCAATCGCGCGGCGCGCATTTCGTCTCGCACGATCTCTGGAGCGCCATGATTGCCTGGGCCGTGGCCACGACGCTGTACTGCTTCGCGTTCTCATGCTCATTGCGCGAGCCGAATGCGAGCGCAGGCGGTTCGCGAGCGGCGCCTGTGCCAACTGCGGAGTCTTGATTACCATTCGGGTCAGGCGACTCCGCAGCGTGCGGATTCACGAGTGCGACCTTGCCCCTGACCTGCGAACACCCGGCGCTGCTTTCCCGTCGCATCCGCACGATCGCGTGTGCTGTCGTACTGGGTGTTGTCTTCGTTGGTGCCCAGGCTGCAGCCGCCGCGCTGGCCGGACGGGCCGTGAGCGATGTGCTCGAGGAGTTGCGCGGTCGCGGAATCACGTTCATCTACAACACCGAGCTCGTGCCTGATGACCTGCGCATCATCACTGAGCCGACGGCCGATGAGCCGGTGGCTCTGGCGCGGCAAGTCCTTGCGGAACACGGGCTTACGGTGTCGCAGGTCGCGCCGCAGACGTTTGCTGTCGTACGTGCACCGGCCGAGTCACAGTCCACCTCTGAAGAGCGATCAGCTGGTTCTCGTGCACCGGCAGCACGTGTCGAGGAAGTGGTCGTCGAGACGAGTCGCTATACGGTGGCCTCGGATATTGCCGGTCTGCACGCATTCCTGGATCAGCAGCAGGTTGCGAATCTGCCGAAGCTTGGCGATGAGACTTTGCAGGCCGTGCAGCGCTTGCCGGGAGTTGCAGTCAATGGGTTCTCGAGTGTCGGGCCGGTCAGAGGAGGCGTGTCGAATGAAACCGCGATCATTCTCGATGGGCTGCGACTCTACGAGCCGTTTCATCTGAAAAATTATCTGAGCCCGGTGAGCCTGCTCGATTCGAGGATGATCGCCGGACTCGATGTGTTCTTCGGCGGCTTTCCCGTCTACTTCGGCGATCGCATGAGCGCGATCATCGATGCGCATTCCGTGCGGCCGGATGCACGACGCTACTACGAGCTGGGTCTCAGTCTCTTTCACACTAACGCACTGGCCTACGGCACATTCGCCCGCGAGCGCGCCGATGTGCTGCTGTCGGCAAGGCGCAGCAATCTCGGCGAGCTTTCGCAACTGGCGGAAAACGATATCGGTCGACCCGATTACTCGGATGGATTCGCGCGTCTGAACTACACAGTCAACGACGCCACGCGCGTGGCTTTCACGACGTTGCTCTCGCACGATCGCATCAGTGCGGTGCGGGCTTCAGGCACCGAGAGAGCGCGGGATGAATCGAGCAACGCGTACGTGTGGGGAACGCTCGATCACGATTGGTCGAGCACATTGCACAGTCGAGTCATCGCTTCCTACACGCAGGTATCGGATGAGCGTCATGGTCGAGTGAACGATCCGGGTCATCGTGTCGGCGATGTGATCGACGATCGCTCGTTCGACATTTACGGAGTGCGCATCGAGAACGACTGGATGATGGGCCGCCTGACGCATCGCTTCGGTGCCGAAGTGTTTCGGCTCTCGGCTGATTATGACTACGCCGCCGACGTGCATATCGAGGCAGGCTTTCCATTCATTGGATTTCCCGCGCGCGAAACGGTGCGCAATGTCGTTCTGCATCCGGAAGGCTTCGAATCTGCCGCTTACTGGGATGCGAAGTTCGATCTGAATGCGCGCTGGGCCTTCGAGGGCGGGGTACGCGTCGACAACCAGACCTACGATGATTCAGGCGACGGCGCGCAATGGAGTCCGCGGCTGAGTGTGCTTTACAACGTGTCGCCCGCGACGCGTCTGCGCGCGAGCTGGGGCCGCTTCTATCAATCGCAGGGTATCAACGAGCTGCAGGTCGAGGATGGCGTCGATCGGTTCTATCCGGCGCAGCATGCGAACCACTCGATCCTCAGTCTCGAGCACGCATTCCCGCAGCAGCTCGATGTGCGGCTCGAGCTCTATCGCAAGGATTACCGCACGCTCAACCCGCGTTTCGAGAATCTCTTCGATCCGCTGGTGTTGCTCCCGGAGCTGCAATTCGATCGCGTGCAGATTGCACCGCAGTCGGCGCGGACCGACGGCGCGGAGCTTTGGCTCAACTGGCATCCGGATGGGCCGTGGAGCGGCTGGTTCAGCTACACCTGGTCGCAGGCACAGGACCGCATCGATGGCGAAGACGTGAATCGCAGCTGGGATCAGCGTCATGCGATAACGATGGGTCTTGCGTGGCGCAAAGGTCGCTGGGCAGCGACGCTCGTCGACAGCTTCCATACGGGTTGGCCGACCACCCGCATCTTCCTCGCACCGGCAGGAGAAGCCGTGCCCATTGTCATCGGTCCACGCAATACGGCTCGCTACGACGACTTCAATTCGCTCGATGTTCGCCTCACGCACACGTTCACACTCTCGCGCGGTGAGCTCGACCTGTTCTTCGAAGTGACGAACCTGGCAGGGCGCGCCAATGCCTGCTGCACGCAACCCAGGCTCGTCGAAGATCAGCAGGGCAATCGAACGCTCGAAGTGCGCACCGACCACTGGTTGCCGCTCGTGCCATCACTCGGGGTGCTGTGGCGATGGAAGCAATGAGTAATGAGTAATGAGCAGTGAGCAATGAGGAAAATGAGGAATGAGGAATGAGGAATGAGCGGTGAGTAATGAGCAGTGAGCAGTGAGCAATGAGGATTGAGGAATGAGGAATGAGGAATGAGCGGTGAGCAATGAGCAATGAGCAGTGAGTAATGAGCAGTGGGCAATGAGCGGTGAGCAGTGGTAATGAGCAATGAGCAACTAGTGGACTGTAACGACTGATTCGAGAGTGCTGCTTTGGTCGTCATCCCGGCGAAGGCCTGGCGAAGGCCGGGATCTGCGCGGCTGTCGGTCACAGGGCCTGGACCCCGGCCTACGCTGGGGTGACCCCTCGGGGCCTTCGCCGGGGTGACATCAATACTGGGTCATGGGGGCGACTCCCCATCGCTCATCGCTCATTCGCTCAGTTTGCTTTTCAGTTCGTCCAGCTCGCGGCGTAGTTCTTCGACGAGTTCTTCGAGTCGTTCGATGCGGTCGGTCTGAGGGCGCGAGCGGGATTCGGAGGAGGCGGCAGCGGCTGGAGGTGTATCGGGAATTTCCACGTCGCCACTGAACAGATGCGCGTAACGGGAGTCGCGGCGCCCGGCCTCGCGTGGCAGTTGGGCGACGAAGGGGCCGTCTTCACGAGTGGCGAGATTGAGGAGCGCGTGCTCCACCTCGGCGACATCGTTGACGTCAGCCATACGGGCTGTACGAGTTTTCAGCTCGCCGGGGGTCTGGGGGCCGCGCAACAGCAGCTCGCACACGATGGCCGTCTCCAGAGGCGAGAAGGTCGGCGCGCCGAAGCCGGTATTGCAGAAGCGGTGCTGATACTTCGGGACGCGGCTGCCGAAGCCTGATTTCTCCAGGATCAGGTGTTTGCGGGAGAGGCCCTCGACGGTCTGCTGCACGGTGCGTTCGTCCAGATCCATGATCGGATCGCGATTGCTTTTCTGATTGCAGGCATTGGTCAGCGCGTTCAGCGACAGCGGATATTGATCCGGCGTGGTGATCGCTTTCTCGATCAGGCACCCGATGATCCGGGCTTCCAGGGCGCTCAGCTCGATGTTCACGGACGAGGTCCTTATTCGATTTGGTTACAAGAATATAAAGCGGTTGCGACGATGGCCGATCGAGCCGTCGCGTTCAACCCTACACAGAACCCGCTGGGGACGGGTCGTTCCTGGCCGCACCCTTCCTTCGGCGACAGTTCGATTGCATTCGTAAGCGCCTCCTCGCGCGGCTGCACTGCGAACAGCGTTGCAGTCGGCCATATGTCGAGTCGAGCGTCCGGACAGAGGCTGCCCGCGCAGCGCGCATCCTCGGATCTCCTGCCGACAACCTGGAAATTCTTGCTTACAATTCAAGCCGTCTGATCGCGGTCACTAGCGAGCTACCTTTGCTGAACCTTTCCCTACCGCTCGATTCTGTCGAGGCGGGACGCACGTCCGTCCCCGAGGCACCCGCGCGGCTGCGCGAGATTCCGTACAACTACACCTCGTTCTCGGATCGCGAAATCGTCATTCGCCTGCTCGGCGACCGCGCCTGGCAACTGCTGAACGAGTTGCGTCAGGAACGTCGTACGGGTCGCTCGGCGCGCATGCTCTATGAAGTGCTGGGCGACATCTGGGTCGTGCAGCGTAATCCCTACCTTCAGGACGACCTCATTGATAACCCTAAGCGTCGACGCTTGCTCGTCGAGGCGCTGCATCATCGCTTGAACGAAGTCGAGCGCCGCCGCGACAGCGAGGCGCGTGTGGTGCCCCTCGAGCCTCGTCGGGGGGCTGCCGACAACGAGCGCGATCGCAAAGTGGGTGAGCTGCTGGATCTGGCGCGCAAGTCGGTCGAAGCCTTCGCCAGCGAATTCGAGCGCATGGTCGTGTTGCGCAAGCGTGCGCGCAGACTGTTCGAACGTCATACGCGTCAGGACTGCATCCGCTTCGATGCATTCGCGCGCGTCTCGCACGTCACGGATGCCACCGACTGGCGTATCGAATATCCATTCGTGGTGATCTGCCCCGACGCGGAAGCGGAGATTCCCGCGCTCGTGCGTGCCTGCATCGAGCTTGGCCTTACGGTCATTCCTCGTGGCGGCGGCACGGGTTACACGGGCGGCGCCGTTCCGCTCACGGCCATGTCCGCGATCATCAATACCGAGAAGCTCGAGCGGCTCGATCCGGTCGAGATGAGTGATCTGCCCGGTCATGGCGACAAGGTGCCGACGATCTACACCGAGGCAGGCGTCGTCACGCGACGTGTCGCGAATGCAGCGGAACAGGCAGGCCTGGTGTTCGCGGTGGATCCGACTTCGGCCGATGCCTCCTGCATCGGCGGTAACGTTGCGATGAATGCGGGTGGCAAGAAAGCGGTGCTGTGGGGCACTGCCGTCGACAATCTCGCCTGGTGGCGCATGGTCGATCCCGAAGGCAACTGGCTCGAGGTCACGCGCTTCGCTCACAACCGCGGCAAGATTCATGAAGTCGACGTCGCCTCGTTCGAGCTCGTGTGGAAGGACGGACGCGAAGCGCCGGAGAAGGCGCGTGTCATCAAGACCTCACGCATCGACATCGAAGGCCGCAAGTTTCGCAAGGTCGGCCTGGGCAAGGACGTCACGGACAAATTCCTGGGCGGCTTGCCCGGCGTGCAGAAGGAAGGTTGCGACGGCCTGATCACTGCCGCTCGCTGGGTGCTGCATCGCATGCCCAAGCACACGCGCACGGTCTGCATGGAGTTCTTCGGCCACGCGCGCCATGCGATTCCCTCGATCGTCGAGATCAAGAATTTTCTCGATCACGAAGCGAAGACCACCGGCGTGCAGCTTGCCGGTCTCGAACATCTCGACGAACGTTATCTGCGCGCGGTCGGCTACGCGACCAAGTCCAAGCGCGCGGTATTGCCCAAGATGGTGCTGATCGGCGATATCGTCGGCGACGACGAGAACGCGGTGGCGCGTGCGACGTCCGAAGTCGTGCGTCTTGCGAATGCGCGCTCGGGCGAAGGCTTCGTCGCCGTCAATGCGGATGCTCGCAAGAAATTCTGGCTCGATCGTTCGCGCACCGCCGCGATCGCGCGGCACACCAACGCGTTCAAGATCAACGAAGACGTGGTGATCCCGCTCGATCGCATGGGCGACTACACCGATGCGATCGAGCGCATCAATATCGAGCTGTCTTTCAAGAACAAGCTCAGGATGCTCGATCAGATCGGGGCGTATCTCGCCGGTGAGCTCGAGCTCGGCAAAGTCGATGATCCCGACATGGAGCGCGTCTCGCGCGAGGAGCTCATTGGCGATCGTCAGGAGCAGGCGCGTCAGATCGTGGCTTCGACCCGTGCACGCTGGGAGTATCTGTTCAGGAATCTCGACACGCCGATGCGCGATGCGCTCGATCCGCTGTCGCTGCTCGGGTTCGATCCCATCCGCAACGACTTTCTTGCGCGCATCCAGCAGGAGCCTGACGTTCGTGTGTTCGATCTGATTCAGGATCGGACCATTCGCACGTCGTGGAAGAGTGAAGTGCGCTCTCACCTGCGCCGCATTTTCGTGGGCGGCGCTTTTGTGCCGACTCTCGAGCGCATCGAAGCGATTCACAAACAGGTGCTGCGCGGTCGCGTCTGGATCGCCCTGCACATGCACGCGGGCGACGGCAACGTTCATACGAACATTCCGGTGAACTCCGACGACTACGAGATGCTGCAGGAAGCCAATCGCTCGGTGGAGCGCATCATGGGCATCGCGCGCAATCTCAATGGCGTGATCTCAGGCGAGCATGGCATCGGCATCACGAAGCTGGAATTCCTTTCCGATGCGGAGACGCAGGATTTCCGCGAGTACAAGCAGCGCGTCGATCCGGAAGGCCGCTTCAATAAAGGCAAGCTGATGCCGGGCGGCGATCTGCGCAACGCCTACACGCCCAGCTTCAACCTGATGGGGCACGAGTCGCTGATCATGCAGCACTCGGATATCAATTCGATCTCGGGTGCCATCAAAGATTGTCTGCGCTGCGGCAAGTGCAAGCCGGTCTGCGCAACGCATGTGCCGCGCGCGAACCTCCTGTATTCGCCGCGTAACAAGATCCTGGCGACCTCGCTTCTGATCGAGGCGTTCCTGTACGAAGAGCAGACGCGCCGCGGCGTTTCGATTCGTCATTTCGACGAGTTCGGCGATGTAGCGGACCATTGCACGGTATGTCACAAGTGCGTGACGCCGTGTCCGGTCAACATCGACTTCGGCGATGTGTCGATGGCGATGCGCGACCTGCTGCGACGCATGGGCAAGAAGCGTTTCAATCCGGGTACGGCCGCATCGATGCTGTTTCTGAATGCGACCAATCCGGAAACGATCAAGCTGACGCGTAAAGCGATGATCGATTGGGGCTTCAAGGCGCAGCGGCTCGCGAATCGAACCTTGAGCGCGTTCGCGACTGCGCAGACCCGGCGTCCGCCGGCAACGACCGGCAAGCCTCCCGTGAAGGAGCAGGTCCTGCATTTCGTGAACAAGAAAATGCCGGGCGGTCTGCCGAAGAAAACAGCGCGAGCGTTGCTCGACATCGAAGATCGCCATTACGTGCCGATCATTCGTGATCCGGTGCGCACGACGAGCGAATCGGAAGCCGTGTTCTATTTTCCCGGCTGCGGTTCGGAGCGACTGTTCTCGCAGGTGGGGCTGGCAACGCAGGCGATGCTCTGGCACGTCGGTGTGCAGACAGTGCTGCCGCCCGGATACCTGTGCTGCGGTTATCCGCAGCGTGGCTCGGGCGACTTCGAGAAGGCCGACAAGATGATCACGGACAACCGCGTCCTGTTCCATCGTGTCGCCAATACGCTCAACTATCTCGACATCAAGACGGTCGTGGTGAGCTGCGGCACGTGCTACGACCAGCTGCAGGGTTACAAATTCGAAGAAATCTTTCCGGGCTGCCGGATCATCGACATTCACGAGTATCTGATGGAGCGCGGCGTGAAGCTCGAAGGCGTCACGGGTGTGCGCTACATGTATCACGATCCCTGTCACACGCCGATGAAGCAGCACGATCCGCTGAAGGTCGTGAACACGCTGATGAACGATCAGTTGAACGGCAAAATCGGCAAGAACGATCGTTGCTGCGGCGAATCCGGTACGTTCGCCGTGACGCGTCCGGACGTGGCGACGCAGGTCCGTTTCCGCAAGGAGCAGGAAGTGCGGGCGGGTGCGAACAAGTTGCGCTCGGACGGCTTCAAGGGCGATGTGAAAGTGCTGACCTCGTGCCCATCGTGTCTGCAGGGATTGAAGCGCTACAACGAGGATGCGGATGTGGATGCCGATTACATCGTCGTCGAAATCGCGCGGCACATCCTCGGTGAGGACTGGATGCCGGGCTACGTGAAGGCCGCGAATGCCGGAGGCATCGAACGCGTTCTGGTCTGAAGACGACCCGACACAGAAGCAGGCGGAATCCATCTCGATGGGCTTCGCCTGCTCTGGAACCATGCGCGCCGCAGATCTGCTTCGTTAATCCGCTCTTGTATCGACGCGGTTGCAATGAATGAAGACTGCGTCGATGCTTGCGACTCCCCACCGCATCGGAGTTGCACGCCATGAGCGAAGATTCGCGCAATGACATCGCCAATGTTTTCGCCCGCACCGAAGTCACGCGACGCCGCGTACTGAAAACAGGATTGGCATCGGGCTTTGCGCTTGCCGTGCAACCCATCGCGCAGGCGACGCTCACTACCGATGATGCAGGGCTCACCGCCGGTGAAGTGAAGGTTCGCACCGGCGATATCGAGATCCCTGCGTATCGCGCCATGCCCGCCAAGGGCGGTCCGTTTCCGGTCGTACTCGTCGTCCAGGAAATTTTCGGCGTGCATGAGTACATCAAAGACGTTTGCCGCCGCTTCGCGAAGCTCGGTTACTTCGCCATTGCTCCAGAGCTGTACGCACGACAGGGCGATGTTTCGAATCTGCCATCCATCGAAGAGATCCTGAAGGTCGTGCAGCAGGTGCCCGATGCGCAGGTATTGTCCGATCTCGATGCGACCGTCGAGTACGCGAAGGAGTCGGGCAAGGGTGACGTTGCGCGGCTGGGCATTACCGGATTCTGCTGGGGCGGTCGGATCGTGTGGCTCTACGCCGCGCACAGCAACCGCCTGAAAGCGGGCGCAGCGTGGTACGGAAGACTCGTCGGCTCACCGTCCGATCTCACTCCCAAACATCCCGTCGACATCGCGGCCGAGCTGAAAGCCCCCGTGCTTGGCCTCTACGGCGGCAAGGACACCGGCATTCCGCTGGAATCGATAGAGCAAATGCGGGCCGCGGCGAAGAAAGCCAAGGTGCCCGTCGAGATCATCGTTTATCCAGACGCACATCACGGCTTCCACGCGGACTATCGCCCCAGCTACAACGAGACGGACGCGAAGGAAGCATGGAATCAGCTGCTGGCGTGGTTCAAGAAGTACGGCGTCGGGTGAGAGCAGGACCAGGAAGCAGGCGCATCCGGGCTACGCTCGATACGTAGCCCGATCGCTTCGGATGTTCCTTCTCGTCTTCTGTGGGTGCGACGTTGGTCTGACAGTTTGTAAGGTTAACTCGCGGACTGAACGACTGACTCGAGAGCGCTGCTTTGATTGTCATCCGGCGCAGGCGGGGATCTCCCGCGGGATTCCCGTGGGTCACAGGGCATGGGCCCCGGCCTTCGCCGGGGTGACCCCCAAGGCCTTCGCTGGGTTGACCTCCCGGCCTTCGCCGGGGTGACCCCCCAGGCCTTCGCCGGGTAACCCCCAGGCCTTTCGCCGGGGTGACATCACCGCCGCATCGGCTATTACAGGTCACCACGCGCGGTCCGCAGGCTCTGCGCGCTGTTCAATCTCCGTGATCCCTGTCTTCCCCGTGTACATCTTGTTGTTTCTCATCTCAGGGTAATAACTGATGTCGAATTAAAACCAGGTCCACATCGCGCGGCTGCGCATCCGCATTTAAATCCCCGTGCACCCTGTGGTCCCCGTGGAGATCTCGTTTCTCAATCAGTCTTGGCTACCACCTGACGCTAAGCTGACATCGGACTCACCGAAATCCCGCGCCTGTTCTCGCGCTCCGTTTCAAACCGGAACAGAACCGCGCCGTCCGGCGTTTGCCGGCAATGACAGCGGGAACAGCCAGACTTAGTGCTGCAGACCTTCCAACGCCTGCAAAGTTATTCGAGCCCGGTCGCAATTGCTGGCGGGTGGACGATGCCGCGCGGGCGGCATTTCTGGTCGACGGCGATGCGTACTTCAAAGCCTTCGTTGAGGCCGCGCGCAAGGCGCAGCGTTCGATTCTCATCACGGGTTGGGATTTTCACAGTCGCACGCGCCTGTTGTGCGCTGAAGAGAATGGCGGGCACGAGCTGCTGCTCGGCGAATTTCTCAACGATCTCGTACAGAACAATCGCGAGCTGCAGATTCATGTGCTGATCTGGGATTACCCGATGATCTTCGGCATGGATCGCGAATGGGCGCCGCTCTATGGGCTCGGATGGAAGCCGCATCGTCGCGTGCATTTCCGCTACGACAACACGCATCCCGTGGGCGGCTCGCATCATCAGAAAATCGTCGTGATCGACGATGCGATTGCTTTCAACGGCGGCATCGATCTCACCGCACGACGCTGGGATACGTGCGAGCACGCGGCCAATCAGGCGCAACGCGTCGCGCAGGGTGTGGCCTATCCGCCATTTCACGATCTGATGATGCTCGTGGAAGGCGATGTTGCGCATGCGCTGGGCAATCTGGTGCGCGAGCGATGGCGCATCGCGACAGGAGACACGCTCAAGCCGGTCGACGAAGTCTCATCGCGATGGCGATTGCCGCGTCGACGACGTGCGGGTCCGAAGCCTGCAAGCCTGTGGCCTGAGTCGGTTCGTGCCGATGTCGAGAATGTGCAGATTGCAATCGCGCGCACATCGCCGCCGGTGAACGGCCATGAGGGTGTGCGCGAGGTCGAGGCGCTGTACGCGGACATGATTGCGGCGGCGCGCAGGTGCATCTACATCGAGAATCAATATTTCACGGCAAACGGCGTCGGCGATGCGCTCGAGGCGCGTCTGCGCGAAGCCGATGGGCCCGAGATCGTCATCGTACTGCGCAAGCTCAGTCACGGTTGGCTCGAAGAGCTCACGATGGAAGCGCTGCGCACGCGGTTGATTGCGCGGTTGAAGGCGGCTGACAAGCACCAGCGGCTGCGGGTCGTCTATCCGTTCATCGAGGGACTCGAGGAAGACACCTGCATCGATGTTCATTCGAAGATGATGATCATCGACGATGACATCGTGCGCATCGGCTCGGCGAACATCGCGAATCGCTCGATGGGGCTCGATACCGAATGCGATCTGACGATGCATGCGCAAGGCCGCAGCGATGTGCGGGAAGCGATTCGTCGGTTGCGCGCCTGCCTTCTCGGTGAGCATCTCGGCGCCTCGACGCAGCAGGTGCTCGAGGTGATCCAACGCAAGGGCCAGTTGCGGGCAGCGCTCGATGAGTTGCATCGCGAGGAACGCACGCTGCGTCCGCTCGAGGATGGTCCGCCCGGCTCGCAGAGCATGCTCAACGTCATCAGCGTTGCCGATCCCGAGAAGCCGGTCGCCCTTGCCGACCTGATGAAGATCTTCAGCTCCGATACGCAGTTGCAGGAGGAGGCTCCGCCGAAACCGCATACCGGACCTGCGTGGGGCAAGATTGCGGCGATCGCCGCCGTATTCGTCGCGCTCACGGCAGTGTGGCAGCTGACGCCCGCCTCGCATCTGTTCGATGCGCGACGGATCATCGGCTGGGCGCGCGAGTTTGGCGGTAACTGGTGGGCGCCGTGGATCACGATGCTCGCGTATACGCCTGCGGCAATCGTGCTGTTTCCGCGTTCGGCGATCACGCTCTTTGCGGTAGTCGCCTTCGGTCCCTGGATGGGATTCGTCTACGCCATGCTGGGACTCGAATTTTCTGCCTGGGTGACGTATGTGGCCGGGCAGCAGCTCGACCGCGACACCATCCGTCGTCTGGCAGGCCGCAAGTTGAACGACGTGATTCAGGTGCTGCGAAGGCGCGGTCTGATCGCCATCACCGCGTTGCGACTGGTGCCGCTTGCGCCCTTCACAGTCGAAGGTCTGATCGCGGGTGCGGTCGGCATCAAGCTGTGGCACTTCATGGTGGGAACCGCGATCGGAATGTTGCCAGGCACATTGGCAGCAACGGTGTTCGGTCATCAGCTCGAAGCGGCGCTGGAGAGTCCTGCGAAACTGAATTACTGGCTGATCGGCAGTGTCATCGCGATCATGGCATTCGCAACGTGGTGGATCCGGCGCTGGCTGATGAGATCGGCTGCCGAGTTGCGGCCCGATTCCGCTGTCACAAGAACTCCCGCCAATCCCCCTGCTTCGCGACATGGTATCGGTCGTCCCAAAACCATCTGACTCGCGACCCGATGCGAAGCAGGCGGGTCAGCGCATTTCCATCGGTTCCTACAATCTGCACAGCGGCGTCGGTATGGACGGTCGCCGTAGCTGGTCGCGCGTCGCGCAGGTGCTGCGCGAGCTCAATTGCGACCTCTACGCGCTGCAGGAAGTCGACAATCAACCGGGCGATCTCGAAGAGTCGATGATGTTGGAGCGCCTGGCGCGCGAGCTCGACATGCAGGCGGTGCCCGGTCTGCGCATCGTGCGGCGTACGGGCGAGTACGGAAACGCCATCCTCACGCGATTTCCTGTGATCAGCGTAAGGCGCCATGATCTGAGTCATTCATGGTTCGAGCCGCGCGGTGCGCTCGATGTGCAGTTGGACGTGAGAGGCCAGCCGCTGCGGTTCATCGCGACACATCTTGGATTGCGCCGTGCCGAGCGACGCGTGCAATGGCGCTCACTCATGGCGGCGCTGGCTGAATCTCCGCAGCACATTCCCATCGTGCTGGCGGGCGATATGAACGAATGGTTTCGGCATTCCGCAACATTGCGCGATGCTCATCGCATGTTCGGCGAGCCCCCCGCGCCCGCGGCATTCCCTTCGTTCGCCCCGATTCTGTCGTTGACGCGCATCTGGGTCCGCCCCCGGCCCGCACTGCTGTCGATCCAGACCCACCGCAGCGAGCTCGCCCGCCGCGCCTCCGATCACCTACCCGTCAAGGCGGTGATCGACGTGGAAAGAATGATCAGTAGCGGATAGGGAACAGCGAATGATGAGTACGGGGAAGGAATAGGGAAGTGCGGGCGAGGGTCAGATCCGGCCGGACTCCAACCTTCCGTCCATTACTCATTACTCCCTGCTCCCTACTAATTGCGCGCGCCGCGCGCTAGCTGCCGTGCGCTGCGAGGATCCTCGCTTTGCTGGCTTCGTATTCGCTTTCCGTAAGGATGCGCAGTTCGCGCAGGCGATGATGCTCGCGCATTTCATCGCGCAGGAACTGCTGCTTCGGTTGCGCTCGTGCGCTCTTGGCCGCGCTGATGTTCTTGATGAGCTCGATAAAGAAGCGTCGGCCTGATTTGGCGTTGCCGATAGCGCCGGTGACGTTCACCAGTACCGCTGCGCCATGGACGCTCGTGAACTGCAGCGATTCAGTCGTGCGGCGCAGGAATTGCCACACACTCAATGCGGTCGCGATCAAAGCCGCTCCACCGAGGAAGGCGCCCGGGTGAATCCAGCCTGCTGTGGCGCGCGCGGCCCATATGAAGGCCGCGATCGATGCGGCGAGCGATGCGATCGCGCAGGCGAGTGCGATCCAGGCAATGTGTCGAACGATGACGGGCCGCGGATTCGCGAAGCGCAGATCCAGCGTGTACTTCTTGATGTCCTGCCCCGGCATCTGCGAGCGGACGGACACGTAGTGATCTTCGAGCAGATTCACTTCGATGGAAGATCTGCGCAGCGCACTTTGGAGCTTGAATGTGGCTAATGTCCTGCGATGTGGATGGCGCACCGGTGTGACGACATCCATGCCGGACTCGAGCGAAATGTGCTCGGCCCGGGCTCCAGTCAACGGCCGGCCAGGAGGGCCGATGGATTCAGCGCGCGCGTTCACTACTAGGGAATCTCTGATCAACTCGCCATTTGCAACAACAGGTGCTTCGCCCACCGAAGCATTTCAACCGGTTGCAGACTTGCGAAGGTCAGGGAAGTCGATAAATCAGAGCTTCCCTGGACCTCCAGGATCGATGGCAACAAGTCCGATGCTAGGGCGAAGCGGCGCGGGCCTGCGAGAGCTGCGTCACAGCGGGCGCAGAGTCGGCGAATCGGAGCTCAGGCGTTAGGCAATCGCCTGAGCACGGGGCGAATAACAACTGTTAAATCGATGCCGGCTGACGCTCAGACGCCATCGATCTCGATGAACCGCAGAAACTCCGCGCGTGTGCGAGCGTCTTCGCGGAACGTGCCGACCATCTTGCTCGTGACCATCGAGACGCCGCGCTTGTGTACGCCGCGCGTCGTCATGCACTGATGGGTCGCGTCGATGACAACGCCGACACCGCGGGGTTTCAGCACTTCATCGATGCATCGCGCGATTTGCGCGGTGAGCTTCTCCTGCACCTGGAAACGACGGCTGTAGCCATCGACCACGCGTGCGAGCTTGCTGATGCCGACGATCTTGTTGGTGGGAAGATAGCCAACGTGCGCTCTGCCGATGATCGGTGCCATGTGATGTTCGCAATGCGATTCGAACTCGATCCCGCGCAGGACGATCATCTCGTCGTAGCCTTCGACTTCCTCGAACGTGCGACGCAGATAGTCGGACGGATCGCTCAGGTAGCCCGAGAACCAGTCGCGATAAGCGCGCACGACGCGCGCGGGCGTGTCGCGAAGACCTTCGCGAGTCGGATCGTCGCCAGCCCACAATAACAGGGTGCGAATGGCTTCCTGAGCCTGCGCCTCGGTCACTTCGAACGAGGTGCGCCTGGCGGATTCGGAAGGACGCTTGCGGCGTGATTTCATCGAGACACCCTGCAGTTGAGAAAAGCGCGGATCCGTCAATCCCTTGACGGGCGGGCTGCGCATCGTAGCGGAAGCGACCCGTCCGATCGACAGTCGCTGGCATGAGGGGGCCTTCTGCATGCAACATTGCCCAGGCGCGATCCAGAATAATTCGTCCGAACGCGGGAGGTCAGCCATGCGAGCGACAGCGAATGTCACAGCCATCGTGGTCCTGGCGATGTTCTCGGGCATAGCCACGTCGCACGCGGAGATCTCCTTGGTCTCACCGAACGGATTCAGCATCAGGCAGGTGGTTGAAGCACCCGGCGTCCCGCCCGCTACTACATGGGCGGGACTTACGGATGTCGGCAGATGGTGGGATCCCGAGCACACCTACTCGGGCGATTCACGCAATCTCAACCTCGATCCGGTCCCTGGTGGCTGCTTCTGCGAGAAGCTCGGCATGTATGCAGGCGTCAAACATCTCGAAGTGCTGTTTGCGCAGCCGCCCAAGACACTGCGATTCGGCGGGGCGTTGGGTCCGCTGCAGGAGTTCGGCGTGAATGGCAGCATGACCTGGTCGATCGAAGCGGCGGGCGGCGGGTCGCGAGTAACGATGGTGTACAACGTGGGCGGTGCGGCAGACCGACCGTTATCGGACTGGGCGCTCATGGTCGATGAGGTGCTCGCCGGGCAGGTCAAGCGGCTGGGGCGCCTTCTGACGACGGGAAGTCCCGAGGGTGAGCTCAGGAACGAAACCAAACCCTGATCGGGGCGTCGAAGGGCCAGGAACCGTGCGGATGACGAAGCGTTTCTGAGAGCGTCATATGCGCGGTCGAGTGCAGCGCCCGATGAACTGGATGTCTGCAGGAATCCTCGACCGCTCATTTTCCCGGGATGTGGGCAAGCCCTCCATGCGCAAATTACATCGATACCTGATCCTGGCCGTCGCCCTCGTAGCGGCGGGCTGCCAGACCGTGCAAACCACTCAGCCGGGTGCGGTGGGCGTGGAACGCAAGCAGCACATGATCGTCTCCGAAGCGGATGTGGAGAAGGGTGCGGAAGTGGCCTATCAGGAAGAACTCGGCAAGGCCCGCAAGCAGAACGCGCTGAATCAGAACAAGGCGACCTACGACCGGGTGCAGGCGATCGCACGCCGGCTCATTCCGCAAACGACCGTATTTCGTCCCGATGCCGGCGGCTGGAATTGGGAAGTGAATGTGCAGACCACGGACGATGTAAATGCCTACTGCATGCCCGGCGGCAAGATCATGGTCTACACGGGGCTCATCGATCAGCTCAATGCGACCGACGATGAGCTGGCTGCAGTCATCGGTCACGAGATTGCCCACGCATTGCGCGAGCATTCGCGCGAGCGCATGTCACAGGAATATGCGCAGCAGCTCGCGCTCGCCGGAATCGCCATTGCCACGGGGGCAGGCGATACGACCATGCAGCTCGCCAATCAGGTTGCGGCCGTGACGTTCACGTTGCCGCACAGTCGTGCACAAGAAGCCGAGGCGGATCGTATCGGTCTCGAGCTCATGGCCCGCGCAGGGTACGACCCCAATGCGGCCGTGAGTTTGTGGCAGAAGATGGACAAGCTGGGCGGCAGCCGGGCTGAATTTTTCAGCACCCATCCCTCGAGCGAGTCGCGCATCCGCGATCTGCAGGCCAACGTGCCGAAAGTGATCGGCTTCTATCAGAACACGAAGCAGCAATGAGCCTTGTTTGCGGAAGCAGCAATGAGCTCGTACGCGCGTTCAGCGCGCGATGCCGATCACTGCAAGAACGATCGCAATGCCGAGTGCCGCGGTGAGCCAGATCGTCCGTCGATACAGCGTCGCACCCGCCCGGGAGAGCTGGGCGATCTGCTCTGCCATCTGATTGATCAGCTCCGCCTGACGTCGCTCGTTCTCCTCGAGCTGCGCGACCCGCAGCACCAGTTCATCCTCGCTTGCATCGAGCGTCACCGGTGGCGGCAGGTTGCGCTGCTTGCGTAGCAGCTCGCGCGAAACATCGAGAATGGACGGCACGAGCTGAACGATTTGCAACCAGGGGACAGGCATGTGAACTCCGCAGGCGACCGCGTGGGGTCGATGAACTGTTACGCAAGCGATTGATGATGGCGAAAGGTTCCAGATCAATCCTGCGAAGATTCCCTCCTATGAGTGCCGGGATGCAAGCGCCCACAAAAAAGCCCCGAAGCAGCCGGCTGCCGCGGGGCTTGCAGCTTATCGATCATCGCGAAATCAGGTGGAATCCTGGTTCTCATCGCGCGATTTGGCCATGAACTCGGACTTGCTGAGATAGCCATCGCCGTTCGTGTCCAGCGAAGCAAACGCATCCGCCACGGCTTTGTCTGCGCTCGCTTCGGACCTGCTGATCTGCTGATCCGCATTCTTGTCCAGCGAGTCGAACGTGGCGGCAGTCTGTTTGGGAGTATCGGCGGCCAGCGTTGCAGCGGACAGCAGCGCTGCGATGGCAGCGGTCGCGAGAAGTGCGAGCATCGGGTGGTTCATGGCGGGCCTCCGGATTCAAAGCGACTGATACGGAAGTGCACGCCGCCGCCGATGAGCTCCGCATCGCGTACGCACCGGCTCGTGCAGCGTCCGGCAGCACCGGCGAGCACTCGCAGTTCGAACGTCCTCTGCGTCGGGACGGTTCCTGAATCCTGCGGCCCGACGTCAGCAAAAGGCTGCGTTCAATGACTGGCGGGTGCGCTGGATGGCGATTCGGTGTGGGACGTCGTCGCACGACGTGACAGCGCAAGGCTGCGCAACAGTTGCGCGCGATTGCGCACGGCCGCGATGTCTTCCGGTGTTGCGTTGAGGGCCCGCGTGACGGCGCCTTTCATATCGAGCTCGATCTCCAGCTGCGCTTCACGCCCGACCGCCTGGCCTTTGAACTTCGTCAGCCGCGCGCCAGTGAACACGTACTCTGCACGAGCATTCTTCGCGGACGTTCGTGTCTCGATGATTCGCTCGAGTTGCTGGTCCTTGAAGTAGGCGACGTAGGACGTCGCGATGCCTGCTGCATTGGCCTCGCCCCGAATCGATTCGCCGTCCGTGACCCACGGTTCTTCGACGACGGGAGCAGAGCGCTTCGAGCAGCTCGCAGTTGCAATGGCGAGCAACGCGACGAGCAACGCATAACGGATCGTGCGGAGACTGGTTGTCATGGGTTCTCGAAATCTGCGACGGTCTCAATACCGCGACATGCGCTGAACATAAGCCGATCGCGACGCTCTCGCGGTGGTTAGCGGAGGCGTGATTAATGCCCGGCTCGCAATGAAGTGTGCATATCACCCCACCAGTCGTAAACAGTCGCGGTGTGACCGTGACTCAGCTCACGCGGCGCGACTTGCGATTGCTCTAGGCTGCCTTCTCCCCAAGACCATGGAGAGTCGTCGATGACTTCAGCGAGTTCTGCCAATCCGCAAGCGCGTCACTCAATCCCCGCCGGACGTTCGCAGAGCCCAGCGCCGCGTGCGGCCGCGAAATCTGCGCCGATGTATGCGTTCGTGTCTTCGGAAGTCGACGATGAGTTCAAGCTGCACCTCGGCGATATTCCGATGCAACGTGACACGCTGGATGTTGAAGGTCTGAAGCCTTCACTGCTCAGCCGCTTGCTCGATCTGGTGGCCCCGATCAAAGCCTGAGGGCTCGATGCTTGCCTGCATTCGCTCGTTGCAGGCCTCTATGAGATCGCACGAAGACGCGCCGATGTCATGGTGACCGGTGCAGTGTCTGCTGCTTCGCACCGCTGGCACTTCAGAGACTTGCCAGCCGCCGCGCCCAAACACGGGAGCTTTCCGACGGCTAGCCGGCATCGCAGGGCGATTCGCCGGTGACGGGTTGGCCGCGAGCACAACTCCGGTATCCTTGCGGGACCACTCAACGGGAGGTTCGACATGGGCTGGGTGATTCTGATCGTCGTAGCCGTGGTGCTCCTGTTCTTCATCTCGATCTATAACCGGCTGGTGGCCTCACGCAACGCTTACAAGAATGCGTTTGCACAGATCGACGTCCAGCTCACGCGTCGCTACGACCTGATTCCGAATCTGGTCGAAACCGCAAAGGGCTACATGAAGCACGAGCGCGAGACGCTCGAGGCTGTGATCACGGCTCGCAATGCCGCGGTCAGCGGTCTGCGCGGTGCGTCGTCCAATCCCGGCGATCCTGCGGCCGTTCAGCAGCTCGCGGGTGCTGAGAACGCGCTCAGCGGCGCACTGGGCCGTCTCTTTGCGCTCGCCGAAGCCTATCCGGATCTGAAAGCCAATCAGAACATGATGCAGCTGTCGGAGGAGCTGACCTCGACAGAGAACAAGGTCGCGTTCGCTCGCCAGGCGTTCAATGATGCGGTGATGAACTACAACAACACGCGCGAAACATTCCCGAATTCAATTGTCGCGGGCATGTTCGCGTTCTGGCCGGCGCAGCTGCTCGAGATCGAGTCGCCCGAGAAGCGCGTGGCTCCGAAGGTGAGCTTTACCTGAGTGCCAGGTTTTAGGCTCCGACGGCGCAGCAAGCCATTTGTCGCGATGAGAGCGCAGCACCTGTTCTGGCTGGCGCGTGAGGCCTTTGTTCCGGAGCCTTCCTCGCGCATCCACGCGTCATGAATTTCTTCCAGCACCAGAGTGAAGCTCGGCGGCTGTCGCGACGTTTGGTCTGGCTCTTCATCGTCGCCGTACTGGCAGTGACCCTCGCGGTGGATGCGGTGTTGTTCACCGTGTTTGCCTCGCTGCAGCCACACTCTGAGGGATTGACGCTGCCCTCTATCCAGTGGCTCAGCACGCACAGGAGCGCGGTGGTGTTCACGACTGTGAGCGTGCTGGGCTTTATCGGGATTGCGAGTCTCTACAAGACGGCGATGTTGAGCGGTGGTGGCGGCGTCGTGGCGCGCTCGCTCGGCGGCGTGCGTGTCTCGGCTGATACGACCGATCCTCTGCAGAAGCGGTTGCTGAACGTGGTGGAAGAGATGTCGATCGCTTCTGGTGTGCCGATGCCCGAGGTGTATCTGCTCGAGCACGAAGCCGGCATCAACGCATTTGCAGCGGGTCACAATCCCGCCAATGCGGCGATCGCAGTGACGCGCGGTACGCTGAATTCATTGAATCGCGCGGAACTGCAGGGGGTCATCGCCCACGAGTTCAGTCACATCCGCAACGGCGATATGCGCTTGAACATCAGACTGATGGGTCTGCTGTTCGGCCTGCTTGCCATCGCGGTCCTTGCTCGCACCGTGCTGCGATTTGCTCCGCGCGGTCGCAGCAATAAGAAAGGAGGCGGTGGCGTCGGCGTGATCATGGTGGCGGCACTTGCGGTGCTCATCGTCGGCTATGTGGGACTGTTCTTCGGTCGCCTGATTCAGGCGGCGGTGTCCCGTTCCCGCGAATCGCTGGCCGACGCGTCCGCCGTGCAATTCACCCGCGATCCCACCGGCTTGCGCGGCGCTTTGGTGAAGATCGCAGCGTCCGATCACGGATCGCGAATTGGCAGTGCCGACGTGGAAGAAGTGGCGCACATGCTGTTTGCGCCCGGCCTGTCGCGCATGTTCGCAACTCATCCCTCGCTGGAGGCGCGATTGAAGGCGATCGATCCGCATTTCGACAAGAGCGAGATCGCCGCCGCGCGCGCACGCCTGCAACAAGCGCAGCGCGAGTCAGACGATTCCATCGCTTCGCCAGCTCGCAGCAGTACAGAGCGCCTGGAAGATCTCATTGCCCTGCCGACTGGCGCTGGCGGCCTGGCTCAGCTAGTGGGCAATCCCGGCACGGATCACATGGAGCGTGCCCAGCAGATCCGCCGTGGCCTGCCGGAAATGCTCAGCATCGCAGGGCGCCATCCCGATTCCGCGCGTGCGCTCTTTCTCGCACTGACGCTCGATCGCGAGCCCGCCGTGCGCGAGCGACAGCGGCTGTTCATCGCGCGCCAGCTCGGCGAGAACGTGGCGCAGGCCATGCAGTCGCTCGTGCCAGAAGTTGACCGACTGCACTCGGAACAGCGCCTTCCCGTTCTCATGCATGCGTTCCCGGCGCTGCGTCAGCTCACGCGCGATGAGCGCATCAAGTTGATGGCGTGTCTCAACGGCATGTGGCAGCGTGAAGGCGCCTTGTCGCTGCATGCCTATGTTCTGCGCAAGTTGGCGCAGGTTCATCTGCGCGATGACCTGGATCCGCGCGGTCGACGCGAGACGCTGGCGCTTTCGTCCGTGCGCAGTGAGTTGAGCATCCTGTTTGCCGTGCTCGCACAGCACGGTCATCACAGCGAAGCCGACGCGCGCCGCGCGTACGAGGCCGGCATGCATCTGCTGTTGCCTCGTGAACGTCCTTCCTACTCGAGCTTCCCGGACTGGCCGGCACAGCTCGATCGTGCGCTCAGCCGGCTCGATCAGCTCGTGCCGGTGGCGAAGGAGCAGTTGATCGAAGCGATGGTGCGCACGATTGCCCACGATCAGCAACTGACTATCCCAGAGGCCGAGCTACTGCGCGCCGTCTGCGCCGCCTTGCATTGTCCGCTGCCGCCCCTCATTGAGCAGACGCGTTAGGTTTCGAGCTGTAGGACACGTGCAGGAGAAACCCTCGGAGGCTTCGAAGGCCGCGGCCGGATTCTCGTGATGGCTTAAATCAGCCATTACCTGTCAACTTTGTTGGTCTAGACTGCGCGACTTCCTGGGCTCATGCGAAATGGCCAGCCGTGCGACGGCGCTATTTCCATCTTTCCTACAGCCCACGGTCCACAGTCTCAAAGTACCTTCAATGTCGCATTCCATCGTCATCCACGGCGCGCGCCAGAACAATCTCAAGAATCTCGACGTGGAGTTGCCCACGCACGAGTTGATCGTCGTGACCGGTGTGTCGGGCTCGGGAAAATCCTCGCTCGTCTTCGACACGCTCTATGCGGAAGGTCAGCGACGCTACGTCGAAACGTTCTCGCCGTACGCGCGACAGTTTCTGGATCGCATGGACAAGCCGCAGGTCGATCGGATCGAAGGGATTCCGCCCGCCATCGCCATCGATCAGACCAATCCCGTGCGGACTTCGCGCTCGACCGTGGGCACGATGACGGAGCTGAACGATCATCTGAAGTTGCTGTTTTCGCGTGCGGCGCATCTGCATTGCCGTAAGTGCGGTGAGCTCGTGAAGCGGGATTCGGCGCAGACCGTGTGCGATGCCGTGAGCCATCGATTGAACGATCGCGATGCGCGTCTGCTCGTGACCTTTCCGGTGCCGGTGCCGCACAACTTCGCCGAGGCGGAAGTGCTCGCGCTGCTGGAAAAGCAAGGCTACACGCGCGTGTTCGCGCGGCACGTGGCGGCTGTACCTGTCGCAACGGATGCGAAGAAGCGCGGCAAGAAAACCGCCAAGGCGAAAGAGGGCATCGTTCTGGAGATGATCCAGGATCGTCTGCGCTTCGATCCCGATGACGGTGCGCGTCTGAGCGAAGCGGTCGAAGCAGCGCTGCGCGTCGGACAGGGCCGAGTGAATGTGCACGTCGTGGATCCGGCGGCTGCCCGCAGCGAGACCATCGATCCGGGCTCGGTGCGATCGAGCTGGAGGTTCTCATCAGACCTGCATTGCGCCGATTGCGATATCCACTATCAGGAACCGGTCCCGAGTTTGTTCTCGTTCAACTCGCCGCTCGGGGCCTGCGAGAGCTGTCGTGGTTTCGGTCGCATCATCGGCATCGACTTCGGGCTCATCGTTCCCGATGCGTCCAAGACCCTGCGCGCAGGCGCGATCCGTCCCTGGCAGACGGAGTCCTATAAAGAGTGTCAGGACGATCTGATCAAGTTCGCACGCAAGCGCGATATTCCCATCGACACGCCTTGGGCCGATCTCACACCCGAACAGCAGCAGTGGGTGCTCGAAGGCGAGGGCGATTGGTCGAAGAACGTCTGGTATGGCGTGCGACGCTTTTTCCAGTGGCTCGAAACCAAGGCTTACAAGATGCACATTCGCGTGCTCTTGTCGAAGTATCGTGCCTATACGCCGTGCACCGTCTGCAATGGCGCGCGCTTGAAGACCGACGCCTTGCTGTGGCGGCTCGGATCGAGCGATGTGGCGCGTGACGAGCGATTCCGTCCGAACGGAGTTCAATGGTCGGATGAGGTGCTGTCGCGACTCGCGGGCCTGAACATTCATGAATTGATGCTGCTGCCGATCGATCGCTGCGCGCAGTTCTTCTCCTCGCTCGAGCTGAGCGGTCCCCTCGATGAGGCTGCCGATCTGGTGCTGCGCGAAGTGCGCAGCCGCCTGGGCTTTCTGATGGATGTCGGGCTGGGCTATCTCACGCTCGATCGCCAGTCGCGCACGCTTTCCGGCGGTGAGGTGCAACGGATCAATCTGACCACGGCGCTCGGCACTTCGCTGGTCAACACGCTGTTCGTGCTCGATGAGCCGTCCATCGGCCTGCATCCGCGCGACATGGGTCGGGTGATCGGTGTGATGCAGCGATTGAAGGAGGCGGGTAACTCGCTCGTCGTCGTCGAGCACGATCCGCAAGTGATGCAGGCCGCAGATCGAATTCTCGACATCGGCCCCGGGCCCGGAACACGCGGTGGTGAGATCGTGTTTTACGGTGCGCCGAGCGGCTTGCATCAAGCGGAGCGATCTTTGACGGCCGACTACTTGCTTGGTCGCAAGGATGTCGGGGGCCGTGCCCCTGACCTGCAACCCGCAATGGCTCGCGTCGATGCGAACGCGATGATCCGGATTCGCGGCGCAAGCGAACACAATCTCAAGAACGTCGACGTCGAATTGCCTTTGCATCGGCTGGTCTGTGTCACCGGGGTTTCGGGGTCGGGCAAGTCCACCCTGATCCAGGACATTCTGTATCCGGCGCTGCGCAAGCGATTCGGCAAGCCGACCGAAGCGCCGGGCGCTTTCGCGAGTCTCGAAGGCGTCGAGCACATCGGCGATGTCGTGATGGTCGATCAATCGCCCATCGGTCGCACCACACGTTCCAATCCTGCCAGCTACGTGGGCGCGTTTGACGCCATTCGCAAACTCTTCGCAGCCGAGCCGCTCGCCAAAGAGCGCAACTACACGATCGGTACGTTCAGCTTCAACAGCGGCAACGGTCGCTGTCCGACGTGCGGCGGCAATGGATTCGAGCATGTGGAGATGCAGTTTCTGTCGGATGTGTATCTGCGTTGTCCGGATTGCGACGGCCGTCGTTATCGCGACGAAATTCTCGAGGTGAAGCTCACGCCTGCGGCGCGCGATTCCGCGTCGGCGCCGAGCATCGCGGATGTGCTCGATATGACGGTCGCCGATGCGGTGCAGTTCTTCGCGAGCCAGCCGGCCGTTCTCGAAAGACTCAAGCCATTGGCGGATGTCGGACTCGATTACCTCAAGCTCGGACAGCCGGTGCCGACGTTGTCGGGTGGCGAAGCGCAACGGCTCAAGCTGGCAGGCCATCTCGCCGGCAGTGAAGAGGCGGTGGGCGTTGCCAAGAAGAAGACGGCGCGCGGCGCAGGGAAAGCGGCCAGGCAAGGCACGCTGTTTCTGTTCGATGAGCCGACGACCGGTTTGCACTTCGATGACATCGCCAAGTTGCTGCGAGCGTTCCGTCAGCTGATCGCCGCGGGACATTCGGTGCTGGTCATCGAGCACAACCTGGACGTGATGGCGGCTTCCGACTGGCTGATCGATCTCGGCCCCGAAGGTGGCGATGCCGGCGGTCAGATCGTCGTGACCGGCACGCCTCGGGAAGTCATGGCGCATGAAACCTCACACACAGGCAAGGCGATGCGCGAGTACGTCGAGCAGGCGGGTCGATGGCAGCCTGCGGTTGCCGAGCCGCAGATCGCGCAACTGCCCGTGCGGGCGGCGCGTGCGAACACGATCAGCATTCACGGTGCTCGCGAGCACAACCTGAAGAACATCGACGTCGAGCTGCCACGCGATCGGTTCACGGTCGTCACGGGCGTCTCGGGTTCTGGCAAGTCGACGCTCGCGTTCGACATCGTCTTCGGCGAAGGCCAGCGTCGTTATCTCGAATCCCTTAATGCCTATGCGCGACAGTTCGTGCAGCCCTCCTCGCGACCGGATGTCGATGCCATCTTCGGCATTCCGCCAACCGTTGCGATCGAGCAGCGCACCAGCCGTGGCGGTCGCAAGAGCACGGTCGCAACGCTGACCGAGATCTATCACTTCATGCGTCTGCTGTACGTGAAGCTCGGCACTCAGTTCTGTCCGACCTGTGATGTCGCGATCGAGCCGCAAAGCTTCGATGCCATCGCCGCGCGGGTGCTCAAGGATTTCAAAAGCTGCGACGTGACGCTGCTCGCGCCGCTCGTGACGGCGCGCAAAGGTATCTACAAGGATCTCGCGGCGTGGGCCAACAAGAAGGGCTTCGCCGAGTTGCGAGTCGATGGTGAGATGCTCTCGACGAAGAAATGGCCGCGGCTCGATCGCTTCAAGGAACACACGATCGAATTGCCCGTGGGCGCGCTCACCGTGAGCGCCAGAAACGAAGCACAGTTGCGCGAACTACTCACGACGGCGCTCGAACATGGCAAGGGCATCGTGCGCGTGCTGCGCAATGAAGGCCGAAGCTCCGCGTCGACCGTGTTCTCGACGCGGCGTGCTTGTCCATCCTGCGGTACCAGCTTTGCCGAGCTGGATCCGCGATTGTTTTCCTTCAACTCGAAGCTCGGCTGGTGCGAGGGGTGCTTCGGCACGGGTCTCGCCATTGACGGCTTCGATGCAGAACAGAGCGGCGAAGAGGGCGCGTGGAGCGACATCGATCCGCACGCGGCAGAGCCGTGCGAGGCATGTGAAGGCCACCGTCTGAACCCGGTTGCCCGTAACGTGCGTTTCCGGGACGAGTCGATTGCCGAAGCAACGGATCGCTCGGTGTCGGATCTGCGCAGGCGCTTCTCGCAGTTCAAATTGCACGGGCGCGAGCTCGAGATTGCGCGCGATGTAATGACGGAGATCAATTCACGTCTGACATTCCTCGAAGACGTGGGTCTCGGATATCTGCAGTTGTCGCGTTCTGCGCCCACGTTGTCGGGTGGCGAAGCCCAGCGTATTCGCTTGGCTGCGCAGCTCGGATCCAATCTGCAGGGCGTGTGCTACATCCTCGATGAGCCCACGATCGGTCTGCATCCGCGCGATAACACCGTTCTTCTCGATACGCTCGAGCGCCTTGCGGAAAAGGGTAATTCGCTGCTGGTCGTCGAGCACGATGAAGAAACGATCCGGCGCGCCGACTACGTCCTTGATCTCGGGCCGGGTGCGGGTTCGCGAGGAGGGCGCGTGGTTGCCGCTGGAACCGCAGCAGAGCTCGAGCGCTCACCGCAGTCGCTCACGGGCCGATTCCTTTCGCGACCGTTGCAGCACCCGCTCGTACCACATCGTCCAGTCACTACGAAGCATCCATCGCTGACGGTGAGGGAGACTTCGCTCCACAACTTGCAGAAGCAGAACGTACGCGTGCCGCTCGGGCGGCTGGTCGTGATCACCGGCGTATCGGGTTCGGGCAAGTCCACGCTGGCGCGCGATGTCCTGCACGACAATCTGCGCGCGGCGCTCACCGATCCCCGCAAACAGCCGCAATGGCATGGCTGCCGGGAGATTGCAGGCTGGGATCAGCTGCGACGCATTCTGGAAGTCGATCAGACGCCGGTCGGCAAGACGCCACGCTCATGTCCTGCAACGTACATCGGTTTCTGGGATGCGATCCGGAACGTGTTTGCCGAAACGACCGAGGCACGCATGCGCGGCTACACGCCATCGCGCTTCTCGTTCAACACGGCCGGAGGTCGCTGTGAGGCGTGCGAAGGACAAGGCATGCAGAAGATCGAAATGAACTTCCTGCCGGACGTGCGCGTGCTGTGCGATTCCTGCGGTGGGCGCCGGTTCAATCGCGAGACGCTGGCCGTGACCTACAAGGGCAAGAGCATCGGCGATGTACTGATGATGAGCGTGGATGAAGCCGTCGAGTTCTTCTCGACCCATTCGCGCATCCATCATTGCCTGAGGCTCCTGCAGGATGTGGGTCTGGGGTATCTCACGCTCGGGCAACAAAGTCCCACTCTCTCGGGTGGTGAGGCCCAACGCATCAAGCTCGTTACCGAGTTGTCGAAAGTCCGCGCGAGTGACAAAACGGTCAGCGAGAACACCGGCACGCTTTATGTCCTCGATGAGCCTACGGTCGGCTTGCACATGGCGGACGTGGAAAAGCTCATCCTCGTACTGCACCGTCTCGTCGACGCCGGCAGCTCAGTCGTCGTCATCGAGCACAACCTCGACGTCATGGCCGAGGCCGACTGGCTCATCGATATGGGCCCAGAAGGCGGTGAAGGCGGCGGCCGCGTAGTCGCGCAGGGCTCTCCCGAGGAGATCGTCCGACTGAAATCCAAGTCACACACCGCGCGCATCCTGGGTGAGTTTTTGCGCGAGCGGCGGGAGAAACTGACTGCGTAGCCTCCGCTAGGTCGCTTCAGTCACCTTTCTCAGGGCGAAATGGTCTCGCGCTGAGAAATATTTCTTTGATTCAGGGCGAGCGCTCCGCTCGGCCCTGAAAGCAACAGCGGCGCATACATCGCACAGCTCGGCGAAGCTGGCATCGCTCATGCAGAGCAGGTCGCCTGTCGCACTGCTCAAGCCGAATATTCACGATTCATGCTCCGCAAAGTGGCATTGGCTGCGAGATACCGCTGCCGATTGAAGCGCGGAGCGTGTGGTGAAAGTACAACATGTATACAAGCT
This sequence comes from Pseudomonadota bacterium, assembly GCA_023423935.1. Lineage (GTDB taxonomy): Bacteria > Pseudomonadota > Gammaproteobacteria > Steroidobacterales > Steroidobacteraceae > Steroidobacter. The sequence goes on along the minus strand of JAFAEQ010000078.1, from coordinate 165,508 downwards.
GGCCGCGATTCCAACTCGCAGGTGGAGTTGCAGAGCCAAGATTCAACGAAAAACCGTGTCTTTCTCCGCGGTTCGGCTCTTGTTGCTTTAGCAATCGGTCTTTCGCTACAGATTTTTGAGTTGTATTCTCAAAACCACGCTGGGGTGAGAGGCGAGAACGCAATCTCAATTCACGAGACTCCAGCATTCGATATAGCAACAAGGGATCGCCATTCGGACCACGTCCGATTGGTGCCTGGCCTTTACAAATAACCCTCTCGCAGGAGGACTTCGTTACATGTTGACGAGAACTACACTCGCGCACGCGGTGAAGCGCGCGCTGATTACGGGAGCTGCTCAGGCGACCGATGAGAATTCGCTGTTTACTCGGCGGACAGGTCTACTGGCAGGAGCTGTTGCAACAACGCTGATTGCAGCCACCCCGGCCGCTTTCGCCCAGAGCACGAGCGGATCTGTGTTCGGACAGGCAGCCTCGGGCGAAACAGTCGTCGTCGAAAATCCTTCAACCGGCTTCCGCCGTGAGATTTCGGTCGGCACGGATGGATCGTTCCGAGTGCCGGCGCTTGCGCCGGGGCAGTACACCGTCACGGTAAAGCGTCCCGATGGCTCGACAAGCGTCCGCGAAGGCGTTGTCGTGAGTGCCGGTACTGGCACGCCCGTCAACTTCATCTCTACGGGCACGAACCCGAGTGCCATCGAGAGCGTGGTCGTTACTGGCGCGCGCGTAGTGAATCCGATCGACGTGTCCTCCACCGAATCGGTGACGATCCTCTCTGCTGAGACGTTGGCCAGGATTCCCGTGGCTCGCGATCTGACGTCCGCTGCGCTCCTTGCGCCGGGTACCGTCCGCGGTGACGTTGCCTTCGCAGACGGCAAGCTCGCGTCGTTCGGTGGCTCGTCGGTGTCAGAGAATCAGTACTACGTGAACGGGTTCAATGTGACGAACTCGTTCCGTAGCCTGAACTTCTCAAAGATTCCCTTCGAGGCCATTGCCGAGCAGCAAGTAAAGACGGGCGGCTATGGTGCTGAGTTCGGACGTTCGCTGGGTGGTGTCGTCAGCCAAACAACCAAGCGCGGAACGAACGAGTTCGTGTCGGGTACCAGCGTTTACTGGCAGCCCTCCTCGCTGCGCGCCTCCACTCGCAATGCGCACTACTCGAACCCGCTCAGTCCGCAGAGTTTAGGCCAGGTGCGTTCGATCAACTCCGAGGAGAAGACAGGCGAATGGACTGCGAACTTCTGGGCAGGTGGTCCGATCATCCAGGACACACTGTTCGCGTACGCGATCGTTGGCTACACCGAGCATGAAGAGGATCGCTGGGGCAACGTTGTTCAGAAGAATAATACTAACTCAGTAACCGAAACGCCGAGTTGGTTGGTCAAGGTTGACTGGAACGTCAATGATTCGAATCACTTCGAGGTGACCGCGTTCTCGGACAAGGACGAGACGACCAGCAAGGTGTATCTCAACACGCTGGGCGCGGCGGACCGCCTGGGACTGGTGGGGACACAATTCAACGAGACGGGTGGTGAGAACTTCGTGGGCAAGTGGACGAGTTACATCACTGACAACTTCACTATTTCTGCCTTGTACGGTCACGGCGAATTCTCGCGTGGTATGCATCTGAAGACGGCCAACGGCCTGCGCGTTGCTTACGGCGGTGATCTGAACATCCCTGCAACGGGCTGTCCGGTAATCGTAGATGCGCGCACGGCAGCGCGTGTTGCGGCGACCGGAGCGTACGCGAGCACATGCAACATCACGGCAAGCCTCGTAAACGCCGGCAGCATCGAGCGAGAAGATGCCACTGATACTCGCGACCAAGGCCGTATCGACGCGGAATGGCAGATCGGCTCGCACCTCCTGCGCGGTGGCGTCGATATCGACAACTATGAGTCGGTTGCGGGGACGTCGGTTGAGGGCGGTCGCGTGTGGCGCTACTCCACGCTTGCAAGCGGCCAGGACATCGTTCGTGAGCAAATCGTCAATCAGGGCTCTACAGTCAAGGTGAAACAGAAGGCGTTCTACGTTGAGGATAATTGGAACATTACAGATACATTCCTGTTGTCGGCTGGCTTGCGCTGGGACAGCTTCGAGAACCTCAACGGTGAGGGCGACACATACGTCGATATCAAGAATCAGTTTGGTCCTCGTCTGGGCTTCTCGTGGGACGTGCGCGGCGATTCGTCGCTCAAGGTATACGGAAATGCGGGTCGCTATGCTTTGCCACTGACGCCGAGCGTTGCAGTTCGCGGGGCCAGCGCCTCGTTGTTTACTCGCCAGAACTTCAACTTCACGGGTGTCGATCCGGTGACCGGTGCGCCGACCGGCCTTACGCCACGCGCCCCTCAGCCGACGTTTATCAATGGTGAGTTCGGTGAGCCGAAGAATGCGAAGACAATCGCGTCCACTAACCTGGATCCGATGTACCAGGACGAGTACATCCTCGGTGGACAGTTGGCCCTGACCGATCATCAAAACATCGGTGCCCGCGCGATCTACCGTGAGCTCAAGGCGGCGATCGACGACAACTGTGACTACACGGCGATTCTCACGACTGCGGGATTCAGCTTGGACGACGACGGCCATTGGGTGGACGGAGAAGGCGTCGGTGCCGAGCTCCCGAACGGCGGATTCCCTTACTGCCGCATGTTCAATCCGGGCAATGACGCCGTGTTCCTCACCGATTTCTACGGCGATGGAACGCTCACCGAAACTAAGGTTGACGGCGACCTGCTTTCCCCGAAGGCGCGCCGTAGCTACAAGGCCCTCGAGTTGTTCTGGGATGGCACTTGGGACAGAACGTTCGTGCAGGCCTCGTACACCCTGGCGTTCAGTAAGGGCAACACGGAAGGCGGCGTGAAGTCCGACATCGGCCAGTCCGACACGAGCGTGACCCAGGACTTCGACTACAAGGAACTCGCAGTCGACGCCTATGGGTATCTGCCGAATGACCGTCGGCATGCGTTCAAGCTCTTCGGAAGCTATTCGGTGACTGACGAACTGGCAGTCGGTTCGAATCTTCTCCTGCAGTCAGGCCGTCCGAAGAATTGCTTGGGTGTGCTTTCGCCCTGGCCGGCGGGTGGTGCTCCTGGCAGCGTCCACCCATATGGCTCTTCGTTCTTCCGTTGCGGCACGACCGAAACGGGAGGAACAGGGGAAGCACGGGCGGTTCCGCGCGGAACTGCGGGTCGCCTGCCCTGGACTTACACGATCGATCTGAGCGTAGCCTACACGCCGAATTGGGCTGAAGGACTCACTGCCAAGATGGATGTGTTCAACATTCTCAACAAACAGGAAGTGGTAGCTGTGGAGGATCGTGCTGAAGATGCTGCGACGGGTGTGCCGTCAACGACGTATCTGGTTCCACGTGCGTTCCAGCAGCCACGTTACTTCCAGTTCTCGCTGCAGTACAACTTCTAACTCAACTGATCGATGCAACTACGACGGCCGCCGCAAGGCGGCCGTTTTTTTGGCAAGTTCGCTGTGTATTTCTCGCAGTAAAGTGTCGGGCGAGAATCCGTGAGGCGCTTATGGAATCGATTCGCATGCTGTGGGCGGAGGCTCAAGCGCTTGAGCAAGCCAATCAGTGGCAACAGGCTCGCAGGCTGTATGAAAGTATCGTTGATAAAGAGCCGTACCATGTGCCCGCGCGACTTCGTTTGAGTCGCTTCGAAGAGTTTGCCGACCGCTATCTCGAATCTAAACAGCATCTGTGGCGTGCGGTGGATGCAGTCCGCGATCATGCAAACACAAGAAACGCGGGTTATGTGACTGCGCGTCTGCTCGAGTTCGCCGAGGAGCTTGAAGTTGGCGCCCTCATCATGTCGCTCGACTGGTCCGATTCACATGTGATTCGTCAGTCGCCCTCTCTCGCGCAGCACCTCTGGCTTGCTGGCCGATATGAAGAGGCGCTTCGTTTTATCGAGGCGGTGAGACGTCACATTCCGGCTCATGCGCTCCTCAGTTACACGAGGGCGAATGTGCTGCGCTATCTGGGCGATATGCGAGCCGCTGAAGATGATTACGAAGCCGCTATCGCACTGGCCCCGGAGTTTGCGGATGCCCATTGGTCCCTTGCGACTCATTCGAAGGCGAATCCTCCCACGTGTCGAGTCGCGCGAATTCGGGCAGCTCTCGAGAAGCACCCGGCAGGAAGCTCAGAACAAGCTCACCTTTACTACGCCTTGTTCCGTGAGCACGACGCGGCGGACGAGCCGTCCGCAGCTTGGGACGCGCTATCGCGGGGTGCTGCGATCATGCGCGGGAGAGTAGCTTTTGACGCGGAGCGCCAGTCTCTTCGGCTCCGACGCTGGATGCAGACGAGGCTTGATGATCTCGAGCCAACGACCGACCAGAAGCCCGTGCCCATCTTTGTGGTTGGACTGCCAAGAAGTGGAACGACCATGCTCGACCGAATGCTTGGAAATCACGCCCAAGTCGCTTCGCTCGGAGAGCGCAATGATTTCTCGGCGGCGGTAAGCGAGGCAAGTAATCACTTCTTCTCGACGCTTGCAGCGGCGGATTATGGGGACTGGATCTGGGAGTTGGATCTTGCCCGTGCGGGGCATTTGTATCTGCAACGCCTGCGCGCGTTGGGGACGGCCAAGGCATTCATCGTGGACAAGAACCCCCAGAACCTGTTCAACATCCCACTGATCCTGCGCTCACTTCCTGGTGCGCGAATCATCTGTGTGCATAGAAATCCAATGGATGTGTGCTTCTCGAATCTAAAGGAGCTCTTCCAGGGCGGCGCATACCCATACAGTTATGATCAGAAACATCTTGCAGATCACTTTCGTATGGCGCGTGACTGGATGAGCTTCTGGCAGCGAAGCGCTCCTCGATCCACGTTCAAGGTTCAATATGAAGAGCTGATCGCGGACCCGGCGCGCATCATGGCCGATGTGCAGAACTTTCTGGGGCTGGCCTTCCAGGCGGGCCTCCACGATCTCACGCTCAATGCATCGCCGGTTGCGACGGCCAGCAGTGCGCAAGTTCGAGAGGGCGTGCATTCACGCAATGTGGATGCGTGGGAGCGCTATGCTGAGCAACTGCAACCGCTTCGCGAGACACTTGGGGTCTGATGCCGCTCCCGCCGTCATTTCCATCATCGTTGCGACCGCTCGTTGGGAACGCGGAAGCATTGGCTGAGCGCAGGGATTGGGGCGCGGCTATTGCATGCTATGAGCGCGTGTTGAGCGCGTTGCCGAATGATGCGTATACGTTAGTGCAGCTCTCGTACATGGAGTCGCTGCGCGGCGCGTACCGCAGGGCCGAAGAGTGCGCGCTTGCAGCCGCGCAGACCGGAACAACCGATCCGCCCGTGCTGCTGGAGTTGTTGCCGCGCCTGCGTACATTCAATCGCGTGCCGGAAATGCTGGCTTGCATCGAAAGCCTGCCGCCCGCCGCGATGCCGATTCCGTTGCTGATCGCTGTTGCGGCTCAGCTGACTTATGTGAACCTCCCTGAGCGAGCCATCGAGTACTTGGACGAGGCCCGTCGGGCCGATCCCGATTATCCGACTACCTTGCTCGCCCGCACGCAGGTCCTGACATATCTCGGTCGCTTTGAGGAGGCCGAGCAGGATGTGAAGCGAGCGATTCGCAAGGCGCCGGAGATTGCTCAAGGGTATTGGCTGCAGTCGGCGTTGCGACGCCAGACCGTCGAGAACAATCACGTTGCTGCGATCACGCGCGAGCTGCAGCGCCCTAGTCGCACGGCCGACGATGTTGCATTGCTTGAGTTCGCCTTGCACAAAGAACTGGATGACCTGGGTCGCTACGATGAGGCGTGGCAGTCGTTGATGCGAGGTTGTTCGGCCAAGCGATCGCGTCTGAAGTACCACGACGCAGGCAACGCGCGACTGTTTGCGGCGCTTCATTCATTCGAGGCTCCTGGCACCTCGCCGCCATCTTTCTCGGGTTCCCTCACTCCGGTATTTATCGTTGGAATGCATCGATCCGGGACGACATTGCTAGAGCAGTTGCTGGCGGGACACTCGGAAGTGCACGCCATCGGCGAGCTCTATGACTTCACCAGTGCAATGCGTTACTGCACCGACCATCACTGTAAGGGTGTCATCGACGAAACGATTGTCGAACGAGCGAAGACAGCTGATTTTGCTGCGATCGGACGACACTATCTAGGAAGCGTCGGATGGCGCGTGCAGGGCAAGAGACTCTTCACAGACAAGCTACCTTCGAATTTCCTGAACGTCGGATTCATTGCCCGGGCAATACCGCAGGCGAAGATACTGCACATGGTTCGCGATCCTCGGGAAGTCTGCTTTTCGAATCTGCGCGAACTGTTTTCCGACGCGAACGCATTCAGCTATGACCTTGGCGAACTGGCGGCGTACTTCGATCGCTACACATCGCTCATGAGGCATTGGCATCATCAGTTCGAGGGGCGCATCCTCGACGTGAGCTATGCCAATCTGGTCTCCGATCCAGCTGGCGAGTTACGCAAAGTCGCAGCCTTCTGCGGCATAAATTTCGAAGATGGAATGATCCACCTCGACGCCCGCACACGCGGAGTCGTCACGGCCAGCGCCGTCCAGGTCCGTGGGGGAATTCAAGCACCCTCGCGCGCCAAATGGATGCCTTATGAGAAGTACTTGGCGCCGCTCTTCGAACGGCTTCCCCTGGCACGCGATACCTGACGGTATTTTTCCTACGCAAACTCGCTGTTGTTGCGAATTTGTGACGCCGCGGGCGTGGTAGTGGGTGCGTGAAAGGCAGCATTTTCGAAGCTTTTTTGCCGCTGGGTATCCACGCCGCCAAACCGGTTGTATGCTCGCCGCCACGCGAAGCCCTCGAAGGCACGGATTGCTATCAATCTTGGCTCCGCACACAAAACTCGGGATCACGCTGTGATCCTTTGAACCACTTCTACCCTCTCGCAGGAGGATTCCTAATGTTTAGAAGAAGAGAACTGGCGCAGGCAGTCTCCAGTGCGCTTGCGACATCTTCGGCCAGCAAGAAGAGATTTGCCGCAGTCGTTGCCACTACGTTGTTTGCAGCTCTACCTGTCACGGTAGTGGCGCAGAGCAACACCGAAGGATACGTCTACGGTACCGCGCAGGCGGGCACGGAGGTCCGCATCGAGAATCCAGCTACCGGCTATGCCAGAACGGCTACCGCGCAGAAAAGCGGTCTGTTCCGTACTCCATACGTTCCCCCTGGTGCTTACAAGGTCACGTTCACCGATCCTTCCGGAAACAAGGTTACCCGCGACGTCTTCGTTGCAATCGGTGCGGGTACATCGGCCGATGCAAGTGTGGAGACCGTGGTGGTCACCGGTACGTCGGTGCGCCCGGTCGACATGACCAAGACCGAGTCGGTGACCACGCTGACTGCCGACCGCATCGACGCACTGCCGGTCGCGCGCGACGTTCAGCAGGTCGCATTGCTCGCGCCTGGTGTCATCGAGGGCGATCCGGGATTCACATCTCAGTCCGGTAAGGCTCTCGCCTCGTTCGGCGGCGCCTCTCCCGGCGAGAATGCGTACTTCATCAATGGCATGAACATCACCGACTTCCGCAACTTCCTGGGCGGATCAACGGTGCCTTACGAGTTCTACGATCAGTTTGAAATCCGTACCGGCGGTTACTCGGCGGAGTTCGGTCGCTCGCTAGGCGGCGTGATCAACGCCGTGACAAAGCGGGGTACGAACCAATTCGAGTTCGGTGCCAGCGCTTATTGGCAGCCGGATGAGCTCACGCGCAAACGACCGGATGCGACGTATTACGATCCCGCAGTCGGCGCGCTGCGAGTCCGCACTGACAACTCGAGAGATCTGCGTTCTGACTGGCAGCTGAACCTGTCTGCGGGTGGACCGATCATCGAGGATCGCCTGTTCTTCTACGTGATGGGCACCGCTCGGACACAGCAAAGCGACGACGCGATTGGTACGACTTCGTACGTCAAGACAACGGACGATTCCCCGTTCTTCGGCGGCAAACTCGACTGGCAGATCTCCGACAATCACTCGATGGAGTACACGTACTTCCGAGACAAGACCACAACGGATGTCGACAACTTCAACTATGACCCTGTGAATGGTCTCGGCAGCTTGAAGTCCGTCGGCGAGCGCGAGGATGGCGGTCAGACCCACATCCTGCGTTATAGCGGTTCGCTCATGGACAATCTCACCTTGTCGGCTCTGGCGGGTCGCAATGAGCGCAAGCAGTCCTCCAGCAACGCCGATGCCGTGACCGGCAATCCGTGCACGCTCGTGTATGACGCTCGGGCCGGTCTCAATCCGCTCAGCTGCTGGGATAGCTCGGGTACAGGCCAGGTGCTCGACACCGAAGATACGCGCGATGCGTATCGTCTGGATGTGACCTGGATTCTGGGTAACCACGCGCTGAAGTTCGGGTACGACTACGAAGAAGATACCTCCAAGACCGAGGTGGAGTATGAAGGCGGTGTCTACTACCGATACGTGGCGTCTACGCCGGGTCTGGTAGTGAATCAGGGAGTCGTGCCGCCGGGTGTTACCAGTCTCGCCCGCGAGCGTTTCTATAGTGTGAGCGGCGACTTCAAGCAGAAGCTCTCAGCGTTCTACATTGAGGATTCCTGGCAGGTAACTGACCGGTTGCTCGTGTCGTTGGGTTTGCGTAACGAAACACTCGAGAACTTCAACAAGGACGGAGAGGAATTTCTCGACTTCGGTGAACAGTTGACGCCTCGCTTTGGCTTCTCGTTTGATCTTCTGGGCGATGGCCGCACGAAGTTGTACGGCAATGTCGGGCGCTACACGATGCCGATTGCGACGAATACCAACATTCGCTTCGCTGGCGGTGAGTACTTCACCGAGCAGTACTATGTGCTCGATGGGTTGAATCCCGATGGGACTCCGATCCTGGGCGCCAAGGTGGGCAATTTCATCACGCTCTCGGATGGTCAGGTGCCGGTGCCGGCGGAAACGGTCGATTCGGACATCGATCCGATGTACCAGGACGAATACATCCTCGGCATTCAGTCGCAGATCACGGATTCAACAACCTTGGGCTTGAAGTTGACGCATCGTGATCTCGTGCGTGCGGTGGAAGACAGTGCGTTCGTAGACGAGAATGACAACTTCCTGTACTTCCTGTTCAATCCGGGCCGTGACATTCATCTGGCACTGCCGGACGGTTCGACCACGACGGTAACTGCGGAACAGCTCGGTTATCCCGAGGCCAAACGAAAGTACTACGCGGCCGAGTTCACTGTGGATCAGGTAGTGGGCGATACGTTGCGAGTCGGTGGTTCGTACACTTGGTCGCACACGTACGGCAATTTCGAAGGCGTGTTCCAGAGCGACGTGCAGCAGGACGACGCGGGTATCACCATCAGCTTCGATACGCCGGGAATGGCGCTCTATTCGAGCGGAAATCTGCCGAACGATCGTCGCCATCAGTTCAAGATCTACGGTACCTATAGCCCAACCCCTGAGTGGACGCTGAACTTCAATGCGTACGCATTGTCGGGTCGTCCGTTGAACAAGCGCGGCAACTGCCCGGCCGATATCGATCCGGATGCATACGATGGTGATTGCTTCTTCTCGCAGGGAGAGCCGTCACCGCGCGGTTCAGGCGGACGCCTGCCATGGGTGTACAACGTGAACTTCGGTGTGCGTTACACCCCGGCGTTCTTCGATAAGGTGAGCTTCGGACTGGACGTGTTCAACGCGTTCAACTTCGATCACGCCACGCGATACGAAGAAGTGTCCGAGTTCCCGGATGGCACCATCGATCCGAAGTATGGATATGCAACCAACTTCCAGGAGCCCATGTACACGCGATTCAATGTACGTTGGAACTTCTGATCTGATGGGTTGCTACTGACAAAGGCCTCCGTACCTAGAGGTGCGGGGGCCTTTTTGCGCCTGGCGTTCCAGTGCGAGGTTGTCCGCGCTTCTGGTTTGTGCCGTGGTGGCTATAGTGCAGGCTTGTGAGCCCGGCTTCTTACAGATGGTTGTCGAGGCATTTCATGCGCTCTTCAGTCGGTAAATCGTTGCTGTTCCCTGTCCTTGTCGTCGTGACGATGTTGCCGTCCCAGCTGGTGTTTGCTCAGACGGTGGGCGTGGACGCAGTAGATGCGATCTGGCGCGTGCAGAGTCTCCCGTTTGCTTTTCGCGGACGTCATGTGCTCTATGCATGTTCCACGTTCCAGAAAAAGCTGCGATCCGTCCTCGAGGCAGTAGGGGCTCATTCTTCGCTGATCATCCAAACGAGCTGCAGCCAAACGGCGCTCACGGGTCGAATCGATGCGCGCATAGCGCTGGCCACGCCCACCCCCGCGACGGCTGAGAACATTGCGGCGGCGACCACGTTCGACTCTAAACGAGAGCTGATCGCCAGGCTGAAGAAGACACCTTTGCCGACGGCCTCTGACATCGAGAGGTTTCGTGCCGTCCACCGGACCGTCGTTCTCGAAAACAGGGGCGGCTTGCAACTCGAGCCGAGCGACTGCGAACTGTTAATAGCGATCCGGGACCAGCTCTTTCCAAGGCTCGATGTGGTCGTCGCGAAGAACACTGCTTTCTGCAGTGAAGCGTTGGCGCGCCCTGTGCTGATTGAGGTTCAGGCGTTGATCCGTGTCCGTGTCGACGATGAGGTCGACCTTCCAGACTCAGGTTGACAAGCCTGGCCTCGCGAGCGTGTGGCGCAGCCCGCTGTCAGCTTCGTATTGACACCGCGACACGCGTTCAAGGTTTTGCAGCTCAAACATCTAATCACCTGCGCAACTCAACGTGGGCGTGCGCCGCAATGCAGTCCGTTTAACTGACTCGTTTCATGTGTAATCGTATGCAGATTCGGGCAATCGCGAGATTCGTGTAGCCAGAGAGCCACGATTTCCGGCAGCTCACGCAACGCTTTACAGGTCGTGATGCTCAGATCGCCTTTCTTCATTGTTTTACCGCACCAGCCTCAGTGACGTGTGATTCGCTGGCGTACTTTCGGCGCCACACTCACTGAATGCATTGGGTCATTAAGGCCCATTCCAGTGACGCTTCTCCAGCGCATTCCTTGCGCTTTCTTCCCTTCCCCAGGAGGTGTCTCGATGTTGGCGTCCAATTACGTCAGGCAGGCCGTTTCGGTCCGGCGCGCCGTGCGGTATGTGTTGATGACCACTGCGGTCGCGTGTGCCGTACCTTCGCTCGCTGCCGCGCAAACTCCCCCGCAACAGCAGGAGGAGGTCACGACGATCATCGTGACCGGCTCACGCATCCGACGCGTGGAAGAAGAGACTGCAGTTCCCGTGCAGACGATCACTCGTGCGGATCTCGAGCGCAGCGGCAGACAGAACATCGGCGATGTGCTGCGCACGGTGGGTGCCGACAATCAGGGTTCGATCCCCACTGCGTTCACCAATGGTTTTGCCGCCGGGTCTTCGGCGGTGTCGTTGCGCGGTCTCGGAGTGAATTCGACGCTGGTGCTCGTCAACGGTCGTCGCATGGCGACCTATGGTCTCGCAGATGACGGCGCACGAACGTTCGTCGATCTGAACTCAATTCCGTTCGAAGCCGTCGATCGCGTCGAGGTGCTCAAGGGCGGTGCGTCGGCGGTCTATGGTTCGGATGCGGTCGGTGGCGTCGTGAATATCATCCTCAAGGATGACTTCCAGGGCGCCTCGATCGGCGGCACCGCAGGTATTTCCAATTATTCGGACGGCGAGAACTATCGCGTCACCGGTTCGCTCGGCGTGGGCGATCCGAAGTCCGATGGCTACAACTTTTACGTCACTGTCGAGGCGCAGCGCTCAGCGGCAATCAAGCAGCGCGACCGCAAGTTTCTCGGCGGCGACAATCTGAGCGGACGCGGGTTCTTCGACAATCGTCTCGGTGCCTTCGCGGCGGGTCTCGGCGCCTTCCCCGATAGCACACCCGAAAATCCCGACCCAGCGTTCAGCGCAGTGACGCCGTTCGGAACGGTCCGAGTGCCCGGCGGCGGCAATCAGGATCGCATCAATCTCTTGCCGTGTGTCGAAGTGAATGCAGCCAATGGCGTGTGTCTGTTCGATCGTATCGACTTCTACGAGGTGCAGCCGAAAACAGAGCGCTTCAATCTGTTCGCTCGCGGCACGCTTGATTTCGGCAACAACCTGCAGGGGTACACTGAGCTCGGCTGGTTTCATTCCTATACGAAGGCAGTCGGTACTCCGGGAAGCGTGAACGACACCGGTGTGTTCAATCCGGCGGATCCGGCGAACCCCGTGGCCCCGGCGCATATCACGACCTTGCCGGCCGATCATCCTGACAATCCCACTGGCGTCGACAGGACTTTGAGTCTTCTCACCACCATGCTCGGCGGCCGTAATTCCGAGATCAACAGCGATGTGCTGCGTGCCCTCGTGGGTATCAAAGGCGACATCACGGATGGCTGGACCTTCGATGTCGGGGCTGGCTATATCGAGAGCCGCCTGTTCCGGAATCAAACTGGTTTCGTTAGGTTCCCCGTGCTGCAGGACGCGTTGAATGCGGGCACCTTTCGCATCGACCCGTCGCTAAACAGTCCCGAGTTGCTTGCGCAGATCTCGCCGACGCTCCGCGATCGTCCCGAGAGCTCGGTGACGCTGGTGGACGCGACGGTAACGGGTGATCTGTTCGATCTGCCTGCAGGTGCGGTCGGTGTCGCGGTCGGTGCAGAGTATCGTAAGGAGAAAAGCAATACGCCTCCCGTGCCCTTCACCGATACGGCGGAGATCGTCGGACTAGGATTCTCGGCATTCAACGCCGATCGAGATGTCTATGCCGCCTACGTCGAAGCGAACATCCCGATCCTCGAGTCGCTCGAGCTCGATGCTGCGTATCGATACGATCACTACTCAGACTTCGGCCACTCGACGACGCCGCAAGCCACGATCAAGTGGCAACCGATTCAGCAGCTCGCTTTGCGTGGTTCGTACTCGAAGGCGTTCCGCGCGCCAGGTCCGACGGAAAGCGGCAACAGCTCATCGCTCGGCTTCACCAACATCGCGATCGTCAGCGTGGGCGATCCGAACGTGAAGCCCGAGACGGCGAAGAGCTACACCGCAGGTATCGTCTTCGAGCCGTTCAGAGATACGAACATCTCCGTCGACTATTTCAGGATCGACCGCAAGAACGAGATCACGCCCGCGGATCAGGCGACGATCGTCGGAGGACTGCCAACGACCGGTACGCCGAACAGCCAGATTCCAGGTGCGCAGCCGAATTCGTTCCTGTTCTACGACGATCTAGGTCAGCTGGCGACGATCCTGGGTCCCTACGTCAATCTCGCAAAGACCAAGACGGACGGCATCGATTTTGATTTCCGCCAGGGATTCGATCTGGGCAACGGTGGGCAACTCGACATCCGGGCTTTGTGGACGTACCTGTTCAAGTTCGAGAAAACGACCGCGGACGGAACCGTGTTCGAGTATGCCGGCACTCAAGGTCCATTCGCGCTGAGCGCGGCAGGCGGTACGCCTCGCAACCGCGGATCGCTGGAAGTGACCTGGTCGCGCGATCAGCTGTCGTTGACGGGACGAGTGAACTACGTCAGCGGCATGCGCATGATCGATCATCATGACGAAGTGCTCGTCGATCTGGAGGACGGCACTTTCTCGACCACCACGTTCGAAGGTGCCTACTTCAACGTCGATCCGAACGGCCGGGTCTGCGGTGTCTACAACCCGGATGGCTCCGTGCCATTTGGAGATTGCAAGACGGGCGAATGGGTCAGCCTCGATATGTACGGTCGATGGGTCTTCAACGATCAATTCGAGATCAACGGATCGATCATCAATGCGACGAACAAGCATGCTCCGTTCAATCCCTACACCTACGGTGCGGTGAACTGGAATCCGTCGTTCACTCAGGACGGTGCTGTTGGTCGCTTCTTCACGATCGGAGCCCGCTACAACTTCTGATCGGAAAGTCGACTGAGATCAGGGGTCGCCATCGCGGGATGGCGACCCTCTTTGATCGGATGTTGCATTGATCGCTTGTGTACAGCGCACGCGCGCGAACATTTCGCGCAAGGGCGCTGATCTCGTTCTGTGTCCGCAATTTCACGCTGCCGGCCTTCTTCTCACTGGAACAACCCCAGTCGCAGTAGCGATGCAGCGGAGTGTCCTGGCGTCTCGACTCGATAGACGAGCAGCACTTCGCGTAGTTCGCATGGGTGGGGAGCCCGCACGTATCGAACCATTGAATGCACGCTGGACTCGTGGCGCGCGAACTTGCGCCTTCCGAATTGAGCGTGCTTGGTCCCTGTACGCTCGGCGCCACGGCCATTGAACGTATGTACGTCAGAATGCTTCCACGCCGTGCGGATCGTCTCAAGAGCTGGAGGCTTCTTGCTTCGCGAACTCAGGCTGGGATACGCGCAAGACTACGATCCGTCGGTGACCAAAGGTGCGGGGCGGGTCGATGGAATGAGGTGCAGGAGTTCAGCGATCTCCTGCACCCCAATGCGGTCTGCTTATCTGACCTGCTCTTCGCCTTCGATCACGACGTCCCCTGGATTCTCGATCACGGCCATCACGACGCGTCGATTCTCGGCGCGACCGGCTTCAGTCTTGTTATTCCCGACAGGCTTGGACTCGCCGTAACCGCGCGCGGTCAATTGGCGCGGGCTCACACCTTGCGATAGCAAGTACTCACGCACTGCATCTGCGCGACGTTGCGAAAGCTGCAGGTTGTATGCGTCGGCCCCGACGTTGTCAGTATGGCCCTCGAGTTCGACTACCAGTCGTGGATGAGCCTGGAGATCCTTTGCAACCGCATTGAGTGGTGCGAGGGAATCCTGAGTGAGCGCATCTGAGTTGAACTCGAAGGTGACGCCGCGCAGCGTGACCGAACCTTTGAGCGGACAGCCAGACGAATCCACTGCCACGCCAGCGGCTGTTCCCGGGCACTGATCGTTGGGATCGATCACACCGTCACCGTCAGTGTCAGGCGGCGGCGGCGGAGGAGGCGGTGGTGGCGGCGGTGGAGGGGGAGGCGGCGGTTCGGGTTGCGATGCCGGTTCACGATACGGAGCGGGACCGAAATTGAACGCGAACCCGAGATTCACGATGTAGTCGTGGAAATCATCGTGATTCGGAGTATCGGCCCAGTCATAGCGCACCTTGAACTCGGGGCGCAGCTGGAACACGAAAGTCTCGGAAGAGTTCTTGCCTACATCGAGCAAAAGACCTACGCCCGCTTGTGCGAGCGGGCCGTCGAGGTCAGTCGAGCCGAAGTCGTTGCGGATGTAACCTCCGCCGAAGGTGATGTAGGGCGAGATCGCTTTGGAGCGTCCGAAGACGAGCAACGCATCGAGCGAGTACGCCTGCTGATCGAGATCGGTTCTGGTGATCCGTCCACGGTCGCTATCGAACCCGCCATACAAGGCATTGAGCTCGACACTCCAGTGCTCGCTCAGATGCTTTCCGAAGCCGATGGCACCGTGATAGTCGTCCTCGACCGGTCGCGCACGATCGAGCCATGTGTAGCCGATCTGAGGATTGATGTACCACTTGCCGGTTTCATCGGCGGCCGAAGCCACCATTGGGCTGAGAGCGACAGCAATCGCCAGCCATGTCCGTCCACGAGTTTGCATCTGACGATCTCCGCTGCAGCGCCGGCCCAGCGCCAGCGCGAACCTTACGGAGTCAGATACAGATTGGTATCCGTGAAAGCAGACGTCAGACTTTCGCTACGCTGTGAAGACTAGTTCCCGAAGACTGGATGCATCACAACCGAGCCTTCGCGCACGTGCAGTTTGCTGGCGACGCCGGCTTTCACTTCGATAACGGCCCGCACGGGAGCGCCCGACTCGATCGTATCGAGCGATAGCGGCTTGGTGTTCTCGACCACTTTCACGATGCGTCCCTGTGCATCGACGAACAGCATGTCGAGCGGGATATAAGTGTTCTTCATCCACATCGCGATCGGCTGCACGTCGTCGTAGATGAAGAGCATGGCCTCGTTCTCGGCGAGATTGCGCACGAACATCAGGCCGCGCGCGCGCCGCGGATCGGTATCTGCGACCCAGATCTCGAACGGATGCAAGCGCGCGTCGGAGGTGGCGATCTGCAAGGTCGACCGCGGGAAGATCCGATCGAGCGTTTCGGCGTCGCTCATCGCGCCTGCGCGCAGGGATAGCAGCAGGAGCAGAGCGCCAGCGGTCAGAATCTGTCGCAATGACGTGGCTTTCATGGGATCAATGAGTTTGTGTAATGGGAACGAGCGGATCGCTGTCGCTTTCTTCCGCGCCGAAATCTACGCGACCGGCGAAATCGAATCGTGAAATCAGAACTGCACCTGCGCCCTGGATCGAACGCGCCGGCTCAGTACAGAAGCCGCGGGCACTGATTCGATAGCTGCGCTCCCGGCGCGGAATGCCTTGCAGCGGCACCTGTTTCACTTCATCGAGCGTGCACTTGTCGTCGCCCTGGGTGCCATAGAACTCACCGGTGCCTTCGCGGATCACCGTGACATTCACGGGGACCGTCCGGGCATCGACACCTTCACGCAGCGGCGCCACGCCGAACAGGAGAACCAGACGGGATGGGTCGGGTCCCTCCAAGGTGCCTGTGAACTTCAGGCGAATGCCGCCGTCCGTCGGCCGCACGGCTCCAGTGCAATCTGTCGAGTCGTTGCCCCAATCGAGCTCCGAATCGATGGAGCCGCGCAGGCGTGCACGCAGAAAACCGGTGCCGTCCGCAAGGCAGGCAGTCGCGGCGGACGCCTGCGCATCGCCTGCAGATGAGTCACTCGACGTATCGGCAGGGGTTTGAGCACAGACCTTGCAAGTGAGCAGTAGGACGAACGTGCACAGTAGTACGTGGTCCCGGCAGCGCTGGGTGAAGCCGGACCAGCTCAACGAGGAGAAGCAATGCCCGAAGGGACGGTGAGCGTCACTCACGAGGACTTGGTCGAGGAGGTCAGTCGACATTCTGAGGATCTGGAGTTCCGGAACCGCCGCGGCCAGCGCGAAGTATTGCTAACAGGTCCATCTGCGCACCTTTCCGGCACAATGCCCAACGACCGTCGTCCTAGCAAGCGACGGAACGGTGCAAAGCGCCATGCGTCAGATAACATGGGCCCCGTGTTATCGACTTCACAGTTGTCGACCAAGAGCAATACCAATATGGCAGATGACGCAGCGACGCCGGCCCGCGAGTCCCTCCGCTCCCGAAGTTCAGAGGGCCCGAAGCAAGGAGCCCCGAAACGCTACGTCAGCCGCATCACCCGCAGCACCCTGGCCGTCATCATGGCCGGTGGGCGCGGTGAACGACTCAAGCACCTCACCGACTACCGCTGTAAGCCCGCGACCCCGTTCGGCGGCAAGTTCCGCATCGTCGATTTCGTCCTGTCGAACTGCGTGAACTCGGGTATCCGTCGCATTTCGGTGCTGACCCAGTACAAGGCGCATTCGCTCATCCAGCACATCCAGCGCGGCTGGAGTTATCTGCGCGGCGAAGTCGGCGAGTTCGTCGAGATCATCCCGGCCCAGCAGCAGCTGGGGGAGATGTGGTATCGCGGCACGGCCGATGCGCTCTATCAGAATCTGCAGATTCTCCGCCTCCATCATCCGCGCCATATCCTGGTCCTCGCGGGCGACCACATCTACAAGATGGATTACGGCCCGATGCTGGCCGCGCACGTGGAGAAGAAGGCGGACATCACCGTCGGCGTGGTGGAGGTTCCGCGTGAAGAGGCGACGAGCTTCGGCGTGATGACCGTGGATGAAACCATGCGCATCATCCGGTTCGCCGAGAAACCGAAGGATCCGGAAGGGATTCCCGGCCGCGAACACTGCGCGCTGGGTTCGATGGGCATCTACGTATTCAAGGCGAATCTGCTTTACCGGCTGCTCGAGGAGAATGCCCAGCGTTCCGATACGAACCATGATTTCGGTCGGAACATCATTCCGGATGCCTTGAAGCACCTGAAGGTCTACGCCTATCCGTTTCGCGACACCCATACGCGGGTACAGCAGTACTGGCGCGACGTCGGTACGGTGGATGCGTTCTATGAAGCCAACATGGAGCTCGTGCACATCAATCCCGAGCTCAACATCTACGACGAGCAATGGCCGATCTGGACCTATCAGCGCCAGTACCCGCCCGCGAAGTTCGTGCTCGACGAGCAGGGTCGTACCGGCATGGCGGTGAACTCCATGGTGTCGGGCGGCTGCATCGTCTCCGGCGCGCATGTGAATCAGTCGCTCATGTTCTCGAACGTGCGCGTCGATGAGCGCAGCTACGTCGAGCGGTCGGTTCTCTTTCCCGACGTGCGCGTCGGTAAGAATTGCGTGATCAAGCGCGCGATCATCGATACTGGCTGCGTGGTGCCCGACGGCGCGGAGATCGGCGTCAATCCCGAAGAGGATGCGCGCCGCTTCTACATCAGCGAGAAAGGGGTGGCACTCGTCACTCGCGACATGGCCATGCGCCTGCGAAAATAGCCGCAACATTTGATGACTTCCCGCGGGGGCGGGAAGTCGAGGAAGTCCATGAAACCGATCGCCCTACTGCGCGCGACTGCGTTGCTGTCGCTGCTGGCCGTGCTGGCATCCTGCAGCTCACTTGCGCCCAAGCTCGAGGCGCCGCGCCTGTCCCTGATACGTGTCGCCATGACTTCGGGCGACATCTTCAGTCAGAACTTTCTGGTGCGCCTGAGTGTGGAGAATCCGAACGATCGTCCGTTGCCGATCAAGGCGATCGAATATCAGCTGTTCCTGCAGGGCGATTCATTTGCCGAAGGAACCAGCGCCAGACCGTTCACGGTGCCAGCCTCGGGAGAGACCGAATTCGATCTGACGGTCCGTACGAACTTCGTGAGCAGCGTCGGCCGCCTTCTCAGCCGCCTCAACGGCAAGAGCCAGGTGGAGTACGTCCTCGAAGGCAAGGTTCTGCTCGAATCAGGCCTCGTACGAAAGATCCCCTTCCAGGAAAGCGGAATGGTGGATCTCGCGACGATCCGCTAGCGGGATCAATGAGTAGTTAGTAATTAGTAATGAGCAATGCGGAGTAACGGACCCGCACGCTGATGGCCCGTGTCATCGCTCTGCGTTACTCACTACTCATTGCTCATTATTCATTGGTGTATGAGCTGCTCATACAGCTGCTCATACTCCTTCCCCTGCGCGTCCCACGAATAATCCTTCGCCATTCCGTTGAGCATCATCTGGTGCCAGGCGTCACGGTCCTTGAAAAGATCGAGGGCTGTGTGGATGGCCCAGCGCATGGCGGGGACGTCGAAGTCGTTGAAGACGATGCCGGTGCCTTGACGCGTGTTCGGATCCCACATCTGCACTGAGTCGGCGAGGCCGCCGGTCTTGCGCACGATCGGCGGTGTGCCGTACTTCAGGCTGTACATCTGATTCAGGCCGCACGGCTCGTACATCGAGGGCATCACGAACGTGTCGCTGGCGGCTTCGATGAGATGCGCGAGTTCCTCGTTGTAGCCGCGATGAAACACGACGCGATCGGGGAAGCGCCGCTGTAGATCGGCCAGAAAGCTCTCGTACCGCCATTCGCCGCTGCCGAGCGCCACCAGACCGCATTCGCGGGAGGCGAGCGCTTCGGGGAGTGCATCGAAGAGCAGATCGATCCCTTTCTGCGGGGTGAGCCGCGTGACCATGCCCATGAGCGGAGCGGACTCGGGTAGCGTGAGGTTCATCCAATCGAGGAGCGAGCGCTTGGTGGCCGCTTTGCCCGACAGATCCTGCGGGCCGTACCGGTGTTTGAGATAACGGTCGGTCTGCGGATTCCATTCGCTGTAATCGACACCGTTGAGGATGCCGACGACACCGTCCCACCGAGCGCGCAGATCGAGGTCGAGGCCGTGACCGCCTTCGGGTGTGCAGATTTCCTGCGCATAAGTGGGGCTCACTGTCGTTACGCGATGCGCGTGTCGCACACCTTCGCGCAGCCAGTTGATCTGACCCGCATGACGATCGCCATCGGCGAGCAGCCAGCCGATCTCGCCGCCCACGTCGTAAGCAGTACCGCCCGCGAAGACGCCCTGATAGCCGATGTTGTGAATCGACATGACCGTGCGGGACGCGGCGAACAGCTGGTCCCATGCGTACAACGACTTGAGCATCAGCGGCACGAGTCCCGTGTGCCAGTCGTTGCAATGGACGATTTGAGGTGCAAACACCATGCGCTGACAGGATTCGAGCGCCGCGCGTTGCAGGACGAGGAAGCGCAGATGTTCATCCGGGCCGCTCGTGTAGAGCGTCGGGCGGTCGAACACGGCGGGGCAATGCACCAGATAGATCGGCATGGTGGATCCGGGCAGCTGGGCCTCGAGCAGCGAAAAGACGTAGCGGTGCGCTCCGAGACTCAGTTCGACGTTCTGCACGCTTGCAACGGCCCTGGTGTTCAGGCCCGTCGCGCCAACCTGCGAGTACAGCGGCATGAACACGCGAATGTCATGGCCCTGCTTATGCAGATAACGCGGCAGTGCGCCCGCGACGTCGGCAAGTCCGCCCGTCTTCGCTAGAGGAGCCACTTCGGAGGCAATGAAACAGATGCGGATGGCCATGCAGGTCCCGACGAGTTCGATGTGGGCGGCCGCGATTGGGGCTAGCGCGGTTCTTCTTTGGGGTCGTCCGACTCCGGCTCGGGAGGCGGCGGCGTGCGGGTTTCGCGTGCTGGCGGCGAGAATGCCTGCAACATGGATTCCTGCATACGCGACCACATCTCCAGGTTCTGACGCGCGATCTCCGACATGGCGGCCATCGGAGCATTGGTCATCATGCGCGCGAGCTGATTCTGAACGACTTCCTGCTGACGCATGAATGTCTCGACGCTCTTCTCCAGATACGTGCTCAGAAAACCCTGGAGCGAGTTGCCGTAGAAACGGATCAGCGATTCGAGCAGTGGAGTGGAAAGGATGGGACGGCCGAACTGTTCCTGATCCGCGATCACCTGCAGCAGGATCAGGCGAGTGATGTCCTCGTTCGTCTTGTCTTCGACGACCCGGATCTTCTCTCCCGCGACGATCATGTTGCGAATGTCTTCGAGGGTGACATGGCGGCTCTGCGAGGCGTCGTAAAGGCGCCGATTCGCATACTTCTTGATGACGCGTTCGCTCATGTTCTTTGCTGCCGCGGGCAGTCGCACCTCTTTGACGGTTGAGGGACGCGGATTTCTGGGAGAATGCGCGCCGGTAATCGTGCACTTCCGAGGCGGCGTACTGTAGCGGCCACATTTTGGCGCCGCAACACACGTGAGGCCCGGTCAATTCGGCCGCAGGCCGCGGAATGTCTTGCGACGCATCAGGGGAAGTGACAGTCAACGGGGCAAGGGATGACGGATTCGCAGTCGAACGAAAACTGGGTCAACAGCTGGCTCGAGCAGCAGCGCGCGGCGCTCGAGCGCGCATCCGGGGCGAAAGGGGCCTCGGATTCAAAAAAGGGCGCGAGCGAACCCTGGCGAGCAGCCGCCGATAGTTATCTGGAAGCCATGAAAAGCGCAGCAGGGAATGCGACTGGCAATGCGGAGGCCCCGCCGTTTCAGCCGTTCGTGTTCGGTGAGGAACTGCTGCAGGTCTGGCGCACGACATGGGAGAGCCTCGACACCACACGTCAGGCGGCCACTGCCAACCTCGCCGAACTCGCTCAGCGTCTGCCATCCCTGGGAATCGCAAGCGAGCAGATTCAGCTGTGGCGCGATCTCGCCGCCGCCCAAGCCGAATGTCATCTGCACGAGCAGGAACTGCGCGCAGTGCTGCTAAAGCTCCATCGCGATGCACTCGATCTGCTGGAGGCCAAACTGAAGCAATCCGACGGAAGCGCAGTCAACGTCGGAACCTTCCGCGAGTTGTATGACCTGTGGGTCGAGTGCTCTGAAGAGATCTACGCGAAGCTCGCGCGGACGGATACGTTTGCAAAACTGCAAGCGGATCTCGGCAATGCGACGGTGAAGTTGCGCGCGCACCAGCAGAAATTGATCGAGCACGCGCTTCGTCAGTTCGATCTGCCGACCCGTGCCGAGCTCAATTCTCTTCATCTGCAGGTCCGCGATCTCAAGCGAACCATCGCTCAGCTGCAAAGTGAGCGTCCGGCTGCCCCGGCATCGCGCTCGAAAGCCAAAGTCAGCGCGACGCGAAGGCGGGCCGCCGGAGCACGTCGATGAGCGGCATCAAATTCGATCAGCAGCAATTCGTGAAAGAAGCGGAAGCCTTCACTCAGCGGCTGGGTCGCGGACTGCAGGCGCTCGCCGGTTGCGGCGATGTCCAGATCGGGGCCACGGCCAAGACCGAGATCTATCGCGAAGACAAAGTCGCGCTGTACCGCTACACGCCCTTCGAGGACATCGCAGCCAAAGACCGGGTGCGCGTGCCGCTCGTCATCTGCTACGCGCTGGTGAATCGTCCCTACATGCTCGATCTGCAGCCCGATCGGTCGTTGATCCGTGGCCTGCTGAGTCGCGGCGTCGATGTCTATCTCATCGACTGGGGCTACCCCGACGGCGCCGACCGCTATCTCACCGTCGATGACTACGTGAACGGGTATCTGCATCGTTGCGTATCCGCCGTAAAGCGCACCAGCGAGCGCGCGCGCGTCAATCTGCTGGGCGTCTGTCAGGGCGGCACGTTGAGTCTGTGCTACACGACACTACACGGTGACGAGGTGCGCAATCTGGTCACGATGGTCACTCCGGTCGATTTCCGCACGCCCGACAACCTGCTCTCGAAATGGAGCGAACATGTCGATATCGATGCGATGGTCGACACGCTCGGCAACATTCCCGGTTCGTTGCTCAACTCGCTGTTCCTGGGCATGCAGCCGTTCAGGCTTGGGGGCAAGAAATACATCGACCTGCTCGACCACATCGACAACCCTCGCGTGCTCGAGAACTTCGTGCGGATGGAAAAATGGATCTTCGACAGCCCCGATCAGCCCGGCGAGATGTTCCGGCAGTTCATGCGATGGTTCATCCGCGAGAACCGGCTCATCGAGGGGACGCTCCAGTTGGAGGGTCAGCCGGTGAGGCTCAAGGACATCAAGGTGCCGGTGTTCAACGTTTATGCCTCGCAGGACCATCTGGTCCCGCCATCCGCGAGCATTCCGCTCGAGAAACACATCGGCTCACGCGACTACGAAAGCTATGCCTTCGACGGCGGTCACATCGGCATCTATGTCAGCGGTGCTGCACAGCGCGAAGTGCCCGGTCGGATTGCGCAGTGGCTGAAAAAGCGCGACGGTCGGCCGTAGGGTTATGGGGCTATGCCGTTCGGCTCTGTTCTTGAGGCTAGGTGACGAGTACATTGCCGTTGCGGTTTTACCCTAACGCGTTGATCGGTCAGTGACACCTATGATTTACGACAGCATTCTCGGCACCATCGGCCGCACTCCCATCGTTCGCATCAATCGCCTCGCTCCCGCGAATGTGACGATGTACGTGAAATGCGAGTTCTTCAACCCGCTTTCCTCGGTCAAGGACCGCCTCGCCATTGCGGTCATCGAGGATGCGGAGCGCCGTGGTGTTCTCAAACCGGGCCAGACCGTTTGCGAAGCGACCTCCGGCAATACCGGTATCGCCCTCGCCATGGTGTGCGCGGCCAAGGGCTACCCGTTCGTCGCCGTGATGGTCGAAACGTTCTCGATCGAACGGCGCAAGATCATGCGGATGCTGGGCGCGAAGGTGATTCTGACGCCGGCCGCCGAACGCGGATCGGGCATGGTGCGCAAGGCCGAAGAGCTCGCGCAAAAGAACGGCTGGTTCCTGGCGCGGCAGTTCGAGAACCTGGCCAATCCCGAATATCACCGCAACACCACGGGGCCGGAAATCCTGAGCGACTTCGCCGGCAAGCGTCTGGATTTCTGGGTGACGGGGTGGGGTACCGGCGGCACGCTCACGGGAGCGGGCGAAATGATCAAGAAGGCCCGGCCGCAGACCAAGGTCATCGTCACCGAGCCGGCGTCCGCGTCGCTTCTGAGCGGTGCCGAATTCAAACCTCACAAGATCCAGGGCTGGACACCGGATTTCGTGCCGAAGGTTCTCAACCGTGAAGTGCCGGACGAAATCATCCCGGTGACCGATGAAGAAGCCATTCAGGCTTCGCGCAATCTCGCCGCCAAAGAAGGCATTTTCTGTGGCATTTCCTCCGGAGGCACCTTCGCCGCGGCCCTCAAAGTCGCTCAGAAAGCGCCGAACGATTCGGTGATCCTGGCGATGCTCCCCGACACGGGTGAGCGGTACCTGAGCACGGCTCTGTTCGAGGGAATTCAGGACGCATCGGACGCAGAGCCGCTCTGATTCGTTGGGGGGAACCATTCTTTGCCTGCTGCCATGTCGCCCGGGGCCGCAGTCCCGCAGAGTGGGACTCAAGCGGTGGCATGTTTCGCGCATCTGTGATTTCGTGATGCAGGTTTGCAGGGCATGATGAACTCCCGACTGTCGCTTCGGTCGTACATCCAGTCCCCTGGCCCCGCGGTCGGTAATCTCTAACAGGCACATGAACTGCCGCCGGATCGAAGTTCCGGCAGCGGCTCTGTGCCCTCAAGTCGTTCGATGGTTGTAACAGTGCGCAATATTGCGATCGGAACAGTGGCGCTCGCGGCCTTCGTCGGTATCGGCTGGTTTGCAGCATCGAGCGGGGATGCTCCGGGTGCTACCACCAAAGGTGCGCCGGCCCAGCGTCCAGCCGGGGGCGGTCCGATCAGCGTCGTAGTCACGACAGTAGGCTTTCGCCCCTTCGCGCAGGACATGGAGGCCATCGGGACAGCGCGGGCGAACGAAGCCATCGACGTCACCGCGAAGATCGCGAATCGCGTGACCGCCATTCACTTTCGTGAAGGCGCGAAAGTGGCGGCGGGCGATGTGCTCGTCGAGCTCGATAACGAACAGGCGAAGGCCAGTCTTGCGGAAGCCGAGGCAGCGCTGCGTGACAGTCGCAGTCAGTTCAATCGCAGCCGCGAACTCTACGCGACCCGCGCGCTCTCGGAGGCGCAGCTCGATCAGCTTCAGGCCACGCTGAGCATGAATGAAGCGCGGGTCGCCGCGGCCCGCGCACAGCTCAACGACACCCTGATTCGCGCACCATTCGCCGGACGTGTCGGTCTGAGAAATGTGAGTGTCGGCAGTTTCGTCAACACATCGACCGTCATCACCACGCTCGATGATACGAGCGTGATCAAGCTCGATTTCTCCGTTCCTGAAGTGTTTCTCGCGCAGCTGCGTGCGGGGCTCGAGATCACTGGCCGCACGACGGCCTATGCTGGAGAGTCCTTCACCGGCAAGGTGGCGAGCATCGACAACCGTCTGGACCCGGTCAGCCGCGCCGTGATCGTGCGTGCGCGTATCGACAATCGCGATGGCCGGCTCAAGCCGGGCATGCTCATGACGGTACGTCTGGTGCGTGCCGAAGCGCCCGCACTGCTGATTCCCGAGCAGGCGCTCGTGCCGGAGGGCGATCGCAAGTTCGTCTTCGCCGTTCGTGACGACAAGGCGGTACGTGTCGAAGTGCGTACGGGGCGCAGGCGTCCTGGTGAAGTCGAGGTTGTCGACGGACTTGCCGAGGGCGATCGCATCGTCATCGAGGGCACGCAGAAGGTACGCGATGGTGTGAGTGTCGCGGTGATTGCGGATGACAAGGTGGAGGGTGCTGTTCTGAGTCGTGACAACACCGCTGGCAGACAGCCCGCATGATCCTCTCCGAGGTTTCCGTTCGTCGTCCCGTCTTTGCGATGGTGGTGAGCCTTTTGCTCGTCATCATCGGTCTGATGGCTGCCAACCGCCTGCCTGTCCGTGAATATCCGGATATCAGCGCGCCCATCGTCAGCATCGACACCCGCTATCGCGGAGCGACGGCGGAAGTCGTCGAATCCAAGATCACGCAGGTCATTGAAGATCAGGTGGCGGGCCTGGAGGGCGTGGAGAAGATCACTTCTTCGAGCGCCGAAGAACGCTCGCGTATCACGATCGAGTTCGGACTCGGCCGCGACATCGAATCGGCGGCCAACGACGTGCGCGACCGCGTGTCGCGCGTGCAGAACAACCTGCCCGACGAAGCCGATCCGCCGCAGATCAGCAAGGTCGATGCGAACTCCGATCCGGTCATGCACATCGACGTGTCCAGCGATCAGCGTTCCGTCCTCGAACTGAATGACTATGCAGATCGATACCTGCTCGATCGCTTTTCTGTCGTCGACGGTGTGGCCATGGCGCGCATCAACGGTGAGCGCCGTTATGCCATGCGTATCTGGCTGGATCGTCACGCCCTGGCGGGCCGACAGCTCACGGTCCAGGACGTCGAAGCGGCGTTGCGACGCGAGAACCTGCAACTTCCTGCGGGCCGCATCGAGTCGCTCAATCGCGAGTTCTCTCTGCGAACCGACACCGGCTTCAATACCGAGGAAGATTTCCGTCAGCTCGTGATCGGGCGCGGCGCCGACGGTTCGCTCGTTCGACTGGGCGAGGTGGCCGATGTGAAACGCGACGCGGAGGATCTGCGCTCGCTGTCGCGATCCGACGGTGTCACCGGCATCAGCTTTTCCATCGTTCCAACGTCGACCGCGAACGTATTGGATGTGACTCGAGGCGTTCAGGCTGAGATGGAGCGGATCCGGGCGACACTGCCGGAGGACATCCGCATGGAAGTGAATGTCGACAATTCACTCTTCGTGCACGCTTCTATTTATGAGGTCATGCACGCGCTGGTCGTTGCGCTGATTCTGGTGCTGATCGTCATCTATGCGTTCCTCGGCACGCTGCGTGCGACGCTCATTCCCGCCATCACGATTCCCGTCTCGATCATCGCTGCCGCCATCGTAATGATCATGGCGGGGTTCTCGATCAATGTGCTGACCCTGCTCGGCGCGGTGCTCGCGATCGGTCTGGTGGTCGACGATGCGATCGTGGTGCTCGAGAACATCATGCGACGCATCGAAGAAGGCGAGCCGGCGCTGATCGCGGCGGTCGATGGCAGCCGCGAGATCGGCTTCGCGGTAGTCGCGACGACGCTGGTACTCATTGCAGTATTCCTGCCGCTTTCCTATCTGCCCGGCAATCTCGGCCGGCTGTTCGGTGAGTTCGGCATCACGATTGCCGCAGCAATCGCGTTCTCGGCGCTCATCTCGCTGACGCTCGTGCCGATGATGACTTCGAAATTCTTCGCGAACGGATCGGTTCGCAGTCGTACTACGCTCGTGGTCGAACGCTTCTTCAATGCGCTGTCCGCGCGTTACGAGAGCTCGCTGCGCTGGAGCATGAGCCGTTGGTGGTTCGGCGCCGCGCTGGGTGTGGGTGCCGTCGTGTTGGGGCTGGTCCTTTATAAATCCCTGCCGACCGAGTACGCACCTCGCGAGGATCGCGCGATGGTGCAGTTGGTGGTGACGGCTCCGGAAGGATCGAGTCTGAGCTACGTTGATCGATACCTGAAGCAGGTCGAGGCGGTCGCTGGCGATGAAGTGAAGCGAGGCAATGCTCGTCGCGTGCTGGTGCGTACCGGCAATTGGGGTGGTGGCGGCGATGTGAACGTAGGCCGTGTCGTGTTGCCCCTGAATCCGTGGGATGAACGCGAAGAGACGGCGGCGCAGATCGTGCAGAGATTGCGTACCAAAGTTGCGGATTTCCCGGGCGTGCGCGTGGCGGTCATCGAGCCGGGCGGCCTGGGCGTGCGCGGCGGTGGCGCACCGGTTCGGTTAGTGTTGGGTGGCTCGAGCTACGAAGAGCTGGTCAGATGGCGCGACATCGTGCTCGAACGCGCTGCGGAGAATCCGGGGCTCGTCAATCTCGAATCCGATTACTACGAGCGCAAGCCGCAGATGGACGTCGCCATCGATCGTAATCGCGCGGCCGATCTGGGCGTTTCGCTCGAGTCTGTCGGGCGCACGCTCGAAACGATGATGGGCTCGCGCATCGTCACGACGTATCTGGAGCGCGGCGAGGAATACCGGGTCATCCTCCAGGCGCGCGAGAGCGACCGAGCCACGCCCAACGATCTGGAAAACATCTACGTTCGCTCCAACAGCACGGGCGCCATGATCCCGTTGTCGAATCTCGTGAAGCTGAAGGAGACCGCGGGTCCGATGGACCTCAAGCGGTTCAACCGGCTGCGTGCGGTGACGATCTCGGCGAGCCTCGGGCCGGGATACTCGCTTGGTCAGGCGATCGACGATCTGACCAGGATCGTGCGCGAGGACCTGCCGCCGGAAGCGCAGATCAACTGGGACGGCGAGTCGCGGGAGTACCAGCGCTCGGGGACGGCACTGTACGTGACCTTCCTGTTGTCGCTCGTCATCGTGTTCCTGGTGCTTGCGGCGCAGTTCGAGAGCTTCCGGCACCCGTTCGTCATCATGGTGACGGTGCCGCTCGCCGTGACCGGCGCGTTGCTCGGGCTATGGGTGCAGAACGGCACGATCAATGTGTTCAGTCAGATCGGCTGCATCATGCTGATTGGATTGGCCGCCAAGAACGGCATTCTGATCGTCGAGTTCGCAAACCAGTTGCGGGATCGGGGCGTCGAATTCATCGAGGCGATCATCGAGGCCTCAGCGATTCGCTTGCGACCCGTGCTCATGACGAGCCTGTGTACGTTGTTCGGTGCGGTCCCACTCATGATCGCCTCGGGTGCGGGCGCAGAGAGTCGCCGGGCCATCGGCGCGGTGGTCGTTTACGGCGTGGCCTTCTCGCTGGTTCTGACGCTGTACGTGGTCCCCGCCCTGTACGGGCTCATTGCCCGGAAGTCGCAGTCCCCGGAGCACGTAAGCCGCTTGCTCGAGAGGCTCCGCGAGGCCCGCCAGGCGCCTGCCGAGGCTCAACGCCAAGGTCACTGATGACAGGATAAAAAAAGACCGCCACGAGGGCGGTCTTTGAAGTGGTGTCCAAAGCGTCCGAAGACGCTCGCAGGAGGACGGTCAATCTGACCTGCGAGGGAGCATTGGGTTCCATTTTTTTCGCATGGATTTACTTAAAGGATTGCGCCGGTCGTCTGCCTTCTTTGGCTGCAATCGTAAATAAAAAGCTTCCAATGCCCCGCCCCTGCTCGTGTCGGTTCCTGCGGCGGAGCTTGCTAAAATTCTGGCCATTGCACCCCCTGCGGGTTCGCCCGCAGCCCGCGCCGGGCAAAGTGAGTTCCAATGCCGCAGACACCCTACCAACAGCTCGAAGCTGAGTTTCGCCGACTGCACGCCTTTCGCACGGCTGCGAGCGTGCTGCGCTGGGATTCGGCGGTGATGATGCCGACCGGCAGCTCCGATCTGCGCGGTGAGCAACTCGCGGCGTTGGAGACGGAGTCGCATTCGATCGTCATCTCCCCGCGAGTTTCGCGGCTGCTGGATCGCGCCGACGCCAACCTGCAGATGCTCGAGGACTGGCAGATCGCCAATTTGAAGGAGATGCGGCGGGAGCGCGAGCATGCCATCGCGACCCCACAGAACCTGATCTCGCGACTTGCGAAGGCGACGTCGAAGGCAGAAGTGAAATGGCTCGAGGCGAAACAGAAATCGGACTTTTCGATCTTCGCGCCCCACCTGGAAGAGGTGGTGGGCCTGTTACGCAATAAAGCAGATCTGCTTGGCAAGGCGCTCAATCTCGATCCTTACGATGCCTTGGCGGATGAGTTCAGTCCGGGGCTGCGTTCGCAGGAGATCGATACCATTTTCACGGCGCTTGGGCGGCGGCTGCCCGGTTTGATTCAGGACGCCATTGACCTGCAGGCCGCGAAACCGCCGGTCGAGATCTCGGGTCGGTTTGCGACATCCAAGCAACGGGCGCTGGCCATCGAGGTCATGAAGGCCATTGGCTTTCCCTTCGACCGCGGCCGCCTGGACGAAAGCGAGCATCCCTTTACAGGCGGCGCTCCGGGGGACATCCGCATCACGACGCGATTTAATCCGACGGATCCGCTGACTGGGCTGATGGGCGTTCTTCATGAGACCGGCCATGCCATGTACGACGTGGGACTGCCTGAGGCTTGGCGTGGTCTGCCGATCGGGCGAGATCGCGGCATGGCCATGCAGGAGAGCCAGTCGCTGCTTCTCGAAATGCTGATCTGCCGTAATCGTCCGTTCCTCACCTATGTGAAGCCGCTGCTCGAGAAGCTATTCGGCGTGTCCGGCCCCGAATGGGAGGTCGAGAATCTGTATCGGTTGCTGACCCGGGTGCGGCGCAGCCTGATTCGCGTGGATGCCGACGAAGTCACCTATCCCGTACATATCCTGCTGCGCTATGAGCTCGAGAACGAGCTGCTCAAAGGCGAGCTCCGTGTCAGAGATCTTCCCGAGGCGTGGAATACGCGCATGCAGGACCGGCTGGGTGTGAAGCCCACGAATGATGCCGAAGGTTGCCTGCAGGACGTGCATTGGGCGGTCGGTTCGTTCGGATATTTCCCTTCATACGCCATCGGTGCCGTCATCGCCGGTCAGCTCTATGAGAGCCTGCGGGCCGATCGGCCTGAGCTCGACCAGGAGATCGCGGCCGGACATTTCGGGGGATTGTTCGAATGGCTCAGAACCAACGTGCACAGTTTGGGCGCGAGCCTCAGCATGCCGGAGATCATCGAGCGCGCGACGGGCAGGCCGCTGTCTGCCTCTGCGTGGCTGCGGTATGTGGAAGGTAAGTACCTGGATTGAGCCACTATGACTAGGGGCTAGCGGTGCTGGCCGGTAGACTGCCGCCGCTCTGCCTCCCGCCTGACACCTAAGCTCCTCACATCATGTCCGCCGTCCCCCAACCATCCAGCAATTTCAAACGCCTTCAGGCCCGCCTGCGCGGCGAGGTTGGACGGGCAATCGAAGACTTCCGCATGATCGAAGAGGGCGATCGCGTGATGGTCTGCCTGTCCGGCGGGAAGGACTCTTACACGCTGCTCGACATTCTGCTTTCACTCAAACGCAGTGCGCCGGTGAGCTTCGAGATCATCGCGGTCAATCTGGATCAGAAGCAGCCGGGCTTCCCGGCGCACGTGCTGCCGGACTATCTCACTGCTCTGGGCGTCCCGTTTCACATCATCGAGCAGGACACCTACAGCGTCGTGAAGCGCGTGATTCCCGAAGGCAAGACCATGTGCGGGCTGTGCTCACGATTGCGTCGCGGTGCTCTGTATCGCTACGCCTCCGAGAACGGTGTGACAAAGATCGCCCTGGGTCACCATCGCGACGACATCGTCGAGACTCTGTTTCTGAACATGTTCTTCGGCGGCAAGCTCAAGGCCATGCCGCCGAAGCTGCGATCGGAAGACGGCAGGCACATTGTCATCCGGCCACTCGCCTATGTGGCCGAGCGTGACATCGAGCGCTACGCGCGTGCTCGTGAGTTCCCGCTGATTCCCTGCTCGCTGTGCGGGTCGCAGGAGAACATGCAGCGAGTCGAGATCAAGAAGATGCTGCGCGAATGGGAAGCGCAGTATCCCGGTCGCACCGAGTCCATCTTCTCGAGCCTTCGCAACGTCGTGACGTCACATCTTGCGGATCCGAAGACGCACGATTTCGGATCGCTGACGGCTTCCGAGAAAGGCGATGCGGGAATATTGGACGAATGACAGGTGATGGTCGTCAGAAGGGCAATCTCTTGTCCTTCACCTGATAGCCGGTTCTCGCATGTCAGGATCGGAGGTGTTTAGACTTCCCGCCTTCGCATCATTCAGAGTGTCACCCTCCTGTGTCCGCTTCATCATCCTCTGCGCATCATTCATCACCCGCTTGCGTCGTTTTCTCGCATGGTCTGGAAGGTGAGCCCTGGGGTACCAAGATCGCGGCGATGGCGCCTGTCGCTCGTAAGCGCGGGTTCGACGTGGAGTCGCTCGATTATCGCGGACTCGATCCGGCCGCAAGAGTTGCGAAGCTCGCGGGATTTCTCGCGCAACGTCCGGGACCTGTGGTGCTCGTAGGCTCGAGTCTGGGAGGGCACGTCGCGGCTGCTGTTTCCGGTCAGGTGGACACGCTCGGCATGTTCCTGCTTGCACCTGCGTTCTATATGCCGGGATACGAACAGTACACGCCGGTCCCAGCAAGTTGTCCCGTCGACATCGTTCACGGCTGGAATGACACGACGGTGCCGCCCGATAACAGCATCCGCTTCGCGCGGCAATATCGATGCGCGTTGCACTTGCTGGACAGCGATCATCGCCTGACCGATCGGCTGCCTGAGATCTGCGATCTGTTCGATCTGTTTCTCGCGCGACTGGCTGCAAGGTGAATGGCGGCGAGCAGGTAAGTTACCATCCGGCATCTTCCGTCGCCGAAGGACCGCCATGGCTCAACTTCGTTTCTGTGCTGCCCTCGCAGGTACACTGCTGTTGTCCGGTTGTGGCGCCAGCGATCGTGAACCCCCGCCCGTGAACGAAACGGCGTTCGGCGAGATGGCTGGCACGATCGACAAGGCCCGCGGTGTGCAGGACACCGTGGATGGTCACAAGCAGGGCATCGATGAAGCGGTGCAGTCGCAGGAAGGCGACGCGTCAGAGGATCGATAACCGTGTTTGCTTCCGTGCTCTGCATTCACTCCTCACGATCCAGCTTCGATGGCTGATCAGTCCCGATGGGATCGCCTTCTGTTCTCGCTGCTGCGCGGCCCCATTTCACTCTGGGCCCGCCCGCATGTTCTGCCCGAGGACCTGCGACGTCGCTATGCGCAGCATCCGCGTCCGATCTGCTACGTGCTCGAG
Source organism: Pseudomonadota bacterium (assembly GCA_023423935.1). GTDB lineage: Bacteria > Pseudomonadota > Gammaproteobacteria > Steroidobacterales > Steroidobacteraceae > Steroidobacter. The sequence goes on along the minus strand of JAFAEQ010000078.1, from coordinate 132,936 downwards.
CGTCGCAGCGCCGCGGATCTCGTCGTTCTGGAGAAGGTCGCGCAAGCGAACGGGCTGCCTGATCCGCTCGAGGCGCTGCGTGCGCCTTTGCCACCGCAATCTGCCTGTTTTCTCGAACGGCGCGCATCGTTCTGGAGTGAGCGCTGGCATCGACGCATCCCGGACACGCTTCGCGATCTGGTCGCGGCCGTGCAGAAAGATCCCTCGCTCGATGTGGATCTGATTCCGGTGAGCGTCTTCTGGGGGCGCGCACCGGACATGGAAGATTCCTGGATGCGGTTGCTCCTGGCTGAGAACTGGGAGCGTGTCGGTCGCTTCCGTCGCATGCTCTCTCTCGTGCTCAACGGACGAAACCTGTTCGTGCAGTTCGGTGAGCCCGTCTCGGTGCGCAGCGTGATGGGCGAGGGTCTCGATGAATCGCGCGCAGTTCGTCGCATCGCTCGACAGATCCGCCTTTTGCTCGCGCGACAACGTGCTGCTGCGATCGGGCCCGACCTTTCGCATCGCCGAACGATTGCGACGCAGGTTCTGCGTACATCAGCCGTCAGACGCGCCATGCTCGATGAGATGCGCGCCAAGCGTATCCCGCGGCGTGAAGCGCTCAAGCTTGCGACCGGCTACATCAGCGAGATCGCAGCCAACTATTCGCACACGTTTGTCGCGCTCCTGGCGCGCGTACTGACCTGGTTCTGGACTCGTCTCTACGACGGTGTGGAGCTGCACAATTTCGAACAACTGCAGAAGATCGCCGATGGCAATGAGGTGATCTATGTGCCTTGCCATCGCAGTCACATGGATTATCTGCTGCTCTCGTACGTGATCTATTTCAAGGGCTACGCGATTCCGCATATCGCTGCCGGGATCAATCTGAACATGCCGGTCGTCGGTCGGTTGCTGCGTCGAGGTGGCGCGTTCTTCATGCGGCGCAGCTTCAAGGGCAATGCGCTCTACACCATGGTGTTCATGAAGTATCTGGGGCTGATCATGGCGCGCGGTCATTCCATCGAGTACTTCATCGAAGGTGGACGCAGTCGCACCGGCCGATTGCTTCCGCCGAAAACCGGCATGTTGTCGATGACGCTGCGCAGCTACCTGCGCGATCCTCGCCGCCCGGTCGTTTTTCTGCCGGTGTACTTCGGGTACGAACGCCTGGTCGAAGGCAAAACCTACATCGGCGAGCTTTCCGGCCAGCCGAAAGAAAAGGAATCGGTGCTCGGCATGCTGCGCACGTTGCCGGCGCTACGCAAACGATTCGGCAAGGTGCACGTAAGCTTCGGCGATCCGATCTTTCTCGAGGACGTACTGCAGCGTCATGCGCCCGAGCGTCCGCGCGGACAGATGGAACGCAACGAACGTCCTGCGTGGCTTGCGCCCGCGGTAGACGAGCTCGCCACGCGCATCATGACGAACATCAACAGCGCCGCCTGCGCGACGCCCATCAATCTGCTGGCACTCACGCTGCTCGCGATGCCCAAGCAGGCGATGCTGGAGACGGACCTCGCACGCCAGGTCGAACTGTATGCATCGCTGCTGAGGCAGGCACCGTATTCGCCTTACGTATGGGTGACCTCGCAGGATGGCATTTCGATGATCCGTCATGGCGAGCGCATGCACGTACTGCAGCGCCTGAAGCATCCGCTCGGCGATGTGATGAAGATGTCAGAGGAGACCTCCGTCCTCATGACCTACTTCCGCAACAACGTCATGCATCTGCTCGCGATGCCTTCGCTCATTGCGTGCGCGTTCCTCAACAATCGCACGATGACCGCCACGGATGTTCAGCGTCTGATCCGCCGCATCTATCCGTATGTGCGTGATGAGCTCTTCCTGCGTTGGGAGGAGTCCGAGCTCAACGCGGTGGTGGCCGAAGTCGTCGATGATCTGGTCAATCACGGTTTGCTGGAAGTATCGGAGGACGGCACGACCTGGCGACGGCCGCATACGGGCTCGTCGGAAGCCGTGCAGCTCTCGGTACTTGCGCAGATCACCGTGCAGATCATCGAACGCTATTACCTGGTGATTGCAGTGCTGCTCAAGGCGGGCAGCGGTCGCATCAACCAGGACACGCTCGAGATGCAATGTCATCTCATGGCTCAACGCATCTCACTGCTGCATGAACTGAACTCGCCAGAGTTCTTCGATCGAACGCTGTTCAAGAACTTCATCGAGTTGCTGCGCGCCCGCAAAGTCATCGACGTCAACGCGGAAGGCAGGCTCGTGTTCAATGAGATCCTGAGTGCTGTAGCGGACGACGCACACCTCGTACTCCACGAGCAGATCCGCAACAGCATTCTTCAAGTCACTCACGCGTGAGGTCGAAGCTCGCAAGAGCGTGAGGCGTTCCTGCGCGCGCAGGCGTTCGTCCATATTTTCCGCGTTGACAACACTTCCTGATCTCGACAACGCTGCATCTTCATGTCTCGACCGATTACTGCCATGCACAAGTCAATAACGGGCCTGATCGCTACGCTCATGGCATTCCAGGCGCACGCCGACATGGTGCTCGCCACAGACCAGACACGTGTGTCTGCGGGAGCGGGGGTTCAGCTGCTGCTGACGATCACCAACGAGACGACAGAGCCCATGGAAGTGGATCTTCCTTCGGAAATCCATGTGCGACTGGAGGCGCCGACTACTGTTTCGACGCTGGAGTTCATCCCGGAGACCACCGGAACGATCATTGTAGATCCGCGTGAGTTCTCGAGGATCAGGTTGAGCGGAGTCTTGCCGAAAGCGATAGAAGGTCCGGTCACATTGAGAACGACAGGGTTCTCTGCAAATGCAGTCGTGGTGCAAGTCGATCCGGCCGCGACACCTGCGATCGAGGATTCGGAGAATGCCCGTCAGGCGAGCCAGAGCGGTAGTCTGCTGGTCGACAAGCCGCCGCCACTCGCTGTCTCGGTCTACGATCCGGTGTATTTCCTCATCGGCGGCGATGGCGGGTTGAATGCGAAGTTCCAGATCAGCTTTCGCTATCGCCTCTTCGACGACAAGGGTTCGTGGGCTCGCAAGCTTCCCTGGATCGACGATCTGTATCTGTCGTTCTCGCAGACCTCTCTGTGGGATCTCAACGAGCTGTCGAAACCCTTCCGCGATTCGAGCTACCGGCCCCGACTGTTCTACGCCAATCACGATCTCGCGCGCGCGAACGATGGTCAGGTGCGATTCGGAGTGGAGACGGGACTCGGCCACGAGTCGAACGGCAAGGATGGCGATACATCGCGCAGCTATAACATGGTTTACGTGCGTCCGACTCTCACCGTCGGCGATCCCGATGGCCTGCGTTTCTTCGTCGCACCGCTGATCCACAACTACATGGGCGAGGACGACAACCCGGACATCGCTGATTACCGCGGTTACGTAGATCTATTGTTCGGCATTGGCAGCAAGGGCGGGCTGGATTTCTGGGCGACGCTGCGCAAAGGCACGCGCCGCAGTTACGGCAGTGCCGAACTGAATCTGTCGTATCCGCTTTCGAAACTGAGCGGAGGTGACCTGACCGGCTGGCTAACCCTTCAATACTTCGGCGGCTATGGCGAGAGCTTGCTCAACTATCGCGACAAACTGGACTCGCAGTTACGGCTGGGAATCGCGGTGGCGCTGTGAGGCGATGAGCAACGGGCAATGAGCAATGAGCAATGAGAAATGAAAAATGAGGAATGAAAATGAGGAATGAGGAATGAGGAATGAGAAGGGGGATTTCTTCGTTGCTCTAGCTGCTAATCCTCCCGCACTTTGCCGCGGTTTGCTTTGATACGACTTCGCTGAACCTTGCCTTGCAGGCGTCTTTCTTTCGATGCACGTGTCGGTTTGGTTGCGTGCCGGATCTTAGGCTCGATCGCGGCTTGCTCGATCATGGCCTCCAGCCGTTCGAGTGCGTCGCGTCGATTCTGTTCCTGATTGCGATGGCGTTGCGCGGTAATCACGATGACATCGTCATCGCTGATGCGCCGACCCGCGAGCGTTCGCAGTCGGGCGCGAATGCGCTCGGGGAGTTGCGGCCACTCCTTCAGATCGCATCGTAATTGGATCGCGCTCGCGACCTTATTGACGTTCTGCCCGCCGGGTCCGCCGGAGCGAATCGCATGGAAGGTGAGGGCGGCCGGAGGAGGAGAGCGCATGTGCTTCGCAGTGGACAATGAGTAATGGCAATGAGCAATGAAAAAGAAGCGACGATCTACAATCGTTTCAGCTCTTCGTTACTCATTACTCACTACTGATTTTCTTCACACGTCTCTTGCTTCCGGTCCGTCGGAATACAGCATTTTGATCTCACGCTGTGCGACCGGAATCCTGATGCCCTCTTCCTTGAACAGGCGCCAGATCGCCCGATTGACGTCGGAGCGCACGTTGTTCACACCCTCCTGAGGATCGGAAATCCAGAACCGCAATTCCAGGTCGAAGCCGTAATCGTTGAATCCCATCATGCGGGCGACCGGAGCGGGATCGCGCAGAATGCGTGACTGACCCTCAGCTGCTTTGAGCAAGGTGGCCAGCGCTTTCTCGGGGTCGTCTTTATAACTGACGCGGACGGGAAGCTTCAGGCGCACGCGCGGATCCGTGTAGCTCCAATTGATCACGGGGTTGGTGATCAGGTGCTGGTTCGGCACGAGTGTTTCCACGCCGTCGCGGTCGCGAACGACCACGTAACGACCGCGCAGCTCCTGCACCCAGCCAAAACCTTCGGTGGTCGTACCGGTGGTGCCCGTGAAGCTGATGACATCGCCCGGCTTGATCGATCGATCCATCAGCAGCACGAAGCCGCTGATGAAGTTTGCGACGATCGCCTGCAAGCCGAAGCCCAGGCCGACACCGATCGCGCCGGTGAGCACATTCAGCGTCGTGAGATCGAGACCCGCTGCGTTCAGGCCGAGCAGGATGGAAAGAGCGATCAGGAATGCTTGCGAGAATTTCGCAATGCCGATGCGCATGCTGAGCGCCAGGCCCTGCATCGCCATCAGCCGCTGCTCGAACCAGCGTGCGACCCACACCGCGATCAGGATGAAGGCGCCGACCGTGAACAGGAGCTTCAGTACCGACCACAACGTAATGCGCGACTTCTCGGTCTTGACGCCGACGCTGTCGAGTGCCTGCACCAGAGGATCGAACCATCCGAGCACGTGCAAGGCGAGCACGGCCCAGATGACGAAGGTGATCATGTTGCCCCAGCCCTTCGTGCGATTACCCAGCGACAGGCGCACCAGGTACACAGCGACGCGGATCAGGAGCAGCAGGCCAGCGAGCGTGATTGCCAGATCGACGAGATCGCTGGGCGCTTTGAAGGCATGCAGTACGCCGCCCCATGCGGCGATGATCACGAGCGCTGCGAAGTGCGGGCTCGCGATGGCGACAGCTTCGGCAAGTCGTGCCTGGAATCCGGTTTGAACCAGGGCGGCGCGCGCGCGATCCGTATTACGCACCTGGCGTCCGAACCACCACGCCAGGAGGATGGCGATGGCGATGGCGGCCAGTTGCAGCAATGCTTCGGGAGTAAGCAGCGCCTCGAGTTGGCGGCTTACCTTGAGCAGCAGTTCCTGCATGTGATCGCTTTACTGTTTTTCTGTCAGGCGTTGAGGTCGGGGATGAGTTCGCTTTCCAGGCGCGCAATCTGATCCTTGAGCATGAGCTTGCGCTTCTTGAGTCGTCGCAACTGAACTTCGTTGACGTAGAGGTCCATCTGCAGGCGATTGATCACATCATCGAGATCGCGGTGCTCGATGCGCAGATCCCGCAGGCGCTCGAGACGCCGGAAGGTCTCCGTTTCGACTTTGTTTTCCGAATCGCTCATCGCGGCCGTACTTTATAGAAGCCGATGACTGACAGCCAGAACCGGCCAGACTGGATGCTACCGACGAACGCGATCACGTGTGCGTCTCGAGGTTACTGCCGACCATCGCCGCGATCCTCGCGGCTGTCGCGTACGTGCGTCACTTGTCGCCGGTGCGACTCGCGCCAGCGCTCCAGGTCGAGCACGTTGTCGCGATTCGCAGGCGGTGGCTCATTTGCTTCAGGCTCCGGCGAGACCGGTGGCAAGGCTGGAGGCCGAACCGGCACCACGGACGCGTATCCCACGCTTTCCACTCGGTGTCCCAGCAGCACGACGAAGCCTTGCAGCCGCTCGATACTGTTCGCGGTGTAGTCGAACACGTAGGTCCGACGCAACGCGAGTCCTCCGCCAGCGCCTCGTGTGAAGCCGATGCGGGCGAACGCCACCGTGCCATCGAGGAACTGCAGCGCCAGCCGCTCGCAGGCTTCCATCGCTGCGGCATTGGCGCGTTCGCGGGCCGCAAGACTGTCCTGCCAGAACCAGGCGAGGAGGCCTGCCAGCACGAGCAGCGCAAGAGCCGTCCAGCTCAGCAACATCAGAAAAGCTCCGACCGTGGATCGCGGACGCCTGAAGGTGGCGCCGGAGTCGCTATGATACGGCTTCTCATGACCACGATTGCTCCCAGTTTCTGCTCATCTCGGCATCGTCCGGATTGGCGGCGCATCGATACGGTGTTGCTGGACATGGACGGCACGCTGCTCGACCTGCAATTTGACAATTATTTCTGGCTGGAACTCGTCCCCGAGCGCTTTGCGCAGCGCCACGGGCTGACTCTGGAGGAGGCGAGGCGAGCCCTGGAGCCGCGCTTCGCGGCAGTCCATGGAACGCTCGACTGGTACTGCACCGATTATTGGACGCATGAGCTCGACATCAATATCGCGCGTCTGAAATACGAAGTTCGTGAGCAGGTGCGCTATCTGCTGGGTGCGGAAGAGTTCCTGTGTGAGCTGAGGCGGCGCGGACTGCGCGCGATTCTGCTGACGAATGCGCATCGCGACAGTCTCGACGTCAAAGCCGGGCAGACGCAGCTCACGTCGCATTTCGATGCGGTGGTGAGCTCGCATGACTATCGCGCCCCTAAGGAAACGCGCGAGTTCTGGGTGCGCGCTCAGGACGCGCTGCATTTCGATGCCGCTCGCAGTCTGTTCGTCGACGACAGCCTGTCGGTCCTGCGAGCTGCGCGCGATTTCGGGATTGCGCAAATTTTCGCCATCGCGCGTCCGGATTCCTCGGGCGCGGAGCGCGTGCATACGGAATTTCCAGCGGTCGGGGGCGTTCTCGATCTCCTGAACGCCTGAGCGCTTCTTCTTATTCCGTTGCCGGAGGCGTATCGCCCGAGCCACCTTGTGCAGGTCGATTCCCGCGACGCCGGCGACGCCGACGCTTGTTGGGGCCGGCCGTAGCTCCCTCGGCAGAAGCGTCCGACGAAGCAGTGGGTGCGGGGGCGGGCTCTGCGCTGGACGAAGGCGGACGCGTGCTCTGCTGGGGTCGCTCATTTCGCTGGCGTCGCTGTGGGCGCTGACCGCCGCGACCGCCATGCGATGATCGGCTGGGGCCGCCGTTTCCGCGATGAGAATGCCGGCTGCTGCGCGCGGGCTCCGAGATTTCTGGAAGCGCGTCCGTCGGTACGGGAGCCACCGGGATCTTGCGATCGATATATGACTCGATGTCCGGAAGCGACATCACATATTCCTCGCAGCCGAAGCTGATGGCATCGCCTTCCGCACCTGCGCGCGCGGTACGTCCGATGCGATGCACATAGTCCTCGGGATCCTGCGGAAGATCGTAATTGAACACGTGGCTCACATCCGGGATGTGCAGCCCGCGGGATGCGACATCGGTGCCGATCAGTACGGCAAGCGTCCCGTCATGGAAATCGCGCAGCATGCGCAAGCGCTTGCGCTGCGGTACGTCGCCCGAGATTGCCTCCGCATTGATGCCATTGCTCTGAAGCAGGCGTTCGATGTCCTCGGCGGCTCGACGCGTGTTCACGAAGACCATGCTGCGTCGCGGGTCCATCTGTTTCAGAAGGCCGACCAGCAACCTGGGCTTTTCTTCGTTCGAAGGGTAGTAAATCACCTGACGAATGCGATCGACGGTCATCTTGTCGGGCTCGATGCGCACGAGCGTCGGATCGTTCATGTGCTCGTACGCAAGCTCCAGCACGCGCTGCGAGAGCGTCGCGGAAAAGAGCATATTCAGCCGCTGATCGGGCGCAGGGAGGCGCCGCAAGATGTATCGGATGTCGCTGATGAATCCGAGATCGAACATGCGATCGGCTTCATCCAGCACGAGCACCTGCACGAAGCGCAGATCGATCACGTGCTGCTTCATGAAATCGATGATCCGTCCGGGGGTGCCGATCAGGATGTCGACGCCCTGTTCGAGATGGTGCTTTTGTTTTTCGTAATCAACCCCACCAAAGGCGAGTCCCAACTGCAGTCCCGTATGCGAGCCGAGCGTCTGGGCATCGCCATGGATCTGCACTGCCAGTTCGCGCGTTGGGGCGATGATCAATGCGCGTGGCGCATTCAGACTCCTCGATGCCGGTATCGGCTCGCGAATCAACCGCGCATAGAGCGCGACCAGAAACGCCGCCGTCTTACCCGTTCCGGTTTGTGCCTGACCTGCAACGTCGATGCCCGCCAGGGCCTGTGGCAGTGTCTGAGCCTGGATCGGCGTGCAGCGTTCGAAAGAGGCATCCGCAAGTCCTTTCTGCAGTGTTTCGGGCAGATGCAGACTCGAGAAGGACAATTCAGTGAGGTGTGATTCAGCCATTGAGTAAGTAAGGTGGGCCTGTGGTGATGTGAAGGGTGGAGTGTGTTGTTGCAATGGTCCCTGAAGTGCGAACCGTGAGGCTTGCAAATTGAAATGCGCCCGGTTCTAATAAGCCCAACGCAGCGGACTCATCCCGCGCCCGCCCCGACCGGAATACCGGCACCAAGCTCCTCGTAGATCAAGACCCCGTCGGGGTTGGTTCGTCCAAGTACTTAAGCTTTCGGGCACGAGCACCGCGCAGGTACGCAAGTTCTTTGGAGTCTTAACCGTCGTCATTGTGCCCGACCGAGCACGTTCAAGTCACTAAATACGGTCTCTAAATCCCGCCTGTTTTTTTCCACTGGTTTTTCAGACCTTTTTCCGCCCAACAACCAAATCGATTTCTCAAGTTGAGGAGTATTCCTGGTGAGCAGCGATACGATTCTGCACGTCACCGATTCGAGCTTCGAAGACGACGTGCTCAAGTCCGGCGAGCCCGTATTACTGGATTTCTGGGCGGAATGGTGCGGCCCATGCAAGATGATCGCGCCCATGCTCAATGAAATAGCCGACGAGTTCAAAGGCAAGGTCAGGATCGCCAAGCTCAACATCGACGACAATCCCAAAACACCGCAACGCTTCAGCGTTCGCGGCATTCCCACACTCATTCTCTTCAAAAATGGTCAGGTCGAAGGGCAGAAAGTCGGTGCCCTGCGCAAAGCAGATCTGGCCGCATTCCTGGAAAGCAAACTGTGAGAGGCTATCTCGGCAATCAGGCCCGCAATCGTCCGGGCAACAAGGGTGGCGGCGGTCGTCAGAACCGCGGCAACAACGACGGCAACCGCGACGGTAACCGCGGTAATCACCGCCAGTCGCAACACGACGATCTGCCCATTGATGATTTCGATGGCGACGACGTAGGCATTATTTCCCCATCGGAGCTGGCCGCATCGCGCCAGTCGATGAACCTGACCCAGCTCAAGCTGAAGCCCGTTCCGGAGCTGGTCGAAATTGCACAGAAGATGGGGCTGGAGAACCTGGCCCGTTCGCGCAAGCAGGACATCATCTTCTCGATCCTCAAGGCGCATGCGCGCTCGGGCGAGGACATTTACGGCGATGGCGTGCTGGAGATCCTGCAGGACGGCTTCGGCTTTCTGCGTTCCTCGGACAGCTCGTATCTCGCCGGTCCTGACGATATCTACGTCAGTCCCAGCCAGATTCGCCGCTTCAATCTGCGCACCGGCGATTCCATCTCCGGCCTGATCCGGCCGCCCAAAGATGGCGAGCGCTACTTTGCGTTGCTCAAAGTCGGCGAAATCAACTTCGATTCGCCGGAAGGTGCGAAGCACAAGGTTCTGTTCGAGAACCTGACCCCGCTGCATCCGACCAAGCGCTTCAAGCTCGAGCGCGGCAATGGGTCGAGCGAAGATCTCACCGCTCGTGTGATCGATCTGGTTGCGCCGATCGGCAAGGGCCAGCGCGGACTGATCATCTCCCCGCCGAAGGCCGGTAAGACGATGTTGCTGCAGAACATTGCCAGCTCCATCACGTCGAACCATCCCGAGGTGTATCTGATCGTTCTGCTCATCGACGAGCGTCCGGAAGAAGTGACCGAGATGACGCGCACCGTGCGCGGCGAAGTCGTGTCTTCCACCTTCGATGAGCCCGCAACGCGCCATGTGCAGGTCGCCGAGATGGTGATCGAGAAGGCCAAGCGCCTGGTCGAGCACAAGCGCGACGTCGTCATTCTGCTGGATTCGATCACTCGTCTCGCACGTGCGTACAACACCGTCGTGCCGAGCTCCGGCAAGGTGTTGACGGGCGGTGTCGATGCGAATGCGCTGCAGCGTCCGAAGCGCTTCTTCGGCGCAGCCCGCAACATCGAAGAGGGCGGCTCTCTGACGATCCTCGCAACCGCGCTGATCGACACCGGCTCGCGCATGGACGATGTGATCTACGAAGAATTCAAAGGCACCGGCAATTCGGAAATCCATCTGGATCGCCGCGTCTCTGAAAAGCGCGTCTTCCCGGCTGTAAACATCAATCGTTCCGGCACGCGTCGCGAAGAGCTGATCACTTCCGCCGAAGAGCTGCAGAAGATGTGGATCCTGCGCAAGCTCCTGCATCCGATGGACGAACTGGCGGCCATCGAGTTCCTCATCGACAAGATGAAGGACACGAAGACCAATGCGGAATTCTTCGACGCAATGAAGCGTTAAGAGACAGCGAGCTGCTGAGCGGTGTCCCGCTCAGCAGCGTTGGTCGAGCGCCGGCAAGGGCATTCCCTGATCGTGCGCTATCTCCGTTTCCATTCACCGCATCCCGACCGTAGTCCCAACTCAAGGGCCGGTCTGCCCTCTCTCGGGCGTCTCGCCCATTCACTGCCGCCGTTGACATTGCATCGCCGCGAACTGCGCACTTCGTCACACATTCGAGGTGTATACGTCATTCTGCGTAGGGGCAGACCCGATCTGTGGGATGAGCTTCTCAGACCGACCATGGCCCGGCAATTACCGTAGATCCCATCGTTTGGGCCGGAAAAGACCAGAATTCGTATGTCCGAAGCGCGTTCGGATTCACCGACGTTGCGGTTGCGCAGGTTGGATGCCTCGGCGCATGAGCTTACACAGCTCATGCGCGACGGACGCATTGCGACCTTGTTCCAGCCCATCGTCGATCCACGCTCGCGTGGCATCTGCGGATTCGAAGCGCTGGCTCGCGGGCCCTCCGACAGCTGGCTCCACTCGCCGCAGAATCTGTTCGAGGCGGCTCGTCGCGGTGGAGTTCGGCTCGATCTGGATTTCCTGTGCATCCAGAACGCCTTCAAGCGATTCGTGGCGGCGCGTGTGGCGGGCCAGCTCTTCGTCAACGTCTCGCCCGACAGCATCTACGAGGATCACGATTTCGCCTCCCGCTTCTTGCAGTGCGCCCGAGAGGTGGACTTCTCGCCCAATCGCTGCGTCATCGAGCTGACCGAAGAGAGCTTGCTCGATGATTACGCGTGCTTGCGCTCGACCTTGCAGAAGCTGCGCGACGCGGGCTGCTCGATCGCCATCGACGATCTGGGTGCAGGTTCGTCTGGGCTGCGCACATGGTCGGAACTGAAGCCCGATTTCGTGAAGATCGATCGCTACTTCGTCACGGGCATCGATGCCGACAAGACGAAGCTCGAGTTCGTACGTTCGATTCTCGACATGGGCCGTGCCATTGGCTGCCGCGTGATTGCCGAAGGAGTGGAAACCGAGCGCGAATGTCGTGAGCTCGTCGATCTGGGGCTCGATCGGCTTCAGGGAAACCTGTTTGGTCGGCCGAATCATGCACCTATGGCGGTGCTGCAGCAGGTCGAATCGCTCGATCGCTCGATTGGCGCAGTTGGCACCCTGTGTGCGGACCACATCGCGAACTATGTATCTCCCGTGTCTCCCGACATGCGAGTCACCGATGTGGCCGATCTGTTTCATCAGTCGCCCGAGCAACAGACGTTGCCGGTCGTGCGCGACGGTCGGCCGATCGGCGTTGTGCGCAGAAACGATCTCTTTGCGCTGCTCGCGAAGCCTTTGCATCCCGAGATCTACAACAAGAAACCCATCGCGACCGTCATGGAGTCGCCCACACTCTCCATCGATGGACAATTACGACTCGAGCAGGTCAGTCGGCTGGTCACGCAGAAGGGCAAGATGCGTCTGACCGAAGAGTTCGTGATCACGCGCGATGGCATGTATCACGGCATGGGTCAGACGATCGATCTGCTGCGCCTGCTGACCGAACAACAATTGCAGGCAGCCAAACACTCGAACCCGCTCACATTGCTGCCCGGCAACGGTGCCGTGCGTAGCTGTATCGATCGGCTGATCGAAGGCGAGCGCCGGTTCATCGTGGCTTATTTCGATCTCGACGCATTCAAACCCTACAACGACGTGTTCGGTTATGCGCACGGAGATCAGGTCATTCTGTACCTCGCCGGCCTGCTCAAGAACTGCTTCTCGCCACGTCTCGATTTCGTCGGTCACATTGGCGGCGACGATTTCGTCGTCGTCATGCGCTGCGCTGACTGGCGGGAGCGCGTGCAGAAGGTGCTGGAGCAGTTCGCAGCCGCGGTAACTGGCTTTTACTCTCCACAGCACGCAGCGGAAGGCGGGATCACCGCGGCGGATCGCGACGGCACGATGCGCCAGTTTCCGCTGCTGACACTGTCGGTCGCAGCGCTTGATTCGAACACCGTGGGCGCAACGAGTGCCGATGCGATTGCGAATCTGCTCGCGCATGTGAAAAAGATTGCGAAGCAGCGCGAGGGCAACAGCTTCGTTCTGCGCAGCGGTGAGCGAGTTGTGGATCTCACGCAATGCACTCAGGCGAGCGCGCAGCTGGGTGCAGACACCGAGCTGCTGATTCCGGAGCAGATGGCAGGTTAGGTAACCTCTGATCAATTCGCCACTCGCAACCATAGTTGCTTCGCCCACCGAAGCATTTCAACCAGTTGCAGACTTGCGAAGTCAGGGAAGTCGATAAATCAGAGTTTCCTTAGGACTCGAGCGCGTGGGCCCGATCCGCGTTGCCCGTCTATTGCTTCCCAAGCCGATAGAGCATCACCGCAAGTCGCTGCGACTGGATCTGAAACGTTCGCAGATCGGCAAATTCATCGGCCGTATGTGAATCTCCACCCAGCAATCCAAGGCCATCGATAGCCATGTCGACCCGATCGGCCGCGAATGACACGTCGGCAGCGCCGGCACGGCGCGGATTGACCGCAACCACCTGGCCGAAACCGAGGTCGCGGCTGACCTGATCGTACAGTTCGAGCAGTTTCGCGTTGCCGGGCGTGGGCGCCATCGGTGGATAGCCTTCATCGAAAGTGATCTCTGCGCTCGTCTGCGGCAAATGTGCTGCGACGATCTCTCTCATGCGCGCCTGTGTCTGCGTGATCTGCTGTGGCGTGATGGCGCGCAGATCGCCCGATGCAATGGCGGAGGGTGCGACGATATTGTCCTTGCCCGACACTTTTGCAGACAAAGGCTCGGCAACGTAGTCGAGCTGCGTGCTGCCTGCGATCAGTCCTGGATTGAAGGTGAGGAGCTCTTCCCCGCGCAGCTCGTTATAGAAGCCATTCAGAATGCGAGCGAGCTCGTAGATTGCTCCTGCGCCGACGTCTTCCGTGAACACCTGCGAGGAATGTGCAGTCTTCGCTGTCACCTTGACCTGCCATCGACCGGAGCTGCGTCGCGCCGTGACCGCCGTCGTGGGATCATCATCTGCATTCTCGAGCCCGATCGCGATGTCGGCGGCATCTGCTGCGGCGAAGAGCGTCGCACGCGCTTGCGCGAGCGGCGCGCCAGAGTCTTCTTCGTCACCGTGAAGGACTACGGTGTACGAAAGCGCGTCGAGGGCTCTGGCCTTCTGTAATGCCTCGAGCGCAGTCAATGCGACGACGATTCCGCCCTTCATGTCAGCCGTGCCCGGGCCGCGCACGATGTTCTGGTCGACGCGCTCGAATCGCTGGAACGGATGATCCGGTTCAAACACCGTATCGAGATGTCCGATGAGCAACACGTGCTTGCCCTTGCCTGCACGACGCGCGACGAGATGTCCTGCACGCCCGAATCCGGCACCATCGACCCATTCGGTCGTGAAGCCCAGTGCCTCGAACCGAGGACGAAACAGCTCGCCCACTTCGCGCACGCCCGTGAAGTTCATCGTACCGCTGTTGATGTTGACGGCCTGTTCCAGCAACTGCACCGCGGAATCCTGTCGAGACTTCACGTGAGCGATCATCGCTTTCTCGGCGCGATCTGCCGTGTAGGCAGGTGCGGCGCTGACGAGTGCAATCGCTGACAGGACCCAGAGAGCTCGCATGTGGACTTTCCTCGCGGTGGTGACCGGCCGCATGATACGTGACGATCGCGCGTAACCATTCATGCCTCAAGATTCTTCCTCAAGCATTCCTTCTGCGCCGAGAAACGCTGTGACGGCGGAAGGCGAAAGCTGCCCGTCGGATCCGCAGCACCTGCAGTACATCAGTCAGGCGCCGCCCGATCCCGGTGCAGTGGTTGCGCTCGATGAAGGCATCGACTGGACGCGCATTCCCCTGCCGATCGATTTGAATCACATCAATGTCTGGTTGCTGCAGACGACTGACGGCTGCATTGCAGTCGACACGGGCATGGCATGGGATCTCGCGAAGGACGCGTGGGCGAGCATCGCGGCGCAGGTTTTCAGGACGAAACCGCTGATGGCCGTGTTCGTAACTCACATTCATCCCGATCACATCGGTCTCGCCGGCTGGCTGCAGCAGGAGTATCGCGTGCCGGTGTGGATGTCGCGCCGGACGCGTGAGCAGGCGGAGCAGATTCTGGGCGGTTCCTACCTAGCTGATCCGGATGAGGCCGAGGCATTCTTCCGCGCGCATGGGATCGAGGATGTCAGCGGTCTGCGGCCAATGTTCTCGCCCGGACGCTTCGCGCGTCTCGCGAGTGGGCTGCCGCGGGTGGAGCGCTTCTTCGAAGAAGGTGATGTTCTGCCCTCGAGCGACTGGCAGGCCATCGCCACGAATGGGCACGCCGAGGGCCATATGTGTCTCTGGCATCGCTCGCGTGAAGTGTTGATCAGCGGCGATCAGGTTCTGCCCACGATCTCATCCAACATCGGATTCACCTGGCGCAATACCGACCGCAATCCCTTGCATTCTTTTCTGAGCTCGCTCGAGCGTTTGCGTACATTGTCGGCGGATACGCTGGTGCTGCCTTCGCATGGCGTTCCATTTCGCGGTCTCCGCGCGCGCATCGAGGATCTGCAGTTACATCACGCGAAGCAACTGAGCGTGGTGAGGCAGGCATGTGTCGAGCCGCAGACTGCCGCGCAGATCATGGTGCTCATGTTCAGGCGCCGACCGTTGTTCGGCATGCATCTGTTCCTTGCGCTCGCCGAGGCGATCGCGCATCTGGAGTATCTGGTGCAGGCCGGACAACTCGAGCGCATCGAGGGACAGATCGTACGCTATCGAGTGCGTTGAATCGTTCAGCCGTGGATGAAGCGGCTGAGTCCATTCATGAGCATCTGCACGCTGATCATGACGAGCAGCATGCCCATCAGACGCTCCATCGCGATCAAGCCGCGCTGATGGAGGACTTTGTAGAAAAAGGGCGCGGCCAGAATGATGGCAGCCGTCAGTACCCAGGCGATCGTCATCGCAAGTAACAACTCCCAGGGGGCTCCCTCTTCGTTACGACGCAGGAGCATGAGCGCAGCGAGTGTGGACGGGCCTGCAATCAGCGGTATAGCGAGAGGCACGATAAACGGCTCGCCTTCTGGCGCATCCGAATAGAAGCCGCCGGCAACGGGGAACACCATGCGCAGCGCGATCAGAAACAGCACGATGCCGCCTGCTACGCTGATCGTCTCCTGATTCAGATTCAGGATGGTCAGGATGTACTGACCGAGGAACAGGAAGGCGAGCATCGCCACGTATGCAATCAGCACCTCCCGCAGCAGAATGACGCGCCGTCGTGCGGGCGAAACGTCTTTGAGGATCGAGAGGAACACCGGGACATTGCCCAGCGGATCCATGATCAGAAAGAGTGTGACGACGATGGACGTAAGGTCGTGCATGCAGTAGTGCTACGAGTTGATCGTGAACGGTCGAAGGTCGATAGTGAGCGCCGTCGCGCGCGGCCTCACTCTACACCGGCCCGCGACTTTCGACGCTCGACATCCACTTTGCAACTGTGTCCATTCCATGACCACGACATTTGACTACGACCTCATCATTCTTGGCGCCGGTTCCGGCGGTGTCCGGGCCGCGCGCATTGCCGCGGGACACGGCGCGAAGGTGGCCATCGTCGAAGAGCACCGCGTGGGCGGTACGTGTGTGATTCGCGGTTGTGTACCGAAGAAGCTGCTCGTGTATGGCGCGCACTTCGCCGAAGATCTCGAGGATGCCCAACGCTTCGGATGGCAGGTCGGTAATGCGAAGTTCGACTGGCCGACATTGCGCGACAATGTGCTGAACGAGGTTACACGCATCAGCGGTCTGTATACGCAGACGCTGACGAATCACAACGTGGAGATCTTCAAGGGGCGTGCAGTCGTCCTCGGGCCCAATGCGATCCGTATCGGCGAACGCGAGCTCAGTGCGCGAATCATCCTGATCGCCACGGGAGCCCGTCCGCATATTCCGGATGTTCCCGGCGCGCAGTTCGGCATCACCTCGAACGATGCGTTCCATCTCGACTCGCTTCCGCGGCGCATCGTGATCGTGGGCGCCGGCTATATCGCAAACGAGTTTGCCGGAATCTTCAACGAGTTCGGTGTGAAGGTGACGCTCGTGAATCGCACCGACCAGATTCTGCGCGGATACGACGAGCAGATTCGCGATCGCCTGCTGCAGATCACGGTGGCAAAGGGCATTCAGGTCCTGCCGAAACGGCCCTTGCAGAGCATCAGTCGGAACGATGCGGGGGAGTTGACCGTGCACCTGTATGACGACCTGGAAGTCAGGTGCGATGCAGTGATGTTCGCGACCGGACGTGTGCCGAACACCGAGGGACTCGGGCTCGAGCACGCGGGCATCCAGATCGATGAGCGCGGAGCGGTGCCGGTCGATGACGATAATCGCACGAGTTGCCCGTCGATCTATGCGGTCGGCGATGTGACGAATCGCGTGCAGCTCACGCCGGTCGCCATCCGAGAAGGTCATGCGTTCGCGGACACTGTGTTCGGCAACAAGCCGACTCGCGTGGACTATCGCTGCATCCCGGCGGCGGTGTTCAGTCATCCGCCTCTGGCTGGCGTGGGAATGACGGAAGCCGAAGCGCGTAACAAGCTGGGAGAAGTCAGGGTCTACACCGCGGACTTCCGGCCCATGAAAAATGTCCTCGCCGACCGCAACGAGCGAGCGCTCTACAAGATCGTCGTCGACGCCACCAATGACAGGATCGTTGGAGCTCACCTGATCGGTCCCGATGCTCCTGAGATTCTTCAGGTGCTTGCGGTTGCGGTGAAAGCCGGATTGCGCAAGTCACAGCTCGACGACTGTATCGCCCTGCATCCGACGATGGCCGAGGAACTGGTTCTGCTCAAATAGTCAGTGGCCGGTGCAGGCTCGCGGAACCCGCGTATCGAAGGCGAGTTGCTAAAGGACGAGCGACTCGACGGAGCCTGCATGGCGCAAATTCACACCCGCGAGCACAGGGCGCCGAGCGTGCGTGTACGGACCGGTACGACCTCGCTGCGAGCGGTGCGTGAAGAAGCCTGGCATTGCCGCGATTGTCCGCTGTGGCGCGATGCGACTCAGACAGTCTTCGGCGAAGGTCGTGCGCGCGCCGCAGTGATGCTCGTCGGCGAGCAGCCTGGCGATCAGGAGGATCTCGCGGGCAAGCCTTTCGTCGGCCCCGCAGGACGGATGCTGGACAAGGCATTCGCTGAGCTGCGCGTCGATCGCGCCGACGTGTTCGTCACCAATGCGGTCAAGCATTTCAAGTTCGAACAGCGTGGCAAGCGCCGGCTGCACAAGAAACCCACCGATGGCGAGATTGCGGTATGCCATCAGTGGCTGGATCGGGAGATGGCGCTCGTCCGCCCGAGACTGGTGGTGGCGATGGGGGCCACCGCAGCTCGATCTCTCTTTGGTAAGGCGACCGCGATCGAGCGCAATCGCGGTCGGATCATCGAATCTCAGGTCAGCGGTCTGCCCGCTGACATCCTGGTGACCATTCATCCGTCCTTTCTGTTGCGGATGCCGCCCGAGGACAAGCCCGCTGCATTCGCGCGGTTCGTGGCCGACCTGCGCCTTGCTCTGCCTTATCTGAAGGACACTTGATCTCAGCGTTCCGGCTGCAGATCAGTCCCGTCTGCGTTCGGACGATCGCCGCTGAACTTGTTGGCCGTCGCGCCGATCACCTTGCCGATGCGGGCGCGGTCGCTGACGTGGAGCTCCACGGGTTGCTCGAACTTCAGTTCGCCTTCCACGATCGCGTCGGGACCGATGGTGACGACCGGCGGGCGACGCTTGCCGATCTGCCATCCGCTCGACTTGGGCTTGTTCACTCGAATTCCGCCCTCGACGCGTGAACCGGCCCCGATGTCGATGTTGCCGTTGGTGGTTTCGATGCCGCCCCCGACCTGCGCCGCTTCCACAGACATCTTGCCATTCACATTCTTGAGCCGGCCTTTAACCGTTGCGTTCTTCGCGAGAGAAATGGATCCGTTCACTGCAGAAACATCGGCGGCAATCTCCGCGCCTGCGCCGATGCGCACCGTGCCGTTTACCGTTTCGACCGCTTCTGCCCGAGCCGATTCGCCGATCCGCACACTGCCGTTCACGCTCTTCACCGAGTGCACTTTCGCCTGCTCGTCGATGCTGATCGAGCCGTTCACCGTATGTATGTCCTCTGCAGAGGCATTCGGCTCGATCGTGATCGAGCCATTCACAGTGCCTACATCGCCAGTCGTCTGCCCGGCCTGAATCCGTACCGAGCTGTTGACCTTACTGATGTCATCTGCGGCATGGGCGAACAAAGGCAGGCAGCAGAGCAGGGCATACCATAGTTGTTTCATGAGTCCTCCGGGCATCGGGGCGGGGTTGTGCAAGCTTTGACGCGGACGAGGCGTAAAGGGTTGCAAGGCGGGGCACTGCGCCGGCCAATTCGTGTAAGGTTGCACGCTGCAACGCTCGCTCACAGGAGAGGCATGAAGCTTTACTACAGCCGCGGCGCATGCTCGCTTGCGCCCCACATCGTCCTTCGTGAGGTCGGCGCCCACTTCGAGGCGATCCGGGTCGATCCTCGTACCAAGCTCACCGAGGCGGGCGTCGATTTTCGCGCTGTGAATCCCAATGGCTACGTGCCAGTGCTCGAGCTGGATTCAGGCGAGCGCCTCACCGAAGCGACGGCCGTTCTTCAATACCTTGCGGATCAGTATCCTCAGTCTGGCCTGGCGCCGGCGCGCGATACGTTTGCGTACTATCGGCTGATCGAATGGCTGAGCTTCATCGCGACTGAGTTGCATCGGTCTTACGGTGCGCTGTTTCATCCGCAGACGCCCGCCGAATACGCCGAGATAGCCAGAGCGCAGCTCGCGAAGCGCCTCGCCTATGTGGAAGGCGCCCTGCAGCGAACCTCGTACCTGCTCGGGGAGACGCTCTCGGTCGCGGATATTTACCTGTTCGTCGCTCTGAGCTGGTCGCGCGTCACGCACGTGGATCTCAGTGCGTTTGCGCGTATCCAGGAATTCCAGGCACACGTTGCGCACAGACCTGCAGTTCAGGCAGCGATGAAGGTCGAAGGTCTCATCAAGTGATTCGAGCGTGAATCCGCTACTTCGAGGCGACTGATCAGATGCTGATGGACTCCTTGTCGCACGTCACCAGTCTCGCGCAGGTCATCCAGCTCGCGGTCGCGCCGGTGTTCCTGCTCGCCGGCGTCGGTACGACGCTCAATGTGCTGGCGTCGCGCATCGGTCGCATCATTGATCGCGCACGTATCATGGAGGAACGGTTGATCACGGCCACGCCGGAGCTCGCAGAGGACCTGTACGCGCGTTTGCGCGTGTTGTCGAAGCGCGCGACGCTGATCAACTGGGCGATCGGACTGTGTGTGGTGTGCGGCCTGCTGGTGTCGCTGGTCGTGGCGACGCTGTTCGTCAGCTCATCGCTGCGGCTGGATCTTGCCTTGCCCATTGCGATCGCATTCGTCATTGCGCTTCTGAGCCTTGCGGCGGCGATGGTGTGCTTTCTGCGCGAGGTGTTCCTGGCTACCGGAGCGCTGACGTTCGGCGGCGTGAGAAAGCCGACTGAACCGAAAAGCTGAACGCGACAATGCGTGCGGAGGTCATGGCGTCGCCAAGCCATGACACTTCTGACCCAAACGTGTCAGTCGTGCCGACGGGCGGTCGTCAGCGAGCGGATTTTCGTGACCCACGCCACAACGGGCGTGCGGCGCGCACCGGCAATATGCCTGTCCAGAGCGTCGATGCATGCTCTGAGTCACCACGGAACGCTGATGTCTGTATCGCCCCCGGAAACCATCGTCCAGCCTGACACCTACTGCGTCTCCCGCGACGCCACGTTGCTGGCAACCGAGATCACGGGCGCGGTGGCCATCTGCGTATACGACGACACGCAGCCGGTCGGTGGGCTGCTGCATCTTCGCTATGTCGCCACCGACCACGACAAGCCGCTCGATCTCACCGATAACACCTTGAGCTCGGCGCTACTACTGATGGATCGCTTCTGCAAGGAGCTGCGCAGCGCAGGCGGTCGCAAGCAGAGCTGGCGCGTGAGCATCCTCGGTCACACGCCGCAAACGCCTGGAATGGCGGGGCCGGCAGCCACGGTGCTGGATCTGGCAAAAGCCTATTTCGCCGATGGACGCTTGCCGGTCGAATGCAAAGAGGCCGTTCGGCCTCTCGGGCTCATCATTCGCCTGCATCCCCGCGAAGGACATATCTGGGTGAACGGCACTCCGGGTACGGTAGCCGGCGCGCGTTTCTCCGCGCCTGCTCTCTGATCGCTGATCCGAGAGTACGCACGACGCGTTTCATGCTTGCAACGCGCACGGCCGTCTGTAGCCTGTGCGTCGCATGCAGCCCGACGTCTTTCCCGCACCCTGGTACCGATCTCTCTACCTGCAGGTCCTGATCGCCATCACGATCGGCGTGCTGCTGGGCCATTATTTCCCGCACATCGCGATCCTGTTCGAGCCGCTCGGCACCGGCTTCATCAAGCTGGTGAAGATGCTGATCGGACCGGTGATCTTCTGCACTGTCGTGAGTGGCATCGCGGGGATGGAGAGCATGAAGTCCATCGGCCGCACCGGTCTGATCGCGTTGCTGTACTTCGAGATCGTCAGCACCCTCGCGCTCCTCATCGGGCTGTTCGTCGTGAACGTGGTCAAGCCTGGCGCCGGCATGGACATCGATCCGGCAGGGCTGCATTCCGCAAAAGTCGCTGAGTATGCGCGCGCGGCGGAATCGCAGAACGTGGTCGACTTTCTCCTGAATGTCATTCCCAGCACGTTCTTTGATGCCTTTGCCAAGGGCGAGATCCTGCAGATCCTGCTGATCGCATTGCTGTTCGGATTTGCGCTGCATGCGATTGGCGAACGCGGCAAGCCCGTGGCGGATCTGATCGACCGCTTCAGTCAGGTGCTCTTTCGCATCATCGGCATGATCATGCGACTGGCGCCGCTCGGAGCCTTCGGCGCGATGGCATTCACCATCGGCAACTACGGGATCAAGAAGCTGGGTGACCTGGCATGGCTCATGGGCTGCTTCTATCTCACCTGCCTGGTGTTCGTATTCGGCGTGCTCGGCGCTATTGCTCGGGCGCACGGCTTCAGCATCTGGCGCTTCGTCCGCTTCATTCGCGAAGAGCTGTTCATCGTTCTGGGGACTTCGTCGTCGGAGTCCGTGCTGCCGCGCATGATGGCGAAGATGGAGCGGGCAGGTTGCGCGAGGTCCATCGTCGGGCTGGTCATCCCGACGGGCTATTCGTTCAATCTCGATGGGACCTCCATCTATCTGACGATGGCGGCCGTGTTCATCGCGCAGGCCACCAACACTCCGCTGACCGTGTTCGATCAGCTCACATTGCTTGCGGTTCTGTTATTGACCTCGAAAGGCGCCGCCGGAGTCACAGGCAGCGGCTTCATCGTGCTCGCAGCGACGCTCTCGGCAGTCGGAACGTTGCCGGTTGCAGCGCTTGCGTTGATTCTTGGCATCGACCGATTCATGTCGGAGGCGCGTGCGCTGACGAATCTGGTCGGCAACGGTGTCGCGACGATCGTCGTTGCCAAATGGTGCGACGGATTGGATCGCGCGCAATTGCAGCAAGTCTTGAAAGACTGAGCATGGCTGGAGCGCGACTGGCAATCTGATTAGGCTTGGGCCATGAACTCACTGACATTCGAGCCGGTACGCACCCCGGAAGACATTGCAGCCCTGGCAGATCTCGCTCGTGAAATCTGGTTCGAATACTACGTGTCGCTTATCGGGCACGAGCAGGTCGAATACATGGTTGCGAAGTTCCAGAGCGCGCCCGCGATGGCGGCTCAGATCGCTCAGGGATATGAGTATTTCCGGGTTCAACAGGCGGATCGGGGCACTATCGGCTACGCCGCGGTTCAGGAACAGGCGGATCGGTCCCTGTTCATCAGCAAACTTTATTTGCTTCGTGACTGTCGCGGCCGCGGAACCGGCCGACAGATCATGGCGTTCATCGAGGACTTGGCCGGGGAGAGGGGTCTGATGGGGCTGTGGCTGACAGTCAATAAGGGCAATCCGGCCGTGGCGGCCTATCAGCGGCTTGGCTTCCATGTCGCCGAAGCCATCGTCGCAGATATCGGCAACGGCTTCGTCATGGATGATTTCCGCATGGAAAAGCACCTGCCCGCACAACGGTGATTCCACTCGCATACAAGTCGGGTCAGGGCGACAGGTGCCATGTGACAGGGCACGACATAGACTGCCTGCAATGAGTGTTTCGATGGACAAGGATCCGCCCGACGCAGCGGCCGATTCGCGCAGCGACCTCGCTACGTGGCTGGATAACTACGCCGCGGGACGCTGTGATCGTGCGCAGATGCAGGCGTCCTTCCTGGAGATCTGCCGCAGCAATCCCGAAGCACCCTGGGACGCCCTGGCGCTGCTCGACCAGTATCAACGTCGTGGGCGCATCGATGCGGCGCTTGCCCGCTCGCTCAAGAGCGACATCGCGCAGCTGGTCTTCGGCGTGGTCGATCAGACCGAGGACACGGAAGACGCGGAAGAACTGAAATCGCCGCGTGAACCGCAGCCGACGCCCGCACCGGCCGATTCCACCGGTACCCGCTGGCGCAAGCTCATGGTGGAGCGTGAAGAGCCCGCCGCACCGGCACGCCGTGACAATTCTTTCGTCGATCCCTTGCAGTTCGGCCGCGATGTCGAGCCGCTCACGCGTCCACCGCCGGTTCCTCCCAAGCCGCGTCAGCCCGCCCCACAGGACGGCACCGCGTCCGGCAGCATTCTGCGTGAGCGGTACGAACTCCTGACGATTCTCGGCCGCGGAAACGGCGGTACGGTCTACAAGGCACTCGATCGCCATCGCTCACATCTGGATCCAGCAGATCGCTGTGTCGCAGTGCGAGTGCTCAAGCTCAACCATCGCGACAGCCCGCAAACCCTCGCTGAGCTCGAGCAGCAGTTTCATCAGGCGCAGCTGCTCGCGCATCCGAACATCGTTAGCGTGCACGATCTCGATCGAGATGGCGCCACGTACTTCATGGTGATGGAGCTGCTCGACGGTGAGTTGCTCACGGAGGTGCTCGATCGACTCGACCATCGGCCCATGGCCAAGGATCGCGCCCTGTCGATCATCGGCGGTATTGGCGCTGCACTTGCCTATGCGCACCGGCGTGGCATCCCGCACGGCGATTTGAAACCCGGCAGCGTGATGCTCGCTGCCGATGGCGAAGTGAAAGTCATGGATTTCGGCTTCGTGCGCCGTCAGTACGCCGATGCCAAGCGCTCAGAGCCTTGGATTGACGATGCGGCCATCGGCGGCGCTGCGCCGAGCAGCACGTTCGCCTATGCCAGTCAGGAGCGCGTTAATTCCGAAGCGCCGCAGGCGAGCGATGACGTTTACAGTCTTGCTTGCATCGCTTACGAGCTGTTATCGGGACATCATCCGTTCGGGGGACGTTCCGCCACGCTGGCGCGCGCTCAAGGTCGCGCTCCGCAGCGCATCAAGGGTCTCACACACAAGCAATGGTCGGCGTTGCAGACCGGCCTGCGTTGGGACCGCGAAGATCGCCGGATCGATGTGACAGGGTTGATCGCCGGGCTCGGATGCCTGGAGGTTTCGCAACGCTTCGCGGCGTCCGAGCAGATCGTCGCACGTCAGCGCCCGGCACGTTCCGCAACCCCCTATGCGGTCTTCCTGGTCACGCTGCTGCTTCTGGGAGCGGCTGCATTCGCGTATTGGAAAGGCTATCTGCGCATTCCCGCCATCGATGCGCAGTCGGTGCCGACTGTTGCGGTCGAAGCGCCAGGCTCGCTCTCTGAGCCGTCGCCGGAAGACACTGTCGAGCCAGCGTCGCAGGCGTCGACCGAGACTGGGGTGGTGCCGGAGGCGAATCGCACCGCGCCGGCGGCGCCCCCTGTGAGCGAACCTGCCCCCGTGGATTTGAAACAGGCGCCCGCAGCAACGAACGACAACGCTGCGGCAGCGGCCGCCGCGCCTGCGCCCACCGCGCCTGCCCGAGGAGGACCGAGTCGTATTGCCTTCGACAAGGACACCTACGTCGCGACCGAAAGCGACGGTTCGGTGCGCCTCGTCGTCCGTCGTACCGGCAATCTGCGCTCGGCCGCATCGTTTCAGTGGGCTTTGCTGCCCAACTCGGCTGTCGCAGGCGAAGACTTTGCCGCGATCGGGCCGGGCATAGAGCAATTCAAACCGGGTGCGAGCACCGTGACGCTGACGATTCCACTGGTTTCGGACGCCATCAAGGAATCGACGGAGCTGTTCCTCGTCGAGCTGCGCTCCATCGACAGTTCCACCGAGCTCGGCGAGTTGGCGCGTGCGGCGGTTCTCATCGTTGACGATGATTGAATGAGGAAGTGACGGCGGTGATGTCGGGCAAGAATGAAGAGTTAACAGGGAGCGCGATGGGCGGCGAGCAGACGAGTTGGACTTGAATTCTGACCGTCATCACCGTTATGACTGTCATTACCGCCGTCACCTCTTCTCTCCCATGAACATCAAACTCTCAGATGGCGCAGTGCGTGTGCGAGTGGACAGAGCCGAGCTGGATGCGCTCATCTCATCGCAGGCGGTGAATATGGATCTCGAGCTGCCTCGCAGTCACACCTTCCGCGTGAATGTGCGACCTGCAGTGATCGGCGGATGGAAGCTGGAGAGCGATCCGACTGGCATCTGGATCAGCATTCCCCGGGCCGAGCTCGAAGCCTTGTCACAGTCGTTACCAAGTCGCGATGGACTCGAACACTTTTTCGAGCTCGCGAGCGGACGAAAAATCGAAGTGAGCTTCGAAGTGGATATTCGCGAATCGACCTGAAGAGATCAGATCTCACACAGAGTCCACAGAGAACACAGAGTTGATGACTCTGGATCTGTCCTGGCCGACTTGTTCCTTTTTGCGGTCTTTGCGGCCGTCTTACTTCTTCGCCTCGCGAGCGATCGCGCGATAGCCGATGTCGCGGCGGTACTGAATTCCGTCCCAGTGGATGCGATCGGCCAGTGCATAAGCGGCTTGTTGAGCGGCATGCACCGTGTCGCCGAGGCCGACTGCGCACAGCACGCGTCCGCCGTTCGTGGTGACCTTATCGCCGTCCAGCTTCGTCCCGGCATGGAAAACCTTGCCAGGGAGCTCTGCGGCGGCCTCCAGGCCGTGGATCACATCGCCTTTGCGGATCGCCTCGGGATAACCACCGGCGGCGAGCACGACGCCAACGGCCGCGCGATCGTCCCAGTACGCTTCGGTCTGCTTCAGTCCTTTATCGATCGCAGCATCGCAGAGCTGAGTCAGATCCGATTTCAGCCGCATCATGATCGGCTGTGTTTCCGGATCGCCAAAGCGACAGTTGAATTCGAGCACGTTCGGCGTGCCGTCCGCCGCGATCATCAGACCCGCATAGAGAAAGCCCAAGTACGGCGTGCCGTCGCTGATGAGCCCGCGCACGGTCGG
The DNA here is from genome assembly GCA_023423935.1 of Pseudomonadota bacterium. Taxonomy (GTDB): domain Bacteria; phylum Pseudomonadota; class Gammaproteobacteria; order Steroidobacterales; family Steroidobacteraceae; genus Steroidobacter. The sequence continues at coordinate 106,680 of JAFAEQ010000078.1, read as the reverse complement.
CTCCATGACTTCGCTCATGATGCGCGCATAGATGTCGGGAGTGACGACCGGAGCCGGTGAATACGCGCCCATGCCGCCCGTGTTCGGTCCTTGATCGCCGTCGTCGCGGCGCTTGTGATCCTGGGACGTAGCCAGTGCAAGGATGTCGGTACCGCTCACGATCGCGATGAAGCTGGCTTCCTCACCTTCCAGAAACTCTTCGATGACCACAGTGTTGCCTGCGGCACCGAACTGACCATCGAACATTGCTTTCGCGCTGGCGATTGCCTCATCGATCGTCTGGCAGATGATGACGCCTTTGCCCGCAGCGAGGCCGTCGGCCTTCACGACGAGCGGCGCGCGCTGCTTGCGTACCCAGGCCTCGTCGAAGTTAGCCTTGGTGAACGTGGCGTATGCGGCCGTCGGGATGCGGTGACGCGTGAGGAAATCTTTCGTGAACGCCTTCGAGCCCTCGAGCTGCGCCGCACGCCTGTGCGGACCGAAGCAACGCAGTCCCGCAGCTTCGAATGCATCGACTACTCCAAGCACCAACGGCGCTTCGGGACCCACGATCGTCAGATCGATCCGCTCGCGCGAAGCGAAGTTCACCAGCCCTGGAATGTCGTCGACCGCGATGTCGACGTTTGTCACACGCGCTTCCAATGCTGTTCCAGCATTGCCGGGTGCAACGAACACTTCAGTCACGCGTGGCGACTGCGCCACTTTCCATGCAAATGCATGTTCGCGACCGCCGGAGCCGATGATTAAGACTTTCATGCCACGTCCCGTGGCATGAGGCTCTAGGCGCTAGGCTGTAGGCTGTAGCCAGAGAAGACTGACGCAGCTGCAGCGCGACCTAAATCTCATGCCAAGTTGTACAAATTGATCGTCGAATGCGGAAGCAAGTTGCCCGGATTCTGGCTAGTGCCTAGAGCCTAGAGCCTCAGTGCCTGAAGTGCCTCATCCCCGTCAGCACCATCGCCATGCCGTGTTCATCGGCTGCAGCGATGACTTCGTTGTCGCGCATCGAGCCGCCGGGCTGGATGACGGCTTTGATGCCGAATTCCGCGGCGACGTCGAGGCCGTCGCGGAACGGGAAGAATGCATCGGAGGCCATGACGGCGCCGGCGACTTCGAGTCCTTCATCCTTGGCCTTCATGGCGGCGATGCGGCTCGAGACTACGCGACTCATCTGGCCTGCGCCGACGCCGAGCGTCATCTTGTCGCGCACGTAGATGATCGCATTCGACTTCACGTATTTGCAGACCTGCCACGCGAACATGAGATCGTCGAGCTCGGCGGGAGTCGGCTGGCGCTTGGTGACGATCCTGAGATCGGCTTTCGCCACCATGCCCTCATCGCGCGTCTGCACGAGCAGGCCGCCGTTCACGCTGCGATATTCGTGACGAATGTTGCTCGGCTTCAAACCGCCCGTGCTCAGCACTCGAACGTTCTCTTTGCGAGCACACACTTCGAGCGCCTCGGGTTCGACTTCCGGCGCGATGATCAGCTCGACGAACTGACGATCGACGATGGCGCGTGCGGTCGCTGCGTTCAGCGGACGATTGAACGCAATGATGCCGCCGAATGCGGAAGTGGGATCGGTCTTGAAAGCCTTGTCGTACGCCGAGAGCGTGTCGGCAGCGACAGCTACGCCGCAGGGATTTGCGTGTTTCACGATTACGCAGGCCGGCTCGGCAAACTGACGCACGCATTCGAATGCGGTGTCGCCATCCGCGATGTTGTTGTACGAGAGCGTCTTGCCCTGCAACTGCGTCGCACTGCCGATGCTCGAGCCTTGCAGGTCGGCAACCGTGTAGAAGGCGCCGCTCTGGTGAGGATTCTCGCCGTAGCGCAGATCCATGCGTTTGCGGAAATGCAAAGTGAGCGAAGGCGCGAACTCGGCAGCCGCATTCTCGGTCACACGCGCGAGATAGCTCGCCACGGCGGAGTCGTAGCTCGCCGTGTGCGCGTAAGCCTTCGCTGCGAGCCGTCGGCGCGTCTGCTCGCTCACGCCGCCGTCCGTCGCAATCTCGTTCAGGATGCTGGTGTAGTCGCTAGGGTCGACCACGATACTCACGCGATCGTGATTCTTCGCGGCCGCACGAACCATCGCAGGCCCGCCGATGTCGATGTTCTCGATCGCGTCTTCGAATGTGCAATCCGGCTTCGCGATCGTCGCGGCGAACGGATAGAGATTCACCACCACCAGATCGATCGGATCGATGCCATGCGCGCGCATCACTTCATCGTCGATGTCGCGACGTCCCAGCAGTCCGCCGTGAATCTTCGGATGCAGCGTCTTCACGCGACCATCCATGATCTCCGGAAAGCCGGTGTGCGCCGACACTTCGGTCACCTTGACGCCATTCTTTTCGAGTAACGCGGCGGTGCCGCCCGTCGAGAGAATCGCGACGCCCCGCTGCTGCAATGCACGAGCGAAATCGACGAGGCCGTCTTTGTTGGAGACGCTTAAAAGTGCGCGGCGAATTGGAATCATAGTGATGGCGGTGCTGGAAGTGATGACAGTGATGACCGCGGCGAGGCCGCGGTTTGGTTCCTTATACCGGCATCACTGTCATCACCGGTATCACTGTCATCACGCGGACTCGCTAACTGGCGAGTCCGTACGTCTTGAGTTTCTTGCGCAGGGTGCCGCGATTGATGCCGAGAATGTCGGCTGCCCGGCTCTGATTTCCTTCCGCGTATTCGAGAACTGCCTTGAACAACGGCTCTTCGACTTCGCGTAGCACGAGATCGTACAGCTGCCCGGGCTTATGGCCGTTCAGCGTCTCGAAGTACGAGCTGAGCGCCTCGGCAGTCATGGTCCGCAACGGCATTGCGCGTGAAGCTGGTCTCATCATGGGCTCTCTCCGAGCTCTCGTTTTTTTACTGGGCGCCATGGGCTCTCCGCAATCCTCTCGACGGTGCAGTGTCAGGCCGCACTGTCCAGCGAAGAACGCTCCTCGGCAAGCGTATCGAAATACGCCCGCGCGTGCTCGAGCTGTGCCTGCGGCTGCGTAGCCTGCATCACGGCATGACGAGCAGCGTGCGCAGTTGCGCGCCCTTTCGCATACCAATCGATGTGTTTGCGCGCGACCCGGACTCCAGTGTCGTCACCGTAGAAAGCGTACAGGTCGCGCAAGTGAGCCAGCATGATATCACGTACTTCTTCGATGGAAGGCTCGGCACAAAGTACGCCATCACGCATGTAGGCATTGATCTCGCGGAAAATCCATGGGCGTCCCTGCGCACTGCGCCCGATCATCAGGCCATCTGCGCCGGTTTGTTCAAGAACGATCTTCGCCTTGCGTGGTGAGTCGATGTCGCCATTGGCAAAAATCGGAATCGACACACTTTCTTTCACGGCGCGGATGGTTTCGTATTCCGCATTCCCCTGGTACATGCACGCGCGGGTTCGACCATGCACGGCGAGGGCTTGCACACCCACGTCCTCGGCCATGCGCGCGATTGTCACCGCGTTGCGCGAAGTTACATCCCAGCCGGTGCGCATCTTCAATGTCACCGGCACGCTGACTGCCTTGACAACCGCTTCGAGAATCTGTCGCACGAGCGGCTCGTCTCTCATCAATGCCGAGCCCGCGGCCTTGTTGCAAACCTTCTTTGCGGGACATCCCATATTGATGTCGATGATCTGTGCGCCGGCATCGACGTTGCGCTGTGCCGCTTCCACCATCATCTGCGCATCGCCGCCTGCGATCTGTACGACACGAGGATCAGGCTCGCCGCTGTGATCCATGCGACGGCGCGACTTCTCGGTGTGCCATAAACGCACGTCGCAAGTCAGCATTTCGCCAGCGCAAATCGCGGCACCCATGCGTCGGCACAACAATCGGAACGGCAGATCGGTCACGCCCGCCATCGGTGCGAGCGCGAGATTGTTCTCGAGTTGATACGGACCGATGCGCATAGGTAGAGAAGTCGATTGGTAAAGCGGGCGTCCGAGGGGCTGAGGGGCTGGCCAGATGGCCGGGCGGCATAGTTTGCCTGCGTTCTGGCGGGTTGCCACCGCTCGACTGAAATCTCTATTGAGGTACGTCGCCGGCGCAAACCGGGATGGGGGATTTTCCCCGAAGGCACACGTCGAAGCGGAAACCCTCCGCGTCAGGGCCGGGGTCGACGATGTTGATCGTGGCATTCACGGCTTGATCAGGCGGCAGAAGTCTGTTCGTGGGCGTTCCGGGGTCGACGTACTCCTGCGGCTCGAATTCGCGCGCCCGCACCTGATCGCCCCAGCGATCTTCCAGTACGAGCTTCAGCAGGGGATACGGCTGAGCGAAGTCTGCGCGATTCGTGATGCTTGCCCTCACTCGCAGCGTTCCCGGGTGTGCCGGGTCCGACAGCACGCCCCATTGCTTGATCTCGTACGCGTGCAGACGCCAGTCGGGGAGCAGCGGAATGCCGAGCGCGCCATAGATCCGGGTGATCGCCGGACCGGCCGTGGGATGCCTCGCGAGCTCCGCACGATAGTGGTGAGCAATCTGTGCAACGAGCAGCAGGAACAGCGGCAGCACTGCAATGGGCCACAGGATCGAGGACTTCTGACGTCGGCGCGCAAACAAGTCGATATCGTCGTCCGATTCGACGTCCGAAGGCGCGTCATCGGCCGTCTGCGAAGCAATGACGCGTCGCGGCGAATAGACCGGTTCGTGCCAGGGCTTAGGCGTCGGCTCGCGTGCATACGCAACCGCGGCAGCATCAGCCTCGCGCTCCTGAAGATCCTCTTCGACCTCGATGCCATGCGGTGAGATGGCGACATCGTCACTGTCGACGTCGTCGATCTCGACCCATCCCTCGGTGACTTCCTGGCGAATCTGCGGCTGTTCGGGGTCATCCATCACCCGATACGTGCCAGTGATCTCGATATGGCGCCCTTCGAGCGTGATGTCCTCGTGTGCCTCGGGTTCCTCGACCTCGATCTGCTGTGTCGGCAGCGGTTGGGACGACGCTTCGCCTGGCAGGTCTTCTTCGATGAGCCGCTCAAGCGCATCGAACTGCGTATGGCAGCGACCGCAACGCACCTGCCCGTTAGCGACGCGCAGGATCTCGCTCGTGATGCGAAAGGTCGTGTGGCAGTTGGGGCACTGAGTCAGCAAAACGAACGGGCCTAGCGTTGCTCGTGGTGTCGTACGCCGTCTATGCGCGCCCATCCCTCATGAACGCGAATCGGTGCGATATGAAACCATGCTGCGTACCGCGTCGCTACCTGCGCAGCCTGTTCGCTCAGGATGCCAGAGAGAACGATGGCACCGCCCGGTTTCGTCAGTGAGGCCAGATCCGGTGCGAGCTGGAGCAAGGGCTCGGCCAGAATGTTCGCAAGCACCACATCCACCGGGGCGGCTGTCATCTCCTCGACGGTCATCGTCGTGAGCTGCTCGGCGACGTCGTTGCGTACCGCATTCTCGCGAGTGGCCAGGATGGCTTGAGGGTCGATATCGACGCCGAGCGCCGATGCTGCGCCCAGCTTCAACGCTGCAATGGCGAGAATCCCCGAGCCGCAGCCATAGTCGATGACCGCTTTGCCGGCGAGATCCGCACCTTCGAGCCATTGCAGGCAAAGTGCCGTGGTCGGATGTGTGCCAGTCCCGAAAGCGAGCCCCGGATCGAGATCGATGAACACGGCCTCACGGAGATCTTCGTCAGAAAGTGAAGGCCGCTGCCCGTCCGGACAGATCCACAGCCGCCGCCCGAACTGCATCGGCCTGAAATCCTTGAGCCACTCGCGCTCCCAGGCCCGATCCGCAATGCCTTCGAATTCGAGCTGCGGCAACGGCACGGCCAGCTGATCCCGCAGCAATACCGCGATCACATCGCGATCAGCGCCCTCATCGAACAATGCCTTCACGCGCACGCTGGGCCACAGCGGTGTAGTGCCCGGCGCAGGCTCGAGCACCGGATTGTCGGCTGCATCTTCGAGCGTGACCGACACCGCCCCGGCCGCGAACAGCGCATCTTCGAAAGGCGTGGGATCGGCCGAACCGACGGCGAGTGTGAGTTGGAGAAAGGCCATGGGCCGTACGGACTACCTGGACCGGTCGGGAAAGGGACCGGATTGTACCTGTCCGACGAACCGGAGACGTGAGCCTCTTAGGGCGTGGGGCTCGTGCGGGGATGAGAGATCTCGCACCCCCTGGCACTCACCTGTCCGACTCGGGCTTACGCCTCATCGTCAAGCCTCGCCGCTCAGCTTCCAATGATCTTCCGGTACTGCACGAAGCCGGACCGATCGGCGATGCGGTCGTAGAGCAGCATGGCCTCGCGATTGGTCTCGTGCGTCAGCCAGTGGACTCGCGAGCCGCCGCGCTTTGCTGCTTCGGCGTACACGTGCTCGATGAGCGCACGACCGAGCCCGTGCCCGCGTGCTTCCTCGGCCACGAACAGGTCCTGCAGGTAGAAGTAGTTGCCCACCGTCCAGCAGGAGCGATGCTCGATGAAATGCACGAGCCCGAGAGGGCGCTCGTCGACGATGGCCAGCGAGCCGTGCATGGGCTCGTCATCGGCAAGCAGTCGCTGCCAGGTCGTGTGACTGGTCTCCCGTGACAGATCGACTTTGTAGAAAGCCTGGTAGCCGCGCCATAGCACGTACCACTCATCATGGTCAGAAGCTTCGACAGGCCTGATCGTGATCGTTGTCATGTCACGCCTCGCATTCATCGCGACGAAATGGTTCGCACAGGAATGCTACGGAGTATTTCGCGCGCCGTGCAGTTACCAAACTGCTCTGTGATGGTGACTGATGGACACCATCCGAATCCGCTTTGGCATCTTCCTGCGACTTTGACGCCCGTCTAGTTTTCCCACCACGCCGGTAAGAGATCACCACTCCATCCACGAGCGATGAGAGGGGGGTGCGTTGCTGTCGATGCTGCCGGTTGCATCAGTCACGGTCACGAGGTTTGCGGAGATATCGAGACGCGATTCGTCAGCGGCATGGTGAACATCACCGGCTGCAGCGAAGTTCGCGTCGTCTCACGCGGCCCGTTCCGGAAGAAGAATTTCCCTTGAGGCGTAGCGCTGGTCAGCTGGAGAACTTGTTGTGAAATCGAAGCCATCCTTGACGTTGAGATACTCGGTTGCGCTCGCGCTTGCGTTGCAGGGTGCTGCGTATGCGGCCGAGCCGAATCAAGCGGAGACGCAGACAGTTGCTAGTGCCGCCGAATCGACGAGCGATGCGACCGGATCGGCGCAGTCGCTATCGACGGGCAGCCCGGTCGTCGAGCAGGTGACCGTCACTGGCTCGCGCCTCGTGACGACCGGTGGCTACGAGGCTCCTACGCCGCTGACGGTGCTCAACGCAGCTGAGCTCTTCGGTACGACCGCTAATGCCAGTGTCAAGGAATCGTTGCAAACCCTACCGGTGATCGCCGGCGGCTATAGCACCACGCAGGGCGCCGGTCTGCCGAGCTTCAACCAAGCGGGCATTTCGAGCATCGAAATGCGCAACCTCGGTATCAATCGCACGCTGGTGCTGCTCGACGGACAGCGCTCCGTCGGCTCACTCGCTTCCGGCGTGGTGGACACCGACAACTTCCCGCAACAACTCATCGAACGAGTCGAAATCGTCACCGGCGGTGCCTCGGCGGTCTATGGATCCGATGCAGTCGCAGGCGTGGTGAACTTCATCCTCGATCGCGACTTCACCGGCGTCAAAGGCGAGGTCTCCGGTGGCATGACCAGTTACGAGGATGCCGAGAACTACAAGGTCTCGCTGGCGGCCGGCTTTCCGTTTGCGGGCGGACGCGGCCATGTGTTGTTGAGTGGTGAGTTGGTGGACAACGACGGCGTCGAAGGTGTTGGCGACCGCGCCTGGGGATGGAGCACGAAGGAATACATCATCAATCCGAGCTACACGCCTACCAATGGCCAGCCGGAGTACGTAACCCGCAACAACGCGTTCCTCTCCGCGGCAACGCACGGCGGACTCATTACCTACGGGCCTCTGCGTGGCACCGCGTTCGGCGAGGGCGGCGTTCCGTATCAGTTTCAGTTCGGCGAAGGCGTATTGCGCGATCTGTTCATGGCCGGAGGCGACTACCTCGAGACGCGAACGGCGGATGCCTACAGTCTGCTGCCTTCGCAGGAGCGCAAGAATGCATTTGCACGCGTCTCCTACGATGTCACGGACAACATCAACGTCTTCGCGCAATGGTCTCGCGGCCTGAATCACACCCTCGGGATCGCATTCCCTCACTACCTGGTGGCATCGGCCGTTGCCGACTCGGGCGGCCTGCAGGTGCGGTCAGGCAACCCATTCATTCCAGCCTCGGTGCAGGCGCGAATGACGGACCTCGGGCTCGCGTCGTTCCGCGTCGGCACCATGGCCTACGATCTGCCGTTCGTCACCACCGAGACCTCGCGCGCCACGGATCGCTATGTCCTCGGCGTGGAAGGCAACTTCGATCTGTTCGCGAGCAACTGGTCGTGGAATGCGTACGCGCAGTTCGGCCGCACCGACGGCACTGCGAAAACGCACAACGCCCGCAACAATGCGCGGTTCACGCTGGCGCTCGATGCCGTCAGCGCGCCGGACGGCTCGATCGTTTGTCGTTCGACGCTGACGGATCCCACCAATGGATGCGTCCCGTTCAATCCGCTGGGCCTCAACGTCAACGATCAGGCAGCGCTCGACTACATTCTGGGCACCGCGTCTTCGTACAGCGAAATCTCGCAGGATGTGTACGCGATGTCGATTACGGGCGCTCCGTTCGAAAACTGGGCAGGTCCGGTGTCGATCGCGTTCAGCGCCGAGCATCGCGAAGAGAAGGCAACCGTGGATCCGGATGCCATCGCACGTCAGGCCGGCTGGCACTCGGGCAACCATCAACCTCTCGATGCCGGTACGCGCGTCAGCGAAGCGGCCGTCGAAGTGCTCTTCCCGCTGCTCAATGGCAAGTCCTTCGCCGAACAATGGGACCTGACCGGAGCTTTCCGCTACACGGACTATGAGCTTTCGGGTGGCGTGAATACCTGGAAGATCGGAACGACCTGGGCTCCGGCTAACAGCCTGCGCTTCCGCGCTACTAAATCGCGCGACATTCGTGCGCCCAGCATCAGCGACCTGTTCCAGGCGCAGAATTTCGGTCTGGGAACCCAGGTCAATCCATGGTCCAGTACGCCGAACGTGTTCGGACGTACCCAGACGGGGAGCCCGGGACTGACGCCCGAGATCGGTGACACGTGGACACTCGGTGTCGTCGTGCAACCGGATTTCGCTCCGGGCCTGAATGTGTCCGTCGACTACTGGGATACGAAAGTCACGGATGCCATCGCACTGGTCAGCGCGAACAACGTGGTCACGCTGTGCTATCAGGGTTGGACTGCGCTGTGCCCGTGGATCACGTTCGATCCGACGGCCGGCGCTCCGTTCTCTTCGACGAGCGTCATCAGCACGGTGCAGCAGGGCAACTTCAACCTCGCGCAACAGAAGGCTCGGGGCGTCGACTTCGAGGCTTCGTACAACTTCCCGCTGTCGGCATTCAGCAGCCTTCCTGGTTCCGTATCGATGCGTCTCGTCGGCTCCCGCTACATCGAGAACGTGACCGACAACGGCATTACGGTGGCGAACGATGCGGTCGGCGCGACGCTGCCGGAAGTCAGACTCAACGGGACGGTATCGTATACGTTGAACGAGTTCACGGCCGGCATCACCACGCGCTATTTCAGCTCGACGGTGAACAGCAACTTGTCGATCGAGTGTCAGACGAACTGCCCTGCGTCGACGCCGGTGAATATCACGTATGACAACATCGATCGGGACGGCGGGTTGTACTTCGATCTCTCGCTGTCCTACCACCCTCAGCTGTTCGGCAACATGGACAGCCGCGTCTTCCTGAACATCAGGAACATCACCAACGAGGATCCCGAGTTGGTGCCTCACATCAGCGGCAGCTCGGCCATCCCGTACATCTACTCGCGTACGGGAGCGTTGTGGGACACGCTCGGCCGCGTCTATCGGCTCGGTATGGATTTCAAGTTCTGACTGCGATCTTCACCACTAGGCGGGGCGCATACGCCCCGTCGTGGCTTTCTCCTCGCACCGTCTGGCCATGACAGCGGCGATGGCCATTGACGATCCACGATCACCCATCTGAGCAGCAGCACCCAGAACAACGAGGAAGATTTCGAGATGAAGATGTTGTTGAGACGTTCCCTCGTCGCCGCTGCGTGTGCCGTCGGTATCGCCGCCATGTCCTCTGCCAGCGCGGCCACGAAGGTCGATCTGATTCTGACCAACGGCAAGATCGCCACGGTCGACGCCCAGAACACTTTCGTCACGACCGTCGTTGTCGATGACGGGAAGATCCTGGCCACGGGCGATACTTCAATCGCTGCTGACTACGTCGCCGGGCAAACGCTCGATCTGGGCGGCAGGACGGTGCTGCCGGGCTTCGTCGACAATCATGTGCATCCAGGTCCCCCGCAGCCGCTCGTCGCGCCCACCGAAGTGGATCTCGTACACGCGTACACCTGGGCTGAGAACGAAAAGATCCTGAGGGCGGCAGTGAAGCAGCTACCGCCCGGCGTCTGGTTGCGCGCGAGCGCATTCCGGCGCTACTTCACGGATGCCGAGCCGCCAACGGTTTGGATCAACGAGGACGTGAAGAAGCTTCCGACGCGCTGGATGCTCGACAAAGTAGTGCCGAACAATCCGCTGATCGTGCGCGCGTCACAGCTCGTGGTGGCGAACTCGCTGGCACTGCGGATGTTCGGGATCACGAAGGACACTCCACAACCCGTCGCTGGGGATGGAAAGATCGAGAAGGACGCAAACGGCGAGCCGACGGGCGTGCTGTGGTACGCGGTGGGCGATGCCATCGAAGACTTCGCGCCGCCTCTGCCGCCCAATCCCAAGCTCTCCGCACGCGACGAGTTTCTTGGCTACAAAGACTTCTTCGTCAATATGCGGCATCTGGGGGTGACGAGCCTGAACATCGCCGCAGCCAATCAGTACTCGCTGCGTCTGTACCAGAATTTGCAGAGCGAGTTCCGCGGCGAACTGCCGCGCATGACCGTGCAGCCAGGCCTTCGTGCAGAAGACTTCGAGGTGATGCAAAAGAATATTGCTCAGCTCGAGGGATACGGCTGGCACACGGGGGCTGGCAACGAATGGGTCAAGCTCGGTGCCATCAAGATGTTTCTCGATGGCGGATACACCTTCAGTCGCCCGTGGCCGATCAACTCGGTGCCGCACAAACACGTTGAAACTTACTCAGGCGGTTGGCGAAGTCCACCGGACAACTTCTATCACGTGCTCAAACGTGCGCATCAACTCGGTTGGCAGCTCGGACTGCATTCGGCCGGTGACAAGGCATCTGTGGTAATCACCGATGTGCTCGAGCGGATTATCAGGGAAAGCCCGCGCGCGGATCACCGTCACCATCTGATTCACGTGGAGGTCGGACCTCCTGCGGCGACGTATCAGAAAATGAAAGAGCTCGGTATTGGCGTCGCGCTGCAACCGAACTTCACCTATGGGCTGCAGCCGTTCTTCACGCTCGCGCTGAAGGGCGAACAGCTCGCCCGCAATAATCCGAGCCGCACGATTCTCGATCAGGGGCTCAAGCTGACATTCGGCTCGGACGAGCGTCCGTACGGTCCGATGTACGGCCTGTATGCCGCCGTGACACGTCGCGGCGCAGACGGCAAGGTCTACGGGCCAGAGGAAGCGATCACGCTGCAGGAAGCGATCCGGGCCTACACCATCGACGCGGCGTGGCAGACGTTCGACGAGAAGACGCGCGGGTCGATCGAGCCAGGCAAGGTCGCCGATTTCGCGGTGCTGTCGGACGACATCTTCACCATCGATCCTCTCAGGATCAAAGAACTGAAAGTCGTGAAGACCATTCTGAACGGCAAGATCTTCGATACGCCGCCTGCGCTGCCGAACTACTACCACCCGGTGCAACAGATCAAGCGTTGAGTGGAGGTGCATCGATCACTTCCGCTTGACGTCTTCTTTGGTGCGCCTGGCGCACCAAACGAAACCGTTTTGGCGTCTACTCGCGCGTCGGGCAGCGGCATAGCGTCGTACCTCGCGGGCAATCGTCAAACAATCGCCCGTACGCGTCACTCCTCGAGGGAAATCTCAGCCATGCAGAAGTACCGGACCGCTGCCGTCGCAGCACTCATTGCCACTGCCTTGCTGCAAGGGTGTTCGAAGCCCGAACCCGCCGACATGATCCTGCACAACGGCAAGGTTCTCACCGTGGACGACAATTTCTCGATCCGTTCCGCTGTCGTCGTGAAGGACGGCAAGATTCTCGCCGTCGGCGGCGAAGATATCGTGAAGAAGTACTCCGCGCAGTCGCAGGTCGATCTGCAAGGCCGCGTACTCATGCCCGGCTTCAACGACACGCACATCCACGTGCAGAGTCTGTCGCCGCGTGCGGTCGACATCATCGGCAACTTCTCCTCCATCAAGGACATTCAAAAGATGGTGAGCGAGAAGGCGGCTCAGCTCGGGCCGGGCGAATGGGTTACCGGCTACGGCTGGGATGAGGCGTTATTCGAGGAGAAGCGCAATCTGGTCAAGTCGGATCTGGATGCGGCTGCTCCAAATAATCCGGTCGTGCTGACGCGCGCAGGAGGACATTCGTCGGTCGGAAACTCGCTGGCGCTGAAGATCGCGGGCATCACGAGCAAGACTCCTGATCCCGAGGCCGGGGTCATCGAGAAGGATGCGAAGGGTGAGCCGAATGGCGTAATCCGTGAGCGCAGCGACCTTTACTACCAGCACATTCCCAAGGACACGTACGACCAGCTCAGGGCGAGCTATATCAACAGTCTCAAGAAGCTCCTGCCGCTCGGTATCACCAGCGTCATGGAGGCGAGCGGTTCCATCGACGATGAGCCGGTAGGCGCAGGAGGCATCGAGAATCCCGGCCCACGGGCCACTTACAAGCGCTGGCGCGAAATCTACAACGAGCATGGCGCGGACCTGCCGCGCATGGCGCTCTACATCAACTATCCGGGTGCAGAGCGTCTCAAGGCGTTCCCGCACAAGACAGGCTACGGCGATGATCGGCTGCGCCTCGGGCCCATCGGCGAGAGTCCGGTCGACGGCGGATTCACGGGCCCCGCCGCGTGGACGCTGGTCGATTACAAGAACATGCCGGGTTATCGCGGCAAGGGCCGTTACACCGATGCCCAGCTTCAGGAACTGGTGGATACGGCAGGTGCCCTCGGCTGGCAAATGGGTCTGCACGCGATCGGCGATGCGGCCATCGTGCAGACCGTGAATGCGTATTCGAAGACGATTCGCGCAGGCGTTCCTCGGGCGCAGGACCACCGCTGGTTCCTCGATCACTTCACCATCATGCCGCCCGACGAGACCATGAAGACCATGGCTGAAGATCGCATCATGATCGCGCAGCAGCCGAACTTCGCTTACAACCTCGAGGCGCGCTACGTCGAGACGATGGATGAGTGGCGCGTGAAGCACAACAACTCCCTCGCAACGCCAGCGAAGAAGTTCGGGATCACCGTGGCGCTGGGTTCGGACAATTTGCCGATCGACCCGCGCGTGGGTCTCTACGTTGCTGTCACTCGCAAGGGGATGTCCGGCACGGTGTACGGCCCGGAGGAGAAAGTGTCCATGGAGGAAGCGATCCGCATGTACACGCTCAACGGCGCCATTCTGACGTTCGAGGAGAAAACCAAGGGCTCGCTCGAGCCGGGCAAGCTCGCCGACATGATCGTGCTCGATTCGGATCCGCTGACCATGGATCCCGAGGATCTGCTCAGCATGAACGTGGACATGACGATCATCGGAGGCAAAGTGGTGTACGAGCGCGCGACGCCATAGTCAGGTGAAGCGCTGGCCTTGGTGACGTCGAAACACCAGCTCGATCTGCCTGGGCGCCTTCTTGAGGCCGGGCAGGTCGAGCTAATTTCAAATCCGCGCAGCGCCACTCCGATCTTCGATCCGCAACAAGGCGGGCAGGTGCAGGATCTCGATCCCATCCAGGGAGCCGGATCCTGCAGCGCGCGGCGCCTGATGTAGAAGCGCGCGATGCAATCGCTACGAGCCGAACGCCGCGCACACAACCGATAACGCAAGAACTCTGTAAGAGGTCGAACATGAAGCTGCTGCGCAAGCTGGGTCTCGTTTTGACAGGCGTGGGAGGGCTGACTGCCGTTCAAGCAGCGCCGACTCAGGATGCGGACCTGCTGCTGTTCAACGGTAAGGTCCTCACGGTGGATGAGAAGTTCTCTATTCAGACCACGGTTGTGGTCAGGGACGGCAACATCGTCGCGGTCGGTGGCCAGGAGCTGGATTCGCAGTTCAATGCCAAGCAAAAGATCGATCTCGACGGTCGGATGCTGATGCCGGGCTTCAACGACACGCACATTCACATCATTCCGCTGTCGCCGCGCTCTATCGAACTGGAGGATGCAAAGTCCATCAAGGAAATTCAGGAGCGCCTGCGTGCGAAGGCCAAGCAGCTCGGCCCGGGAAAGTGGATCACCGGCTACGGTTGGGATGAGGCGCTGCTGGAAGAGAAGCGCGTGATCGTGCGCGCGGATCTCGATGCAGCCGCGCCAAACAATCCGGTCATGCTGACGCGTGCAGGCCAGCATTCGTCAGTGGGCAATTCGCTCGCATTGAAGATCGCCAAGATCGATCGCAACACGCCCGACCCAGATAGCGGAGTGATCGAGAAGGATGGGCAGGGCGAGCCCAACGGCATCATCCGCGAACGTTCGGACCTGTATCGCCGCCACATCCCCAACGACACCTGGGACGATCTGCGCCCGGGCTACATCGATCGGCTGCAATGGCTGTTGTCGCTCGGCATCACCAGCGTCTACACGCCGGGATCGTTCAGCGACGAGCCTGTCGGAAAGGGCGGCATCAAGGATCCGGGTCCAGGCCTTACGTTCAAGCGTTTGCAGAAGATTGCAGCCGAGCACGACATCCCGCGCGTGGCGATGTACATCAATTATCCGGGTGCCGAGCGACTGCGAGCCTTTCCGCACAAGAGCGGTTATGGGGATGTGCGCGTGCGGATCGGTGCGATCGGTGAGTCGGCGGTGGATGGAGGTTTCACCGGCCCCGCTGCCTGGACGCTCGTCGACTACAAGGGTATGCCGGGTTATCGCGGCAAGGGACGGTTCACGGACGCGCAGCTTCAGGAGATGGCCGATACGAGCGCGGAGCTGGGTTGGCAGATGGGCATACACGCGATCGGCGATGCCGCGATCGTGCAGGCCGTGAACGCGTACTCGCGCGCCATTCGCAGCAAGCTGCCGGCCGGCACGGATCATCGCTGGTTCCTCGACCACTTCACGATCATGCCTCCCGACTACACGATGCAAATCATGGCGCGCGACAACATCATGATCGCGCAGCAGCCGAATTTCCTGTGGAACCTGGAAGGCCGCTACGCGGCGCTCATGGATGACTGGCGCCTCAGGCACAACAACGCGGTCGGCACGCCAGCGAAGAAATTCGGTCTGCATGTCGCATTCGGCTCGGACAACCTCCCGATCGGTCCCATGGTCGGGTTGCACTCGGCGATCACACGCAAGGGCCCGAGCGGTCAGGTGCATGGCCCGGAGGAAGCGGTGTCCAGGCAGGAAGCGATTCGCATGTACACGGCCAACGGTGCGTACCTCACCTGGGAGGAGCGCATCAAGGGCACGCTCGAAGTGGGCAAGCTGGCCGACATGATCGTGCTCGATTCGGACCTGCTGACGATCGATGCCGACAAGCTGTTCGACGTGAAAGTCGACTACACCATTCTGGGCGGCAAGATCGTCTACCGGCGTGGTGGCAAGGCCGAGTGACGGTCGCGATGGTTCTGTGATGAACGAAAGGGCGCTGCACGTCACGGATCTGGTGGCGGGATACGAGCAGCGTCCCATCGCGCGACTGCGCAGCTTGTCGTTGCGCGCGGGCGAGTGTGCGCTGTTGGTCGGCGGCTCCGGCTCGGGTAAGACGACGCTTCTGCTCGCCATCGCGGGATTGGCGCAAACGCTATCGGGTCGCGTCGAGATCGGCGACGTCGATATGTCGCTGCTCGATGGTGCTGCACGCGACCGGTTTCGCGGCCGGCGCATAGGCTTCGTGTTCCAGGACCTTCACCTCGTCGCGGGCCTCAGTGTCATCGATAACCTGTTGCTCGCGCCGTTCGTCACACGTGCGCAGCAGGATCGAGTTCGTGCGCTTGAGTTGCTCGAAGCGGTGGGTCTCGCAGATCGCCAGAATCAAGCGGCCGAAACCTTGAGCCGCGGACAGGCGCAGCGCGTCGCTATCGCGCGCGCCATCCTCATGTGTCCGCAACTGATCGTTGCCGACGAACCGACTGCGAGTCTCGATGACGATGCCTGCGAGGCTGTGACAACACTGTTGCGCTCGTCCGCGGAGCAAAGCGGCGCGGCGCTTGTGATCGCGACACACGATCGCCGCTTGCGCGATCAGTTTGCGACGCAGGTCCAGGTGGAGCGTGCATCGTGACTTTCGCAAAGCTGGTGCGCGCGTTCATTCTCCGCCAGCCGGGAACCTGGCTTCTGCACGTGCTGACGCTCGCGCTGGGTGCTGCGGTCGTGACGAGCCTGCTGCTCATCGATCGCGCAATCGCAGATCGCTTCGAGCGAGATCTGGCGGGCGTCGATCTGGTCGTCGGTGCGAAAGGCAGTGCGCTGCAGATCGTGCTGGCCGCTGTGATGCAGATGGATGCGCCTACCGGCAACATTCCGCTGCGCGAAGCCGAGCGCTTCTCGCAGCACCCGCTGGTGCGCTCCGCGGTACCGATCTCGATGGGCGACAGCGTGCGAGGGTCTCGCATCATCGGTACGACCACGCAGTATGCGGATCTGTATGCCGCTTCATTGGCACAGGGCACATGGTGGACGGAGCCGATGCAGGTGGTCCTGGGTGCCGAGGCGGCGCAACGTCTGCAGTTCGGCATCGGAGCGCGATTCGCGGGACAGCATGGATTGTCCGGTGGCGAAGCTCACGAGGACTGGCGATTCGTTGTTGTCGGCATTCTCGAGCCGACGGGTTCAACGATCGACCGGCTCGTCCTGACGGATCTTGCGAGCGTGTGGGAAGTGCACGCGCACGACGACTCCGTGTCGACCGAGTCAGAGGATGAGACTCGTCAAGTCACCGCGCTGCTCATCAAGTATCGCTCGGCGATGGGCGCGATCACGTTGCCGGGATTGGTGAGCCGCACCGCCGACTTGCAACCCGCCGTGCCTGCGATCGAGGTCGCCCGCCTGGTGAATCTGCTCGGCATGGGCACCGAGTTATTGCGTTGGATCGGGCTTGCACTGCTGGCCCTAGCGTCGGGCAGTTTTCTCGCCGCACTGATGAGCGCAGTAAGTCGCCGCCGGCGCGAGCTTGCGCTGCTACGCGCGCTCGGCAGCTCGCCGCGCTTGTTATGGGGCTTGATGGCCGCGGAAGGTGCTCTGCTCGGATTGTGCGGCGGCGTACTCGGTGTGATGACGACTCGCGGACTGATGCTACTGGTAGTCGACGTCACGAGTGATGCGGGAATGACCCCACTGCGCCCACCCAGCATTGGTCTCATTGAGATCTGCGCGATCGCAGTTGCAGTGGTGCTCGCGCTGATCGCCGCGCTGCCTGCTGCATGGAATGCCGGACGCATTGATCCGGTGCGCGAGCTGGCGCGCCACTGATGACGATTCACTGCCATGTTTATCTGTTGGCCGCGCTCATGGGCGCCGCGTCATGTGCGCAAGCGCAGTCCGCGCGGCCAGACACGCAGGTTCGTAGTCTGACTGAGGAGGGGTCGGCGCGAACGCTGCGCGCTGTGCTCGATGGAAGAGCTGCAGTCGTGATGTTCTGGCGCAGCGACTGTTCGCCGTGCCTCGAGGAAATTGCACAGATTGAGGAGCTTCGTCGCGCTGCGCAGCCGATGGTACTGATCACGGTGGGGCTCGAGTCTCCGGAGTCGCTTCGCGAGCGACTGAAGCGAATGCGTATCGCTCCTCATCTGGCTTGGTATTCGCTCGAAGATCCGGGTGAGGTCCTGGCGACGTTCGGAACCGTTCCCCGCCTGCCGCTCACCGTCGCCTTCGATTCTGCCGGGGAGACTTGCGCTCGCCGTCGCGGAGTCGTCACGGCCACGCTCATCGCTGAATGGGCACGCAAGTGCGTGCAGGCCAACGCACTGGAGGAACAACGATGAATTCATGGAGTCGTCGCGGCTTCTGCCTGAGCGCCGCGCTCGCGAGCCTTGGAAGCTGGCGCGGTGGATTGGCGCAGGAGGAGGAATTTCCCGATGACGGCACGTGGTCCACACATCCTGTGTGGCGCACCTTGAAGACGACGAAGCTGACGACCGATGCGCGCGGCATGGTGCACGCAGAGATTCCTCCTGCGGTGAAAGAGCTCGCAGGTCGCAGCCTGGTCATCTCCGGCTTCATTTTGCCGCTGAGCGCGCAGCCGCAGAGCAATCACTTCATCCTTTCACGCTACTCGCCCGAGTGCTCGTTCTGCCCGGCCGGCGCCCCGAATGAGGTCATTGAGGTTTTTTCGACTAAGCCGATGCGCACAGCCACTCACCTCGTCTTTCTGCGAGGTCAATTCGCGGTCCAGAACAATGTCGAAGAAGGCTTGTTCTTCCGCCTCGAGCGTGCGGTGACTGCCTGATGATCATGGCTCGCTCGTCGGCACTGTTCTTGCTCATGGAGTCGTGAAGCATGACAGACCGTCTTGCGCACCATTGGTGACCAATCTGCACCGATCGCATTCGCAAACGCATCTCCCGAGCGTGGGAACCGTGTGGAAGACTGAAATCGCACACACTTTCATTGACAGGAATACAAAGTGAGAGTCAATCAGCAACAGGCCTCGGCCAATGAGGTCCTGCACGCCCGCCGCAATGCTGCGGTGGCTCGGGGCGTGGCGACCGCGACGCCCTTGTTTGCTTCGCGCGCCGACAACGCAGAAGTCTGGGATGTGGAAGGTCAGCGCTATATCGATTTCGCCAGCGGTATCGGTGTGCTCGCGACGGGTCACCGGCATCCACGCATCGTTGAGGCCGTCGAGCGGCAGTTGCGGAGTTTCACGCACACTGCTTTCCAGGTGATGGCTTATGAGCCCTATATCGAGCTGGCCGAGCGGCTCAACGCGATTGCGCCGTTCAAGGGCGCCGCAAAAAGTGTGCTGTTCACGACGGGAGCGGAAGCGGTCGAGAATGCCGTCAAGATCGCGCGAACCGCGACTGGTCGGCCCGCCGTGATCGCATTCAGCGGTGCGTTCCACGGGCGCACGCTCATGACCATGTCGCTCACGGGCAAGATGATGCCGTACAAGCGCGGCGCGGGATCGCTTGCAGGCGACGTGTTTCGCTTGCCGTTCCCAGTCGAGCATCGCGGTATTACGGTCGAGGATTCGATGCGGGCGCTCGAGTCGCTGTTCTATACCGATGTGGAGCCGAGCAGAGTCGCGGCGATCATCATCGAGCCGGTGCAGGGCGAAGGTGGATTCCACGTGGCGTCCCCTGCGTTGCTGCAGGCATTGCGCAAGGTCTGCGATACGCACGGCATCGTGCTCATCGCTGACGAAATTCAATCCGGATTCGGTCGCACGGGACGCATGTTTGCCATCGAGCATTCCAATGTGGAGCCCGATCTGATCACGATCGCCAAATCCCTGGCGGGCGGCTTTCCGCTCTCGGGTGTCATCGGTCGTGCCAACCTCATCGATTCGGTCGAGCCGGGCGGCTTGGGTGGCACCTATGGCGGTTCGCCGATCGGTTGTGCTGCGGCACTCGCCGTGCTCGATGTAATTGAAGAGGAGAAACTCGTCGCACGGGCGGAGGTGATCGGCCGAACCATTCGTGCACGCATCGGTGAGCTCGGGCGAGAGAAGGAGGGCGCTGCAATCGCCAACCTGCGAGGTCTGGGCGCGATGGTCGGCTTCGACGTCGTCACATCACCCGAGGATCCAAGACCGGATGGCATTGGCGCCAAACTCGTGGCAGCTCGCGCAATGGATGGAGGGTTGGTCGTACTCACGTGCGGAACGTTCGGCGAGACGATCCGCTTGCTCACGCCGTTGACGATCAGCGATGCCATCCTGGACGAGGGGCTGAAGATCCTTCTCAACGCAGTGCGCCAGACGCGCACTCGATAAGCCCATGAAGATGACGACGGAGCGAGCACGGCTTGCACTGGGCCGTCCTGATCTGCTGCGCGAGCTCGCCTATATCGACGGCCAATGGGTGGCTGGGCGAGCCAGCCTTGCCGTGTGTAATCCGGCTACCGGTCAGCAGCTCGGTACGGTGCCGTTGCTCGGAGAAACGGAGACGCTCGCGGCTGTCGCGGCCGCTGATCGGGCGTTTGCGCAATGGCGTGAGCGCAGTGCTGATGAGCGCGCCGCGGTGTTGCGCCGCTGGTGCCAGCTGATGCTTCAACACAGTGAGGATCTTGCCCGCCTCATGACCGCCGAACAGGGTAAGCCGCTCGCGGAGGCGCGAGGCGAGATTGCCTATGCAGCTTCGTTCGTCGAATGGTTCGCTGAGGAAGCGCGTCGCGCCTACGGCGATGTGATTCCCGGTCATCAGCGCGACAAGCGTCTGCTGGTGCTCAAGCAGCCCGTCGGTGTGGTGGCGGCAATCACGCCTTGGAATTTTCCGGCTGCAATGATCACGCGCAAAGTTGCTCCCGCGCTCGCGGTGGGTTGCACGGTCGTGTTGAAGCCTTCCGAGTTGACGCCCTTCTCGGCGTTGGCGCTCGCGCTGCTGGCTGATGAAGCCGGATTGCCGCCGGGCGTGTTGAATGTCGTCACCGGCGAGCCGCGCGCCATCGGCGAGGTTCTGACGACGGACAGCCGCGTCCGAAAATTCACATTCACCGGCTCCACCGCCGTCGGGAAGATGCTCGCCGCGCGCTGCATGGGAACCGTCAAACGCGTGTCGCTCGAGCTGGGTGGCAATGCGCCTTTCATCGTGTTCGACGATGCCGATCTCGATCGTGCGGTCGAAGGTGCCATCGCTTCCAAGTTCCGCAACACGGGCCAGACCTGTGTGTGCGCCAATCGTTTCCTCATTCAGGATGGAGTCTACGAGGAGTTTGCCGATCGCTTATCGAAGCGCGTCGCATCGCTCGTCGTTGGCGACGGGCTCGAGGGCGCTACACATCAGGGGCCACTCATCAATGCGGCGGCGCTGGACAAGGTGGAGAGACACGTCGCCGACGCGCGGGCTAAAGGCGTGCGCGTGCTGGCCGGAGGGCGGCGTAAGAGCGGCAATTTCTACGAGCCGACGGTGCTCGCGGACGCCATGCCGCACATGCTGATCTTCCGTGAAGAGACCTTCGGTCCGATCGCGGCATTGGTGCGCTTTTCGACCGAGCAAGAGGCAATCGATCTCGCGAACGATACGGATGCCGGATTGGCGGCCTATTTGTTCACGCGTGATCTGGACCGCTCGTGGCGCATCTCGGAGGCCTTGCAGTACGGCATGGTGGGATTGAATACGGGCATGATCTCTACGACCGTCGCGCCGTTTGGCGGGGTGAAAGAATCCGGGTTCGGGCGCGAAGGCTCGTTCTACGGACTCGCCGACTATCTCGAGACCAAGCTCGTCTGTACTGAAGTGTCAGCGGCGCGTTGAAACAGTCGGACCGCGCGGTCGCGCTGGGTACGGATCGCGCGGTCCCTCCTGGTGATGTTCAGGCAGGAGCGCCGACCAGATCCGTACGCAACCGCGGATTTGCACGTTGTGGTCCAGGCCACAGTTGACGTTCGCTGCTGATGGCGTGTTTCAGCCAGCGACGGAAGCGTACGACTGCCGCGGACTGCCAGCGATCTGCGCGCGCTGAGAACACGTAGGAGCCGAGTGCATCGTCGTGCTCGCTGCAACTGAGCAGCGAAATCAGCCGACCCTGCGTCAGATCGTCCGAGAGCAGGAAAGGGTTGGCAAGCGCGACACCCTGGCCGCGTCGCGCTGCCTCGATCGTTAGATGCGCATGCCAGAGACGCGGTCCCTGAAGCGTCGCCGGGGCCTCGACGCCATGCAATGCAAACCACGCCTGCCATTGGCGGTGGCTCTCTTCATGCAGCAAAGGCGCCTGCAGGAGATCGGCAGGTGTGCGGACCGGAGGCAACCCTGCGATGCACGCGGGGCTCGCGACGGCAAGCACAGGAGGACGTGCGATCTCGAAGCGTCTCACTCCGCCGCAGGTCGTTGCGCAGGAGATCGGATCGTTGCCAGCGATGTAGCGAATATCTACGTCCGCCTCATAGCGATTGAAGTCGGGGCTTCCATCCGTCGGATGCAGCTCCAGCTCGAGACCCGGATTCGACAGCTGAAACTCGCTGAGCCTCGAGGTGAGCCATTGCGAAGCCAGCCCCGGCACGCACCAGATATTCAGGCGGTTGGTCTCACGCTGGCACACGAGCTCCGTTGTCGCATCGGCGATTTCCGCTAGTGCCGCAGTGACTCGCGCATGGTACTTCGCTCCTTCGGCGGTGAGCGTGGCGTTGCCATGTCGACGATGAATGAGTTGCACGCCCGCCCATTCCTCGAGCGAGCGCAGATGCCGGCTCACGACAGCATGATCGAGATTCAAAGCCTGTGCAGCCCGCCTGATCCCCGAGAGTCTCCCCACTGCTTCGAACGCCCGCAGCGTCGCGAACGGCGGCAGTGATTTGCGGTTTTCTATATCGCCCAACATTTACAACGCACCTCGTCACGCCAATTGAACACGCGAGAAACTAAAGTTTCGGGGCAGGCAGCAAGAAATATGCCTCTGTTGCAAGCATTGGTTTCGCGCGAGGATCCGCTTGCAACGTCAATCGAGTGCACGGATGCATTCCGACGCGTTCTCATGCGAGCCCCCTCATCATGTCGTTCGACGCAGAAGAACCGGTGCGGTGGCCCTTCTGCGGATGTTGTTTGGAAAATTGAAGCAGCTGTCTCGCCGCAATGCCAGTCCTCGGGCGCACGCAATGACGTTGTCACAGCCGTGACAGCGCGGCACATTGCGAAGGCAACATCGGAGTGCCGCCGTCTCGTGCGGCCATTTTTTGCGGCGAAAGAATGGCGATCGCGCGCGCGGCATGCGAGGCGTGCTTCGCGCGCGGTCGTCCTGATCACAGGAAAGATCCGCGCCCTATTTTCAGCAAATGGATGAATGCGTCGTCAGTGCGGAAAGGCTTGCCGAAGCGCGAGCTGACTGGCTGTGCGCAGGTGTGGGGCAGTGGCGGCCGATGGCGCATCGCCATCGCGCAGTGTCATCGATCAATGGTGCCGGGAGTGCACCGAGTCGATCGGTTCAGGCATCTTCCAGCTGCGCCGGACCTCGTGAAAGGCTTGAGTGGGCCGGCTTCGTGCTTCGCATGTGGAGAGAACAACTGCATGCGTCCGCGCGTAGCCTTGGGGGCGGCGATGCGCCGTAGAGCGAAAGCAGCTGCGTGTCGGCGATGAGTTGCGTCCGCCGCATTCAAGCGCGCGGATGTGGCGCGCATGGAGATCGACGACTTTGAATCATTCTGAATCTGTCGCTGCCGCATCAGCGACTTCGGGTCTGAGCCGCAGCCTGCGTTCACGCCATGTCACGATGATCTCCATCGGTGGAATCATCGGAGCAGGCCTGTTCGTGGGCAGCAGCGCCGCGATCGCCGCTGTCGGACCGGCGATCATCGTGAGCTATCTGCTCGCAGGTCTGGTGATTCTGTTCGTCATGCGCATGCTGGGAGAAATGGCTTGCGCAAACCCGGGCATGGGTTCATTCACCGAATATGCGCGTCTGGGATTGGGCAACTGGGCCGGCTTCGTTACCGGCTGGTTGTATTGGTATTTCTGGGTCGTGGTCGTGGCCATCGAGGCCATTGCAGGCGCCAGTATCATCGCGCAGTGGGTTCCGTTGCCGGAATGGCAGATCGGCCTTGGGCTGATGGTGGTCCTGACGATCGTGAATCTGATGTCGACCCGGTCGTACGGCGAATTCGAGTTCTGGTTTGCGTCGATCAAAGTGGCGGCGATCATCGCCTTCATTGTCATCTCGGCGGGTTATCTCATCGGCTACGCGCCTGCCTCCGCATCGAACCTCACAGCGCATCAGGGTTTCATGCCCCAGGGCTTCGTGGCCGTGCTTTCAGGCATTACGACGGTCATCTTTGCGCTGTGTGGGGCTGAGATCGCGATCATTGCTGCAGCTGAGTCGAACGAGTCAGCGAGCGCGATCTCGCGCCTGACGGTCACGATCCTGCTGCGCATCGTGCTGTTCTATGTCGGTTCGATCCTCCTGATCGTGATGATCGTGCCTTGGAACGAGATCACGCCCGGCTTCTCGCCGTTCGTGACTGCAATGGGTCGCATCGGCATTCCCGGCGCTTCGGCGATCATGAACTTCGTCGTGCTGACCGCCGTGCTGTCGTGCCTGAACTCGGGCGTGTACGTGACCTCGCGCGTACTGTTCACGCTTGCAGCACACGGCGATGCGCCGCAGTCCATGGTGAAGCTCAGCAAGAGCAGGGTGCCCGCGCGTGCAATCCTGCTGGGAAGTTCGTTCGGATACGGCGCGGTGATTACCGCGGTCATCTCGCCCTCGGTCGTCTTCGCGTTCCTGCTCAACACCTCAGGCGCCATCATGCTGATCGTGTATCTGATCGTGGCGTGGGCGCAGATTCGCCAGCGTCAGTCCATGCCGCCGGAGGCCGCCGCTCGCCTGACGGTGCGCATGTGGTTCTTTCCGTACGCCAGTTGGCTCGTCATTGCCGCCATCGTGGCCGTGCTCGTGGCCATGATCTTTACGCCCGATCTTGCGAGCCAGCTCTATGCCAGTCTGTTTTGTACCGCCGTAGTTCTGCTTGCGTACGCTGCGCGCCGACGCAACCGCCCGGCAGCCTCCACGCCGAAGACGGTCGGAGATTTAGGCGTGGTCGATCGAGGAGTTTGAGCCGTGTCTGCGTTCCCCTCAGCCGTTCGTTTCAGTTTCGGTCGCCGCGCGCCGAGTGCCAGGTCCTGGACGCCAGATGAAGTGCGACGTTTGCGGGAGCTCGCTATGGAGGGTTTGCCGCCGGCGGTGATCGCGCGACGTCTGGGGCGCACGGAATCGGCGATCCGCAACAAGGCGGGCATGCAAGGGATCAGCCTCGCGTTTCGAGCGGATGATTCCAGCGACGCGGCATGAGATCGTCGGACAGTTGAGGCCAGTCCGCTGCGCCTGCTGATTGGCGTTGAATGATGGGCGTCCTGCCCATCATTCTTCCATCCCTCGTTTATTTAATGCCGAGCCGTCGCTCGAGATAGTGAATATCCAATCCGCCGGCCTTGAATGCGGCGTGATTGAAGATCTCCTGGTGCAGCGGGATGTTGGTCTTGATGCCTTCGATCACCATCTCCGACAGCGCATTCTTCATGCGGGCAATCGCGGTGTCGCGGTCTTCGCCGTACGCGATCACTTTGCCGATCATCGAGTCGTAGTAGGGCGGCACGACGTAGCCGCTGTAGAGATGGCTGTCGACGCGGATGCCTGGGCCACCGGGCGGATGGAAGAGTTTCACCGGGCCGGGTGACGGAATGAATCCCTTCGGATCTTCGGCGTTGATGCGGCACTCGATCGCATGGCCGCGGATGTTGATGTCGTTCTGCGTCCACGGGAGTTGTTCGCCCGCCGCGATGCGCAGCTGTGCCTTCACGATGTCGATGCCGGTGACGAGCTCGGTGACCGGATGCTCGACCTGCACGCGCGTGTTCATTTCGATGAAATAGAACTCGCCATCCTGATACAGGAATTCGAGTGTGCCTGCGCCGCGGTAACCGACGTCGCGGCACGCGGCGATACAGCGATCGCCGATGGTCTTGCGCTGTTTGGGAGTGATGCCGGGCGCGGGCGCTTCTTCGATGACCTTCTGATGGCGGCGTTGCAGCGAGCAGTCGCGCTCGCCGAGATGGATCACGTTGCCGTAGTGATCGGCCAGCACCTGAATTTCGATATGGCGCGGCTTCTCGAGGAACTTTTCCATGTAGACCTCGGGATTGCCGAAGGCCGCCTGCGCTTCTGCCTGCGTCACATTGATCGCATTCAGCAATGTGGCATCGCTGTGCACGACACGCATGCCGCGACCACCACCACCGCCGGAAGCTTTGATGATCACGGGATAGCCGATCTCGCGCGCGATGCGAAACGTCTCATCGGGATCGTTGCCCAACGGGCCATCGGAGCCCGGCACGCAGGGCACGCCTGCGGCCTTCATCACACGAATGGCGGACACCTTGTCGCCCATCATGCGAATCGTTTCGGGCTTGGGTCCGACGAAAATGAAACCGCTCTTCTCGACACGCTCTGCGAAATCCGCGTTCTCGGACAGAAAGCCGTAGCCAGGATGAATCGCAACCGAATCGGTGACTTCCGCCGCGCTGATGATCGCGGGCATGTTCAGGTAGCTCTCTTTGCTGGGAGGCGGACCGATACACACCGACTCGTCGGCCAGCAACACGTGTTTCTGATTGAAGTCGGCGGTCGAGTGCACGGCCACCGTCTTGATGCCCAGCTCGCGACACGCCCGCAGGATGCGAAGCGCAATTTCGCCGCGATTGGCGATGACTACTTTTTCAAGCATGGTGTTTAAGGTTCTAGGTGCTAGGCCCTAGGCGCTAGGTAAGAAATTCAAACTCGCCGAGGCACGCGCCGACATCGGCGCTGCAGGCTCTTCACTAGAGCCTAGTGCCTAGGGCCTAGTGACTCATTCGATAATGAACAATGGCTGGCCGAATTCGACCGGTTCGCCGTTCTTCACCAGGATCGCGGTGACGCGGCCGGCTTTGTCGGATTCGATCTGGTTCATCATCTTCATGGCTTCGATGATGCAGAGCGTGTCGCCGACGTTCACTTCGCTGCCGATCTCGACGAAGGGCTTCGCGCCAGGCGTGGGTGCGGAGTAGAGCGTGCCGACCATCGGCGCGGTCACGGTGTGATCGTTGCGCGGGGCAGGTGCCGCGACGGGCGCGGCCGCAACAGGCGCAGCGGCAGGCGCGACGGCGGCTTGCGGCGCGGGTGCGGCGGCGTAGTGCACGATCGGCGCGGGCGCAGACTGTGAGCCCGGCGCATAGCGGCTGATGCGGACCGACTCTTCGCCTTCGCTGATCTCGATTTCGGCGATACCGGATTCTTCGAGCAGTTCGATGAGTTTCTTGACCTTACGGATATCCATGCGATGTCCTCGTTGTTCTTTTCCTACTTGCGAGCCGCAGTGGCCAGCGAAGCAGGGGCAGAGCCGTGGGCGAGATAGTGACTGGCTGCGCGAAGCGCCAATTCGTATCCCATGGCACCCAGGCCAGTGATGGTTCCGACCGCAATGTCGGAGAAGTACGAGTGATGCCGGAAGGCCTCTCTCGCGTGTGTGTTGCTCAGGTGCACTTCGATGAAGGGGATCTTCACGCCCAACAGCGCATCACGAAGCGCAATGCTCGTGTGCGTGAAAGCTGCGGGATTGAAGATGATGAAGGCGACGTGAGTGCCCGGCGCTTCGTGAATCCGCTCGATGAGCGCTGCCTCGGAATTGCTCTGGAAGCTGGACAGATGATGCCCAGCCTCGGACGCCAGTTGCGTCGCCCGGGCCGTGATCTGGTCCAGGGAAACCGATCCATAGACGCCCGGCTCGCGCGTGCCGAGCAGGTTCAGGTTCGGTCCATTGAGCAGCAGCAAATGAGCCATGTGGCGGGTCGTGACGACTCGTCAGAATTCAGATAGCCGGAAATGGCGGCGATTTGTATCAGTTTTGCGAGCAATTAGCGATGGTTTCGATACAAGCCCGATGCGGGGCCGCGGCTGAACGCCGCAAATTCGCAACAGCGGCACGGCGGTCGCGACCCGGATGGGCGGGATCAGGGCCGCACAAAGAGCGGTAAATCGGGCTGCGTCCGGCTCCACTCACCGCTTCAGGAAGCGGTGAGTTTTGCGAGTTGTCCGGCCACAACGGTCCGGGCATGGGCGGGGGTGAACTCGCCGGCATTGACGCGTGTGACTGCTTCGAGGATCAGATCCGACTGTGCTTCGGTGAGTTCGCCAAGGTGAGTGAGCACGATCCGGCCCTGATTATCGGTGAACACGGTGAACGGGAAGCCGATGGAGGCCAGGCCGAACAAGTTGACCGCATCCAGGGCGTCCTGCTCTCCGATCAGGATGGGATAGTCGATCTTCATCTCGTCCGCGTACTTGAGTACCGCGTCCCGCACGTCGACGGCGACGCCCACGACTTGGAATCCTGCATCCCCCTGTTTATCTTGAAGTTCCTTGAGAAGCGGAATCTCGCGACGGCACGGTCCGCACCAGGTCGCCCAGAAGTTCACGATCATGGACTTGCCCGTCCAGCTGCGGATGGAAGTCTGGTTGCCTTCGCGGTCCGCGAGCGAGAAGTCGGGAAGGACGGTGGGAACGCCGCCGGGGCTGGTTTCGGCATCGCTCGCACTGGTCGCAACAGGGGCGGACGGATCGATTCCCGCAGTGATCTTCGGCTCGATGCCGAATCGATACAGGGCGAACCCGGTCGCTGCGGCGGCCACTGCGATGGCTCCATAGAACACTGCTTTCAAAACGATCTACCTCGATGACCCAGATTGAATGAGCTTCGCCTTCCCGGGGCAGGCGGTCACTCAGACGTTTTCATTGACCGGCCGCTCAGCCGGGGCTGAATGCGGCAGCGACGTGATCGCGGAATTTATCCGCGGGCGCGAAGCCTACCAGTCGGAAGTTCCTGCGTTCGACCCCGTCGCTTCCGAAGAACGCGATGGTGGGCGGACCGAAGATCTCGAAGCGGTTGAGCAGCGCCTGATCGTTTGCATCGTTCGCCGTCACGTCCGCCTGCAACAGGACCACATTCGCGAGCGCTGCCTGCACGCCCGGGTCCGTGAACGTGTACTTTTCCATCTCCTTGCAGGACGTACACCAGTCGGCATAGAAGTCGACCATCACGGGGCGGCCGGCTGCAGAGGCGGCCGCGATCTGAGCATCCAGGTCGGACACCGACTTGATTCTCACGAATGAGAGTTCCCGTTCGTGGGCGCCGGAGTTTGCCGCTCCGCCCGTCGAGCGCAGATGGCTCAGCGGCTGCAACGGATCATGGCTGCCAGACGCAGCGCCGATCAGCAGAAGGATTCCATAGACCAGCGACATCAGTCCGACGGCCCGCACGGGCGCGGCGATCGGAGCGCCGGTGCGTGCTTTGAGCGAGAAGATCCAGAAGCCGGAAATGGCGG
Source organism: Pseudomonadota bacterium (assembly GCA_023423935.1). GTDB lineage: Bacteria > Pseudomonadota > Gammaproteobacteria > Steroidobacterales > Steroidobacteraceae > Steroidobacter. Next base: position 77,500 of record JAFAEQ010000078.1, on the reverse strand, counting down.
CGAGCGCCGACCAGAGCAGCATGGACAACGTGTCGGGCAGCAGCGGCTGGGCGAGATAGATGGCGACGCCGAGGAACAGCACGCCGAACAGCTGCTTCACCGTGTCCATCCACGGACCGGCCTTCGGCAAGAGCGTTCCTGCCGAAGCGCCTACGATCAGTAGCGGGACGCCCATGCCGAGCCCCGTTGCATAGAGTGCCGCCGCCCCGCGGAAAATCTGCCGCGACTGACTGATCACGGACAATGCCGCGATGATGGCCGGCGCCACGCAAGCCGTGACCACGAGCGCGGATAGTGCCCCCATGATGAACGTGCCGATGAACGTGCCAGATTTCTGCCGATTGCTGGCGTCAGTGAGCCTCGTCTGGAGTGACGCCGGCAGCTGCAGCGTGTAGGCGCCAAACATTGCGAAGGCCAGCGCAACGAACAGCAACACCATCAGCGTGATGATCCAGGGCTGCTGGAAGAAGGCCTGCGGTGCCTGTTTGAAGGCGAGCACGAAAATGGCGCCCGCGGCGGCATACGTCAGGGCCATTCCCTGCACATACGTAAAGGCGAGCGAGAAGCTGCGTCTGCGCGTGACGTTCTCGCCCTGGCCCACGATGATTCCCGAAAGGATCGGGATCATCGGCAACACGCAAGGCGTGAGTGACAGCAGCAAACCTGCGCCGAAGAACGTCAGCAATGCATAGAGAAGGTTGTCGCCCTGCAGGGCCGATGCGAGCCGATCCTGTTCCGCGACCGGTGCGCCAGGAGCGGCGGCAGGTGGCTGATTCGATGCGGGGAGCGTGCTCGCAGCGTTCGCCGCCGGGAGCAGGACATCGACGATCTTGGTGATCGGGTTATAGCAAAGCCCGCCCTCGGCACAGCCTTGATAGGTGACCTTGAGCTTCAGTGGCGTCGCGGGCCCGACGGTGCGCTCGACCGGCAGGGTCGCGTCCAGGAACTGGTGATAGACCTCGACATCACCGAAGAACTCATCGTGCTTGGGATCGCCTTTGGGCAGCTCGAGTTGTCCGATCCGGATGTCGGGTGTCTCGCTCGTGACCGAGATGCGATCCTTGTAGAGGTAGTAACCGTCCGCGATCACCCAGGTCAGGGTGGCTCGATCCGCGCCGTTCTCGCCAGCGCCGAACCTGAAGGCCTCGTCTGGCGGGAGAAAGTCGTCGTTTGCTGCTTTCCCGGGCTGCAGTAGCGATCGAAGGCTATTCGTCGGGGCGAGTGACGCCGCCGCTGCCGCGGCTGGAGGTACGTCCACCTCGGCCTTCCATTTCTGGGGCGGATAGCACAGGCCGGCATCGGCACAGCCTTGCAGCTTCAGTTCGATAGCCAGCTTCTGGGGTCTGGGCCCGTGGAATTTGATGCCGACCGGTACCTCGACGTTGCCGCGATAGATCTCCTGCTCGCCGAAGTAGTCGTCCTTGTGCGATTCACCTTTGGGCCATGTGGGAGGGTCGAGCTGGACGCTGTCCATCGTCGAGGCCACGCCCATCTTGTTCTTATAGAGGTAATAACCCTTCTCGATCTTCCAGTTGACGATGAGCTGATCGCCCTGCACCCGCGCGGTGTACTTGTACGCCTGCTGCGGCGGAAGGAAGTCGTCGGCCGCGTGTGCCGCTATGAAGGGTGCGAGCAACCACGCGAACAGCACGGTAATTCTGGGCAGTCGCCAGCGATTCTTAGCCAATACCTTGTCTCTCATGATTCTCTGCTCACCGCGACGCCTTGTCGGACCCAATCGAGATACCGTTCGTTCCCGCCAATGACCGGGACGATCAACAATTCTGGAAGCTCATACGGGTGAACCGCCTTGAGCCGTGCCTCAAGTTCTGTGATACGACCGTTCGTCGTCTTGATGATTAACAGAATCTCAGGCTCATCCTGTAGGCGGCCGTCCCAGACGTAGGACGATTGCACGCCGCCGATTCTATTTATGCAGGTGGCGAGTCGCTCCTTCAGGAGCGTCTCCGCCACCGTCCGCGCTGTCGCCTCGTCCGGGCACGTGGTCAGCGCGACAACAACGGAATCAGTCATTTAGCTCGAACCCTCGGGCTCATCGGATGTGCGGCGCAGCGTCGCATGCGCCCACGCTTAGTTACTGCCGACCCCAACATTCGTGGGTCGTCGCGCTTGAAATTAAACATTCGCCACCTATTATTAGCAGCCGCCAGGGGTGAGTGCTAACGAGCCGAAGGGAGCTCTCGAATCGGCCGGCTCATCCCGCGAACCCATCGTTCCTACCCCCATAAGACCTTTTCGAGGTTTGAGTTATGGCTGACAAACTGAAAATTCGTCCATTGCACGATCGCGTGATCATCAAGCGCCTTGAAGAGGAGCGTACGTCCCCGGGCGGCATCGTGATCCCGGACTCGGCGACCGAGAAGCCCATCAAGGGCAAGGTCATCGCCGTGGGCAAGGGCAAGATCCTCGAGAACGGCGAAGTGCGTCCGCTCGATGTCAAAGTGGGTGACAACATCCTCTTCGGCAAGTACAGCGGCACCGAAGTGAAGGTCGACGGTGAAGATCTCCTCGTGATGCGCGAGGAAGACGTGATGGCCGTCATCGAGAAATAACCTGATCCGCGTCGCCACGCCTGATCAGGTCATCCCGGCGCCAGCCGGGATCCATTCAGGAGCAGCGCCGCGATTCGAACAAATCCGGGACCCCGGCCTGCGTCGGGGTGACATCAAAAGTTAGAGGTTGAACTCACATGGCTGCTAAAGAAGTACGTTTCAGCGATGACGCCCGCGCGCGAATGCTCAAAGGCGTGAACATCCTGGCGAACGCCGTCAAGGCGACGCTCGGACCGAAGGGCCGCAATGCGGTGCTCGAGAAGAGCTTCGGCGCCCCCACCGTCACGAAGGACGGTGTGTCGGTCGCGAAGGAAATCGAGCTCAAGGACAAGTTCGAGAACATGGGCGCGCAGATGGTGAAGGAAGTTGCTTCCAACACCTCCGACGAGGCGGGCGACGGCACGACGACCGCGACCGTTCTGGCGCAGGCGATCGTTCGTGAAGGTCTGAAGGCTGTTGCCGCCGGCGCGAACCCGATGGATCTCAAGCGCGGTATCGACGCTGGCGTCGCCGCTGCTGTCGAAGAGCTGAAGAAGCTCTCCAAGCCCTGCAAGGATCAGAAGGCCATCGCGCAGGTCGGCACGATCTCCGCGAACTCCGATGAGTCGATCGGCAAGACGATTGCCGACGCGATGGAGAAGGTCGGCAAGGAAGGCGTGATCACGGTTGAAGAAGGTTCGGGTCTGCAGAACGAGCTCGACGTCGTCGAGGGTATGCAGTTCGATCGCGGCTACCTGTCGCCGTACTTCATCAACAATCAGCAGAACCAGACTGCTGAGCTCGATAACCCGTACATCCTCCTGTACGAAAAGAAGATCTCCAACGTTCGCGAAATGCTGCCGCTGCTGGAAGGCATCGCGAAGGCTGGCCGTCCGCTGCTGATCGTTGCTGAAGACGTCGAAGGCGAGGCGCTGGCGACGCTGGTCGTGAACACGATCCGCGGCATCGTGAAGGTTGCTGCCGTGAAGGCTCCTGGCTTCGGCGATCGCCGCAAGGCCATGCTGCAGGACATCGCTGTGCTGACCGGTGGCACCGTGATCTCCGACGAAGTCGGCCTGTCGCTCGAGAAGGCGACGCTGAACGATCTCGGCGAAGCGAAGAAGGTCGTGGTCGAGAAAGAGAACACCACGGTCATCGACGGCAAAGGCAAGAACGCGGACATCAAGGCTCGCGTCGAGCAGATCCGTCGCCAGATCGAAGAAGCGACCTCCGACTACGACAAGGAGAAGCTGCAGGAGCGCGTTGCGAAGCTCTCTGGCGGCGTCGCCGTGATCAAGGTCGGTGCTGCGACCGAAGTCGAAATGAAGGAAAAGAAGGCTCGCGTCGAAGACGCGCTGCACGCAACCCGTGCCGCCGTTGAAGAAGGCGTGGTGCCGGGCGGTGGTGTTGCGCTGATCCGCGCTCAGAAGGCTGTCGAGAAGCTCGAGCCGAAGAACGAAGATCAGGGCTTCGGTATCCGCATCCTGGCGCGCTCGATCGAAGAGCCGCTGCGTCAGATCGTCACCAACGCTGGTGAAGATGCTGCCGTGATCCTCGCGAAGGTGAAGGAAGGCAAGGGCACGTTCGGCTACAACGCCGCTTCCGGCGAATACGGCGACATGCTCGAGCTCGGCATTCTGGATCCGACCAAGGTCACGCGCCTGGCGCTGCAGAACGCAGCTTCAGTTGCTGGCCTGCTCCTGACGACCGAAGTGATGATTGCCGAAGCCCCGAAGGAAGAGGCTGAGCATTCGCACGGCGGCCCCGGCGGCATGGGCGGCATGGGCGGAATGGATATGTAAGGCGAGGCAGCTAGCGACTAGTCTGCTAGCTATTAGCCAGATGGACCGGAAAGCCCCGCGCAAGCGGGGCTTTCTTTTTTGGAGTCTCGACCCCCGCTTGGCGCATCTGTTAGCGTCGCTCACCTTGAATGTGTATGGGACAAAGCACTCGATGAACTGCCGATGATCGAGCATTTCGACATGCGCGGCCAGACACGCAGAGCCGCGGCGGCCCATGCCGGATGCCGCTGGCGCGCACGCCATGCAAATGCCTGTCTGATGCCACGCCGAAGCTCAGGCCACAGTCGGTGATCTGGCGTGGCTGAGCCATTCTTCGCAGGTCCACAGGTTCATTTTTTTCGCCCGCTCACCGGCAAGTACCGTGAGCAGGTCGTCGCCTGCCTGCGCGGTTTGTATGCGCGCTTGTACAGCTCGCTCGCCGATTACAGTCGCATCGTGCAGCGCGACCTCGTTCTGGAGGTGTTCCAGGAGGCGATCACGCGCACGCCGGTGCTCGATGCTTCCGAGGACGACACGGCGCTGCCGGTTCGCGGCGATCGCGAGCAGGCGAGCTGGATGCTGAATCTCCTGCTCGAATACGGCTGGCTCGAACGGCATGTCGACGAAGTCACCTTGACGAGCACCTATGCCTTCTCGCGCATTGGTCGCTTGTTCACGCAGCCGCTGCATGAGCTCGAAGGCGGTCGGTTCCGTACGCGTCATCGCAATACGCGCAACACCTGCAACGCACTGCGTTCGTTTCTCGACAAGCCCGAACACGAAGCGTCCGATCTGCTGGATGCGTATGAATACTCCGAACGCATCGTTTCCGATTTCTCGGACGTGATCGCCGAGCTCGAGGAACGCAAGCGCGAGTTGCTCCGCGATGTCGAGGCGCAGCAGCTCGTGCAGCGCGCCTCGGAGGAGTTTTTCGATTTCATGGAGAAGCGTTTCATGCCCGATCTGGCAGTGCGCTTCTCCGAAGACAGCGTCATCAAGTATCGCGAGGAGCTCGATGGCCTGTTGCGCCGTGCGCGGATGCAGCGTCGCGAAACCAAGGCGGCGGTCGAGCGAGAGCTGCGACGCCTTGCGCCGGAGCTGATCACCGGGCCACGCGATTCGGTCTATGTGCAGATCCTGAACCAGATCGAAAGCCGACTGCACAGCGCTGCAGACACGATGCTGCCGGCGCTGCGCAACTCATTGCATGGGTTCACGCGCCGCGCCGACATTCTGCTGCGTCAGTTGAGCTTTTCGGAGGCGAGCCAGCATCTGCTGCTCGATGCATTCGATGAGCTGTCGAAACGCACGCCCGAAGAGCAGGCGCAGGCGCTCGACGCAGCTGCGCAGCTCATGGCGGTGTTGGAAGTGGGCTTCATCGATCCGGATCATCTGCGCCTGTACAACAGCGAACGCAAACGTGTCGTGAACCGCGCGGTCGAAACGCTCATCGACGATCCGCAGGCGCGGCGCCGTTTGTTCATCGAGCAGGCGCTCGAACGGGCGTTCGCGGTGAACAATCGTGAGCTGCGCGACTATCTGGTCGAGTCGCTCGCCGGCGGCCACGAAGTGCGCACGACCGCACTCCCCGTGCGCGACGCGCGGGAGCTGCTGTATGCCGCACATGCAATCGAAGCCGGCGCGGCGAGCTCGAGCTCGGCGGCGGGTTATCGATTCGAAATCGTCGAGACGGGTCAGCGACTGAGCACCGAGTATTACGACGGCACGGACGAGTTCATCATTCGAGTCGTCGAGCATCAGCCCTCGGCGCTAGCGGAGGAGAGCTAGGGAAGCTCTGATTTGTCGACTTCCCTGACCTTCGCAAGTTTGCAACTGGTTGAAATGCTTCGGTGGGCGAAGCAACTATGGTTGCGAATGGCGAATTGATCAGAGATTCCCTAGGGCGGCGCGCGAAAGGCGATCCCCGAGTCAAACCACAGCATGAATCTGCAAAGCTATATAGAACAACGCCTCGAGCCGAGCGCCGTCACGCCCGATGAGCTTCAGGAACTGCTCGTCCGCCTGCTCAACTACGGTGTGTTGGTGCGTGACGATTCGCAAACCGTACGCGAGCTCTACGATCGCTTCGTGCGCATCGAGGATCTCGTCACCGAAATCCTCGCGTTGCACGCGATCCAGGTACATCACGAGCGTCGGTTCCAGTATGTGCGTTTGTATCCGCCCGGCAGTCGCACGCCCGGGATGGATTTCGCGGAGGAGCATGCGTTCGGCGGCAGTCTGCGCGCGCGGCTCACGCAGAACGAAGTCGCTGTCGTGCTGGTGTTGCGCGCGCAGTACGACAAGGCCGTACGCGAAGGCAAGATCGACGAGCATGGCTACGCCGCTGAACCACTCGAAGCAATCAGTCTCGCCATGAAGCGCTGGCTCAATCGATCCCTTCCGGAACGTCTATCGGAGCGGCGCGAGGTATTCAGACGTTTGCGCAAGCTGCGATTGATCGACTTTCGCGATGAGGAAGACCTGGATCAGGTCGAAGCTTGGATTCGCATTCATCCGATGATCGTCGATTTCGTCGGCACGGACGCGATCGAAGCCTTGCAAGCGCCGGCCGATCCAGCGGCGAATGGAGCCGAGCGTGTTTCTTAAGACTCTCGTTCTGATCAATTGGGGCAACATCCCGAACAGCGAGTTCGCGATGGGCCCGATCAACCTGTTCTCGGGTGCGAACGGCTCGGGCAAGACCACGGCTGCGGATGCGATCCAGACGCTGATGACGGCCGCGCACGAGAATCTTTTTCATTACAACCCCGGTCAGGAAGAGACCACGCAGCGCGGCCGTGGTGGCAAGCGTGTGCGTACGCTCGCTTCTTACATTCTCGGGTGCGATGACGGCAGCTATGCGCGACCCGATACGACGGATGGCTACATCGCGGCGGTGTTCCATCCCACGCAGGGCGAATCGGCCGAGCCGTTCACCGCAATCGTCGCTGTTCGTGCCTGGCTCGATCGTTCGGGCAAGCAGCCCTTGGCACGCGAAGACCAGCTTGCCTTCTTCGTACTGCCGGGCATTCAGGCGGGGCTGGATTCGTTCGTCGTCAAAGAGCAAGTCGTGCTCCTGGATGAGATCGAGAAGGCGCTCATCACGCGCTTCGGCAAGAAAGCCGTGGAGCGCTACGACCAGAAGCGGGCGTACCTGCGGCGCTTGTACGCGGCGTTGCGCGGCAAGAAGGACTCGGTCGCGGAGCGCGAAGCATTGGCCGCGGCGCGTGCGTTCTCACGCTTCATGGCTTACAAGCCGGTGAGCAGCATCAGCCAGTTCGTGGCTGACGAGGTGCTCGAGCGCAAGGATCTCGGCGAAGCGGTGCGTTCGGTCTCGAGTCAGCTCAAGACGATCCACGACATGGAACGTGAAGCGCACGCGTACAAGGAAAGTGCCGCGCTGCTCGAGCAGGCGGGTCACCACGCGCAGTCGTACTTGGAAGGCTGGATAGAGCGCGTCACGCTCGATTACTCGCTCGCTCGCGCCGAATACCGCCAGCGTCAGGAGCAGTACCTGCAGGCCCGGCACGAGCGCGATACTGTCGCGAGCGGAATCAAAGCGAACATCGAAGAGCTCGCTGCACTCGACAAGCAGCGCGAGCAGGTACACAGCGCGGTCGTGCGCCTCGAGGCGCAGCGTGAGAATGTCGAGCCGCTGCGTCGCAAGGATCAGCTCGAGCGCGATCAGAAGGCGCTCACGGAGAAGCTGGGCGAGAGCGTGCGTGCGCTGCTGTCCGAGGATCAAAGATTGCAGCGCAATCTGCAGGCCGCGCGCAGTCTGTCGCAGTTTCTGGGATCGCCGGCGCTGATGGCAGAGTTGCCGCACTTCGCGGACATGGACAGCCGTCGGCTCGTCGAGCAGGCGCGCTCGTTCGAGGAGATCGGCGACATCGATCTGTCGCGCTTTCTGCAGCGGGATTTCACCGGCGACCTCACGATGCTCGAGCAGCAGTTGCAACGCGCGCGAGGCGCACAGCGTGCACACAACGAACTGGCGGAATATTGGCGTGCCGGGACCGCCGATCAGCCGACTCGCCGCGACCAGCTCGCCGATGCGCACGGTGCGCGACGGCGTCGCTATGAGACGCTGTCGAGTCAATGCCAACAGAAGCAGCAGGAGATCGAACGGCTCGAGGCGAAGCAAACCGTCTATCCCGCGTATGTCGAACGTGCGCTGACGGCGATGCGCGTGCAGTGTCCGCTGGCCGATGCGCGTGTGTTGTGCGATCACATCGAAGTCGTTGACGCACGCTGGCAGTCCGCCGTCGAAGGTTATCTGGGCGGCGCGCGCTTCGGCATCATCGTCGATGCCGAGTACGAAGCCGAAGCCATTCGCATCGTGCGCTCGATGCCAGGTCGCGACAATCGCGCGCGGGTGATTCAAGGCGCCAAAGCCTTGCGCGACGAGACGAGAGTCAATCTGCCGGCCGCCTCGATCGTGCACGTGCTGAAGTTCACGCATGGTGTGGCGCAGGCCTACATGAAGGCGAACTACGGCACGGTCGTGCGCGTCGATTCGGCGGAAGAGTTGCGCCAGACAACGCGCGGCGTCACCGCGGACGGCATGGGCTCGGGCGGGTACTCGATGTTCCGCTGCGATATTCCGGATGGCGATCTGGTGTTCGGTGCGGCGGCGCGCGAGCGTGCGCTCAATGCCCGTCGACACGAGCTCGAGCAGCTCATGCGATTGCGCCAGGAGGCCAACGATCAGATGCAGGAAACCGCGCGTGTGCTCGAAGCGGTGGATCGCTTGCAGAGCGTCACGTATGCCGATGGCCTTGCTGCCGTGCTTGCGACGCATCGGGACATTCGCGCGATCGACATGCTGTTGTCGCAACTCGATGTGAGCGCATGGCAATCGCTCGATCAACAATTGCAGCGACTGCAGGAAGAGGAGCGTGAGCTGTGGAGTCGTCTCGGTGCGCTCAACAAGCAGCGTGGCGAGCTGGACCATGAGCTCGCGTCGCTCGCTCGTCGGATCGAAACCGTCGGTGAGCAGAAGGATGCGGCCCAGCAGCAGATGACGACGGCCGAGGATCAGTTGCGTGTGCTGCATGCGGGCTGGCCCGAGTTCGATCTGGATGCCAGAGTGCGCTTCGCCGAGCAGGAGGCGCAGTCGCTCGATCCCTCGCGCGCCGATCTATTGCGCGAGGAAGTCATGAGCCGTCTCATGAAAGCCGAGCGTGCGATGAGTGAGACGCTACAGGAGCACAACCGCCGCACGACGCGTCCGGCCGATGCGATCGTGTACACGGGGTTCACCGGAACGTACGACAGTGCGTTGTTCGCAAACATCAGCGAGCTGCGCCGCGATATCGACCGCGTGTTCAACATCCTCAAGAACAACGTGCTCGTCGAGAAGCATTCGAAGCTGCAGCAGCTGAAGCTCAGTTTCAACAATGCGTTCGTCGCGCATCTGTGCCAGGCGATCCATCAGGCGATCAGCGAAGGCAAACGGCATCTGGAGCTGTTGAACAAGGAGCTCGAGAATCATCGCTTCGGCTCCGATCGCGAGCGCTTCCGCTTCGATGCCGAGTGGGTGCCGGAGTTTCGCGACTACGCCCGCTTCTTCGAGGATGTCGTCAAGAATCCCGCAGGGGACGGCGACTCGCTGTTCGAGAGCAAGCTGTCTGCGAAGTCGGCCGCCGTGCGCGACAGCATCATGGCGCTGCTGCTCGGCGCTGACGAGCAGAAGTCGCAGCGCGAGCTCGAGCGCATTGCCGATTACCGCAACTACTATCGCTATGAAATCTACAAGGACGTCGAGGGCAAGCCTCCCATCGCGCTGTCGGAGTACGGCACGGGCAGCGGCGGTCAGCTCGAAACGCCGGCATACATCATTCGCGCCGCCAGCATTACTTCGGCGCTGCGCTATGCCGAGGGCGTGAATCATCTGCGCATGGTCCTGGTGGACGAGGCGTTCTCGAAAATGGACGAGACACGCTCACGCGAAGTCATCGACTACCTGACCCGCGCACTGGGATTGCAGCTGCTGTTCATCATGCCGACCAGCAAGTGCGGTCCGTTCATGGATCTCATCAGCAACGAATTCGTGTTCGCCAAGGTGCCGAGCGTGCCGCGCGGCGAGTTGCAGACGCGTGTGCTCGTGGATCGCAAGCAATGCAATCAAGAGCGAATCAAAGCGCTTTGGGCGCAGCATCGACGCACCGTCCAGCAGCAGGCGGAAATGGATTTCATGGATGATCTGGAAACAACGGGTTCGGGATGAACGACGAGCGTCCGGTCTGGCTCGATGACGAGCCTGAGTTGCAGGCGCTGCTCAATGCAGTGCTGGATCGCTTCGATCATCAGTCCGGCGAAACGCGACAGCGATCGATCGTCTTGTCAGTGGAGCGGTTTCTGCCTTCGCTCGCTCGTGCAGACACAGCGGCCGACCAGCAATGGTCACTACTGAACGCACTGCAATCGCAAGGCGTGCTGTCGATCAGACTCGCGCGTCGCAGTCCCTACGATCCTGAATGGCAGGGCGCGAAAGTCGCGTTCGCGCCGCAATCCGAGGATCTGGTGCGTCAGTGGCTGGCGCGGCCCGTGTCCGAGTCGGCCATGCTCGTCTGGCGCCGGGCTGTGGAGGCGCATGGCAAAGCGTTCGAGGACGGCGGTACGGCGCTGGCTGCTCGCAGAGTCCTGATTGCAGATCGCACCGCGGAGGAGATCGTCGCTGCGTTCGCGCGCATCGCAGCGGTAGCAGGACCCGTGACGTTGCGTCAATTGAGCGCGCGCGTGTTCTGGGGTGACTCGAAGGTGCTCGATGAACGCGGTCCTCTGATCGCTCAGCTCTTTCCGCGGCTGGAGATACGCGAACGGCCGATCGTGGTCGCCGTCCATCTGCCCGTGTCATGTCACGGCGTGCTGTTCATCGAGAACCAGGACACTTATGCAGCTGCTGTTGCCGGATCGATAAACGCAGCGCGCGAGCTGGCGCTGGTATATGCCTCGGGATTTCGCAGCACCGCTGAGCGCATCCGCCGCCGTTCAGGAGCGCTGCTGCATTTCGCAGGACCTGGCGAAGAGAACTTGCGTAGAGCGTTCGAAGAATGGTGGTTCGAGCAAGGTCCTGCGCTGGGAGCGTGCCGCTTCTGGGGTGATCTGGATTTCTCGGGGATGCAGATTCTGAAGACGCTGCGCACACGGTTCGCAGACGTCGGCGCATGGCGCGAGGGTTACGAGCCCATGCTGGAAGTGCTGCGCGCCCGCGGCGGCTACATGAATAACGTCAGCGATGCCGCCAGCCAGGTCGATCCGCTGACGACCGGCTGCGTATTCGCAGATGACGTATTGCTGCCGGCGATCCGCCAGTTGGGACGACTCGATCAAGAGGGTTGGCACGCTGGCTGAATGAGTTGCCTGTCGCCATGGAGGGACAGTTGGTGCCGGTTGTGGAGATGTCGGAACTTTCAAGCGACGTGGTGCGTAGCTCTGCGCCGGACCAGTCTCCCGCGTCCGGTTCTCAACTGAGAATCAGCTCATTGTGTATATATAGGCGATGGTCACATCGCAGCGGGCCGCGAGTTAACAGGGGGTCGCGGCGATGAAGAACATCAGCGGCCGCCTGATCAAAGGCAGTGCATGGTTGAGTGCGTCACGCGCCATCGTGAACGCACTGTCGGTGCTGAGCACGATTCTGCTCGCACGTCTGCTCGTGCCTGATGATTTCGGCGTGGTCTCGCTCGCGATGACGATGCTGTTGATCGTGCAGAGTGTCACGGAGCTGTCGCTCTCGATGGCACTCGTGCGGCATGAGTCACCTACGCCGTCCCATTTCGATGCGGCCTGGACGCTCAATGCATTGCGCGGGCTGATTCTTGGCGTGCTGTTTGCGGCCGCGGGCGTTCCAGTCGCCTCTCTCTATCACGACGAGCGGCTCGTGGGCGTCATGGCGGCGCTCGGAGTGAGTGTCTTCTTCGGCGGGCTTACGAATCCGCGCAGTATCATGCTGCAGCGGGATCTGATCTTCTGGCAGGAGTTCGTGCTGAACGTGGCACAGAAGCTCGCCGGTTTTCTGGTGTCGATCGCGATCGCGTATTTCTATCGCACTTACTGGGCACTCGTGTTTGGCATGCTCGCAATGCAGGTCACGAACGTCGTCGTGTCGTACACGATTCTGCCTTACCGGCCGCGCATTTCCTTTGCGCACATTCGTGAGCTGATGTCGTTTTCGATCTGGCTCACCGGCGGTCAGATCGTCAATACACTGAACTGGCGCTTCGACTACCTGCTGATCGGCCGCGCATTGGGGATGGGAGCGCTCGGTCATTACACCGTCGGCAGTAACCTCGCGCAGATTCCCACGCGCGAAACGACCTCGCCTTTGACCAAGGTGATCTTTCCGGGGTTTTCGACGATCCGAGACAACCCGACGCGCCTCGCCTCTGCATATCAGCGAGCGCAATCGCTCGTCACGGCCATTGCGCTACCGGCAGGATTCGGTGCCGCGCTCATCGCCGATCCGCTGATCCGGCTCACGATGGGCGACAAGTGGGAACCGGTGATCTTCGTCGTTCAGGTGCTCGCTTCCGTATACGCGCTGCAGACGCTCGGCTCGCTCTCCGAGCCCCTGGGGATGGCGCAGGGACAGACGCGGCTGCTCTTCATTCGCAATCTGCAAATGCTCTTCATCCGGATTCCCATCATCGTGATCGGCATGCTCGTTGCAGGTCTGAAGGGAGTCGTGGTGGCGCGCGTGGTGTCCGGTTTGATTTCGATCTTCCTTGCGATGCGCCTGGTGCGGCGGTTCACGGGCCTGAATTTGCGCGAGCAACTCGCTGCCAATGTGCGCGCATTCGCGAGCGTGGCTGCGATGAGTGCGGGCGTGGTGCTGATCACTCCCTTGCTCTCGCACGAAACCGACACCGTATCGCTGATCGTCAAGATCGCGATCATCGCCGCGGTCGCTGCGACGCTCTATTGCGGGACCAGCCTGCTGCTGTGGACCGTCATGCGCAGGCCTTCGGGTCCTGAGCGCGAGGTGCAGCAGTTGATCGCGAAAATGATTGCGAAACTGCGACCCGCATGAATCGTGTGCCGCCCATTCGTGAATACATGAGAGGACAAGCGACGCTGTGGTTACGTTGACGTTCCTGATTCCTGTGCGGCATCCCGCGAACTCTGCGGACTGGGCACGCCTGAAGGCCAACCTCACGCAGACGGTGCGATCGATCGCTGCACAGACCCATAGCGACTGGCGCGGGATCATCATCGCGAACGAAGGATCGGATTTGCCGGAGCTGCCCGAGCGATTCTCGGTGGAGTGGGTGCGCTTTCCGCCGAACGAGTTGCACGACCTGGGCAGCGGCTCGCGCGAGCAGATCCTGGACGCGTTCCGCATGGACAAAGGACGCCGCGTGCTCATGGGTATGCTGCGGGCACGCGACAGCCGGTTCTTCATGATCGTCGACGACGATGATTTCGTGAGCTCCCGGATCACTCAGTACGCCGCAGATCATCCGCAGGCGAATGGCTGGATCATCGACATGGGTTACGTATGGAACGATGGCGGCAGCATCCTTTACCGCCATCCCGCGTTGAATCACGTGTGCGGTTCCTCGCTCATCATTCGCTCCGATCTGTATCGCCTGCCGGAAAGCTTCGAAGCGGCAACCCCGGAGTACATCAAGGAGATGCTCGGCAGCCATCGCAGAATCGGCGCGCTGCTGGCGGAGCGCGGTACGCCGCTGGCATCGCTGCCATTTCCAGGGGCGATCTATCGCGTCGGTCACAGCGGATCGCACAGCCAGACGCCGCCGATTCTTCGTAAGTACGTGCTCAACCGCCAGACCCTTCGCCGTCCGCACCAGATCGTGACGAATCTTGCGCGGCTGCGACTCGTGGATGGCGCAGCAAAGAGGGAGTTTTTCGGTGAACCGCGCGCCTGATCGCGCGCCTCAATGACTCACAAAGGATGAAGTGCTCGTGACACCGTTCAAGCTGATTGCCGATCTTCAGTCCCGGATTCATTCGTGCCTGGATGAATTCATCACGGGCGAACCGCTCGCGATCGTCGACTTCCCGAATATCCGCAACGTGGGCGACTCTGCGATCTGGCTGGGCGAATGGGCCTACCTGATGAGTCGTAAAGTTCGCCGTCCTGCTTACGTCTCGACCATGCACGACTTCTCGGACGCCGAGCTCGATGCACGCACGTCGAGCGGGCCGATCTTCATTCACGGCGGCGGCAACTTCGGCGACATCTGGGTCGCGCATCAGGATTTTCGTGAACGCATTCTCAAGCGCTGGCCCGGCCGGCCCGTGATTCAGTTTCCCCAATCGATTCATTACAAGTCGCAGGAACGGGCGGATGAAACCGCGCGCGTCATCGATCGGCACGGCAATTTCACCTTGCTCGTGCGCGATGAAGAGTCGCGAGTGTTCGCCGAGAAACGCTTCAACTGCCGCGTGATGCTGTGTCCCGACATGGCTCTGTGCATCGGACCGCTGCGAGGAAATGCAGAGCCAGAGCTGCCCGTGCTGGCGATGCTGCGCGAAGATCTCGAGAAGGCTGGAACGCACGATCTTTCCTTGCTGCACGGTGTGCCCGTCGAAGACTGGATTTCCGAACCGTGGTTACCGGTGCGCCTCGCCAAGGCCATGGGGATGGCCGGCGCCATCGCGACATTCGATCCCATGCAGGTGCGGCTCGGACGCTTCAACGCGGCTGCGCGGCAACGTTTCGGTCGCGGCATTCGTCAGATCAGTCGCGCCCGCGCCATCGTGACCGATCGGCTGCACGTGCACATCCTGTCGATGTTGCTGGGGCGTCCTCACGCCGTGTTGGACAACTCGTACGGCAAGATCGCGAGATTCATGGCCGCATTCACCGGTGGGACCGATCTGACCTATCGGGCGACATCGCTTGCCGATGCGCTGGAGTGGGCAAGATCGCGCAGCACCGACGCGAACGTGAGATCCGCCGCTTAGAGCGCTGAACGAGTCGCAATTCGCCACGCCGGCAGCTTCGCTCGTCGAAGTATTGCCGGCAACGCCCAGCCTCCGGAGCTCAGCGAAGCAGCTGAGCAGGACCTCTTCAGGTCGCGTCAGTTGAGACGGCAATCGCGATAAGACCGAGTCTGATTCGCGCGAGTCGCTGCGGTTTTGCCCGCGTCGACCAGGAGAAAGATCCTGAATTGCGTGCGGTTTCGCATCGAACGTCTGGCTGCGCGCCATCAAGCCGGTTTATCCTCCGAGCCGCCGAAACCATGAGAGCGGTAACATGACAACAAATACAGAACGCCTGTCGGTCGTCGAAAAAGTCGGCTACAGCCTGGGGGACCTCGCGGCGAATCTGATCTTTCAGACCTTCGTCACCTTCCTTGCCTTCTTCTACACCGACGTGTTCAAGATTCCGGCCGGGACGGCCTCGACCATCATTTTCTGGGGTGGCTTCATCGGTGGCGTGATCTTCAACCCGATCATGGGCCTGATCGCGGATCGCACGAACACGCGCTGGGGCAAGTTCCGTCCCTGGGTGTTGTGGACCGCAATCCCCTTCGGCGTCCTCTCGCTCCTCGCGTTCACGACTCCGGATCTCGGCGAGCAAGGCAAGATCTACTACGCCGCGATCACCTACACCCTGCTGGTGATTATCTACGCGGCGAACAATCTTCCGTACGCGGCGTTGAGCGGCGTGCTCACCGGTAACATGTCGGAGCGCAACAGTCTGTCTTCCTACCGTTTCGTCGCCGTGATGATCGCGCAGTTCGTCATCCAGGTGCTGCTGCTGCCGCTGGTGCTTGCGCTCGGTGATGGTGACCGCGCCGTGGGATTCCAGAAAGCGATGATGCTCTTCGCGATCGTGGGCACGATCTTCTTCGTGATCACATTCCTCACGACGAAAGAGCGGATCGTGCCTTCTCCGGAGCAGAAGTCGACGGTGCTCGAGGATCTGTCCGATCTGTTCAGCAACAAGCCCTGGATCGTGATGCTGCTCGTCACGGTGCTCGTGTTCGTCACGCTCGCGCTCAAGGGCGGCACCTACATTTACTACTTCGAGAACTATGTGGACCGCGCGGCACTCTCGAGCTTTCTCGCCGGCCTCGGGTTCGGTGCGAACAATCCTGTCGAAACCGGATTCGGTATCTTCAACGGCGGCGGCATCATCTTCATGATCGTGGGCATCGGCTTCTCCAAGCCGCTTGCGAACCGCTTCGGCAAGCGCAACGTATTCAGCGCCGCGTTGCTGGTTTCGACGCTGTTCCTGATGGTCTTCGCAATCATCCCGGCGGACGCGATCGGAACGATTTTCATGACGCAGGTGCTGCACGGCTTCTCGTACGGCATCACGATCCCGCTGCTGTGGGCGATGATTGCCGACGTTGCGGACTACTCGGAATGGAAGAACAACCGTCGCGCAACGGCGATCATCTTCTCTGCCATGATCCTGGGCCTCAAGCTGGGCCTTGCGATCGGTGGCTGGTTGGTCGCCAAGCTGCTCGAGACTTACGGCTATGTCGCGGGTGCAGCGCACCAGAGCGCTGAAGTCGTGAACGGCGTGAAGCTCTCGATGAGCGTTTATGCTTCGATTCCGTTCCTGCTCTGCTGCGTGCTGCTGTTCTTCTACAGCATCAACAAGAGCATGGAGACACGCATCGAAAAGGAACTGAGCCTGCGCCGCGTCGGGCCGGTGGCGGCCTGACGCACGCCATTCATCAAAATACGAGTCACTCCCATGTCGAACGATTCTGAAGTCGATTACTCAGGCGTCGATTACGAGAAGATCACTGCGAAGGCGATTTCGCAGCCTCTCGTGACGCATATCTACACGGCCGACCCTTCAGCACACGTGTTCGAGGGCAAGCTGTATGTGTATCCCTCGCACGATATCGAGGCAGGCATCCCGTTCAACGACAACGGCGATCACTTCGACATGCGCGACTACCATGTCCTGCGTCTGGATTCGCCGTCAGGACCGGCGATCGATTGCGGCAAAGCGCTCGACATCAAGGATGTGAAATGGGCCCAGCGGCAGATGTGGGCGCCCGATGCAGCCACGAAGGACGGGAAGTATTACCTGTACTTCCCTGCGAAGCGTGCCGACGGCATTTTCCAGATCGGTGTGGCCGTGGGCGATCGTCCCGAAGGCCCCTTCACGCCTGAGCCGGAGCCGATTCGCAACAGCTATTCGATCGATCCGGCGGTGTTCGCCGACGACGATGGTGCCTACTACATGTACTTCGGCGGCATCTGGGGCGGTCAGCTTCAGAAGTACCGCAACAATCAGTATGGGGCAACGAACGAAGAGCCCACCGACAACGAGCCCGCGCTCGGACCGCGTGTTGCCAAGCTCACCGCCGACATGAAGCAATTTGCAGAGCCAGTGCGTGAGATCCAGATCGTCGATGAGTCAGGTAAACCGATCCTTGCGGGCGATCACGACCGACGCTTCTTCGAGGCGTCGTGGATGCACAAGTACAACGGCAAGTACTACTTCTCGTACTCGACCGGCGACACTCATTTCCTGTGTTACGCGACCGGCGACAACCCCTATGGACCGTTCACGTACCAAGGGCGAATTCTCACCCCCGTGATCGGCTGGACCACCCATCACTCGATCTGCGAGTTCAAGGGCAAGTGGTATCTGTTCTACCACGACTCCGTACTGTCGAAGGGCGTGACTCACCTGCGTTCGGTCAAATGCACCGAGCTCACGTACGACGCGAACGGTCGAATCCAGACGATCGCGCCGTATCGGGAGTAAGACAGGAAGATTTCACACAGAGAGCACAGAGAGCACAGAGAGATTGAGATAAAGCGCGAAAGGAAAGAATGCGCCGCTCGGCACAAGCGTCCCCGGCGACGCTCAATCTGGTCCGAACCTCTATGTGCTCTGTGATCTCTGTGTGAACCTCTTCTCCTACTGCCCGATCGCGTTGCGCAGATGCTCGATGAGCAGCCTGCGCTGTTCGGGATCCTGAATCCCTTCGAATGCCATTGCGTTGCCCGGTACCAGGGCTTGCGGATCTGCGAGGAATCGGTCGAGCCGTTCGGCGGTCCACTCGCCGCCGAAACTCTTGAGTGCGGGCGAATAGTCGAAGTTGGGGCCGCTGGCGACATCTTTATCGACGATGCCGAACAGATCGGGGCCGGCACGATGCGACAGGCCGTCGTGAATCCAGTGGCAGCTCTGGCACATGGAGCCGAACAGGAGTTCGCCGTTCATCCGGTGAGTCGGGTGAATGTCGATGAGTGTGGCGGTGTCGGTCCAGACGAGGATGCGCCCGTCTGGCAGCTCGAACATGTCGCGCACGCGGTAATTCAGCGGGATCGGTTCCGCGAACACCACCCGACGGTCTTTCATGCGCAGGCGATACAGCGCGCGAGTTGAAAGCGAGCCGACGAGGAAATCGTTCTTCCAGCCCTCGAACAAGTCCTGCCGGATCTCGATGATCTGTGAGACGCCGATGGAGGGCACGAATGCGTACGCGGGTTCCTGGAAGCCCTCGTGCCGTCCCTGTTGAGCGTTCAATGGCCATGCGAAAGTGAGGTACTCAGTGCCGTAAGTCACGCGCGGCCAGCCGTAATTCACGCCCGCCTGCAGCAGGTTCAACTCATCGCCGCCCTTAGGGCCGTGTTCGGTCAGCCAGAGATCGCCGCGGCTATCGCGCATCAGCCCCTGCGGGTTGCGATGTCCGAGCGTATGGACCGAGCCTTGGCCTGTTTCGGTGTCGATGGTGAGCGTCTTGCCGTAGGAGGCTTCCGGATCCTGCGCGAGGATCTGCCAGGATTCGAGGCCCGAGAATGACATGTCGCCCACGGTGAGAAGCAGGGTGTGGTCGTCGGTGAGCCACATGCGTCCGCCGATCTCTTCGCCCTGAAACGGGTTTTTCCCGCGTTTGGCGTCCGGGCCCTTGATTGGCAGACAGGGTCGCGTTTCGAAGAGCGTGCGCCATTCCCCTGGCGGTCCCTGGACCTGCGCGCCCTTGGAGGTCAGTTCGATCGTGCTCACTCGCAGGACGAAGCACTGCTGGTCGTCGTGCCAGTAATGATGTGAAGCAAAGAGCTGAACATGATCGCCGCGCCGGCGCGCAGTGATATCGGCAGTGCGAAAGCGCCAGGTCTGCACGCCCGGCGGAGCGCCGGCGCCGTACTGCGAGGATTTCAGCGGCTCTGCATATTTTCCGCCGGCTGCAGCGGCGAACTCCTCGCCATTGAGAGGCACTCGAACGGACAGCGGCTGCACCGTGAGCGCATCGGGTCGCGAGTCGATCAGGTACAGAGAACCGTCGCCCGTGGCCAGCAGCACGCGATCCGCGAATTCGGTGAAGCCTCCGCCGCGTACCGCGGGTTTGCGGACATAGCCGGCATACGTTGTCAGTTCCAGGTTGTAGAGATTGGTGCCGACGCTGAGCTGCAGCTTTTGCTGTTCGACCGGGCGGCCAGCGCGCGTGTGATGGCGGACCGCGAGCGCCAGCGCACCTGCCAGGGCAATCAGTGCGACCGCGAGGGCCGCAACTCGCAGTCGCGAGAACAGATACGGCACGGGCAGAAGCAATACGGCAATCGCGAAAGCCGCGACGGCAACCATGCGGGAGGAGGTGCTTTTGGATGCGATCAACAACAGCAGGAGAAACGCGAAGACAGATCCCGACGCAAACGTGGCGAGCCATCGCCAGAGCGGGTCGCGTCGCTGGGCATAAATGTGCAGCCCGCTGGCAGCGAGGAAGCCGCCCACCAACAACGCGAATGCCAGCAGGTCGCGCCGTCCGAGCTGCCAGGGCCACTCGTTCAGCAGGGCGACTGGCAGGAGCATCAGCAGCAGGCATAGGGTCAAGGGCCACAGAAAGGCGAACCGCAGACTCGGTTCACTGGAAATCGGCATGGTATGGAGTCCCGCTTTGCAGTGATCTTCTTATCCGTCGGTCGCAATTCGACCGCAGACGCATCGGTCGCGATCGAACGCTCGGCCCCGTGTGAGAGTTTCACTCGCGGCTCCTGCTACCTGGTTTCCGGCGGCTTATGTCGTGGTCGCCACGGCCTGATCGATGCGACCGTCTTGCTTGAATTCTGATAGCGCTATCACTACGCTTCGGCGTCTCACTAAGGCGGCTGTTGGATCCGCCGTATGATTCCGAGCGGGCAGGGGGCGGCAAAATCGCCGGATTCGCAGACTCGGACGTCGAAAAATCATCGGTGTCCGGCGGGTACGCCGGGCACTGAGCGGCGTCGCGGTCTAACGATGCTGACGCGCCTCGAAGCCCTGGGTCTTAGGTTCAGTCATTTCAGCGGGTCAATTCGTGATTAGTCATCTACCTTCCGATTGGCGCAATGCTCTGCTCGTAGGCCGTCTGCAACGCGAATCAGGCCCCAGTCCGATCATCGTGAGCGAAGGCCGCGTGCGCGACGTGTCGCGGCATGCGCCGACTGTCTCCCAGCTGCTGAACTCCTGGACGGGCAAGATCCCTGAAGGAGAGGATCTGGGCCCGCTCGAGAATCTCGGCCTCGAACGCGCTTTCGAAAAACAAGCGCCGGTGCGGCTGCTCTCGCCATTCGACCTTCAATGCGTCAAGGCGAGCGGCGTTACTTTCGCGATCTCTGCCATGGAGCGCGTCATCGAAGAGCGTGCACGAGGCGACGCCGGCAGAGCGGATGCGCTGCGTGCGAGTCTGCGCGATCGCATCGGCACGGACATTCGGTCGGTGAAGCCTGGATCGGATGCGGCAAAGCGCCTGAAAGATGCACTGATCGCCGATGGTCTGTGGTCGCAGTATCTCGAAGTTGCGATCGGACCGGATGCAGAGATCTTCACGAAAGGTCCGCCGCTGTCGTCGGTGGGCTGGGGCGACTGGATCGGCGTACGTTCGGATTCGGCCTGGAACAATCCCGAGCCGGAAGTCGTGCTGGCCTGCGATGCAACCGGTCGCATTCTCGGTGCCGCGCTCGGCAATGACGTGAATCTTCGTGACATCGAAGGCCGCAGCGCGCTGCTGCTCGGCAAGGCGAAGGACAACAACGCTTCGTGCGCCATCGGTCCGTTCATCCGCTTGTTCGACGGCGACTTCACTCTGGACGATGTCCGCAAGGCCGTCGTACGGCTCGAGATCACGGGTACGGATGATTTCCGTCTCGAAGGCAGTAGCTCGATGGACCAGATCAGCCGCGATCCGGAAGAGCTGGTCGCACAGACCATCGGCAAACACCATCGCTATCCGGACGGCTTTGCGTTGTTCCTGGGCACCATGTTCGCACCGATCGTGGACCGCGGCTCGAAAGGGCTCGGCTTCACGCACAAGATCGATGACATCGTGCGCGTCTCGAGCGAGCGGCTGGGTGTGCTCGAGAACAAGGTAACGACTTGCGACCAGGCGCCGGCATGGAGCTTCGGTATCGCCGATCTCATGACCAATCTCGCGCGTCGCGGTCTGCTGGGAACGCGCTGAGCTTTCGCGTGTCGGCCACTCGTCAACTTGCTCACTACATCGACGGACGCTGGGAATCTGCTGCTCCCGCGTTCGACAGCCTGAATCCTTCGGACACGCGCGATGTGGTTGCGCGTGTCCCGGGCGATGACGGCACGGCCATCAATGCCGCGGTTGCAGCGGCGAAGGCTGCTTTTCCTGCCTGGGCCACGGCGACGCTCGAAGTCAGATCGGACATCCTCGATCGAATCGGCAGCATCATCATGGCGCGTCGCGAAGAGCTCGCACGTCTGATGTCGCGCGAGGAAGGCAAGACGGTTCCTGAAAGTCTGGGTGAAGTCGTGCGCACGGCGCGCATCTTCAAGTTCTTCGCCGGCGAAGCATTGCGGATGCGCGGCGACACGGTCGATTCGAGCCGGCCGGACATCGAAACCGCGACCTATCGTGAACCCATCGGCGTGTTCGGTCTGATCACGCCCTGGAATTTTCCGCTGGCGATTCCAGCGTGGAAGAGCGCGCCGGCGCTCGCGTTCGGCAATACGGTCGTCATGAAACCTTCCGAGCTCACGCCGACGTTGGCAGTCGTGCTCGCCGAGATCATTCACGAAGCAGGAACGCCGCACGGTGTTTTCAATCTGGTGCTCGGTGGCGGCGCAGCGGGCGGTGCATTGTCCGCACATCCGGATGTGGACGGGATTTCCTTCACCGGATCGCAGGTCACCGGCGCGCGCGTCGCGTCGGCTGCGCTTGCTCATCAGGCGCGCTTTCAGCTCGAAATGGGCGGCAAGAATCCGCTCGTCGTGCTCGACGATTGCGAATTCGACCGCGCAGTCGAAGTGGCGCTCGACGGCGCTTTCTTCGCAACCGGTCAGCGCTGTACCGCTTCGAGTCGTTTGATCGTCACTGAAGGTGTGTACGACCGGTTCGTGCAATCGCTTGCGGAGCGCATTGCCGCTCTGCGTGTCGGCGATGCACTCGATCCGCAGACCCAGATGGGTCCGCTCGCAAGTCAGGGACAGCTCGAGAAGACGCTGTCTTACGTCAGCATCGCGAAAGAGCAGGGCGGTCGCTGCTTCGGCGGTGGCCAGCTGCAACTGGGCAAGCCGGGTTACTACGCCGCGCCTGCACTGATCGCGGATACCACGCTCGACATGCGGATCAACAACGAAGAAGTGTTCGGTCCGGTCGCCTCGGTGATTCGCGTCCGGAACTACTATGAAGCATTGGCCGCGGCGAATGCCGGCCAGTTCGGATTGTCCGCGGGCATCGTGACCACTTCGCTCAAGTACGCGCGTCACTACACGCGCAATGTGCGTGCCGGCATGGTGATGGTGAATCTGCCGACCGCGGGCGTCGATTACCACATTCCCTTCGGCGGCAGTCGCAAATCGAGCTATGGCGCGCGCGAACAGGGATTTGCAGCCATAGAGTTTTATTCACAGCTCAAGACCGGGTACTCGCGGCTCTGAGCCATTACAACGACGTTTCACTGAGCGCTTTTCACATGCCACATGCCGTCTACCCCTCTCTGGCCAACAAGACTGTGCTCGTTACAGGCGGTGGCTCAGGGATCGGTGCCGAGATCGTTTCGTCGTTCGTGCAGCAGAAGTCGCGCGTCTTCTTTCTGGATGTGAACGAACAATGCTCGCGCGAGCTCATCGATCAGCTCGGCGGTGCCTGCCATTTCCGCCGCTGCGATCTGACAGATCTCGAGTCGCTCAAGGCTGCGATCGCGTACGTCGAATCGGCCGCAGGTCCCATTTCGGTGCTCGTCAACAACGCCGCCAACGACGATCGGCACAAGCTCGAAGACGTGACGCCTGCGTACTGGGACAACCGCATGAACGTGAATCTGCGGCATCTGTATTTCGCAAGTCAGGGCGTCGTTGCAGGCATGAAACGCGCGGGCGGCGGATCGATCGTGAATCTGGGCTCCGTCTCGTGGCATCTCGGGCTGCCGGATATTTCGATCTACGAAACCGCCAAGGCCGCGATCGAAGGCATGACGCGCGCCATGGCCCGCGATCTCGGTGAGAGCAACATCCGCGTGAATTGCGTGATTCCGGGTGCGATACGCACGCCTCGACAGATGGCGCTGTGGCACACACCCGAAGAGGAAGCCAAGATTCTCGCGCAGCAATGCATCAAGGCTCGCGTCGAACCCGTCGACGTTGCTGCCATGGTGCTCTTCCTCGCCTCCGACGACGCGCGCATGTGCACCGGCCACAACTACTGGGTCGATGCGGGCTACTGCTGATAGGGAATAGGAAGGGATTAGCCAGGAGAGGCCAGCGTCGGCGATCGGTTCTTCACTCTGCTTCAAATTCCATCCTGCAAATCTACGAGTCACGTCATGTCCGTCGAATGCATCTGGCCTGTGGCCGCGAAACTGGGCGAGGGCCCGTTCTGGTACGCACTCCATTCCGCCGTCTGGTTCGTCGATATCAAGGGACGTCGCATCCATCGCTGCGACGAGAACGGTGAGCAGCAGCGCAGCTGGGATGCGCCCGAGGAGATCGGCTTCGTGGTGCCGACGGGCGAGCGGCGCATGATTGCGGGGATGAAGTCGGGGCTCTACTCCTTCGATCCGGACAGCGGCGAGTTCGAGCTCCTGACGCTGGTCGACAGCCATAAGCCGGGCAATCGATTGAACGATGCGTGCGTCGATCCCGCCGGCCGACTCTGGTTCGGGACGATGGACAATGCAGAAAGCTCGCCGACCGGATCGCTGTATCGGTTCGATCGCGACGGGCTGCGCTGTTGCGACGAAGACTACGTGATCACCAATGGTCCGGCGGTGTGCCCCAGGAGCCGCACGCTCTATCACGTCGACACCTTGAAGCGCGAAATCTATGCGTTCGATCTCGACGAGCGCGGCAACCTTGCGAACAAGCGCCTGTTCGTCCGCATCGAAAAGCCGGACGCCTATCCCGACGGTCCCGTCGTCGATAGCGAAGGTCATGTATGGATCGCGCTCTACGGCGGCTGGGGCGTGCATCGATACTCGCCCAAGGGTGAGCTGGTGCAGACGATCGATCTTCCCGTCGCCGCCTGCACGAAGGTCGCCTTCGGTGGCACAGACCTGCGCACGATGTTCATCACAACGTCCTGGAAGAATCTGAACGACACCGAACGCGGGCAGCAACCGCTCGCCGGCGGCCTCTTCCGCATACGCGTCGACGTCGCCGGCCTGCCGCAACAGCAGGTTGCGCTTCGCTGGTAACTACCAAGAGTTCACACAGAGATCACAGAGAGCACAGAGCCTGAAGCTGCGTGTTCAACACTCTGTGTACTCTGTGCTCTCTGTGTGAAATTCCGGCTCTTCTTCTGTAATCAGGGCAACCGCCATGAGCAAGCCAAGATTCCGCTCGCGCGAGTGGTTCGACAATCGCGATCACATCGACATGATGGCGCTGTATCTCGAGCGCTTCATGAACTACGGACTCACGCCGGAGGAGTTGCGCAGCGGCAAGCCGATCATCGGGATCGCGCAGTCGGGCAGCGATCTGACGCCGTGCAATCGCATTCATGTCGAGCTCGCGAAGCGTGTGAAGGAAGGCATTCGCGATGCGGGCGGTGTGCCGCTCGAGTTTCCCGTGCATCCGATCTTCGAGAACTGCCGTCGGCCGACGGCGGCGCTCGATCGCAATCTCGCGTATCTCGGGCTCGTCGAGATTCTCCATGGTTATCCGCTCGATGCCGTCGTGCTCACGACGGGCTGCGACAAGACGACGCCCGCAGGAATCATGGCCGCATCGACCGTCGATATTCCCGCGATCGTGCTGTCGGGCGGACCGATGCTCGATGGCTGGTTCGAAGGTGAGCTCGTCGGATCGGGCACCGTGATCTGGAAGACGCGTCGCCGGCTCGCGGCGGGCACGATCGATGAAGAAGGCTTTCTCGAAGCCGCTGCGGCATCCGCGCCATCGCCGGGTCATTGCAACACGATGGGCACTGCGTCGACGATGAATGCCGTCGCTGAAGTGCTGGGCCTGTCGTTGCCGGGCTGCTCTGCAATTCCGGCGCCTTATCGTGAGCGCGGTCAGATGGCCTATGCGACCGGCAAGCGCATCGTCGAGATGGCGTACGAGGATCTGCGTCCGTCGAAGATCCTCAAGCGCGAATCATTCCTGAATGCAGTGACGACCATTGCTGCGATCGGTGGTTCGACGAATGCGCAACCGCATCTCACCGCGATGGCGCGCCACGCCGGCATCGAGCTCACGGCAGAAGATTGGGTGAAGTACGGTTACGACATTCCGCTGCTGCTCAACATGCAGCCGGCCGGTCACTACCTCGGCGAGCGCTTCCATCGCGCAGGCGGTGTGCCGGCGATCGTGTATGAGCTGCTCAAGGCCGGCAAACTGCACGGCGATGCGTTGACCGTGACAGGCAAGTCGCTGAAGGACAATTGCGAGAATCGTGAGACGACCGATCGCGAAATGATCCGCACTGTCGCCGAACCGTTGAGGGAACGGGCGGGATTCGTCGTGTTGCGCGGCAACCTGTTCGACTTCGCGATCATGAAGGCGAGCGTGATCACCGAGGATTTCCGTCGTCGCTATCTGTCGCAGGCTGGTCACGACAACGTCTTCGAAGGCCGTGCGATCGTGTTCGACGGTTCGGAAGACTATCGCGAGCGCATCAACGATCCTGCCCTGGCCATCGACGACAAATGCGTGCTCGTGATTCGCGGCGCCGGCCCGCTTGGCTGGCCGGGATCCGCTGAAGTCGTGAACATGCAGCCGCCGGATGCTTTGCTGAAGCGCGGCATCATGAGCCTGCCGACGATCGGCGATGGTCGTCAGTCGGGCACTTCGGACAGCCCCTCGATTCTCAACGCATCTCCCGAAAGCGCTGCGGGCGGCGGCCTCGCGTGGCTGCGCACGGGCGATACCATTCGCATCGATCTGGTGAACGGCCGCTGCGACATGCTGGTGTCCGACGAAGAGATCGAACGCCGCAAGCAGGAAGGTGTTCCTCCCGTTCCAGAAAGCGCCACACCCTGGCAGGAGCTGTACCGCGCGACCGTGAGCCAGCTCGACAAAGGCGGCGTGATGGAAATGGCGGTGAAGTATCGCGGCGTCGCGCGGAAGACACCGCGACACAATCACTAGCTGTCAATTAGCAATGAGTAGTGAGCAATTGAAGAATGCTCAACTAACGTCATTCCGGATTCCCGATCTTCGTTACTCATTGCTCATTCCTCATTTGCGAGCCGCTACGCGAGATCTCCATGTTGCCCCGACTTAGCAGCGCGACTCTCTACCAGGTCGCAGGCGCAACTTTGCCTGGTTACGATCGAAGTGCGATTCGTACTGGGATCGTGCACATCGGACCAGGCGCGTTTCATCGTGCGCATCAGGCGGCGTACGTCGATGCGTTACTGCACAAGGATCCGCGTTGGGGCATCTGTGAAGTCGCACTCAAGAGCACGGGCGTCCGCGATGCGCTCGCACCGCAGGATGGCTTGTATGTGATCAATGAGCTCAGTGCGGCCTCCAAACTACGAGTGATCGGAGCGATTCGCGAGCTGCTGGTGGCCTCCGAGAACTACGAGCAGGTGTTTGCACGTCTCACGGCGGCCGATACGCGCATGGTCACGATGACGGTGACGGAGAAAGGCTATTGCCTCGATCCGAGCGGCGCGCTCGATGTGAATCACCCGGATATCGTTCATGACTGGCAGACGCCAGCCGCACCGAAGAGCCTGATCGGTGTGCTCGCCGAAGCTTTGCGCCGTCGCCGCACGCTGGGCATCGCGCCGTTCGTGGTGGTGAGCTGCGACAACCTGGCGAACAACGGCACGGTGTTGCGCAAGGCCATCGTGCAGTTTGCGGCGCGGCTGGATGCGGATCTTGCGCGCTGGATCGACGCCGAGGTGACGTTCCCGCGCACGATGGTCGATAGCATCACGCCCGCGACGGACGACGCATTGCGCGAACGCGTGGCCCAGATCACGGGCGTCGAAGACGCGTGGCCGATCAAGCGCGAGGATTTCGTGCAATGGGTGATCGAAGATGTGCCCGCGATGCGCGAAGCCGATTGGTCATCCGTCGGCGTGACACTCGCGGCCGATGTCAGTGTCTACGATCGCGCCAAGCTGCGCTTGCTCAATGGCGCGCATTCGACCCTTGCTTACGCAGGCTCCCTGCGCGGACATGAGACTGTGTTCGATGCCATGAACGATGAGGCGCTGGCCTCGTTCGTCGAGCGACTCATGCGAGAGGATTTTGCAGCGAGCCTCGGCAGCTCTCCCGGCCTCGACGTGCCGGCGTACATCGGTGCGCTCCTGGCTCGTTTTCGCAATCCGAACATCCGTCATCTGCTCGCGCAGATCGCGTGGGATGGTTCGAAGAAATTGCCGGTGCGTTTGATTGCGACGATCAACGAAGCATTGCAGGCCGGTCGTCCGGTGAATCGCATGTGCGTGACGCTCGCCGCATGGATGCGCTTCGTCGCCCGTCAGGCGAAGAATGGCGTGGCGATCGTCGATCCCGATGCGGACAGGCTCGCATCAACGGGTCGCGCGTGCACCGGCGATGCCGCGCACGATGTGCAGTTGTTCGTGGATCTCGATACGGTGATTCCGCCGTCCCTGGCGGCCGAGCCCACGTTCAGAGCCGCTCTCGAAGCGGCTTACGTGGCGCTCGCAGATCAGAAGCCAGGATCGCCGATCTCAGTCTGACCGCAGTCAGCCGTTCGCGCGCGGCGACTGTTGCTTCACCACGCTGGTCGCCATGGCAATCATTGAGGAAATGTCGCTGAGCGTCGCGGGCACGATGAGTGTGCTCGAGGCCTCGTCGGCCAGCTTGCCGAACTGTTTCACGTACTCTTCTGCCACGCGCAGCTGCATCGCCTCCATGCCGCCTCGACCCGCGAGCGCTTCACCGACGCGTCGCAAGCCCTCGGCGGTTGCGGTGGCGACGGCGAGAATGGCTTCGGCCTGACCTTGCGCCTCGTTGATCTGCTGCTGCTTGTTCGCCTCCGATTCCTTGATCACGCGCTGCTTCTCGCCCTCGGCCTGATTGATCTTCGCGTCACGATCGCCTTCGGATGTCAGCACGACCGCGCGCTTCTCACGCTCGGCGCGCATCTGCTTCTCCATCGCCTGCAGCACGTCCTTCGGCGGATTGATGTTCTTGATCTCATAGCGCAGCACCTTCACGCCCCAGCTGGCAGAGGCATGGTCGAGCTCGCTCACGACGTTGGCATTGATGGTGCCGCGTGCTTCGAATGTCCGGTCGAGATCGATCTTGCCGATCTCGCTACGTAGCGTGGTCTGGGCGAGCTGGATGATTGCGAAGCGGTAGTTCGTGATGCCGTAGGAAGCCTTCGACGCATCGAGCACCTGCAGATACAGCACGCCATCCACACCGACCTGCACATTGTCTTTCGTGATGCAGACCTGCTCGGGAATATCGATCGCTTCTTCCTTGAGATTGTGGCGATAAGCGACGCGCTCGACGAAAGGCACGAGGATGTGAAAGCCGGCGTGCAGCGTGCGGCTGTAACGGCCCAGATTTTCGACCACATAGGCGGCCTGCTGCGGAACGACCTTGGCCGTCTTCGCGAGCACGATGACGGCCAGCACGGCGATGACGACCACGACGTACATAGTTTCCATTGAATACCCTCGTTCGAATGCGTTTTGTCAGGGAATGAGTTCGAGCGTCAGGCCGTCCACGCGCGCGATCTGCGCTTCGCTGCCTGCTTCGATGGTGGCCTCGCTGATATTGCGTGCCGTCCAGGACGAGCCCCGATAGTCGACGCGACAGGTCTCACCCGCGGCGAGCCGCACCGGCACCCGTACGCGATCCCCGACCGTGAGGCGCTCTTCGACATGGCCGCTGCGCTCGCGGACCAGCCGATACAGCCGCCGCCTGAACGTGAACATCGTGACGATCGAAAGCGCCGCGAAGATGAGCCATTGAGCGGATGGAGGAATCGGAGCCACGAGACTCAGCAGCCCGACGATTGCGGCCGCAGCTCCAAGGAACACCAGATAGAACTGGACGTCGATGACGAACATCTCGACCGCGAACGCGCCGATTCCAACTACCAACCAGGCCCACGGTGCCATCGCTTCCCCCGCGTTTTGGTGACGATGAAATGTCACCTGAATTTTCCGACAGCGAGCATAGCGAAATGTGCCCGCATGCGTGCGATGCATTCTCGTCGCGGCTGCTCTCGCTGACGCGAGAGGCAAGTCCGCGGTAGGCCGAAGTCCTCGATCCGCACCTTCGCGGCCACGCACGGCCGCGGCTTGTAGCTTTTTGACACTAGACCATTCGCTAATTTCTACGCCGCGCCGCGACGCGTTCAATCCTGCGCCTGAATGCCGCAAATCGCTGGACCGGGATTGCTGACTGATTGCTCATCGCCAGCCCGCGCCGGCTTCCATTTCTGCACTAGGGGATAGGGCAATGACAATCTCGCAACACTTGCCGTTGAGCCGCCGCCGCGCGCTGCTCACGGCGGCACTCCTTTCCACGTTGACGACCGGCGCGTTCGCGCAGTCGACGCCGACGGCCACGGAAGGCTCGCTGGAAGAAGTCGTCGTGACGGGTTTCCGCAAGAGTCTCGAAGATTCCACCTCGGCCAAGCGCGATGCGGTCGGCTTCGTCGATGCGATTTTCGCCGAGGACATCGGCAAGTTTCCGGATACGAACCTCGCGGAATCCTTCAACCGCATCCCCGGCATCACCATCACGCGTGAGGTAACGGGCGAAGGTCTGAACATCGCGATTCGCGGCCTGGGCACGAACTTCACGCGCGTGTTGCTGAACGGCGCGCCGGTCTCGATTGCATCCACGGGCCGTACTGATGCCCAGAGCACCAATCGCGAAGTCGATCTCGACCTGTTCCCGACGGAGTTGTTCTCGCAGCTGACGGTGAACAAGACCTCGACTGCCAACATGATCGAAGGCGGCGCGGCGGGTACCGTGAACATGCGGATGTCGCGTCCCTTCGATAGCGAAGGACCGCACCTCACGTACTCCGTGCAGGGCATGGACAACAGTCAGGCCGACGGTCAGGGTTCGCGTGGCGCATTGATCGCCAGCAACACCTGGGGTTCGTTCGGCGCGCTCGTCGGTGTGGCCGGCGTGCACAACAAGGTCAGGACCACCGGCTTCGAGACGATCGGCTGGACGAATGCGAATCTGAGCGTCGCGCAGTTCGGCGCCGATACCCCCGCTCGCAACGCCACCGGCGGCGGCAACTGGACGATTCCAGGCACCGTGCCAGTGAATGCAGGCAACGGTCTCACGACCGGCGCGACTATCGATCGCGACTTTCTGCTCGCCCACAACCCGGGACTCACCATCGAGCAGATCGACAACGCAATCATCCCGCGTCTCGGCCGTCCGATGGAGACCACTGGCACGAAGGATCGCTACAACGCGATCGTGAGCCTCGAATTCCGCCCGACCGACGATCTGCACTTCTTCCTCGATTCGATGTACGGCAAGAAGGAGAACGATCTCGAACGCATCGACATGAGCTGGGTCGGTCGCAATGGCGCCATGATCCCGGTCAACATGCAGGTCGATCGCGACGACTGTTCCAAGGGCTGCGTGGTCACGAGCGGCACCTTCGCGAACGCGCAGGCTTTCCTCGAATATCGCCCCTTCATCGAAGACGTCGAGTTCTGGGGCACGAACCCCGGAATGACCTGGCAGATCTCCGACAAACTGAACCTCGACGTGCAGGCCAACTACACGACCAGCGATTTCCATCGCGAGTCGCCCACGCTCCTGGTCAATACGCCGGCGTCCTCCGGCATGACGGTGACCTACACGAACAATGGGGGCATTCCGGTCATCGACAGCAACGTCGATCTGAACGATCCCGCGAACTTCGTGTGGGCGGGTGGACGCGTCAACATGCAGGACGAAAAGCGCAAGACCGAGACCAAGGGCGGCCGTGCGAATCTCACCTGGGGCGATGACCTGTTCAATGTGAAGGTCGGCGGAGCGTACGACGAGGTGATGCGTCGTATCCGCGGTTACGACAACAGTCAGGCATGGCAGAACGCGGCGTGCGGCGGCAATCCGAGCCAGACGCTGCCGGCGCCGAACAGTCAGCCCGCGTGTAACGGCCTGGATACCGGCTTCCCGGCCTATCCGGCCTATGGCACTGGCTACACCGCGGGCTTCCCGCCGCTGACCTATGGCGGCTCGCTCATTCCGCAGTCTTCGCTGGTGAACTATCTGCGACCGGGCCCGGGATTCATCACGGCCAACTGGAAAGCCTTCGCACGTGACAGCCAGTACGATTTCTTCCATGCCAATACACCGGAATCGGGCGGTACGAACACCGGTGCGTCGGGCGGCCTGATCGAGGAAGCCACGACGGGCTTCTACACAGAAGTGAATGGCGATACCGAGCTGGGCGGCAATCGAGTGCGCTACAACGCGGGCGTACGTTGGGTGAAGACTGAGCAGACCGTGGGCGGTCGCGTGTCTTTGCCGGATCCACGCAATCCTGCACCGCCTGCGTCGGGACCGAATCCCTTCGACGGCAGTCTGTATCCGAACGTCGTGAGCTTCGTGGAAACGGAATCCGAGTACGAGAACTGGCTGCCTTCGGCGAGCGCCTCGATGAACGTGTCGGATAACGCCGTCGTCCGTGTGGCCTTGTCCAAGACGATGACGCGGCCGAATCCTGCGGACATGCTGCCGGGCCTGAGCTTCAGCTCACCTTCGGCTGACGTCGGCACGGTCGGCAACTCGCAGCTCGATCCGTACATCTCCGACAACATCGATCTGGGCTTCGAGTACTACACGGGCGGTGCGGGCTACTTCGGTATCGCAGCGTTCCGTAAAGGCATCGAAGGCTTCACCGTGCTGGGCTCGGAGACGGTTCCGTTCAGCGCGCTGGCAGCTTACGGCGTGACCTACGGTTCGCTGTCTCCGACTCAGCAGCAAGCGATCGATTCGCGCGGCGGTCCGACGGCGGCCACGGTGGTTCTGCAGCAGCAGGTCAACGCGAGCGGTCGTCTCACGGTGAACGGTCTGGAATTCAACTGGGTGCAGCCGCTCGACTTCCTGCTGGGTAATCTCGGCCTGGAAGGCTTCGGCTTCACCGCGAACTACACCATCATCGACCAGAAGGGTGAAGGTGCGGCGCCTGCGGTGGCTGTGGGTGTCGCTCCCGAGACGTACAACGCAACGGTTTACTACGAGAATCGTGGCGTGAGCGCGCGCATCTCGAAGACCTTTGCGCAGGGTTCGCAGTCTTCAGGGCTCAACCAGAACGGCATCCCGCTGGCAGCGCTCTTCAGCGATGACTACGAGCAATACGACTTCTCGTCGAGCTTCGACTTCTCCGAAATGTTCGGAGCGTCCGAGTGGGTGCCGCAGCTCACGATCGATGTGATCAATCTGACCAACGAGAAGCAGCGTTCGTACTTCCAGTTCCCGAACGCAGCGTTCACTGAGTACGAGGCAGGCCGTACGGTGATCGTGGGTCTGCGCGGTCGATTCTGATTGAGCTCTGGCATGAAGGCGGCACTCCGGTCTGGGATGCCGCCTTTTTAGTGAGTGATGAGTGAGGAGTGATGGGTGATGAGTGATGCGTGATGAGCGGGAGAGGGTTCGGCGAGCCCTCAGCCCTTGGGTGGTGGCGCAACCGAATCGCGTTTGATGAGCTGGTGAGCGACTACGTGATCGACGACCACGCGCGCTTCTTTGTCTTTACGTCGGATGCTACGCAGAAGCAGCTCGATGGAGGATTCGCCCATCGCCGCGATCGGCTGACGGATCGTCGTGAGCTCAGGCCACACAGTCGTGGCCGTCGGGGTGTCATCGAATCCCACCACGGAAAGATCGCGCGGCACATCGAGGCCACGGCGATGCGCCACGGAGATCGCCGCGGCGGCCATGTCGTCGTTGCTCGCGAAGATCGCGGTGGGCGGCTTCTTGCGAGCAAGCAGTTTTTCAGTCGCCTCGAGACCCGATCGGTACGTGAAGTACCCCTGCTGAACGAGTCCCGGATCGAGCGGGATGCCGGCTTCCTGCATGGCCGCCTGGTAGCCCTCGAAGCGGCGCGCGCTGGCGGTCTGGTTCGGGTGTCCCTTGATGAAGGCGATGCGCGTGTGACCGAGTTCGACGAGGTACAACGTCATTTCCTGTGCGGCACGGTAATCGTCGATCCGCACGCACGAGACATCCGACTGAAACCGACCGGACGCGACAGCCACCACCGGCACCCCCGCAGCCACGAACTCCGAAGCAATTGCCTTCGATTCGCACAACGGTGGGGGCAGGATGACGCCGGCGACGCTGGCGGCAAGCTTGCGGGCGGCCGCTTTCTCGCCCGAAGGACTTACGTTGGCCCAGGTATCGAGCACGAGCTGCGTGGCCGTGCGACTCGCACCATCGAGCGCGCCGACCAGAAGCTCGGTCAGATAGGCCGCGCTCGGATTGGTGTAGATGAGACCGATGCGCGTGCCCTGCGCCGCTGCGAGCGAACGCGCCGCTGCATTCGGCGTGTAGTTCAGTTCCTTCACGGCACGCATGACGATCTCACGCGTGGCTTCGCGAACATTGCTGTTGCCGTTCATGACACGCGAGACGGTCATGGGCGATACGCCCGCATGACGCGCCACCTCGTGAATGGTTACGGCATCCCCTTTGCGTCTGACGGCCTTTTCCACTGCCCCTCGCTGGATATGAACTCGTGGCTGTTATTGCCGCGTATCCTACATCGCCACCTATATAGATGGTGTGTGGGATGCGTGTTACCGTTACCAAGAACAATGAAAACCGGCTGTCGCACGCACAAGGCAGCTGCCGAGGTTTGCCGATGAAATCAGCTGTTCGATTCCAACCGCGCGCACTCGCGCGTCTCACCGTCCTGTTTGCTGCGCTTTTGAGCTGCGTCTGCGCCCGTGCAGAGGATGGGTATGAGCTATGGCTGCGCTATCGCCCGCTCGATGCTGCGACGATCGACACCTATCGCACGCGACTGACCAGCGTCGTGGGCGAAGCGAACTCTCCCACGTTACGTGCGGCTCGCGATGAGCTGCAAAGAGGCTTGAGCGGATTGCTCGATCGGCCCGTGGCCGTGGCGGACACGGTCCCCGCCGACGGGGCAGTCGTCTTCGGCACGCCCGCGACGTCTTCCATCGTGGCCTCGCTCGGCAAAGAGCTCAGCGCCACGGGTCGTGAGGGCTACGTGCTGCGCTCGCTGAATCAAGGTGGTCGGCGCATCACAGTCATTGGCGCGAACTCCGACATCGGCGTGCTGTACGGTACTTTCCATCTGCTGCGTCTGATTCAGACGCATGCGCCCGTCGATGCTTTGGCGATCACGGAGTCGCCGCGTGTCGAGCTGCGCGTGCTCAATCACTGGGACAATCTCAATGGGACGGTCGAGCGTGGGTATGCGGGATTCTCGATCTGGGACTGGCACAAGCTGCCGGACTATCTGAGCCCGCGCTACACCGACTATGCGCGTGCGAATGCATCGCTCGGCATCAACGGGACGGTGCTGAACAACGTCAATGCGAAAGCGCTGAGCCTGAGTCCGATGTATCTGGAGAAGGCCGCGGCGCTGGCGAACGTGTTCCGGCCTTATGGCATCCGCGTCTATCTCTCCGCACGATTCAGTTCGCCCATTGAGATCGGTGGATTGAAGACCGCAGATCCGCTCGATCCTGCCGTCGCCCAATGGTGGAAGCAGAAGGCGAACGAGATCTATCGATACATCCCCGATTTCGGCGGATTCCTGGTGAAGGCGAACTCGGAAGGCCAGCCCGGTCCGCAGGATTACGGTCGCACCCATGCGGATGGCGCAAACATGCTGGCGGATGCGGTCGGGCCTCACGGCGGCATCGTGATCTGGCGTGCCTTCGTGTATTCCCATGAGCAGCCCGATGATCGCGCGAAACAGGCGTACACCGAGTTCATCGATCTCGACGGCAAATTTCGCGACAACGTGCTGGTGCAGGTGAAGAACGGTGCGATCGACTTTCAGCCGCGCGAACCTTTCCATCCGCTCTTCGGTGCAATGCCGAAGACGCCGCTCATGATGGAGTTCCAGATCACCAAGGAATATCTCGGGTTCGCCACTCACCTCGTGTACCTCTCCCCGATGTGGGAGGAAACGTTGCAGGCCGACACATACCGCAAAGGCAAGGGCTCGACCGTTGCGAAGGTGATCGATGGCTCGCTGCATGGCTACAAGCACACAGGCGTCGCCGGTGTCGCGAACATCGGCGCGGATCGCAACTGGACCGGCTCGCAATTCGATCAGGCGAACTGGTACGCGTTCGGCCGGCTTGCGTGGAATCCCGAGCTGAGCTCCGCTCCGATTGCCGAAGAATGGGCGCGCATGACCTTCAGCAACGATCCGGCGTTCGTGAAGCCCACGGTCGAGATGATGATGGGCTCGCACCAAGCGGCCGTCGATTACATGACGCCGCTCGGGCTGCATCATCAGATGGGACGCGGCCATCACTACGGGCCGGGGCCGTGGGTCGAAGGTGGACCGCGTGCGGACTGGACGTCGATCTACTATGCACGCGCCGATGCGAACGGCATCGGCTTCGATCGATCCGCGTCGGGCAGCAATGCCATTGCCCAGTACGCGCCACCGGTCGCCAAAGAGTTCGGCGACGTGAAGCGGTGTCCCGAGAAATTCCTGCTGTGGTTCCATCATCTGCCCTGGGACTATCGCGTGAAATCAGGACGCACCCTGTGGGACGAACTGATCGTTCACTACTCGCGCGGCGTCGACTACGTGCACGGCATGCGCGGCACCTGGAACAGGCTCGAGCGATTCGTCGATCCGGAACGCTTCTCGGAAGTGGGCACATTCCTGGGCATTCAGGAGAAGGAAGCGAAATGGTGGCGCGATGCGAGCATCGCGTACTTCCAGAGCTTCTCGAAGCGTCCGCTGCCGGCGGGGTATGCCGCCCCTGAACATTCGCTCGAGTACTACAAGTCGCTGGAATTCCCGTACGCTCCCGGACACTGGTGACGGTCGACCGGGCAGAAAACATGAACAAGAAGTGGCTCGCGCGCGCTGGATTCTCCGTAGTGCTGATTGCAGGACCGTGCGCCGCGAGTGCAGCGCCGCTGCTGCACGAACTGTTCGCCGATCACGCCGTTCTCCAACGCGACAAACCGATAGCGGTGTGGGGCGATGCGCCAGCGGGCGAGAGCGTGACGGTTTCGTTTGCAGGCAAGACAACGACGGCGACGGCAGATGCGCAGGGTCATTGGAGTGCGACGTTGCCGGCCCTGGCCGCAGGCGGCCCTTATACCCTCGAGGCGCGCACGGCAGGTCAACAACAGATCGCGAACGATGTGCTCGTCGGCGATGTGTATCTCTGCTCCGGCCAGTCGAACATGGGCATGCAGGTTCAGGGTTCGAACAACGCGTTCAGTGAAATCCAGAACGCGTCGAACGATTCGATTCGCATGCTGACGGTTGCCCAGAACATCAGCATCGAACCTTTGCGTCACTTCATCGATCCCGTGTCATGGAAGCCGACCCAACCGCAGAACGTGGGACGATTCTCAGCGGCTTGTTACTACTTTGCCCGAGAACTGCAGAAAACTGTGCAGGTCCCGATCGGACTCATCGATGCGTCATGGGGCGGTTCCCGGATCGAGGCATGGATGAGCGATGTCGCTCTGCGCTCGGCCGGCGGCGAGGAGCAGAAGCTCGACATTCTGCAGACGTTCGCGCGCGATCCTGCGAAAGGCGGCGCGCAATGGGGGGCGGTTTGGGAATCGTGGTGGCGGGGTCAGCCTGCTACCCGCAACGTCCCGGATCCGTGGGCCGTGAAGCAGCCCCAGGAACGCTGGCGCGCAGTCCCCGAAGGCATGCCAGCCTGGGAGAAATGGGGCGTGCCGGAGCTTGCGAGCTATAACGGTATCGTGTGGTATCGAAGGAGCGTGGAGTTGACCGCACAACAGGCGAAGCAGCGCGCGCAACTCTCGATCGGTCCAGTCGATGAAGTGGACCAGACCTGGCTCAACGGCAAGCCGATCGGCAATACCGCTGGATTCAAGAACGGAGGCGTATCGAACGATGTGTTTGCGCAGAATCGCAGCAAGCTCGGGCGATCGCGCGTTTACTACCTCGATGCCGGAGTGTTGAAGGCGGGCAAGAACGTCATCGCCGTCAGCATTCTGGATACATGGGGCTTCGGCGGGCTCTATGGTCCGCCTGAGCAGCGGCAACTCTTCCTGGAAGACGGGACCACGATTGCGTTGAACGATGGCTGGCGCTATCAGATCGCTCCCGCAAACCTTGGCCCGATCCCGCGCGCGCCGTGGGAAGCGGTGGCCGGTCTCACCACGATCCGCAACGCGATGATCGCGCCGCTCGGACGATTCGGCTTGCGCGGCGTTGCCTGGTATCAAGGTGAGTCGAACACGGAACAGTCGGAGCGTTATCTCGGCCTGATGCAGGCCTGGATGAAGGACTGGCGCGATCAATTCGGCGCGGATCTGCCGTTCCTCATCGTGCAGCTCGCAAATTACGGAGACAGGCCGACCGCACCTGAGGAGAGTGGCTGGGCGGGCGTTCGTGAGGCGCAACGACTCGCGGCTCTGAATGATCCGCATGCGGGGTTGGCAGTTACGATCGACATCGGCGATCCGTATGACATTCATCCTGCGAACAAGCAGGAAGTCGGCCGGCGGCTGGCGCGCGCGGCTCGAAGCGTCATCTACGGCGAGGATATTCCTCCCAGCGGGCCGAGACCGGTGAGCGCGCAGCGCACCGGCAACTCTGTCACCGTGAAGTTCGACGATGTCACCGAAGCACTCGTCGCTTACAGCTCGCCGCAGCCTATCGGCTTCGAGCTGTGCGACAACGGACCGGACTCATGCCGATTTGCTGCCGCTACGATCGAGCAGAACGATGTGAAGCTGGATGCCGCAGACATCGCGACTGCGACGCGCGTCCGATATTGCTGGGCAGACAGCCCGGTCTGCACGCTGTATGACAAGGCGAATCTGCCTGCGGGACCTTTCGAGATGCCCATCGCGCACTGATGGTCGAAGGCCGCGAGCCCGAGCTGTGTGTGAAACGTTTTTCCTTTCGGAACCGAATTCATGATCAACGTCACTGACAGACTGCATCCCGACCGACTGTTTCCTGCGGATCCATCGCTTCGCGACATTGCGCGTCGGCTCTACGGCGTCGTGCGCGATCTGCCGATTCTGAGCCCACACGGTCACACGGATCCGGAATGGTTCGCGGCAAACGAGTCATTTCCCAATCCTGCGAAATTGCTGCTCACGCCGGATCACTATGTGTTCCGCATGCTCTACAGCCAGGGAGTCACGCTCGAGCAGTTCGGTGTTGCGCGCATCGATGGCGGCGAAACCGAGCAGGATGCGCGACGCATCTGGAGCCTGTTTGCGCAGCACTACTACCTGTTCCGCGGCACGCCGAGCCGGATGTGGTTCGACTGGGTGCTCGCGAATGTCTTCGAGTTGCCGGTGCCGTTGACGCCTGCGAATGCAGACAAGGCCTACGACACCATCGCGGAGAAGCTGCAGCACGCCTCGTTCCGTCCGCGCGCGTTGTTCGAGCGCTTCAACATCGAAGCGCTCGCGACGACCGAATCGCCACTCGACGATCTGCGTCATCACATCGCGATCCGCGAGAGCGGCTGGAAGGGACGGGTGATTACGGCTTACCGGCCCGATCCTGTGGTCGATCCGGACGCACCGGGCTTCCTGGACAATCTGCGGAAATTCTCCGAGATGGCCAATGTCGATGCGTTCAGCTGGCGGGGCTATCTCGATGCGCATCGCAACCGTCGCGCGTTCTTTGCGTCGATGGGCGCGACATCGACCGATCATGGTCATCCGACCGCGCACACCGAGGACATGAGCATGGCCGAAGCGAGCGCGCTGTTCGATCGCATCGTGCGAGGGGCGGCTCAGCCTGGCGACGCGGAGCGCTTCCGCGGCCAGATGCTCACCGAGATGGCACGCATGAGTCTGGACGATGGTCTGGTGCTGCAGATTCACCCGGGCTCATGCCGCAATCACAATCCGATGCTGTTCGAGCGATTCGGGCCGAACGTCGGTGCCGACATTCCCACGGCGACCGATTACGT
This sequence comes from Pseudomonadota bacterium, assembly GCA_023423935.1. Classification (GTDB taxonomy): domain Bacteria; phylum Pseudomonadota; class Gammaproteobacteria; order Steroidobacterales; family Steroidobacteraceae; genus Steroidobacter. The sequence goes on along the minus strand of JAFAEQ010000078.1, from coordinate 37,704 downwards.
GCAGGCATTGAAGGCGCTGCTCAATCGCTTCGGCAACGATCCGAAACTCACGATCATCGTGTTCACGCTCGATGAGACGAGCTATGCGCGCGAGCTCGCGCCGCTCGCGGGTCACTATCCTGCGATGAAGCTCGGACCGGCCTGGTGGTTCCATGACAGCCCCGAAGGCATGATGCGCTTTCGCGAACAGACCACCGAGACAGCGGGCTTCTACAACACCGTCGGGTTCAACGATGACACGCGCGCGTTCCTGTCGATTCCCGCTCGCCACGATGTGGCGCGCCGCATCGACTGCGCGTTCCTTGCGCGACTCGTGGCGGAGCATCGCTTGCCGGAAGACGAGGCCGCGCACGTTGCACATGACTTGACGTATCGTCTGCCGAAGGAAGCGTACAAGCTTTAACGAAGACGGCCGCAAAGACCGCATAAAAGAATCAACGTACAAAGGGGGATAGAACTCGATGAGATCGATCGCACGACTGTTCGCTCGAGTGTTACCGCTCATGTTTGCGGTCTTTTGTGGCTCTGCTTTGAGCATTGCGGCGCATGCCCAATCGGTGGCGTTCGACTGGTTCGAGTACACCGGTCGTGACAAAGTTTTCGATGCGCCACTCGCTGCCGGTCAATATCGCAATCCGATCCTGGCCGGTTTCTATCCTGATCCGAGCATCACGCGCGCAGGCGATAAGTTCTATCTGGTGAACTCGACGTTCTCCTACTTCCCAGGCATTCCGGTTTTCGAAAGTACGGACCTGGTGCATTGGAAGCTGGTGAGTCACGCGATCGATCGTCCCTCGCAGCTCAATTTCGATGGACTCGGCATGTCGCGTGGTGTGTTCGCACCCGCCATCGAGTTCCACGATGGCGTGTTCTATGTGATCAACACGGCGGTCGATAGCGGCGGTAACTTCTTCGTGACTGCGACGAATCCTGCCGGACCCTGGTCTGATCCACAGTGGCTGCCGCAGATCGATGGGATCGATCCCTCGTTCTTTTTCGATGACGACGGGAAGGCGTACGTCCTGAACAACGGCCCGCCCGAAGGCAAGCCGTTGTACGAAGGCCATCGCGCCATCTGGATTCAGGAGTTCAACGTCGCCACACGTAAGCTCGTGGGGCCGCGCAAAGTCATCGTCAATGGCGGGGTGAACCTCGCCGACAAACCGATCTGGATCGAAGGCCCGCACCTCTACAAGCGCGACGGCTGGTACTACCTCATGTGCGCGGAAGGCGGCACGGAGATCAATCACTCCGAAGTGATCTTTCGCGGCCGCTCGCCCTGGGGCCCATTCGAGCCGTACGCCGGCAATCCCATTCTGACGCAACGTGACTTGTCGCCGACGCGCGCGAATCCCGTGATCAATGCAGGTCACGCCGATATGGTCGAAGCGCCCGATGGCTCATGGTGGGCGGTATTCCTCGCGTCGCGCTCATACGGCAAGGGCGAGTACAACACGGGGCGTGAAACGTTCCTGTTGCCTGTCACCTGGAAGGACGGCTGGCCGATCATCCTCGAAAAGGGCAAGCCGATTTCGTACGTGAACCAGGGCCCGAAGTTCATGTCGAGCGGATCGCAGGCTTCCCAGGCACCTATGAGCGGCAACTTCACCTGGCGCGATGAGTTCGATGGCGAATCGCTCAAGCCGGAATGGCTACAGGCGCGAGTGCCGAAGCAGCAATGGTTCGATCTGCGCAGCAAGCCCGGCTCGCTGGTCATTCGTGCGTTGCCCGTCAGCTTGCACGATCAGACGAATCTTTCTTATCTCGGCCGTCGTCAGCAGCACACGGCCTTCGATGCATCGACGCAGCTCGAGATCCCGCCCGCTGGCGTCGCAGCAGGGCTGGTGGCATTTCAGAACCAGAACTACTGGTATTTCCTGGGCCTGCGTCGCGAGGCGCAGGGAGTGCAGCTCTTTTTGCAGAAGTCCGCCGGCAAGGACACCGAAGTCATTGCGCAACAGCAGCTGAGCTCAGGCTCGACGGTGAAGCTCAAGATTGCCGGTGACGGCGGCGTCTATGGCTTCTTCTACGACGCGGACGGCAAGGGCTGGCGTGCGCTGAAAGAGCACGTGGATGGTTCGATCCTGAGCACTGCGGTCGCCGGAGGTTTCATCGGCGCGACCGTGGGACCCTTCGCGCGCAGCGAACGTCCGGTTCAATAAAGAGGCAGGTCCGTCTGCGCATGCCTTCCCCCATCAGCGGGGAAGGCATGCAGCGCGAGCGCCTCAGCCCACGAGCTCGACGATTTCCTTGCGCTGTGCCGCTGTGAGCAGCGGGCCGAATCCGGCTTTCAGATTGTCGCTCTGGCGATCGGGCTTGCCGGTCGCCGGGATCACTGCGGTCACAGCTTCGTGACTCAGCGAATACTTGAGGAACATCTGCGCCCATGACGTGATGCCGGCTTCGGCGGCCCAGCCGGGCAGCTGCTTGTCCTTGACCCGCGAGAACAACGCGCCATCGTCGAAGTTGCGATTCGTCAGCACTGCGACACCGAGATCCGCCGCGAGCGGCAGTACGCGCTGCTCAATGCCTCGATGGGTCACCGAGTGATTGATCTGCAGGAAGTCGGGCTTCGCCTGCTGCACGACTTCGGCAATCTGATCGTGCGCCGAATCGACGTAGTGAGTGACGCCGACGTATTTCACCTTGCCCTGTTTCTTGAGCTCGCGCGCAACTTCAAGCTGCGTTTGCCAGTCGCGCAGATTGTGGACTTGCAGCAGTTCGACCTTGTCGGTCCGTAGTCGCTTCAGGGTGTTATTGAACTGAGCCATGCCTTCTTCGCGGCCGGTGACGCCCGAAAGCTTGGTCGCCAGGAACGCCTTCTCGCGCAAGCCGAGCTCGCTGAGGAGCGGCCCGAGATTATCTTCCGCATTGCTGTAGGTGGGAGCGGTGTCGATGAGCGTTGCTCCGCCGGCAAAGAACCGCTTCAACACTTCCCGTAGCGCGTCGTACTCGGCGCCGCCAGTCGCGACTTCGAAGCTACCGGACGTGCCCATGCCGATGACCGGAACGAGCTCGCCCGTGGAAGGGATCTTGCGCTTGCGCATCTCGCCAGTCGCCTCCGCATGAGCCGGCGATACCCAGCCGAAGTGTGAGCCCAACAATAGCGCGGCAGCCGCTACGGATGAATCGCGGACAAATTCTCTGCGTGTAGTCATTCCGGTCTCTCCCTACAGGATTTGTACGAGCGCAACGCCGGTTCGACGATGCGCTCGAGGCTTTGGTTCCTTCACTGTGGCAAAAGAAAAGGGCCCCTCATTCTCATGAGAGGCCCTCGATCAAGCGGGTAAGGTCTCAGAACGTTTAGGGATTCACGGACCTGTTTCTATGAGGCGCTCCGGCGTACAGCAATGCGATTCCGATCAATGCGACGCCGCCCGCTGCGGTCAACGCCGTCGCGGCGCCCGATAAGGTTGCGGCAGCTACGCACACTTCCCAGTTGCTCCAGATCAGCGAAATGAAGGCAAACCCGAGAACGAGCACGCCTAAGCCGCTGAGCAGCAGCGGTCGATGCGGAAGCGAGAGATCCGCGCCCTTGGAAACATCGACCTGATCGAACCGGCCGTGCAGCCACAGATAGAAGATCGCCAGCGAAATCGGATGCATGAGGCCTGCAACCACGAACACGATCTGTTGATTACCCGTCCATTGAACTGCGAGTGCTGCGAGCAGCGTCATGAACATGCCGCCAATGCCGCCGGTCGTCGCGCCAAGGCCGACCACCGAGCCGGAGACTTTCTGGGGGAACAGATCGGTCGCAGAGGTGAACAGATTGGCCGACCAGGCTTGATGACAGGCCGTGGCCAGCGTGATGAACGCAACGCTCACGGCGAAGCTGTCGGTGTAGTACGCGATGATCGAACCCGGCATGCACGCAGCTGCGATCAACATCGTCGTCAGACGCGCCTTGCCGACGTGCCAGCCACGTTTGATCAGGAATCCTGACAGCCATCCACCCGCTACGGAGCCGACCGTCGATCCCGTATAGATGAGTGCGAGCAACGAAGCGCTTCGCAAAGGATTCTGTCCGCGCTCACGCTCGAGATACGAGGGCAACCAGAACAGAAAGAACCACCAGACCGGATCGGTCAGTAGCTTGCCGAGCAGAAATGGCCAGATCTGTCGGTACCGCAGCAGTTGCGTCCAGGGCAGACGGATCGATTCCTGCGCTGGAGGTTGATCGGCCTGAATGTATTCGAGCTCGCTTCGCGACAGATGAGGATGCTGTTCCGGCGGGAAAAACGAGCGCTGCCAGAAGAACAGCCAGACGATTCCGATCGCACCGATCGCAATGAACGCCGCCTGCCAACCGAACGTCACGGCGAGCCACACCGTGACGAACGAAACGATCACGCCGACGTTGGTGCCAGAGTTGAACAAGCCGGTCGCGAGGGCGCGCTCCTTCTGCGGGAACCACATCGCGACGGCCTTGATCGATGCCGGGAAGTTCGCAGCTTCAGCCACGCCCAGGAAAAAGCGCACCAGCGCAAACCCGAGCACGGTTCCGACCAGGCCATGAGCAGCCGCCATGACCGACCAGAGAATCAACGCGGCCGCCAGACTCTTCTTCACGCCATAGCGGTCGATGAAGCGGCCGGTAATTGAGGGGAACGCTGCGTAGGCGACCGTAAATGCGAACGTCACCCAGCCGTAATCGACATCGGTCCAGCCCAGATCCGCCTGCAGCGTGGTCTTGAGAACCGATAGCGCGTTGCGATCGATGTAATTGACTGTCGTCGAGAAGAAGAGCAGGGCACAGACGACCCAACGATAGTTGCCAATGCGCGGGGCGGCCGCAATCGCGACAGCCATTAGCGGAATCGTTCCTGCGCAGCGCGAACAAACTGGGTCTCTGCGCACGGCAGCGTGATGTTGCCGGACGGGCAAGTCGGTCGAGCCTTCATACGATCCCCCAAAGTCGGGCTGCCGCAGGGCAGGCAGCCTGTTAACGGTACCATCCGTGCCTTTTGTCGCCGGCGATTCTCTTGCTCAGATCGCCAGCCGACGTGCCATTTCCTTGCGCTTCGAGGCCACCTCGGACCGTGCTTTCTCGACGGCATCGGACTCGGTGGCTGAAAGCATGGAATTGATCACCCGATCGAGGTGATCGTGCATTGCCTTGCGGGCCGCTTTCGGATCGCGTGCCTGCAGCGCTTTGAAGATTCTCATGTGGTCATCGTGGCGAGGCTGCACACCGGCGTCTCGCGCGCGATCGAACATCTTGCGGCACATCGGCGACTTGTAGCGCATGTCCCAGAGTGTCTCGACGACATTGGCAATCGCAGAGTTTCCTGTCGCCTCCGCGATGGTGATGTGGAACTTGCGATCCGCGAGCTCGCCCGTTTCGTTGTCGTGATTCGCGGCGAGCTCCTTGAGCAGTTGCGAGAGCCTGGCGATTTCCTCATCGGTGATGATGGCGGCCGCCAGTGCAGCCGACTCGCCTTCGAACAATCGGCGCGCCTCGGTCACTTCGAATGGGCCGATATCGACTTCTTCCGTGGGGGTTTCAGGCAGTGGCGCTGCGACCACGTAGATGCCAGATCCGCGCTTCGCTTCCGCGACGCCATGCATTTCCAGCGCAATCATCGCTTCGCGAATGGTTGCGCGGCTCACATCGAACTCTTCAGCGAGCTCACGCTCCGGAGGCAGTCGCGTACCCGGCGGATAGGTGCCGCTGCGAATGGACGCAATGATCGCGTTCGCCACCTTCTGATAGAGCTTGGGCGTGTTGTGCGGACCGATATCCCTGATTTTTTTTGCTGGCACGCGTCATCGCCGGAGATGTCTCCGGCCCTTCTGTTGATCTACCCTGGTCAGGCCAATTATGGGTGGGCCACTATCCTCCCCGCAATCATACTGAGGTCGAGTGAGCGATCACACGTCTGCAGCCAACTCGGGAATCCGAGGCTTTATGTCGTGGACGAGTCATCAGTTTCGACCAAGGTCGCATCCGTAACGGCGCTGCGTCGCATTGACAACGCGAATCGCGGGCGACCAGAATCAAGTGGACTGACCACTTTGGAAGGCGAGGGAAATTCATTCCTCTGCACATACAGGATTGGTCGGTCCGGGTAAGCAGCAGAACTGCCGGCCGCGAAGTTTTTGGGGGATCTGCCGACGTGTGCGACGCGCCATCGATCGATGACGCGTGCGCTCGCGTGCGCATTGCGATTCCCCCCTGACTTGGCGTATTGTCTGGCGAGATGGTAGCGATACCAGACTGCGCGACACCCGAGCGTAGGAAGAATTAAAGACATACGGGCGTACAGGATTTTCGGCCCTCGCTGAAGTCCCGGCGATCCGCAGAGTCAACAGAGCAGAGGGTGTCCTCACGGTCAACTCGTCCGCTGACCCCCAAACAGCGTCCGAGTCGTGAGGGCATGTGGGAAGGAGGCGAGACCCTCGTCTCCTTCCCCTCTTTAACGGGTGTCGCCACGCATGAAACGCTCTAATGATCGCTTCCGTATTTCCCGTCGTCAGTTCGTTCTGAGTGCTGCCGTCACCGGCGCAGCCACATCGATCCCTCTGATCGTCCCTTCGCGTGTCTTCGGCGCCGATGCGCCGAGCAAACGGATCAGGGTGGGACAAATCGGCTGCGGACGCATTGCTCAGGGCCACGACATGCCAGGTGTCCTGAACTCGGGACTCGCCGACATCGTGGCCGTATGCGATCTCGACTCGAAGCGTGCTGCCGATGGCAAAGCGCTCGTCGAGAAGTTCTATCGCGACAAGAATCTGCCGGCGCCGGACGTTCGCGTCTATGCGCACTACGAAGAGTTGCTGGAGCATCCCGACCTCGATGCGGTCGTGATCAGCACGCCCGATCACTGGCATGCAGAGCCTGCACTCGCCGCCATCCTCGCCGGTAAAGACGTGTATCTGCAGAAGCCGTTCACGATGACGCTTGCCGAAGGCAAGGTGCTGCGCGATGCCGTGGTGAAATCCGGGCGCATTCTGCAGGTGGGCAGTCAGCAACGTTCGACGTCGCAGTTCCGCCTCGCGTGCGAGCTGGTGCGATCAGGTCGCATCGGTCAGGTGCAGCGTGTGGAAATCGGTTTGCCCATCGATCCGACCAAGCCGGATGATCCGCAGCAACCTGTGCCAGCCAATCTCGACTACGACCGCTGGCTCGGCTGCACACCAAAGGAGTACTACACCGAGCAGCGCGTTCATCCGCAGGCCGATTACAGCCGTCCGGGCTGGCTGCGCAATGAAGCGTACTGCCTAGGCATGATCACCGGCTGGGGCTCGCATCACTACGACACGATGCATTGGGCGCTCGATACCGAGCTCAGTGGTCCATCGAAGATCCAAGGCAAGGGCGACTTCCCGACGAACAAGATCTGGAATGTGCATGGTGCCTACGAAATCGAGCTCACCTATCCGGGCAACGTGAAAGTGCACGTGTCGGACAAGCATCCGAACGGTCTCAAGTTCTATGGAGACGACGGCTGGATCTGGGTCACGCGCGAAGGCACGACGACGTCGAGCGATCCGTCGAGCCCCGGTCCGAAGTTGCCGCCGCTCGATGCGAGCGATAAGAGACTGCTGGCTGAGGAAGGCCTGAAGGTTCACCTGCCGCGCAGCGCCGAGCATCACACGAACTGGCTCGAATGCGTGCGATCGCGTCAGCAGCCGCTCGCGCCCGCGCCGATCGCACATCGAAGCAACAGCGCATGCATCGTGAGCTGGATCGCAATGAAGCTCGCTCGTCCCCTCACCTGGGACGTACGGTCCGAAAGCTTCGTCAACGATGCCCAGGCGAACGCGATGTTGTCGCGTGCCGAGCGTGCACCGTACGGCATCGGCCGCATGCTGCCGAAGGGCAGCTGATCATCCGGTCCCCCTGTGGTGGCCCGCGGCTTCCGGGCCAACTCGCGCGGCAGGCCGGAGCAATCCGGCTTGCCGCTTTTTGCACTCTCGATCGCTCGCGCTGCGGATGAGCTCGCCGAGATGAGCGTGAGTGACATCTTCTCCTCGGTTCATCCATGAACATCAAAGACGCTGCCCGTCGCTTTCGTGCGCTTGTTCTTCTGCCCGTGATGCTTGCGTCGCTGCAAGCGCACGCGCAGTGGCTCAGGGATGACACGTCGATCGCCTGGCAGCGCGACGGCAAGGTGCTCTGGAAGTTTTCGTTCGACCCGGCGAAGGGCAAGCCGTTCTTTCATCCGCTCGCGCCAGGTGCCGAGAGCCTCACGAACTTCAAGCCGGAAGACCATCCCTGGCACTACGGACTGTGGTTCTCGTGGAAGTACATCAACGGCGCCAACTACTGGGAAGAAGATCGCCAGAGTGGACGCGCGCAGGGCACGACGCGATGGAGCAACGTGCGCATTGATCCGCGTGCCGATGGCAGCGCCGAGATCAGGATGGATCTGACCTATACCCATCCCTCCGGTCGCATCGACCTTACCGAGGCGCGCGTGTTGAACGTCTCTGCGCCGAACGCACAAGGCGACTACACGATCGACTGGACGTCTGCATTCACGGCAGGCGAGGAGGGTGCCGAGCTGGGTCGAACGCCGATGCCTGGCGAGCCGGACGGTCAGGTGAATGGTGGCTACGCAGGGTTGAGCGTGCGTCTCGCCGGAAAGCCGGTGCAGATGCAGGTGATCACGCCCGAAGGATCAATCGATCGCTATGCGGATGATCGTGCGCGACCGAATGCCCTGGCGGTTGGCGCGAACTTCACGCTCGACGATCAGCCCGTGGGCGCGCTCGGCATCTTCAATGAGCCGAGCAACATCAGCGAGCGCGCGCCGTGGTACGTCATCAATTCTGCGGATCAGATGCGCTTCATCTGCGCTGCGGTGCTGGCGCCCGCCGTGCGCAAGCTGACGCCGCACAGTTCATGGAAGCTCAAGTACAGAATCGCCGTGCAGAGAACTCCCTGGACGCCGCAGACGCTCGAGAGCGCGGCGCTGGAATGGAATCGCGCGGCGATCATGCATTCGGCTGTCATCGACTGGAACGAGATTCCTGCAAAGAAATCCGATGTGCGCATCCTGCGTCAGTTCTTTCAGTCGCCGACTGCCACGCTCGATGAGCTGGAGCTGCATGTGACGACGCTCGCTGCCGGTGAGAGCTCGCATCCGCCGCATCAGCATCAGAACGAGGAGCTGGTGATCATCAAGGAGGGAACGGTCGAGGCGTTCTCGCATGGGCAATGGAAGCGCGTAGGTCCCGGCTCCGTGATCTTCAATGCATCGAATGAATGGCACGCCCTGCGCAACGTGGGCAACGGACCGGCTACCTACCACGTCATCAACTGGCGTGCGGCACCCCGACTGACGCCCAGCGCGCCATAACGAGCATCGGATCGCAGCGGCCGATCCACGCGAGCGCCTCGGCAAGGAACCACCGCTTTGTCGGCCGAGTTACCTGCGCAATTGCGTGAATCTGTCGGCGCTCATGAGCTCATTCGACTACAGCTTCGGCATCGAAGAAGAATATTTCGTCACGCACGCTGGCGATGCGAGTCTGGTCGCGCAGGTGCCGGAACGCGTACACCTGCGCGCGCAGAAGGAGTTGGGCGAGGTCGTGGCCTCGGAGCTGCTGCAATCGCAGATCGAGATCGCCTCGCCCATCTTCAATGACGCGGACGAAGCGCGCAGGAAGATGCGAGAGCTCCGTTCGCAGCTCAATCAATTGCTCGAGGAAGATGGCCTGTGTCTGCTCGCCGCGAGCACGCATCCGATGGGAGAGTGGCGCGATCAGGTGGTGACGGACAAGAAGCGGTACGACCAGCTGTTGTCCGACTTCCGGATCGTCGGCGAGCGCAATCTTGTTTGCGGCATGCACGTGCATGTGGCCGTTCCGGAGGGCGTCGATCGCGTGCGATTGATGAATCGCGCAATGCCCTTCCTGCCGGTTTTCCTGGCGCTCAGTACCTCATCGCCATTCTGGAATCATCGCGTCACGGGCTTGCTCAGCTATCGCCAGGCCGTGTACGACGAATGGCCGCGCAGCGGCATTCCTGATTTCTTCGAGAATCAGGAAGACTATGACGGCTTCATCGACCTGTTGTGGCAGGTCGGTGCGATCAAGGACGGGAGCTTCGTGTGGTGGGCCATTCGACCTGCGCAGCGCTATCCGACGCTGGAGTTGCGAATCGCAGATGTTTGTACGCGACTCGAAGATGCGGTTGCCATCGCCACTCTCTATCGCTGTCTGATTGCAGCACTGGTCGAGAATCCAGATCTCGGTGCCAGGCGATCCACGCGCACCCGCCGGGTGATCGATGAGAACCGGTGGCGCTGCAAGCGTGACGGCATCAACGCCATGCTGATCGATGAATCGCGTGCACAGGCACTTTCGATGCGCGAAGTGCTCGAGGAATTGGTCCGGGCGACGCGCAGCCAGTCCGAGCGGTTGGGATGTTCTCAGGCGCTGCAGCAACTGCAGGCCATCCTCGAGCGCGGCACGAGCGCTCATATGCAGTTGCGGATCTATAATGAGGCGCGCGCCGCGGGTGTGGAGGTGGACGAAGCCTTGCGACAAGTCGTTCGCGGCCTGATCGAAACCACCGCATCGGATCACTCGCCGGCCGCGAGTTCATGAGCAATCGAAAACGCAAAGTCATCATCGGTCTGTCGCCGCGCATTCTGCGCAATGTCCCGCGAGAGCTCGGCTTTCGCGACAAGACGCTGCAGTATCTCGAGCAATCGATGGCGCATTCGATCATGCGGCTCGGCGCTGTCGCCGTCATGATTCCTACCGTCGAGCATTCGAGCGATACCAGTCGCTGGGAGGTCGCGACGGAGGATTACGTGGCGGAGCTCGACGGGCTGATCCTGCAGGGCGGCGCCGATATCGATCCGACCGTCTATGGCGATGAGCCCACGGACGTGCTCGGTCCGACCGATGCTGTGCGCGACCAGTTCGAGCTCGAGCTGCTGCGGGCCTTTGCGGCGGCCGACAAGCCGGTGTTGGGCGTATGTCGGGGAATGCAGCTGATCAACGTGGCCTTCGGTGGCACGCTTTATCAGGATCTGCAGGTCGCGGGCGTGTCCGAGGCGCCTCATCGGTTGCCCGATCTCTACGACGAGCATGCGCATGAAATCGATCTGGTCTCGAACGGCTGGCTGCAACACATCTATAGGGGCGTCACCCGGGCGAGCGTGACTTCCATCCATCACCAGGGAGTGCGGTTGCTGGGACGCGGGCTGCGCGTGGATGCCACGTCGCCAGACGGCATCATCGAGGCGGTCCGGCACGACGAGTACCGGTTCATGGTCGGAGTGCAGTGGCATCCGGAGTTCCACGATGCTCGCTTTCCTTCGCACCTGCCGACCGATCCGCTCATGCGTGCCTTTCTGAATGCGGCCGAGGAGCGCCGCAAAGGGCTTGCGTCGGAAGAGAGTCTCGCGGCCAGCGCGACGCCCGGGGTGCAGTGACATGGACGAGCACTTCCTGATTCGCGAGGCGCGGGTCGAAGACGCCGTCACGCTGATCGAATTGATGCGCGGGTTGGCAGAGTTCGAGGGTTATCTCGACCGCTTCGCCGTGACGCCGGAGGATCTGCGCGAACGGGGCTTCAGTGCGCAGGGCGAGCCGCAGTTCCACGTGTTGGTCGCAGAACGCTCCCAGGTTCTGGTCGGCTACGCGCTGACCTATGTCATTCCGTTCACGTTCGATCTGCGACCGACCCTCGTGCTCAAGGAATTTTTCGTAGCGCCGCCGTTTCGCGGCGAAGGGATCGGGAAGGCGCTGTTCGAGGCCGTGATGGAGCGTGGCAAGCATCTTCGTGCGCGCTTGCTGCGTTTTCAGGTACTGCCAGACAATGCATCTGCAGCGCGTTTCTACGCGAGCTTCGGCGCCGCCGTGGATGCTGCGTGGGACAACTGGGTGCTGGAGCTCGAATAGCTGCGTCGATCGTCCCGGCCGCCTTGAAAGGTGTGCCGCGTGACCCACTCATCTGGAACAGTCACGCGCAGAGTTGCCATGCCTACGTTTTCAGTCCTCGATCTGTCCCCCATTCCTGCCGGTTCGGATGCATCCCGCTCATTGAGCAATACGCTGGATCTGGCGCAGCACGCCGAGCGATGGGGTTACAAGCGCTATTGGCTGGCGGAGCACCATGGCATGCCGGGGATCGCTAGCGCCGCGACGGCTGTCGTCATCGCTCACGTGGCCGGCGGTACTCGAACCATTCGAGTCGGCGCGGGGGGTGTCATGCTTCCCAATCATGCTCCGCTCGTGATCGCGGAACAGTTCGGTACGCTCGAGTCACTGTTCCCGGGTCGCATCGATCTCGGTTTGGGCCGAGCCCCTGGCTCGGATCAACTCACCGCGCGGGCACTGCGTCGCACGCTGACCTCCGATCCGGACGAGTTTCCGCAGGATGTCCTCGAGCTGCAGGCGTACTTCGCCGATGCTCCCGGCCAACGGGTGCGAGCCATTCCGGGTGCCGGTCTGAACGTCCCGCTGTGGATCCTCGGCTCCAGTCTGTACGGAGCGCAGGTCGCGGCGGCTCTGGGATTGCCCTATGCGTTTGCATCGCACTTCGCACCGGCGCAGCTCATGTCCGCCATCCAGCTGTATCGCGACACCTTCCAGCCATCGGCGCAACTCGACCGGCCCTACGTCATGCTGGGCTTCAATGTATTCGCGGCCGACACTGATGACGAGGCGCGCCTGATCGCATCGTCCATGCAGCAGGCCTTCGTGAATCTCCGGTTTGGAACGCCAGGTCAGCTGTCGCCTCCGATCCCCAACTACGTAGATAGCTTGCCTGCCGGACCTCGCGCGCTGCTCGGAGAGCTGCTGTCGTGCTCGGCCATCGGATCGGCCGAGACAGTGCGCAAGAGCATCCAGGATTTTCTGGCCCGCACGCAGGCGGACGAGTTGATCATCGCCTCCGGAATTTTCGATCACGCCGCGCGCCTGCGCTCCTATCAGATCGCCGCCGAAGTGCGCGACTCGCTCGTTTGATTCGGTCTCGCGCGGGTCTACACATATATAAGTAGACGAGCACTCGACTGGGCGGCGTGCCGACGAGATCGATGTCGCACGCATGTTCTTGCGCAGGGATGGTGCGAAGACGCACGAGTTCCCCTCGAATGTGCATCGCAACGGAACAACTTCGCGTGTCGCTAGTTGCACACATAATTCTCCTCGATCTATCGCAAAGCGTCGCAAGCAAGCATCAACAACATCATCGACGAATGATGAATCCTCACTAGGCGCACGGAAAAGCGCTGCCCTGCGACGAGACTCGCGCGAATTGCCTTTCGCGCGGGAACAAAACTGTGTGGTCATTACTTCTTCACCGCAGCATCGATGCCACTACGTGATTTCCGTGACGCTTCGTCATCTGTTTCTGTCACTGGCTGACGACGCTGCATTTAGCGGATGGTTCGACGCGCCAAAACATGGTGACGTACCAACTTGGGGCGGCGAAAGAGTGGATGCGACGGCCAGCGAACATCGAAGCAACTCGCGAGTCGGCATCACTGTCGGTTGAGTGCGCAAGCGAGCGCTGATTTGTAAGTACAACGAGTACGAAATTTCAGTGCAGAGGGCGCAAGTGTCTGCTTCTGGGAACAGGCAGGCATGAAGGGAACGGTAATTGCTAGAAGAGACACCGGGCAGGTGTTCTATGTGGGATCGGGGGCGTGCGCGTTCGCAGCGAAATGGACTGCGTGCGAGCGTTGGATGTTTAAGTGGAGCCCGAAATGCGCGCCAGAAAGTTTGTTCGACATCTTGTGCTGACGTTTGCTGTGCTGAGTGCCAGCAGCATTGCTGCGGCGGAGTCCGGCCATCAATCCAAACTCATGGTCGCCGATGCTGTAACGATGAATCACTTTGGCTCGACTGCAGTGCCGCAGTCGCTGCGTTCTCCCAACTTCAATCCAAGAATGGAGTTTTCACCGCAGGTCGAGCTGGGTCGTATCGGACCGGTGAGGGCTAACGTGCCCGCACGCCGCGAGGACCGGATGATTTCGGTTCCGGCGGCATCCGTATCGCAACGCTCATCTGCGGACTCGCTGCTACTGGCGCTGCTCGGATTGACGCTGATCGCGTATCAGCTCTTCCGCAAGCATCGTCTGCTGCGCCCGCACCCGTTCAGTTTCTGAAGGCGAAGGGGCGGCCTGACCGCATATGAGTAGCACGGGATATTCGGAACGCCCGGCGGTGCCTGTGATCGGGCAGCGTCGCTGGCGCGATCGATCGGGAGACGTGAGTGCCAGCGAGCCCGTCGAGGTGTTCGCCCTCAAGTCGCTCCTCTATCCGATCATCCCGGTGATCACGCTCATCGGCTGTCTGTTCTATTTCAATCAACCGCTCTATGGGCCATATCTGCTGATTGCGGTGCTCGCGTTCCTGGGGGTTGCCGACCTTCTGGACGTGGTGCCGATGCGGATCACGCCTGCTTACATCATGGCCTTGCGCTCGCTCATCGATATCTGGTTTCGATGGGGCGTGCTCATGATCTTTCTGTGGGCGCTGCTGCGGCTCTCCGGTCTCGGCATCGTGTTCAGTCCTTCGGTGCTGAACTACTGGGCGGTCGTGACGCCTTTTGCGCTGTGGGTCGGCGAGCTCGGAGCTCAACAGATGCTCCAGCGGCGCAGCTCGCGTCCGCAACGGCTGCGCAAGGCGGTCATCATCGGAGCGACTGGCGTAGGCGTGCAACTCGAACAGAACATCGCGGGCCGTCCGACGCTGCAGATTCATGTCGCAGGCTATTTCGAAGATCGCAGCGTGCCGCGTCTGCCTTCCGAGTGCGTGGACCGTGTGCTGGGCGAACTGAACGAGGTCGCCGACTACGTGACGAGCAACAATGTGGACATCGTCTACATCACGCTGCCGATGACGCCGCATCCGCGCATCATCGATCTGCTCAACTCGTTGCGGGATTCGACGGCGTCGATCTATTTCGTGCCCGATCTGAAAGTGTTCGACCTGGTGCAGCCGCGGTTCGATCTGGTCGACGGAATTCCCGTGATTGCGGTGTGCGAGTCGCCGTACTACGGCGTGCGAGGCCTGATGAAGCGCGCCAGCGATATCGCGATCTCACTGACCGCGCTCATTGCCATGACGCCGGTGCTGCTGGCGTGTGCGATCGGCGTGAAGCTCAGCTCGCCCGGCCCGATCATCTACAAGCAACGCCGCTATGGACTGGATGGCAAGGAAATCATCGTCTACAAGTTTCGCTCGCTGAGCGTCGTCGAGGACGGTGCGACCAGTTACACGCAGGTAGGTCGCAACGACTCACGCGTGACGCGCTTCGGCGCTTTCATTCGCAAGACCTCGCTCGATGAGCTCCCGCAGTTGTTCAACGTGCTGCGCGGAGACATGAGTATCGTCGGTCCGCGTCCGCATGCAGTAGCGGTCAACGAACAGTATCGCCGCCAGATCCCAGGCTACATGGTGCGTCACAAAGTGAAGCCCGGCATCACAGGCTGGGCTCAGGTGAACGGCTATCGCGGCGGCGACGATCTCGATTCCATGACCATGCGTATCACGCTCGATCTCGAGTACCTGCGTCATTGGTCGCTGGGTCTGGATCTGATCATCATGCTGAAGACGGCGGCGATGGTCTGGAACGATCGTCATGCGTATTGATAACGACAAGAGTGGTGGACAGCGGGTTATGGCCAATCGGTTGGAACTTCCGGTCATGTGGTTACGAGTGCTGCTGGCGATGCTGGCGCTCGCATCTGCATTGTCTGCACCGGTGCAGGCGAATGGGACTGACGACTACAAGCTCGGTTCGGGCGATCTGCTGCGAATCGCCGTGTTCGGTGCGCCGGAGATGTCGGCAGAAGTGCGCGTGGCGCAGTCGGGCACGATCACCGTGCCGCTGCTGGGTAGCGTGCCTGTCGCGGGACTGTCGACCGCACAGGTCGAGCAGTTGCTCGCGGGCAAGTACGCCGAGGGCGGATTCCTCAAGCAGCCGCAGCTCGCGGTGCTCGTCATGGAATACCAGAGCCAGATCGTCTCGGTACTCGGCCATGTCACGAAGCCCGGTCAGTATCCGATGCGTGCAAGCGGTCATGTGCTCGACGTGCTCGCGCAAGCCGGCGGTGTAGTGGCTGCCTCTGCGGCGGATCACGCGGTGCTGACGCGCACCGATGGCAGCAAGGCGGAGATCGACCTGGAGAAGCTGTTCGACGGCGATCCCGCGCAGAACTATCAGGTCAGTGGGGGCGATCGCCTGTACGTTCCGAAGGCCGACCAGTTCTACGTGTACGGACAGGTGCAGCGTCCGGGTATGTACAAGCTCGAACGCAACATGTCGGTCTCGCGAGCCATCTCGGCGAGCGGTGGTTTGACGGCGCGCGGCACCGAGCGCCGCGCCATCGTGAAGCGCCGGGGTCCCGACGGAAAGGAGAAAGAGTATTCGGCGCGCGGCACCGACATCCTGCAGCCCGACGACATTCTGGTGATCAAGGAAAGCCTGTTCTGAGTCGCACGGAAATCACACCATGAGCTTCACACAGTTACTGCGAATCCTCTGGGCACGCCGCCGGCTGGTTCTCGTCACGACGATCAGTGCGGTGATGCTGGCGATCATCGCGTACGTGGCGATGCCGAAGGCATACGTCGGCTCCACGTCGCTCGTGATCAATGCCCGTGCCGCGGACCCATTGACGGGCTCCTCGCCCAACATGCCCTCGACGGCGTCCGTGATGGCCACACAGATCGATGTGATCACCAGCCGCGCGGTGGCGCTGAAGGTGGTGGATGCAGTGAAGCTGCCCACCGACGATGAAAGCGCGGACGCAATGGGATTGCCCAAGCGCACGCGCGAGGGCTGGGCGTGGGACATTCTGCAACGCCTGACCGTGAAGCCTGTGTCCGAGAGCAACGTGGTGCGCATCAAGTTCGAAGACCCGAACCCGGAAATGGCGGCAGCGGTGGCGAACGCATTCGCGCGGGCCTACATGGAAACCAACCTGGATCTGAGGCTCGATCCCGCCAAGAGCCAGAGTGCGTGGTTCGAAGATCAGTTGCAGAAACTGCGCGCTGCGGTGGAGGACCGACGCCAGAAGCTTTCGGAGTTTCAACGCGCGCACGGCATCGTCGCGACGAGCGAGCGACTCGATGTCGAGAATGGGCGACTCGAAGAAATCTCCCGCCAGCTGACCGAAGCTCAGCGCAATGCGCAGGCTGCGAACGCGCGCTTGCGTCAGGCCCAGAACGCAACGACGGGAGACCGACTCAACGAAGTGCCGGAGATCATGGCGAACGGTCTGCTGCAATCGCTGAAAGGCGATCTGGTGCGCGCCGAGTCGAAGCTTGCGCAGGTCAACGAGCGCTATGACCGCAATCATCCGCAATACATGGCGGCCGCGGCCGAAGTGCAGTCGCTGCGACAGAAGATCGCTGCAGAGATTGCCAGCGCGAAAGGCTCGATCGAGCAGTCAGCCCAGATCGCGCAGCGCCAGGCCTCCGATCTGCAGCGTGCGTTCGATCAACAGAAGCAACACATTCTCGAGCTCACGCGTCAGCGTGACGAAATGTCCGTGCAGGATCGCGAAGTACAGAACGCTCAGGCTGCGTATGACGCGGCCTTGCAGCGCGCAAGTCAGCTGCGGCTCGAAAGCGAGCTGAATCAGACCAGTGTGGCGGTGCTCGATCCGGCCATTGCACCCAGCACGCCGGCAGGGCTCGGCCTGACCGTGAGTACGGTCCTCTCGCTGGTCTTCGGTTTCGTCCTGGGTACCGCGCTCGCGCTGATGCTCGAAATGCTCGACCGTCGTATCCGCGATGGGGATGAGCTCGTCAGCGCCGGCATCGAGGTGCTCGGCGAAGTTCCGCGACTGCGCGCGAGCTTCAAGCCGCAGAAGACGGCTCTCGTGCGCGGCGGACGTGCGCTGCTCGAGGGCGGCGCCGCGTGAGCGGACATGTAGTGTTCAGTGAGCAGGCGTACGCGAACCAACGAGGCTGCTGAAAGGAAATCTATGGCTATCAATCCAGTCCCCTCGGATCTGAACAGACCTCACCAGTCGATCGGGGAATTGCTCTCCGAATCGGGACTGCTGACGGAACACGATGTGAAGCGCGTGCTCGCCCACCAGCGCAAGAAGGGACTGCGCTTCGGCGAAGCGGCGCGCAGCCTGGGCCTCGTGACCGCGGAGGACATCCAGCAGGCGCTGTCGCGCCAGTTCAGCTACCCGTACATCCGGCGCGGCGAGTCGGGTTTGCATCCAATGCTCATCAGTGCCTACCAGCCCTTCGGTGCCGGCGCGGAATCATTTCGCATGCTGCGCAGTCAGCTCATGCTGCGCTGGTTCGACAAGGGCAAGAAGGTTCTGGCAGTCGGCGCACCGCGCACAGGAACTGGCTGCAGCACGCTCGCGGCAAATCTCGCCGTGAGCTTCTCGCAGCTCGGCGAACGCACCTTGCTGCTCGATGCCAACTTCCGCAATCCGGCGCAGCACAACCTCTTCGGTATGTCCGCGGAGACCGGTCTCGCCGATGTACTGCTCGGCCGCTCCAGCGTCGATAAATCCATCGTATCGATCGCGCAGCTCAACGGGCTTGCCGTGCTGTGTGCAGGGCCGATTCCTCCGAATCCGCACGAGCTGTTGAGCAGTCGTGCCATGCAGTACCTGCTCGAGCTCGCCAAGGAAATCTACGACGTCGTCATCATCGATGCGCCGCCGGTGCTCGAGTATGCCGACGCGCAGATGATTGCCTCGCGCGCGGGCGGCTATGTGCTCGTGACACGCCGCAACCGCACGCGCATGGCGGACATCGCGGCCGTGCAGGAAAGACTCGAACCGTCGGGCGCGATTCTGCTCGGCGCGATCGTCAACGAGTGATCGTGGACGGCGATGGCCACAGCGCAGCTCATCGATTCGGGATTGATATCGGGTGTTCGCACCCGGGGTGAGCCTGCGCACGCCTCCCGCTGGCCGTCGTGCCTGATCGTCTATACGCCCGTTCTGTTCGCGAGTGTCTTCGCGAAGTTCTCCCCGCTTGGATCGATCTTTCCGAGCATCGGCATGTTGTTTCCGGCCGTGCTGCTGGCGGTCGCGTTCGGATTGCTGTCCGGCCGTCTGCGTCTCGTGCCAGCGCGTCTGGCGCTGTATCTGCTGATGCTCTCGGTGCTGATGCTGATCCAGGTGTGGCGAGGTGAAGTCTTCTCCTACGGTTCGCTCGCGATGATGGCGTTGATCGGGCTTGCGTACGTGCCGGCCGTCCACGATGACTCGGTCACGCAGGAAGATGCGATCAGTTTCTTCTGTAATCTGAGTGTGCTGATCGCGCTGGCGGGCATTTTTCAGTTCGGACTTCAGTTCGTTGCCGGGACGGCCATCGCTTTTCCCATCGAGCACTATGTGCCCGATGCGCTGCGCACGCACGGCTACAACGATCTCAATCCGCTCGGATACGGCTCGCACATCTACAAGGCAACCGGGTTCGTCATGCTCGAGCCGTCGGTGTTCTGTCAGCTATGTGCCATTGGTTTGGTCGCCGAGCTCGTCTCGAAGAGTCGTACCTGGCGGTTGATCGCGTATGCCATTGCGATCGCAGTCTCCTACTCGGGCACGGGTCTGCTCGTGCTCGCCATCACGTTGCCCATGCTCGTGGTCATCCATCGCCGCTGGGATCTGCTCCTGCGCGGAATGTTGTTGCTGGTGGTCCTTGCGTTGCTGGCAGAGCCGCTGAATCTGACGATGACGCTCAAGCGCGTGGGCGAATTTGGCTCCAGCGGGTCCAGTGCATTCGCGCGCTTCGTGGGGTGGGTCGAGTTGTTCTCCGACAAGATGTGGCCCTCGACGATGCGTGCGCTGTTCGGTTATGGCTCCGGCTCCTTCTTCGATGCCGCAGCCGGTTACAAGGCAGGCGAGATGGCGCACGCGAAGATCATGTTCGAGTTCGGCGTCATCGGCTCGTTGCTGTACTTCGCATTCGTCTTCTACTGTCTGCTGTCTTCGCGAGCGCCGATTGCGTTGCGGGTGGCGATGGTCGTCGCGTACTTCATGAACGGCGCGTATTCGCCCACGGTCACGGGGTTCGCAACGTCCCTGCTGCTGTGGCCATCGCCGAAAACGCGCAGCGAACCGCCGGAGCCGCAGCGCGGATCGCGGGAGGTGGCCCGTGCGTAGCGAACCTCAGCGCCGCGATGCCGCGATCGATTTCGTGCGGGGTGCGGGCATTCTGATGATCGGCGTCGATCATCTGGCGTATCTGGCCGAGAAGCTGGCAGGCCCTGCGTTCATCAATCCGTTCGTGACATGGCTGCGCATTGGTTGGTCGAGCGCCGCGGAGTTCTTCGTGTTCTTCTCCGGCTATCTGATCGGCGCCGTTTACCTGAAGACGCTTGAGACACATGGCCCCTGGATGACATGGGCACGCGCTGCGCAGCGTTCCTGGCACATCTATGTCGTGAACCTGTTGACCCTATGCGCTGTGTTTGCACTGTTGCGCAGTAGCGCGTTCGCCGATCAGGCCTTGCTTCGCGTGAGCGACATGCAAGAGCTCTTCGGGAGCGCGGCAGCCCAGCATTTCGCGGCATTCCTGAGTCTGCGGTTTGCGCCGATGTTCTTCGAGATCCTCGGCCTCTATGTCGTTCTGTTGTTGCTTGCGCCTGCGATTCTGATGCTCGCGCGGCTCAGCAGTGCGTTGGTTATCGCACTCTCTTTCGCGGCCTGGCTTATGGTGCAGTTGCAGCTGGGCAGAGAGCTCACGCCAGCCATGGCGGCGACAAACAGTTTCAATCCGCTGGCCTGGCAGCTCGTGTTCGTGTTGGGAATGCTGGCGGGTATGCACCGTACGTTCGACTGGCTGCGTCAGCACATCTCGAGGCGAAGTCTGCTGTTCGTCACGGGAGGGCTGCTGGCGCTCGCTCTGGTCGTGAAGATGCTCGAGCGTTTCGATTCCTTGCTGCCGCTCGTAAGTGCGCTCAAGGTGCCGGATGCGCAGAAGATGAATCTGGGCACCCTGCAGCTCCTGCATTTCCTCATTTCCGTGGTGTTCGTAATGCAGATTGTTCCCCGCGGCCAGGCGGCGCAGAACCATTGGGCGTTCCGCGCGATCACCGGGGTTGGACGACGCTCGCTCGAATGCTTCTGCCTGAGCACGATCATCGTTTACGCGATGGTCGGTGTGCTCGCGCAGTCGAAGTCGTTCGATGTTCTTTCGATGCTGGTCTGCGGCGCGCTGATCGTCGCTGCTCTGTGCGCTGCCGCTCCTGTGATCGAATGGGTCGACAGCAAGCCCTGGCGCGGCCACAAGCGTCCGCGTGCCGAGTTGCCGGAGGCCGATCTGTCCGCGCCACTGTCTGCGAGGAACGTGCCGTGACACTCGCGCTCATCATCATTGGTACGCTGTGCGTGATGCTCGCGCTGCATCCCTTCGTCACGTATCCGCTGAGCTTGCTCGCACTGCGCGCGTTCAACCGCGTTCCGCCCGCCGCACATCTGGAAACGAAGCCGCTGCGCTTTGCCGTTTGTATGTGCGCTTACAACGAAGAGCGGGTCATCGAGCGCAAAATCCGCAACCTGCTCGAGCTGCGCGAGCGTGAGCCGGGCCTGCAGATTCTGGTGTATGTCGATGCGTCCTCGGATCGGACGGCGGAAATCCTGCGGCAGTTCGAGTCTCAGATCGATCTGCATGTCTCGCCCGAGCGGCATGGCAAGACGTACGGGATGAATCTGCTGTCCTCGCGGGCAGACGCGGACGTGCTCGTGTTCACGGACGCCAATGTGTTCCTTGATCTCGACTGCATTGCCGATCTGCGCAAGCACTTCGCCGATCCGCGCGTGGGCTGCGTGTGCGGCAACCTGAACTACACCAATCCGGATGCCTCGGTCACCGCATCGAGTGGCTCGCTCTATTGGCGATTCGAGGAAGCCGTGAAGCGTCTCGAATCCGAGACGGGTTCGATGATGGGCGCGGACGGTTCGATCTTCGCGATCCGCCGCGAGCTCAGGCATGCGCCGCCCGATCACATCATCGACGATATGTACGTGTCGCTGATGGCGCTGGTCGATGGTCATCGCGTGATCCAGGCGCGCGACGTACGGGCTTTCGAAGAGTCCGTGTCCGATTCCTCGGAAGAGTTCAGTCGCAAGGTACGCATCGCTTGCCAGGCCTTCAATGTTCACCGGTTGATCTGGCCGCGACTGCGCACGACGGACCTGCTGACTCGTTACAAGTATGTTTCGCACAAGCTGATTCGCTGGCTGAGCATCTATTTCCTCGCGTTCGGCGGCGTGGCCTATCTGTTGGCGCTACTCGTTGCGGGTTACCCGCTCATTGCGCTGGCACTGCTTGCGCTCGCCGTCATCGGCGGGGTGCTCGGGCATGCGACACAAGTGAAGCCGTTCTCGCAGATCGTCGATGTGCTCATCGCTCTGGCAGGCGCTGGGCTCGGTGTCTGGCGCTCGCTGCGCGGCGAGCGGTTTCAGACCTGGACCCCGGCCAATTCGATTCGAGGTGGCCAATGAATCGTCGTGCGGTGCTTTCTTTGCTTGCGGCCAGCGGCGCATCCATCGCACTGCCGCTGTCTGCGGCCGAGAAAAAGAAACAGCCGCAGGCACCGACCTGGCTCACTGTCGATTCGCGTCCGCCGGGATTGGGCGTGTATCTCGGCGCAGGCTGCAAGGGAACGGAGCGCCTGAAGAACTTTCAGCGATGGCTCGGTCGCGATGTCGATCAGACGCTCGAGTTCATCGCGTGGGACGTGCTGCAGCAGGGTACGACATGGGGCGTGAAGTGCTGGAGCAAGGCGGCGCAGGCCGTGGTGTATTCGTTGCCGATGTTACCTTCGAAAGGCAGTCTGCGAGACGCGGCAAACGGCCAATTCGATGATCTCTATCGCACCTATGGCGGGTTGCTCGTGACGAACGGATATCGCGACTGCGTGATCCGTCTCGGCTGGGAGTTCAACGCGAACTGGTATCCCTGGAGCGCGACGAAAGATCCGGAGGCCTGGGCCGATGCGTGGCGCCGGATCGTCACCGTGCTGCGTTCAGTCACGGGAGCAAAGTTCCAGTACGACTGGTGTCCTGCCGCGTCGGCCAGCGGTTTCTCAGCGGAGCGTGCCTATCCGGGCGATGAGTTCGTCGACTTCATCGGGCTGGATTTCTACAACATGCCGGTCGAGGGCAAGACGCAGAAGCCCGAAGATCGCTGGCAGACCCGCATGAACATGCATCACGGGCTCAAGTGGCAACGCGACTTTGCCCAGGCTCATCGCAAGCGCCTGTCAATTCCGGAGTGGGGTACGGGACCTCACGCGAAGTATGTCGGGGCACCAGACGATGCGTATTTCATCGAGCAGATGGCTGGGTGGATGCGCGAGAACAAGGTCGCTTACCACAACTACTGGGAATACAAGAACAAGGATCTCGACACACGGCTCTCGAACGGATCGCAGCCCCGCGCAGCCGCGGCGTTCATCAAGTACTTCGGAGATCAAAGCCGATCGGTCAAGGACGTGGGCACATGACGCCGTCCTCGCACCGACGACAGGACTTCAACGTCGCGCTGAACGGCTACCGCGGCCTGTGCGCGCTGCTCGTGTTCGTTTTCCATATCGGCAGCGCCGGCGTGATCGCATGGCCTTCCGGCACACCGCTCGCCGATGCAGTCGGGTATCTCTGGATGTCGCTCACCTACGGCGTCGAGATGTTCTTCATGATCAGCGGCTTTGTGATTCTCGGCAGCCTGCTGCGTCACCCGACAATCGGCGGATTCCTCAAAGACCGCTTCACGCGTATCTTCTCCGCCTGGGTGCCGGCCTTGTGCGCGGTCACGATCGTCGGCATCGCGCTCCAGGTTCCGCCTTTCGCGAATACGTCCGCGGCAGGGACCGCCGCCCTCGTCGTCGGCAACCTGTTCCTGCTGCCGCCCATCGTCCGCTTCCCCATGATCCATCAGGTGTCCTGGAGCCTGAGCTATGAATGGGTGTTCTATCTGAGCTCAGCCGTGGCCTTGGTGCTGTATCGGCGACATCGCGCAAGCAAGGTGCTCTTCGTCGGCTGGCTGTGCGTGGCCGCCGTGTTCATTCTCCTGTTCCCGCGCGCGCTGTTCTTTGTCACCGGCGTGCTCGTGTTCAAGTATCGCGACTGGTTCGTCGAGCACAAACGGTGGCTTCAATATCCGGCGGTGAGTTTGCTGGTGTTCCTTGTGGCGTGGCGTGCGACCGGTGCATTCATGGCCCACCTGAACGATACGGTGTTCGATTTCCTGCTCGATGGGCGCTGGCTGGCGATGGTCGTGGCTTTCCTTGCGTCGATTCATCTGTTCGCCAGCGTCACCGTCAATGCGAGTGCGCAGAGCGCGTTTCTCTGCGGCCCGACGTTCCAGTTTCTCGGCCGCATCAGTTACAGCTTCTATCTGTGGCACACCCCGGTCATGGCGGCCATCAAGCTGTTCGTCGTTCCGTACTTGCTCGCGAGCTTCGGAGTGACGGCAAGTCTGATCGTCTTCGCACTGGCCACGCTGGCCATTGCCATTCCCGTGTCCTGGGTGTCGTGGTGGCTGTTCGAAACTCGGCTCGCGCAGATGATGAAGCGCGCGCTGGCGCCGTCGACCGAAGTGAGAGGAACCGTTCGTGCTGTCTGAGAACACCGCCGAGCCATCGCGCGCACTCAAATGCCTGTGGATCGGGAGATACATTCCGTATCCGGCGGATGCGGGCGCGAAGGTGTACTCCGCAAAGCTTGCCGAGTCGCTGGCGGAAGCGGGCGCGACCGTGCGCTTTCTGGGGCCGGGCTACACGGACGCAGTGCCGCGCGATGCGCAAAGCGTCGAGTGGATCGGTGTCCCGAATGGAAAGGGCAGTGCAGTCGCGGCCTTGTTCAGCCGCTTGCCGAACGCGGCGGCGATCGACGCCACTCACAGTTATCGACAGGTTCTCGAGGAGCAACTCGCCGAGCGCTGGGACGCGATCGTGCTCGATGGCTATGCCGCCGGATGGGCGCTCGATCGTTGTCTCGCCTACAGTTATTCGTTCTCGCCCAGACCCGTGCTCGTGCACGTATCGCACAATCACGAAGCGGCACTCTGGCGCTCGATGGGCATCGAGACGCAGGCCGCGTTGCCGAAGAAACTGGCGTTGCGCCTGAATGCCCTGAAGGTTCACACGCTCGAGCGTCGGTTGATCAGGAACGTGGATCTGCTGACGACCATCACCGATGAGGACGGTCGCGCATTGCTCGAAGGCGTTCCGGAGAGTGTTGGGCCGCTCGCGCTCACACTCACGCCGGGCTACGCAGGCTCGATCGTCGCGTCGCGCACCATCGATGCTCATACGCCGCGTCGTGTGGCGATCGTCGGATCGTTCCGCTGGGTCGTGAAGCAGGAGAATCTGCGCCGCTTCATCGAAGTGGCCGACCCGCAGTTTGCAAAGCACGGCATCGTGCTCGATGTGATCGGCGATGTGCCGCAGGCGCTCAAAGCCGAGCTTCAGGCGCAGGCGCAAGCCGCCGAGTTCCATGGCTTCGTGGATGATCCCGCGGCGGTGCTCGCGCAGGCGCGCATGGCGGTCGTGCCGGAAGTCTTCGGCGGCGGCTTCAAGCTGAAGTTTCTCGATTACATGTTCGCGCGCGTGCCGGTCGCGACGCTTGCGGACGCGGCGGCCGGCCTGCCGCAGAGCCTGCGCAGCCACATGATCTCGCGCGAGGATCTGTCCTCGCTGGTCGAGGCGATCGTCACCGAGATCGATCGCTTCGATGCGCTCAATGAGTGCCAGCAGCAGTCGTTCGAGATCGCTCAGAGTCTTTACCAATGGTCCGATCGCGGTCGACAGCTGCGCCAGACCATCGTTCAGTTGCAGCGCGACGAGAGCGCGCATCGTCCGGCATTGCAGACGCTCAAGCGTTTCAGTGCCAGTCCAGTGAAGTGAGGCAAGTCAATGCAGGCAGCAGAGCGCATCGCCCGAGAACGTGATTTCCACAACCAGCGGTTCGCGGACAACTCCGAGCGGGAGAGTCGCACGCGCCGCTTCTACGATGCTATCGCGTATGGCTTCGAGGAATTTCGCTCGCGTGTCACCGCAGCGAGTCGTGCACGTACCGTACTCGAGTACGGCTGCGGCGATGAGATCATGGCATTCGATCTGAGCCATGTGGCGCGGCAGGTCACCGGCATCGATATTTCCGATGTGGCCATTCAGCAGGCCGAACGGATCGCGGCACACAGGAATCTGCCGAACGTGAATTTCCATGTCGATAATGCCGAGGACATGCACCTTGCGGATGCCAGCGTCGATGTAGTGGTGGGTAGCGGCATCATCCATCACCTCGATATCCAAAAATCGGTGCAGGAGCTGCGCCGTGTGCTCCGACCCGGCGGCGTGGCCATCTTTGCCGAGCCGCTGGGTCACAATCCTGCGGTGAACTGGTATCGCAACCGTACGCCCGAGCTGCGCACGCCAGATGAGCATCCATTGCTCGTGAAAGACCTGCGCTATATGGCGAAGGCGTTCTCATCGTCACGCGTGCGCTACTTCGGTCTGATCGCACCGGCACTCGGACTCGTGACCCGCCACGTGAAGCGCGACTCGCTGCTCACGCGAATGGTGTGGGCCCTGGACCGTGCGCTGTGCCGCATCCCGTTCGTGAATCGGTACGCGTGGTTCTGCTATTTCGAGTTGAGGGTCTGAGGAAGTGATGAAGGGGATGACAGTGATGGAAGTGATGAGAGTGATGAAAGTGATGGCGGCGCGCGCACGCGTGCAGCGCCTTCTTACCGTCATCACTGCTATCACCTCCATCACCGCCATCACTCATATCACTGTCATCACCGCGCAGCGCGCCTCATGAAGATCGCTTTCGTATCCACACTCTATGCTCCCAATGAACGCGGCGGTGCCGAGCGGACCGTGCGCATTCTGGCGGAGGCGTTGGTGGCGCGCGGGCACGAAGCGGTCGTGATCAGCCTGTCGCCCGACGGCATTGCGCGGGAGGATGCGATCAACGGGGTGAAGACGTACTACGTGCCGCTGGCCAACATTTTCTGGAAGCAGGCGGAGGAGGCGCACAGCGCACCGATTCGCATGACCTGGCATCTGATCGATGCCTGGAATCCGGTCATGGCCGCGCGCGTCAGGACCATTCTCGAGCGCGAGCGTCCCGATGTCGTGCAGACGGGCAACCTTCAGGGTTTCTCGGCCGCGATCTGGTGGACGGTGCGCAGGCTGCGCATTCCTCTCGTACAGATGCTGCACGACTACTATCTGGGTTGCCCCAAGTCGACGATGGTCAACGGCTCGCACAACTGCCAGAAGCAGTGCGGCATGTGTCGAGTGTTCACCCTGCCGCGACGTCGCGCATCGCATCTGCCTGCCGCCGTGATCAGCCTGAGCCGTCGCATGCTGACGCGCCTGGAAAACACAGGACTGTTCGCGAACGTCGATCACAAGTACATCATTCATGGTGTGAACAATGCGCAGGTGACAGCCAGGGCGCGCGCCGATCGCGCGCCGGGCGATGCGATTACTCTCGGCTATCTGGGACGCATCGAGAACACGAAGGGAATCGAGGTGTTGCTCGATGCGGTTAAACGGCTCGATCCGGCCCGCGTCACCGTACTGCTCGGCGGCAAGGGCGATGAAGCCTATACGGCGGAGCTTCAGCGCAACTACGGCGCACCGAATATTCATTTTCTCGGATTCGTGCGTCCTGCAGAGCTCTTCGATCGAATCGATGCGCTCGTCGTTCCGTCGGTCTGGGAAGAACCTCTCGGACGTGTGATCTACGAGGGGTATGCCTACGGAGTGCCCTCGCTCGTCTCCAGCGCCGGCGGCATGCCCGAGATCGTCGATCATGGTCGTACGGGCTTCATCTACAGAACCGGTGACAGCGCCGAGCTCGCGAGGATCCTGCAACAACAGATCGACCAGGGCTGGAGGGGTAGCCGCTTTGCGGCCGCCTGCGTCGAGGCGAGCAGACGTTTCAGTGTCGAGAGGGTGTTCGACGACTACATGCGCGTATGGGAAACCGCGAATCTCGCGCAGTCACCGTCGAGCGAGGGCGGCAGGTACGCCGCGTCGAAATCGGTGAAGGTGGGATCTGCTTGAGCGCACATCCCGAGGCACTGAAGCCCGGCGTCACGGTTGACGCGGCAGAAGCCGCGGAGCGGTCAGCCACGACCCGAGATCTCGATCGACGAGCAACGGCATCGCTTCTGTGGCAAAGCGCCAAGGTCGCCGTCCATCTGATTCAGTACGTCGTGCTCGCGCGGTTGGTGCTGCCCGCGGAGTTCGGAAAGTTCGCGCTCGTGGCGCCGCTGTTCCTGGTCCTGTCCTGCATCAACGACGGCGGCCTGAGCACGGCCACCGTGACGGGTCGCCGCTACGACGCGGCACTCGCATCGAGCTTGTGGTGGACGCAGGTCGGCATGGGTTTCGCGATGGCTGGCCTGATGGTCGCGGGCGCGCCGCTCATGGCCATGCTCTTCGGCGTTCCCGATCTGTTTGCGATCGGAGCGGCTCTGGCGATCAGCCTGATCATCGAATCGTGCGGCTTGCAATCGCGAGCGAATCTGCGACGCGACATGCGTGTGGGCGCAGTTGCCATCGTCGAGATCGGTGGGCTGATTTTCGGCATCACATCGGCGTTCGTCGCCTCGCGATGGACGGACGGCGCAATGCTCGTGGTCATCGCGCAGATCGCCAATGCGTGCGGACGCAGCTCGATTGCGTACAGTCTCGCGCCGGTGCGCCCGCAGGGCTTTGCGCCGACACGCGAATATCGCGATGCCTTGCGAACGGGCTGGCACGTGGTGGGCTCGGATCTGCTCATCATTATGCGCACCCACTTTCCTTCCTGGGTGCTCGGTTTCTTTCTGGTGCTGAGCGAGGTGGGTCTGTTCAGTCGGGCCAACCAGCTCGTCAATGTACCGCTCACGATGCTCGCGCCCGCGATGGGCAATTTCCTGCTTCCGCTCCTGTGTCGCACGCGGGATCGCTGGAGCGAGTTTCAGGGCCACATACAACGCACGCAGCGCATGTTCATCGCGATCTCGATGCCGATGAGTGTATGGATCGCGATGGGCCCTACGGATCTCATCGGGTTCGTGCTGGGTCCGGAATGGCTGCCTGCGGTGCCTATCCTGCAGGCGCTCAGTCCGTTGTTCATTTCTCAGGTGATCACGACCGTGGCGCGCATGGCCTTGCTGGCTTCGGAGAGATCGCATGTGGATCGTCAGTTCTCTTTCTGGAGTTTTCTCATGACGATTGCCGCTGTGCTGCTCGCGGCACCCTTCGGCGTGCTCGCCGTGGCGCTCGCGTTGTCGCTGTCTGGCGTCGCTCTGCGTACGCCGATTCTCGCCGTCATGGCCGTGCGACAAGGGAACATGGGCGCGGCCAATGTATTGGATGGTCTGCGAGTCGTAGGAACTCTGGCCGTAATATCCGGAGCAATTCTGATAATGGTGCGAATGCTGCCTCTCGAAGGTGTGATCGCCGACGCGCTCGGTCTCACGCTCATGGGCGGAGTGAGCGCTGCGGCCCTTGCCGCGATCCTGCGTCGTCCTCAAGTGAGCCCGAGTACATGAAGGTTTTCTATCATCACGCGGCGGGCGGCAATGTCGGAGACGATCTGAATGCGGTCATCTGGCAGCACCTGTTGCCGGATCTGGAGCAACTGCGCACCGCGGAGTGGCTCGTCGGCATCGGCACCATTCTCGATGAGCGGCTGAACACGCTCGAAGGCCGCAAGATCGTCGTGGGCTCCGGTTTGCGGCCAGGTATGCGCTTGCCGTCTTTCACAGGCGATGTCCGATTCGCTTCGGTGCGCGGCAAGCTCACCGCGCAACGGCTCCTGTTGAGTGCGGATGTTCCATTGGGAGATCCGGGATTTCTCGTCGATACGCTCTTCGATAGATCGCAGGTGGCGAGCGCGGGTGAGCAGATCGGTCTGATTCCTCATGTGTATTCGGAGCGCTGGTCGCATATCACGCCAGCCGCACGCGATGCCGGACTCAAGGTGATCAGCCCGACACTGTCGGTGCAGGATTTCCTGCGGGAGCTTGCGAGCTGCTCGCGTGTGTTCTGCGAATCGCTGCATGCGGCGATCTTCGCCGAAGCACTTCGAATTCCGTGGGCACGCGTGCGCATCAGCTCCCATTATTACGAAGGCGCAGGCGTCTCCGACTTCAAGTGGCGCGATGCGTTCTCGATTCTCGATGCGCCGACGGAGTCCGCCATCAAGCCGACGCTCATTCCCATCCGACGCTCCTGGATGCGGCCGCTTCAGGCCATTGCGGAGCGGCGGTTGGTACGAGCGCTCGTCGCTCGACGCAACGATGAAGCGATTTTCCACCTCGCCGACGAAGCGGATCTGAACGAGCGCCGGGCAGCGCTCCTCGAGCGTGTGCAGTCGCTGGCGTCTCAGTCCGCAGTGGAAAGCCTTCCCGCTGCTGCCCCACGATCACGTCGTGACGTGCAGACGCGCGTGCTGATGTTCCCGAAGGACGTGGACAATCCGTATGTGCGTCGCCTCGCCGCCGTCCTCGAGCATCGAGGTGCGACCGTCGATGAGTTCAGTTATCTGCGTGGATTGCGTGGCCGCTACGATGTCCTGCACCTGCACTGGCCAGATTCGCATCTCGCGAGCCGGCGCTGGTATGGCGCGATCGTCAAGCACTCACGATTCGCTGCGCTGATCGCATTCATGCGCCTGCGCGGCACGAAGGTCGTGTGGACGCTGCACAATCTGAAGCCTCACGATGCCAATCACTGGATCTCGGAACGTCTGTTTCCCTGGGTCCCGAAACTCTGCACACAGGTGATCGCGCTGACGACCGACGGTCTCGAAGCGGCCCGCTCGCTCTATCCGAGCCTGCGACACAAACCCGCCGCCGTGATTCCCCATGGTCACTATCGCGACGATTACGCCAGCGCGCCCCCACGTCGTATCGCTCGCGATCAGCTCGGCCTGCCGCAGAGCAAGTTCACCTTCCTGTTCTTCGGCAACGTCCGTCGCTACAAGAACGTGCCCCTGCTCATCCAGCAGTTCCGGGCACTCGAAGGCGATGACGTACATCTGGTGATTGCAGGGCTGCCGGGCCATGAGATTGCCGCGGCCGATCTCGAGGAACTGCGCGGCAGCGATGAGCGCATCACGCTGCGATTGCAGTTCGTGCCTGAGCGCAGCGTGCCTCTGTACTTCGCAGCCTGCGATGCGGTCGTGTTGCCCTTCGACAGCATTCTCAACTCCGGCAGCGTGCTGCTTGCGCTCTCGTTCAATCGTCGCGTGCTCGCGCCGGGCCTGGGCGCATTGCCCGAGATACAGCAGGAGGTTGGCAGCGACTGGTTGTCGCTCTACAGCGGCTCGCTGAGCGCGGAGATGCTCCAAAGCCTGCGTATCGCGCAATCGGCGCGCTCCGATGATGAAGAGGACCGCGTGGATCTTGCGAGCTTCGACTGGAATGCCATCGGCGAACGCACTCTCGAGGTTTATCGACAGCATCCGCCTCGCGGGCACGCGCACCGCAAATCGACGCAAAGAGGCGCCTATGAAACACCCAAGAACGAGTATCTGCAGCCATGAGGCCGGTCACCCCGCAGGTGGTGTCATGACTTCATTGAGGTCGGCACTGCGCTCACGCAGCGCGTTGGTGTTGGGATGCATGCCCGCACTGCTCCTTGCACCGCTTGCACAGGCGGCCGACGTGAGTGCCGCAGATCCGTTTCAGTTCTATCTGATGGACCGTTACGCGTACGACGACAATCTGTTTCGCGTTGCGCCCGACCGATTCACGAACGATCCCGAATTGATTGCGCCGAAAAGCGAGGATGACTACGTCAACCGTGCATCGGCCGGCGTGCGAATCCGGCTCGATCAATCGCGACAGGTCTTTCATCTGGATGCGCGCATCGACGATGTGCGCTACACGGAGAACGACTATCTGGATTACCGCGGCGGCAACGCGGATCTGCTCTGGGACTGGCAGCTCGGCCGCCGTCTCACAGGCAAGTTCCTGGGTACCTACGATCGTCAGCAGGCCAGTCTTGCCAACTACACGTTCACCGGTCGCGACATCGTCGATACCGCAGGATACGGGGCGGAGTTTCGCTGGGCGATCGGATCGAGATGGCGCCTGCTCGCCGCGGGTGCCGTGATCGATACGGATCACAGCGCCGAAGAGCGTCGTGTGCAGAACTTCGAGAGCACCACGGGACGCGGCGGCATCGAGTACCAGACGCCTGCGGGCCTCATGATCGCGCTCGAGTATCGCGTGACGAGTGCCGACTTTCCCATTGCCCAGGCACTCGCCGGCGGAGCGCCGCGTGGCTATGAGGAGCAGGTGCCCGGTGTGCGCGTGATCGTGCCGTTCACGGAGAAGACGCGCCTGGTCGCGAACGCCGGCTATCTCGATCGCAACTACGACAATCCGCAGTCGGGCGATTATTCGGGCGGCATCTGGAGAGCGACCCTGCAGTGGGAGCCGCGAGCGAAGATCACGTTCGATCTCAAGGGATGGCATGAGCTGCGCGCGTACACCGACGCCGAGCTGGACTACTTCATCGCCGACGGCGTGAGCATCGGCCCGACCTGGCAACCTCGCCCCACCCTCGAACTCGCCGCAACTTACGCGTACGAGAAGCAGGACTACACCGGCGTCGCACCCTTACTCATCGATAGCGATGCCCTGCGTGAAGACACCGTGCGATCCGCAGTCTTCTCCATCGACTACTCGCCCCGCGAGCTGATCAGCCTCGGCCTCACCTACCAATGGAACGATCGCAACTCCAACACCCCCTTCCGCGACTACGACGCAAGCGTGGTGAGCGCGGAAGTGAAACTAACCTTCTGAATTGACAATTGACAATGGACAATTGACAACGAAAGCAGCGGAGCTCTTTCTGTTGTCCGCCTCCAGCGTTGTCCATTGTCAATTGATCACGGAGCTCTTTTTGTTCTCGGTCGTGACCTGAGCGTGTGCGTACCAGTCTCACCAAGAACTCCGTCTCTGCGTTGTCAATTGTCCATTGTCAATTGTCAATTGATCAGCGGAGCTCTTTCTGATGTCCGCCTCAGCGTTGCCAATTGTCCATTGTCAATTGTCAATTGATCACCCAACCGCCTCCACCTGAGGCAGCTGCGCCAGTTGTTCGAGCATGGCGGCGTCGGCGGCGACTTCGATGCGTTCGGGGGCGCTGAGCCAGTCGAGCGCTTCGCGCAGGCTTTGTGCTTGCGAAAGTTTTTCGCGGGCGGTGAGGCGATGGGCGTTGGGATGACCGCGTTCGTCGATCGGGCGCGGCAGGTTGCCTGTCAGGTGGGCGCGGCGAGCTTGCGGGTGACGCGCGAGATAGAGGAGGCCTTCGGCGGGTGAAGGCTCCGCTGCATGAATCAGCTCTTCGCGACGCTTCATGAGCGTGGGCGGCGAGACTTCTTCGGGAATGCGCATCAGATGAAGTCGCGCGAGAAACTCGCCGAGCCACACGCTTCCGCTCGCCTTCGACAGCGGAATCGCCAACAGCAGACCTGCGACGGTCGGTGAGAGCCAGGCCAGCAAGGTGGGCGAGAGCAGGAACGCGATTCCGGCCACGAGCACGCCGATGAGCATGTGCTTCCAGTGATAGTGCGTCGCTTCGCGCCAGGAGATCACTTCGGCCTGCCGGCGCTGCGCGGTCCATTCGGAGTCGCTGCCTGTGACGATGCTGATCACGTGCTGGGTTTGCACGAGCATCATGATCGGTGCGTACAGGGCCGACAGGACCAACTCGATCAGCACGCTAAAAGGCAAGCCGATGATGCCGCCCGAATTGCGCCGGATGCGTGTGACGAACATGCCGCGCACGAAGCCGATCGCCTTCGGCGTGAGCAGCACGATCATGCTGAACACGAACAGCATCATCATGCGATGGGCATCGAACACCGGCCAGTCGGGAAACAGCTGGAAGGTCTTGCTGAAGTATTCGGGACGGATCAGCGTGGCCTGCAACGTCAGCGCGAAGCCGACGATGATCAGGAGCAGCCACAGCGGCGAGGACAGATAGCTCATGATGCCCACGCCGATGTGCAGGCGACTGGTCCAGGTGAGCCCGGCCGATCCGATGAGCTTGCAGTGTTGCAGATTGCCTTGGGCCCAGCGCCGATCGCGCACGGCCATGTCGGTGAGCGAGGGCGGTCCTTCTTCCCACGATCCTTGCAGATCGGCAGCAACGCAGACCTTCCAGCCTGCACGGCGGATGTAGGCGGCTTCGATGAAATCGTGCGAGAGCACGAACCCGCCGAAGGGTTTTTTCCCCGGTAGATGCGGCAAGCCGCAGGCCTGCGCGAATGCAGTGATGCGGATCGCAGCGTTGTGGCCCCAGTAATTGCCGTCATCGCCCGACCACGCCGCGAGTCCGCGCGCAATGATCGATCCATAAACGCAGCTGGCGAACTGCTGCATGCGTGCGAAGAGACTCGTTTGACCGATCAGTGCCGGCACGGTCTGCAGGATGCCGATCTGCGGATCGCCCTGCATACGCTCGATCATCGTGACGAGCGTCGTCGGGCTCATCAGGCTGTCGGCGTCGAGCACGATCATGTAGTCGTAGTTGCCGCCCCAGCGTTTAACGAAATCCTCGACGTTGCCCACCTTGCGGCCGACGTTGTGCCAGCGGCGTCGATAACGCACCGGCATGATGTTCTCGAGCGCCGTACGCAGTCGCTGGACTGCGAGCGATTCTGCAATCCACGCATCGACGTTGGTCGAATCCGAGACGATGACAATCTCGAAGTGCTCGGCCTTGCCGATCTGCGCGAGCTCCTCGGCCATGGCCTGCAGTGAGGCGGTGGTTCGAACGGGATCTTCGTTGTAGACCGGCATCAGGAGCGCCGTGCGACTGCCTTCGATCGGCGCGGTCCTGAACTTCATCGCAGGCGCAAGCACGGCGCACACACCGGAGCCCGCAGCGAACGCGATCCACGACAGCGTAATCGCGAAGAACACCATCATCGCGGCCTGCAGGCTCGTCATATTGCTGAAGCCGACGATGGCGATCATCTCGGTGATGCCATAGACGCTGATCGCAAGCGTCGTGCACATCGCCAGCGCACGGGCGAACCAGGTGCGGAAGGGCTGCGCGGGTCGTTCGACTTCAGGTGCGCGATCGCGCGCCTGAACGGGCATGTCCAGCGGCGCTTCCGGAGGCATCGCGCCGATGCCAGAGTCGAGGTGCTCCTGATCGGCTGGACGCTTCGTGGGCGGGGTCAGCTGGCCGTCCATCGATACAGCCAGGTTTCGGAGGCAGGCCGATCGCCGCGCATGAGTCGCAGGCGCAGTTCGATCACGCCCGCATCCCCGGGGGTGAGCTCGAAGCTCGCGCGTACGCCGCGCATGGCGGAATTCGGCTGCAGATTCACGTTGCTGAGTTTACCTGCGGACGCGCTGACATCCACTTTGAGATCGTCGACGGTCCTGCCGGTGCCTTCGAAATCCAGAACGAAAAGGCGTCGCTTGCTACCGATCGGGCCCGAACGCGTGGTGGCGACGCGGCCGATCGCCGGCAAGCCGCGCGGTACTTCATTCCAGCGCAGCCGATACGAGGCGCTCCACGGTTTGCCAGCGGGAATCGGATCCTTCGGACGCCACATCGCGATGATGTTGTCGTTGGTTTCCTTATCCGTAGGAATTTCGATCAGCTGTACGGCACCTTCGCCCCAGCGGCTGGTGGGTTCGATCCATGCGCTCGGACGCTTGTTGTACTGAGCCTCGAGATCCTGAAAGTCCGAGATGCGACGAGAGCGTTGCACGAGTCCGAAGCCGCGCGGCGCGACGGAAGTGAAGCTCGAAACCTGCAGGCTGAAGGGATTTGCGAGCGGACGCCACACCTGCTCGCCGGACTCCATGAGGATCTGCAGACCATCGGAGTCGTGCACCTCGTCGCGGAAGTCGTCCACGCGCGAGCGATTGCTTTCATCGAAGAAGAACATCGAAGTGAGTGGCGCGATGCCGACCTGATCGAGTGCCACACGCGGAAAGAGCGTGAGCGTCACGTCGATGACAGTCTCGGTACCGGGCACGACGGCAAACCGATAGGCGCCGGTCGTCGAGGGACTTTCGAGCAGCGCGTGGATCACCACGCCCGTTGCGTTGGTCGAGGGCCGCTCGATCCAGAAATGCGTGAACTCGGGAAACTCCTCGCCGGTCGGCGCGGCCGTCTTGAGCGCAAGGCCGCGCGCTGATAATCCAAACAGTGTCCCTTTCGCGATGCTGCGGAAATAGGAGGCGCCCTGGAACACGAGGAACTCGTCCCACACCGAACGCGAGTTCAGATGCGTGCGCAGACGAAAGCCCGAAGGCGGAATCGACACACCGGCGAGCTGCTTGGCAACGAGAGGTCCCAGCAGAAAGCTTTGCGGTGTCGTCTTGAGATTCGTTGCGATGCCGCTTTCGACGATCGACACCGTCACGGGTGTCTGAAAGAGAAAGCCCGCAGGTAACAGTTCCACTCGCACCGGCACCTGATCGTTGCGCCAGATGGCGGCATCGGGGTTGGGGCGAATGTCCCGGTATTGATCGTACGAAAGCTGCCGCAGCGGCGAAGCGGCATCGAGGCGCGGCGCCGGGCGTGACTCCCCTGAGAGACGTCGCGCGAGTTCCGGTACCGTATCAGCCGTGAACGCATAACGTTCAGGACTTCTGGTGCTGCCGGCCTCCTGTCGCGTCGCAGCGACGGCAATGCTGAGGGCAGCAAGAACGAGAACTACGGTAACGACCCGATACATTTGTTATCTAGAGCAGTGTGAGAAGCCGGGACATCCGACAGACCAGGACACATGCGGACGGACGACACCGGTCATCCACCCGAGCCGAACGCATGGTACCGGATATTGGTTTCCCGATCAGGGGATCAGA
The DNA here is from genome assembly GCA_023423935.1 of Pseudomonadota bacterium. Taxonomy (GTDB): domain Bacteria; phylum Pseudomonadota; class Gammaproteobacteria; order Steroidobacterales; family Steroidobacteraceae; genus Steroidobacter. The sequence goes on along the minus strand of JAFAEQ010000078.1, from coordinate 942 downwards.
ATCGGCATCCGCCGGATTTCGGCAGCGCTCCTCGTCTCGTATTCTCCGCGGCCTCGCGCACCGCTTCGTGCGTGATGAGAGGTGGAGAAACTGATGCAGTTGAGAGTGCTCGTATGTGTCCTGATGACGATGATCACCGCGTCCGCCCATGCGGACTGGACCGGCAAAGCCGAGGCCGGACTTGTCATATCCAGCGGTAACTCTGATGCGCAAACGGCCAACATCAAGACGGACCTGGTCCGGGAAGGGGGCAACTGGAAGAACCAGTTCGGCCTGTCCGCCCTCTATGCTTCGGACGACGAAGGTGCCACGGCGCAGCGCTGGCAGGTGGTAACGCAGCAGGACTACAACTTCAGCGAGCGCACGTTCTGGTTCGGTGCCGCGCGTTATGAAGAAGATCGCTTCAGCGGTTTCGACTATCAGGCCACGCTCTCGACCGGTCTGGGTCGCAAGTTCATCGACACGGCCCGCACGACCTTCATCGGCACGACCGGTGTCGGTTACAAGATCTTCGAGACCCTCGATGCCTTCGACGAGGAGACAGGCTTGTTGCTCGAAGAAGGCAAGCGTGAGGGCGAGGCAGTGTTCCGCGGCACGCTCGACTTTCAGCACGCACTCACCGAATCGACCAAGCTGATCGACAAGTTCATCATCGAATCCGGCGCTGATAACACTTACGTGCAGAACGACCTTTCGTTGCAGGTCAAGATGACGCAGGTGCTCGCTCTGGCTGTCGGATATGGGGTGCGCTACAACTCGAATCCGCCGGCGGGATTCGAGAACACCGATACGCTGACGACCGTCAACCTGGTCTACGAGCTCAAGTAACGCAGATCGAAAGCGTGAAAGGGCGGGGCTGAATGCCCCGCCGGATTGGATTCCAAGAAGACAGCGGGCGCCTAGCGCCCGCAGCGAACTATAATTACTTCTTGTTGATCATGT
>JAFAEQ010000060.1 GCA_023423935.1 Pseudomonadota bacterium | reverse complement strand
TAAAGATGGCTGCGAATTGACTAGGAAGGCCCTGGGCCCTAGGGCCGCAGGCGCTAGGCTGTAGACTGTAGGCTGTAGGCTGTAGGCTGTAGGCTGTAGGTCGGAAGTTTGGATCCGATCAAGCCGGGTCTTTTATGCGGTCTTTGCGGCTGTTCTGATCTCCTAAGCATCGGGCCTCGTTATAGCGGGTAGATGCGAAGAGTATTACCTCGCGTCGCGTGGGGCGGCCTAAGATGCCGCATGCCCAGCACCGAGCACGAATACGATCCGACGCAGCCGGAAACTTTCGAGAGTGCGCATGAGGTGTTTGCCGACTTGCGGGCGCGTTGCCCGGTGGCGCACAGCAATGCGTTCGATGGCTTCTGGGCGGTCACGCGGCACGAAGACATCCTGAAGATTCTTCTCGATCCGCAGAACTACATTACGTCTGTCCGCAACGTCGTGCCCGGATCCTCGACGACCGGCCGACGTCCTCCGCTGCATCTCGACCCACCGGATCACACGCCGTATCGCCGCGCGATCGATCGTGCGCTGGGGTCGGCGCGCGTCGCTTCCATTGAACCTGCGACTCGCCGTATCGCGCATGATCTGATGCAGCAGCTGGTTGCGCGCGGCGAGGGCGACTTCGTCGAGCATTTCTCCGGTCCGTTGCCTGTCTATGTGTTTGCAGAATGGATGGGACTGACGACCGCGCAGGCCGACGTGCTGCGCAAGACATCGCAGGCGTATGTGAAAGCCTGGGAGTCGTTCGACAAGTCCGCCGTGGCCGTGGCCGCAGAGCAGCTCGCCGCGATGGCACGCGAGGTCCTCGAGGAACGTCGTCGCGAGCCGCGCGATCCGCTCGCGGATCCGACGAGCGCACTTCTCGAAGCACGCGATGCGAACGGTCAGCCATTTCCCGAGGCGTTGCTCGCGGGCTGTCTGCGCCAAGTGCTGGTGGTCGGGCTCGTCGCACCGCCGATTCTGCTCGGCAGCATCGCAGTGCATCTGTCACGCGATCGGGCCTTGCAGCAGCAGCTGCGCAACGAGCCAGATCTCATTCCGGATGCGATCGAAGAGTTCCTGCGGCTTTACACGCCTTATCGCGGTTTTGCCCGCAGCTCGCGAACGCCGGTGGAGCTGCATGGGCGCAGGATCGAGCCGGGGGAGGCGATTGCGTTGGTCTATGCCTCGGCGAACCGCGACGAGCGGGTGTTCGAAGCGCCGAACGAGTTCAGGCTGCGCCGCGAAAATATCAAACAGCATCTTGCCTTCGGTCGCGGCCCGCATGTATGCGCAGGGATTCCACTCGCGCGACAGCAACTCACCATTGCGCTGGATGAGCTGTTGAAGCAGACGCGCGATTTCGAGATCTGCGGCGAAATCAAAATGAGCGGTATGCCGGAGCTGGGGCCGATCTGTGTGCCGCTACGCCTGGTCGGAGCGGCAACGGATCCGAAAATCGCGCGCGGTTAACCTTCCGAGCGGTTGCCGGGGTGCGGCAATGCCGCTACATCCTTCGCGGTGATCTTGTCCGCATACTTGTTACCGAAGTGCGTGCGCACGTAGTTGACGACCTCGGCCACCTGATCGTCCGATAGCTGCGCGCTGCCGAAACGCGCTCTCGCGCCCGCCGAACGTCCGAACGCCGGCATGCCGTTTCGGCCGTTCAGTACGGTGACGGCGATGTATTCCCAGGACACGAACGCCGGATTGCCCGCCAGCTTCGGATAGTACCCAGCGCCTTCGGCACCCAGACCGCCTGGCATGTGGCATCCCTGGCAGAGCGTCGCATAGACGGCCTCTCCATCCGAGCTGCTGGTGGTCGACTTTGGAGGCACCGACGCGTCGTCGGCTCGGGCAGCACTGGCGAGGAGCAATGCCGCAACGGCGATCGTGTAGCTGCGGTGACTCATGTGCTCACTCCTTGGGCGACAGCCCGCTGATGTAAACGGCCGATGGCATCGTGCGCGGACGTCACCGCGCCTTCCTGCCAACCGCCGAGGAACGATGCGTGCTCGCCCGCGAGCACGATGCGCCCGTCGAGCGTGCACAGATCGTCGTAGTGGGCCGCGCGGGTTTCATCGGACCAGGATCCGAAGCAGCCCAGCGTGAACGGTGAGCGATGCCAGGCCACGGCAACGCCATTGTCGAACTCGGTACGGTATTGCGGATGAATCTGCGCGCCGTATTCGATTGCCTTCTGGACGCGCTCTTGCGGCGTCATCGAAGTGAAATGCATCGCATCGGTGCCCCAGATGTAGCCCCCGAGCAGCACGCCGGGTCCGCCCGTGTTGAATGAGGTGCTCGGGTAGCTGATGGTCATGATGGGCAGGTTGGTATAGGTGATGCCGCCGTAGATGCGTTCATCCTGTTCCCAGAAACGTCGCTTGAACTGCAGTCCGACCTTGACGGAGGACAGATAGGGGACCGCGCTGATCGCCGCCTTCAGTTTGTGCCCAACGTTCATTGGGATCTGCGCCAGGATCGGCAACGGAATCGTGCACACGCACCAATCCGCGGTGGCCTTGAGCGGCGTTGAGGGCGCTCCGGTATCGACGTACGTGACCTCGACGCCACGATCGCTTTGTTCGATGTGCGTGACTTTGGCGTTGTAGCGGATGATGTCGCCGAGTAATCGACCGAAGGCTTCGCCGACGCGACCCATGCCGCCGACGGGCTGGAACAGAGCGGTCTGCATGTCGAACGCGTCGCCGCTCGAGATGCCGAACCACAGCCTGGAGTCGAGGATGTCCTTCAATGCAAAGGGCTCCGAATACTCCGGTCGCGCAGTCAGTCCGCCGCCTGGATTCTTCTTGAAGCCGCGCCGCTCAGAGCCGGCGTGACTGGCCTTGTAACGAAAATCCTTGTCCAGGGCGCCCCAGGTGCGCAGCGATTCGAGCAGCTTCTCGCGATCTTCCTGCGTCAGCTCTTCATCCAGTGCGTGCTGGTTCGTCGCCTTAGCCAAGAGCTCGGCGATATGGCCCTGATAGTCCGCCTTCACTTCGCGAAAGCGCTGCGGCTTGCCACCGAAGGCCTGCGTGTTATGGAGATACGCGTTGTAGTTGACCTGCACGAAAGGCTCGAGCGGGACGTTCAACATGCGGCAGTAATCGATCATGCCGTGATGGTGATAAGGAATGCGCCATGGACCCGGGTTGATGTACAGATCCTTGGCGAACTCGCAGCTCTGTTTGAACCCGCCGAGTTCCGTATAAGTCTCGCCGCCGCGCAGACTCCAGTTGCGTCCACCGGCCCGCGCGTTGTACTCGAGGACCTGCACTTTGTAGCCGGCCTTGCGCAGCTCATACGCAGCCGTCATGCCTGCCATGCCGGCACCGAGCACCAACACTGAAGCGCCGCGCGGCGCACCTTGCAAGTTGATCGGACCGTTGTAGGTCGTCTCGCCAGCGATGCTGAGGGTGCTCATCGCCTGGTACATGGCAGCCCCGCCGGCCGTTGCACCGATCATCCGGAGCAGGTCGCGGCGCGAGGGTGAGAACAAGTGGCCGTCGTTCTTCATATGTGTCTCTTGTTCTGATTTGCACGAAATTTCGGCGAGGCTAACGGCCGATGCAGCGGGATCGCAAGACGACAAGATGGTGCGTTGTCGCGCGCAATTGCGTCATCGCGGGGCGAGCAGCGGACTGTTGATCAGACTACGGCGGTATGACTCGGTCGCTTCGCCCGGCGACGCATCATGCGCGATCGTTTTTAGCGGGACTGCATGCGTAGCTGCTCATGCACGGTGCGATGAGCGATGATGCTGTGCACTGAAAATTACTGGCTCGTTGTGCAACAACCAGGCGGCTACTGGGTGTCTGGTAACCAATGAACCTTGTGCGAGCGGGTGGACCGCTCGACAGACGGCCACGATAGATCCCCGCTTGCGCGACGTTTGCGCGGGGATGACGAACACCTCGAGGCGATTGGATCGAAGGGAGAACGGGTTGCTCCTCAAACAAGGATGACGTTCCACCGACCCGATCCTTCCTCTGTCATTCCTGCGCAGGCATTGCGCGCCAGATGCACGGTGCAGCGGCTGATGTGCGATCTGGGGTTGCGCGGTGCGATTCGCGGCAAAGGCTTCAAGACGACGATTGCGCATGGGTCGGCATGGCGGCCAGCGGATCTGGTCAATCGGAAGTTCACGGCCGAGCGGCCGATTCAGCTGTGGGTCGCGGACTTCACGTACGTCGCGACCTGGCGCGGTTCGGTGTTCGTCGCGTTCGTCATCGACGTGTTCTCGCGCATGATCGTCGGCTGGCGGGTCAGCACTTCGATGAAGACCGACTTCGTGCTGGATGCGCTCGAGCAGGCATTGCACGCTCGCAACGATCTCGAGGGGCTGATTCATCACAGCGACCGCGGCACGCAATATCTGTCCATTCGATACTGCGAGCGGCTGGCTGAAAGCGGCATCGAGCCTTCGGTCGGTACGAGCGGCGACTCCTATGACAACGCGCTGGCTGAGTCGATCAACGGGCTGTACAAGGCCGAAGTCATTCACCGGCGTGGCCCATGGCGCAATGTCGAGGGCGTCGAGTTCGCCACCCTCGAATGGGTCGATTGGTTCAACAACCGTCGCCTGCTCGAGCCGATCGGGGACATTCCGCCAGTGGAGTTCGAGCAGATGTACTATCAGCAGCAACAGAGTCTGGCCATCGCGGCCTGACTCACACTCGGAGCTCTCCGGGATTCCCGGCGCGGTTCAGTATGTAGACGCTTATGCATGTTGCAGCTGAGCGATGAACATTGCGGGAATGCATCGGTACCGGTGCGGGGTATCGGGGATATCAAGAAGGGAAGTAGCAGTCGACTCTCTCTCTCTC
>JAFAEQ010000069.1 GCA_023423935.1 Pseudomonadota bacterium | reverse complement strand
CGCGCGCGGCCGCGCCCCCCCCCCCGCGTCTGTGGTTCGCCAACAGCCTTGCTGCTCAGAGCGTCATGCCTGAGGAGGTTCATACCAATCCCGTCGTGCCGCCGGTTCACATCGAAGCTCTGGTCGCTGATGGACATCCCTATCCGCTCGACGGGGAGATCCGCCTGCCGGCTCGAACTCGCGACATCGAGATTCAGTACACCGCGCTGAGCCTGGTCGTTGCTGAAAGGGTGCTGTTTCGCTATCGACTCGAAGGACACGACGAAGAGTGGCGAGATGCGGAAACCCGCCGGCGCGTGCTCTTCGCCGATCTGAAGCCGGGCGCGTATCGTTTCAACGTCATTGCTCGCAACAACGATGGCGTATGGAACGACGCGGGCGCCTCGGTCAGCTTCGTTATTGCACCGATGTTCTATCAGACGGGATGGTTCCTGGTCGTGTGCGTCCTTGCAGTGGCTGCGGCGATCTGGATTCTCTTCAGACTTCGTCTGCGCCAGATCAAGCGGCGTTTGCGCGCACAGATCGAAGAGAGAATCGCTGAACGAGAGCGGATCGCGCGTGAGCTTCACGACACGTTCCTGCAGAGCGTTCAGGGACTGATGCTCATGTTCCAATCCGTGCTCGATATGCTTCCGGCCGCGGCGCCAGCGCGTCGTCGAATGGAGGAAGCGCTGGAGCGAGCCGATGCCGTGCTCAATGAAGGTCGCGACCGCATTCACGCGCTGCGCGAACCCACCGAGTGTCGGGAGAACATCGGTCGTTCGATCAACGAGCTGGTTGTGGAGCTTGCAGTCGAGGCCGATTGCGACGTGCGCGTCACGAGCGACGGCGATGAGCGCGGCTTGCATCCCGTCGTCGCAGAGGAGGTCGAACGCATCGCGCGTGAGGCGCTCACCAACGTGTTTCGCCATGCTCGGGCGAGTCAGGTCGACGTGAGTATCAGGTATTCACGCAAGTCCTTCGTTCTGCGAATCGCGGACGATGGCTGCGGGTTCGAGTGGGGCGAAGAGGCGCGTGGCAGATCCGGTCATTGGGGCCTGCTCGGCATGCAGGAACGCGCGGAACGTATTCACGCGCGTCTGAATATCGTGAGTCGCCCGGGAGCGGGTACCACGGTGGAGCTGGTGGTGCCGGCGGCGCTGGCCTTCGGGATCGGATCCCGGCTCGAGCGACTTGCGGTGGGCGGAGGATCGAACAACCTCGAGGCGGGATAGCGCTCCGTTCTCGCCTCCGCGCTGGCACCACGCCGTGCTGCAACGGTGCATCGCTGCCAGAAATATTCTGTCCCGTTCGTTCCAGGAACGTCCTGCTCGTGCAGGAATTGTCGCCTTCTGCTGCGCCAGCATGAGACGCCCACACACATGTTTGAGGACAGATCCCATGACTCGTACTCGCACCTCGATAGCTGCCGCTGCATTGACAGTGGCGGTTGCCAGCGTACACGCCGCACCCGTTCTCGAGCCGACCACGCAGAAGTTCATCGATAGTCTTGCCGGCAGCCCGCCGGTCTACACTCTGACGCCACAGGCTGCTCGCGAGGGGTTGGTCAAGGCCCAGTCCGGCCCGATCGACCTGCCGCGCGTGACCATCGTCGATCGCACGCTCAACATCGGACCGACGGGACAAACCCGCATCCGCGTGATCCGTCCGGAGAAGACCAATGGCACGTTGCCGGTGGTGGTCTATTTCCATGGCGCCGGATGGGTCATGGGTGATACCCAGACTCACGATCGCCTGGTGCGCGAGCTTGCGGTCGGTGCGCAAGCCGCTGTCGTGTTCGTCGACTACGACCGCTCGCCGGAGAATCGCTTTCCCGTTGCAATCGAGCAGGACTATGCGGTGCTCGACTACGTGGCCAAGCATCCGAAGGAGTTCAACGTCGATGCCTCGCGACTTGCGATCGCGGGCGATAGCGTGGGCGGCAACATGACGGCGGTCATCAGCCTGCTCGCGAAGGAACGCAAGGGGCCTGCGATCAAGGCGCAGCTGCTGTTCTATCCAGTGACGGATGCATCGATGTCCAACGGTTCGTATCAAACATTCGCGAACGGCCCGTTACTCACGAAGCCTGCAATGGCCTGGTTCTGGGATGCCTATCTGCCGGACGTGGAGGCCCGCAAGCACGTGCATGTGTCGCCGCTCAATGCAAGCTCAGAGCAGCTTAGTGGTCTGCCACCTGCGCTGATCATTACAGCCGAGAACGATGTCTTGCGCGATGAAGGCGAGGCCTATGCGCGCAAGCTCAGCACGGCTGGCGTGACTGTCACCACCACCCGCTACAACGGCACCGTCCACGACTTCGTCATGCTCAATGCCCTGGCGGGAACTCCAGCGGCGCGCGCGGCTATCGCGCAGGCGAACTCATTCCTCCGGGATGCCCTGGCGCGAGGTGAGTGATCGACGGTTGTCGGGCGTTCCGACGTTCCGGCAATACGATGGCGTCGTGGGTCGTGATCGCGAGTGCGCTGCGGACTTCATCAGGAAGGCCTGCGGCAATGACACAACCGTGCGTGCTCGCGAGGCTGTGCCGAGCGGTACTCGCGAGCACGCTTTCCGACTGTCAGTACCTCGTCTGGAACTTCATCCGGATCTCGATCCCGCAACGCGCTCGCCCCGGCGCCCGATCACATTACAAACGTGGGCGACGACGTTGAAATATTTACAGCGCGCGCATGAGTCGAACGAAAGGGAGGTCCGTCGGAACTAGCCGGCCGCAGAGATCTGACGCGAAAATTCAAGAGATCGTAATCCTCGGCCATGGCTGACGTGTTTTGTGCCGCGTTGGCATGGAAGGCGCAATGTGATTTGCGGCTATGGGGTCACCTTCGTGAATCGTGCGCGCATCTGTCTGGTCTCCGAAATTTTCCATCCCGAGGATCAGGGCGGGCAGGGACAGCAGGCTTTTGCGCTCGCTCGGCGGCTTCGGGAGAGCGGCGCACAGGTCAGCGTCGTGACGCGGCGCAATTTTGCTGCGTCGTCGCGACGTGAGCAGATCGATGGGATCGACATCGTGCGTCTGCCACCGGTCGGGTTGTTCAAGGGGCGCGGATGGATGGCGGTGCTGCCGACGCTGCGATTCCTCATGGCGCTGTTCATCCATCTGGTGCGGACTTCGCGTCACTACGATGTGATCCTGCTGCAGGGCGTGAAGGCGATCATCGTTCCGCCGCTGCTCGTGGGATGGATGATGAGCAAGCCGTGTGTCCTCAAGATCGATGCACACGCGGAGCTCGATCAGGATGTCAGCGCCGAAAGTCTGGGACGCATGAAGCTTCCAGGTCTCGGTGCGCTCGTTGGTCTTTGGGGGCGTCTGCGGCTTGCGCTGTTGCGTCGCGCGAGCGTGATCATCGCGATCTCCGCACAGATCGAAGCGGCGCTGACGGACAAGCTCGGCGGCAAGGTACGCGTCCTGCGCATTCCCAACGGGCTCGATCTCGAGCGTTGGCGAGTTGCGCCTGCGCCGCGCGCCGAGTTACGGCAACGGCTGCATCTTCCCGAAGGGATCATCGTGACCTATACCGGCAGGCTGTCGCGCGCGAAGGGTCTGCCGAATCTGTTGCAGGCGTGGCAGCGCATCGCGACGCGGCATCCGCAGGCGCATCTGGTGTTGGTCGGTAGCGGGGAACGCTCTCCCGACAACTGCGAGCAGGAGCTGCGCGAGTTCGTCGACGCCTGGAATCTGCGGGAGCGGGTCACGTTCGCCGGACACGCGGAAGATGTGAGCGCGTATCTCCATGCGTCCGATCTGTTCGTGCAGAGCAGTGATAGCGAGGGCTTTGGCCTTGCGCTCGCAGAAGCCATGGCTGCCGGTCTGCCGTGTGTAACGACGGCCGTTGGTGTCGCGCCGGAGATCGTCGATGACCGCACGGGCTGGCTGATCCCGCCGCAGGATCGAAAGGCGCTGGAACAGGCGCTGGAGTCTGCGCTGCAGCAGCGAGATCGCTGGCCTGTGATGAGTGCGGCGGCTCGCGAACAGGTGCGAGCGTTCGAGATGGAGGAAGTCGCGCGTCGCTATCAGGCCGTGTTCGATGAGGCATGCGCAGAAGCTCCTGCGAAGGGTCTCATCGCCAAAGGGAACGTGCGCTGGAACGCGGCGTGGTTGCTCGGCTGTCGCATCGGTGCGGATCTGCTCAACTTCGTCCTGTTCCTGATCGTCACGAATGTGTTCGGCCCGAGCGGCATGGGTGTCTACGCGTACGGGTTTGCGATCGCAGGGTTTGTTTATGCGGCTACTACGCTGGGCATCGATGAATACGGGATACGAGAATATGTGCGCAGGGATCCGCACGAACGGCGGCGATTGATCTCCGATCTGCTCGGTGCGCAGCTTCTGGTCGCTGCGATCGCCTTCGGTGTGCTCGCGGGATTTCTCTACACGACTGCAGCGACGCGCGAAGTGGTGACGATCGTCGCGGCGCTGAGTGCCTATCAACTGTGTGCGGCGGTATCGAACACGCTGTTCGTTCCATCGATGGGGGAGCAACGGATGATGAAGCCGGCGCTCATCGTTCTCGCCAGTCGCGCGCTCGCCTTTGTCGCGGCCGGTGCGCTCATCTGGCTGGCCGATGCCGACATCGCCAGTGCCATGCTGCCATTCGCGGTCAGCGGCGTGGTGATGCTCGCGATGGCCGTGCGATCCGCGCGGTCGTTCGGCTCCACCCTGACACCGCATGTTTCGAAGCACGCGATGCGTGACGCCGGCCGCAATCTCTGGTCGTTCGCTGCCGTCGACATCATGGGTCAACTGTTCACGCGCATTGCCGTGATTGCCTTGGTGCTGTGGGTGAGCGAGCACGCCGCCGGCATTTACGCGGCGGGACTCAAGCTTGCCGAGGTGGCTTGCATGCCGCTGCTGTTCCTGGGACAGGCGGCTTATCCGGCGCTCAGTCGTGCGTTCGCGCAGCGCGAGGAATTCAGGCGATTCTCGCGTCAGGCGTTGCTGTGGGGTTCGTTCGTCGCGGTTGTCATCGCAGCCGCCATGGCCTTGCTCGTGCCCGTGCTGCTGGTGCCGCTCCTGGGTCAGGGCTATGCCGGTACCGAGCCGATCATCGCGGCCATGGCGAGCCTGGTGCTGGTGCAGGGGATCGAGATCGTCGCGGGCCGGCTGCTGCTCGCTGCCAATCGCAGCGTTGCGCGCGCGGTGTGGGTGACGAGTGGTGCGGCGATCTGCGCGATCAGCACGGCGTTGCTCGTGCCGAAGTTCGGCATCGTGGCCGCCATCGCGACGACGACTGCGGCATATCTATTGGTCGATGCGATGTACTTGCGCAGCTTGCTCCCGTTCTTGCGGAACACCCCGCCTGCAACACTGGACATGGAAGGCGCGCAGCGGACGAAGGTGGCTGCATGAATGCGATTGCGAAGGTGATGCTCAAGCGCTTGAGCCGCGCGGCCCGGCCCTATCTGCGCAGCTCGGGTCTGTTGCAGGTGTCCGGCGTCTACAACCGCTCGGCGATGGTGTGGGAGCCGGGTGCCGAAAACGTGATGGTTCTCGCACCGCACATGGACGATGAAATCATCGGTTGCGGAGGTGCGATTGCATTGCATCTGCGCCGCGGCGCGCGGGTCTGTGTCGTGTTCATGACCGACGGTCGCGGCGGCAGCGGTGAGGTCGGTGTGTTGCAAGGTGAGGAGCGCGCTCGTAGAGAGCAGGAGCTCGTGCAGCTGCGAAAGACTGAGGCACGCGCCGCGCTCGACACGCTCGGAGTGCGCGACATGGAATGTATTGATGCACCAGATGGCGCGCTTGCGAGCTGTGCGTGGGCGGCAGAGAAGCTGCGTGACATCATCGAGACACGCAAGCCGCAGCTCGTCTATCTGCCATTCTTCCTCGAGGAGCATCCGGATCATCGTGCGACGAGTCAGGTGTTGCTCGATGCCACGCGCGGTTCATCGCACTCGTTTCAATGTCTGGGCTATGAAGTGTGGACGCCCCTGTTTCCGAACTGCCTGGTGAGGATCGACAGCACGGTGGACATCAAGAAGGCCGCATTGTCGTGCTATCGCAGCCAGCTGGCCGAGGCGGACTATCTGCATGCGAGCATCGGCTTGAATGCACACCGTTCGGCGGGACTGCTGAATGCGCGCAATGGCTATGCCGAGGCATTCCATGTGCTGTCACTCGCGGACTATCGCGAACAGTTCGCGAAATTCGCCGGAAGGGACTGATCATGCGGCTTGGAATCATGCTGCGACATTTCGATCAGCACGACGGCGGCGTCAAGGTGTACACGCGCGAGCTGCTGCAATCGCTGCTGTCCATCAACACGCGCCATGAGATCGTGCTGCTGTATCGCAATCCGATCCGGCTCGGCACCTACTCGCATTTCGATAGCGTGAGCGAGGTGCTGCTCGAAGGCGGTTCGATCGTCTACTGGGATCAGGTGAAGGTACCGAAGGCCGTGCGTCAGCATGGCATCGATGTGATCTTCAATCCGAAGTACTCCATTCCGTTGCGTGCCAGATGTCCGACCGCGTGGGTGTGTCACGGCCTCGACTGGTATGTCATGCCGCAAGCCTCGCGCTGGATCGATCGCTTGAATCACCACACGCTGATTCCGCAGTACGCACGTCGCAGCGACGCGGTCATCGCCGTGTCCGATACGACGCGCGAGCACCTGATGAAGTATCTGGACGTGCCGGCGTCGCGCATTCACACGGTGTACTCAGGGCTGAGCGATAACTTCCGCAGGATGCCGGAGCCGGATGAGCTCGCAGCGACACGGGCGCGTCACAGGTTGCCGGATCGTTACTTGCTCTATTGCGGGGCCGTGTATCCGCCGAAGAACTTCACGCGCCTGATTCGTGCTTATGCGAAGGTCGGGCCTGCGCGCGGTATTCCTTTGGTCATCGCCGGCGGAACGAATCGGTTCCTGTCGGAAAAGGAATTGCTCGAACCGAAGCGGCTCGGCATCGAGTCCTGGGTGCGCTGGCTCGGCTGGCTCGACAATCGCGAGTTGCCCGCAGTTTATGCGCAGGCGGAAGGCCTGCTCCTGCCATCGCTGTATGAATCGGTGGGCATGCCCGTCATGGAAGCGATGGCCATGGGCTGCCCAGCACTCACCTCTGATCGCTACGGCACGCGTGAAATCGCCAAGGATGCGGCGCTGCTCGTCGATCCGGAAAGCGTCGATGACATTGCGCGTGGCATCGACCGCTTGCTCGACGACAAAGCACTGCGCGGGAGATTGCGGACCGCCGGCCGTTTGCGAGCCGCGCAGTTCACATGGGAGCGCACGGCCGCGCAAGTACTGGACGTGCTCGAATCGATCTCAGCCGAAGGCAAACTCAGAAGGCGCGCGCTCGAACCGGCGCATGCACGCTCTGCCATGCTGGCTTCGCAGAGCAAGTGATCCTGTCGTCAATGCGTGGCACTGCCCAAATCTGCGATGGCGGCCTCGCAGGCACGCTGACACGAGCGACATGCCTGTGCGCAAATCCTGCAGTGCTCATGGTGCGTGTGTCGCTCGCACTCCTGCGCGCACACCCGACAGCTGAGCGCGCATAACTCCAACGCTGCTTTGAGCACGCTTTGATTCGAGCCGGTGCGACGCGTGGCGAGCGATCCTGTCGTTGCACAGATATCCGCGCAGTCGAGATCGAAGCGGATACATTGCGTCAGTTCCCGCACCGATTCCTCCGCGAGACACGCATCGGCGCAGCTCACGCAGGCCTGCGCACACTCGAAGCATTCTTCGATACAGCGGATCAGCGGCTCGCTCAGCTTGCCGCCAACCTGTGGATGAGAGCTGATCATTTCATGTGCTTTCATGCGGTCCTCCTCGTGTCGTCGAGCAACGCCGAGCGCACGCGAGGGTTCCGGCATTGAGTGGAACGCAATCACACGATCTGGAGTTGAAAAAATGCACGCACAGTACATTCGGAGCGACTCATGCTGGAAAAACTGCCGAAATCCTTCGGTCACGCGCTGAGCAATGTTCATGCAGGTGCCGCTGAGCTGGCGGTGGCACACACTGAGCTCACGGGAACGCATGCGACGATCGAGCTTGGGAGCCCGGCGTTCTCCTACAACGCCGTAATGCCGTCGAAATACACGCAGGACGGTGCAGGGATATCGCCGCCGTTGAAATGGGACGGTGTCCCCGAGAACGCGGCTTCGCTGGTGTTATTGGTCGAAGACCCCGACAGCCCGACCCCGAAGCCGATGGTGCACGCGATCGCGTGGAACCTGCCGCCGCAGGATGGATCGATCGGCGAGGGTGCCTTGGGCGATGACGATCATGAAAGCCGGGTACGTACCGGCAAGAATTCCTATCTGAGCGATCACTATCTGCCGCCGGACCCGCCGGCCGGACATGGACCCCACCGATATGTGTTTCAGATCTTCGCGTTGGACACACGATTGAACTTCGAGAAGCCGCCCGGCCGCGCAGCGTTACTCGAAGCGATGCGTGGGCACGTCATCGCGAAGGGCTTGCATATCGGCATCTACGAACGGCCGTAGCGGCCGTGGCGAGCAGGTGTCGCATCCGCGCACCTGCTCGTAACGGAAAATCAGCCGTAAGGCGAACGATTGTTCGGTCGCAGTGAGATGCCCATGCGGTATGCATGCTGACGGACCGATGCTTCGGTTCGGCGAAGCTTCAGACCGATCACGCGCGTCGGCGTGTTCTGCTTGATCAGCGTCTTCAACTGTTTGTTGTCGGCGCTCGTCCAGCGAACCAACTTGGTGGTGGTCTTGGTTTTCGCCTTCTTGGCGGCCGTACGACCCTTGGAAGCCGAGCGGCGCGTTTGTTTTCGAGCCATGTAATGTCCTCCGCAAACAATAACGAACTTCTGCCACGGAATCGTTACATCCAGACATGAGTTCCATGGAGGAACCCTCCCGGCGCATTTCATATTGAATGTTGTCTGGGCAACGCGGTGATTATGCATCCGGCGCAACGGCCTCCGCGACTTACGAGTATGTTCCATTCATGCAAGAGCTTCCCGCTGATCGAGAAGCTGGCACCATTACCGGCGGATCTTTCGCGGAGTCTTCGGCCATCATGAGTCATGTCCATCGAGCGGCCGCTGAAGGGCACCGTTACTGCATATCGTTCAATACGATGTGAAGGCCGAACGCGATGCCTTGCGTCGTTTCGTCTTCGATGCGCAACGGATATCGGATTCGCGCCGCGCAGCATCATGGAAAGACAGCGCGGTTACCCGATTGATGGACAGAGTCATGACTGCCATCACCGTCATCACTGCGATCCGCGGGGTTAAGAGCAAGAGGGGATTTCACACAGAGGTGACAGAGAGTCGGAAGGAGGGAAGCGGATCTCCACGGGGTGCAAGGGGTACACCGGGTTAAGGCAAAGAGAGCAGTTCACACAGAGAGCACACAGATCACAGAGTCGGAAGGGAGAGAGGGATTGGTCCTCGCGTTCTTTGCAGTGGAACGGACGTTCCGCCTTGATCCAGGGAAGCTCTGATTGATCGACGTCCCGACCTACGAACTTGCAACTGCCTGAATACAGCGGCGATCGAAGCGGCGGGTACTACAAAAGGCGCATTGATCAGTTACCTATCGCGTCTGCGGTCGATCATTCTCGGTGCGAATCAATCACAGTTATCGCTCCATCGACCTTCTGCGACATCTCAATCGACGCATCGCGGCGCAGCGTCTCCCCGGATTCAACGGTCGCGGTCACCTCGTACATTGAAGGCCTGGAAGGGTCACAGGATGGTGGGTCGCGATCTTCGAGGTCGTGCTCGATGCCCCAGCGGTGAACCACGCATCGATCTTTCCGGGCCTCGAAGAATCGGCGCGTCACCCGGCGTCCGGAACCCTACGTCGGGAACCCGATTCGTCGCTCGTAGGTTACCTGTCGCCCGGCGTGGGCGAATACCTACGTAGTGATATGCGCGTTCTGGTTCTGTTATCGATGATGTGTCTTGCCACGGCGACGTATGCGAGCGAGTGGCGGCTCGGCGTGGGCTATGCCACGGGCCTTGGCGATGTGACGGATCTATATGAGGAGGATCTGCGCGCCACCGGACAGGAAGCGAAGGTCGATCTCAAGTTTCCGGTCGGCATCGCGGCTTCCTATACCTACGACTGGCCCGAAGGCTGGCGTTTCGATGCCGCAGTCGGCCCGGCATTCTCCATTGGCGGTGTTATCGATCACTTCGAATTGCCGCTGGCCGTGACCGGCGGCTACAGCTTCGCTCCCAACCGCGACTTCAGCCCGTATGTGCGGCTCGGGGTCGTTCATCACTTCGCCAGCGGCGATCGCTATGAGGGATCGAGCCCTGGTCTGTTCGCGGCTGTCGGTATCGACTTCACCCACATGACGGTCGAGATCGCCACCGATCAGTCCGAGCTCGAGTTCGAAACGGCCTCATGCACGGGCGGTAGCTGCACGACGGGCAGAACGAAGCTCAACACGTACGACGTGATCGCAAGTGTGTATTGGCGATTCCGCCTGTTCTGAGCGGATGAATGGCGGGGTGGGAACTTCGCTCACAAGCGTGCGATTCATGGCGAGATTGCACGCGGTACGGGGAGAAGGACGGTGCGAACGGGACAGGTGTTGTGCGGGTTGATTTCGATTCTGCAGGCGGCGTTGCTTGCAGGGTGCTCGAATGGCAGCGCGAGTGTCGCCGATGGTGAACCCTCCGGCAGCACGCCGCCGCCGACGATTCCCGCACCAACACCGACGCCGACCCCTACACCGACACCCACGCCTACCCCGACGCCGGAGCCGACGCCAACACCGACGCCGGTTCCCACGCCGACGCCAACGCCAACTCCGGTTCCGACGCCCACGCCGCCTCCGCCTCCCGCTCCAACTCCGACGCCCGAGCCGTCAGATCCGCCCGCAGCGGCGCTCGCCGGTTACTGGCAGGGATCGGCGACTGATCGCAGCAACGGACAGGTGCGTGATGCGGAGGCATTCGTCGACAGCGATGGCGATGTGCATCTGATGGTGCTCGCGCGCGCAGGCCAGCCGGCGGACGATCCGTTCTTCGTTCTTCACGGCAACATCTGTTGCGAAGATCGCTATGACGATCGTCTCAACGGCAAGCGCTACCTGGTCACACGCAACGACAACAGCCGGGTGAGAGTCTCGGTCAGTAATCGCCTGCTGATCGGTGAGTTGGATTTCCGGCAGCGGCGCTACGATCTGAGTCTCGCGCGTGCGGCTGCTTACGATTCGTCCCTGCGATTGACGCAGCTTGCCGGTGTCTATGTCCAGACGGAGTCGACGCCCCTGAGCTCGGCGATCCTGACGTTGGCCATCGATGCGCAAGGGCAGCTGACCGGCTCGCATACGAACGGCTGTGCGTACAACGGCCACGTCGCGATTCCAGATCCCGCACGCAACATGGTGCGGCTCGAGATCGAGCTCAGCGGATGCCGTAACACGTTGACGAGCTCGAACCGCTGGAACGGAAAGTACGAGGGGCTCGGCGTTCTCAAGTCCAGCGCCGAAGGTACCGTGCTCTACCACAGTCTGGTCGGCGCCACGTGGCTTGGGCCGCAGTCCCCTGCGAAGTAGACACCCTCAACTCCGCTTGCCTGTCACGGGCGGGTGCATTGCTGCTCGCCTTCGCGGGTAACGAATCTGACAGTTCGTGCAGAAGAATGTACGCCGCCGCGACTTGCCCAACTCCGCCAGGACCAGAGGAATGTGACAGCGCGGACAGGTGCTCTTCGTGTGCACGAGCCAGTGACGCTTGAGCACACCGGCCTTCTTCCATTCCAGAAACTCGAAACTGTAGGTGCGCGCCTGCTCGATGAGAGCGCGGCGCTTCGCTGGTGGCAGCGCGCCCACCGTTGATTCCGGATGCACGCGAGTGCGAAACAGCACTTCGTTCTTGATGATGTTGCCGACGCCGGAAAAGATGTTCTGATCCAGCAGCGCATCGCACGCCAGCATGTCCGGATGCTGGCGCAGCTTCTTGCGCGCTTTCGCCGCGTCCCACTGCGGCGACATCACATCGGCAGACCAGTCATAGAGGTCGTCCAGCGATCCCTCGATCAGACTCACCGCGCATGCGTGAAAGTTGAGCTCGCCGTTCGCGAACTCGAGTCGCAGTTTCGGTGGGCCCTCCTTGCGCGTGTTGATCAGATAGCTGCCGAACAGCAGGAAGTGGATGCGAACGGCAAAGCTGCGAAACTGGATCAGGAAGTGCTTGCCCCAGCTCCTGAACGCCACTACGCGTTCGCCTTTGAGGCGCTTCATGTCGATGCCCGCGTTACCGGATGTCTTCACGATTCGCTTGCCGGCGAACGCGCGCACTTCCTCGCAAAGAATGACGATGCTGGGGCCTTCAGGCACGAGTCTGCTTCCGCAATGCGACTGCCAGCCTGACGTGTCATCGCAGGTTCCGGTTCCGCGTTAACGACAAGCTGAGTGTCGGCTGAACGAAAACATTCATCGCCGATTAAGCGCGCTCGCGTTCAGATGTGCGCAACAGGGGAGCGATGTCATGAAGCGATACGCAGCGATCGGTGCGATGAGTGTTCTGGCGATGACGGCGGGCTCTGCCTTCGCAAGTGAAGGCGCTGTGCAGGAGCAGGTCGTCACACTGTCTGCGGACAGAGTCTCCCGCTATCACGGCTCGACCGGCGCTCTTGTGTCGAAGTCGGAGCGGCCTTCGTTCAAAGGCAGCGCTCCGGTTGCAAAAATCCTTCGCGGCAGCATTCAGCGCTCGCCCAAGTACTCCAGTTTCTACATCTACAACGCGACGAGCACATTGCGTCAGGACCGCGATGGCGACGGCTATCACTCCGAGTTTCGCATTCGCTTCGATGCGGACGTCATCGATGGCAGTGCGAAGGTGTATGCGAAGCTGTACCTGCGGCGTCTGGGCGAAGATGAGTGGTTCCTATATCGCACGACCGACGATTTCTGGATCAACGGGCAATCGGACAGCGATGACTACTACGTCATCACGACGCTGGATGAGGGTTATCCCACTGCCGAGTACGACGTACTGATCGACCTTTACGAATCGGGATTCGCGGGCGTCGTGGCAACGCTCGGTCCCGCCGACAGCGGCGCGCTGAGCTATCTGCCGCTCGAGGACGCCGGTCTCGATCTGCCCGCAGCCATCGCCGGCTATTCGATCGGTCAGGTGACCACGGAGCTCATTGCGGACGATGATCGCGACGGCTACTTCTCTGCCTTCAGCATCGCGTTCGATCCGGATGCCGATTTCGAGCCGCGTCTTGCCTATGCCCACATCTGGGTGCGTCCGCGCGGCGGCGAATGGATCGATGAGTTCGCGACCGAAGATTTCTGGATCGACACCAGCGGACTGGCCGACAGCTATCGACTGGATGTCGAATGGCAGAGCGGTTATCCCACCTCGCTCTATGATGTGCAGATCGATCTGCACGACAGCGCGAGCGGCCTGCTCATCGCTTCTGCTGGCAGCGAGCGCGTTGCACTGTCGCAGCTGCCTCTCGAAGATCGATCGCGCGATCGGCGAGTGAGCAGTCCGACGCCGGGAGCCGGAGGCAGCAACTCATCGCGTGAAGGCGGTGGCGGTGCGCTCGGGTTCCTGTCGATCATGTCGTTGATGGCGCTGGCACTGATGAAACGACGACGTGCGCACTGAAGAGAGAGATCCGGCTGACATCGATGAAGACATGCTAATCCTCGAGATGTGTCTGCAGCGGCTGCGTATCGAATCCGACAAGGCAGGATCCTGCATGGGACGTGCGCAAAGACAATCGGCGTCTCCGCATGACTCGTCGGATCGAGCAGCTCTCCTTGAGTAGCTCTGCTCGAGCAGCTCTCGTGGTGTGCGATGGAAGGCTGCATTTATAGTACTTTCAAGGTTGGGGTGTCTCGTGATGCGATTCGGTGCGAGACCGTTCTGTGACGATCTCTGATAGGGCAGCGAATCAAGTCGCCATATGCGGACACTGCAATTGTCTGCGCAATTCATCTGCCTCGCCGATGGCATAGGTAGTTAGCGAGCCTTGTCTAGCTCATCTGGCACGACTAGCCTCGTCGTCCGCGCTACGAGCAGTAGTGCCCAGATAATCACAATGAGGTCGGCGCGATGCGGGTCGCTTGCGATGCAGGACGCTTCGTTCTGGAGTGTTGTGCAGCTGCGCAGCAACATATGGCAGTCGTGCGCACGGCTGGTGTGTCGCGTGGTGCACGAGATGGAGCTCGCCAGATGCAGCTGTGGAAGGCCACATGATCGATTCGCCTTCAGCCAGGGTCCTTGTCGTCGATGACGAAATTGCTCAGATGCAATCGCTGTGTCACACACTCGAGCTAAATGGGTACGAGGCGAAGGGCTATGCATCTTCCACCGATGCATTGACGCGCCTGCAGCCCGGTCGGTTCGACGTGCTGCTCGCCGATTTGCAGATGCCGCAGCTCGATGGCCTCACTTTGTTGAGTGCGGCTCGACGCATCGACCCAGACCTCGCCTGTGTGGTGATGACGGGCGCCAACGAGTCGGCCCTGAAGGCGATGCGCCTGGGCGCGATGGACTACCTCCAGAAACCGTTCGATGCGAACACGGTTCTGGCGGTTACGCAGCGGGCTCTGGAGGTGGGCCGTCTGCGTCGGGAGAACACGCAGCTGCTGCAACGTCAGCGTGAGTTCGTCCGCGAGCTCGAGGTTGCCCATCGGGATCTCGAAACCTTCGCGGCAGCGTTATCGCACGATGTGCGCGCACCTCTGCGCCGCATCAACGGTTTCGCCTCGGTGTTCAAGGAAGAATTCGGTGAATCGCTACAACCGGAGGCCAGACGTATGGTCGATCACATCGTCGAAGGTGCAGCGCGCATGGATGTGCTCATCAATGACTTGCTGCGTTTCTGCCGTTCCAGTCGCAAGCCGCTGCAGAAGTCGCGGGTGGAGTGCAAGAAACTGGTCGGCGGGGTGCTGACACAGATGCGCGAGGAGCAGAGAGGCCGCCAGCTGGTTCTGCATATTGGCAATCTGCCCGTGTGCGAAGCCGATGCGTCGCTCCTGGAGCAGGTGTTCACGCAGTTGCTGAGCAATGCGTTCAAGTTCACCCGCAGGTGTCATCCCGGCATCGTGCAGGTAGATTCCATGAGCCGTAATGGCGAGACCATCCTGTTCGTGCGCGACAACGGGATCGGCTTCGACATGCAGTACGCGGGTCGCCTGTTCGAAGTGTTCCAGCGGATGCATTCGCAGAACGAGTTCGAAGGGACCGGCGTGGGGCTTTCGGTCGCACGCTCTATCGTCGAACGTCACGGCGGTCGGATCTGGGCCGAGAGCACGCCCGGTGAGGGTTCTACGTTCTATTTCACGCTCGCGCCGCGCGCTAACGCGTAACGCACAGCATGGCGGCGAGATCGTGGGACGCGGCGGCGCCGATGGTCCACAGACCGAAGGCGCAGAGCAGTAGGGAGCTCATGGCGCGAAACGCGGGCCGTGCCGTCAAACGCTGCAGCCCACCTGCGAACAGGCTTGCTCCCAGCATTGAAGGCAACGTTCCCACGCCATACGCGAACAGAATCGCGGCGCCCGACGCTGCGTGCTGACTCATCGCGGCGAGCAGCAGCATCGAATAGACCAGGCCGCAGGGCAGCCAACCCCATAGCACGCCGAGCAGAAGCGAACCTGCAGGGCTCGGCGTGCTCGCCTGCCGGATCGCGATCGGTCGCAGCAGATTCCAGAAGCGCGCCCCGAGCCGCTCGATGCTGCCGAGCAGATTCCAGCGCAGTGCCAGTCGCGCGGCGACGAGAAGCATCAACACTCCGCTCAGGATCCTGGCCGCCTCGATGATCGAGGCGCTGTGCAGCAGCCATTGCGTGCTGGCGCCGAAAGCGCCGGCCATCGCACCGGCGAGCGCGTACCCGCTCAGTCGTCCCACGTGATACAGCGAAGCGTTGTAGATGCGATGCGCGGTCCCGACCGATTGTCCAGCGCGCATGCCAAGCGCGCCGGCCATCCCGCCGCACATCGCAAGACAATGGCCGCTTCCGGCGAACCCGGCGAGGGTTGCCGCAGCGGCTGCCATGACGAGCGCGTCATTCATGGCGCGCGTCTTCCTCCTGCTCGCTCAGAATGTCCCAGGCCGGCGACTCCATATCGTCGAACTGCCCGGAGTCCACCGCCCAGAAGAATCCCCACACTCCGAGCACGACCAACGCGAGGCTCAAAGGCACCAGGACGAACAGAATGCTCATGAAGCAGCCCTCGCAGGAATTCCAGTGACAACGGCGCGCTGCGCTTGCGGACGGTTCCGCTCGTACTGCCGGCGAGGCAGCAGACGCGTTGCGTTCAATACGACGAACACCGAGCTCAGCGACATGCCCAGCGCCGCGGCCCAGGGCGGGATGAAGCCCAGTGCAGCGAGCGGCAGCGACCCGAAGTTGTACGCAGCGGACCAGAACAGATTCTGCCGAACGATCCTGCGCATCCGCCGGGCGATGTCGATCGCCTGCGGTACGGCGGTGAGATCCTCGCGTGTGAGGATCATGTCCGCGCTTGCATGCGCCAGCGCCGTGCCGCGTCCCATGGCCAGCGACACATCAGCCGCCGCAAGCACCGGCGCATCGTTGATGCCGTCGCCGACCATCAACACGCGATGACCCTGCTGCTGCAGAGACTGGATGTGCTCGAGCTTGCTCTGTGGGGTACGTCCCGCGAATCGCATGGCGATGCCGCACGACTCGCCCACCGCATCGACTGCGCTGGCGCGATCACCGCTCAGAATCGCGCTCGAGACCGCGAGTGTCCCGAGCGCAACGACGGCAGCGCTCGTACCGTCGCGCACCACGTCGAGCAGCTCGAACTGAGCGAGGGTTCGCGCTTCATCGGCCAGCAGGATCAGCGTGCCATCAGTGCTCTCGAACAGAGGCACGCTGGAGCCGCCGTTGATCCGCGCCACGAAGTCGGGCGTTCCGATGCGATAGCGCTTCGAATCGATGACGCCTTCGATTCCTGCGCCTGGCACGACGTGAAGCTCGCGGACGCTGCGCACCGCACCGAGCTCGGCGAACGCGTGTGCGATGGGATGCTCGGAGGCCGCTTCGAGCGAGGCAGCGATCGATCGGCACAGCGACTCATCGATGCCGCCCGCATAGGCGCTGCGGGCAATGCGCAGCTCACCGCGCGTGAGCGTTCCGGTCTTGTCGAACACGGCCTGATCTACCCGGGCGAGTTTCTCGAGCGCATCGCTGTTCGTCACGAGCACGCCGCTGCGAGCGAGTGCGGCGACGGCGGCTGACACGGCGGCGGGCATCGCAATCGCGAAGGCGCACGGGCACGCGACGACCAGGACCGCAAGCGTTGCGGGAAAAGCGCGTGAGGGATCGAGCCACGCCCAGGCGAGCGCGGTGAACGTCGCGCAGATCAGCACGGCGGTGAGAAAGTGCACGGAGGCTGCATCGGCCACTGCTGCAATCCGTGGCCGTTGCGATTGCGCTTTCTCGAGCAGGCCGACGATATGCGCCAGCACCGACGCCTCGGCGACGGCGCGAACGCGCACACGGATCGGGTCGCCGGCATTCAGACTTCCGCCGCTGACCGCATCGCCCTGTCGTCGATGCACTGGCGTCGATTCACCGGTCAGCAGCGACTCGTCGATGGATGCGCTGGCATCGAGCAGTTCGCCGTCGGCCGGCAGAACCTCACCGCGCCGCACTTGCACGATATCGCCCACGGCGAGCGCCGTGACAGGAACGTCGATGATGGCGCCATCGTCCAGACGATGCGCCAGCGCCGGCATCTGTCGTGCGAGCGCGTCGGTCATGCTGGTCGTGCGATGTCGCACCGACATCTGCACATACCGGCCGAGCGTGACGAAGAAGATGAACATGGTCACCGAATCGAAGTACACCTCGCCGCCGTTGTCGGCGAAGGAGTTCCACACGCTGGCGCAGAATGCGAGCGTGAGCGCCAGGGCCACGGGTACATCCATCCCGATCGTGCGTTGCGAGAGACTGCGCCATGCGCTCGCGAAGATGGGCAGGCCCGCATAAAACATGACCGGCACTGCCACCATCATGCTGATCAGGCGGAAGAACTCCAGGAGCTGCGGCTCGATGACTTCGCCTTTGATCTCGGCGCTGTAGACCGCAATCGCAAACATCATCACCTGCATCATGCCGAAGCCGGAGATCGCGAGATGCCGCAAGCCGGCGCGGCGTTCGCGCTGCTGTTCCTCGATGAGGCTGGCATCGCCGGGCGGAAAGGGTTTGTAGCCCGCGCGCGCGATCGTGCGCATGACATCCGACAGATCGAGCTGCGAGTGCGTCCAGCGGACATGCACCCGGCCTGTCGCAGCGTTGGTGTACGCATCGATCACGCCGTCGAGCTGCTTCAGCATCTTGTCGATGAGCCACGCACACGCCGCGCATCGCAGGCCTTCGATGCCAAGCGTGGCGGAGTCGATATCGCCCGAACGATGGACGATCGATGCAGCGATCTCGGGTCGCGAATAGGCGGACCAGGTGTCGTCAGCCAGTGATTGCGCATCCGGGCGTGCCGGCGCCTCGGTGCGAACTTCGTAGTATCGATCGAGGCCTGCGCCTGAGATCAGCTCCGCCACCGCGCGGCAGCCGGCGCAGCAGACGGGTTCTTCGCGATCGCCGATGCGAGCAAGAAGCGTCGATCTGCCGAGAGGCTCACCGCAGTGGAAGCAGGCGTTCGTCATTGCGCCGCCGGTGCGATGAAGCGGGCCTTGGTTCGCGTTTCGATCTTGTTCGAGTCCCGGGAGCTCACGGCGATCTCGATATCGCGACCGCCGCTGACCGAGCCGGCCGGGGTTCGGATGCGCAGCGGCAACGACAGCACCTCACCCGCACGCAGCGTCGGGGCGCTGTCGTCCATGTCGACGCTCGCGTTCGGCAAGCCGTTCACCTCGATCTTGACCGTGTGAGCGGATTCATCCTTGTTGATGAGCCGCAGCGTGTAGACGTTCTCGATCGTCGAGGCGTCGATCTGGCGATACAGCGCGTTGCGATCGCGCAGCACATCGACTTCGATCAGGCGTCGATTGCCCACGGCGAAGGCGAATCCCGCGATGAGCGCCAGCAACAGGGTGCCGTAGATCACCGTGCGTGGACGCACGATCCGCGTGCGTATGCCCTTCATCGAGTTGTCGGTGGCATAGCGAATGAGGCCGCGCGGGGCCTTCATGCGATCCATCACATCGTCGCAGGCATCGATGCAGGCGGCGCAGGCAATGCAATCCATCTGCAAGCCTTTGCGAATGTCGATGCCGGTCGGGCAGACCTGAACGCACAGTGTGCAGTCGACGCAATCGCCCAAGCCTTGCGAGCGCGCATCGCTGCCACGTTTGCGCGAGCCGCGCGGCTCGCCGCGTGCGGCGTCATAGGAAATCACCAGCGTGTTGCGATCGAACATCGCACCCTGGAAGCGCGCGTACGGGCACATGTACTTGCAGACCTGCTCGCGCATGTAGCCGGCATTGCCATAGGTAGCGAAGCCGTAGAACAGCACCCAGAAGATTTCCCAGCCGCCGAGCGAACCCTGGAACGCGTTCGGGAACAGCTCGCGGATCGGTGTAAAGAAGCCGACGAAGGTCACACCTGTGAACAGTGCAAAACTGACCCACAGCACTTGCTTCGCCGATTTGCGTCCGAGCTTGGCGAGCGACCACGGTGCCATGTCGAGCTTGATGCGCTGCCAGCGATTGCCTTCGGTCCAGCGCTCCATCCACACGAAGATCTCGGTCCACACGGTCTGCGGGCACGCATATCCGCACCAGAGGCGGCCTGCGAGCGCGGTGAAGAAGAACAGCGACAGCGCTGCGATCACGAGCAGCCAGGTGAGCAGATAGAAATCCTGCGGAAAGAAGGTCAGCGCGAAGATATGGAACTTGCGCTGCGGCAGATCGAACAGCACCGCCTGATGGCCGTTCCATTGCAGCCAGGGCAGTCCGTAGAAGATGCCCAGCAGCGCGCACATGGCAATGACGCGCAGCCGATTGAACCGACCAGAAACTTCGCGTGCGTGAATCTTCTTCTGTGCCGCGTACAACCGAACTTCAGTCTCATCCACCGCCATGATCAATCCCGCGGGCCGGTGCGCGTATCGATCATGAACGCCGTGAGAAACGCGGCGACGCTGCACAGAGCCCAAAAGAAAAAGAATCCGCATGCATAGCCGGTCATGCGATCTGCCAGCCAGTGCGGCGGCTCGTCGTCATAACTCAGCAGCGTCGGATCGAAGAATGCGAAAAAGAGCATCGTGCCTCCGCTTGCGGTGAGGAACGATGCCCAGAGAACCAGCGCCACATCGCGGCCCGTAAGCGGGCCGCGATGCGAATGCTCGATCGAGCCTTCAGGGTGCTGCGCCATCGCCGCCACCGCTCGCGCCGCTCTGCTCGCGCGCCTGAAGGGATTCTGCGTTGCCGGACAGATTGAGAACGTAGGCGGCGAGCAACTTCACTTGCGTCTCGCCGAGCATCGGTGCATGCGCAGGCATGATGCTTTCGCGACCGTTGGCGATCGATTCGCGCACGGTCTCGAAGTCGCCGCCGAACAGCCAGACGTCATCGGTGAGATCCGGCGCGCCGAGCATGGCGTTGCCCTTCGCATCGATGCCGTGACATCCCGCGCACACCATCGTGAAACGCTCTTTGCCGGCGGTGACCCAGTCGGCGGGGGCTTTGACGCCGTTCAGACTCACGACATACGAGGCGACTTCGTTGACACCTTGCTGGCCGAGCACGGCGCCGAGCGCCGGCATGACGGCATGACGGCCGTTCGCGATCGATTCATGCACGCTTTCATGCGGCGGGCCCCACAGCCATTCGTTGTCGGTCAGATTCGGAAAGCCCTTCGCACCGCGCGCATCCGAGCCGTGGCAGGTCGAGCAGTTCGCGCCAAAGATATTTTTCGCCGTGGACATCGCGCGAGGATCGGCCGCGATCTCTGCGAGCGATGCGTCATGCAACGTGGCCAGCTGCTGTTCGAGCAGGGCACGCTGCTTGCTCACCTGCGCTTCGTACTGAGAGGCCGAGCTCCAGTTCCGGGCGCCGCTGTAGTTGCCGAGACCGGGGAAGAAGTACAGGTATCCCGCACCGAAGATCACGGTGATGATGAACAGTCCGAGCCACCAACGCGGCAGCGGATTGTTGTACTCCTCCAGATCACCGTCCCAGACGTGACCGGTACGTTCCGGTCCGTTCGCGGCACTCGTTTGCGCGGGCGCATGCGACTCCGATGAGTGATTCGCCGGCGCGCGAGTGCGGGCCGTCCACCACAGCAACCACAGGCAAGCGAGCACATTGATGATCGTGAAAACGGCAATGAACAGGCTGACGCGATCGCTCATGTCTGGTCGCTCCGTACGGCGTCATCGACGAGCGGCAACATGGCCGCGTCCTTGAAGTCGGGTTCGCGCCGCTTGCTCCAGGCCCAGATCCACAGGCCGATGAACGCGAGGAACAGAACTGCCGTCAGCAGTCCGCGAAACAATCCGAGAGTCATGGCTGCCCCTTCTCCGCAGTGGAAGCTGCCGCAGTGGTAGTCGTCGCTGCGGGATCGTTGAATTTGAGTCCCTGCAGATAGGCGATCAGCGCTTCCATCTCGGTGCGACCCTCGACGGCTTGCGGTGCGGCGTCGATCTCCTCATCGGAGTACGGCACGCCGATCGTGCGCAACGAGCGCATCTTGGTCTGCGTGAGCTGCGGATCGAGCTTGCGCTCGGCCAGCCAGGGAAAGCCGGGCATGTTGGATTCGGGTACGACGTCGCGCGGATTGATCAAATGCACGCGCTGCCATTCGTCCGTATAGCGACCGCCCACGCGCGCCAGATCAGGACCTGTGCGCTTCGAACCGAACTGGAACGGATGGTCGTACACGGCCTCACCCGCGACAGAGTAGTGACCGTAACGCTCTGTCTCCGCCGCCAGCGGACGCACCATCTGCGAGTGACAGTTGTAGCAACCCTCGCGCACATAGACGTCGCGGCCTTCCAGTGCGAGTGCGGAGTACGGCTTAACGCCGGGAGACGGCTCGACGACAGAGCGCTGCGCATACAGCGGCACGATCTCGACCAGACCGCCGACGCTGATGACGACTGCGATCAGTGCGCCCATCAGGCCGACTTTGCGTTCGATTGTGGCGTGGGACATTTGGCTGTGAGTGATGAGTGATTGAAGAACAGTGATGGAGGTGATGGCCAGAGCAGTGATGACAGTGATGGGTGATGAGTGATGCGAAAGAAGTGATGGTGGTGATGGTGGTGATGGTCAGACGGATTCTCTTGCCGGTATCACTATCATCACCTTCATCACCGTTATCACTGCGAGTCTGTGCGCTACGCCGGTTGCAACACCGCTACTTCCGCCGGCTTGGCTTCGCGCACGGTCTTCCACACGTTGACTGCCATGATCAGCATGCCGGTGAGGAACATCAGGCCGCCGGCCAGACGGATCGCGTAGTACGGATATGTAGCCTTCAGCGACTCGACGAAGGTGTAGGTGAGGGTTCCGTCCGGATTCACGGCGCGCCACATGAGGCCCTGCATCACGCCTGCAATCCACATCGAGGTGACGTAGAGCACGATGCCGATCGTGGCGATCCAGAAGTGCGCATCCATGAGCTTCACGCTGTACATCTGCGGCTTGCCGAACAGCTTCGGAATCATCTGGTACATCGAAGCGATGGTGATGAAGGCGACCCAGCCGAGCGCGCCGGAGTGCACGTGGCCGATGGTCCAGTCCGTGTAGTGCGAGAGCGCATTCACGGTCTTGATCGACATCATCGGACCTTCGAAGGTCGACATGCCGTAGAAGGACAACGAGACGACCAGGAACTTCATGATCGGATCGGTGCGCAGCCGATGCCACTCGCCCGACATAGTCATGAGTCCGTTGATCATGCCGCCCCACGACGGCGCGAGCAGAATCAGCGAGAACACCATGCCGAGCGACTGTGCCCAGTCCGGCAGCGTGGTGTAGTGCAGGTGATGCGGACCTGCCCACATGTAGATCGAGATCAGCGCCCAGAAGTGCACGATCGACAGGCGATACGAGTACACGGGCTTGCCGACCTGCTTCGGCACGACGTAGTACATCATTCCGAGGAAGCCGGCCGTGAGGAAGAAGCCCACTGCATTATGGCCGTACCACCACTGCACCATCGCATCGACGACGCCTGCGTAGACGATGTAAGACTTGGTGGGCGATACGGGAATCGCGATGTTGTTCACGATGTGCAGCACTGCGATCGTGATGATGTAGGCGGCGAAGAACCAGTTCGCCACATAGATGTGCTTCACCTTGCGCTTCACGATCGTGCCGAAGAACACGACGCCGTACGCCACCCACACCACTGCAATCAGCAGATCGATCGGCCATTCGAGCTCGGCGTATTCCTTGCTCTGCGTGATGCCGAGCGGCAGCGTGATCGCAGCGGCGACGATGACGGCCTGCCAGCCCCAGAATGTGAATGCAGCGAGACGATCGCTGAACAGTCGCGCGTGGCAGGTTCGCTGCACGATGTAGTACGAGGTTGCGAACAGCGCCGAGCCGCCGAACGCGAAGATCACCGCGTTCGTATGCAGCGGTCGCAGGCGGCTGTAGGTGAGATACGGGAGGTCGAAGTTGAGCGCCGGCCACAACAGCTGGGCGGCAATGAACACGCCGACCGCCATGCCCACGATGCCCCAGACCACAGTCATGATCGCAAACTGACGAACCACGCGATCGTTGTACGTGGCCTGAGTGGAAACGAGCTCGCTCATCGATGAGAACCTTGTCTTGTTCGAACGACGGCAGAGATGCCGCCCAGCGTCGGGGCGAACAGTACAGGTCGCGGCGCCGCACGAAATTACGGGGACCCCGAGAACGACTGCGCGGTACCACGGAGAGGGTGAGGGCTGCGTCACACGGCCGGCGGCACCGGTGCTCGCATCTAAGACATTCCCCGAGCGTGCGTGCCCGCTCGCGCACCTGACGACAGGTGCCGTCACCCTGGCGCAGGTAGGGCTCCATCCTCAACGTCACCCCGGCGCAGGCCGGGCCCATCTGAAATGCTTCGCCCGAGAATAGATGCCCGCCTACGCGGGCATGACATCGATTGAGGGGAATGGATACCGGCCTACGCCGGTATGACATCAATCTTCGCGACATGACATCAATGGTGGAGGCGGACATGTGCTTGCGCAGCGACGTCCTTCCTCAACGTCACCCCGGCGCAGGCCGGGGCCCATCTGAATGCTCCGCTCGAGGATGGATGCCCACGTACGCGGGCATGACATCAGTAACGTCTCGTCACCCCGGCGCAGGCCGGGGCCCATCCGCATGCTCCGCCCGAGAATAGATGCCCACCTACGCGGGCATGACATCAATTGAGGGGAATGGATGCCCACGTACGCGGGCATGACATCAATTGAGGGGAATGGATACCGGCCTACGCCGGCATGACCTCAACAATGTTCTCGTCACCCCGGCGCAGGCCGGGGCCCATCTGAATGCTCCGCCCGAGAATGGATGCCCACCTACGCGGGCATGACATCAATTGAGGGGAATGGATGCCCGCCTACGCTGGCATGGCCTCAAGGAATGGATACCGGCCCACCCCGGCACGACGTCAGTCTTCGCTCTGACGGCTAGCGCGACGTGCGACGTCATTGTATTCAGTTCTTCTGCGTGCCAGTGCGAACGACGCTTTCGACGCGATGATGCGAGCGCCAGAGCTCTTCGAGAAAAGGCTCTGCATCGTCGCCCGTCACGTGCAGCACGCACATGGGACGACGATGACTGAGGACCGAGGCGAAGCTCGTGATGCGCACGCCATGGCGCGTCGCGAGTTCCGTGACGAACGGCAGCACGTCCTCGCCCTTGGAGATATCGAACGTAATGCGCACGCCGTTCGAGGACAGATCGAACAGCGAGACGAATGCATCGAACACATCCGATTCCGTGATCAGCCCGACGAGTGCGTCGCCACGCATGACCGGCAGCGCGCCGATCTTGCACTCGCGCATGATGGCCGCCGCGGACTCGATGGGCGCATCGACCTTGATCGTCACCGGATGCGGCGTCATCGCATCCGCAACGCTCTTCGCATTCACGGCACGCACGACATCGGTAGCCGACAAAATGCCGATCATCCGTTCCTCGCCCGCGAACGTCCCGACCACCGGCAGCCGCCGGATCTTCTTCTCCGCCATCAGCTGCGCAGCCGCCTGCAGCGCCAGATCAGGCGCTACGGTGATCACGTCTTCCGTCATCCACATGCCCACGAACATGGCCGCTCTCCGCCGATCGGATACTTCCTTATCGACACGCTGCCTCGGGCACGAATAGGCAAACGCTGCCTCGATATTGCAGAAGCTGGCGCGGCTGCGGGATTTGTGGAGTGCGTCACCTTTTCTTGAAGAGTTTCCACGGGGAACACCGGGTGCACGGGGTGTTAGGAGGAAGAGGAAGAGTTCACACAGAGATCACAGAGGGCACAGAGAGTCGGAGGAGAAAGATCTCCACGGGGAGCACGGGGTTCACGGGGTGAGGAAGTAAAGGAACATCGAGAGCAGGATTTCTTCCTGTGGGTTCGACTTCAGTCGAACTCGATGCCATCGCAGCATTCAGCGATGAGAGATTTCACACAGAGATCACAGAGGGCACAGAGGGTCGGAGGAGAAAGATCTCCACGGGGGTCACGGGGTGCGCAGGGTCGGAAGTAAGAAACCAACGAGAGCGTTTCTCCCTGTAGGTTCGACTTCAGGTCGAGCACGAGCTTAACGGAGCAGTCGGCGATGAGGGATTCACACCAGGGATTACAGGCTTCGGCGAAGCGATCAAAGGTTAAGTAAAGTCGCAAGCAGCGCTCCGTCGTTGCTTGAATCTTGGGGGGTGGGAATCCCGCCTATTTGCTTCCGAAGCAGCCCTATCGTCCGAGGAAAATGGCCGCCTCCGGTTTCCTCAGCAGGGGACGTCCGCTTTGCTGCTCCGAAAATGAGAGCTGGAAGAGCTTTCCCACGCTACCTACTAGGTAAAATCCTGGCCCCGCATATGCATTCGGCAGAAATGGACGCTCCCCTACCGTCAAGGAATGTCGACTCGATACTCTCCGGCGTCCGCACGGTAGCGCATATAGAAAATTCACTATAAGCTGCCATGCGAGCGCTTGAATACTTCCATGCTGACGCCAAAGAGGTGATCGATAGCTGGTCGAAGAAGCTTCGCATCCGCGTCCTAGACCAACTTCGCGAACTTGAACTCGAGCAGCCGGCTACGCGTATGAAGCTGTGGCATGGCAACGGATGGAAGGGATTTGAGATCTCTTCGAGTGCCGCCCGGGTAGTGGGGACGCTCGAAGACGAAAAGAAGGTGGTCGTTCTTCATGCGTTCCGGAAGGATTCTGGAAAAGGCAAGAAAACGCGTCAGCAACACGTCGAGTTGATTGAGCAGCGGCACGCGCGGTGGTTGGCGCAACGTTCCGTACCTGCAAGAAAGCTTCACTAGGAAGATCGTCATGGCTCACAGAAATATCTTCGCTGACAGCTTCGAAGCCGATGAGGCGACGGTGCTTGCATTGCGGTCTGATATCGCGCGTGCAATTCGGAAAGCAACGGATGGCCTCAAGCAGAAGGACGCAGCTAAGAGACTGAAGATCGCTCAAGGAGACCTGAGCAAGATTCGGAATGGACATATTGATGCTCTCTCACTGGAACGCTTGATCAAGCTGTGTGTGCGCCTCGGCATCGATTGCGCCGCGCAGTGGGGACGTTCTCCGAATGCTGCCATCGCTGTTCAGGGCAATGCGCTTGAACTAGCCAGATTGCTTTGTGACGCGGCTTCCGCGGACGCTTTCGCGACCGTCCCCCAGCAGGTGGACCAGACGTGGGTTCCAAAGGTAGCCGCGGAAGCGCTCTAAGGACGTCACATGCGGCTTCATTGGGTCATTCCGTGCCTTACATCCAGCGTGGACCGGTTCTTAAACACGCTGACGATTACGCACATGCTAGAACAGATCCAAGTTCAGGCGGAGACACCGGATCCATCGACTGAAGCGCCAGTCTTCATCAATCCCGGCCTCCACGTCGTTGGCTTCTGGTCGCGCACGAATGTTGATATGCCTGAAACTTTCGAGGCTCGTTGCTCTTTGGTGTCACCTAGGAAGCGCATCCTCGTTACACAGCAGCTGACTATCGACCTAAGTACGATGAAGCGAGTGCGGCACATTACCCGCTTTGGCGTGCTGCCTTATGTTGGGCCCGGTGACTACACGTTCGTGATCTCAGCGCAAATAGGGCAGCGATGGAGGAAGATGGGGAGTGCAACACTTGAGGTAACAAAGGCGGAAAAGCACAGGAACCAAGATCAGTCCAAGACGCATTAGTCATCGCGTCGCTTGGGCCCGCCCGCGGATTCGTTGATCTTTGGATCCCTTGCGGCATACCGCGATAGGCTTCTCTGCCACTTTGCACATCGTGCACGTCTGACACCGCCGAGACACTTCTCGCCCCCTCGTGCCGGGCCGCGGATTCGCGGATCTAGAGTGGGGGAAGACTTGCTCAGTGGCTTGGGAGTGAGACGTCCGCTCCTGTCGACTGCCGACATAGAGCGAGTATCCTTCAGACCCAGAGCCGGCCAGCAGTTCGCCACGGGTTGGCTTGGTTGGAACATCAACTCTCACTTCCAACAGCGCCCTCTTCGCGCGCGGAAGAACAGACGGAGTGGATCGGCGAGCCGGACATCAACGCAGTCTGCTCCATTGGGTAACCGCCATCTCCGATCAAGTTGCCACGACGCGGCGCGTTGAGGTGACGCGCTAAGACTACGGAGCAAATGTTGCGGCGGCCTGCGGCGTGAATGCGAATGCCAGATCAGACAGTACCGCCGAGACACTTCGGCTGGTCTCGCCGCTCGCCGGCCGAAGGCGGGCGCGTCTGAGCCGGAAACTGTTCGACTGAAGTCGAACCCACAGGGAGAGGAGGGCTGTTGTTCCCTGAGTGATGACAGTGATGTCGGTGATGCAAGTGATGATGGGCCGGCCGCCCCCTTCTTCGAACTCTGTGTCCTCTGTGATTTCTGTGTGAACTCTTCGTCTTGCTCCGGCCCCCGTGAACCCCGTGCGCCCGTGGAGCTACTCCTCTTCGAACTCTGTGTGCTCTGTGATCTCTGTGTGAACTCTTCGATCTTCCTCCGACCCTGTGCACCCAGTGATCCCCGTGGAGATCTTTCCTCTCGCTCTCAAATGACCTTAGAAAAAGCAGGACGCTGCGCCGCCTGCAGATGCGCGTCGAAGACCATTGCGATCGTGCGCACCAGGAAGCGGCCTTTGGGAGTGACGCGGATGCCTGATGGAGTGTCTTCGATCAAGCCATCGCGGCGCATGTCCTCGAGTGCGAGCAGTTCGTGCTCGAAGTACGCTGAGAAGTCGATGCAATGGTCGTCCGCGATGGCGTGGAAGTCGATTTCGCCCGCGCACATGATTTGCTGGATCACATCGCGACGAATGCGATCGTCGCTCGTCAGCTTGTAGCCTTTACGGATCGCGAGCTGGTCGTGCTCGATGCTCGCGTAATAGTCCTTGAGCTCTCGCGCGTTCTGCGCGTAGGCGTCGCCGACTTTGCCGATGGCGCTCACGCCGAGGCCGATCAGGTCGCAATCGGCGCGCGAGGAATAGCCCTGGAAGTTTCGATGCAGCGAGCCGTCGCGCAGCGCGCGCGTCAGCAGGTCGTCGGGAAGCGCGAAATGATCCATCCCGATGTATTCGTATCCGGCGTCCGTGAGCTGGCGCACGGTCAGTTCGAGCAAAGCGAGGCGTTGCGCGGCATTCGGCAGTGCGCGTGCGTCGATCTGTCGTTGTGCCTTGAACATGTGCGGCAGATGCGCGTAGCCGTATGCGGCGACTCGGCTCGGACGCAGCTCGATCACCTGCGCGAGCGTTGCGGCAAAGCTCTCCTGGCTTTGATGAGGCAGGCCGTAGATCAGATCGAAGTTGATCTGGTCGATCCCTAAGGCTCGAGCGTGCCCGACGATCTCGCGCGTCTGCGCGACGCTCTGTACGCGATTGACCGCGGTCTGCACCGTCGGATCGAAATCCTGGATGCCCAGACTCATGCGGTTGAAGCCGAGCGCGGCGAGTCCGTCGATGACGGCGATGTTCACGGTGCGGGGATCGATCTCGATCGAGTACTCGCGCTGTTCGTCGTCCGCCAGCACGAACTCGCGCCGCAGGCAGCTCATGATGCGCCCGAGCTGTTCGGTCGACAGGAACGTGGGTGTACCGCCGCCGAAATGGAGTTGCTCGATGCGCCGATGCGTGTGGAACAGACGCGCCTGCAGCTCGATCTCCCTGCACAACGCCTCGACGTAGCGCTGCGCGTGCAGCGGATTGCGCGTGATGACGCGATTGCAGCCGCAATAGAAGCAGGGGCTCGCGCAGAACGGCACGTGGACGTAGATCGACAGCGGCGCATCGGTGCGATTACTCAGCAGCGCGGCGGCGCGGTAGGCATGCGCATCGAAGCCGACGTGAAATTGTGCGGCAGTCGGATAGGACGTGTAGCGCGGACCGCTTCGGTCGTAGCGCGCGATCAGCTCGGCATCGAATTCACTGGCAACAAGCATGAGACGGACACAGTGGGAAGGTGTCCGCAGGGTGCCGGCTTCGGATCGAGCGTTGAATACGGTCTACCCGGCGCGACTAAGGGACAGCCGCACCGGCCTGATGTATGGCCAGACCAGAACGTGGAACTCGTCACAGTCCGGGGTAGCCCCGGGCGGGCTAACCCTGACTCCTGATGCCATAGCGAAGGAACAGCTCGCGCAGTTCGGTATTCGAACGCACTCGCAGCTTCTGCAGGATATTGCTGCGATGGGTCTCCACCGTGCGACGACTGAGCCCCAGGAGCTGCGCTACCTCCTTGTTGGTTTTTCCCTCGACCAGGAGCGTCATCACTTCTCGCTCGCGCGCGGTCAGCCATTCAAAACGCTGCAGGATGTCCTGCTCGACTGTGAAATTCGGATCGGTGTCCATGGGCCTAAGCTCGTCGGGAAAAGATCCGCAGCGGACATCGCGCCACTGCAGCCGCATACGAGCTCAACCAATCGCATGGAAAGGGAGGTTACTCGGTGGAATCGCACAGACTCGCCATCGACACCCGCGCAGGGTGCGATCAAAGGCAATCTCGATGACGTGTCATCGGCGCCGCGCGATCATCTCCACCAAAATGTCATCGGCCAGCATGCCCCCGGAATAGATAGGGCACACCATGGGAAGGAGTTAGGAAGGAAACCGTAAGGAAAGTTTGTAGTGAGTAATTAGTAATGAGCAGTGAGCAATGAAAGCAATTAGTAATGAGTAGTTAGTAATGAGCAATGGAGGCAGTTAGTGAGTTATGGCGGCGGAATAGCGAGCAGGGACTGGGAAGAGGGCAAAGAAGAGGGAGCGGAAGGCGATGGATTCATCGCTCTGCATTACTCA
The DNA here is from genome assembly GCA_023423935.1 of Pseudomonadota bacterium. Taxonomy (GTDB): domain Bacteria; phylum Pseudomonadota; class Gammaproteobacteria; order Steroidobacterales; family Steroidobacteraceae; genus Steroidobacter. The sequence goes on along the minus strand of JAFAEQ010000069.1, from coordinate 18,384 downwards.
TTACTCATCACTCATTGCTCATTAACTTGAGCTGCATCTTCACCAGATGCGCCACCGATCTTGCGCCCATTTTTTCCATGACGTTGGCGCGGTGGATTTCGACGGTGCGTTCGCTGAGACCTAAGTCGATGGCGATGACTTTGTTGGCTTTGCCGTCGACGACGAGGTTCATGACTTCGAGCTCGCGGGGGGTGAGGGATTCGGCGCGGCGGCGCAGGTCCGCCTGCTGTTCGACCGTGGCGCGGTTCTCGGCGTCCTGCTTCAAGGCCGCGTTGATGCGGTCGAGCAGTTCCTGGTCGCGGAAAGGTTTCTGCAGGAAGTCGAAGGCGCCGTCTTTCATGGCTTGCACGGCCATGGGGATGTCGCCGTGGCCGGTGATCAGAATGACGGGGACCAGTGCGCCGGAGCGATTCAGCTGCTGCTGGACTTCGAGGCCGCTCATCTCGGGCATGCGCACATCGAGCACGAGACAGCCGTGCTGGTCGGGATCGAACTTGGCGAGGAACTCGCCCGGCCGTGCGAACGCGACGGCGTTGTAGCCCACCGTGGTCATGAGCACGCTCAGCGCACGGCGCATGCCCTCGTCGTCATCGACGAGATAGATCACAGGTTTGCGTTTCGATTCTTTGCCCGGTGGATTCGTCATGCGCGTTTGTTATCGGCCGCAACAGGAAGCGTGAACCAGAAGCAGGCGCCGCCGCCCTGTACGTCATCGGCTCCGATCGAGCCCTGGTGAGCTTCGACGATGGCCCGGCTCGATGCAAGCCCGAGCCCGGTACCGTTGCGCTTGGTGGTGTAGAACGCCCGGAACAGTTGCCCGCGTGTTTCGGCCGACAGGCCCGCCCCGCGATCCTCGATCTGTGTGCGGACTTCATAGCGATCTGCGGTGATGCTCACTTTCACCTGCGCCGGTGCGCCGGCGCGCACGGGAGATTCCAGCGCGTTCTGCACGAGGTTGAACAGGACGTGCTGGATGCGCAGTCGGTCGATGGACACCTGCGGCAGATCGGGAGCGACGTGCAGGATCAACTCGATTCCGGCGCGATCCGCGAGCAGCTTCATGACGGGCAGCAGTTCCTCGATCACGTCGGCGAGCGAACAGACTTCGCGCGCAGCGTGTCGATCGTTGAACAGCTTGCGAATGCGATGGATGCCCTGGCCGGCGCCGAGCGCTTCATGAGTGATGTGCCGCAGAACTTCGAGCGCCTCACTGACCATCGGCGGGTCACGCTGCAGCATTCGCTCGGCCGCTTGCGCGAAGGTCGCGATGGCGCCGATGGGCTGATTCAGCTCATGCGCAATGCCGCTCGCCATTTCCTCGAGCGCCGAGGAGCGGGCAATGTCCAGCAGTTGCTCGAGCAGGCGGGAGGTCGGCTCGTCGAGCGGTAGGGGCGGATTGGCTGTCATCGAAGGCCGCGTGTGAAGCATGATCGTGTCGCAGTGTCCTCGCGGCGGTGAGGTTGCCGCAAGAGCAGGCGCGCGGGGCACCCGGAGATCCCCGCAGGTGACTGGGGTCCTCCCGTAACAGGGCCAACCCGAAGCTTTCTGCAGATTCTCGATATGCGCGAGTGCATGCATACTGGGCGGGGAAGTCCGGTCGAGCGCGACCCCGTCGAGACGCGATGGAATCACTCACAGAAATTACTCAGCACCTGCTGCGATTTTCGCCTGACGCGCTGATCGTCGTCGACGATCGCGGCGTCATCCGCTTTGCGAATGAAACCATCCGCGAGCTGTTCGGCCATGCCCCGGAAGCCCTCATCGGGCAGACGGTGGATGTGCTGATTCCGCCGCGGCTGCGCGGTCAGCACAGCAGGCTCACCGCGGGCTTCATGCACGCTCCGGTCAACCGCGAGATGGGAGCGCGCATTGCAGATCTGTTCGCGATGCGCAGCGACGGCTCGGAGTTCGCGGCAGGCATTCGTCTCGCGCCCTTTCGTATCGGGGAGCAGCTGTTCGTCGCCGCGGCCATCCGGGATGTGACCGAGCGACGGCAGATCAACGAGCAGCTGGTCGCCGCGCGCGAGGAGGCCGATCGCGCCAATCGTGCCAAGAGCCGCTTTCTCGCGACCGCAAGCCATGATCTGCGACAGCCGATGCAGACCATTCGACTTCTGAACGCATCGCTGCTCAGGGTCGTGCCGGAACCCGCCGCACGGGAGCTGCTGAAGCAGCAGGAACAGGCGATCGAGACGATGACGCGCCTGCTCAATGCGCTGCTCGATATCAGCCGGCTCGAGTCCGGCGCCATCGAGCCGATCAAGAGCTACGTCAGCCTGAACGAGGTGTTCCACGAGCTGCGCACGGAGCTGTCCTCGCTCGCGCAGACGCGCGGCATTGCGCTGACGATCGATCCGAACGGTGTGGTACTCGCCACCGATCGCACGCTCTTCACGCAATTGCTCCACAACCTGTTGGGCAACGCGCTCAAGTACACCGATGAAGGTGCGGTGAGCGTCAGCTCCATGCTGGATGACACCGCGCTCACGATCCGGATCGAGGATACGGGCGTCGGCATTCCCGCCGACAAGGTCGAACGCATTTTCGATGAGTACTATCAGGTCGACACGCACGGCACCAAGCGCATGGGCGTAGGTCTGGGGCTCGCGATCGTCAAGGAAGTGGCGCGGCTGCTCGGATTCACGGTGCAGATCACCTCCGAAGTCGGCAAGGGCACGGTGGCGCGCATTCGCATTCCGCGCGAGGTCATTGCGCAGAACGCCGAGACCGCGGCTCGGGCCATGCAGGCCGAAACACCTGCGCAGCCCGCAAAGAAGCCGCGCCTGATCCTCATCGAAGACAACGATGGTGTACGGCTGGCCACCGCCTTGTTTCTCAAGCTCGAAGGTTACGAAACGCTCAGTGCCGGCTCGATCGCCGAGGCGCAGACCCTGTTCGCCGGACTGCGGGCCGGCGACATCGTGATTGCGGACTACCATCTCGATGCTCAGAGCACGGGTCTCGATCTGTTGCTGAAGCTTCGCGAACGCGTCGGCTATCTGGTGCCCGCCATCATCCTGAGCGGCGATCTGCCGTTGATGCTCAGATCGATCAAGACCGAAGTGCCGAACTGCCGTCTTCTGGGTAAACCCGTGGACACGGTCGCGCTCATGGCGGCAGTGAACGAGCTGAGCGGCTGAGGCTTGCGGGATCAGCCCGGGCCGCCTACGAGATTTCCCCCATTCGTCGACGCGCGGAATTGTCGACACTCCGATACCGATCAGGGACTTTCCCATGCAGAAAAAAATCACGCTTGCTTTCATCGTTCTGGGCGCGACGCTCGGTCTGTCGGCCGCCCAGGCGGCTTCGGAGCGGGCCGACCAGCTCGTGCGCAACGCGCTGTCGCTGGACAGACATCCGCAAAACGGCGCGAAGCTGTTCGCGAAGAACTGCGTTTCGTGCCATGCGGTCGAGGGGGCGGGCAAGGGCGACGCCGCGGTTCCGTCGCTCGCCGGTCAGCGTCAGTCGTACATCATCAAGCAGCTCGCCGACTTCTCGCTGCGCGAGCGCGATAGCGTCCCCATGCACGCTGCTCTGTCGCAGGCTGGATTGCGCGATCCGCAGGCCTGGGCAGACATCGCGGCTTACTTGAATGAGCTCACGCCGATTCCGTCGCCCGAAACAGGCGACGGTAAGGATCTCGAGCTGGGCGAGGCGATCTTCGGCGAGCAATGCGCCTCGTGCCATGGCGAAGACGGACGCGGCGACGACGATGGGTTCGTGCCGTCCTTGCGCAATCAGCACTATCGTTATCTCGTGAAGCAGATGCAGACCTTCGCGGACTGGCATCGCCGGAACGTGGATGAGGATCTGGTGCGATTCCTTGCGAGCTTCGACGAAGAGGAGCGCATGGCGGTGGCCGACTATCTGTCGCGCCTGCGCGGACCGGTGCAGGATCGCGCGAAGTTGAACGACGACGGCACTGCGGGGGACTGAACGCATGAGCGCCTATCGCAACATTCTGGTCATCGTGGATCCCACGGCCCACGAGCAACCCGCGGTCGACAAGGCCGCGATACTGGCCGCGAAGTTCGCCGCGCGCCTTGAGCTGTTCGTGTGCGATACGCAAAGTGCGCGTGAATCGCGATTGTTCGCGCAATCGCTGAAAGGAGCGCATCCGTTCGATGCCAAGGCGCTCGTGGAAACCATCGCCGTGCCATTGCGCGCCAAAGGCCTGGATGTCACCACCGAAGTTGCCTGGACGGAATCGCTCGACGCCGGGCTCGTCGCGCGCGTCTGCCGCGGTACCGCGGACCTCGTGGTCAAGGACACGCATCATCACTCGCTCGCGCAGAGAACGTTCCTCAGCAACACGGACTGGCAGCTCATTCGCGGCTGCACGGTGCCGCTTCTCCTCACCAAGCAGACGGCCTGGGCCGCTGCGCCGCGGCTGATCGCCGCGATCGATCCTGAGCACGTGAACGACAAACCGGCGCAACTCGATCGAGTGATCATGACGCACGCGAGCCAGCTTTCCGATGCGCTGAGCGGCGATCTGCATGTGCTGCACGCCTATCTGCCCGCAGCCATTGCCGCAAGCGCTACGGCAGCGCCGCTCGGGGGTGTGTTCGTGTCGGAGGAGGATCTGCGCCAGGAACGCGAGGCGCGGATGGATTCAGTGAAGCGCGTGACCGATCCATGGCACATCGACGATGCGCACATTCATCTCGAGCTGGGCGGTCCCGCCGCGACGCTACCGCTCGCGGCCGACAATCTGCACGCAGATGTCATCGTGATGGGAGCGGTGTCGCGCCGTGGCCTCAAGCGCGTGCTGATGGGCAGCACGGCGGAGGATGTTCTCGAGCGCCTTCCCTGCGATGCGCTGATCGTGAAGCCGCCGGGCTTCGCCGATCGCGCGGCGTAGCGAACCTACGCCGCGGATCGCATCGCCGCGGGTTCGGTGCGGAACGGCGCGCTCATGACGGGCGCGGCAGAGACGTGCGGCTCGGATTCGCTGATGGTGAAACGGCTGACGGCTTCGAGCAGTGCTGCCACCTGATGCCGCAGCACGTCCGCTGACGCTGCAGTCTGTTCGACCATCGCGGCATTCTGCTGCGTATCGCCATTGATGCGTTCGACTGCGCGTAACAACTCGGCGATGTCGGCGTTCTGTCGCTCGCTCGCGCTTGCGACCCCTTCCATGATTTGCGAGAGACGTTGCACCGAGCCGACGAGCTCACGCATGGTCGTTCCCGCGCCCTGCACGAGTCCCGCACCTCGATTCACATCCTCGATGCTCGTGCCGATCAGTCCGCGAATCTCGCTTGCGGCGGTGGCCGAGCGCTGAGCCAGCGTTCGCACTTCGCCGGCCACCACTGCAAATCCACGTCCTTGCTCGCCGGCGCGTGCGGCCTCGACAGCGGCGTTCAGTGCGAGGAGATTGGTCTGAAACGCGATCTCGTCGATGACGGCGATGATGTCGCCGATGCGTCGCGACGAACCGCTGATGGTCTGCATCGTCTGCACGATCTCATTCACCGCACGATCGCCGCGCTCCGCGATCGTGCGCGCATCGCGCGCCAGCGTGCTCGCGGACACTGCGCCGTTCAGGTTCTCGGCTACGGTGCTGGAGATCTGTTGCACACGTTCGCTGGTCTCGCTGATCGTGACCGACTGCTGCGCCTCGCGTTGCGCCAGATCGCCGTTGGCATCCGCAATCTGCTCGCCCGCGTTCTGGATGATGCCGGACGCCTCGCGGATGCGGCCGACGAGCTCGCATAGCTGCGCGCGGCTCGCGTTGAACGAATTGATCAGCACGCCGAGCTCGTCCGTCCCGCGTGCGCGAAAGCTCTCTGTCAGATCGCCGCGTGCGAGCTTCTCCATGCGAGTCAGCAGGGCGCCGAAGCCGCGCACGTTCGACACGTAGAAACTGGTGATCACGTACGCCGACAGCATCAGGCCAATGAACGTGATGGCCAGGAGCACATTACGCTTGCCGGCGAAGAGATCGATGCGTTTATCGAGCAATCGGTCCAGCACGGTTGCGCTGGCCGTCGTGATCGCAAGTGTCGCATCCACCATGCCGATGGCAGCGTCCACGGCGAGTTGAGGATTATTTCCCTGGGCCTGTCGGCTGAGTCGAGCGTAGGCGTCGTTGAACTGCGCGAGATCGAGCGAGGCACCCAACGAGGGATTCGCTGCGATCGATCGGCCGATGGCAGTGACGATCGTCTGGCGATAACCGTCCGCCCGAATCGCTGCGACCTGTGCAGCGACCTCTCCGCCGGCATTGGCGTGCGCAGAGGCGAGATCGCTCAACGCATCCATCAGCTTGGGCGCGGCATCCATGGTGATCGCCATCGTGTAATAGGAATCCAGATCCGGATCCAACGTCAGATTGGATCGATCGCTCACCAGGCTGAAGAGCTGCAGCAACTGCGAGGCGAAGGCGCTGGCAGAAGCCGTATCTTTCGCTCCTGCAACGGAGCTCCAGGCGGAGCGCAGCTCGCGAAGCTCGCTCTCGCTCGTCAATGCATATCCGGACTCTTTCGCCAGCGCGTCGATCTCGCCGAGCGATTGTTCTGCACGGCTCACGGTCGTCGAATCGAGCGAGCCCGCGCGGGCGAGCGATGCGGCGTGCAGCAGCTGATTCAACGGTGCGGTGTACGCCACGCCCAGTCGCTCCGCTTCTGCGAAGGCGATCGTCGCCGAGGAATACTGCATGAGCCCGTAGGTTGCGATCCCGAGCGGCACCAACAGAAAGCCACAGATCACGGCGAACTTGGCGCGCAGCCCCACGCGCTGCATGAGGCCGATGCCAGGCTGAAGAAAAGTCTCGAGCAAATTCACGAAGTCGACTCCTGCATGCGGGTGCGCTCGATGAGCGGCGCCTGGTGCGCCGACATGTGACGCAGATCACGCTGGTCAAAGAGCTTGGCTTCGGGCAATGCGGCACGCCGACACCCAAGCCGATTTGTCCTCCCTGTATCGGCCGAACCCCGCGCGAGCAAAGGGTCGAAAGTGTGTCGCAGGTCCGGCTTTGAGGTCGGGCGGGTGCGGGGCGGGAGAGCCGGCGGGCACACATATATATGTGTGTGGGGCCGGCGGCCCCAGGGTGGCTGGCCAACTAGTCGCTAGGTGGCTAGCCAGAGAAGAGGGCGGGCAGGCGGCTTGGGTGCCAGCCTCGAAGGACGACGTGTGGCCTCGCACACCCTTCTCATCGTCGTCCTACCCGTTCTTGTTCGTCATGCCCGCGGAGGCGGTATCTATTCTTGTCCGTCATACCCGCGAAGGCGGGTATCCATTCTTGCCTTGCACATCGCGAGCATCCAGGCGCTCGAAGAAGCTGGGCGCGATTCGTTTGTTGTCTTCGAGACTCACGAATAACGAGCCAGGCTCAAACCGCTCGTATCGATCTCCGGAGTTCGGCCGCTGATGAGATCGGTGATGATGCGGCCCGAGCCGCAGGCCATGGTCCAGCCCAAGGTGCCGTGGCCGGTGTTGAACATGAGATTGCTGTAGCGGCTGGGGCCTACGATCGGTGTGCCGTCGGGTGTCATCGGCCGCATACCGGTCCAGAACTTCACATTGTTGAAATCGCCGGCGGTGGGGAACAGGCCGCGCACCGATAATTCCAGTGTTGCGCGACGCGCGGGATGCAGTTTCGAGTTGTAACCGGAGAGCTCTGCGGTGCCGCCGACGCGAATGCGATCGCCGAGACGCGTGATGGCGACCTTGTAGCTCTCATCCATGACGGTGGATACAGGAGCCTTCTCGGGATTCGCGATGGGCACGGTGAGCGAGTAGCCCTTCACCGGATAGATCGGCAGACGGATGCCCAGCGTACGAGCCATGGGTGTCGAGAAGCTGCCGAGTGCCATGATGTACATATCGCCACGCACGACGCCTTTGTCCGTGTGAACGGCGCTCACGCGATCGCCCGCTGTTTCGATCGCGCGGATCGAAGTCTGATACTGAAATTGCACGCCGAGTTTTTCTGCCATCGCCGCAAGTCGTTGTGTGAACAGATGGCAGTCGCCCGTCTCGTCCTGTGGCAGACGCAGTCCGCCGACGATGATCGGTCGCACATCGGCGAGTCCCGGCTCCGCGGCGATGCAACCTTCGGGATCGAGCAACTCGTACGGAACGCCGAGCTGCTTCAATACGGCGATGTCATCGGCAGCGCCATCGAGTTGCTTCTGCAATCGGAACAGCTGCAACGTACCCTGCGAGCGCTCGTCGTATTCAATTCCGGTTTCGGCGCGCAATGCGCGCAGCAGATCGCGACTGTATTCAGCGATCGGCACCATGCGGCTCTTGTTGATTGCATACCGCGCGTGCGTGCAGTTGCGCAGCATCTGAAAAATCCAGCGCCACTGCGCAGGATCGAAGCCGAAGCGCAGCACCAGCGGCGCATGCCGCTGGAACAGCCACTTCACCGCTTTCGCGGGCATCCCGGGCCCTGCCCACGGCGAGGCATAGCCGGGCGAGATCTCGCCTGCATTCGCGAAGCTCGTTTCGAGCGCCGCGCCTGCCTGACGCTCGATCACCGTGACTTCGTGTCCGGCCTGCGCCAGATACCACGCCGAAGTCACACCGATCACACCGCCACCGAGAACGATCACTTTCATGTAGATCAACACTCACCTGGATGGCGCTCATGATGCCGGTGCAGGGGCGGAGAGTCACTGGCGGGCTGGAGCCCACACAGAGGCTGCTGGCCAACTAGTCTGCTGGTCCGCTAGCTGGAGGAGAGGCTTCCGCTGTGGGTCCGACTTTAGTCGGACAGAGCTCGAAGGGCCGCAAAGACCGCAAAAAAGAGGCAACTCACAAAGAGGGCAGCTGGCCCACCAGTCTGCTGTGCTGCTAGCAAGAGAAGAGGTTTCCTCAATTGTTCGGCTAAAGCCGAAACCATAAAGAGGGCTGCTGGCCAACTAGTCTGCTGGTCCGCTAGCTGGAGGAGAGGCTTCCGCTGTGAGCCGACTTTAGTCGGACAGAGCTCGGAGGGCGGCAAAGACCGCAAAAAAAGAGGTAACTCACAAAGAGGGCAGCTGGCCAACCAGTCTGCTGGTCGGCTAGCTAGATAAGGAAGCTATTTGTTCGGCTAAAGCCGAACCCACAAAGAGGGCAGCTGGCCAACTGGTCTGTTGGCCTGCTAGCCAGAGAAGAGGGCTTCCGCATTTGTTCGGCTAAAGCCGAACCCACAGGGAGAAAACCCACAAAGAGGCAGCTGGTCCACTAGTCCGCTAGCTAGAAAAGAAAAAGCAGCCTGTTCGGCCCTGCCCACAGTGAGGAAACCCACATCCGAATGTCTCTCTGGCTAGCTGTCTAGCGGACTAGCTGCCCAGGCCGGCCGCCCCTGCGCTCGCATTTCTTTTCCCCGCGATGCTTGGCTACTCTTCGACTTCAGTCCAGACCAAAGCCGACCATCATGCAGTCCATACATATCAAGACCGCGCTGCCGGGTCCGAAGGCACAGGCGATTCTCGATCGCGATGTGAGCGTGACTTCGCCTTCCTACCCACGTGACTATCCCTTCGTGATGTCGCACGGCAGGGGTGCCGAAGTGTGGGATGTCGATGGCAATCGGTTTCTCGATTTCGCGGCGGGCATCGCTGTGTGCTCGACTGGCCACAGTCATCCGCACGTGGTGCAGGCGATCAAGGATGCGGCTGATCAGTTTCTGCATATCTCGAGCGACTATTGGCACGAGCGGCAGACGGCACTCGCCGAGCGACTCAACGCAATCAATCCGATGGGCGAGCCGGTGATGAGCTTTTTCTGCCAAAGCGGCACGGAAGCCGTTGAGGGTGCGTTGAAGCTTGCGCGCTACGTCACGGGTCGGCCGCGTTTCATCGGATTCCTCGGCGGCTTTCATGGGCGCAGCATGGGATCGCTGGCATTTACATCGAGCAAGTACACGCAGCAGAAAGGTTTCTTCCCGACGATGCCAGGCGTGACGCATGTGCCGTATCCGAATGTGTATCGGCCGCTGCTCGCGGGCGAGGATCAAGGCGCGGCGGTGCTCCACTACATCGAGAACGTGCTCTTTCGTTCGAGCGTTCCCGCCACGGAAGTTGCCGCGATCATGGTCGAGCCGATTCAGGGTGAAGGCGGTTATCTCGTACCGCCGGATGGATTCCTGAAAGGGCTGCGCGAGCTGTGCGATCGTCACGGCATCCTGCTGATCTTCGATGAAGTGCAGTCCGGCATCGGACGCACTGGAAAGATGTTTGCGAGTGAGCATTTCGATGCCGCGCCCGACATCATGACGCTCGCGAAAGGACTCGGGTCCGGCATGCCGATCGGCACGGTCGTCGCGAAAAAGAAGCTCATGGAGCAATGGCAGCGCGGTGCGCATGGCAATACGTACGGCGGTAATCCGCTGTGTTGTGCGGCGGCGCTCGCGACGCTCGATCTGGTGCAGAGTGAGCTCATGGCCAACGCAGCGGAGGTCGGTACCTACTTCACCCATCGATTGCGCGATCTGCAGACCCGCTTCTCCTGTATCGGCCACGTGCGCGGTAAGGGACTGATGCTCGGCATCGAGCTCGTCGAAGATCGCGCCACGAAGTCGCCAGCGACGCGATTGACAGAAGCCACGATCCAGCGCGCTTTCCACAACGGCTTGCTCTTGCTCTCGTGCGGGCAGAGCACGATCCGCTTCATGCCTCCCCTCATGATCACGAAGGCGCATGTGGACGAAGCGCTCACGATCCTGTCAGCGTCGCTGGACGAGGCGATGAGCGTGTCGGCATCGCGATAGATCTGTCTTAGGGAACCTCTGATCAATTCGGCACTCGCAGCCATAGTTGCTTCGCCCACCGAAGCATTTCAACCAGTCGCAGACTTGCGAAGGTCAGGGAAGTGGATAAATCAGAGCTTCCCTAGAACACGCGCTCGACGAATCCTCGACCTTTGTCTCTCGTTCTAGTGGACAGCTTTCAATGCGGTGTCGATGGCGCGCTGGATCTCTTCGTCATCGCAGGGTTTCGTGCAGCGAGGTCGATCGCGATATGCAGCGGGAAGCGCGTGCGCGTCGTACCCGGTAGTGAACACGAATGGGATCTTGCGATGATCGAGCTCGTCCGCGAGCGGGAACACGGTTTCACCTTTCAGGCTGACGTCGAGCACGGCGACGTCGACGTGCGTGGAATCGAGCTTGGATAATGCCTGCTCGATCGACGGCACGGGACCGACGACGGTTGCGCCTGCGGCTTCGAGCATCGCCGCCATTTCCATTGCCAGAAGATGCTCATCCTCGACGACCAGGATCTGCTGATCCTGCAAATGCACGCTGGTATCGCCGGCTGAGGGGGCGTTCATGTCGCGCATGATGCTAGCGCCTGTACAGGAATGCGCGTAGTGATTGCACGATGACTGCTTCGCTCCGCGCGTCCGCGAGCTGTTGCGACGCGTCTCGTGCATCGCTTCGCACTGTGCTGCGCATCGTGTAGTCGGGATCGCTCCCGCATTGGGTAGCATCAGCTCGTGTGTACTATCTGCTGCAATCCACCGAGCGTCGCGGACGCGTCAATGATTCTGAGCTTCCCTGGGTGTGTCGCACCATGTCGCGCGTTCGAGTCGAGCGATCGCGGTTCGATGCGGCAAGCGGCGCCGTCGAGGCATCGAGCATGCGGAAATCGAGTAGTCGGCCCGATCAGGCCGGCGTGGTCTCGGCGGGCTCGTTTGGTTTCGTATGGGAAACAGGAATGGAGATCGTGCAATGAACTCCGTCGCGACCCAGCTCATAGCAGGTTCTTGCATCGAGCTGATAGGGCAGCGCCTTCTCGATCAGCTCTCTTCCCTGGCCTGAGCCGCGGGCATTGCCAGGCTTGTCCGGCATGGCGACCCCTGTCTCATGCCAGTCGATGTGAAGCCACGGCCTGCCGCCGGGGCCGCTCGGCTCGAATGACCAGGACACCGTCAGTTTTGCCTGCGGCTGTCCGAGCGCACCGTACTTCATCGCATTCGTTGCGAGCTCATGCAGCGCCAGGGCGAGTGTCTGAACGGTTGAGGATCGCAGACGAATTCCGCTGGGGCCTTCGAGCACGACATGCTCGTTGCTGCCGTCTATCGCCGAGAGTTCGCTGCGAATCAGATCATCAAAAGTTACACGATCCACGTCCCGGAGGCGCGACAGCAGACCTTGCACACGCGCGAGCGCATTGAGTCGATCGCGAAAGCGCGTGCGAAAGTCCGCGAGGTCTTTGCTCGTACGTGCCGTTTTGGCAGCCATCGCGCCGACCACGCCCATGAGGTTGCGTGTGCGGTGCTGCAGCTCTGCAACGAGTATCTTCTGACGTTCTTCCCATTCGCGCCGTTCGGTCGTGTCGACCATCGCGCCGACCATGCGAACGGGACGATCATCCTCATCGTAGAAGAATCGTCCGCGAGACAGCAGCCAGCGGATCGATCCATCGGGACGCACCGCGCGGAACTCGCGGATGTATTCGCGATGCGAGCGCATCGCAGCGCGCATCTCGTGGTCCGTAGAGGGCAGGTCGTCCGGATGCACGCGGGCGGCCCAGGCCTCATAGCTCGGGACGACTTCGTTCACCGCGTATCCGAGGAGACGGAAATGTTCGTCGGACCAGTGAATATTTCCGCTGCGTAGATCCCAGTCCCACAGTCCGAGCCGTCCTACTTCGACAGCGCTCAGCAATCTTTCCTCGCTTTGCTCGAGCCGCTCCTGATACATCTTGCTCTCGGTGACGTCCTGACCGATGCCGCCGATGCGTTGCACACGACCCTCGGCATCGTGGATCGGGAAGTCCGTGTTGCGCAGCCAGCGGATCTCCCCGTCGGGTCTGCGCACTCTGAACTCGAAGACCACCGATTCGCCATTGCGCACACGATCCAGGTGGCGCAATGCATGCTCGCGATCTTCCTCGACCAGCAGATCCGTCCAGGCGCGCACGTCCCTGGCATTCAGTGCATCGTTCACCGAAATGCCATAGATGCGCGCGAACGCAGGACTCAAATATTCCCAGCGCAGCGAGCGCGCATCGCGAATCCACAGAATATCGCTCGACGCTTCGCCGAACTGGCGCAGCCGCTCCTCGCTTTCGCGCAACGCAGCTTCGGCGCGTTTGCGTAGCTGTGAGTTGGTGTGGCGTCCGATGATGATGCCCGCGCATTGCGTGATCAGCGTGGCGAACGCGCGATCCTCCGGCGTCGCTTCGCGCGGATGTTTCGAGTAGATCGCGAACGTCGCGACCAGTCGGCCGCTGTCCGTATAGATCGGAAAACTCCAGCAGCTGCGAAAGTCGAACTGTGCGGCCATCGCACGCCACGGCACCCAGCGTGGGTCCTGCATCACATCGGTGGTGAGTACCGGTTCGCCGCGAAGCGCTACCGGTCCATTCACGAGCGAGTCTGCGCCGATCTTGAAGCCCTCGGCTTCGGCGTATTCCGCGGACATGCCGGTAACGTGATGCAGCGTCTTGCCTTCTTCGTCTGGCAGATAGAAGGCGGCCTGTGTGCCCTCGCCGAGAAGCTCCACCGTCGTGCGCACCAGCACGCCGAGCGATGCCTCGATCGATGCGCCGCTCAGTGCGGCTTCCAGTGCCTGATGCTGGCCCGCGAACACTGCAGCCGCACGCCTGCGATGCGTGATGTCGCTGGCCGTGCCGAGCCATTCGGTGATCTCGCCGTCTTCATCGAGGATCGGAACCGCGCGCGAGAGTGTCCAGCCCGGTCGTCCGTCGATTCTGCGGATCCTGTGCTCGAACTCGAACATGGTCTTCCCGGCGATCGCCTTCGCCAGCACCTCCTGCACCCTGTCCTGATCGTCGGGATGAAGATACCGGTCCATCCAGCTGCCGCTCGGGTGGGCGGTATCGGCGAGAAATCCCTTGCCGGTGAGCTCACTCAACTGCGACCAGTCCGGATTCATGCGATAGACGACATCGGAACTTGCAGTGACGAACGCGCGGAATCGTTGTTCGCTCTTGCGAAGCGCCGCGTCGGATTTGTGTCGCGATACGAACGCGGCAGCCGTCCAGGCCAGCAGATCGATCAACTTCAGTTGTTCTTCGGTCGGACGATGCCGCTCGCGGAACTGATTGTGGAGCAGGCCCTGCAACGAACCGTCAGGACCGAACAAAGGCGTCGTCTGACTTGCGCGTACACCTTCGCTGAGCGAGACGAGCTGATCGATGGTGCCGGTGAGCGGCGGGTACGTCGCGACATCCTCGACGATCATCCGGCGCCGGTAACTGAAGAATCCGTCGGAGGAGCGATTGCTGACGTGCTGAAGGAAGAGCGAGTCCGGTGCGAATCCGCACTGCGCCGCGATCTCGAGCCGCTGTTCGTCGTTGACGAGCTGAATGAAGCCGCGATCGGTGCCGAGAAATTCGCACGATGCAGTCACGATCTCGCGCAGGCACGCGATCAGGTCGGTTTCGACCGTGATCCGCCCGTGCAACTCGTACAGCCGACGCATCCCGGCAAGATCTGCAGCCAGGCGCTTTTCGCTTTCCAACAGGCGTTTGCGGGCCATCACATCGCGCGTGGTCTCTACGACCGTGCCCAGCAGTCCGCAGATTTCACCCGTGGCGCCGCGCAACGGGCTGAAAGCAAACGTGAAGTACGCGTCCTCGGACTGCCCCTCGCGATGGACGTGCAAAGGCACATCCTCGAGCAGCGTGGAGTTGCCGGCCAATGCGCGCTCGGCAATGGGACCGACGCATTCCCACACTTCGCTCCACGCGTCCTTGAACGGACGACCGAGCGAATCGGCTTTCACGCCCAGCGTCGATTCGAAGGCATCGTTGTAGAGAGTTGCGAGATCAGAACCCCAGCACAGCGCAGTCGGCAGTGAGGTGTCGAGGACGAATGCGACCATCGCCTTGAGCTCTGCCGGCCACTCATCGATGGGGCCCAGCGACGTTTTTTCCCAAGCGTACGATCGGATCCGCGCGGCCAGCCGACTCTCGCCCGGTGGCCAGGCGGAGTAGCTCGCGAGTTTCGCCGTGCTCTCGTTCATTCCGGATCGCCGAAAGTTCGGCACGAATAACATCGCGCTGCGGCAACTTCGGCGGGAGTTCGGTAGTGCTTATTAACCGCATGCCCAGTGGGAGAGTTCCGGCCAATCACGGGCGCACGCGCTTGCCGAAGTACGCGCTGTACTCACCACATCAGGGACGAATGCCGATGGGTTTGCACAGGAAGAAAAGAGTTCACACAGAGTCGGAAGGAATGAAGAGCTCCACGGGGTGCACGGGGTCCATGGGGTTGTCGGAGGAAGAAAGAGTTCACACAGAGGGCATAGGGAGCACAGAGTCGGAAGGAGAGATGAAGAGGTCCGCGGGGTGCACGGGGAACACTGGGTTGTCGGAAGAGCAAAGAGTTCACACAGAGGGCGCAGAGAGCACAGAGTTGGGAAGGAGAGATTAAGAGCTTCACGGGAAGCGCGAGTAGCGGACTAGCGACCTCTTCTGTGGGTTCGGCTTCAGCCGAACAAATGCCTTTCTGTCCGACTGAAGTCGGACCCACGGGAGGTGCGTTGCCCTCGAGTAGCGGGTATCTAGCCGACTAGCTCGCTGGTCTGTTAGCCAGAAAGGAAGCAATTTTCCTCGGTTGCGCTTGCGCTCAATGCAACCGCAGGTTTCCGGCACGGACGAGGCGATCAGACCGCTGTGGCAGTCTGTAACGAAGGTGCGCCTCGTGCGGCGCTCGCTGCTTCACGCGTGGGCGCGCTCGGATGAAGCGAATCGAGCACCGTGTGTGCACGACTCAGAGCGCGATCAGTCAGTGCTCTTCGCAGCACGGAAATGCCGACGAGCACAGGCAAGAGAGCAAGGCCAGCCCACAGGCGTCGGCGCGCGTGCGCCGGTATTGGCGCCTTCGTCAAACGTGCGCCGTCGTAAACGCCCATCAGGCGGCGTGCCCCCGTGGGCAGGTTCAACACATAGAGCCGCAATCGCTGATGCGCAGTCGATGCATTCGAAAGCGCATCAGCGAGGCTCGACGAAGCATGAAAATCGACGAGCTGTCCGTGATGCAGACGGATCACGCAGTAGGCGAGATCGTCGGCATCGACGCGCCCGACGTGGAGCTTCGCAACGATTCCGGAGTACGCCGTCAACATTGACATGGATGGATCGGCTCCAATGGCGTTCGAGTATGGAAGTGCGTCCGTGTCATCAGCGATTCGACTCTGCAACGAAACGTGTCCGTGCACCATCGCGGGAGGTGCTAATCAGGTTCCATCTCCGATCGCGCGAATCTCCAAAGTGAGAACTTGCGCACGATTTTATCGATCGGCGAGCAGGAGCTGTCGTGGTTCTTTACGGCGCTAACGCGCGGGTCTCGACGAAGATCTCCACGGGGTGCACGGGGTGTACCGAGAAGATTTCACACAGAGGGCACAGAGAGCACAGAGTCGGAAGGAGAGGTGAAGTCCACGGGGGGGGCACGGAGGTGGAGTAGCCAGCCCGACTAGTCGCTAGTGGACTGTAGCGACTGACTCGAAGAGTGCTGCTTTGGGCGTCGTCCCGGCGAAGGCCGGGATCTCCGCGCGGGACTCCCTCGGTCACAGGGCCGGGACCCCGGCCTTCGCCGGGGTGACATCAATACTGAATCGGCTGTTACAGGTCACAAGTTCGCTGCTCTGCTAGCCAGAAAAGAAACATCCCCGTGTGGTTTGACTCGTTTTCTCTGGCTAGCGGATAACAGATCAGTCGGCTAGCGACCCTCCTTTTGTGGGTTCGGCTTTAGCCGAACAAATGCCTTTCTGTCCGACTGAAGTTGGACCCACGGGTAGGTGCGCTGCCCTCGAGTTGCGCGTATTCAGCCGACTAGTCGCTAGTGGACTGTAGCGACTGATTCGAGAGGGTGCTCCTGGTCGTCATCCCGGCGAAGGCCTGGCGAAGGCCGGGATCTCCCGCGGAATTCCCGTCGGTCACAAGGCCTGGGCCCCGGCCTTCGCCGGGGTGACATCAATACTGAATCGGCTGTTACAGGTCACAAGTTCGCTGGTCTGCTAGCCATGAACGAAGCACCTGTCTTTGTGGGCGGACGCCTCCTCTCTGGCTAGCCCAGACCAGTTGGCTAGCTGCCGGATTCCCACAGAGGACACAGAGTCTGGTCGTCATCACGTCATCACCGCCATCACCGCCATCACCGTGATCACCGCTGTCACCCATCACCCACCCATCACTGTCATCACCCCTCCCATCACTTCCCGCAGATGTCGGATCCGCGCCGCATCGCACGTCCTAGTGATCACAGACTCACATATCGACGAGGGAGACACGCACGATGACTGCCAATTTGATTTGTCTTTGGTACGACGGGGCAGCGGAAGAAGCGGCGAAGTTCTACGCCGACACCTTTCCGAACAGTGAAGTGAAAGCGGTCCATCCCGCGCCGGGCGATTTCCCGAACGGTCAGAAGGGTCAGGTCCTCACGGTCGAGTTCACCGTCGTCGGCATTCCGTGCCTGGGATTGAACGGCGGCCCGGCGTTCAAACACAGCGAAGCGTTCTCCTTCCAGATCCTCACGGAGGATCAGGCTGAAACGGATCGCTACTGGAACGCGATCGTCAGCAACGGAGGCGAGGAAAGCGCGTGCGGTTGGTGCAAGGACAAGTGGGGCCTGTCGTGGCAGATCACGCCGCGCATGCTGGTGAACGCGATCACCCACCCGGACCCTGCCGCCGCGAAACGCGCCTTCGACGCGATGATGACGATGGGCAAGATCGATATCGCGACGATCGAAGCTGCTTTGCGCGGCTGAGCGGGATGTGACACAGAGTCGGAAAGGGAGATGAAGGTCTCCACGGGGCGCACGGGGTAGTGAAGAGAGTAGCTAGCCGACTCGTGGACTGTAACGACTGATTCGAGAGTGCTGCTTTGGTAGTCGTCCCGGCGAAGGCCGGGATCTCCGCGCGCAATTCCCGTCGGTCACAAGGCCTGGACCCCGGCCTTCGCCGGGGTGACATCAATACTGAATCGGCTGTTACAGGTCACTAGCGGACTAGCAGACCAGTTGGCTAGCTGCAGGATTTCACACAGAGATCACAGGGGACACAGAGTTTCGGCAAAGAGAGGAAGAGCTCCCCGGGGTGCACGGGGGTGGAGTAGCCAGCCGACTAGTCGCTGGTCTGCTAGCCAGAAAAGAAAAATCCTGTGTGGAGTTTGACTCGTTTTCTCTGGCTGGCGAACTAACAGGCTAGTCGGCTAGCTGCCTCTCTTTGTGGGTTCGGCTTTAGCCGAACAGAGGAATGTCCGACTGAAGTCGGACCCACCGAGAGAGTGCGTTGCGAGTCGCGAATTCCTGGCCGATTAGTCGCTGGCCCAGAAGGAGACTTCTGGTATGTGAATGGTTGAAGGGCGGGCCTCTTCTCTGGCCAGCGGACCAGCAGACCAGTCGGCTAGCTGCCTCTCTTTGTGGGTGCGGCTTTAGCCGAACAGAGGAATGTCCGACTGAAGTCGGACC
>JAFAEQ010000011.1 GCA_023423935.1 Pseudomonadota bacterium | reverse complement strand
TTTTATGCGGTCTTTGCGGCAGTTCCGACGTTCCTTCACAACCCGAACAGCGAGAAACGTCCGCGTCGAGGTCCCAGGCGGCGTGAAAACGTATGTGGTCGTGAAGATCAGATACGAGATCTGACAGCCGCAAAGACCGCAAAAAAGAACTGCAACCGAAGAGTGCCGGAGTGGCGCCGTCACACTTCGACATCCGCCGACTCGCTCATTCTTTTATGCGGTCTTTGCTGCAGTTCCGACGTTCCTTCACAACCCGAACAGCGAGAAAAGTCCGCATCAAAGTCCCAGGCGGCGTGAAAACGTATGTGATCGTGAAGATCAGATGCGAAATCTGAATGGCCGCAAAGACCGCAAAAAGAACTGCAACCGAAGAGTGCTGGGAGTGGCGCCGTCACACTTCGACATCCGCCCACTCGCTCATTCTTTTATGCGGTCTTTGCGGCAGTTCCGACGTTCCTTCACAACCCGAACAGCGAGAAACGTCCGCGTCGAGGTCCCAGGCGGCGTGAAAACGTATGTGATCGTGAAGATCAGATGCGAAATCTGAATGGCCGCAAAGACCGCAAAAGGAACTGCAACCAAAGAGTGCCGGGAATGGCACCGTCACACTTCGACATCCGCCCACTCGCTCATTCTTTTATGCGGTCTTTGCGGCAATTCCGACGTTCCTTCACAACCCGAACAGCGAGAGAAGTCCGCGTCGAGGTCCCAGGCGGCATGAAAACGTATGTGATCGTGAAGATCAGATGCGAAATCTGAATGGCCGCAAAGACCGCAAAAGGAACTGCAACCGAAGAGTGCCGGGAGTGGCGCCGTCACACTTCGACATCCGCCGACTCGCTCATTCTTTTATGCGGTCTTTGCGGCAGTTCCGGCGTTCCTTCGGTCTTTGCGGCAATTCCGGTGTTCCTTCATAAACCGAACAGCGAGAACAGCCGGCGCACCGAACTGCCCGAGCGTTCGAGTGAGCGGGCGCGGCGGGTGTGCATGCGTTGTTGCAGCGTTTCGCGGGTGTGCTGCAGCCACTGTTGATAACGCACGGGGTCGTCTGCGTCGGGACGATGGCGCTTGGATCGGGAGGCGCGCATCGCACAGAAATCGCGATAGGCAGTGAGGTCGTGCTCGAGGTCGCGACTGACCAGTTCGATCATGATCGCGTGATCCAGATAGCGGTTCTTTTCATCGGCTGCGGTGGAGCTGTCGAAACACGCGAGCGCATTCAGAAGACGCTGGCTGTCTTCCGCGCCCAGCAGCCAATCGGGATCGACGGCCATTTCGAGCATGCTGGCCAGACGGGCGAAGTGATCTCGCACGAAGCTCGGCAACTGAGCTTGGCGGGCGGCATCCAGCACCGCACGTGCATCGGCAACGATCTCGCCTGCTGAACGTCGGCTCGCGCGAGGGAGAGATTGCGCGTCCGTTTCGACCGGGCGCAGATCCTGTTGCGGCGAAGGCAGAGTGTTGCGCAGCGACATCCGCTCAGCGTAGAGGGCGCGCCGGCGCCTGAGCCACCGGCGTCGCCAAAACTGCCAAGCACGTCGCGCGTTTCGAATCAGACGGTTGACGAATCCGCGGGCGCTTCTTCGTCAACCGTTGCGTGCGTTTAAACCAGCACGTTCTTGAATTGCCACGGATCGCTGGCGTCGACGTCTTCCTTGAACAGTCGATTGCGATCGGTCAGGGGCGTCCAGTCGGAGTACGCCCCAACGACCGGTCCGAGATACGGACGGCAGATCTCGAGATTGCGGCGGAAGTCGATTTCGTCCGGCTCGACGATACCTTCGTTCGGATTCTCCATCGCCCAGATGAGGCCCGACAGCACGGCCACGCACACTTGCAGGCTCGTCGCACTGTTGTACGGAACGAGGTCGCGCGCTTCGTCGATGGACAGCTGTGAACCGAACCAATAAGCGTTCTTCTTGTGACCTGCCAGCAGCACACCGAGCTCATCGATGCCTTCGATGATCTCCTTGCCCAGGATCCGCTTCTTCGGCTGCAGCTCCCAATTGCGACCGCCGAACTCATGGACCGACAGCACCGCATCGTCGCAGGGGTGATAGGCGTAATGCACCGTGGGCCGCGCGACCACCTTGTTGCCATCACGATGAGTAAGGTAGTCGGAAATCGAAATCGATTCGCCGTGGGTGATCAGGAATCCGTGGAAGGACCCCGCTTTCGGTGTCCACGTGCGCACGCGAGTGCCCGCACCTGGACGCAGCATGTAGATCGCACACTTCGGACCGAAGTCGAATTCCTGCCCGAGCGGCGGCAGTGCTTTTTCATGCACGCCCCAACCCAGCTCAGCGGGCTGGCAGCCTTCACTGACGAAGCCATCGACCGACCAGGTGTTCACGAACTCGCCAGGGCGCTTCGGCACGTTGGCGACCTGCGTGTCGCGCTCGGCAATGTGAATCACCTTGATGCCGAGCTTGTGCGCGAGGGCCGCCCATTCTTCACGCGAGCGTGGATTGCCGGCATCGACGCCCGTGTCAGCCGCGATGTTGAGCAGCGCCTGCTTGACGAAGTGCGACACGAGACCCGGATTGGCGCCATGCGTGATCACAGCCGTCGGACCTTTCTTGCCGGGCGTACGCAGCGCCAGCGCGCTCTCGCGCAGCGCATAGTTCGTGCGTCGCGCCGGCGACACGTTGGGATCGGTGTAACCGCCAGGCCACGGCTCGATGCAAGTATCGAGATACAGCGCACCTTTATCGCGCGCGAATTCGATGAGCGCCACGCTCGACACGTCGACTGACAGGTTCAACAGAAAATCGCCTTGACCGATCAGCGGCTCGAGCACCTGGCGATAGTTGTCCTGCGTGAGCGGCTGCTTGACGAACTTGATGCCGTACTCGGCTGCTTCCGCGCGGCCGGCGTCGTCCGCTGTGACGATCGTGATCCGCTCGGGCGAGATGCCAACGTGACGCATGATCAGCGGCAAAACACCCTGACCGATGCTGCCGAAACCGATCATCACCAAGCGGCCGGGAAAAACGACATGCACGGGGAATTCAGACATAGCAACTCAACTCGAGAGAAAAGAAAAATCGGAACGCGAGGAGTGTACTGATTTTTGCCCTCGCGTCGACCTCGGGAAAGTATTTCTCCCAGCACGCCGAGCAGAGAAAATCGTGCTGGATCCACAGGTATTTTCGAAGTGTTTTTCCCGCGCAGGTCCGTTGATTTTTCCGATGCTGCTAACCCTCGCGCGCTTCGCGCCAATGCGGCGGGTAGGTACGTTCGTAACCAGGTAACGCTTCGACGCGCTTCGTCCAGGCGAAAATGGCCGGATAGTTGGTTTCGAGTGGCAGCAAGCGGTTGCGCAGCTCGTGCGCCTCGCGTCGATCAAATGCGCGCAGCAGCACTTGAATGGCCGGGAACATCACGACGTCGGCGGCAGAGAAGTAATCGCCCACCAGCCACGACGAAGTTGCGAGGCGCGTTTCGATGGTGCGCGCTTCTGCCGCCAGCAGATGCATCGCACGCGTGACCTCATCCGAGACGCTGCCGTCCGCGGGCTGGAAAAGAATCGCATACACGACTTTCTTGAAGTGCTCTTCGACGTACGAGTGATATTCGCTGATCACACGCACGATCGTGCCGGCCTCTTCGGGCGTGCGACCGAACAACGGACGCTCCGGATATTTGCGATCGAGGTAATGCAGGATCGCCAGCGACTCGAAGCATACGTAGTCGCCGTCTTTCAGCACGGGCACCCGTCCGCGCGGATTCATCGCCAGCAACTCGGGTGATTTGTGCTCCTGCTTGGCGAAGTGCACCAGATGCGACACATACGGCAGCTGCTTGTACTCGAGCGCGAGCAGAGCTCGCCAGGAATACGGACTGCCGCTACCCCACCACAATTCGAGTGCCATGTATCGCGCCTATTGAGATTCGTCCGCGGCGATTGTAGCGGAAGGGTCTGCGAGCGCACGCCGGACGTTCCACACCTGCGGTTTTCACGCGGCAGGTGACTGGGGATGCCGAGCGGCGCGAGAATTCCGCATCGATTCGCTTGCGGACACCCTCCTATGTTCACCACTCTCATTTCCGTCGCCGATCTCGCCGCGCATGTGCAGGATCGGGACTGGCTCATCATCGACTGCCGTTTCGAACTGGGCAAACCGACGGTCGGCGAAGCCGCCTATGCGGAAGGTCACATTCCGAATGCCATCTACGCGCATCTGGATCGCGATCTGGCCAGTCCGATCACAGCCACGACAGGTCGGCATCCATTGCCTGCGCCACAGGATTTCGCCGACACGCTGGGACGCTGGGGAGTGACGCCGCAAACCCAGATCGTTGCCTACGATGCCGATAACGGCGCCTACGCTGCGCGACTGTGGTGGCTGCTGCGCTGGGTCGGACATAAGCAAGTTGCAGTGCTCGACGGAGGCTACAAAGCCTGGATTGCCGCGGGACATTCAACGAGCACCGACGTGCCGCACCGGGCTGGGACCACTTTTGAAGCTCATCCGGATCGCAGCACGTGGGTCGATGCTCGCGAGCTCGCATCTCACCTTGCCGAAGGTTGGCGTCTGCTCGATGCCCGCGCCCCCGAGCGCTTCGCAGGCACCGTCGAACCGATCGACCCTGTCGCAGGCCACGTACCCGGCGCACGCAATCATCCTTTTGCGCTCGATCTGGAGGCTTCAGGCCGATTTCTGCCTGCGAAGGAATTGCGAGCGCGGTTCGAGAAATCGCAGGACGGCGTCGACGACGCGCACACCATTGCAATGTGCGGCTCGGGCGTCACCGCCTGTCATTTGCTGCTTGCAATGGAAGTCGCCGGCAAGCCCGGCGCGAAGTTGTACGCCGGCTCTTGGAGCGAATGGATTCGCGATCCCTCGCGACCTGTTGCAACCGGCGGCAAAGCTTGAGCGTTGCATCGCAGGCGCCATGCGCCCGCAACTGTCAACGCTCAACTTGCAGTGATATCTTTCGCGCCCGCAAAAGGACCCTCTGATTCTCGAACGTCGTGCGATCGATTCGATCGAGCGACTCCCCTCTCATTCACCGCTCCCGGGAATTCCTCGCCGCTATGGCACGCATTGGCACAGAAGTCGTTTCCTCCTGGAAGATCGAAGATTCGCTCGACCTCTACCAGGTACCCGCCTGGGGCCGGCACTACTTCGGCATCAACGCCGCGGGGAACGTCGTCGTACGTCCCGATGGCGATCCGGCGCATGAGATCGATCTGCACGAAGTCGTCGAAGGCCTCAAAGCGCGCGATCTCACCGCACCCGTGGTCGTGCGCTTCTCGGACATCCTGCGCCATCGTCTGCAGCGCCTGCATGGCGCGTTCGCCCAGGCCATTGCCGAGAATGACTACAAGAACCGTTACTGCGCCGTCTTTCCGATCAAGGTGAACCAGCAGCGCCTCGTCGTCGAGGAGGTCTATCGCTACGGCGCGGAGTTCGGCTTCGGGCTGGAAGCGGGCTCGAAACCCGAACTGCTCGCCGTCATGGCCCTCACTGAGGATGCGCCGGAGCGCATGATCGTGTGCAACGGCTTCAAGGATGACAGCTACATCGAAGCGGTGATCCTTGCCACCAAGCTCGGCCGCACGATCATTCCAGTGATCGAGAACTTCGAAGAACTCGCGCTCGTGCTGAAGCAGGCCGAGAAGTATCAGGTGCGTCCGCGCATCGGCGTGCGCGTCAAGCTTGCGAGCGAAGGCGCCGGCCGCTGGCGCGACTCCGCGGGAGAGAAATCCAAGTTCGGCCTGTTCGTCAGCGAGATCCTTGAACTGGTGAAGACACTGCGTGAGCATCAGATGCTCGATTGCCTGGAGCTCGTGCACTGCCATCCGGGCAGCCAGCTGCAGGACATCCGTCGCGTAAAAGATGCGATCAATGAGCTGGCTCACGTCTACGCAGAGCTCAAACTCATGGGCGCTGGACTCAAGTACATCGACGTCGGCGGCGGACTCGGTGTCGATTACGACGGCAGCGGCACCAACTACGAGTCGTCGATGAACTACACGATGAACGAGTACGCGAGCGACGTCGTGTACCGGATCGCGAGCGTCTGCAATGCGCGCGGCATCGATCATCCGATCATCGTGAGCGAATCCGGCCGTGCCACCGCCGCACATCACAGCGTGCTCATTTTCAATGCGCTCGGCTCCTCGGCGCTCGATCAGTTCCAGATCACTGGCCGCGTCGAAGAGGACTATCGCGGCGACGAAGAGCTGCCGCAGCCGGTCGCCGATCTGTTCGTCGCCTATCGCAGCGTCAATGAACGACGGCTGGTCGAGTGCTATCACGACGCCGTGCAGGCCCGCGAACAAGTCCTGCAGATGTTCAACCTGGGATTGATGAATCTCGAATTCCGCGGGCTCGCGGAGCGCTTGTACTGGGCGACGTGTGCACGCATTCGCGATTACTGCCGCAAGCTCGATCGCGTGCCGGAAGAGCTCGAAGGACTCGAGCTGATTCTCTCGGACACGTACTTCTGCAATTTTTCGGTCTTCCAGTCGCTGCCCGACAGCTGGGCCATCGGCCAGTTGTTTCCGATCATGCCGATCCATCGGCTCAACGAGAAACCGACGCGCAATGCGGTGCTGGCCGATATCACGTGCGACTCCGATGGCAAGATCGATCGCTTCGTGAGCCATCGCGATGTGAAGCGCACCCTCGAGCTGCACGAGTTGCGCCCGGGCGAGGAGTACTACCTCGCTGTGTTCCTGGTAGGCGCGTACCAGGAGACACTCGGCGATCTGCACAACCTCTTCGGTGACACGCACGTCGTCCACATCCGACTGCACGATGAGGGCGGCTGGTGGATCGAGGAGATCGTCAAAGGCGATACCGCAGGTGAAGTGCTGCGCTACATGCAATACGACGTCGACAGCCTGTTCCCGAAACTCGCGCGCGACTGTGAACGCGCGGTACGCGAAGGCCGCATGACCCTGACCGAGAGCCAGGCCCTGCGCCGCTTCTACGAGTGGGAGCTGAGCGGATACACGTATCTCGAGTGAGCTTGCGCTCACTCGAGCTGCTGGCCAACTAGTCTGCTAGACCGCTAGCCAGAGCGAAGAAGACGAGCCCCTCCTTCTCTGGCTCGCGGACTCGTTGGCTAGCCGACTAGCTGACTTCTCTGTCTTCTCCCCGTAGTCCCTTTGTCACACTGACTTCATCGGGAAACTGCACGATGCTTGCCGTCATTCACGGAGAACATCGTATGGACCCATTGACCAATCTTTACGATCGTCTGCGTCAGGTGGCCGCAGCGAACAACAATCGCACATGGCCGGAAGATCCACCCTGCCTGCAGGACTGGCTGCGTTACTGGAACGACGAGGACACGAACCTCGGCAACCTCAGAAACTTCGAACACTGGATCTCCCGCTCGCGTCAGCAGGCCTCCTGAACGCCCGGGGCGGGCTATCTCTTTTCTGCCACAAAAAGGCCGGTTTTTCGGCGGTTTCGTCCGTTTCTTACCGTTGCACCCTCAATAGGTGGTGACGTAGTATCGGCCGCGGTCAGCAAAACAACGCATACACTGAAAGCTCCCGGCGACCCTTTCTCTGGCACTCCTACCGACCTACGGCACCACGGCCATCAGTTCGATGCGTACGACCAGGCGCAGTCCATTCCCCTCCCGAAGCTCGCCGCAAGCAGCTTGCGTGATGGGTGGTGATGCTGCATTCCCGTCAGTGACACGAGTAACCCTTCGATGACGACGATCTACGTTGGAAATCTTCCGTTCAGCGCTACCGAAGCAGAAGTACGTAACCTGTTCGAGCAGCATGGCAATGTGCAGTCCGTGAAGCTCATCAACGATCGCGAAACCGGACGCCCGCGCGGCTTCGGCTTCGTCGAGATGCCTCCGTCGGATGCGCAGAAGGCCATTCAGCACACCAATGGCCTGGACATGGGCGGCCGTCCGCTGCGCGTGAACGAGGCACGCGAGCGCGAGGCCCGTCCGCCGCGTCAGGGCGCTCCCCGCTGGTAAGCGCCTCCTGTTCGGCTGATCGCACCGATCAGCCGAACTTCAGCGCGTAGTGCCGCGCTGACCCGCCTCTTCCGCGTCCGCGGAAGAGGCCTGTTTGCAGCCTCTTTCTCCAGGTGGTCGATCGCGGCCGTTTCCACTATCTTCGAGTCGAGCGGTCGGGCTGCGGGCTCTGAACATCCTGTACTCACCCGAACCTGGGCACCCCGCGACCGCATTCGAATTTGTAGGCACCGAACCGTCGAAGAGGAAAGATGATGCTCGGCCGCGTGGCCTTTCACACCGCCTGCGCATGCGTCTGCGCAGCACTGTTCATCGTGGCAACGCCGGCACTGGCTCAAAATCAGCCCGCCAGGACCATTCCCAACGAGCTCAAGCCGAAAGGTAAGTTGCGGCTGCTCGGCGCGGAGGTACCGCCTGGGACGCGCAAGCGCCTCACCTGGACCAACGGCACGGCGATCGAGGGCTTCGTCGTGCCGGTCCCGGTGATCGTTCTGAACGGGACCGGGCCCGGTCCCGTCCTGTGCATGACCGCTGCCGTACACGGCGATGAGCTGAACGGGATCGAGGTCGTACGACGCGTGCTCGACGACATCGATGTCGAAGAGCTCAACGGTGCCGTGATCGGTGTCCCCATCGTGAACATCCAGGGGTTTTATCGGGGCCAGCGCTATCTGCCCGATCGGCGGGATCTCAATCGCTATTTCCCCGGCAACGAACGGGGCAGCTCGGCCACTCGCATGGCCCACTCGTTCTTCAACGAGGTGATTCGCCATTGCTCCGCGCTCATCGATCTGCACACCGGATCGCTCAATCGAACCAACCTGCCCCAAGTCCGCGCCGATCTGCGCTCGCCGCAGATCGCCCGAATTACGCAGGGCGTAGGCGCGACCGTGGTCCTGCACAGTGCGGGGGACAAGGGCTCCCTGCGCCGCGCCGCCAACGACGCCGGCATCCCGTCCGTAACTTTCGAGATGGGCGAACCGATGCGGGTGCAGTCCGAGCAGGTCGAACACGGCGCGAAGGCGATCGAGACGCTCATGTACGCGCTCGGCATGACCAAGCAACGCCGCTACTGGGGCGATCCGGAGGCGGTCTATTACGCGTCCAAATGGGTCCGGGTCGACAATGGCGGGATCCTGTTCTCTGACGTGGCATTGGGCGAACGGGTAAGTGAAGGCGAGCTGCTGGGGGTCGTCACCGATCCGCTGTCGAATCAGCAATACCGCATCTACGCACCGGTCAAGGGTCGGGTGCTCGGCATGGCCTTGAACCAGGTCGTGCTGCCGGGCTTTGCGGCCTATCGCATCGGCATGGAGACCTCGAAGTCGGCGCTCACGAACAAGGGCGGCGATGACAGCGACGAAGGTCCGGACGCCGCAGACGAAGAGTCTGCCGAAGAAGGCGGCCGCCCGCGGGGGTAGGACTCGCGCCCAACCCTGGATCCGCATGGGAATTCGATAGAGCGTCCATCAGGAACTGTTACGCCGCTTGGCCGCTTTCCCCTGCTCGCCGATACTCGCCCGACCCCCGTACGGAGCTGGCCGTGAACGACAAACTCACGCTGAGTGGCTTTCTGCTGCGTGCCTTGCTGGCGCTCGCCCTGGTGATGCTTACGTTCAATCCAAGCGGACAGTCATACGTACACATGCTCGCGAAGGACTTCCCGCAGGTGACGCCGCTCGAGGCCGTGCTCGGCATTGGGCTTTTGATTGCATGGGTGGTACTGCTCGGCGCCACACTCCGCGCGATCGGCGTGCTCGGATTCATCCTGGCACTCGCGTTTTTCGCGGCGATGATCTGGATGATCGTTTCGTGGGGATGGGTCTCGTTCTCCGACCACAACGCGATCATCTGGATCGGACTTATCGTGCTGTCGCTCATCCTCGCGATCGGCACGTCATGGTCGTACCTCTATCGGCGCCTGACCGGCCAGGCCATCGTCGATGATGTCGACGACGGCCAATAGTCACGCACAACGCACGCGTCGACGCTGTCGCCAATCCTCTTCACCCCAGAGCTAGGGAAGCTCTGATTTATCGACTTCCCTGACCTTCGCAAGTCTGCAACTGGTTGAAATGCTTCGGTGGGCGAAGCAACTATGGTTGCGAATGGAGAATTGATCAGAGGTTACCTAGTTCATGCAAAGCAAACTGCTGTCCGTCAGCCCCGTATTCAAAGGCCGCGTCATCGAAGTGAATGTGGAACGCGTGCAGCTGCCAAATGGCAATGTCGCGGACCTGGAGATGATTCACCACCCCGGCGGCGCTGCAGTCGTGGCACTGAACGAGCGCGATGAAATCTGCCTGCTGCGTCAGTTCCGTCACGCCGCTCAGGGATGGTTGTGGGAATTGCCGGCCGGGAAGATCGACAACCGTGAGCCGCCCATCGAAACAGCGCATCGAGAACTCGGGGAAGAAGCGGGATGCGCGGCCGAGCACTGGGAAAGCCTCGGCGACGTCCTGAGCTCGCCCGGCGTATTCACCGAAGTCGTACATCTGTTTCTTGCCACCGGGCTGCGGACGATCGGCAGCGCACACGAAGAACACGAAGTCATGGAGATTCATTGGAAACCCTTGAGCGAAGCCGTGCAGATGGCAGCGAGCGGAGAGATCCGCGACGGCAAATCCGTTGCAGGTATTTTGCGTACAGCCGCGCGACGCTCGGGTTACGTCAAAGGTTGACGCAAAGAAATCCGGCATTCGCATACTTAGTTGAACGCCTTTGCTTTACATCAGGGGAGAGATGAGTCGAGGCCGTGAAATCGCACACATCGCAGTGCAGCGAGCTTAACTAGACTTCCATTCACGATTCCGATGCTGGAATCCTGCTGATGGTGAGTCGAGTTGGAAGACGAGCTGAAAAAATTAGGTCTTCGCATTCGCCCGCGCAAAGTGGACGTGAGCAACACGGCCGCCGCAAAGGCCGGCAAGGTCGGCTTCGATGATCGCGGTAATGCGCAATTCGAATGGAGCGACGAGAGTCTCAACGGAGACAGCGAAGCGGCAGAGCGCGCACGCAAACGAGCGCTCGAGCATCCCGGCTTATCGCTGATCGAGGACGAGCCGCCCGCGAACGCGCCGATCCGTCCGAATCCGAAAGGGACCCGGCTGGGCTACAACCCGTACGAGAGCGGCCTGCTTCAGAAGAAGTCATGGAAGCCGAAGCGCGACCTGCGCGAGCTGTCGAAGTGGATCGAAGCGAAACGCAAGTTCGGCAATACGCCCTCGGAAGAATGAGGAGCGATCAGAGGGTCAGCGCCCTGAGCTTGGCCTGATGTCCCCGGCGGAAGAACCGCCGAAGTTCGGCCACCCATTCCTCCGGGCGCGAACGGCGCTGCCGCAGGAATCTTTCCTCGAGTGATCTGCAGAAGCGTGCCGCATAGCGGTTCGCCTCTTCATAGCGACCTCGTGCCTCACTGCTGAGTTGCGGCAGATACCCCACACGACCAAACAGCCGGAAGTGCAACGAGAGCGGAAACGTGCCCGCCCCCTGCTCCGTCATCAGCTTCACTGCGCTCGCGTACTTGTCGACGTCCGCCTGCAACTCCAACTCGAGCAGAGACACGCCGCGGTTACGCTCGAGATTCCACATCAGATAGTGGAAATGGCTCACGCCTTCCAGCGCAGTGCAGTAGTCCTGGAGATTGCCGTCTTCCAGCGCATCCCACGGATCGCGGTGCTCGAGCCGATCAAGCACCGCGGGATCAATGAAAACCCCCACCCTGACTTCACCCTGATCTTCGACGAGCAGGACCTGCTCGTCGGTCGTGCATTCCTCTCCCGTCAGATGTGCGACGCGTCGACGATCACTGAGGACATAGTCCGCGACGTCGTGTGCCACCGGCGCATCGTAGAGCTGCGTCAGCAGTGACTGCATGCGACTCAGAACACTGCTCATGAAGGCAGTCGCTCGACGGACCGGAGATGCATGGGTCAGTGCTCGCTGCGCGCACCCACCGGCACCGGCTCGACGCCGAGTCGCTTGAGGATGTTGTAGGCACGCGGGCTGCCCGTTTTCATCCAGATCTCGTACTGACGCAGGATGTCTTTATCGCTGTGCGTGTACGACATCTCGGCAACATCGTTCAGGACATCGACCAGGCGCTGAAACTTCTGCGCGAGCTCCATGAACACCGCCGCGAATGCGTGACCCCGGACCGTGTTGCGCAGATTCTCGGCCAGCGTCCCGTACGCGCGACCGCCCATCGCGATGTGATAGTCCACATCGACGAGCTTGCGCGCGAAGCTTTGCGCGAAGAAGCCGGCAATGAAGAGCGACACATCGCCCAGACGACGCAAGGCATGCTCGCGCTGCTGGGCGGTAGGTGCCTGCGAAGCTTCGGCGAGCATGTGCGCGAGAGGCTTCAGACGCACGCCTTCGGAAGTTTTCTCGTAGAGCTCTTCGGAGCGAGCGAAGGTGGTGAGCACGTTGACGACGTAATGCTCGGTGTGGTCGTCGACATCGACGTGTTGCTGACGAAGCGCGGTCTGTATCGAATCGTGAAAGAACTCGCGCAGGTTCGCGACGGCAACGAGCGAACCAGACTGAACTGCATCCTCCATCGAAGAGCACCTCATTGACTGCTACGTACGTCCCTGCGTTCAAGATCCATACCAGAGCCTCGACACCACCTCCTTGCCATTCCGGTCGTCCGTGGAATCAATCCTGCGGAAGCAGCGTCGGTTCCGGAATACCAATGCGCTTATTTGGATGTGAAATCTGCGAGATGGTTCGCGGAAGCGCGATTGGCAGCCACCGCGCGCAGGTGCTAACGCGGATCGGCAAGGCAAAGGGGGATCACTAAGTCAGCAGCAAGGAGTACGAGGATCGGGAGGCCCGAGCTGGCGATACGCTCCGGCCTTCGCTGTTTCCTTTTCCCTCCCCCAAACAAAAACCCCGCGGCACTTGCGCACCGCGGGGTCTTGTCAACGTTTGATGTTGAGGGACGGGTTACCAGCGACCGCCGCCGCCACCGCCGCGAGGACCACGGCCACCGCCACCGCCACCACCACCCTGACGTTCCTGCGCCTCGTTGATGCGCAGAGGACGGCCGCCCATGTCTTTGCCGTTCAGCGACTGGATCGCACGCTGAGCGTCGGCGCTGGACATTTCAACGAAGCCGAAGCCACGGGGACGACCCGTTTCGCGGTCATTGATCAGCGCGACGGACTGCACTGCGCCGTGCTGTTCGAACAGCGCACGAACGTCCTGTTCAGTTGCAGAAAAGGGCAAATTGCCAACATAGATTTTCGTCATACAGACAAGCTCTCTCTGAAAAAGCCTCGAGCGCTTTCGCCGGACCTCGGACGAGCAGGCACTGCGAGGCCTGGTTACATACGGGCGTCGCTTCGGCCGTCCATAGAACGCGCCGAGGTGAACCCAGGCCTAACGTTCGCGGTCTCGTCGGATTTTTCAGAAGTTGGCCGAAACATGTGGGTCATCAATGACCCGGCTGGCCAAGCCAGAGAAAAAAGCAGGCAAAGGCAACGAACGGCGCGAAATCTACGCCAAACCCTTAAGCAAGGCAATGGACGCAGGCCGTTGAAAACATAGAACACATTACTGATTGACTCATCACCAGTGGACGTGTGAACCAGATCCAGCGCTGTCTCGTTCAAACCACGGTCTGGACATGCTTCAACGGAGGGTGGACGGCACGGTATTCGCACCAAGACCGAGCATCGCGACGAGCTCTGTCAACGATGTAACAGAATGAACAGGCACCTCGAGGTGACCGGGCCATTCCGCCTGCGTGCGGTTGACCCAAACCGGCTGCATCCCAACCCGCCTCGCGCCTTCCACATCGAGCTCAGGATCGTCACCCACGAACAGGACTTCCTGCGGTGCGAGATCGGTCCCCTCGATAACCTTCCTGAACACCAGTGGATCGGGCTTCAAGGCCCCGACGTCCCGCGCCGCCACGGTCCGCTCGAACAGATGTCCAAGCCCGATCCGATTGAGATCAGCGTTGCCATTGCTGGCGGTGAACAGACGATAGTGACGATGCAGCATCTCGAGCGCGTCCGGAACATCGTCGTACAACTGCACCTCATTGCGCGCAGCCATGAACACCTCGAATGCTTCATCCGACATCGATGGGTCGTAGCCGCTCGCCACGGCCTGCTCGAGCAACTGTCGTCGCCGCAGAAATGAAAAATCGTGCGCCATGTGCGGATAGTCGAGCGCCATCTTCACGCGCGCATCGCGCATCGACTCGATGCTCAGATTCTCGACCGCCTTCGGGTACCGCTCGGCAAGGAAGTCATACACCACCTGCTCCGCTCTGCGAATGACAGGCCAGACATCCCACAACGTATTGTCGAGATCGAAGCAGATGGCGCGAATGGGTTTCATTAGAGATCAGAAGCCGCAAAGACCGCAAAAAAGACAAGGGAGCTGCGACCAGACGAAGAGGGAGGCCCGCATGCGTGCCATCGAGTCCTGCCTCTCTTCAACTTCACACTTCCTTTCTGCGGTCTCTGCGGCCGTTCCTATTTCTTCAAAGCCGCGAGGCCACGCGACAGATCAGCCTTCAGGTCCTCGATATTCTCGAGGCCGACCGAAATGCGCAGTAGTCCTTCGGTGATGCCGGCGCGTTCGCGTTCGGCGGGGGTGATGCGTGAATGGGTCGTGCTGGCGGGATGAGTGATCGTGCTTTTCACGTCGCCGAGGTTCGCGGTGATGGACATGAGCTTCGTCGCATCGATGAACGGCCAGGCGCCTTGCCTCGCGTTCTCGACTTCGAAAGCAATGATGCCGCCGAATCCGGACTGCTGACGCCTGGCGAGCGCATGCTGCGGGTGAGACTCGAGTCCTGCGTAGTAAACCTTCTCGATACCGGGCTGCTGCTCCAGCCAGCGAGCAAGCTCGAGCGCCGCGCTTGAATGCGCTTTCATCCGCAGCTCGAGCGTTTCCAATCCCTTGAGGAACACCCAGGCGTTGAACGGACTCATGCTCGGGCCCGCGGTGCGAATGAAGCCGAACACATCGGCCCCCACGAGCTGTTCGTCGCCGACGACCGCACCGCCTACGCAGCGCCCTTGTCCATCGAGAAACTTGGTCGCCGAGTGAATGACCAGATCAGCACCCAGCTCGAACGGTTTCTGCAGCGCCGGCGTACAGAAGCAGTTGTCGACCGCGAGCAGGATGCCGCGTTCGTGAGCGATGTCCGCAATGGCGCGAATGTCTGCAATGACCGAGAGTGGATTGGACGGCGTTTCGAGAAAGAACAGGCGCGTGTTGGAGCGAACCGCCGATCGCCATGCATCGTTGTCGTCGGGACGCACATACGTGACCTCGACGCCGAACTTCGTCATATAGCGATTGAGCAATGCGATCGTGGAACCGAACACGCTGTCGGAACAGACGATATGGTCACCGGATTTGAGTACTGCCATGCACGTCGCGAGAATGGCCGCCATGCCCGACGCCGTGGCGACGCACGAGGACGCGCCTTCCATCGCGGCCAGCCGCTCTTCGAAGCAACGAACCGTCGGATTCGTGAAGCGGGAATAGATATTGCCTTTCGAAGCTTCGGAGAAGCGTGCGGCTGCTTCGGCCGCGTTGGCGAATACGTAGCTCGAGGTCGTGAAGATCGGCTCTGAATGTTCGCCCTCGGCGGTTCGCACCTGTCCGGCGCGGATTCCGAGAGTCGAAAGATGATGTTCGGACATGATGAAAGAGGGGGCGTTCGGCACGGGAATCGTGGCGGGCCCGTAGTGTAAGTAAAACCTCGCTGGCCTTTAAAGGATTCGGCGGCTCGCCATGCAGCGAGCCGTTCGACTCGTCCAGGGTGAACGCAATCATGAAACTCGTCATAGGCAACAAACAGCTCTCGAGCTGGTCCTTGCGTCCATGGCTGCTGCTCAGGCACCTGGAGCTGCCGTTCGAGGAGATCGCACTCACGCTCGATACTCCGGAGTTCGGCCCTGAAATCCGGCAGTACAGTCCAGCCGGTCGCGTGCCGGTGCTCGTCGATGGGGATATCCGCATCTGGGATTCGCTTTCGATCATCGAGTATGTCCACGAGAAAAGCGGCGGCCGCGCCTGGCCTCGCGATCCGGCCCGACGCGCGCATGCGCGTTCGATCAGCGCCGAAATGCATGCGGGATTCGCCGCGCTTCGCGACAACTGGCCGCTGCAGGCGGCAAGCCGCGGATTGAAGGCGCCGTTGTCCGCGCAGGGCATCGCCGATGTGCAGCGCATCGAGGATCTCTGGCTCGAGTGCCTGAAGCGTTACCACGCGGAGGGTCCATGGCTGTTCGGCGACTACAGCGCGGCTGACGCGATGTATGCGCCCGTCGTGTTGCGCTTTCAGTCGTATGAGGCACCGGTGTCGCCCACTTCGCGAACGTATATGGATCACGTGCTCAAGGATCCGCATTTGAATGCGTGGGTCCTCGCGGCCAGCGCGGAGATTGGGCGTTGAATTCGCTTGCGTCATCGGTCCGCTGACAGGCCTCGCGCAGGTAGATCGCGCAACGGACAACCTGCAGATCGCTAGCCTAGAATCGGCTCCTTCGTGCCGACCAGGTGGAGACATGCGCTGGGCTTCTGCGATCAATACTGATTTCGTGCTTTCCACCGCTGTCACACACGCAGCCGCCAGACTGTTTGCAGGCCTCGGCAATCGTGAGCCCGACCTTCTCACCGTTTTCGTGAGCGCTCATCACGCCGCGCGCTTCGATGAGGTCTCACGACTGTTGCTGAAGGAGTTCGACAGCAGCTATCTCTTCGGCTGCGGCGCAGCGGGCGTCATCGGCGCGGGTCAGGAGATCGAAGACCGTCCGTGCATTTCGTTGACCGGCGCCGTGCTGCCCGGCGTGCGCATGAAAGGCGTGCATCTGGATGCCGCGCAGGTTCCGCCCGTCTTTGCCGAACAGCGCGTGTGGGAAGACACCATGCACGTGACGGCCGCACAGGAGCCTGCCTTTCTGATCCTCGCGGATCCTTTCAGTTTCGAGACGGAAACGTTCGTGCGCGGTCTGGACCGGGTCTTTCCGAGTGCGCCGAAGGTGGGCGGTCTTGCGAGCGGTGCGCGTCAGGTCGGCGGCAGCGCGCTGTATCTGGGCAATCAGGTCTATCGATCAGGCGCTGTGGCGCTCGCGCTCACCGGCAACGTCCAGCTCGATACGATCGTCGCGCAAGGGTGCCGCCCGGTCGGCGATCCCATGTTCGTGACGCTCGCACACGAGAATCTGATCCGTGAGCTCGACGGCCGTTCGCCTCGCGATGTTCTCGCAGGCCTTTTCGAGACGCTGCCTCCGACGGATCGCGATCTGTTCAGTCAGTCGCTCTTCCTGGGACTTGCGATGCGCTCGGATACCGAGCAGTACGTCCCGGGAGATTTTCTGATCCGCAACATTCTCGGCATGGATCCGCAAAGCGGCGCCCTGTGGGTGAACGCGCAGATCCCCGCCAACAGCGTGGTGCAGTTTCATCTGCGCGATGCCGCCGCCTCGGCCTACGATCTCGAGCGAGCGCTCACGAGCTATCGCAATTCCACGCTCTCGAAGCCATCGAGCGGCGCCCTGCTCTTCTCCTGCGCAGGCCGCGGCTTTGGTCTCTATGGCCAGGACGATCACGACAGCAACGCCTTTCGCAGGCTCATCGCCGATGTGCCGATCGGCGGGTTCTTCGGCAATGGCGAGATCGGCCCAGTACAGAACGCAACCTATTTGCATGGATATGCAAGCGCGTTCGCCGTGTTCAGCGAGCGCAAGTAACAGCCCTTTCACGCGACGGCACGCAGGTCAGTTCTTCTATACTCCGGCCCTTCGTATCGCCCGGAGTCGGTATCAATGTGTGCAATGCGTCTGTGCGCAGCGTTCCTCGTCGCGCTGCTGGCCCCTGCCGTCCATGCCCAATCGAAACATCCTTTCTCGGTTGAAGACTTGGTCCGCCTGAACCGCGTATCGAGCCCGGTCCTGTCGCCTGACGGCCGAACGGTCGTATACAACGTGCGCGAGACCGATCTGGCAGCCAATCGTGGCCGTAGCGATCTGTGGTCGCTCGACATCACGACGAAAGGCGCACAACCCCGCCGCATCACCTCGCATCCGGACAACGACAGCAGTGCGCAATGGTCGAGCGACGGGCGCTACATTTATTTCCTCTCCGGGCGCAGCGGATCGGATCAGGTATGGCGTCTTGCGACGGCGGGCGGCGGCGAAGCAGAGCAGGTCACACGCCTGCCGCTCGATGTGGGCTCATTCAAACTCGCACCGAACGGCAGCCGCCTGATCGTCTCGGCCGAAGTATTTCCTGACTGTGCGGACTTCGCGTGCACCGTGGGCCGCCTGGATGAGAAATCCAAATCAAAGGCAGTCGGTCGCGTCTATGACCGCATCTTCATCCGCCATTGGGATACCTGGAACGATGGACGCATTTCGCAGCTCTTTGCGCTGACGCTCGACAATGGCGCGGTGAAGGGCGATCCGGTGCCATTGACCGCTGCACTCGATGCAGACGTACCTTCGAAACCCTTCGGCGATGCGAGCGAATACACGATCTCGCCCGACAGCTCGAAGGTGGTTTTCTCGGCGCGTATCAAGGGCAAGTCGGAGCCATGGTCGACGAACTTCGATCTCTACGAGGTATCGATCGACGGCGGCGAGCCACGCAATCTCACCCCTGACAATCCCGCCTGGGACACCCAGCCGGTCTATTCGCGCGACGGCTCGCAACTCGCCTGGCGTGCAATGGAGCGCCCGGGATTCGAGGCCGATCGCTTCCATATCGTGATCCAGGATGTGAAGAGCGGCCAGCGACGCGCCC
This sequence comes from Pseudomonadota bacterium, assembly GCA_023423935.1. Lineage (GTDB taxonomy): Bacteria > Pseudomonadota > Gammaproteobacteria > Steroidobacterales > Steroidobacteraceae > Steroidobacter. The sequence continues at coordinate 155,048 of JAFAEQ010000011.1, read as the reverse complement.
TGACCCAGAGCTGGGATCGTTCGATCGATTCGTTCGATTTCTCCGCCGATGGCAAGACCATCTATGCGGTCACGGACCACTTTGGTCAGCATCCGCTGTGGTCCATCGACGTGAAGACCGGCAAGCCGACGATGCTGACCGGTCCCGGCCACGTCGATTCATTCAGCGTCGGCGAACGCGACATCGTCTACGCCCTCGCCTCCCTCAAATCGCCGAGCGAGCTGTACACGTTCTCCATCAAGGGCGGCGAGATCCGCGATCTTCCGACCATGAATGCACAGTTGCTGGCCAACGTGCAGATGGGCGAGCCCGAGCAGTTCACTTTCGCCGGCGCGAACGATGAGACGGTCTATGCGTACGTGGTGAAGCCAGTCGGTTTCAACGCGCAGAAGCGTTATCCACTCGCATTCATCATCCACGGCGGACCGCAGGCTTCATTCGCCAACAACTGGAGCTATCGCTGGAATCCGCAGACGTACGCGGGCGCCGGCTACGCGAGCATCTTCATCGACTTCCACGGCTCGCCGGGCTACGGCCAGGCCTTCACCGATTCGATCTCGCAGGATTGGGGCGGCAAGCCGCTCGAAGATCTCCAGAAAGGACTGGCAGCTGCTCTCTCGAAATATCCCTGGATCGATGGAGATCGCGCTTGTGCCCTCGGCGCAAGCTATGGCGGCTTCATGATCAACTGGATCGCCGGCAACTGGCCGGAGCCGTTCAAGTGTCTCGTCAATCACGACGGCATCTTCGACAGCCGCGGCATGGCGTACTCGACCGAGGAGCTGTGGTTCGTCGAGTGGGAGCACGGCGGCCCGCAGTACGAAGTGCCGGAGAACTACGAGAAATTCAATCCTGCCAATCACGTGAGCAAGTGGACGGTTCCGATGCTCGTGATCCATGGCGAGCAGGATTTTCGCGTCCCGGACACCCAGGGCATTTCGACGTTCACCGCTCTGCAACGCCGCGGGATCCCCAGCCGACTGCTGTACTTCCCGAACGAGAATCACTGGGTGCTGAAACCCGCCAACAGCATTCAGTGGCACGAAGAAGTGCTCAAGTGGCTGAAAGAATGGACGGGCAATGGGAAGACCCAGTGATCTGCCAATGATCTGCTAGCGGCCAGCCGCTGACAGAAGACATACGAGGCGCTTCTAGCGGGGAAGCGCCTCGATCACCGGATCGCTCGGGTCTTCGACCACATCAATATCGGGGCAATCCAGTTCCTGGCGATCGCTCCTTCTCCTCTCGCGATCGTCCGTGAACGCCAGAAGTTGGCTTGCGAGTGCATCCATGACCTTTTCAAAGCACTCCGGCTTGTCGTCGCTCAATCCGAGGTCATGGCCGAGCTCGCTGAACGTGAGCATGGAAACGGGCTGACCCTGCTGGCTCAAGCGGGAGTACAAGCTGTTCGCAGACTCAACGAGACCGGCTTCGTCTCGCAATCCCTGAACGATCACGACCGGGACACCGGTTCGCATAGAGGCTTCTTCGGGTATCCGTGCGCTGACGAAAGCGAGCGCAGTCGCATGCCGGTCCTTGACTGCCAGGTCAGCCGCCGGCAGCGCACCGCGATCAAAGCCGAGATAGAGAGTTGGTAACCCCTGCAGGCTTTCCTGCTTGCGAAGCACGCCGACGACCTCGTTCACGGTCCTTGCCCACGCGCGACTGAGATCCTCGTCTGAACTCCCGGCCTTGCAATCGACGCGCTGCACCGCAGGCTCTTCCGAGGCTGCACGTCTCCCGATAGGCCGTTCGAACTGCACGAACGCCGAGTCCTTGGCAAAGCGCTCCCACAACACTCCGGCAGTGCTGATCGCCGTCTCGTTAGCCGATGGAACGTCCGGCTGACACAGCGGACTCTGCAGCACGACAACCAGGCGCCGCAGTTCATCCTCGGGACGCGAGATATACGCGGTGACGACGCCAGCCTGCGTCGTGCGAATCTCCAATCTCTGGAATGGCCACAGTGAAGCCGAGCTTACGATTACAGCGTGCGATGCACAGCCGCAGCCTATTGCGCCAATGACACACAGCATCCCTACTGCAACTGGTTTCATTCCACGTCCTGATTGAAGACTACGCCTCGTCCATGCGCCAGGCCGCCTGATAGTTGCGGCCCAGGCGAATGATCTGATCGAGGAGCGCCGGGTACTCACACCCCGCAGCGCGCGCAGACTCGGCGAAGTCCTCATCGTGGCTGATGTTGGGATTCGCGTTTGCTTCGAGCACGAAGACGCTGCCATCGGGGCGCATGCGGAAATCCATGCGTGCATAGCCGCTCATGTGCAACGCGCGGTAGATGCGCTTGGATAGCTTGTCGAGATAGGACGCCGAGCCATCAGGAAGCCCTGGAGCAGCGCGAGTCTGGATGCCGTGCTTCTGCTGATATCTGCGATCCCATTTCACTTTGCGGGTTGCGATGCCGGCCATCACATCGGGCAACGTGCCGAAGTCCATTTCCCAGATCGGGAACGTGCGCAGACGCTCGTTGCCGAGCACGCCGACATACAGCTCGCGTCCCTCGATGTATTCCTCCACGAGCGCATCCGAGTTGGTTTGTACATGAATGAACTCGATGCGTTCCTTCAACCGCTCGGCATCGTGAACGACTGACGCCTGGGAGATACCGAGCGAAGCATCTTCGGTTGCCGACTTCACGAACAGCGGGAACTTCAGCTTGCGAGGCAGTTTGTAACGCTGGCCGCGGCGAAACAGCGCGAAGCCGGGGGTCGGAATGCGGTGATACGCGAGGATCTGTTTCGAGAGGACCTTGTCGCGCGAGATCATCATGCCGCGCGGATTACAGCCCGTGTAGGGCTGCTTCATCAGCTCCAGAAACGCGACGACATGCTGATCGTACGTGACGATTCCCTGGAACTCTTCCAGCAGATTGAATGCGATGTCAGGCTTCCAGTCGGTGATCGCCGTGCGCAGGTCCGCGAGATTGTCGAGCAGGCCGAGCGCACGCACTTCATGACCGGATTTCTCCAGCACGCGCATGACGTCGAGCTCCGTACGGAACTCGTCGATCTCTTTGTCCGTGTAGCCCTTGAGGCTCTCGGGCGGCACGAGGCTTTCGTGCATCAACACCAGCACGCGCAGTGGCTTCATACGCCCTCTTCTGGTTCGATACAGAAGGCAGTGAGTGCAAAGCTGTAAAAGACGGTCGCCGTTCGCACGTTCTCTCTCTGTCTGAGTTCTCCGCCGCAATCTTACAGCGCATAGCGCTCACGATCCCGACGCAGGATATCCATCATGATGCGTTCGATCACGCCGAGCACGGCGCGCTTGGCATCCCGCTGAGATGTTTCGAGCACCAGGTCGAGATCGCGACATCGTTGTATGACGACCCGCAGTACATGATGCACGAGATAGGGGTGAATGCGCGATCTGCGTGTGAGCAGTCGCGTCAATTGCGGTCGAACGCGACGCACGAAGGTGCTCGCACGCAGCCGTCTACGGCGCGGGTTGCGCTTGCCGAAGATCCGTTTGAGCCGCAGATCGTACGCCTCGGGCCGATCGAGCTCGTAACGCGCGCGCTTCTGACGATAGTGCTCCGCCAGCGTGCGAGTGTCTTCGCTCAGCGGCTCGATGCGCTCGCGATTATCGACGAGGGCTCGCGCACCGTGCAGCTCGTCCATCAGACGGTCCACGTATTCGAGCTTCTTGAGGGCGGGCCAGCCCGCATAGTCACGACGCCAGCGCGCACGCGGCTGAAGCCAGACCGCAAACGTTTCCGCGAAATCCTCGGACGGGTGGCTTTGCGCATACCAGTGACCGAGGTGCAGCACATAGTCGCGGCTGGCGGGACGCGGCCGGTAGACCTCAGGATAAGGCCGCGTCGCGCTGCCGAAGGTCTGGCGCCAGCCTTTGCGTCTTCGCAAACGAAATGCGTTATCGATCGCATGTGCAGCTTCGTGACGCAGGATGCGAGTGAGCCAACTCGCATTGCCCCCTTCCACCTCGTCCATCATTTTGCGTTCGAGACTCATGAGTCGCGGATGCGCCATATAGAAAGGGACAGCGATCCCCGGCACGCCGTCCGGCGAGAACCATTCTTCCGAGAGCCACAGATGCGGATTCACCCGGATGCCGCGGCGGCGCAGGTCGATCTGCACTTCCTTCCAATGACGTTCGACGACCGTGCCACGCAACGTCAATCGCAGATCGCAGAACCGCTTGTTCAGTAATTCATCATCCGAAAGGCGCGTCCATGCGGGCTCACGTTTATGCACCGGTTTGCGACTCGACCGTTTCACGGCCTTGCGTCGCGCGGCCACGTTATTGCACCCACTGCGCGATGAGTGCCCGCAAATGCTCGCGCCGCTGAAGAGCGAAGCGCCATGCCGCAGGAATGGCATCGAATCCGTATTGCGCACCGGCCAGCGAACCGAAGAGCGGCGCAGTGGTTGCCGCATTGGCATCGCTCAGTGCACGCATCATCCCGCTCGCAAAACCTGGCGTGTCCTGCGCAGTGAGCAGCGCACTGGCCACACAACTCAAGGCACCGGCATCGCGTGCACACAATGAAGACCACTGTCGCTGCATGAGCGGTTCGAGCTCGGGTCGCCATTTGCGAGTGCGCACGGTTGCAGTCACCTCTCCTTCGAGCAACTGCGTCGCAGGCGTACCGAACAATGCATCGAGCAGCACGGCACTCCAGAGACGACAGACATCCAGAATCACTGGCGACTGCTGCGTCGTGCGCGAGACCTCGACCGCGAGCTCCAGCGCTGCCGCGGGCCGTCCGACATAGTGGATCGCCGCTGCCAGCGAACGCGGCACTGAGTGCGGATCCAGATTCGCAGGATCGTGGCTGCCGGCGAGCCGCTTGCGCGACCATTGCCAGTTGCCCACCGCGCGCTTGAAATCCTGGGGCCAGGCGAGCTGAGGATGTGCGCGCAGCTCGCGCAAGTAACGCTCCATCTGATCGTCAGAATCGTGGTCGCGATGTGCGACGAGACTTTCGACCACCGCCTGCGTCATGAGGGATTGCGGACCGGGCGCGAGCGACCACTCGGCAGGAAATGATTCCGGCGCGAGGGATTCGCGCGTGCGTTGCGTGCCCGACGACATCGTTGCCAAAGCATCGCCGATGGCGAGACCGACGAGCGCGCCTTCGCACCGTTGCGCAAGCGTGAGCTCCGCATGCTTGCGTGCCTCTCGCACTGGCTCCTGCCACGCGCGCACGAACCCATACTGATCGGCGGTTTCCGGCACCGTGGGCCAGCGCTGGCTGCGCGCACATTGCTGCCAGAGTTGCTGCAGATGTTCGAGTGCCTGATCGCCACTCAAGCCGCGGCGGATCAGATAACAGCCGACGGCCGTCCCCGTGCGACCGATGCCCGCGTGACAGTGCACATACACGCATCGACCCGCATCGATCGCGCGCTCGATCGAATCGAGAATCTGCGTCATGTGTTGACGCGACCGCGGCACGCCATGATCCGTGATCGGCCAACGATGATGCTCGATCGGCGTTGATGCGTTCGTCGGAAGCAGCGTGAGATACGGTGGCAGCTCGCCTTCTTCGGTCAGATCGATGAAGGTGTTCACGCCCGCGGCCAGCAGCCGTTGTATACGACCGAGCGCTTCGTCCGAAGAAAGATGCCCGGGATACTCGCCCGCGAGCAACCGACCCGGCTCGACCCAATAACTATTGGGAATCGGTGGTGCAGATCGGGGAACGGCTGAATCGTTTCGACGCGTCACGACACGATGATACTGGTGAATGAAGGTTCTCTGGCTGCGATAGCTGTTCACGATTCTTCGCAGCCTGTAGCCTGTTGGCACAACACAATTCGAACGAGGTCACCGATGTCCAGCCTGCCGAGTCGCCCCGGGCTCCTCAGTCGACTATTCGCCGTACGTTCCGTGGACTCCATCGTGAGCGAGCTCGCGAGCGCACCGCAATTGAAACGCGTGCTCACGGCGCGCTCCCTCACCGCCATCGGACTCGGCGCAACCATCGGCACCGGCGTCTTCATTCTGACGGGTACGGTGGCGGCGAACCATTCGGGTCCGGCACTCACGCTCGCTCTGCTCATTGCAGCCCTCGGTTCGGGTTTCGCAGCCATTTGCTACGCAGAATTCGCGGCGATGATTCCAGTTTCCGGCAGCGCTTATACCTATGCCTATTGCACCTTGGGCGAGGCGATCGCCTGGTTCATCGGCTGGAATCTATCGCTCGAATACATGCTTTCCGCGTCGGCCGTCGCCGTCGGCTGGTCGGGATACGTCGTCAATTTACTGAGCAAGGTCGGCATTCATCTTCCGGACGCGCTGATCAATGCGCCGCTCGGCAAGACGGAGTCCGGCTCGCTCGGAGCCACCGGCGCCATCGTCAACATGCCGGCCGTCCTCATCGTCCTGGCACTCGGCTACGTCTGCTATGTCGGCGTAAAAGAATCCGCAACGCTCAACAACTTCATGGTGTTCATCAAGGTCGGCATCATCGTGGTGTTCGTGCTGGCCGGCATGGCTTATGTCGACACCGCAAACTGGCATCCCTACGTGCCCGAGAACACCGGCAAGCGCGGCGAGTTCGGCTGGAGCGGCGTGATGCAGGGCGCGGCGATCATTTTCTTTTCGTACATCGGCTTCGACACGGCCTCGACGGCGGCGCGTGAGGCACGCAACCCCCAGCGTGATGTGCCGCTCGGCATTCTGAGCGCGCTGGGCATCTCGGCCGTGCTGTACGTCGCCATGAGCGCGGTGCTGACGGGCATGGTGCCGTATACCCAGCTCGATGTGGCCGCACCGGTCGCCGTTGCCCTCGATGCACATCCGGGCATCAAGTGGCTTGGAGGACTGGTCGAACTGGGCGCCATCGTCGGCATGACTTCCGTGATCCTGATGTCGCTCCTCGGCCAGCCTCGTATTTTCCTGGCCATGGCCGAAGACGGCCTGCTCCCGCCGTCCTGGAAGAAGGTTCATCCCAAGTACCGCACGCCGCATGTGGCGACGGCCGTGGCAGTGATCATTGCGGCGGTGATCGCGGGCCTGTTCCCGCTCGATGTGCTCGGCGAGCTCATCTCCATCGGCATCCTGCTGGCGTTCACAGGCGTATGCATCGGTGTGCTGGTGCTGCGCTATACCCGACCTGAAATGCAGCGCCCGTTCCGAGTCCCCTTGGCGCCTGTGACGTGCACGCTCGGCGCACTGGTTTGCATGACCATGATGTACTTCCTGCCACCCGATACCTGGTGGCGGCTGCTGGTCTGGTCGTTCCTCGGCTTCTCGATCTACGGCCTCTACGGCTATCGCCACAGCAAGCTGCGGGCCGAAGGTCGATAGACGGGGAAAACGCTTCAGCCGCGCCCGCAGGAGCTGTGCGGGCGCGGTTGAACCCTCTGACTGCGCGCCCCATATCCGAGGGCATCGCCCGATCGATCCCAGGTTTTCACGAGGTGCGCCATGCCCACATCAACCTCCGCCAGCGGGTACGACCTGCGACCCTTGAATGACGCCGAGCGCGACAAATACGCCGCGGAGCTGACAGCGGAAGAACGCCACGTGATCCTGCATCAGGGCACCGAACGTCCCTTCTGCGGCACTCTGCTGGGGAACAAGGAGCCTGGGATCTACGCCTGCCGGCTATGCGGCCTGCCGCTCTATCGGGCGAACAGCAAGTTCGAATCGGGCTCGGGCTGGCCGAGCTTCTATCAGCCGCTCGATCCGCAACACATCAAGGAGATCGTCGATCGCAGTCACGGAATGGTGCGCACCGAAATCCGCTGCGCGCGCTGCGACGGGCACCTGGGCCACGTCTTCGACGACGGTCCACCGCCGACCTATCGTCGCCATTGCCTGAATTCGATTTCGCTCCAGTTCTTCCCCGACGGAGAAGAACCGCCGCAGAGAGTGGCAGCGGAAAAGTGATGACGGTGATGGAAGTGATGGGAGTGATGACGGCCAGAGACTAGCGCCCACCCTCAGCACCGTTGTCACTGCCATTACCTGCGAGAACAGTGATGAAAGCGATGGAAGTGATGTAAGTGATAGAGGTCAGAGACTAACGCCCTACCTTCATCACCGTCGTCACTGCCATCACCGCCGTCACTTTCTCCGAAAGCACTGCGTGGCTCGGAGCCCTCAATGCTCTTCGCGGTGTGACGCAAACGACATCTTGTCCAGCACACCCATCATGACGGCGGACACAACGAACGTGAGATGGATGATCACGTACCACATGAGCCGATCGTTCTGGACTTCTGGATTGTTCGCGATGCCCATGAAGGCTCGCAGAAGATGAATCGATGAGATCGCAACGATGCTGGCAGCGACCTTGAGCTTCAGGCTGCTGGCGTCGAGCTTTCCGAGCCATCCGAGGCTGTCGCCGCCGTCCTTCACGTCGATCTTAGACACGAAGTTCTCATAGCCCGAGAACATCACCATCACGATCAGACTGCCGACGAGGACCATATCCACCAGCGCGAGCAGACGCAGGACCATGTCCGCTTCGCTCATTTCGACGATGGCGTGAAGGAGGTGATACACCTCCATGAAGAACTTGATGCCGAGCGCGATCAGCGCCAGCGACATCGCCAGATAAATGGGCGCGAGCAGCCAGCGGCTCGCAAAAAGCAGTCTCTCGATCGTCCGTTCCATTCGTCATCTCGGGGTCAATTCAGCCTGCTGCAATTCTAACCAACGACCTCCCCCCTTGTGCGACCGGGTCAGGGCATAGTCCAAGCCCTTCCTGCAGATAGCTATTGGCCGGATGCAGGCCGCGGCGTACAGTCGGCCGGAAATGGACAATTCACCCATGGCCGCCTTCGAGAACGAGCCGCAAGGGTCCACAGGCAAAGGGGATGCTCTCGGGCAGACGCGTCTGTTCGAGCAATCGCGGCTACAGCTGGCACGGCTGCACGCGGGCGCAGGAGTATCCCTGCGGGAGGTGTGGCTGGAGCTCGCCGCGCTGGTCACGGATGCGCTGGCGATCGAGCGCGTCGGCGTCTGGGTGCTGGTCGATGAAGAACGCGCGCTGCGCTGCCGCTATCTATATCAGCGCTCGACCGGTGAGATCTTCCAGGGAGCGATGCTGCGCTCGCAGGATTTCCCCGAGTACTTTGCTGCGATCATGGATCGCCGCACCCTTCCCGCCGCAGACGCTCAGAATTCCGGGCTCACTCAGGAACTGCGCGAGTCTTATCTGCAGCCTCTCGGCATTACCTCGATGCTCGATGCGCCGATCTACATCGAAGGCCGGGTCGTCGGCGTGGTCTGTCATGAACACGTCGGCGAGCCGCGCACCTGGAGCGGCGCCGAGTGCGATTTCGCGAGCGCCGTCGCCGACAACATCGCCCGGCTGTACCAGGAGCACGAGCATCATCATGCCCAACGCGCGCTGCGAACCTATGAACGCCATCTGATGGAATTGCATCGCATGGAAGCGATCGGTCGGGTCGCCGCCGGCATCGCTCACGACTTCCGCGGCATCTTCGGCGCGGCGATGGGCTATGCGGAGCTGATCCAGCGCATCGATTCCCTGCCCGTGGATGCCGAGCGGTATTCGCAGAAGATCATCGAAGTCCTGCAACGAGGTAATACGCTCACGCAGGAAATCGTGTCGTTCGGCAAGGACGCGCCCATCTCCCCGCGCGTCCTCGACGTCGGACACACCATTGTCGCGCTCGCCAACATGTTCAAAGTCCTGCTCGGCGGCGCCATTCGTCTGAGCGTCGATGTCGAGCGACGCATCAGCCGCATCTTCATGGACACCACGCAGCTCGAGCGCACGCTGCTCAATCTCGTGCTCAATGCTCGTGATGCCATGCCGATGGGAGGCGATCTCACGATCCGTGCGGAGGATGCATTGTTCGACGATGAGGATGGCGATCGCGACACGTTCGTCATGATCACGGTGCGCGACTCCGGCACCGGCATGGACGAGGCCACTCGCGCGAATATTCTCAAACCGTTCTATACGACCAAGGGCGAGAACGGCACCGGACTCGATCTTGCGATCGTCGATCAGATCGTCGCGCGCGCAGGCGGATTCATTCAGGTGGACAGCGAGCCCGATCGGGGTACCGCCGTCCGGCTATACATTCCACGCATCGCTGCTGCGTGCGAGTAAAACAGCACCGCTAATTGCGTGCTTCGCCTCGCGCAAGATCCCCGATAGCCACCTCGTAATCCGGGTACAGCTTACGGAACTCGCTCCATTGGACATCGGCCTCACGCGTTTCCCCGGTACGGCGCAGCTTGCGAATTTCTTCGAGCCATTTCTCGGGTGGCCGCGCCAGGCTCTCGAGCTGTTGCTTCATAGCGTTGTCCGAGTCGTCCGCGACGGTGCCGCGCTGAATGGAAGCTTGCATGTGTTGCTCTTCGTTCGTGTTCGTCACATCTCGCACTGAACTCTCGATGGCACTGCTCTGCGGCATCTGCATCGCCGTCTTTGCCACCGGCGCAGGCAATGGAGCCGGCGCCGCGGGAGCGATCTGACCTGCGGCACGCTCTTCGAGCGCGGGCGGCGGAGGCGGAGGCGGCGGCGGCGACATCGCCATTTGGCGCTGGCTCGCAGCCTCCATGCGCGCTGCTTGCGTCGGCTGCGCATCGCGACGGGATTCCCTCCGCTTCGCTTCTTCGCGCTCGCGTGCCGCATGTGCCTCTCGCGAAGTGGCCAGTTCGGAAAACTCCGTGACTGCATTGCGTGGCGGCGCGATCAGTACCAGGTTGTCCGAAGCGGGCGCCGCCTTGCTGTCCTCCCCTCGCGCCGCGGCCGCAGGTGCCGGCGGCTGCTCGGCCTGAACGGTCGCTTCGGACGTCACAGGTGCGTGAGGTAACTGACTGCGCATCACGACGGACACGCCGAGCAATGCGCACGCCGCGAGCGTCGTCGGTAATGCCCATTTCATCAGTCGACGTTGCCGGCTACGCACCCGGGCGAGATCGTCTGTCTGCGGCTGCACGGCTGAATGCTGCACGGCCTCCCGGGCCTGCGCGAGGATGCTGCAATCGAGCGCAGACGGAACATCATCGCCCGGAAGCTCCCGATAGCGTCGCGATACCGCGGAGTCGCCCTTCAGGTACTCCTCGAGCTCTCGATCTTCGCTATGGCCGCTCACGATTGAATACTCTCTGGGCTGGACGGGCGATGCGCATGCAATGCCGCTCGCAGTTTGGCGATGGCGTAGCGCAAGCGACTCTTGGCCGTCTCCATGGTGACGCCGGTCACCTGACCGATCTGTTCGAGACTCAGACCGCTTTCCTCATAAAGCAGGAACACATCGCGCTGTTCCGCCGGCAACTGCGCGAGCGCTCGCCGCAACGACGCACGCACTTCCATGTGAGCCGCCTGCGCCTCCGGTTGAACTTCCGGCGACGCGGGCAGCTGATCTTCGAGCTCGGCCGCATCGTCCACACGATGCTGCGGCTGACGCCCCGATCGGCGGAAATGATCGATCGCCGCATTGTGCGCGATGCGATACAGAAACGTATTGAACTGGGCGCGGACCTCGTAGCGATCGCGGCTTGCGATCACCTTGCTCCACACCTCCTGATAGATATCGTTCGCGAGCTCCGAATTGCGGCACAGTCGGGACAGATAGCGATACAGCGGCCCCTTGTGACGCTGATACAGCAATTCAAATGCCCGTACATCGCCGTCGCGATAGCGCAGCATCAGCGCAGCGTCATCTTCCTCACGCGCAACCGCATCTGTCCGTGCAGCAGGCGCGACGAGGGTCAGCGCCATACCTGTCGGCAGCACGTCCAACGACGCCTCGTCGCTCAAGCGGCTCGCCGATACGTCCTTCACATCCATGCAATCAGCGTAGCCCAGGCCGAGCGCGGACGGAAAGCTGCCAGTTCGCAACATGATCGATCATTCGCTGATCTGGCCCACCCGCTCGCCGGCATCCGGACTCAGGGCGCGTGCGAGCGCAACGAGCGAGACGAACTCCCGACGATAGCCCTGGTCATCGTTGCTCAATGCGCCTTTCGCCAAATGCTCAACGTCGTCATAGCTGTAGTTGCCGACGTACTTGCCGCCTCGGAGCAACTGCCCGAACGCGGCGACACTCGCGGCAAAGCGCAGATCCGCAGAGGCCTTGTCGGACGCGACCAGCGAGCTGCGCTGAATCGGATACTCGAGCAGACGACTGTTGTCCGCATCGGGCAGCTTGTAGCGCAGACGCACGTTCGCGATCTCACCGTTCCCCTTGCCATGGACAGCCTTGTTCGAGCCATAGCGCAGGGGATCGACGCGGCCTTGCGCACCCACGGGCACGACTTCGTACAACGCGGTGATGCGATGTCCTGCGCCGATATCGCCGGCATCGACCTTGTCGTTATTGAAATCCTCGCGTGCGAGCATTCGGTTCTCGTAGCCGATCAGTCGATACTCGAGGACTTCAGCCGGATTGAACTCGACCTGGATCTTCACGTCTTTCGCAATCGTGAAGAGCGTGGATGAAAGCTCGGACACGAGCACTTTGCGTGCCTCCGACAGCGAGTCGACATAGGCGTAGTTGCCATTGCCTGCATCCGCCAATCGCTCGAGCAGTTTGTCGTTGTAGTTGCCCGTGCCGAAGCCGAGCGTCGTCAACGCCGTCCCCGAGGCACGCTGACGCTCCGCCATATCGACGAGAGCCTCGAAGTTGACGACGCCGACGTTGAAATCGCCGTCGGTCGCAAGCACCACCCGGTTGATACCTTTGTCGATATGCGCGGCGCGCGCGAGCTGATACGCACGTTCGATGCCTTCCGCGCCGTTCGTGCTGCCGCCTGCCTCGAGTTGATTTATCGCATCGCGGATCTTCTGTTTCTGGTCCCCGGGCGTCGGCTGCAGCACCACACCGGAGCTGCCCGCATAGACCACCATCGAAACGCGATCGCGCGCGGTGAGCTGATCGGTCAGCAGACGAAACGCATTCTTGAGCAGCGGCAACTTGTCGGGCGATTGCATCGATCCCGAAACATCGATCAGGAACACGAGATTGGCCGCCGGACGCTCGCTCGCCGCCACCTCGAATCCCTTGATGCCGACTCGCAGCAGCCACGCATCCTGTTTCCACGGAGCCTGCGCGAGCTCGGTCGACACCTTGAAAGGCACGTCGCGATTGGCAGGAGGCGCGTACTGGTAGTCGAAGTAGTTGATCATCTCCTCGATGCGCACGGCATCCTGCGGCGGCAACTGACCGTCGTTCAGAAAGCGACGGACGTTGGCGTACGCACCGGTGTCGACGTCGATCGAGAACGTGGACACCGGATCCTCTGCCGCACGATGAATCGGATTGTCGTTGTTGTGCTCGTACTGCTCGGTGTTTGCGGGAGGCTGATAGACCATCGGCGGCGCAAAGGCAGTCCTGGCCAGCGATGCGGGCATCGGCGCCCCTGGCAGCGACTCCCGGCTCACTTGAGCTTGCCGTGCCTCTGCTACGGCAATTTCTTCCATCCGATCACTCGCATCCTGCTCGCGTTGCCGGTTCGTGGCGCGTTGCGACTCGCCGGCCGCTCGTGCCTCAGACCGCTTCCCGGACTCGCTGTCGCGATGCGACACGCACCCCGCCATCACGACTGCGGCAGCCACCAGTGACATCGAGCGGACATAAGACCTCATGAAGCACTCCCATCGGCCGCACTGCGCGTCCGTTGCTTCCATGAACGTTGGGGGCGCGGGAATCGGGTTAGGAGATTGACGAGAATCGAGCTGCCGCTTCTGTCCCTGGGACGTTCGACTTTAGTCGATGGCCTGCAAAGCCTTAGGCGCCCGCCTCAGTCCATCTTCCACAGCAGCTCATCGAGCTGCGCTTCGCGCTGCGGCCAGCCGTGCTTCGCGAGATTCACTCGGCCGCCGATGAAGACGATGCCTTCGGCTTCGAGTTTGGTGCGTTGTGTCTTGTACGCATCCGAACCCACGGGGAATGAGATTCGGCCTGACGCGTTGATGACGCGAAACCAAGGCAAGTCTCGTGACGGGGGCGATTGACGCAACACCGTGCCGACGAGGCGTGCGCGCCGCGGCAGACCGGCGACATCGGCGATATCGCCGTAAGTGCTCACGTGCCCGCGCGGAATCTTGCGAACGGCCGCCAGAATGCGCCCAGCGATGTCGGCCGATGAACCGGCCTGAGGTGGCACCGCACGTTCTTTCGTGCCGACACTTGCCTGGGCTCTCGTAGCACGCGAAGGCGATTTCCCAACTCGCTTCTTCATATCGCCTCCCGCTGGCCAGCAGCCCGATCTAAATCGGCACTCGATCGTGAACCGTCTCTTGCGCGCGATCTGCGCGATCAGGATTGCGCCGCCGTTCGCCGCCCGAGAGTGCAATGCCCAGCGCCGCGACGAACGGCAACACGCGTTCGAGAAAATCGCCCGGCGAGTCAGGCAGTGCGTGGAACAGCAGCGTGAGCACGACTGCAGCCCACATGGCACCCAGCGTCGAGCCTGGCCGGACGCGTTTGCCGCTGAGACGAACGAGTACCAACGGGCCGAAGGCCGAACCCAACAGGGTGAAGCCGAGGAAGATCTGGTCCGTCAGCCGCATCCCGCTCCAGAGTGACAGACACAAAGCCGCGATCGCATAGAACACGAGGACGATTCGAGCCCACGCATACGTGAGCGGCGACAAGGATCGCTTCATGTCCGTGGAAAGCGCCGCGCACAGCACCAGCAGCCGACTGCCGATGCCAAGCAAGAGCGCGCCGAGCAAGAGCGTTACGATCCAGGCCGACAGTGCGGGCGGCAGGCTGCGTTCGACCATCGCGAACAGCGCTCGCTGCGGATGCTGCAATCCGCCGTAGATGAGCGCGGCGCACCAGCCGCACAGAAGCATGAGACCGGACAGCGACGCTCCGATCGCAAGTGCAATCCATCGGCCGAGCATGAGCGCATGTTCATCGCGAGCGGCCATGAAACGTTGCAGCGCGTGCGGCTGCCCCAGTAAACCGAACCCGAATGCGCTGACACCTGCAACGAAGGCGAAGGCAACCACGCCGGAGCGTCCCGCAAACCAGTCGCGGTAGGCGGGATCCAACGCCGTCAACGCAGCACTGATTCCTTCCGTGTCCCGATACACCGCGATCGCAAGCAGCGGCACGCAGATCGCAATCACGAGCAGCACGATGACTTGCACCGAATCGGCAAACGCCATCGACCACAAACCGCCCGCAAGCACGAAGGCAACGAGGACGGTCATTGCCGTGAGCGCGCTCCAGGTCATATCGAATCCGAAGCTCGCGGCCAGGATGTCCGTCGTCTCGGCCAGGATCGCGCCGATCTCGAGCAGCATGGCGAAAGACAGGATCACGGCGGCCGAGCGGACGATCAGCGGTTGCAGACGATCGCCCGCTTCGTTGCTCAGGAGCTGCACGAGTGTAAGGCTGCCCTGCCCGATGGAGAGCTGACGCAGCCGGGGCGCGACCCAGAAAAGATTCAACGCGTATCCGAGCACCATCGCCGCCCAGATCCATACCGCGGCCAGGCCCCAGGTAAAGGCCGATCCCGCAATCAAAAACAGCAGCCAGGCGGGTGATGCATTAGCCAAGTAACTGAGTGACATCCAGCCGGTATTCAGCCGGCGGCTCGCGAGAAAGAAATCGGGTCCGTTGTGCGTGCGGCGCGCACCCCACATGCCCATGAAGCACAGCGCGCCGACACACGCGATCCAAGCGATCAGGGCAGCGTTCGCGCGATTCATCGAAACACGGCCGGCAGCGAGGGATCAGGCGCGATCAAGATGCGCTCTGCAGTCGCGGGCGAGAACCCACGACAAATCGTTTGCAAACAGATGAGACATTCCAGCGCTCTCCTCGACGGCCGCTCCCGCATGCGAGATCCGCCTCTAGCGGGCGGATTGTAGCTGCCCGAGGTGCTGGCGACCCGTCTCGAGAGTGCGACACAACGTGGCGGCCCCTTGCGCGAGCCGCGGCGCCGAGCGCGCCAGATCGTCTGCATCGACGAGCATCACATTGCCTGCTCGCACAGCGGTCATCTGCTTCCACCGCTGCCACTGCGCCGCGCCGGCCTCCTGTGCATCGCCGGTCAGAATGATCATCTGCGGATCCGTAGCGATCACGGCTTCGACACCGACTTGGGGCGCCAGCTCGTTCAGATCGGCGAATACATTGCGTCCGCCGCACAAGGTGAGCACCTCGCTCATGATCTGCTTGCCGTTCACGGTGTAGATCGGTCGATCGTTCACCTGCAGGAAGACCGTCACGACGGGCTTGCCGCTGTACTCGAGGCGCAAGTCCTCGATGCTCTTTTCGAACGATTGCGCCGCTGCCTCGGCCTGCACTTTCGTATCGGCGAGCTCACCCAGCGTGCGAAGCGCAGCGCCGATATCCGCAAGCCGATGCGTTCTGATCGTGACGACATTGAGTCGCAGATCCTTCAGTCGCTGTACGACACCGGGCGGAGTGCCAGGCTCCCACACCAGGACGGCATCCGGGCGCAGCGCCAGCAGCCGCTCGAAGTCGACGCGGAATGCATCGCCGACACGAGGCAGAGCCCGGGCTTGTGCCGGATAGTCGCTGTATTCGACGGTACCTACCATGCGAGGCCCTGCGCCGGCCGCGAACGCAAGCTCGGTGAGATTGGGAGCCAGACTCACGATGCGTGATGCCGAGGCGTGAGCCATCGAATGCGCGCCGAACAGCAGCGCGCACGCCAACAACAGCGCCCTCATGGGCGACGCGCTCGCAGCAACGCCCGAAACCGCATCCAGTCGAAAGCAGGGCCCGGGTCGGTCTTGCGTCCCGGCGCGATGTCGCTGTGCCCGGCAATGCGCTGAAGCGATAGCGAGGAATACGCCGCACACAACTGCAGGATGGTCTCGGTCAGTGAGCGATATTGCTCGGGCTCATACGGAATCAGGTCCGCCCCTTCCAGCTCGATCCCGATGGAGAAGTCGTTGCACTTCTCGCGCCCCTCGTAACTCGATACACCCGCATGCCAGGCGCGCTTATGAAACGGAACGTACTGAACGATCGAGCCATCGCGCCGGATGAGCAGATGCGACGACACGCGCCGGTCCGCAATCGTGGCGAAGTACGGATGCTCATGCGCGGGCAGCCGGTTGGTAAAAAGCGCATCGATCCATGGACCATCGAATTCATCGGGCGGCAGACTGATGCCATGCACCACGATCAGATCCGCCACGACGCCGGGCGGACGATCGTCGCAGTTCGGCGAAGGCACCTGCCGCGCCGTTCGCAGCGTGCCCGAAGCCAGATCGATCGGTGCCAGCTCGTCGGTGTAAAGAAGTGTCATCGGCAGATTGTGGAGGAGCGGGCAAGGAACGGGAAGTTGGGGTGAGGAATGGGAATGGCAGGACGATGCCCTCCCGACAAGCCATTCCCTGATTGCCCATTCCTCCTGCCTGCCCATTCCTCATTCCTCATTCCGCATTCCTCATTGCTCACTACTCATTGCTCATTGCTCATTGCTCATTGCTCCTCCCATTCCCACGGCACGGCGCTTGCTTGCTTCGCTACAATTCCAACTCGAAGCACCGGATGCGTTTACCCAACGAAGGGGGACCATGAGGCTGACCCGAATTTTCTGCGAAGGCCCGCTCGCGAGCGGCGCTGTCGTCACATTGCCTTCTGCCGGCGCCTATCACGTCGGTCGAGTGCTGCGCATGCGCGCCGGCGCGCCGCTCACCGTCTTCGATGGCAGCGGCAACGACTATCCCAGCGAGATCGTCGACATCGACGGCGACACCGTGTCGGTGAGGCTGCGCAACCCGACGCCCACCACCAGCGAATCGCCGCTCAAGATCACACTCATCCAGGGCGTCTCACGTGGTGAGCGCATGGATTGGACGCTGCAGAAGGCCACTGAGCTCGGTGTCGCTTCGATCGCGCCCGTGCTGAGCGCACGCAGCGTCGTGCGACTGGATGAAAAGCAGGCGGCGAAGAAGCAATCGCACTGGCGCGCGATCGTCATCAGTGCCTGCGAGCAATGCGGTCGCTCCAGGATTCCCGCCGTGGGCGCGCCCGTGTCGCTACGGGACTATTTCGCGAACGTGCGTAAGGAAGGCATGCGTCTGGTCCTGAGCCCTTCCGCACCCGCTTCGCTCGCCGGCATCGCAAGCCTGCCCAACAAAGTCGATCTCTTGATCGGCCCGGAAGGCGGACTCGACGACGACGAGATCTCGGCCGCTCAGAAGGCCGGCTTCATGCCGGTGCGTCTCGGCCCGCGCGTGCTCCGAACCGAGACAGCCGGTGTGGTGGCGTTGACGGTGTTGCAGGCATTGTGGGGCGATTTGCAGTAAGTACGGAACGACGGTTACTTACCCTCCGACCGTCAACCAGCCGCCGGCAGGCACGTACGCAAGCACAAGTGCCTCACTCCACCTTCGCGCGCTCACGGAAGGCATCGACTTCGCGAAGAGGGCGTTAGCCAGAGAAGAGGCTAGCCAACTTGTAAGATCGCTGTGGGTCCGGTTTTAACCGGACAACCCGCAAAATGTTCGACTGAAGTCGAACCCACGAAAGAAGCCGCTAGCCAACTGGTCTGCTGGTGCGCTAGCCAGAGAAAACGCTTGTCGCTGTGGGTCCGGCTTTAGCCCGGCTTTAGCCGGACATCCCGGAAAATCTTCGACTGAAATGGAACCCAGCGGCGCCGCCGCGCGGCTCTGGCCAGCAGCCCAGTACCCAGCAGCCCAGCATCCCGCGACCGCACCCTACGCCGCCCTCGTCTCCTCGCTGATCATTCTCTCGAGCCATTCGAAATCGGGAATGAGCGGCGATTCATTGAGCATGCGCACCTGACACAGCACCGGGCCATGATCCGAAAAACTGCGGCTCGGATCGGCTTTCACGACATCAGGATTGACGCGCACGAGTTGCGGAAATCCCTGGGTGATCAGACCGAAATAACCGCCGGTGATGTGACTGCCGAGCGCGGTGAAGATGACAATGCGCGTACGCGTGCCCGGCGGCGGATACGACTGTCCGCACGCAGCCTCGAAAGAAATCACAGGCACCTGCCGACCGCTCCACTGGATCGTGCCGAGATACCACGCAGGCGTGCCCTCCATCTTCTCCGGTGCCTGCCACGTGATCACTTCCGCCACGCATGCACGCGGCACGATCAACCGCTCCTGACCGAGCGGGACGAGCAGGCTGTAGAGTTCGTGGGCGAGTTCGGAATCCATTGGAATGAGCCTACTAGGTGGCTAGTCAGCTAGTCTGCTAGCCAGAGTGAAGAGGGAACGATGGGCTCGGGTCTGGCTAGCGGACCAGCAGACCTCGTTGGCTAGCAACTTCTTGCTCATCCCGTCCTCCTCTGTCGGCGCCGCGCTTCGACCAGCGGTTCGATGGCGTCGAGGAGCTGGTTCTCCTGGTACGGTTTGCCGAGATAATCGTTCACACCGATCTCGATGGCGCGTGCACGGTGTTTCTCGCCGACGCGGGAGGTGATCATCACGATGGGGATGTCGGCGAGCCGTGCATCCGCCCGGACGTGCGTAGCGAGCTCGTAGCCATCCATGCGCGGCATTTCGATGTCGAGCAGGATGATGTCGGGCAGATGTTCCTGAAGGATCGACAGGGCATCGACGCCGTCCTTCGCGGTCATGACGCGCATGCCATTGCGCTCGAGCAATCGCTGGGTCACGCGACGCACAGTGATCGAGTCGTCGACGACGAGTGCGAATGTGCGGCGATCTTCGCGCGGACCCTGCATCGAATCGCCGCGGCCGCGCCACTCGGAGCGCACCAGGGCACCCATGTCCAGAATGATCACGATACGTCCGTCACCGAGAATCGTGGCACCGGAGATGCCGCGAATGGTCGCGATCTGCGGACCGACCGACTTCACCACCATCTCGCGGCTGCCAACGAGCTCATCCGGCACGATGGCCGTCGAATGCTCGCCCGCCTTGATCAGGATCAGCGGCACCGACACATCGCCTTCCGGCAGCGCCGAAGGAGAACCGCCGACGAATGCGCCGAGATGCTGCAACCGATACACCTGACCGCCGTAGCTGAAGGTCGGCGTCTCCTCGGCGAGATGCTTCTCGACCTCGGAACGCTGCACCCGCGCAACGCCTTCGACCGAAGGCAGCGGCAAGGCATACAGCTCTTCACCCGTGCGCACGATCAACGCTTGCGTAATCGCGAGCGTGAACGGCAGGCGGATCGTGAACTTCACGCCCTGACCCGGCTGCGATTCCGTGAAAAGCGCGCCGCCAAGCTTCTTGATCTCGTTGACGACGACATCCATGCCGACGCCGCGACCGGCGTGCTGCGTGACGGTCGTGGCCGTGCTGAAGCCCGGCTCGAGGATCAGCTGCATGGCTTCCTCGTCGGTCAGTACGCGGCCCGGCTGCAGCAGCCCGCGTGAGCGCGCGCGTTCACGCACTGCATTCACGTCGATACCCCGACCGTCGTCCTCGAGGACGATGACCATTTCCGAACCTTCACGATGCAGACCGACGCGGATCGTGCCGCTCTCCGACTTGCCTTTCGCGATGCGCTCTTCAGGCGTTTCGATGCCATGCACGATCGAGTTGCGCAGCATGTGCTCGAACGGCGGCAACATGCGATCGAGCACCTGACGATCGAGCTCGCCCGACGCGCCCGTCACGACCAGCTCCGCGCGCTTGCCCACGTCGGTCGCCACCTGGCGCACGAGCCGGCTAAGACGCTGCACATGGCGCTGGAACGGCACCATGCGTGTACGCATGAGTCCGTTCTGCAATTCGGTCACGACGCGTGCCTGCTGCAGCAGCAGGTTCTGACCTTCGCGCGTGAGGTTCTCCAGCAATCCTTCGATGCTGCCGACGTCGCTCACCGCTTCGGCGAACGCACGCGTGAGCTGCTGAATCGTGGAGTAGCGATCGAGCTCGAGCGGATCGAAATCCGCGCGATTCGGATGCTCTTCCTGATGGCGATGCAGAATCTGCGCTTCGGTTTCGAGCTCGAGCTTGCGCAGCTGCTCTTTCAGACGCGTGACCGTACGTCCCAGCTCGGCAAGGTTGAACTCGATCGAACCCATCTGCTGCTCGAGTCGCGAGCGGAAGATGCTCACTTCACCGGCGTTGTTCAGCAGGTTGTCCAGCAGCTCCGCATCGACACGCGCGAACTCCTGGCGCTCCTGCACTTGCGGTTCTCGGCCCGGGGGCAATGCGGGTGCGGCAACGAGTTCCGGCTCGACAGCAGGCTCGCGCGGCTCGGATTGCGCCACCGCTTCGACGGCTGGAGGCTCTTGCGACACGTCAGCAGATTCATTGACCGATGCATCTGATGCCTGCCCGATCAATTCCTCGGCGCCGAATTCGACTTCGATGTCCGCGGGCTCTTCGGGAATCTGCGGAGCAGCCGCTTCAATGGCGACGTGCTCTTCTACGATCGGCTCGCTCACTTCGGCCACGGGCGGCGCCAGCGGCGCTGCTTCGACCGGCGGCGGCGCGATCACGGGGCCAGCGGGTTCCTCTGGCCGTTGCTCTGGAGGCTGTTCCAGTCCGGCGAGCACGCGTACGCGCGAGATGAGCTCGCGAGGACGTGCACAGCGTCCACCCGAGCTGACGGTGTCACGCATGCGATGCAATGTGTCGATGCTTGCCTGGATCGCGTCGAAGACCGGCTGGTCTCCGTTTACCTGGCCCGCTTCGACCAGCTCCATGAGCGTTTCGAGCTCATGGCTCAGATCGCCCATCGCGCGAATGCCCGCCATGCGAGCGCCGCCTTTCAACGTGTGAAGAACGCGCTTGAGCTCAAACACGAGCGACTTATTGCCGCGATCGCGAATCCAGGCGGAAAGCGAACTTTGCGCAGTTTCGAGGAGCTCGGAGGCTTCTTCGGAAAAGATTGCCGCGACGTCGGGGTCGAAGTCTTCATCCAGCTCTTCTTCCTCGATAGTCACGCTCGCAACGGGTGCGGGCGCAGGCGTGGGAACGGGCGGCGCGACATCGACCACGGGTGGCGACTGAGCAATCTGCGGCGCCACCGATTCAACAGGTGGCAGTTCGTGCGTCTGCGGGACCACAGGGGTTTCAGGCTCAGCCGGTGGCACGACTTCGACAGCGGCACTTCTGACGGTATCGGCGGAGTCCTCACCGAGGATGTCGGTCGAGTAGTCGAGTTCGGCTTCGGCATCCTCGAGCGGAATCTCGGACACTTCGATCGACGAGTCGAGCAGTGGGAATGAATCGCTGCCCTCGAGGTTGTCCTCCGAAACCAGAATGCCAGCATCCGCAAGGGAATCGTTCGACTCGAGCGGGGTGTCCTCATCGAGCACCGGCACACGATTCGTCTCGGCAATCTCCTCGATATCGTGCACTTCGAAACCCGCTTCGCGGAATGCCGCTTCGTCGAGCTGTTCGAGCAGATTGCTCTCCTCGACGACTATGCCCTCCGCGGCCGGCGCCTCGGCGGACAGTTCGGCTTCGAAAGACTCCGCGGTCTGCGTTGCGTCGCTCTGCGCAGGCTCCTGAGCAGGCATGTTTTCGTAGGCCCATTCGAGCGTCTGCAGATCGCTCGGGTCCATCGAAGGCAGCTCGATGACTTCGACCGTTTCGCTGCTGGTCGCGGGGAACGGAAATTCCTCGGCATCGAACACGTTCGTGATCGCATGGGCATCGTCATCGCCCGCAATCGACGGCACTTCGACGACGGGCTCGGACTCGACGGTCGGTTCGGTTTCCGCAGAAGGCGCTTCGGGCTCGTGAAGATCTTTGAGTACGGGCACCGCATGCGTGGCGTCCGCGCTCACGTCCATGGTTTCGGTGAGACGTGAGATCTGTGCATCCAGCGCATGTTCGAGATCGTTCAGCCGCGCGATGACGCGTGCGTGACTCACGAAGAACCCGGTGTCCTCGTTGATGTGATCGACCACCTGCTGAATGCCGGCCACCGCATCCTTGAGAACCTCGAGCCCTTCGGCGGAAAGTCCGGTGGAATTGTCGTGGAGCTTGCGAATGTATCGGTTCAGCGGCTCGGCGATTTTGATGCCCTGGCGCGCGCCCGCAGTCTTCGCGGTACCGCTCAGTGTGTGGCAGGAACGGTAGAGATCCTCAGTGACCGGATACGGCGGCGTCGATGCGTTGCACGCCGCAATGAACTTACGAATGGTGGCGAGATGACCCGCGGTTTCCTTGGCGTAGATCTCGTGCAGCACGGGATCCATGGCCGGCGGAGACGTCAGCGTTTTTTTTTGCGCGACTTCGTTGATGACCGGCGGCTCGGTAGCGACTGCCGCTGGCTTCGGCGGAGGCGGCGCAGCCGGCGCTGGCGCGGGCGCCATGTTCGGACGCATTCCCGACAGTGCATTGGCCTGCGACATGATGCGGCCGACATCGATTGCCGGCGCTCGTCCGGTTTCGAGCTGCTCGACGAGCTCGGGCACCGCCGCGACCGCAGTGCGCAGCATGGCCATCATGTCGGGCGTGCGATCGAGCGTCTTGTTGATGACGCGGTTCAGCAGATTCTCGATGGACCAGGCGAACTCGCCGATGAGCTGAGCACCCACCATCCGACCGCTGCCCTTCAGCGTATGGAACGAACGTCGGATGTTGACCAGCGAGTCCTGATCCTGCGGATTCTCATCCCACAGTGGGAAGAGCCGCTTGAGCTTCTCGATCTCGTCCTTGGCCTCTTCGATGAAGAGCTCCAGGAACTCGGGATCGATCTCGCGATCGGTCGCCTGCACGACTGCAGGCGTGGGTGCAGGCGGCGGTGCGGGGGGCGGTGCCACTGCAGGCTTCGGCGCCGGGACTGAGCGATCCAGAACCGCGGTGCGTTCGTGCTCGGTCGGCGCCGCGACCGTTTGCGACAACGGCTCGATGACGATCGTGTGCGAGTGATCGGCCGAGGCATAGGCCTCGTCGCGCGGCACCGGCTGTGTATCGGCCAGATAACGCAGACAGGTTTCCGCGTTGTCGAGCATGTACCAGGGATCGGCACGTCCGGCCTGGATCGTTTCCATGTAGTACTCGACCGCGACGATCGCATCGGCGAGGCGATCGACGGCTTCGGGCGGCAACGTGAGGCCATCCGAGCGCACGAACTGCGAGAGTGCGCGATCGATGCCTTCCATGATCTCGGCAGCGCGCGTCTTGTTGAGCATCGTGAGCCCCGCCTGGATGCCTCGCACCAGCGCCGGAATCTGATCGATGCTCTGACCTTCGCGCGTCTTGTCCATCGACTGCGCGACGGCTTCCTTGATGCGCGCCATGTTGACGATGCATTCGCGCAGCACCGCTTCGGTGACCTGGCGAAATTCGATGTCGTCGGGTCCGACCGGTTTGGCAGCCGCCTGCGGCTCTGCCGAGGGCACGATCATGCCGACGAGCTGTTCATCCAGGCTGTCTTCGACCTTGATCAGCGTCGAGGCCATGCGCAGCAACGTGCCTTCATTGATCGGCGTCTGCTGCACGACGATGGCTTGCAGATCCGCGGTTTCACCCTGCACCTTGTCGCGCAGGTCGCCCAGACCGAGCACGCCGAGCGTATCGGCAATCTTTTTCAGCAGCTCGAGCTGCGGCGCGAGCTCATCGACCTGAGTGCCACCACGACGCACGAAAATATCGAGCGCATCTTTCACCCGGCCCAGGTCTTCCTTGATGGCCGCCGCAACGGTCTTCATCAACTTGACCGACGGTGCCGAAAGACTTTCGCGTGCCTGTTCGACCGAATCGTCGACCGGCAACAGTTCGTTCAAGCGGAACGATGCGC
Organism: Pseudomonadota bacterium; assembly: GCA_023423935.1. Taxonomy (GTDB): domain Bacteria; phylum Pseudomonadota; class Gammaproteobacteria; order Steroidobacterales; family Steroidobacteraceae; genus Steroidobacter. The sequence goes on along the minus strand of JAFAEQ010000011.1, from coordinate 130,416 downwards.
GTACGGCCGCGACACGCGGACCGGACGTCTTCGCGCGTGCAACGTAGTAGAGAAGATTGTTTAGCAGATCGAGCGAAGGCGCTTCCGCATAGCGTGACTCGCCCTGTTCATAGAGCCGGCGCATTTCGCGATCGGCCTGTCCGAGCAGACGCTTGATCGATGCGCTGCCCTCGAGCCCGCCTTCGCGCAGCGCCTCGAGCACGGCGCCTACGACCCACCACAACTGGAAGACAGGCTGCGTGGTGGCGACCTGCTCGAGCTTCTCAGCAGCACGCGAGAGCGTTTCGAGATTCTGATCGATGCGCTCGCCCTTGATCCAGCCGAGCAGCCCCAACTGGAAACGTGTACGCAGCTTGCGCGCCCATTGCGCGACAGTGAGCGCCCCTTCGCCGGGAGCTGCCGGCGTCGGGCTCGCCTGCTGATCTGAACTGAGATTCAGCAGCAGCAACGTGCCTTCGGACAGCAGTGCATGTCCGCGCACGGCGCGCAGATCGTTCAGCAGTGGCAACAGCACGAGGGCCATGTCGCGCCCGCCGCTCATCACACGCTCGAGATAGGTCGGCAGCTGCACCATCGAGCGCATCAGCGCATCGAGACCTTCGACCAGATGGCGCTTCTCGGCAAAGTTCTCGATGAGGTACTTGAGCACCTGGCCCATTTCCTCGGCGAGGAGCGCGGCTCCATACACCTCGGAAACGCGTAATGCACCGTGCACTGCGTGGAGATGATCGCCGCATCGACGCAGCAGCGCGACGTTGTCCTGCTGATCGCCGAACAGCTCAAGCGCGGCCCGCGCCTCATTGAGCTCCGTATTGAGCTCGCGCGCGACAATGTGCAGTGTTTGCGAGGAAATCTCGGCCATCAGCCCACACTCATTGAAGCGGCAAGATGGGCAGCCGTAGCGATCGCGAGGTGTCGCGACTCGTTACACACACCGCTTTGCGGCAGACCCCCGTGCACTATCGGCATCATGTCCATTCCTGCTGTTGAGGGCTTCGTCGCCGTTCAGGCCACAGATTTCTTCTTGGGCAGCGGCTGAGCGGCGATGACAGGTGCAACCGACGTGGCCGCGCGACCGGCGTCGGTCAGAAGCTCTGTGCCGCCGGAAGCGGCATCGGGCAGACGGAAGCCCGAGACGGACTTGCGAAGCTGCGACGACAGCTCGGCGAGCTTGCCGACCGAGTTGGAGGTGGCTGCCGAGTTTTCCGCCGTATGCGAGCTGATCTCGCGCAGTGCACCCATGTTGCGGGCGATGTTCTGTGCGGCGGAAGCCTGCTGGCGCGCGCTCGCAGAAATGTTCTGCACCAGGCTCGCGATCTGATTGGAGACCTGCTCGATTTCTTCGAGCGCGGCGCCGGCGTTCTCGGCCAGCAATGCTCCGCCGACCACGTCCGTCGTGCTGCGCTCCATCGAGACCACGGCTTCGTTCGTGTCGGCCTGGATCGTGCGGACCAGCACTTCGATCTGCTTGGTTGCATTCGCGGCGCGCTCCGCCAGGCGCTGCACCTCGTCTGCGACGACGGCGAAACCGCGACCGGCTTCGCCGGCCATCGAGGCCTGGATCGAGGCATTGAGCGCGAGGATGTTCGTCTGCTCGGCGATGTCGTTGATGAGCTCGACGATGTTGCCGATCTCCTGCGAGCTTTCGCCGAGGCGCTTGATGCGCTTCGATGTTTCCTGAATCGTCTCGCGAATCGCGTTCATGCCATCGATCGTGCGACGCACCGCATCGCCGCCTTTATGGGCGACATCCACGGAATGACGCGCGACGTCCGACGAACGCTCGGCATTGCCGGAGACTTCTTCGGTCGAAGCTGCCATTGCCGCAACCGATTCCGATGCCAGCGCAATCTGCCGCGACTGCGCGACGGCGGCCTTCGCCAGCGCTCCCGCGGAGCCTTGCGTCTGCCGCACGGAGGCATCGAGCGTGATGGCGGAGTCGTTGATCGTGGCGACCAGCTCACGCAGCGCTTCGATTGCGTAATTGATCGAGTCGGCGATCGCGCCGGTAATGTCCTCGGTCACGGTCGCCTGCACCGTGAGGTCGCCGTCGGCCAGGCTCGACAGCTCATCGAGCAGCCGCAAAATCGCTTCCTGATTGCGCTCGTTCTTGCTTGCCTGCCTTTGGACCGTCTCACGGATGTTGCCGCCGGTGGCGAACAGCACGGCAAGCACGATCAACGAAAGTGCCGCCACGCCGAGAAGAATGAACGGCAGGTTCGACTGGCTCGCCTTGGCCGCGGCACCCGTGACACCGACGTGATCCCGGAAATGCTCGTAGATCTTGTCCGCATTGGTAGTGATCGCCATCGCGGACTCGCGGGCGAGTCGCACGCGTTCGGCGGAAGTGATGGCGGTGCGCACCTGTGCACTCAACTGCGAGTACAGCGCCCCCATCGCCTTCAGTCGCGCCTCGGCATCGGCGCCGGTGACCCTCGGGAGACCCAGCCCGGCGTCTTCGCCACCGAGGCCGCCGACCACCTGCCCCATGTAATCGAGACCGTCTGCAAGGCGCCTTGCAATGAGCGATGCATCGCCGACGCCCGCCGACAGCGCTTCCATGTCCTGCTGCACTCGCATCCCGGTCAGCTCGAAACGCTCGATGTACCGCGACATGCTTTCCACGCCATTCGGACCGAGCGCGCCGGCGACGTTGCCGAGCGACTGAAGGAGCTGCGGCATCAGCGCGCGAACATCGGTCGCACCCTTCTGTACGGCTGCGATGGCCTCACGCGAGCCGAGCACCGTCTGCGACAGCTTCTGCAACTCGATCGAAGGCCCGAAACCCTTGGCCTGCGGGCCTGCGGCATCGACGGCCTTGGAGTATCGATCGAGCGACTTGGCCAGCGCATCGAATGCATCGCTTTTTCCAGCGAGCGCGCCGACGGTAAGAGCGGGAATTTTCTGAGAGAGGGCAACGACTTCGTTGATGTCGCGCGCCTGGTTCGGACCCTGGTCATTGCGAGTGGCGAACACCAGCAATCCCAATGCGACTGCGATGCAGCCGAGCGCGATGCCCAGCAGGGCCGGCAGGAATCGCACGCCGTACATCTTGTTAGTGTCGGCCATGTGCACGTCCCGCAGACGACGCCGATGCACACGCACGAGCGTGCGTCGCTGCATCAGCGAAAGTGAATTGATTGACCCGAGCCACGAACGTCTTCATAGGAAATCCGAGCAGCTCATGAGGCCGCCGCCTGCAAGAACTCCGCACTCTCCAACAGGCTTCGCAAACTGAACACCGGGAAGCTATCGGCGCCACGACGGAACGCTCCCGCCAGATACCGCTCGCAGCGGATGATGGTCGGCGGGACCGTCGCGCCGAACTCGTTATCGGCGAAGCGACGAAAACCCTGAACCTCATCGACCAGCAAACCTGCGGGCACTTCGCGATGGTTGGCCACCAGCACGCGCGAGCTGCGCGAGACGCTCGTGACGCCGCCGCCCAGGAAAGCACGCAGATCGACGATCGGCAGCAGCTGACCGCGGACGTTGGCGATGCCACGGATCCATGCCTTGGCGCCTGGAACGCGAGTCACCGCTGCGGGAAAGCCAAGCACTTCGCGCGTCTCTTCGCGGGCTACCAGAAAATTCTCGGAGCTCATGCGGAACGCGACTCCGACCCATTCGCGCTCGTTGGCGGCGTCGCGCCCCTGACCGCTCGATGCGAGCCGCGCCAGGCGCTCCAGCTCGCGCAGTAGCTCGAACGGCTTGTCGCGCAGCGAACGCAGGTTCGCAAGCGGTACGGGAGCGGATGAGGCAGTCGCGTTCATGCTGTGGCTTCAGTCCGCCAGCGCGGCCTGAGCCTTCGCGATCAGCTTGTCCATGGACACCGGCTTCACCAGGTAGTCCACGGCACCCTGGCGCATGCCCCAGATGCGATCGGTTTCCTGATCCTTCGACGTGACCATGATCACGGGGATCTCTTTGGTGTCCGGATCCGATGCCAGCTTGCGCGTGGCCTGGAACCCATTGACGCCGGGCATCACGACATCCATGAAGATCAGGTCGGGCTTCATGGCCTTGGCCTTGCGAATCGCTTCGGCGCCATCGCCTGCAGACGCGGTCTGGTAGCCATGGCTCTCCAGCGCCTTCTGCATGACGTGAACTTCCGTTGGCGAATCATCGACGATGAGGATCAGGGACATACCTCGCTCCGAGCGTGCCGCAATTGCCTGTCCGCGCATCTAAACCTTTACCTGGGTTTTCCCTTACCTGACTGCCTGACCGACGTGAGTTTCGATCGCGTTCAGCAGCTCATCCTTGGTGAATGGCTTCGTCAGATAGTGCTCCGATCCGACGATGCGACCGCGCGCGCGATCGAACAGGCCATCCTTGCTGGACAGCATGATCACCGGAATCGAACGGAATACTTTGTTGTGCTTGATGAGAGAGCAGGTCTGATAGCCATCGAGGCGCGGCATCATGATATCGACGAAGACGATATCCGGCTGATGATCCGCAATCTTCGACAGCGCATCGAATCCGTCGACTGCAGTGAAGACTTCGCAGCCTTCCTTGGTGAGCAGTGTCTCGGCGGTCCGACGAATGGTCTTGCTGTCGTCGATGACCAGGACCTTCAAGCCTGCGAGCCGGGGCTCGCTCATTGCCAGATTTTCCATCGCATTCCTCGTGGGCCACGCGCTTCGACTCGTCCATCCCGCTCGTCACGAGAGAAGTCGTCCATCGAGCTCATGAAATCTTCTGAAATCAATGGATTCGCGCGACAGTGAGAACTTTTAACATATTGGTTACTGCCCTGCCATTGGCCGCGTTCCTATAGTATGAAGCCCGTCACACGCGCAGAGGCGAGCGTGACACGCGTCACGCTAAGCCTTCGCTCGTCGACGCGATCGCCGTGGCAGCGGCGGTGAGTATCGATGCTCGATACCGGCCGTGCCTTGCTCGCCATCACACGTGCGATGAACCGCAACGACGCTTTTGCCATCTTCGACTGCCTCGAGTGAGCCCGCTATGTCCTCGTCTATTCGACCCTCCGTTCGGCTGGTGGTGATCATGGATCCCATCGGCGCCATCAAACCCGCCAAGGACACGACACTGGCGATGCTGCTGGCGGCTCAGAAGCGCGGCTGGGAACTGTGGTACGCCGAACAGCAGGACGTGTACCTGCGCGACGGGGTGCCGTTCGGGCGCCTGCGTCCGGTTCGCGTTCGCGACGATCTGAAGGACTGGTTCGAGCTCGAGGACGCTCAGGTGCTGCCGCTGGCCGACTTCGACGTGATCCTGATGCGCAAGGACCCGCCGTTCGACATGGAATACATCTATACGACGTACATCCTCGAGCGCGCGGAAGACCTGGGGGTCCTGGTGGTCAACCGCCCGCAGGGATTGCGCGACATGAACGAGAAGGTCTACACCGCGTGGTTCCCGCAGTGTTGCGCACCGACGCTGATCACTCGCAACATGGCGGACATGCACGCCTTTCTGCACGAGCATGGCCGGGCCGTCTGCAAGCCGCTCTACGGAATGGGCGGCCGGTCGATCTTCGTCGTCGATCGCGGCGACAAGAACGCCAACGTGATCTTCGAGACCCAAACCGAATACGGATCGAAGTACGCCATCGTGCAGAAATACATCCCCGACATCGTGAGCACGGGCGATACGCGAGTACTGGTGATCGACGGCGAACCCGCCCCCTATGCGCTTGCCCGCATCCCGACCGAGAAGGACAACCGTGGCAACCTCGCCGCAGGCGCACGCGGCGAAGGTCGCGAGCTCAACGATCGCGACCGCTGGCTCGTGAGCCAGATCGGCCCCACCTTGCGCGAGCGCGGGATGTTATTCGTCGGGCTCGATGTGATCGGCGACTACGTCACCGAGATCAACGTGACCAGCCCGACCGGCGTGCGCGAGATCGACAAGCAGTTCAAGACAGAAATCGCGGGGCTGCTGATGGACGCAATCGAGAAACGGTTGGCGGATTGAGCGGCGCATTCGAGTAAGCTCGGACGAACCGAACGCATTACTTTCGATCTCATCAGGCATGTCCACGGCTCCGGAAACCGTTTTCAGCGAGAACCCGAACGACGCGCTTGCGCCTGTCAGGGATCGGCTGACGACCACGTTGTTTCTCGCTGCGCTCTTCCACGGAATCGTCATTCTCGGCGTGACGTTTGCGACTCCCAAAGCGCCGACCGGTCCCACGCCGACGATGGAAGTCGTGCTGCTGACGGGTGCCGACCGAGAAGCCAACGACAATCCGACCGCTCAGTACCTGGCACAACGCAATCAGGTTGGCACCGGCACGACGGATGATGCAGTGCGGCCCGCCAATCCCGCCTCATCCACGCTGCCGATGCAGCAGGAAGGAGTCGCCGATGGCAACGGCTCCGAATATCGGGAAGCCACCACGGGCCAGCAGTCGACGGAATTCGTGAGCAGCCGATCCGATCGCAGCGAGGTGTCGTACCGCAGTGGGGAGAACACTCCGGCTGCAGCGGCAGAAACTCCGCTCGCGCTGTCACCGACCGCACCCAGTCCGATCGCAACGAATGCAACCGACATGACGCTGCGACTGCGTGGTCGTCAGGATGGCAAGTACGAGGTCATTCCGAACACCCGCCAGTCGATCATCGCGCCGTATCTGGATTCTTGGCGTCACAAGGTCGAGCGTCTGGGCACCATGAATTTTCCGCAGATCGCGCGCAACGCGAAGACGAGCGCCAATCCGGTGCTCGAGGTGGCGATCCGAGCCGACGGCAGCCTCGGCGAAATCATCGTGCGGCGCTCCAGCGGTCGCAAAGAGCTCGATCAGGCCGCCTTGTCGATCCTGCGACTGGCCTCGCCCTTCGATCCGTTTCCCGCCGATCTGCGCAAGAAGTACGACGAGCTGCGCTTTGCCTATGAATGGCAGTTCCTGGGGGGACCGGGAAAGGTGTCAGCCTCGTCGCAGTACGGCACACCTGCCCAGTGATCGAGCGGCACGCGCCTGTGACGGCGCTGGTTCGTTATGTCTCTTGCTTGCGTCCGCAATAAACCGATCACTGTGAAAGCTAAATGGCTTGAGCCGATGCAGAGGGCAACGGATACTTCGCCCATCATGGCCGCCGGCGATTACCTCACCAATCAGTTCCTCATCGCGATGCCGACGATGACGGATGCGAATTTCGCGCAAACCGTCACGTACATCTGGGAACACAACGAGGAAGGCGCGCTCGGCATCATCATCAACCGACCGCTGCAAATGAAGCTTGCCGATGTGTTCGAGCAGCTGAAGATGCCGACGCCCACGGAATCCGTCGGGCGGCAGTCGGTCTTCCAGGGCGGTCCCGTGCAAACCGATCGCGGCTTCGTGCTGCATCACATCGGCGGTCACTGGGAACATACGCGTCAGGTGTCATCGCGCATCCAGGTCACCACCTCGCCCGACATTCTCGATGCGATGGCACGCGGTACCGGGCCCGATACTGCACTCGTCGCGCTCGGCTATGCAGGCTGGAGTGCAGGTCAGCTCGAGCAGGAGCTCGCCGCCAACGCATGGCTGACCGTTCCTGCCGATGAACGCATCATCTTCAGCACGCCTTACGAGCAACGCTGGCACGCCGCCGCACGCCTGATCGGTGTGGATCTCGCCACCATCAGCTCGCTGGCGGGCCACGCCTGATGATCGATCCGCAGCCCGAGAACCCTCACTTCCCGATACGACCCGACCCTTTCCTGCGATGAGCAGCTCGGCCCCTCAGCTCATCCTCGCCTTCGACTTCGGCACACGGCGCATCGGCGTTGCGAGCGGCGATACGCTCACTCGCACTGCGCGTCCGCTGACCACGCTCGATGTTGCAGGCGAACTCCCCTGGCGCGAGATCGATCTGCTGGTGGCGGACTACCGACCGGCGCGGCTGATCGTTGGCGTCCCCTATAATATGGACGGCACACCGACCGCCCTCACGCGCAGATCGCGCGGCTTCGGCCATCAATTGAAAACGCGTCACTCACTCGCCGTCGCATTCGTGGATGAGCGGCAGAGTTCGCGCGAGGCCGAAGCACAGTTGCGCAACGCACGTGCGACGGGGATGAAGCGGCGGCGCGTGACCCATGCGGACGTCGATATGACGGCTGCCAAGATTCTTTTGGAACGATGGTTCGACAATCCGTCTGCGGCTGAAGAAGTGCCGTAGCGCCAAGCACGACGACAAGCGATGACCAACACCCCTTCCGACGATAGCGCGCACGTTCAACGAGACAGCGAAGGCCGGCTGCGGCACCTGATCACCCTCGAAGGACTCAGTCGCGATGAAGTCACTTCGCTGCTCGATCTCGCGCAGTTTTACGTGCGCACCCCGGGCGATCTGCCTGCTCGCGATCAGACGCTCGCAGGTCACACGGTGGCCAACCTGTTCTTCGAACCCAGCACGCGGACGAGAGTCTCGTTCGAACTCGCGGCGCAGCGGCTGGGTGCCGATGTGGTGAACCTCGACATGCAATCGTCCTCGCGCGTAAAGGGCGAGACCGTGCTCGATACGATCTACACGATTCAGGCCATGCACGCGGACATCCTGATCATGCGCGATGCGGAGCCCGGACTGCCGGCTTACGTCGCGAAGCACGTCGCCCCTCACGTATCGATTCTGAATGCCGGCGAAGCGCACCTGTCGCATCCGACACAGGGGTTGCTCGATGCGCTCACCATTCGCCAGCACAAGCCTGAGTTCAGCAAGCTCACAGTTCTCATCGCGGGCGATATCTCGCACTCACGCGTAGCGCGCTCCGCCTGGCACGTGCTCACGACGCTCGGTGTCGCCGAGCTGCGCATCGCTGCCCCAGACGATTTGATGCCGCCAGCAAGCGAGTTCGCGGGCACCCGTCGCTTCACGAACATCGACGAGGCCATCGAAGGCGCCGACGTCGTGATGGGGCTGCGTATTCAGCGCGAACGCATGAGCGGCGCGCAGATCCCGGATGAAGCGACCTATCACCGAACCTACGGCATTACGGAAGAACGCCTGCGGAAAGCAAAGTCCGACGCCATCGTGATGCATCCTGGCCCCATGAATCGCGATGTCGAGATGGCAAGCTCGGTGGCCGACGGCCCGCAATCGGTCATTCAACAGCAGGTCACGAATGGCGTCGCCGTGCGCATGGCGGTGCTGGCGACGATCGCGCGCAATGTTCAGGCTCGCCGGAAGTTGAAGTGAGAAGACCGGACGGAAGATCCCCACAGGGACCAAGGGGCGCACCGGGCTTGAAACGTTTCGCAGAATCCGGGCTCGCTTCTGATGTCCAGCATTGAAGTCGAAGAGGCCGAAGTTCTTTCGCAGCAGAGCGTCGCGGGTGTCTGGAGCATCCTGCGAGCGAAGGCGCCGCGTCTCGCGGCCCTTGTGCAGCCCGGCCAATCCATACAGATCCGATCGGGCGACGTTTCAGCGCCGGTCATGCGGGCCAAAGCTCACACCGGTGTGATCGACCTGCTGTTCAGGGAGGATCAGGCCACTGACGCGAACGCTCACAAAGCCGGCGAGCGCTTGAGCATCAGCGGGCCGATCGGCGCCGGCTTCGAACTCAGTTCTCGCAAAGCGCGACCGCTTCTCATCGCACAAGGACTCGGCATCGCGCCGATCATTTTTCTTGCGGAGACGCTTCGCGAGCACGCATCGCAATCGAATCCGCTCGTCTTCCTCGGAACGCGCGACAGCTTCCCCTTTCGCACGCGCCCCTCGACGATCCTGCTGCCCGATATTCCCGACGGCGTGATCGCCTGCATGCCGCTGCTGGAGGAATGGGGAATCGCGAGCCGGCTCGCGAGCAGCGACGACGCGCCAGGATGCTTCGATGGATCAGTCGCTGAGTTAGCCGCGATCTGGCTGCGATCGCTGGATCAGACTGCAATCAGTGGAGTGGAAGTGTTCGCGAGCGGGGACCGTGATTTCGTCTTCGCAGCCACCGAGCTATCCCAGCAGTTCGGCATCCCCTGCCAGACCGTGCAACTCGGAGAAGGGACTTCGCCCTCTGTTCGACTGAAGTCGAACCCACAGTAGAAACCCCGCTCGGCGCAGAGCGCCGACTCTGTGTGCTCTGTGCTCTCTGTGTGAACTTCCGATCCGCTTCTGGCCAGCGGACCAGCAGACCAGTTGGCCAGCTGCTCGGCTGACGACGTCAGCCGAAGTTAATCTTCGCTTCCAGGTTCGTCCGCGAGTCGGCGTAGTTGAGCGCATCTTCCATCGTGATGCGGCCCGCACGATAGAGCTCATACAGAGCCGTATCGAAGTGCTGCATGCCCTTTTCTGAGCTCGTACGCAGCGCTTCCTTCGCGCCGATCACGTCGCCCTTCTTGATGAGTTCCTGCACGTGTGGCGTATTGATGAGCAACTCCACCGCAGCCACGCGACGCTTGTTCTTACCCGGGATGAGACGCTGCGCGATGATCGCGCGCAGATACTGCGACAGGTCCAGGAAGATCTGCGTGTGCTGATCCAGCGGGAACATATTGATGATGCGATCGAGCGTTTCCGCGGCGTTGTTCGCGTGCAGCGTCGCCAGCACGAGATGGCCCGTACCGGCCAGCATGATCGCGGACTCCATCGTTTCTCGATCGCGGATCTCGCCGATCAGCAGCACGTCCGGCGCCGCACGCATCGCACTCTTCAGTGCACGCGCATACGACTTGGTATCGAGGCCGACTTCGCGCTGATTGATGATCGACTTCTTGTTCGAGTGCAGGAACTCGATCGGATCTTCGATCGTGATGATGTGGTCCGACGAGTTCTCGTTGCGATAGTTGATCATCGACGCGAGCGTGGTCGACTTACCCGAGCCGGTGGCACCGACCATGAGGATCATGCCGCGCTTCATCATCATCAGGTCTTTGAGAATGTCTGGCAGACCCAGATCGTCGAGACGCGGCATATCCGCGGTGATATAGCGCAGCACCATCGCGGGATTGCCGCGCTGGTGAAAGACGTTCACCCGGAAGCGGCCGAGACCCGGCTCTGAAATCGCGAAATCGATCTCGAGCTCGTCGTTGAACGCCTCGATCTGATCCTGCGTCATCAGACCATACGCCGCCTGACGCACGACTTCCGGCGTCAGCATCTGCTTGTTCACCGGAAAGATCTGACCTTCGATCTTGATCTTGATCGGCGCGTAGGACGTAAAGAACAAGTCGGACGCGCGCTTGTCCACCATCAGCTTGAACAGCGGTTTGGTGTTCAGCACGACCGGACGTTCTTCCCCGCCCGCCTCGTTTTCCATTGCTTCACCGTCTGCTGCCATTGTTGTTCCGCATCCTGAGAAGAAGATTTCACACAGCGTACACAGAGATCAAAGAGTGCCGGAAAGGACACGCCGCTGCGTACAGTTGTGTCTTCTGTCTCTGTGTACTCTGTGATCTCTGTGTGAACTATCCGATTCCGAAAATCTATCTGCCGATCGTACCGTCCACTTCATCTTCCATGATGCGCAGGCTGCTGCCCGCCTCGTCCGAAATGCGCGTCTCGCGCTTGCTTTCCAGCTTGATACGCAGACGGACTTCGTTCTTCGAGTCCGCGTTTCGCAGCGCGTCTTCGTAGGAGATCAGGCCGGACTCGTAGAGCTCGAACAGGGACTGGTCGAAGGTCTTCATGCCCAGGCGATTGGACTTGGCCATGACTTCCTTGATGGCCGCGACTTCGCCCTTGAAGATCAGGTCCGCGATCAGCGGCGAGTTCAGCATGATCTCCATGGCAGCAATACGACCGGCGCCCGACTCGCGCGGGATGAGCCGCTGGGAAATCAAAGACCGGATATTCAAGGACAGATCCATCAACAACTGTTCGCGCCGCTCTTCGGGGAAGAAGTTGATGATGCGATCGAGCGCCTGGTTGGCGCTGTTCGCGTGCAGCGTGGCGAGCACCAGGTGGCCGGTCTCGGCAAACTGGATGCCGTATTCCATCGTTTCGCGATCGCGGACTTCGCCGATCAGAATGACGTCCGGCGCCTGACGCAGGGTGTTCTTGAGCGCCATGTGCCAGGACTCGGTGTCCACGCCGACTTCGCGATGCGTGATCACGCAGCCCTTGTGGTCATGGACATACTCGACCGGATCTTCGATCGTGATGATGTGGCCGCGCGTCTTCTCGTTGCGGTAGTTCAGCATCGCGGCAAGCGATGTCGACTTACCCGAACCGGTTCCGCCGACCACGATCACCAGACCGCGCTTGGTCATCACGATGTCTTTCAGGATCGGCGGCAGCTGCATCTCTTCGAGCGTCGGGATCTTCGCGTTGATGGTTCGCACGACGCAGCCGATGAGACCCTGCTGCACGAACGCACTCACGCGGAAGCGACCGATGCCGACCGGCGCGATGGCGAAGTTACATTCCTTGGTGGCATCGAACTCGCGCGTCTGCTTGTCGTTCATGATCGAACGCACCAGCACCGCGCTCTGCTCTGGCGTCAGCAGCCGCTCCGACTGCGGACGAATCTCGCCATCGATCTTGATCGCCGGCGGAAATCCGGAGGTGATGAACAGGTCCGAGCCCTTGCGCTCCACGAGGCGCTTGAGCAGATCCTGCATCAGTTTTATGGCTTGTTCGCGTTCCATTCTTCGCTCCCGGCCTAGCGGCCGTCCGCAGGCTGTAGGCTGTAGGCTGTAGGCTGCGGGTAAGAGATGAGCGCGCCTGCGCAAGCGCGGCGCTGCTGACTTACTGATGTGTGACCGGCTCGCATGTGATTCGCGTGTGCGTTGTCTTGTCTGACCTACAGCCTACAGCCTACGGTCTACAGCCTTGGTTCTGAGCTCCGCTCAGAACTGATCCTTATTCTGCGCTCTGAAGCGCGCTTCTTCCTTCGTGACCAGGCCTTTCTGCAGCAGTTCGGTCAGACACTGATCGAGTGTCTGCATGCCGGAGGATTGGCCGGTCTGAATCGCCGAATACATCTGTGCGATCTTGCCTTCGCGGATCAGGTTACGGATCGCAGGCGTGCCGATCATGATCTCGTGCGCCGCAACACGCCCACCGCCGATGCGCTTCATGAGCGTCTGCGAAATGACTGCGCGCAACGATTCCGAAAGCATCGTGCGGACCATTTCTTTTTCGGCGGCTGGGAAGACGTCAACGATACGGTCAATGGTCTTGGCTGCGGACGTCGTGTGGAGCGTACCGAACACCAGGTGTCCTGTTTCGGCGGCGGTGAGCGCGAGGCGGATCGTTTCCAGGTCGCGCATTTCGCCGACCAGCACGATGTCGGGGTCTTCGCGCAGTGCCGAACGTAGTGCTTCGGAAAATCCAAGCGTGTCGCGATGCACTTCGCGCTGATTCACCAGCGAGCGCTTGCTCTCGTGAACGAATTCGATGGGATCTTCGATCGTGATGATGTGATCGGGCTTGTTGTCGTTGATGTAGTTGATCATCGCAGCAAGCGTCGTCGACTTGCCCGAACCGGTCGGGCCCGTCACGAGCACCAGGCCGCGCGGATGCATCGAGATGTCCTTGAAGATCTTCGGCGCGTTCAGATCGTCGAGCGACATGATCAGCGACGGAATCGTCCGGAACACCGCACCTGCGCCGCGGTTCTGGTTGAACGCGTTGACGCGGAAGCGCGCGAGCTTGGGAATCTCGAAGGAGAAGTCGGTTTCGTAGAACTCTTCGTACGCCTTGCGCTGCTTGTCATTCATGATGTCGTACACCATGCTGTGCACTTCCTTGTGAGTCAGTGACGGCATGTTGATGCGCTTCATGTCGCCGTCGACGCGAATCATCGGCGGCACGCCTGCAGAGAGATGCAGGTCGGAGGCGTTGTTCTTGACGGCAAATGCCAGCAGCTGCGCAATATCAACAGGCATGCAGAATTCCCATAAAGAGCCTTAGGCTCGTGCGTTTGACGCGCACGCCCGTGCGCTTGAGCGTTCGCGAGACCGGTGAGTTTTCGCCCATACGTGGACTCGAAACACTCGCAACCGAGTATAGCGGAGCGCTATTGCGCCAAATATGTTAACTAGTCCGCAGTTTTTGGTCCGAGCGCCAGCGTCACCGCCGGCACGCGGAATCGGAATTGCGGAAAGAAGTACTTCGATGCCCGCTGATGATCTCTCCGAACGTTATGCCCAAACGCAGACGCGCATCGCATCTGCAACAACACGGGCTGGTCGTTCCCTGCAATCCGTGGCTCTGGTCGCCATCAGCAAGGGACACCCCGCCGAATCGCTGCGAGTGCTCGCCGGATTGGGTCAGCGTGACTTCGGGGAAAACTACCTGCAGGAGGCACTGCCCAAGATGGCGGCGCTGCAGGACCTGGCGCTCACCTGGCATTTCACGGGCCAGATCCAGACCAATAAGACGCGACCGATTGCGGAGCACTTTCACTGGGCGCACACGGTCGATCGCGATCGCATCGCCGCTCGCCTGAACGAACAGCGTGCTCCGCACCTGGATCCGCTGAACGTTTGCATACAGGTGCGGCTTGCCGACGAGCCCGGCAAAGGCGGCGTCACGCCCAATGAGGTCGAGGCATTGGCGAGCCGCATCAAAGAGCTCCAACGTTTGCGACTTCGAGGCCTGATGGCCATCCCGCCGCCGCGCGATTCGTTCGATGAACAGAAGGCATTCTTCGATCAGCTCGCCCGACTCAAGGATTCGCTGAATGCGAAGGGTTTCGAGCTGGATACCCTATCGATGGGTATGACGGCGGATCTGGAAGCTGCCATTGCCGCTGGCGCGACTCTGGTCAGGGTGGGCACCGCGCTGTTCGGAGAACGCAGTCGCCCGAAGGTCTGACCCTTCGGCGGGCTTTGCAACCGCCTGCGGCGTGGGCATGCTTGCAGCGCTCTTAAGTCGATTACGGCCTGACTCATGAATCACAAGCTTGCGTTCATCGGCGGCGGCAACATGGCCCGCAGTCTCATCGGCGGATTGATCGCGCGAGGTACGCCAGCTCACGATATCGCCGTTGCCGATCCGATCGAATCCCAACTCGAAGCATTGCGATCGCATTTCGGCGTACGCACCTCGACGGACAATTCCCAGATCGTGCGCGATGCGGACGTCGTGATTCTGGCCGTCAAGCCTCAGGAGATGCGGGCTGTCACCACGGCGCTCGCGAAATCGTTCGCTTCGAACGCATTGATCATCTCTGTCGCAGCGGGCATCCGCGCATCCGACATTCATCGCTGGAGCGGCGGTGTCGCCGTCGTGCGCTGCATGCCGAATCGGCCGGCATTGCAGGGCTGCGGCATGACCGGATTGTTCGCGACCGACAATGTTTCGTCCGCGCATCGAGCCCTCGCCGAAACCATGTTGTCTGCAGTGGGCGCGACGATCTGGCTCGAGCAGGAAGCACAGATGGACGTGGTCACTGCCATCTCCGGTTCGGGCCCCGCCTACTTCTTCTTATTGATAGAGATGCTGGAGGAGTCGGGCGTCGCGCTTGGACTGACGCCTGAGGTCAGTCATCGCCTTGCAGTGGAAACTGCGTACGGCTCGGGGCTGATGGCTCGCGAAGCAAGCGAGCCGGCGTCGGTCCTGCGTCAGCAGGTCACCTCCAAAGGAGGCACGACTGCGGCCGCCCTCGATGTCCTCGAGTCTGAAAAAGTCCGTGCTACATTTGCCGCGGCGATTCAGGCGGCGGCACGCCGATCCGCGCAACTCGCCGACGAGTTCGGCGGCTGAACCACGCCGGACACGAATCCGCTTCCTCGATCATCGTCACAGCCAGAGCACAGCCTTCATCAATGGAAGCAATCATTTTCATCGTCCGCACGCTGCTCCAGCTTCTGCTGGTCATCGTGTTCCTGCTGCGTGTGCTGTTGCCTCTCGCGCGGGCCGACTCGCGCAATCAGCTGTATCAGGCGGTCATTCGCCTCACCAATCCGCTGGTCATGCCGCTGCGTCGAGTTCTACCCCCCATCGGCAAGATCGATACGGCCTCCATCGTCGCGCTGCTGCTGGTGCAGGCGGTCGCGACGGCAATCCTGTGGTTGCTCACAGGGACACCTTTCAGTCTCGGATTCCCGGTCTTTCTGCGGGTGATGCTGCTCACCCTGCTCGGCACCATCCTGCTCTTCTATACGTATGCGCTGCTGCTCTATGTATTGCTCAGCTGGGTCGCGCCCGGCACGTACAGTCCGGCCGCTGCGCTCCTGGATCGTCTGTGCGATCCGTTACTGCGTCCGGTGCGGCGCCTCATCCCCCCGATCGCCGGAATCGATCTGTCCGCGCTCTTCGTCATCATCGGGCTGCAGGCCCTGTATATCGCGATCAACTGATACCGATGAGCGCTGTGCGCTGGCAAGGTGCCGCACTGGTGCTCGATCTGCACGTACAACCGGGCGCCAGGCGCGATGAGATCGTGGGCATTCACGGTGATCGTCTGAAACTCAAGATCGCAGCTCCCCCGGTCGATGGACGCGCCAACCGGCACCTTCTCGAGTTCATCGCAGATCTGTTCGGCGTTTCGAAATCGCGCGTCACACTGCTCCGGGGCGAGACCGGACGCGCCAAGACAGTACACATCGAGGCGCCCACCCGCTTTCCTGATGGACTCGCCATCCCGCCGCGACCATGATCAAGGTCGATCCTCCACAGATCGCATGCTTTAAGTGGCCTCCACTCTGCCGGTTGGATGACAGCTTGGTTATAGTCGATGCGAGTGTGAACTTGCGCCGGCCCGATCCGCGATAAGGTCTGCATCCAGCCTCGGGCGGGATAGTGCTGCGATTCATCGTGACAGGAGTGATCGTGAAAACAAGAACGTCGGCTTCTTCGCTCGTTTACGGTGCGCTCATCCTGGTAGCGGCAACTTTGACCGGATGCGGCGACCGACCGCAGGCCAAAGCCATGCCGGCGCAGCAGCTCAGCGAAACCTTTCGCGAGTTCGGCAACTACGAGGTGCATTTCAACGCACTGAGAACGGACACCCTGTTGCCCGATGTAGCCCGAACGTACGGCATCCAACGCAGCGGCAATCGCGTCATGCTGACCGTGACACTGCTCCACAAAGAGGCGGATCACGCGCCGCGCAAGCCGATGAATGCAAGCGTGCAGGTGGATGCGTACAACTTGAACGGACAGTTGAAGAACATGGACATGCGCCGCGTCTCCGAAGGCGATGCGATTTACTACATCGGGGAAACTTCGATCAGCGGTTCGGAGATTCTGGTGTTCGATATTAAGGTCACCCCCGAAGGCGACACTCAACCGCTCCAGGTGAAGTTGAAGCGCGAGTTCGTGGCGGGCTGAGGACACCCAAAAGACCGCAAAGGAGCGCCGAAACAGGCGGTCGCGAAGGAGCGCGAGGCAAGCAAGAACCGAATTCAGACGCGAGCGCGACTCGAGTCAGGCTTCTGAAAAGTGAGCTCGTTGCGTCTTTTCTGCCGCAGCGGACTCCATCCAGATCAACAGCCTGGAGCGCTGCTTGCGCGCAAAGCGCGAAGTCGGAATCAATGCGAAGCGAATCGAAAAAGCCGAGCTTCATTCGAGCGCGCGCACCGGATACCGACCTTGTCTGCATCCGGCGAACTCACTCGCCTCCTCGTTCATGCGATCACCGCAATCGAAGATCGCGACCGCTCGTCTTCGCCATCCAGAGGCACTCGTCTTTGGAGAGAAAGAACTCGTCGCATGACTTCGAGATGCACACAGCGCGAAAAACCCTGAAAAAATAGCGAAAAAAATCTTCGCGCTGCTTATTCCGCGGCAAATCTTGTGCTATTTTCCCGCGCGTCTTGCAATCCGACGCGACCTGGCAGAGAACAATGCGGGCGCGAGATCGTCACACCTACAGGAGATTACAAATGGCGAAAAAGAATGCGGCCCCGACCAAGTCGGAGATCCTCGCTCAGATTTCGAAAGACACGGGCCTCGCGAAGAAGCAGGTCAGCGACGTGTTCGAATCTCTGAACGGCGTCGTGAAGAAGAGCCTCAAGGGCTCGGGACTGTTCACGTTCCCTGGCTTGCTCAAGATGAAGGTCGTGAAGAAGCCCGCCACGAAGGCACGTGAAGGCGTGAATCCTTTCACCGGCGAGAAGATGATGTTCAAGGCCAAGCCCGCCAGCAAGAAAGTTCGCATTGCGGCTCTGAAGAGCCTCAAGGAAATGGTGAACTAATCACGGTTTCCTTCTTCCGGAGTGCTGGTGCCTCGCGCACCGCCTCCGGAAGATCCTTCCCCTGCCGGCGCGGCGTCCTGCCGATTCTCAGCCGACGATCGTTTTGAGTTTCAGCCTGATCCGATCCCGATCCGACACGTGCAGCAAGCCTGCGATACGACGGATCAGATGTTCTTCATGCTTGTCGATGTGACCGTCGGCATGACTCACCTGCCACAGCATTTCCACGATCGCGAACTTGTCCTCTTCGGGCAGCTCGGCATTCAGACGATGCGTGAACTCGTGCAGGGATACTGCCCGATCCGCACGTTCCGTCGCGCGAACCAGCAGACGCTCGACGGTCTCCTCGTCCAGGCCGAAACGCTTGGCCAGCAGATGACGGATCGCCTCCAGCTCGGCCGTACTCTCCGTGAAGTCGGCGCGAGACAGCTCGATCAGTAGCGCAGCAATCGCCAGATCCAGCGGCTCGCGAATGTTGAGCACACCGGCCGGAGCCGGTTCCGACCCGAAAATTCGCTTCAAGTGATCGAGCACGGCAAGCACCTCCTATCACGTCGATGGCGCGTCCGGACGCACCCAGTTCAGCACTGTCTCGCGCAGATCGTTCATGCGACCGTGAAAGAAGTGCTCCACGCCTTCGAGCATCACCATCTGCGGCGGGCTTTGCAACGAAGCGACCCAGCGCTGAATGTGCGCGGGATCCACGAGCTCGTCCTTGTCGCCTTGAATGACGAGCCAGGGGCAGCTCGGCAGTTGCTCCTTGTCCACAGGAACGCGATCGATCGCAGGAGCCACCGTAATCAGTCGCTCCACGTCGCGGCGCACCGCAGCCCGAATCGCCACGGCTCCGCCGAAGGAGAATCCACCCAGCCAGAAGCGCGCGTGCGGCCAACGCTCACGCGCCCAATCGAGCACCGCGACCGCGTCATCCGTTTCTCCATTGCCGTCGGCGTACGACCCTTCGCTCGCCCCGACACCTCGATAGTTGAACCGGACCGCCGGCATTCCGAGCTCATTGAATGCCTTCGCCAGCATGTGCACGACCTTGTTGGTCATCGTACCGCCGTACAGCGGATGCGGATGGCAAAGCACGGCCACACGATCGGTACTCGCACCCTGCGGCGTCTCGACGAGCGCTTCCAGTCGTCCCGCAGGACCGGCGATGAAGAGCTTTTCCTGCAGCGGTCGCAGCGGTTGCAGATCGGTCACGGTGATACTCAAGGCTCGATGGCCAGCAGTTCGACGTCGAACAGCAGAACTGCATTCGGAGGAATGGTGCGGCCGGCGCCGGAAGAACCATAGCCGAGCGCTGGCGGTACGGTCAGTATGCGATGGCCGCCGACTGTCATGCCGACGACACCTTCATCCCACCCCTTGATCACGTTGCCTGCGCCCACTTTGAAACGGAACGGGCGACCCTTGTCGCGCGAGCTGTCGAACTTCGTTCCCTTGTGATCGGGTGCGCTCGGGTCATAAAGCCAGCCCGTGTAATGAACGACTGCAGTCTGACCTGCCGTGATGGCATCGCCCGTCCCCACGGCGACATCATCGACCACGAGCGATTCGATGGCCGGAGCCTGCGAAGTTGCCGGGGCCGGCGGTGTCGCCGGCTTGCATGCCGCCATGGAGAGCGCGGCGAACGCAATCAAGAACGTGACGATCCCCGTTCGCTTCACTTCGCATCTCCCGCCTGAGGAGCGGCGCCTTCCTGAGCGAACAGCAGTCGATTCAATCGCTGCACGAACGCACCGGGCTCAGGCAGATGGCCGCCATCGGCGAGAATCGCCTGCTCGAACAGCAGCAGCGCCAGGTCGTTGAACGCGGACTCATCGGTGGTCTTCTCCAGACGCGTCACCAACGCATGCGTGGGATTGATCTCGAGCACCGGCTTCGGTGTCGGAGCTTTTTGACCAGCTGCCTCGAGAATGCGCCGCATCTGTGCACCCATGTCGTGCTCTCCAAGCACCAGACATGCGGGCGATTCGACCAGTCGATGCGTGACGCGGACGTCATTGACCTTCTCACCGAGCGATTTCTTGATGCGCTCCACGATCTCGCCGTGCTCCTTCGCCAGCGTTTCCTGAGCCTTCTTCTCCTCCTCCGTCTGCACAGCGCCCAGATCCAGGTCGCCGCGCGCAACGTTGTGGAATTTCTTGCCGTCGAATTCGTGCAGATGATCCATCAGCCATTCATCGACTCGATCCGACAGCAGCAGCACCTCGATACCCTTTGCGCGGAGCACTTCCAGATGAGGGCTCGTGCGTGCGGCGCCGAAGGTGTCTGCGATCACGTAGTAGATCTCGGTCTGTCCCGGCTTCATGCGCGCGACATAGTCCTCGAGGAAAACGTTCTGCGTCTCCTCGCCCGTGTGTGTCGACGCAAACCGCAGGAGCTTCGCGATGCGCTCGCGATTGGTGGAATCCTCCGCGGGACCTTCCTTGAGTACCGACCCGAATTCCTTCCAGAACGTCGCGTACTTCTCCGGCTCGTCCTTCGCGAGCTTTGCGAGCAGATCGAGCGTGCGGCGCGCAAGGCCCGTCCGGATCGTGTCGATGGCCGGATCCTGCTGCAGCATTTCGCGGGAAATGTTGAGAGGCAGATCGGCCGAATCGACCACGCCCTTTACGAAGCGCAAGTACAACGGCAGGAACTGTTCCGCGTCATCCATGATGAAGACGCGGCGCACGTAGAGTTTCAGGCCGCGAACACCGTCGCGATGCAGGAGATCGAACGGCGCGCGACCCGGAATGTAGAGCAGGCTCGTGTATTCCTTCTTGCCTTCGACCTTGCCGTGCGACCACGCGAGCGGATCGGTGAAGTCATGGCTGATGTGGCGATAGAACTCCTTGTATTCGTCTTCCTTCACTTCAGTGCGCGGCCGCGTCCAGAGCGCCTGCGCATGATTGATCGTTTCGTACTCGTCATCCTTGTCCGACTTCTTCATGCGCACCGCAAAGGCGATGTGATCCGAATACTTGCGGACCAGCGCGCGCACCCGATAGGCATCCGCGAACTCGTGCTCGCCTTCCTTGAGGTGCAGGACTATGCGTGTGCCGCGCTCAGGCAGATCGACATTCGACACCGTGAACTCGCCATCGGCACGCGATTCCCAATGAACGCCTTCGTTCGCAGGATGGCCCGCGCGCCGCGAGAACACTTCGACGCGGTCGGCGACGATGAACGATGAATAGAAGCCGACGCCGAACTGACCGATGAGCTGAGCGTCCTTTTTCTGATCGCCGCTCAGTTTCGACAGGAACTCCGCCGTACCGGACTTCGCAATCGTGCCCAGATGGTCGATCGCCTCCTGGCGCGTCATGCCGATGCCGTTATCGGTGATCGTGATGGTGTGCGCCTTGTCGTCCGTGTCGATGGTGATGGCGAATTCGTTGTTGCCTTCGGTCAGTGCCGGGTTGGCGAGTGCCTCGAACCTGAGCTTGTCCAGCGCATCGGATGCGTTGGAGATCAGCTCTCGCAGAAAGATTTCCTTATGGCTGTACAGCGAGTGGATCATCAGCCGCAGGAGCTGTTTGACCTCTGCTTGGAATCCAAGGGTCTGCGTCGCCGTATCGGTCATCGTGAGCCTCCATTTCGCCAGGGGGGCGGATGATAGGGAATGCGGCGCAGATGGGGTAGGCGCGGGAGTTTTCAACCCCGGATGTGGTCGGTTTGGCGACGAGTCAGGGGCGGGATTTGCCGCGAGAACGGGGAGGCGCGGCTCACTCAGGGCGTAATTACCCTGAGCGACATGCAAGCGGCAACGAACTCAGTGGTGGCGTTGGGCGATGGCGCGGACGCGGCGACGCGCAAACTCGAGAAGCGATGCCGACCCGGCGAAAGCGAGGATCGCGAGCGTCACATGCGGCAGGACGACCAGCGCAAACCCTGTTGCGGCGAACAGCAGCACGGCCACGAGGAACCCCAGGATGCGGGGCGCGAGATGACGCAGGGTCGCAAAAGCATCGTCGAGATCGTCAATCCAGAGCAGCAGAAATTCCATGCGTCGCCTCGAGTCGAATTCGTCGCGAAAGTCGTTGCAGTTTGAATGCCAACCTAACACGCTGCGGCTGCCGCTCCGTGATGTCCGCGAACCGCAACACTCATCCCCGTGCATCGGGTTGTCGATTGGACTTGCGGCCCAATGTACGCGGCCCACTCCTGCGTTGATGTGAGGCGACTCACAGGCAGCAGCGCAACGAAACGGCGCACGAGTGACCGCCTTCACAAAGCGAAACTTGCGTGTGGACTACCCTCTTGCGTAGGCTGAAGACATAACAGCGGGCGCAGCGGGCATTGAGTTCCCAATGCAGAAAATCGTTCTATTGAACCCGAAGGGCGGGTCGGGCAAGACCACGCTCGCGACCAACCTCGCGAGTTACTTTGCCGTATCCGGCCTGAAGCCGACCCTGATGGATCTGGATGCGCAGGGCTCGAGCACCCGCTGGCTGAGCAAGCGCTCGAAGGAACAGCATCCCATTCACGGTATCGCGGGATATGAGCGTAACTCCCGGGTGACGCGCAGTTTCGCCACCCGATTGCCGCCCGACACCGAACGCCTGGTGATCGACACTCCCGCCGCCTTGGAATCGCAGAGCCTGCCCGACATCACGCGCAACGCAACGGCAATTCTGGTTCCCGTCCTGCCCTCGGACATCGACATTCACGCGGCGGCGAAGTGCATTTCGAACCTGCTGCTGATCGCAAAGGTGAAGCGCGACGAGCATCGGATCGCGGTGATCGCGAACCGCGTGAAAAAGAACACGCTGATGTACAAGTCGCTGATGAAGTTTCTGGAAACCCTGCAGATCCCGGTCGTCACGACCCTGCGTGACTCGCAGAGCTACATTCGCGCCTCGGAGATGGGCGTGGGATTGTTCGAGATGAAGCCGTATCTGGTGCGCGAGGATCTCGATCAGTGGCTGCCTCTGATCGGGTGGCTCGAGCGGCGTCGTCCGCTCACGCTGCAGGCCGGCGGTCCCGCACTGACCTCGGTGTTGCAGGCCAGTCCTGTGGTTCCAAGGGAAGCCGCGCCTGCGATCGCCGCGCCTGAGATCTTCGACTGATTAATTGCGCTGCGCTTACGAATCGGCGCTTACTTCTTGTCCTTGTCCCAACCGTGACGGACCTTGTCCGTCCAGCTCTTGTAGCTGCTCCAGTTGTAGAGCGAGCGCGTGATGGCCGCATGACGCGGATTCGTCGGCTGCGCACGCTCGAGCCAGGTTCGCTGCGTTTCACGCACGGGCGCGCTCGCACGTACGACTGAACTCGCCGCTTCGCCAACCCAGGCCCGGTGCGTTCCCGTAGCCGTCAGCTCATCACCTTTGTGTTCTGGCATTTCGCTCTCCTGTTGAGCGCAACTTAATGAGTACGCTTACAACGCGGTGAGGAACTGGATCACAGCAACGCACGCTCGTCGCCATACTGCGACTGCTATCGCAATAAGTCGTCTGTCACATGCTGCGCGTCGTCACAGAAGCAGCCCTTCTCGCACGCATTTAACAGGCCGTTATTGTTGTTGCGCGCACACGAAACGAAGAACAGAAGATCTCCACGGGGTACACGGGGAACACTGGGTTGAAGAATGCAGCGCAGAGAGCACTGCACGACGCGCCTGCGCGTGACGCAGAACAGCACCCGCAGGATTTTTTTATCCCCGTGGACCCCGTGTTCCCCGTGGAGACTCTTCTTCCAATGATTTACGAAGGATCCGCGAGCAGCGCGGCGAAGGCGGGTTTGATCTCGTCGAGGATTTCGTGGATCGCCGAGGGGACGAGGCTGCTGTAGACGTCGAGAAGGACGATGGCGTTGACGATCGCATCCTGGCGGCTCGCGGCGCGCAGGCGCTGCGCCATGCCGCGATTCACCGAGTGCATGCCGCGGTAGACGCTGTCGAGATTGGCCAGCGCGAGATCGGTCGACGCACCTTCGCGCGACTTGAAATGCTGCGCGAGCAGGTACATCGAAGCTACACGATAAGCTGTCTCGGCTTCGTTAGAGAACGGCAGATGAAACCGCGCCATCGGGCGGAACACCGCCGTGCGCGGGCAACCGCTCGAGGCCATGATGAGGCCCATGAGCGAAGCCAGTGCCTGCTGGGCCGACAGCGTCGCGACGACGGCTCGCTCCTCGCCTTCGACCGTCACGCGCACCTGATCGTACGAGACCAGATCGGTGAATCCGTCGATGACACTCGCCAGATGAACCGCTGCGGGACAGTGGCGCGTTGCCGGATCGAGAGGGCAGCCTGCGCATTGATGGAACTTGAGCTGGGTCCAGTCCGGAGGCTCGGGACTATTGGGCGGGGATTTGAGCTCCGCCGTGTCGTGATCCAGCTCGAGATCGAAAACGCGTTCGCGTGAATCCGGGAGTGCGACCCGATAGGTGAGCTTGACCGTGCTCATGCAACCAGCCGGTAGCAGGGCTTGTACTCGCCCGAGATCTTCATTCGGCGCTGCGCGACGAAGGCGGCCAGCAACTCATCCATCAGCGTCATGATCTCGCGGTCGCCGTGCAGCTCGAAAGGCCCATGAGCCTCGATTGCCCGCACGCCCTGCTCCTTCACGTTGCCCGCGACGATGCCTGAGAAGGCCCGCCGAAGATTCGCCGCCAGCACATGCGTGGGCAAGCCGCGGTTCAGCTCGAGCTTCGCCATGGCTTCATGCGTGGGTTCGAACGGTTTCTGGAAATCCGGCTGAATGTTCAACAGCCAGTTGAAGTTGTAAGCATCGCTGCGAGCGCGCCGGAAGTCGCGCACCGCATCCACTCCGCGAGCCACTTCGCGCGCGGCCTGTGCGGGATCGTCGATCACGATCTTGTAGCGCTGCTGAGCCACCGGACCGAGCGTCGCACCGATGAAGCGGTGGATCTGCGCGAAATAGTCGGCTGCGGATGCGGGCCCTGTGAAAACGACGGGCAGCGGCTGCTCCGCGTTCGCCGGATCGAGCAGGATGCCCAGCAAGTAGAGAATCTCCTCGGCCGTGCCGGCGCCGCCGGGAAACACCACGATCGCATGCGCGGTGCGCACGAATGCTTCGAGGCGCTTTTCGATGTCCGGCATGATCACCAGCTGATTGACGATCGGATTGGGCGGCTCCGCGGCGATGATGCCCGGCTCCGTCATGCCGATGTACCGACCGTCGCGAATTCGTTGCTTGGCGTGACCGATGGTCGCGCCCTTCATCGGCCCTTTCATCGCACCCGGGCCGCATCCGGTGCAAACGCTCAACGCGCGCAGTCCGAGCTCGTACCCCACTTTCTTGGTGTAGTCGTACTCCGCCGAGGGAATGGAATGACCGCCCCAGCACACGACCAGATCGGGACGTCCCTTGTAATCGAGAATGCGAGCGTTGCGCAGGATGTGATAGACGGCGTTGGTGATCGCGTACGGTTCGTTCATGTCGAACCGGTTGTTGCCGAGGATCGCATCGTGGATGTAGACGATGTCGCGCAGCACCGCGAACAGGTGTTCCTTCATGCCGCGAAGCATCTGCCCGTCGACGAACGCACCTGACGGCGCGTTGCGGACTTCGAGCTTGATCCCCCAGGCCTGACGGCTCAGGCGGATGTCGAAATCCCTGTAGCGATCGAAGATGTCGCGGATGTCATCGGTCTGCAGGCCCGATGAAAGCACCGCGAGCGCACAGCGACGGAACAGCTGATACACCGCACCATGACCCGCGCTCAGCAGTTGCTCGACTTCGCGCTGCGACAGGTTCTCGAGACTACCGACGGGCGAGACACGCGCATCGACCGGAACGTCGGGCTCCAGGTGCGATAACGAAACGGAAGCCCGCCCTTCGTTCACGGCTGAATCTCGATCGGCGTATCCGGCGCGGTCATGAGCCAGATCTCGACCATGTCGGAGTTGGATACCGCGATACAGCCTTCCGTCCAGTCGATGGTGGAGTAGTAGTCGCGCGGCTTTTTGGGTGTGTTCGGCTGGCCGTGAATCATGATGGCGCCACCAGGACTCATGCCCTGCCGGCGAGCGCGCGCCACGTCCTGATCGTTCGGATACGACACCTGGATGGACAGGAAGTACTCGCTGTTCGGATTGCGGCGCGTCAGCAGATATTTGCCTTCGGGGGTTCGAAAGTCGCCCTCGAACTGCTTGTGACCTTCCGGCCGCAGACCGAGCGCCACCTTGTATGAACGCAGCACCTGACCGTTCTTCAGCAGTTCAAGCACCCGCGCGGACTTGCGCACGATCACCGAGTCGGCGAGCGGCAGGCCCGCTTCGACGCTCGAACTCGCGATGGCGGACGAAGAGAGCTGTCCGTCGGCACGCGCGGAGACAGCCGCGACCAGCAACATGCCCATCAGGACGATTTGAATCATCTTCAGTAGGTTCGCCACTCGTGTCAGCCCAGACTGCTGCATCCAGTTTTCCCCGCAGTATAGCCTGCTTAGGTTTAAGCCCAAGGAAGCTCTGATTCGTCGACTGTCCGAGCCCGGCGGATTGTGACTACCTGTAATGAGGTGTCACCGAAGCACCCGGCAGTGCAAAAACGCGAACTCGTCAGCGTTCCCCCAATGCGGCTGGGCAACAGGATCTTGCGTTCCACGCACCTTCCGCCGTGATGCACATCACCGAGTGATCACGTCGGGCAAATGCCGTACAGCTGGGCAGATCAATTCACCGTTTCGAGACGAACCGACGTGCATTCGCGCAAGCCTGGACCCGTTTCGGCGACCAGACGGTAGCGTTCTCCCGCATAGACCTCGACCTCGAGCGTATGGCGCGTCGTGTTGCCCGATTCCTGCACTTTGCAGTCCACGAGCAGGGTGTGTTGCCCCGGTTCGAGATCGACCGAATTTTCGGTGAGCCCCAGCGTGCGGCCATCGACCTGCCGCAGCAATGCAGAGACAGGCACGCCGGCCGTGAAGCGCAGATCGCCGCTGATGTGGGCGACCTCATCCCGCGCGAGTTTCGGGCCGTCATAGGCCTGATTGGTCATGCAGCCGGCGAGTCCGAGCGCGGCCGCGATTACGTGAGCAGACTTCACGTCGAACCCGTTCCTGCGGCGCTCGTGTTTGCGCCGTTCACTGCTTCAACCGTCGGAATGACCAGTTTGGTTCCGGGCCTGAGCCCGCCGAGATCCACATCGGGATTGTACTGACGCAGCAGCCAGATCGGGATGTTGTAGCGTTGCTGCGCAAGCACCCAGATCGATTCGCCGCGCTGGATCACGTGAGTGGCATCGCCGCTGATGCGGTACTCGGAGAAGAAAGCCTCCTGCAGCTCACGGTGATAGGCGATGCGGCGCGCTTCGAACTGATCGGGCGAGACCTTCGAGAAATCGAGCTTCAGCTTGCGACCGATCACCACCGGGGTCGCGGCCGTCATGCGATTGAGCTTGCGGATCTGACTCGCGCGCACGTTGAGCCATTCGGCGTAATGACCGACCGTCTCCGCCGCCTGCACGCGGATGCTCTGATCGCCCTGCACCGAATAATCGGCCGGATCGGCTGTCGATGCCGCCTGCGCACCCGGTACCAGCGTGGGGCCAAGCTCTTCCGCTTCGCGCTCGGACGCAGGCTCTGCCGCTTCGGTGGCGGCCGTTACCGTTTCCTGCACAGGCGGGACCACGTTGGCCACCGTGACTTTCTCCTCGATCGGCGGAGCCGCACGCGCCGAAGCCCGCAACGCAAGCACCTGCCCTTCGTAGAGGAAATTGCGGTTCTTGATGTCATTCAGCTCCATGAGCTGGTCTTCGGTGAGCCCGTTGCGCGATGCAATCTTGCCCAACGTATCGCCACGCTTTACGACATAGCGATGCTCCGTGCCCACCACACCCGTCGGCGCGACGGGCTTCGCGGGAGGCGGCTTGTCGGCCTGCGCGAGCACGGCTGGCGCCTGCGTCCCCTTGGCATTGCCGGGCAGCGACAACACCTGTCCTGCGTGGATGCGATAGGGTTGGCGCAAACCATTCATGTCGGCGAGTCGCGCGATCGTCGTTCCGTAGCGAGTCGCGATGCCGGACAACGTCTCGCCGCTACGCACGCGATGCTGGGTGTCGGCGACCTGCGCATCGAACTTCTCCGCCGCGGCCAGACGCGCCGTCGCGGTCTTCGGATCGATCGTCGAAGGCAGGCGAAGCTCGAAACCGCGCGGCACGTGACGCGTACCGCTCCACACCGAAGGCAACAGCGAAGGATTCAGGCGACGCAATGTCTCGCGCTCGAGCTCCAGCGCGGCGGCGAGCTGCGCAGCGGGCACGTAGCTGGGGAGCACCAACACGTGACTGGTATCCTTCGGATGCATGTTGATCTTCCCGAAGAACTTCTCCGGATCGGAATCGATCTCCAGCGCCGCGAGAAACGCCACGTAGAAGTTGCGCGAGGCAAACCCGAACGTGCGGCTCTGGTAGTTGCGCACGATCGTGCTGATATCGCTCGTCCCCAGTTGCTCCTGCGCGCGACGCATGCCCGCCGGACCGTGGTTGTAGGCGGTCAATGCGAGCGGCCAGCTCCCGAGCACGATGTAGTTCTGCTCCAGGAAGCGCGCTGCAGCCTCGGTCGAGCGGTAAGGATCCAGTCGTTCATCGATCGTCGCATCGATGCGCAAGTAGCGGCGACCGGTGCTGCGCATGAACTGCCACATGCCTGCCGCACCGACCTTCGAATACGCGTACGTGTTGAACGAGGATTCGACGTGCGGCAAGGCGGACAACTCGCGCGGCAGACCCATCTTTTCGAACGTCGTAGCGATGTGCTCCTTGTAGGCACCCGAACGGATCACGCCTTCCAGAAATCGATCGGCTTGACCGAGCTGGAAACGCACCTCCTCGGCGGCCTGCTCGAAGCGCGCGCGTTTCGTCCCTTTCGGCCAGAGCGCGAGCACGCGCTGTTCCTCGGCATCGAGATTCTCCGCGCCGCTCGCCAGGCGCTCGAGAATGCGGCTGTACTTTTTCTTGGTCGCATCGATGCGCTTGGATCGCTCGCGCGCGGCAATGTCATCCGGGAATTCCATCTGCTCGTACACGATGTCCAGTCGCACCGGGTCGTGTATGAGTCCGCCGTTGGTGGTGACTTGCGTGTAGATCCGGCGCCAGAAGGCGACGTCGTGTTCGAGATCCGCCGGACGCGGAAACGCATCGCTCGCCACTGCCGAACGGCAGGCCATGAAGACCAGCAGGAAGAGGAGGCCAAATCGCGGTAGACGAAGCATCAGCGCATCCGAAGAACTGTGGAAGAAGCGAACAGGGATCAAGACTATGTAAAACACATGTGCGTGCTCAACTATCTGGTTCACATCCTCATCGCGGCAGAGGCGTACATCAGCCGCGTTGCGTAAGACAGTCCCTGAATGTCCACAGGAATGCGCCTGAATCAGACCTTTTTCGAGTCACGCAGCTCGCCGTCCACATAGAACCAGCGATCGCCGTCGCGGACGAACCGACTGCGTTCATGCAGACGGGCCGCAGAGGCTCCGCCGATGCGAAAGCGGGCGATGAACTCGACTTCGGCATGGCTCGCATCGACCATGCACGTGTCAACCACTTTGAGACCCAGCCACTTGAGCTGCGGATCGAAAGGCACCGCCGCAGGTCGAGTGCTCACGTGCCAGCTCGCCAGCAGGTACGGCTCATCCGCGCGTACGAATGCCGAATAGCGTGAACGCATCAATGCTTCCGCCGTCGGCGCAGGTGCACCTGCATGCCATCGACCACAGCAGTCGCGATAAGTTGCGCCGCTGCCGCATGGACACTGTTCCAATTGCTTCACATCTCAACCTTCGGGTTTCAAAACGAGACTGCTTCTATACAAGGCGCCCCGCATTCCCGAAAGCCTGCGCCGCGCGGCCATGCACGGCACGCAGGGAGTGCTCGCTTGAAATTCGATGCAGTGATCACGTCTCGAACGCGACGGAGATCAGCGACCCTCTACAGTCGCTGCGCCTCCCGGTCCGACGGGGGTTATTCCTTGTCCGAAGTGCAGCGGAAGGTAGTCATCTGGCGGCCCTGCCCTTCCGGCCGTGATGCATCCTTGTTGACGGTGGACACGATCACGGCCCGCGCCTCGCCGGCCTTGCGACATGCGCGATCGGCCAGCGTCTTGCCTTCCGCAGCGCCACCACGATGCGTGATGGTGTTGGTGTTGTCGTGATTCAGTCGAATCGTCGTGCAGGCACTCATCGTCAGCACAGCGCACAGAAGCAGCGGAATACGCATCGCAGCGACCTCATGAGGGACGGCTCGAGTCTTACGATCACATCCCGCGGGCAGACATGCAACCGCCCATCGGGCAAGCTGCGACACCCCCATCCTGCGAATACCGCGAGCGACGCTGCCTGAAAGACATGAGACCGATCCGCCTCATCGAAGGTCACCGCTACGTTGCCCTCGCAAACTTGCCGGAGAAACACGCCGCTCTCGCACAGCTCTGCAGCCAGTCGCAATTGAGCGGCTCGATCGTCCTGAGCATCGAGGGCATCGACGTGCGTGTCGCCGGCGAGAACGACGACATCGACCAGCTTTTGTCCGTTCTGCGCGGCTGGCCAGAACACATCGATCTCGATGTTCGCGAGCAGCGCTGCGAGCGATCTCCCTATCGCCGCATGCTCGTCCGCCTCAGAAGTGAGCTGATTCGCTCGGGCGATGCGACTTTGAATCCGGCGCTCCACCCGCCGCTTGAGATCGAGCCGGCGGAACTGTATGCCCGCTTGCAGGCTGGAAGCGCCGACACCGTGCTGGATGTTCGCAACGTCGAGGAAATTGCGCAGGGTGCGTTCCTCGACAGCCAGTCGTTGGGGACGCATCACTTCCACGAGTTCTCCGTAGCAATCGACGCGCTTTCACCCCACTCAGAATCGATTGTGATCGTCTGCGACGACGGGCTGCGCAGCGCGAAAGCGACACTGCTCCTGCAAAGACGCGGCTTCGAACAGGCGCGGATGCTCAAGGGGGGCATCCGCGCCTACCTCGATGTCTACAGGGGCGACTACTTCCAGGGTGAGTGCGTGGCGAGCGATCCGCGCGCCGGATGGCACGCAACGCGAACCCCCACGCAGCCACCAGAAGAAACGACGTGCGTAGTGCCCATCAAGGAACGAGAGACGCAGCTTCGCTCCTTCGTCGATCCGCTGCCCGGCAGTGAGCCGCATGACCAGTTACGTCCGGTGACCGTACCCGCCGCCTGCGATGGGCACACCCTGCTCGAAACGCTGTGCTCGGTCGTCTCCCACGCGCCGGAGCGCTACTGGCTCGACCGTTTCGAACAGGGTCTGCTCCTCGATGAGCAAGGGCAGCCCTGCAGACCGCAGCGAATCGTCCGTGCCGGAGAGAAATTCCTGCATCGCTTTGCGAATGTCATCGAGCCGCCGGTAAACATGGACATTCGCCTGCTGCATGAAGAGGCGCTGTTCATCGTCATCGACAAGCCCGCGCCGCTGCCCATGCATGCCGGCGGTCGTTTTCATCGCAACAGCCTGATGTACGTGCTCGACGCGCTGTACGCCCCCGAGAAGCTGCGACCCTCGCATCGACTCGACGCCAACACGACGGGCGCTCTGGTGATCGCACGCACGCAGTTCGCAGCCAAGAAGATCCAGACTCAGTTCGCGCGGGGTACGGTCGGCAAGCGCTATCTGGTTCGCGTCCACGGACATCCTCCCGAAGACAGCTTCGAATGCACGGCCCGCATCAGCGGCGCATCGAGCGAAGTGGGCTCACGCCTGATCGATGAGCAGCACGGACAGGCGGCTCATACGCGCTTTCAGGTGCTCATGCGCTTCGCCGATGGCACTTCGCTGCTCGAAGCCGAGCCTCTGACCGGCCGCACCAATCAGATCCGGCTGCACCTATGGCATCTGGGATTTCCGGTGCGGGGCGATTCGGTCTACCTGCGCGACGGCGAAATCGGGGATCGGCAGACGCTCGAGATCGATGCGCCGCCCATGTGTCTGCACGCCTGGCGGCTCGAGTTCGATCATCCGCTCACACGCGAACGGATTCGCTTCGAAGCACCGCCTCCTTCCTGGGCGGAAGCTCAACGCTGACTCAGACAGCCGCTGGCTTGCGAAAGAACTGATAGACGTGCCGTGTCACCGGATCGCTCAGATGACGGTGAACGCCGAATGCCGGGATGACGACAGGCTCGAATGTGCGCAGCGATCCGATCTGCTCGAGATCTGCGCCGCGATACTGCGGCAGGTCGTTCCAGCCGAACAGGAACTCCCCGCCCGGACGCAGTACCTCGCTACATGCTGCGAATGCGCGCTCGCAGGACTCGGCGTCGTTCAATCCATGACCGTAGACACCGTTCATGATCACGCAGTCGAAGCTCCCAGGCGCGAAGTGCTGCGTGAGATCCGTCACCGAAACAGTCCGATGCTGTGCAGCCCCGTGCTTGCGCGCTGACGGATCGACATCGACAGTCCACAGCGCCTTGTTCGCGAAGAACTGCTTCGGGTAGTGCCGCGTGTACCAGGCAACGCCGATGAACAGAAACGAGCTCAGATCCGCCCGCGAGGTGTAGTACGGCAGGATGATCTGCTCGAGATCGCGCCGGTCCTGGGTTTCGAGTTCGACAGGCCTCCCCAGCGCATAGCGGATCGCGCGCCGCCGAAACTCTGGCTCGAGCACGAGCCGCATGACGGTCGAACGATTCGAAGGACGGCCTCGGGAATCCATGCATGCGCTTCTTCGGGTAGCCGGAAGCGGAACGTCGGCGCGTTCAGTGCAGTTCCGAGTGCTGATTCGCTGGCCGCTACGGCTTCTTCTTCTGCATCAGGATCAGGAGCGCAATTCCCTGATCGAAGTTGGTGAACGACGTCCGGGCGTTCACGAATTCCCACCATGGCTGCTGCGACATCTTTTGGATCAGGGTCGTTGCCTGACCCATATCTGCCGTCGCGGATTGAGCCTGGACGACGCAACCGTTGGTGCGACAGTCGAGGCCTGTCACTTGCCACGCTGCTGCTGAAGGTTGCGTCGTGAAATAGCTGCGCAGCTGCTCTTCCATGTAGTAGGCCCAGCCCAGATCGTCTTCTTCGGATTCGATTTCAGCATGCATCTTCGCGGACGCCGGATCGCCATCGATCATCTTTTTCAGCGGAGGCTCCAGGGTGATCGGCATTGCCGTCGCTGCTCGTCCGGCAACTGTCTGGACAGTCGCAGTCTGCGGATGCGCAGTTGTCTGCGCTCGGGAGGCATAGTCAGCCGCAGGCCCATCGAACGCGACTCTTGAATCGTCTGTGCGGCTCGAATTGCCCGCATCGCGGGCGATCGGACGGCTCGTAGCTGGAACGACGGTCGCTGCTTCGTTATCGGAAGGCGCCGCTGCGCTCGCCGGCTGCCTCATCGCCATCGTGCTTGTCGATTCAGGGGGGGCTGCAAACGCGCTGGTTGCGCCTGCATCGGGCGGTCTCTCGAAGAGCTTGCTGACCAGCAACCCGGCGACGAATCCCACGACGACGCCGAGCATGAGACGCTTCATATGACCTTCCATTGGCAGATGAGCCGTGCGCGAGTGTTTATCGCGCACGGCCGAAGGGTCAATGAGGATCGATCATCGCGTGCGGTACACGAACTTGAGCAGGAACTGCTCGGTGTCGCGCAGCGAATCCATCTCGCCGAACAGACTACCGATGCCGCGGTCCTGCATGCCTTCCTGATAGCCCCCGCGCGAGTACACCGCATACAGATCGGTCGAGGATCCGAAGGAATAGCGATAGCGGATCTGGAGCGCGAGATTGTTGAGGGTGAAGCCGTCGACGGGTTCGCCCGTGGGGATCAGATGACCGCGGGAGTCAGTGACATACGACTTCCGACCGGTGGCATCCATGCCGATCCACTGCCACTTCACGCGCAACTCCTGATTCGGCGAGGGAAACCAGTTCAGATCGAAAATATAGTCGAGGCGATCCCAGTTGACGGTTGAATAGCGATTGCCGCCGTTCCAGAACAGCCAGTCGTTCTCGCGCTGAGGCACCAGTTCGAGACTGAGCGAGAGCTCGCTGCTCGCATGAAACATGGCAATCATGTCGAGGTAGCCCGAGTAATCCTCGACACCTTCCTGAAATGCGCCGACCCCGACCAGATACTGGAACCGGCCGAACCGCGGTGTCGTCACGTTGGTGTAGACCCCATGGCGATCCGACAGGCGCACGACACCATTGCCCTGGGAGAGCAGATCGTCGACGCCGGAGGTCCAGTAGCGCAGGTAGAGCTTGGTCGTCCAGCCGCTGGTGAAGTTGATCGTGCGCGTGTAAGCCGTACGCGATAACAGCTGCTGATCATCCGCGTTCTGCCGATACTGAATGATCAGGTTGTCCTGCACCGCCTCGATACCTGCCATCGTCGAAGGGCGCTTGTTATCGATGATCGCTTCGTACTGACGCAGGCTGTTGCGTTCGAGATAGCCCATGTCGTTCATGTCGAAGTCGCGATCGATGAAGAGCGCCCTCAAGGAGAAGTTCAACGGCTTCGAGCGATTGATGTCCTGCTGCACCCACGCGAGATAGCCCGAGCTCTGATCCGGACCCATGGAAATACTGGAGCGGACGATCTGGCCGGCGGTTCGGAAAGCCGCGTTATTCGCCAGATCGAAATCCATCGCGTTCACGGAGGCTTGTCGATCCAGATAAGGCCGATCGGTCCAGGTCGAGAGATATCCGAAGCGTCCGACGCTCGTGGGCAGCATGAAGCGCGCCGCGGAGAACAGCCGGCCGACGTCCTGGTCATAGTCGTCTTCCTGAGCGGCAAAAACACCGTAGGAGGCGTTGCCGACGTTCCCGGTCAGCTTGAGCGCGGCATCGATCTCGGACGAGCCTGCCAGTCCATCATCCGTGGGCGCGCCGATGCGTCGCGTGTAGATGAGCTGTCCGTTCGCAGGCGTGCGCAGATCGAACAACGCCTGATTCTGGGTAAAGAAGGGCCGCTTGTCGGTGAAGACGGGTTCGATCGTGGAGAAATTGACGATCAGCTCATCGCTCTCCACCTGCCCGAAGTCGGGATTGATCGCTGCCGCCAGCTGCACATTGCTCGTGGGTCGCCAGGTGAAATCGACTCCGGCGCGGGTGTGCGTGCTGTCCTCGACCAGATCGCGCAGCGCCGTGACGTAAGGCGCCGCATTGAAGTCGCCTTCTGGCGGCGGTCGTTCGATGTCGATCTTCTGGAAATCGGACAGCAGCGCGGCGTTGTCGTAGCTCAGCGCGGGACACGTGTTGCGCTCGTTGCGGTCGTAGATCCAGCGATTGAAATAGACCCCGATGGTATGGCGCGGCTCGGACGCGTTGCGCATGTTGATGGTCTTCCAGGGAATGAGCACCTCGACATGCCATTCCGTAGCGGTCTCGGTGACCGCATGCATCCAGCGACCGTCCCAGTCGTACGAGAACTTGTTCTGATTGATGATCAGCCCGTCGCGCGTGCTGCCGCCCAGGCTCACCGAGAACTCATAGCCGGTCTCGCCGCTGCCGTCGAAATCGACCATGAAGCCGACCGAGTCGCCGAGCAGGACCTCCGAGTTGCGCGCCGACTTCTGGCGAACGCGCGCCAGGGAGTCGGGCTGCTGGACCACGAATGCGACGGCCAGCCCCTCGGGCGTGGAGACCACGCTCGCCTGGGTCGGGTACTGAGGGTCATCGAGCGTGAACGGATCGGTCCGTTTCCAGCCCGAACAGGTATAGGCGTCCGCGCTGGTCCATTCGGGCTCATCGAGAATACCGTCGACGACAATGGCCGCGCCGGCATTCGCACCGAGACCCAGGAGCAGAGAGCCGACGGCAAGGGGGCGCATCAGCACGGAAAAAGAAGACAGCTTCGACCGAGACATTCGACGTTTCACTTCCCTGTCGCAAACGGCGTAACGAGGACCGGCCGGGATGATAGCGAAAGCTGAAGGAGTCAGGCTTCATCCAGCTTCCCGGCCCTCCCATCGACGAGAGTCCGCGCCAGCGAGTCTAGGCAAGACTCACGTACGATCAATGCGCGTCAGCGCTAGGTTTGCCATAGGGCAGTTGCTTAGGCAATGCCGCCTGGCCGGCCCAGCTCAGCCCCGCAACAGGATCAGAACGTTCTGCGGTTGGGAATTGGCCGCGATGTGGGCGCAAGATTCCGCTGCGCGGTCAGCGAGGAGAACTTGGCGTTGATCGAGAGTGCCATTCAGCACCCTTACCAGCTGCCGGGCGGCAATCCTTGACCGCCCGGCCGGCATCCATTGCCGCCTCAATGTGATCCAGGCAGCCCGTGATCGATTCGCCTTTTGTATTACCAGCCACTTCGATCGCCGCTGGATTTCAGGCAGTTGCAAAATTCGTGAAGGTCGGTGAAGTCGATAAATCAGAGCTTCCTCCGATCACGAACGTAGCGGCATGCGATTGACGGATTGCGCCGATTACTTGACCTTGAACCCGCCATCGATCACGAGATCCGCACCGACGATGTTGCTCGACTCGTCCGTGAGCAGGAAGCGCGCGGCCCGGGCGACTTCATCGGCGGTTCCGACTCGATTCAGCAACGTCTTCGCCGAGACCTCGGCCTGGAACTGCTTGACCGCCCCTTCATCGCCGAGCACCTTGGCCATGATCGGCGTCGCGATCGGACCTGGGCTCAGTGTGTTCACGCGAATACCCCGCGGAGCCAGCTCCACCGCCAGCACCCTGCCGAAGCTCGTGACAGCCGCTTTGCTTGCCGAGTAGACCGACGTCCCCGCCATGCTTCCCGTGGCCGAGACCGAAGATGTCAGCACCACCGTGCTGGGATTCTTCAAAACCGGCAGGAGCGATTGCAGCTGAAAGAACAAGCCGCGCACATTGACGTTGAAGATCGCATCGAAGTGCTCGACGCTCACTTCTTCCAGGGTCCGGAAGTCCGCGATGCCTGCATTCAGCAGGACGCCGTCGATGCGATCGACGTGTCGGCGGACTTCGAGTCCCAGACCGCGCGCTGCATCGATATCGCCCGAATCGGACTGCAACGTAATTGCGTTGGGCAACAGCTCGCGCGCGGCTGCGAGCGTTTTCGGATTACGACCGGTCAGGATCAGGTTCGCACCGTCGGCGGCAAGCAGCTGTGCTGTCGCAAGTCCGATGCCCGTGGTGCCGCCGGTGATCAGGTAGGTCTTTTTTGCATTCGTGCTCATGGGATTCTCCAGTTTCGATCGGGGTTGCCAATTGTGTATCGATCGATATGGAACTCACGGTAAGGGCACCGCAGACCCGCGTCAACGCGTTCTGTAACGATCGTTATGATTTGTTATGAATATCGCCATGCCAGTTGGCGATGGCATATGTTGGGAAACGGTGGCTGTTCGAGGCGCGCGCAGAGGTTTAGTATCGTTCGCTATGAAATCTCAGACCGACCGTCCAGTACGCAAGGTCGGACGACCGCTATCGTTCGATCGCGATGCCGCGCTCGAAAAGGCGATGTACCTTTTCTGGCGACAGGGCTATGAGGCCACATCGCTCAGCGAGCTGACCGAGGCCATGGGCATCTCCCCTCCCAGCCTCTATGCCGCGTTCGGCGACAAGAAACAGCTCTTCTTCGCCGCCATCGAACGCTACATGGACACCTCGGAGTCTTCGCCGGAGGCATTGCGCGATGCCGCGACTGCGCGCGAAGCTGTCGAACAGATGTTGCGCACCGCGGCGATCCAGCACACTCAGCGAGGATGTCCTCCGGGATGTTTTCTGGTCAGTGGAGCCGTGAATCTTTCCTCCGCCTCGCAGGATGTGCGCGATGCCGTTGTCCGCTTGCGCGGTAAGGCAGAGAAGGCACTGCGCGACCGCATCAAGCGCGGCATCGAGGACGGGGAATTGCCTGCGAATACGGATGCGGCGGCGCTGGCGGCCTTTTACGTGAGCATCACCCAGGGCATGTCGATGCAAGCGCAGGATGGCGCGAAGCGAGAGCGCTTGTTCGAGATCGCGGCCAATGCAATGCGCGCCTGGCCGGGCAAGTGAGGGGATGGGGAATTACGCCGGTACGCGCCATACCCGTCCTGCGGCGATCGCGTAGATCTCATCGCGTTCGCCCGGCTCGATAACTGCGCCGCCGGTGAATGAGCCAAAGGACGGCAAGACCGCGCAATGCGGCTGCACCCATAGCACGGGCACGCGAACACGCTCGCGATGCGAACCGCGCAGAAACAGAACAGGATGAATGTGCCCGCTCAGCACATAGCGCGCCTCGATCGCACACGGATGGTGGCAGCAGGCAAACGGACCGAGCACGTAGCCTTCCGTCTGCCATTGCACGCAGTGAGCGAGCTCACGGCCTGCAGCACGACGATCGTGGTTGCCTGCAACGACGATGAATTCGAGCCCGGGATGCTCGGCGCGCCATTCGCTGAACATCTGCAGATGGGTCGCCCTGCCCTTCGATGCGCCGTGCAGAAAATCACCCAGTAACACCACGCGCTGTAGCCCGTGATCGGCCACCAGCCGTGTAAGGCGCTGGAGATCGGCCTGCGTCGTGCCTTCAGGAATGGGAATACCGGCACGCCGGAAGATCTCGCCTTTGCCGAGATGCAGGTCTGCGATGAACGCAGTGCGTTGCGCCGGCCAGATCAGCGCGCGATCCGGATCGACGATCAGTCGTTCACCGGAGAGTCCAACCTCGACACTGCCTTCAGTCACGCGACGCCTTCTTTTCCAGACGCTCGATCATGCGCTGGATCCGCTGCTGAAAGGTTTCACTGCTCAGGATCTGCGAGCGCAGGCGTTCCGCCCAGATCGGAAACGACAGCGGCGTCAGCGAATCGGTGGCAACGAGCCGAATCTCGCGTTGTTCGATCTCGGCGAGCGCCTGCGCAAGGCGCGTCTCTTCGAGCTGCAGCTCGAACACTTCTCGTTGTGCCTGCTCCAGCAACAGATTCCTCGGGTCGTATTCGCGCAGCACATCGAAGATCAACCCGCTCGAAGCCTGCAGTTGCCGCGTCAGCTTGCGCGCGCCGGGATAGCCCTGGAACACCAGCCCCGCAATGCGGGCGATATCGCGAAACTGCCGACGTGCAATCTCCGAGAAATTGAGACTCGCAAGCAGATCGTCGCCAAGACTCCCCCGCGACAGCAGCGTATGCAGCGTCGGCGCATCCAGCTCCAATGGCTCGTGACTCAGCAGCTCCGCACCGTAGTCGTTGGCGGTAATCGCAAAGGTGATCGGCTGCCGGCGCGCACACCGATACGCAAGCAGCGTCGCGATCCCCTCGTTCACCGTGCGACCGGCGAAGGGATAGATGAACAGATGCCAGCCTTCGCGACTGCGGGTCTGCTCCGCGAGCAGGCTCGCCGGCGTAGGCAACAGCGACCATCGTTGCTGAAGTTCCAGAAGCGGCCGCATGAGCGCGAGCTCCGGTTCATCGAATACGCCTTCCGCAGCGCGCGCCAGCAACTCCTGCACGGAATCCGCAAGCTCGTTTGACAGCGGCAGCCGCCCTCCCTGCCAACGCGCCACCTTGCCCGACTTCTTCGAGGCGAGGCGCACGTACGCGGTCATATCCTTCACCCGCACGAGCTCGAGCACGCGACCTGCGAACATGAACGCCTCACCTGGATTCAGCCGCGCGATCAGCGCCTCTTCGACCGATCCCAGGCGCTGACCGGTCATCCACTTGAGCTGAATCTCAGAATCGCTGGTGATCGTCCCGATCGACATGCGGTGTAGTCGTGCGATACGCGGTGTTGCGGCTCTGAAAATGCCCTCGATGCATTCGATGCGGCGGTACTGCGGATAGCCCTGCAATGCATCGCCGCCGCGGGTCAGAAAGTCGATGGCCCATTGCCACTCCGCGGAGGTGAGATCCGCAAACGCGTGCGTGCGACGAATCTCCTCCTGAGTTGCCTGAGGATCGAAACCCGGCCCGGATGCGAGCGTCATCAGATGCTGCACCAGCACGTCGAGCGAGCGTCGCAGCGGCCGACGCGACTCGAGTCTCCGCAGCGATTGCGCTCGTCGGGCCGCCGCAAACTCGATGAGCTCGAACGCATGCGTCGGAACGCACAGCACACTGCTGCTGCCGCTGGGTCGATGACCGCTGCGACCCGCACGCTGCAACAGACGCGCGACGCCCTTTGGACTGCCGATCTGCAGCACCTGATCGACCGGAGCGAAGTCGACGCCCAGATCCAGCGACGATGTGCACACGACGCATTTGAGTCGGCCTTCCTGCACTGCCGTCTCGATCCGACGACGAACCTCCATCGCAATCGAGCCATGGTGGATCGCCATCTTGTCGATCCAGTCGATGCGCGCCTCGACGATTGCGCGATACCACAGCTCCGCCTGAGAACGCGTATTGGTGAACAGGAGCGTGCTCTCCGCCTGCTCGATTGCATCGATCACCGGCCGCAGCAATCGGGTGCCGAGATGACCCGTCCACGGAAAACGCTCGATCGTCGGCGGCAGAATGGATTCGATGCGCACTGCTTTCGGTGCAGGCCCCTGAATCAATCGTCCCGGCGTCTGGGCGCCCATCAGCACATCGAGCGCCTGCTCGAGATTGCCCAGCGTCGCAGACAGCCCCCACGTACGCATCGCAGGGTTGCGTGCGCGAAGATGCGCCAGACACAACTCGAGCTGAACTCCACGCTTGCTGCCCATCAGCTCATGCCATTCATCGACGACGACCAGACGCAATCGATCCAACGACGCATGCGAGTCCGCAAAGCTGAGCATGACGCTCAGACTCTCGGGCGTGGTGACGAGTGCATGCGGAGGACGCTCGCGCTGAGACTTACGCAGCGAACTGCTCGTGTCGCCCGTGCGCAATCCGATCTCCCATGGCACACGCAATGCCTGCGCCGCCAGGGTCAGGTTGCGGTGAATGTCGTTTGCCAACGCCCGTAATGGCGTGATCCATAGCACTTGCAAGCCGGATTGCGGAGCGGTCTCATTCAGCGCTTCGAGCAGCGGCCCCAGCCAGACCGATAACGTTTTGCCACTGCCGGTCGGCGCATGGACGAGTCCGGACTCTCCGGCCAGGTACGCATCGATCGCCTCCCGCTGGAATCTCGCGAGCTGCCAGCCGCGGGCTGCAAACCACTCGTTCAGAGACGCATGGCCAGCTGGTCCTTCGAGCGCTTTGCGAGGCGCGTGCATCAGATGCGCACCTGCTCGCGCTCATTGCTCAGTCGCAGCAGACCGCGCAGATCCTCGATCGTGTTCGCTTCGGTGACAAGCTTGTCCGTGCGCCAGCGCGCGATACGCGGAAAGCGCACAGCGACGCCGGATTTGTGACGCGACGAGGTGTTGATCGCTTCGAATGCGATCTCGAACACGAGCTCAGGCTTCACCGAGCGCACCGGACCGAACCGCTCGACCGTGTTCTGACGAATCCAGCGATCCACTTGCAGGATCTCGGCATCCGTCAGACCCGAGTACGCCTTCGCAACAGGCACGAGCTTGTCGCCGTCGCGCACCGCGAAGGTGTAATCGGTGAGCAGATTGGCGCGTCGCCCTCGCCCCGGCTGCGCATAGACCAGCACGCCATCGAAGCTGTAAGGATCGATCTTCCATTTCCACCAGACGCCCCGCTGTCGACCCGAGCCGTATGCAGAATCCAGACGCTTCACCATCAGGCCTTCAACGCAGCGAGTGCGCGCGGTATCGCGCAGGCTCTTGAGATCGGACCAGTCGGCGCCGGTCACGCGCGGAGAGACGGATGCCCAGGGACGATTTGCCAACAACGCTTCCAGTCGCTGGCGCCGCTCACGCAAGGGCAGCGCGCGAATATCCTGACCGGCCTCCTCGAGCAGGTCGTACGCGATCAGATGTACGGGAATGTCGCTAAGAATTCTGGAGGTGAGCTTCTTGCGACCGATGCGCTTTTGCAGTACGCCAAAGGGCAACACCTGGCCGTCGCGCCACGCCACGATCTCGCCGTCGATGATCGTGTCGAACGGCAGCCGCATCGCGTGCTCCATCAACTCGGGAAAGCGGTCGGTGATGAGCTCCTCGCCTCGCGACCACAGATGCACGCCACCCGTGCGCCGCATGAGCTGCGCGCGAATCCCGTCCCATTTCCATTCGACGAGCCAGTCGCTCACCGGGCCCAGCGTCTCGGGCGCAACTTCCAGCGGCGCGGCCAGACAGAAGGGATAAGGCCGCGATCGATCGCCAGCTTCGTCGGCCGCGCCATGCAGAAATTCCCAGAACTTCGGCGTGGGATCCCATGCGCCCATCATGCGATGAGCGATCAGCGGACGCGGATGGCCCGTCAGTTCCGCGAGCGCACGTTCGACCAGACCCGCGGACACCCCGACGCGTAATTCGCCAGTCAGCAGCTTGTTCAGCAGGAAACAGCCGCGCGCATCGAGCTCACGCCACCAGCGCACGACGAGCGTTCGCTGCTCCTCTTCATCGCGACCCGCCAGGCTCAGCAAACGCTGGAGCCACTCATCCAGCGGCAGATCGATCACGTCGCGCTCGAGTGAGCTGTCCACCAGCAGTGCGATCGTTTCCGCAAGATCGCCGACCTCTGCGTAGGTCTCTTCGAGAAGCCACTCCGGAAGCCGGGCCTCCTGCAGAAGCCACGCGCGGAGCGTGGCGGCGCCAATCAGCCGTTTGAGTCTGCGTCCGGAAAGAAAATAGACCGCCCAGGCGGCATCCGCGGGCGGTGCACTCTTGAAGTAGCCGATGAGCGCAGCGAGCTTTTCATTGATCGAGGTCGTGGTGTCGAGCGCTTCGAACAATTCACCGAACGCGCGCACGACTACTCCTCTTCGCCGTACGCGGTCTGCAGGGCCGCCGCATCGACGCCGTTCTCGATCAGATAGCGCACGAGCGCATCGCTATAGCCGTGCGTGAGGAATATTTTCTGTGCGCCGCTGTCGCGAATCGTCGCGATCAACGCGGGCCAGTCCGCGTGATCGGAAAGCACGAAGCCGCGATCGTAGCCGCGTCGTCTTCTGGCTCCGCGAATTCGCATCCATCCGGAACAGAATCCCGTGGACGCATCGCCGAACCGCCGCATCCAAGGACTGCCCGCAGCGCTGGGCGGCGCCACGATGAGAGCGCCGCGATAGTCCGCCTTCTTCTCGCGTACGACAGGTTGAGTCGGAAGCATGCGAACGCCGGCGCGTCGGTACTCCTCGACCAGAGGAACGACAGCACCATGGAGAAACACTGGCTCATCGGTGTGCGCCATGAGCTCGGCAAGAACGCGTTGCGCCTTGCCGAACGCATAACAGAACAGCACCGACGCCCTGCCCTGTTCGCGATTGGATTGCCACCAGCGCCACAGCTCGTCGATCACTTGAGCCGTATCCGGCCAGCGATAGCACGGCAATGCGAACGTCGCTTCGCTGATCAGCACATCGCACTGCACGGGATCGAACGGCACACACGTTGGATCGGGCGCTCGCTTGTAATCGCCCGTCACCACCCATCGCTCATCGCCGACCCGGACACATACTTGCGCAGAGCCCAGGACATGTCCGGCCGAATGAAGCGAGACACGCGCATCGCCCAATTCGAAGATTTCGCCGTACTGCTTCGTCACCAGCGGCATCTGCGCACCGAGTCGATGGCGCAACACGCCTTCGCTGCTCGCTTCCGCGAAGTATTGCTCGCTGCCGAAACGAGCGTGATCACCGTGCGCATGCGTGAGGACGGCGCGAGGCACGGGTTGCCAGGGATCGATATAGAAATCGCCGGCTTCGCAGTAGAGCCCTTTGTCAGTGGCGCGAATCAGCAATCGTGCGAGTCCTCGAAACGAATGAAGGCAGCCACCAGGGGCAGCTGCCTGGATATGAGTCCGCTTCGATCGAGAACAACAGCGGAACCCGTGCGGTTCCGCTTACAAGAAAAGCTCAGCCAAACGAGTTCGCGAATCAGAGCAGCGATGCTCTGAGCCCCTGCGCAGGCAGGGGCTCACTGACCCAGGAGACACCCGCATTCGCAGAACGAAGCTGCGCGTTATCGCTGCAGCAAGCGTTCCGCGATCTGCACTGCGTTCAACGCCGCACCTTTCAGCAGCTGGTCGCCCGCGATGAACAAGGACACCGAGCGACCCGTCGGATCGCTCAGATCCTGGCGAATGCGACCGACGAGAATCTCGTCGCGACCCGAGGCATCCTTCGGCATCGGGAAGTAGTTGTTCTGCACATCGTCGACCACGCGAACGCCCGGCGCAGACTCCAGCAGCGCCCGCACCTGCGCGACATCGATCGGATGTTCGCATTCCACCGTCGCGCTGATGCAATGAGCGCGCAGCACCGGAACACGTACGCAGGTCGCACTGATCCGCATCGCAGGCGCATTCATGATCTTGCGTGCTTCCTGCATCACCTTGGTTTCTTCTTCGTTGTAGCCCGTCGCCGGATCGACGCGCGTGTTGTGGCTGAACACGTTGAACGCATACGGATGCGGCAGCACCTTCTGCTGATACTCCTGACCATTCAGATGTGCGCGCGTGGACTCACGCAGCTCTTCCATCGCCGCAGCGCCGGCACCCGAGGCTGCCTGGTAGGTCGAGATGATCAGGCGCTGGATCGGGTTCGCACGATGCAACGGCCACAACGGCGTAATCGTCAGGATTGCAGCGCAGTTCGGATTGGCAATGACGCCGGTGTGCTGTGCGATCGCATCGGCGTTGATCTCGGGTACTACGAGCGGCACCTGCGGGTCCATCCGGAAAGCCGACGAGTTGTCGACGACGATCGCCCCCTGATCGATGAATGCCTGCGCGAACTTCCTCGAGATCGATCCGCCCGCCGAGAACAGCGCGATATCG
Organism: Pseudomonadota bacterium; assembly: GCA_023423935.1. Lineage (GTDB taxonomy): Bacteria > Pseudomonadota > Gammaproteobacteria > Steroidobacterales > Steroidobacteraceae > Steroidobacter. The sequence goes on along the minus strand of JAFAEQ010000011.1, from coordinate 85,703 downwards.
ACACCCTTCGCACTGTCTTCGCGCAGCTCCTCGATGCGTAACTGCTGACCGGCGTAGCTCATCGTCTGCCCGGCCGACCGTGCCGATGCCAGAACCCGCAGCTGCGCGAGCGGAAAGCGACGTCTCTCCAGGCAGCGGACCATTTCGACGCCGACCGCGCCTGTCGCACCTACGACTGCGACAACGGGATTCTTAAGATCAGGGCGTCCCGCGGGCGAGCGACTGAGCACGGGGGCGATGGGTTCTGCGGATGGCATTGTCTGTCCTCGATGTGAGGCCGGACAGACGGAGCCAGAAATAAGAAAGGCCCCGTCGGAGTCCGGCGGGGCCTTTGGATTCTGTCTGACCGGTTTCGTTACGCGCGCAGACAGCAAAGAGGCCCCGCAAAGAGCTTCTTCGTTTTCAGCGTGCTTTTAATGATCCGCGTCATCGCGACGGACTCTACCGTAAGCAGCAAGCCTGTGCCAAGTTCGAGGACAGACCTCGGTTTCACCCGCATTGCTGCCGGTACGTCTGGATTCGCTTTCAGTATTAACCCGTCATTTCGTGGGCATTCCAGGGATACTTTGTGTAGTCCCAAACGTTGGGGTGCCGGCAGTGGAAGCCCTTTCGATCTCGGCACAGGGTTCTCGATAGCTCCTGGTAAGGGCGACGCAGCGAACACAGAGCGAAAGCACGGGAGGCAAGCTCGCATTCGTCATGAAAACCGACACCGCCACAGCACTGCGGAGTTATTTGCGTGGGCGTGTGAACGTCCCCGCCAATCTCGCCGATCTGCATGTTTCGTACAGCACAGCCAAGCCCTTCCCCCACATCTGTTTGGACAATCTGTTCCCGAATGAGCTGCTGGAGGATCTGATAGTCGAGGCGCCGGGCCTCGCGGCAGATCAATGGCTGACCTTCGATCAGGACGGACTGGAACGCACTCTGCGGATGCGATCGGCGCTCGAGCTCGGCAACGCGGGCAGCCAGTTCGTGTCTCTGCTGCATTCTGCCGCCTTTCTCTATTTGCTTTCCGAGATCACGGGAATCTGGCAGCTCCTGCCCGATCCGTATCTGCAAGGCGGTGGACACGCGATGATGCGCCGGGGCGATTTCTTCGGCGTTCATGCCGATCGCAATATCGCGTACGACACCGGGATGACGCGTCGGCTCGCGATGATCGTCTTTTTGAACAAGGACTGGCGCTCGGATTACGGCGGTTGTCTGGAACTGTGGAATCACGAAGCCACTCGCGCCGAAGTCACGATCGAGCCCGTGTTCAATCGCACTGCACTGTTCGAGGTGGCGTATCCGAACTATCACGGCGTGCCGCAACCGCTCGCCTGTCCACCCGAGCGCACTCGCAACTCCTTCCTGGTCTACTACCACACGGTCGGCGTGAACGAGGGCGATCGAGTGACGCCGCATTCCTCGCGATTCGCACCGCAGTTCTATCGCAAGAGAAAGTCGCTCGTGCAGCGCGCGGCAGAACAGATCGCTCCGCCGTTCGCGCTGAATTTCGCCCGCAAGCTGTGGCATGGATTGCTTCGATGAATCGGCTCTGCCGCCATTACGAAGCGCGAGCGACCTTGCATGCACCACGCATGTGCGTTCGCACTCATCCGCGAGCGACATGGTGATGGGCGCATCCAGGATCGTGCATCTGGTTCACGAGCGGATCGGCACCGTAGGCGGCATTCAGCGATTCGATAACCGCGTTCTGCTGGGACTCAGTCGCATCGCACTCGAGCGCGGTTGCGAGCTCGAGCTGATTGCCATGCACGATGTGCGTCCCGATGCCGATCTGCCGTCGCACATACGAGTCGAATCGGCGCGAGGCAGTCGCAGCCGCCTGCTCTGGTTACTGTTCAAAGCGCATTGCCGCGGAATCGATCAGGCATACATCGGTCATCTGCGTCTCGCCAAACTGATCTGGCCCATCCGCCTGCTATTCCGCAGGGCTCGCTATGTACTGTTCATCCATGGCGTCGAAGCCTGGGACGCCGGACGCACCCCGTTCCATCGTTCCATTTCACGCTGGCTGGTCGATCACCTCGTCGATGACGTGGTGTCGGTGAGTCATTTCACCGCGGAACGCATGCGCGCAGCGTTTCAGCTCGAACAGCCGCGCTTTCATATCCTGCCGAACGCATTGACGTTCGACGCACCGCTGCCCACGGTGCCAATGGCAAGCTCGGGCAGCGACGAACGGCCGGTCGTTCTGACGGTGGCGCGCATGGATCGTCATGACATGCTGAAAGGAATCCCGGCGGCACTGCAGGCCATCAAGCTGCTGCGCGAAAATTATCCGACCTTGCGTTATCGCATCGTGGGCGATGGTGAATTGCGTGCGCAGCACGAGAAGCTCGCGCACAGGCTCGGGCTCTCCGAGCATGTCGAGTTCCTCGGACGGGTGCCCGACACGGAATTGCACGGTCTTTACAAACAGTCGGACGTGTTTCTGCTGCCGTCTGCGAAAGAAGGCTTTGGCATCGTATTCCTCGAGGCTTGGCTCCATGGTCTGCCCATCGTGTGCGGCAATCTGGATGCGTCGAGCGAGGTCGTGGAGCACGGGATCGATGGTTTCACAGTAGCACCGCAGGATCCGATGGCCATTGCGCAAGCCCTGCGCACACTGCTGAGCAACCCGGAGATGCGCCGCTCGTTCGTTGAGCGCGGTCGGGAGAAAGTGATGCTCAAGTATTCGGCGCCACAGTTTCTGGAGCGGTTGCAGGCCATTGTCGAGTGGCGCGTGTTTCCAACGCAGGACGAAGCGCAGAACGCCGCCGGCACGCACTGATACGCACTGCAGCAACGATCGCCCGTTTTTCACGCACGCGGAACTCACGTTCGACAGACCGCATTGGACTGCGCCCACGCACTCCACACGGATCACCTCGGAGAATGGATCACCCTGGGAGAGTTCAGGTGCAATCAGGCGCGACCGCGACCGTAACGGGCACCCTGGAACGGACCCGCGCCGCAGATGCACCTGCGCGCAAGCGCTGTGCGATCGTCGAGTGCTACACGCGACATGACGAGGTTTATCTCACCACCGTCTATCTGATGCAGAAGCTCGGGTACGAGGTCCACGTATTCAATGTCTGGCGCAATCGCATGAAGAACTCCTTCGTGCATGCGCCGGGCCTGCATCCAGTGATCCATTCGACGTTGAAGGCACGACACGTTCTCGATGCGGTCAGGAAGGAGCGCTTCGATCTGGTGATCTTCAACACCTTCGAAGGAACGGAGGTGCTGAACTGCGCGCACGACATCCTCGCTCATACGCCGTTTCTTGGATTTCTGCACAACGGCAGCTTCATCGTCTCCAAGCCCGAATATCAGCCTTATCTTGCGAATCCGCGCTGCCGGCTGATGGTGCTCGCACCCTATGTTTCGGAGCACTTTGCCGATCGCACACGCGCCGGCACGATGTATCCGGTCTTCTTCTTCGACAGCGTGGTGCCCAGCGTGCCGCCGACGAACGGCCGTCGCCGCTTCTGCGTTCAGGGCTACTTCGATCCGAAACGCAGACACTACGGACTGCTGCTCGATGCGCTGAAAGCGCTGAGAGCCGAGGGACGCTCCGATTTCGAGGTCTACGTGATGGGCCGCAGTTTCGACAAGCGCTTTCGCGAGTTCGCGCACGAGGTACGTAAGGCAGGACTCGCCGACTACGTGCGCTATACCTGGAAAGGCATCGGCTATCGCTCGTACTACCGGCTGCTCAACAGCGTCGATTTCATCCTGCCGCTCATCAGCCCCGAGTCCCACCCGACCTACTTCAAGAGCAAGTCGACCTCGTCCATTGCGGCCGCAGTTGGCTTCAATGCAATTCCAATCGCGCACGAACAGCTGGCGCGCTTCTACGCCATCGAAGACACGGCATTCACGTACACGACCGATCTGCTCGATGCGATGCGTCGCGCGCTCGAGGCCACGGACGAGGAAATCGCAATGCTACGAGAACGCCTGCGCGTAACCCGAGAGCGATATCTGCAGGATTCCGAGCGCAATCTGCTGCTGGCGATTGCTCAGATCAGCGCTCAGCCGACTCTCTCCAACAACGCGTAGCCTGCGGACTTGCTCAACTGATCGCGACGCGCTGGCGACATGAATAGCGCGCGCACGCCCCACAGAACCTTCATCCATACCGGCAGCGGAACCGCGCGTCCGACTCTGGCGCTCTCTTCGACGTAGTAGCGCAGTTCCTTCGCGCGCCAACCGTGCTGCTCGAAGAACGCAAACCAATCGTCGGTACGGAAACGAAACGGAGCGTTCTGCAGGATCTTGCCGAGCCGGGCACGACGGTGACGCTGTGCGTCGGGTGACATGTAGTCGAGCACCCACCACTGAAGAGATCGATGCTCGAGGAGGTCATCGGCCAATGCCGCGGCGTCCTCTGCAGTCAAATACGGGATCACGCCTTCCGTCAGTACCAGGCAACGCTGCGATTTCATACCGACATCGCACAGCATGGACTGTCGCGCGCCGCGATCGGCCAGATCGATCTTCACGCGCTCGAGTCGACAGAGCGGCTGCGCATCGCGCAGCACCTGTTCCTTGTATTCGATGATCCGCGCGTAATCGGCCTCGATCCACTTCAGGTCCTCGGGCAACTCCATCCGATAGGGCCGGGCATCGAGCCCTGCTCCCAGATTCAGGATCGTGTCGACGCCCGAATCGATCGCATCGCGAATGAACTCATCGATGATTCGAGTGCGCAAGGCAACCGTCCAGCCGATGAAGCCGCTGGCGGGCATGTCGTGCGCGATGCGAATGCCGCGCTCTCCCGCGAGCCTCGCTGCAAAGGGATCGCGAAACAGCGCATCCGATCGCATCGTCTCTTCGGCCCGATGCCAGGCGATCCAGAAAGCGGTGTCCGATACGTCGCGAATGACAGGCTCTGACATGAGCCGATTATGCGCCCCGCCGGAGTGACCTAGGGAAGCTCTGATTTATCGACTTCCCTGACCTTCGCAAGTCTGCAACTGGTTGAAATGCTTCGGTGGGCGAAGCAACTATGGTTGCGAATGGAGAATTGATCAGAGGTTACCTTGGCGTTGACTCATGAACAGCCAGGGGCCACGGGAAGCGGAAAGTGCCAGGGACCAGCGCGGGGAGGACTGCCGAATAGTTGGCCATCCATGGTTACCATTCGGGTGGCGCACCGGTCCCTGGCCAAGCCATCGTTTCACAAACGCGTCGAGGCACTTTGTGACGTGTGTCACTATCGCGTCAACTCTTCGGGTGGGTCGGCACGCGCTTCCGTCCGTTCAGGATTTCCTGATTGAGTCGTTGCAGATAAACATCGTTTCGCCGCATTTGCCTGCCATGGATCTGCTCTGCGCGTCAGACTCCCGGGCAACTTCCCTTCGAGGGTTCGACGATGGCGAAGACCTTCATCAATCGCCGTGACTTCCTCCAGGCCGCCGCAGCGATGGGCGCCACGCTGGCATGGTCGCGTGGCTCGTATGCCGCGGCGCAGAAGTGGACACCTCGACCCGATCTCTATCCCGACGGCGTTGCCTCAGGCGATCCCGACGACGGCAGCGTGATCCTGTGGACGCGGCGCGCGTTTCAGGACCGGAATCGGTCGATGCTGACGGCCGAAGTGGCCCTTGACCCGGATTTCACACGCGTCGTCGCGAGCGTGCGCGCACCTGTGAGTGCAAAGGCGGACTGGACGTGTCGAATCCTCGCCGCGGGTCTGCGTCCCGCCACGGTGTATTGGTATCGCTTCATCGATGAAACCGGCGCCGGCAGCCGCATCGGACGCACCCTCACCGCACCCTCACCGACGGATCCCCGCCCGGTACGTTTTGCTTTCGTGTCGTGTCAGAGCGTGAACGAGGGCGCGCAGAACGCGTATCGGCGCATGATCTTCGAGGACGAACGCGCCGCGACCGGTCGGCAACTGGCCTTCGTGCTTCATCTCGGGGACTTCATCTATGAAGTCGTCGAATACCCGGACGAGGTATCGCATCGATACGACCGCACCGTGTTCGATATCGGCCGTGTTCCGGATGCACGCAAGATACGGAACTTCCACGTACCGACCACGCTGGAGGGCTACCGAACTGTGTATCGGGCACATATCCGCGATCCCGACATTCAGGATGCTCGTGCGCGCTTCCCGTTCATTTGTATCGGAGACAACCACGAGTTCTCCTGGCAGGGATGGCAAAGCTTCATCAAATTCGAAGGCAAGGTCGAACCAGCACAGGCACTGCGTGTCGCGGCGAATCAAGCGTGGTGGGAATACATTCCATCGCGAGCGCGCAAGGCCTCCGGTCCTGATCTCGAAACATTCTCGCCGCCGCGCGTGGAAAGCCGACCCATCGAGCGGTTCGACGATCACGGCTTCGGCGAGGAACCGAACAATCGAGCGGCCGTCGGCAGCATGACTGCATATCGCTCGCTGCGTTACGGCCGCAATGCGGATCTGATCATCACGGACATGCACAGCTTCATGATGGAAAGCCCCACGGATCGTCCTGAGGCGGCTGCATTTCAAGACGACACATTTCCCGACTTCTTCCCGCAGGAAGTCGCAGAGATCCTGGACGCCGGCCGCGAGTTCGCGCAGGGCCAGGCGCCGGACACAATCGCATTCGGCGATCGGCGGATCGCGAACTTCCGCAAGAACGAGCCGGCGTTCACATTACTCGGCCGAGAACAAAAGCAGTGGTTCAAAGAGACCCTGCTGTCGTCGAACGCCACATGGAAGATCTGGGCCGCGTCGAATGGCACGCTCGCCTGGCGCGCAGACCCACAGAATCTGCCCGAAGGCTTGACGTCCGCATGGCCTGGCGCCGGCTATGCATCGTTCGGCTCTGGAGACCTGAGCGGTGCATATCGCGAACGTGCCGAGCTCTACGATCTGGTTCGCGATCGCAAGGTCGAAGGCTTCGTCACCGTCTCGGGCGATCGACACAGTTTCTGGGCCGGCTATGCCGCCAAGGCCTTGCCGCCCGCACCGTTCGAACCGATCGGTCTGTCCTTCATCACAGGCTCGATCTCAGCGCCCGGACTCGTCGAAGCCGTCGAGCACGTGTTTCCCAAAGACCATCCGCTGCGACCGCTGTATCTCGCGGATCGCAAGGATGCGAAACCCGAAGCCACGATCAATCTCACGCTCAAGCGCGGCGTGCGCAGCGCGCTCGAATATGCTCGCTCCGGTGACATCGAGAAGGCCCGTGCGCTCACCAATCCGTCGTTATCTCCCCACCTGACTTTTCTCGACCTCGGCGGACATGGGTATTCCGTCGTTACCGCAGCGAGCGACTTCATCGAAACCGAGTTCGTGTGTATTCCCCGGCCGATCGCACGAAGCACGGAGCCCAACGGCGGACCGTTGCGCTATCGCGTAGTCCATCGGGCAAAGCGGTGGAACGGTGGCGAACGACCGCATCTCGAGCAGAGCGTGCTGGAGGGCAATGCCGATCTATCGCTCTGAGCGCTTGCCGGCAATGGGGATCACCGGAATGTCGAAGTGCATCACGTCCTCACGGACACCGAGCTTCGAATACAACGCAATCGCCGGCTCGTCGCCATAGTCGGCCTGGACATAGATGACCCAAGCGCCGCAGTTACGCGCGATGAGTTGAACTTCACGGATGAGCGCGGCCGCGATCCCACGCCTGCGATGTGCCGCGCTCACCGCAAGATCGTAGATGTAGATCTCGCTGCGCTTCTGCTCGAGCTTCGGCAATTCGTAAGCAACGAGACCGCCGACGATCCTGTCCGCGCGAATCGCGACGAGCACGATGATGCGATCCTGACCCAGCATCTCATCCAGATAGTCGCCATCTGGCGGAGCGGCACCGTAGCTCGAGGCATCGTCGAACACGTCGGCGAACAGAGCGTTCAGCTCGGCCATGCGATCCGCATCGCCGCGCGACAAGCGTTCGATCCGATGCTCAGCGCGTTCCATCTATTCCCGCTGTCGAGCGACGAACGTATCCACGATGCGAGCGAGCGTCACCATCGGCACGCCGCCAGCCTTGACGACCATGTCGTTGAACTGGCGCGAATCGAACCTGGCACCGAGCGAGGCTTGCGCTTGCGCACGCAGCCGATTGATTTCGCTGTGTCCGACCTTGTAACCGCATGCCTGACCCGGCCATGCGCAGTAGCGATCGACTTCGCTCGTGACTTCATCCACGGTCGATCCATTGGTCGACGCGAACCATTGAATGGCCTGTTCGCGCGACCAGCGTTTCGCATGCAGACCCGTGTCCACGACCAGGCGACACGCGCGGAAGGCAATGGATTGCAGATAGCCGAGACGGCCGAACGGATCGTTCTCGTACGCACCCAGCTCATCGCCAAGCTGCTCCGCGTACAACGCCCAGCCTTCCGAGTACGCATTGAATGCCAGCAGCGAGCGAAACAGGGGCATGTCGAAGGTGTACTCGCCCTGCCACACATGACCCGGAATCGATTCGTGGTACACGAGCGTCGGCAGGCTGTAGGTCAACAGCACATTCATGTTGTGCATATTGATCCAGAACTTCCCGGGCACCTTGCCATCGATCGTGCCCGCCCCACCGTAGGCGACCGGCGCGCCGGGCTCGACTTCAGGCGACATTCGCTTGATCTCGAGATTTCCCGGTACGAGCGTCGCAAATGCGCGCGGCAGGCGCGTTCGCATGTCGGTCACTCGATCGTTCAGGAACGACATGACTTTCGCCCGGCCCGCATCGCTGTCGGCGAACCTGAAGCGCTCCTGTGTGCTGAGCGCCGTCATACGCTCGCCGACCGTGCCTTGTGTCAGGCCCTGCTTTTTCAGAATGGCGTCCATCTCGGATTGGAGCGCCCGCAATTCTTCCTGACCGCGATTATGAATCTGCTCGGGCGTCATGCGGGTCGTCGTACTGGCCGCCAGCGTCCACGCGTAATACTCATCGCCCCGCGGCAGCTTCCATACGCCCGCATCCGAGGTCGCGCGCTTGCGATGTGCTTCGAGCTCGGCAAGCTGGCGATCCAGTGCGGGCGCGATCTTCTGATTCGCAATGCGCTGCGCATCGATGGCAAAACTGCCGCGCATGTCTTTCGTGCGGTTCGCGAGCGTCGTCACGAGCGACCAGTCCGCGACCGCGCCGCCGCGGGCGATCCGCATCTGGTTCAAAGTCTTGTCCAGCAGGAAGTCCGGAGCAATGACGCCTTGTGCCGCGGCGCTGCGCAACCGGGCTGTCTCGCCATCCAGCTGCGCCGCATAGCTTTCGAGCCTTGCGAGATAGGCCTGCGCATCAGCCGGCGTTTCGATCGTGTGCTGCTCGGTGAGCAGACTCGGGATCTCGAGAAACGCGCCGGTGTTCTGTGCCACGACGTAAGGGGCATTACGCCATGACCAGTTCAGATTCAGGAACGCGACGTCGCCATACGGAAACGCGAAGCCCTCGAGCGCGAACTCGTGCGCGGTGCGCATCACATCGAGGTCGACTCGCTCGGCATCGCTGAGCGTGGACACATCGATGGCCTTGAGCTGGCGCAGCCGCGCGGCGACTCGATCGGCGATGTGTTTCTGGCCCTGCGCGGACCGGTCGGACAGCTTCGCCTTCAGTGCCGCTCTTCGATCGCGATCGATCCCCAGACTGGTTGCGCTCTCCGGATAGTCGGCCAGCAACTCTTCGGCAAACCGGTTCAGCATGGTCTCGATCGGCTCAGATCCCGTCGCCTTTGCGATCGCTGGACGCTGACCAAGCACGAGCGCCGCACCGGCGCTCGCCACCATGAACTCGCGGCGATTCGTCATGTATCTGTCCTCGACGGATGAGCATGGACCGATCATAGCGAAGACGCCGACGCGAAGTCCGCTGCCCCAACCTGTCGAACCTTCATGAAGCGCGTTTGGTGCAGCCAGCGAGGCGGATTCCGATCTACACTGTGTACATTCCGTCATGGGAGCGACGCATGCATCGTCAGTCGAACAAGAAGAACAACGTACTCCTGCTCTCCCTGATCCTGACTGCGACGGCTGCGTTTGCGGACGATCCGCCCAAAGCGCCGCTCTATCCCAACTACCCGAGCGAGACGCCCGAGAAGTTCACACCGGTGACGGATGCATACGATTACGTGCGCCGCGAGGAGATGATTCCCATGCGCGATGGCGTGAAGCTGCGCACGATCATCATGATCCCCAAAGCGGCAAAGCGAGCAGCCATGCTCTTGACGCGCACGCCTTACGACGCCGACGCGCTCACGAGTCACTTATACAGCGGAACGCTGGCTGGAATGCTGCAGGGCTACGACAACGCGGCCGATGTGATCGTCGAGGATGGCTATATCCGCGTCATGCAGGACGTGCGAGGCAAGTACGGCTCCGAGGGCGACAACGTAATGAATCGCCCCTTGAGCGGGCCACAGAATCCGACCCCCGTCGATGAGTCCACCGACACCTACGACACGATCGACTGGCTCGTGAAGAACGTGCCGCAGACCAATGGCAAGGTGGGCACGCTGGGCATCTCCTACGACGGCTTCGAACCGTTGATGGCGCTGGTGAATCCACATCCGGCACTCAAGGTCGCCGTGCCGATGAATCCGATGGTGGATGGCTGGATGGGCGATGACTGGTTTCATCACGGCGCGTTTCGCCAGCAGAATCTGCCGTACATCTATGAGCAGATCGGCACGCGCGACAACAGCATGCCGTGGTGGAGCGCGCATCACGACGACTACGATCTATATATGCGTGCGGGAACGGCCGGCGAGTTGGCGCGCCGCTATGGGATGGAACAGCTCGGTTTCTGGAAGAAGATCATCGAGCATCCCGCATACGACACTTTCTGGAGCGACCAGGCGGTCGACCGGGTGCTCGCTAAGCAGCCGCTGAAAGTCCCCGTCATGATCGTGCATTCGCTGTGGGACCAGGAAGATATCTACGGCGCACCGGCCGTGTACAAGGCCATCAAGCCGAAGGACACGAGCGGCAAGATGGTGAAGCTCGTCATCGGCCCGTGGCATCACGGACAGCAGATAGCGGAAGGCAGTGCGCTCGGCGCCATCAGGTTCGGCAGCGACACGGCGCGTTACTTTCGTCAGAAAGTGCTCCGTCCCTATCTCGCGCAATACCTGATCGACGGAGCGCCGCAGGCGAACCTCGCACCGGTCACCGCGTTTGAAACCGGATCCAACGAGTGGCGTCGCCTGGATCACTGGCCGCTTGCCTGCGAACAGGGCTGCGCGAAAACACAACGCGCGCTCTATCTGCAAAACGAGGCTCGCCTGAGTTTCGATGCCCCTGCCACCGGCGCATCGTTCACCGAGTACGTGTCCGATCCAGCGCGGCCGGTGCCCTATCGCGCGCGTCCGATTCAGCCGGTCGGCTACGGCCGCGATTACACCTGGTCGCAATGGCTCGTCGACGATCAGCGCGAAGCCTCAGGCCGCACCGATGTGATCACGTTTACCTCGGAGGTACTGAAAGCGCCGCTTACCATCGCAGGTGAGCCGCAAGTGCATCTCATCGCATCGACGACGGGAACCGATGCGGACTGGGTCGTGAAGCTGATCGACGTGTATCCGGATCAGGTTCCTTCACAACCCGAAATGGGCGGCTATCAGCTTGCGGTGAGCATGGACATCCTGCGCGGACGCTATCGCGAAGGCTTCACGGTCGCGAAGCCGATCAAGCCGAATGCGCCACTCGAGTATCGTTTCGCCTTGCCGACGGCCCATCATGTATTCCTGCCTGGACACCGGATCATGGTGCAGGTGCAGTCGAGCTGGTTTCCGCTGTACGACCGCAATCCGCAGACGTTCGTCCCCAACATCTTTTTCGCGAAGCCGACGGACTTCGCCAAAGCCACCATGCGCGTCTATCACGCGCCGAAGCAGAGCAGCTATGTCGCCCTGCCCGTGGCGAACGACTGAGAGGATCAGAGCGCGCGACCCAGAAAGCGCACGCCCGGAAGCGGATTCACTCGATAGGGCTCGATGTCGGTGAATCCGTAGCGCTCGTAGAGTTCTTGCGCCTTGCGTAGCGACGGCAGCGTGTCCAGCACCATGGAGCGATAGCCGATCTCACGCGCAGCGTTCAGGACGTAGTCGATCAATGCGCGACCGATGCCCAGGCCGCGCGCGTTCGGGCGAACATACAGTCGCTTCATCTCGCAGCGATGCTTATCGATCGCTTGCAGCGCGACGCACCCCGCCAACTCATCGTCGTCACGAATCGCGAGCAGCAGCCGGCCACTGGGCGGCGCATATGAGCCGGGCAGATCGCGCAGCTCGGCCTCGAAATTCTGAAAACACAGATCGACGCCAAGAGAGAGTTGATACTCGCGCATCAGCTCGCGAGCCATGGCGATCTGTTCGGGGTTGTGGGCCTGGATGATGCGCATGACATGCAGCCTCTCGAAGAGGCTGCAGCATTGTTCATCCCGAAATGTGCCGCAAGGAACAGCTCAGCCGCTCGAAGGGCCGAACAGTTGGACGCGGACGCATCCACACGGCACCTATGGCCGGTGGACCCGGCGCTTCCGCATCAAAGCTGCTTCGTGAAGTTGCCGATCGTCTCACCCTTCGCGATCACGTGTCCCTGCATCTGTCGGATGAGCGCGTGGCGATTGAATCCCGCCGGAAGCATGACGCGCGAGTCCAAAGCAAAGATCTGGAAGTGATAGCGATGCGGCTGCAATGGCGGCGGCCGCGGACCGAAGTAGCCAAACTGCGTGCGCGAGTTGCTGCCCTGACGCATCCCCGGCACTTCGCGCGGATATTCCACTTTCGTGATGCCTTGAGGCAACTGCGTGACATTGCCCGGAATCACCGCGATCCAATGCTCGAAAGGCACCGGACTGGTCGCGTCGGGATCTTCCATCATCAACACGTACGCCTGCGCACCCGGCACGGCCGCCCACGACAACGCGGGGGATACGCCCTCGTTGTAGTCGCTGTACTTGAGCGGAATCGCCCCGCCGTTCGCAAACGCCGGCGACCTCACCTGGATCGGTTGATCCGACTGCGCATCGAGCAGATCGATCGCGAGTTCCTGCGGCGTCACGGAAGGCGTCGCACTGCCGTACATCACACGATAGATGACGTTGTTCGTGTCGTCGCCGACCAGCAGTGCACCGTCGCGTGCGGTCGCGATGCCGGTGGGTCGACCGATGAAGCCGTCCGGCGGCTGCGGCTGAGCCCCTGGTAATGGCGGCGCGGTATTGGGCTGCGGTTGCAGAAATCCAGTCACGAATGGCTCGAAGCGCTGGAATTCACCTGACCCGTTGAACACCGCGCGCACGACTTCGTAACCGCTCGCAGGCTTGCGATTCCACGAACCGTGCATCGCGATGAACGCACTGTCGCGATATTCGCCCGGGAACTGCAGGCCCCGATAGAACTGCATTTGCATCGGGGCTGCATGCGCGGTGTAACCAGCGACCGGACTGGTCGACACCCGTGCCCAGTAGGCCTGCGTGACCTCGGGAGGCTCGTCCTGCGGATTGAACTTGCCGTCCTCGTAAACAAAGGGCCAGCCATACCGACTGTTCTGCGTGATCTCGTTGAGCTCCTCGAGCTGCTCGTCGTCGCCCAGCCAGTCGATGCCGTGATCCATGCCATACAAACGACCGCTCCCGGGGTGCCAGTCGAAGCCGATCGTATTGCGCAGTCCCGAAGCGAAAATCTCCCGCTTTCCGGTATCCAGGTTCACGCGCTCGAGCGTGGCGTTCTCCGGATTCGGTTCATCGCAGGCGTTACAGGTCGAACCGACGGAAACGAACAGTTGCCCATCGGGACTGAAGCGCAGCGTGCGATTCGGATGCTGACCGGCATCGGGCAATCCACGCGAGACGACCGCAAGCGGCCCAAGCGAGCCGTCTGCGCGCAAGTCTGCGGCGTAGATACGATGAACATCGACCAGATAGATCTTTCTCCCGCGGATCTCGATGCCGTGCAGGTCCTTCACCCTCGCCACGACACGCTGTGCATCGACGATGCCGTCGCCATCGAGATCCTTGAGCATGACCAGGTTGCCCGGCGTACGTTGCGTCACATACACCGTGCCGTCATCGGCAACGGCAATCATGCGGGGATTCTGGAGGCCCTCTGCATACCGGTGAATCGCAAAACCCGAAGGCAGGCCGAGCTGTTGAATGCGCGAATCGGTCGGAGAGATCGGCTGCGGTTCGTAAACGTGACCCTGAATCGTGACGTCCGTGATGGGATCGGGCTGCTGCGCGAACGCGGCGCCGGTCGCAAGCGTGAACACTGCGAGCAGAAAGCCTTTGGAATTATTCATGGACCACCTGTGCCGCGCGTTCGAGCGCAACCCCCATCACAAACGCGATTTCAACGTGATTGCGGCAGCAGAGTTCCATGCGGGACCACTCGCCTCGAGTGGCCTCATCGTTCTTCCTACAGTTTCTGTGAGTTTCGTCTTACCGTTGCACGATCAACGGTCGATAACAGGACTTACGCCAGAAGCGAGAGCCAGTCGTGCTTCACCTACAGCGATGCTAGGTAACCTCTGATCAATTCTCCATTCGCAACCATAGTTGCTTCGCCCACCGAAGCATTTCAACCAGTTGCAGACTTGCGAAGGTCAGGGAAGTCGATAAATCAGAGCTTCCCTATGCGTACGGCCGCGTGATGATCTCGAGCAGATGACCATCCAGATCCTCGAAGTACACGCCACGTCCACCGAAATGGTGATTGATACTTCCCGCCTGCTCGCGACGAGGATCCGCCCAGTAAGTCATGTCGCGCTCGCGAATACGCGCGAAGATCCGATCAAAATCATCGTCGCCGACGAGAAAGGCATAGTGCTGCGACTGAAACGGATAATCCCCTGCGTCGATGAAATCGAGACTCACATCGTTGTGGGTCATGACGGTCATGAACGGGCCGAAGGGTTTCGGCGGCGGCAGCTCGAACAGCTCGGCAAGCCACTGCGCCGATGCGCGACTGTCTTTGACGTGCCAGATCGTGTGATTGAACTGAACAGACATTTGCGACTCCTTGTGCCTGGGCGAGGATAACGCCTGCATCCGTGCGCGATGCAGGCGCCTGGTCACCTCATCACCTCATCACTTCATCACCGAAAGTCCCTTTCTGGCGTTCCGCCCCTGTAGGCGCTCGCCGCACGATCACTCGGCGGTGCTCAGCACACGATCGCCGCGCGTGCGAGGTGAACGTGGCATTCGCATCAGCGCTTTGGCCGCGAGCACACCGGCACCGATTGCACCCAGCATCCAGCCAGCGCCGAGCCCATAGATCATGCCGGTCAGGCCGTAGCGACTGCCCCATACCGCACATGCGCTCGAAGCGATCACCATCAACCACCCGAGCACATTCAACTGCGCAAGCTCGCGCGTGGATCCCAACGCACTCACCGCCGCGGCAGCGGACGACTCACCGATTCGCACGAATCCAATCGCGATCACGGCCAGGATCATCTCTTCCGAAACGGCGTACTTCCTCGACAGGAAATGCTCCAGCAGCCACGGCATCACGATCAGCACGGCGATGGCAGCGATCACCCCTATACCCGCAAGCAACGCGAGCTCGCCGCCCAGCATACGCAGCGCCGCATGACGATCCGTGCACCGACGCAACCGTGGCAGCAGCGAATATCCTGCCCCCATCTGCAGCATACGGAACGCCGAGCCTGCGACGGCTGCGATGACCGAGTAGGTCGCGAGATCCTGAATGCTTAGCGTGCCACCGATCAGCAATCGATCGAGCTGCAGCATCACATTCGTTGCGATCGAAAAGCCCGCAGCACTCATGCCTTCATTCAGCCAACGACGCGGCGGCACCTGCGCCGCCACGCCAGCGCCGTGCCGTGGCGCGAACTGCCAGCCTGCCCAGGCCGTCATGGCGTAGCCCAGCAGCACCACCCATACGACCGTGGTCGCAAACGGCCGGTGAGTGATCACCAACACCGGAATGCTGAGCAGCAGGATCCAGTTATGAATCTGGATCAGCAGCAGCGACACGCCGAACTGCTCGCGCGCCTGAAAGAACGCGGCGCTCACCCGGCCCATCGCCGCAAGGCCGATGGCAAGCCCCGTCATCACCGCGAGCGGCACCACGATCCCATAGAAGGCAGACAGGATCCCGAACGTCGCAAGGGTGGCTACCAGGCTGGCCACCGCGGAGATCTGCAACAGCCGACGCGAGGGTCCGAGGTGATATCGATTGATCAGGACCGGCAAACCCGGCGCGCCGACAGCCGCGCCGACCTGAATGAACGACAGCAGCAGACTCACCACACCGAACTCATCTGGGGTGAGCACGCGGGCAAGCAAAAGATTCGCGACACCGAAGCCGACGCCACCCGCGGCGAGCGCGGCCGCAGAACGCAACGTTGGAGACAAGAACGCGCGCTTGATGAGAGAGCGGATCATCGGCGGACTATCCGCACCGGCACGCCGCCCAGCACCCGCGCGCAGCGATCGCCGGCTGCGACAGAACAATCCTCAGCTGTCCGCAATGCATGCGCTCAGGTCGTCGGCAGCACCGTGGCGACGGCCGGCAAACGGTGCGGCTGCGCGAGATCGAGGGCCACCGGCTGCGGCGCACGTCCGCGTGCGTCCAGATAAATCTCCGCCCAGATCTCGGTAACGATGAGCGTCCACAATCGCATGGCGGTTTCAGGATGATAGGGACCGCGACACGCGCGCAATACATGTTCCACCTGGGCATAGTCGAGAAGTCCGCGACGTCGTACACGATCGCGGTGCAAGTAATGTTCCGCCAGTCGCCGCAAGGTTTGCGCAAAGGCGCCGTTCTGCTGCATGCGCATCAGCTCCTTCGGAGCCCTGCGCAGCTCCGCACTCATATACGGACGCATCGCGCGACGCAGGACGTATTTCTGCGTGCCGTTGCGAATCTTGAGTGCGCCGGGAATGGTGAAGGCGAATTCGATGACTGATTTGTCCAGAAACGGCGAGCCGTAGTCGATTCCATAGGCCTGCAAAGGCCGCTCGATGCGAGCGAGCGTGCGACTGGTCGGCTCCTGTCCGTCGAGCATCAGACATCGATTGATGAATTCCGGGCCGGGGCTTGCGATCAGCTCCGGTGTAAACGTTTCATGGCAGTCATGAACGCGCGGCGCCGGCGGCACGCTCCCTCGGTAATAAAGTGCATTCATCAGGCGCGCGAGCGGCCGGGAGCAAGGCTCGCCGGTCTGCGTCGACTCGAAAAACGCCAGCAGATCCTTGCGCAGGAACGGCAGCTTCTCGGCCATCCACAGGACTTTGTGCCGCGGCATTCCTCCGAACAGCAGATCCGCTCCCATTCCTGTCAGCAGCGCGTCGAAGCCGCGATCGCGTGCGACTTTCGCGAGCGCCAGATATTGAAAGGTCTCGCTGCGTCCGATCGGGTTCTCCAGATGCCATACGGCCGCCGGCAACCGCGTCAGGAGTTCTTCATGCGACACCACGAGCGCTTCGTGGTGCCCGCCCAGACACTCCATCACCTGTGCGGCTCGCAGCACTTCCGGATCGTCCTCGCTCTGTCCCGCCGTAAAGCCCACGATCTCGGCTCGCGGGGCGCACTTGCGGGCCAGGAACGCGACGCTCATCGAGTCGATACCGCCGCTGAGCGCGAGGCCAATTCGCGAACGACCTTCCACGAGCGGCGCCGTCGCTTTCTCGAGGTGCACGCGCAGACGCGCGCACGCTTCGGTTTCGCTCATCGGACGCACTGCAAGACGGATTTCAGGCATCGACTCCTGCGAGATGCGACCTTCCCGCGACAAGCGCAGCACACAGCCCGGCGGCACGGGCGCAACGCCTGCCAGCATCGTGCGGCCTGCGGGCATCGCCTTGTAGACCTGCAGGCTGCGAATCGCGCCGAGATCGGGAACAGCGGGAAGCTCATCGATTGCAAGCAGTGCCTTGTATTCCGTCGCGAACGCGATGCCGCCGCTCGGCAGACGGCAGTAATGCAACGGCTTGAGCCCCAGGAAATCGCGGCCGAGACACAGCTCCTGCCGCGATGCGTCCCACGCTGCGAGAGCAAACGGAAATCGCAGCGCTCGATCGAGCTCGAGGGCACTTTGTGAACGGCGAAAACTTGCGAACGTTCGCTCGTAGGCGCCGGCGATGAGGGCTTCAGCGGCATCGATCGCGATCGAGAAGCGCGCATCGCAGCGCGGCGCACGCGGGGTATCGCTGACCTGCCCCAGATACACCTCGCGGGCCACTTGCTGCCAGATGACATGGCCGCCGCGGTGTTGCAATCGCCGGCCCATTTCATCGAGCTCGGCAGCCGCGACCGAACCCATCACTCCGAACACGGCAGCCATTGCGTGTCTCCGCGCAGCTCGAAGCCCGTCAGGGCGGCTGCCTGTTGCTGTTTTGTGTGTGAACCTGCGGCTGAGTGAGCTTGATGTTCGCCGCGGTCCAGCAATGGCTGACTTGTGGTCTTTGTTCCTATGAAAAAGAGGCTACAACCCTGGCGGTTTTACTTAGTGTGCAGGGCGGAAGGGTTCAGGGAAGAACGGCGGTGAGCTCGGCCAGTTGAGCGCGCCCATCGCTGAACATCTCGTAACTCGAGCGGCCACCAGGCGCATCCAGCGTCAACCGAAGCTCGTGGGCCGAGGCAATGCGCTTCAACGTGGCTGGATCCGTCGGGTAGTACCACCAGCGCGAAACTGACGAATAGGCCTGAGCGAGCGGCTGAGCGATGCCGAGCTCCTTCGGATCCTGCACCGTTGCTTCCAGATGCAACGTGTCCGTGCCTACCGCCAGCTCCAGCGCGGGAGCTTGAGGGTTCGCACCTTCGGGCGCGAGCCATTGCAGCAAGGCGATGTACTGGCGATGAGTGCCCATGCGATTTACATCGATGCCATAGAGCTCTACGTAATCGCGCGGACGATTGCTGTCGCGAGTCACGGGGCCGGAATTCTGATTGACGAAAATCAGAGGCTGGGCCGCAGCAGTGATAGTCGCGGCCGTCTGCTCATCGAGATATTCGCGGGGACCAGGAGGGGCGCTCACACAAGCACACAACGTGAGAGCGACAGCGGCACCGACAAAGGTACGAAGGATCATCGAAGAGCTCCCCTGCGATTTTCATTGAGTATGGCTCGAAGCCAGTCACAGGCGACAGTGTCGGGATATCTGACCCACGCAACACTTCGGTCGGCTGACACGGCCCCACAAGGCATCGGCCCCGTCGCAGGTTCCGAACTGAGCTTACGAGTCCACCTGTGCCGGACTCGGCTGTTCGGGATTCTCAGTCTGCGATTCTCAGTCCGGGCCTCCCGCCGGGACTCGCCTGCACACCTGTCACTCTCTTAATATGCGGCGCCCTCGAGGAGACCAATGTGAACGAAAGCACCGGCAAACTAATCCTGAGACTGAGTCTCGGCGTCCTGATCCTGTTGCATGGTATTGCCAAGCTGCTTCATGGCATCGGATTCATCTCCGGCGCGGTCACCGCAGCCGGACTGCCCTCGTTTGTCGCCTATGGTGTCTACTTCGGCGAAGTCATCGCACCGTTAATGGTGATCCTCGGATGGTACTCGCGCCTGGGCGCGGCCCTCATCGCCGTGAACATGCTGTTCGCCATCGGATTGGCTCACAAGGCGCAACTCTTTCAACTGAGCCAGACCGGCGGTTGGGCTCTCGAGCTGCAGGGCATGTTCCTGTTCGCGGCCATCGCTGTCGCGCTGCTCGGGCCGGGTCGCTTCTCGCTCAATCAGAAATAGACATCCCCGCGCGGCGGCTGGCGCACTCGATCCATCCGCTGCATCGAGAGCGAGATCAACCGACGCGACGTCGCAGAAGCACGGCTGCAGCCTCACACGCGCCGCACGTGAACAGGAACCAACGCGGACAACTCGCGTTGGTCCCTGTGAATGCTCGATCTTCGCCATCGGCGCGCGCATGCGAATCCATCATCTGAATTGCATTTCTGCCTGCCCGCTCGGCGGCGCGCTGATGGACGGGCACACGCGCGGGTTGCGCGGCCGACTCGCCTGCCATTGCCTGCTGGTCGAATTCGAGTCCATGCTGGTCCTGGTCGATACCGGCTACGGACTGCGCGATGCGGCCGATCCGCCTGCGCGATTGAGCCGCTTCTTTCTCGGGCTCATGTCCCCCGAATTTCGCGAGGAGATGACCGCGATCCGCCAGATCGAGCGACTGGGCTTCGACGCTCGGGATGTGCGGCACATCGTGCTCACGCACCTCGATTTCGATCACGCCGGCGGTCTCGATGATTTTCCGCATGCCGCCGTGCATATGCTGGCCGCGGAGCGCGAGGCAGCCCTCGCCCAACGCACGCTCCTGGATCGCATGCGTTATCGGCCACAACAATGGTCCACGCGCGGGCAATGGCGCGTGTATTCACCGCAAGGCAGTGAATGGTTCGGCTTTCCCTGCGTGCGCGAGCTGGCAGGAATTCCGCCCGAGATACTGCTCGTGCCCTTGATCGGACACACGCTGGGTCATGCAGGCGTTGCCATTCGCCACCGAGGCGAACACTGGCTGCTACAGGCGGGCGACGCCTACTTCTACCACTCGGAAATGAACATCGAACGGCCGTACTGCACGCCTGGCCTGCGCTTCTATCAATGGATGATGCAAAAGGACGGCAAGGCGCGCGTTGCAAACCAGCGACGACTGCGACAGCTCAAGGCTCAGTCTGCAGACGCGGTGCAGATCGTCAGCTCGCACGATACGAACGAGTTCGAAACGTTCGCACACCACGCGGCAGGCATGCCCATCGATCGACTCGCGCCACGTGGCGCGTAAGAAGGCTCCACGTCGCACGAGATGAAGTCGAGCTTCACACTCGAGTCTCCGACGCTCGGCGCTCGAGCCAGGATCGACTTCGAATGCGGAGCGCGGTGACCTGCATGGCTTGCGCGCGATCTGCGACGAAGCCGCTCGCCGTCGTCGACTATGATCGCGGCTCCTTCGTCGCCCCAGGGCTTCCTATGACCGCATCTCAGGAACTGATGGACTTCGCACTGCATCTCGCGCGCATCGCGGCCGCGGAGATCCTTCCTCACTTTCGCTCGCGATTCGAGATCGACAACAAGGCGAGCGCGGGCTTCGATCCGGTGACGATCGCCGACCGCAATGCCGAAGCTGCGATTCGACGTGAAATCAAACGCGTGTATCCGCGGCATGGAGTGCTGGGAGAGGAATTCGGGCTGGAGCGTGGCGAGGATCCACTCACCTGGGTGATCGACCCCATCGACGGGACACGCGCCTTCATTCTCGGCCAGCTTCACTGGGGCACGCTCATCGCGCTGAGGGACGAATCGAAACCCTTTCTGGGACTCATGCATCAGCCGTTCACGGGCGAGACCTTCATCGGCTCCGACGCAGGCACGTACCTGCATCATCAGGGGCGACAGCAACAGCTGCGCAGTCGCGATGGCATCGCTCTGCGCGATGCCATCGTGTGTGCAACCTCTCCCACCATGTTCGACAGCGTCCGCAGCCGCGCTGCCTTCGATCACGTAGCCGCTGGTGCACGTGCGGTGCGCTACGGCGGTGATTGCTACATACCTTGCCTGGTGGCAGCCGGTTTCGCCGACCTGGTCATCGAGGCCGGCCTCAAACCCTGGGACGTCCAGGCGCTGATTCCGATCGTCGAGGGCGCAGGCGGCGTGATCACCGACTGGTCGGGCGGCGACGCGGCGAATGCCGATCGAATGGTGGTCGCCGGCAATCGCGCATTGCATGCGCAGGTGATCGAGGCCCTGGACTGGAAATAACGGCGCGCACTGGGACCGCGAGTCCATGCAGGGCCGTCCGTCCGTGGACGGCTCTGCTCCTAAAACGAAGCGAGCAGCTGGAGCGATTGCCACAGCATCAGGAGCGTCGCACCGACGGCCAGCGCTGTTCTGATGTTGTGCAGCGTCGCCCATTCGCGGACGAGTCGCCGCGTTTCCGCCGAATGCGGCTCGCTATGCGGCCCGAACAGCGATTTCCCCGTCGGCATGACGACGGTCGAAAACGGCACCACGAAGCCGATGAGTGCGGCCGCCGCGCTCCATACGCCGCCGCCGCCCGATGCAGAGGTCAGCAACGCCGCGACGCAGCCTGTTGCCGCCACGATGGGATGCAGGAACGGCGCGCGCGAGAAACTGTTCATCCATTGAACGAGCGCAGCTTCGGCA
Organism: Pseudomonadota bacterium; assembly: GCA_023423935.1. Lineage (GTDB taxonomy): Bacteria > Pseudomonadota > Gammaproteobacteria > Steroidobacterales > Steroidobacteraceae > Steroidobacter. The sequence goes on along the minus strand of JAFAEQ010000011.1, from coordinate 63,625 downwards.
CCGACGCGCGAATAAGCGGGATACTGGATCACGGCGACATGCAGCGCGGCGCCTGCAAACAACGCCGTACTCAGAAGCGCGATGACGGCACACGAGCCGAGCAAGCTTGACTGAACCATAAGCAGCACAATCCCAAGGACCGCGTGCGATGGTGTCGAAGCGCGGCACTGGAATCTGTCGCCACTTTGTAAAGTCTGTGAAGAGATGTAGCGAACGTCCCTCCGGCAGCGCGGCCCGCTGGGCAGTGGAGCCGCACCCGTACAATTGCGTTACAAATAGCTACCAACGCCGAACACACGCGGCGAGACTGCTCTGGAAGAATATGGACCTGGATCGATCCGGACTCGACCACCCCGTAAGATGACCTCGATGGACTGCTTCAACTTGCGCCTGCTTCGGCTCCCGGCATTGCTGCTGGGCGCGATGGCGTGCGCGACATTGAACGCAGCTCCCCTGCAAAGCGGCTGTACGGCACCTTCCCCCGATTGTGTGGAGGTCGGGCACCTCAACATCAGCCTCGGGCTGGGTGCGGGGCTGCGGACCAATCCCGTGCTGGGCGAATCGGACATCCCGCTGGTGGTGCTCCCCAGTATCAGCTACTACGGCAAGCGCTTCTTTCTGGAGAACCTCGACCTGGGTTTCACGCTCGCGGAGACTCAGCATCACACGTTCAATCTGCTCGCCTCTCCCGGCTACGACCGTGTGTTCTTTTACAGACACGATCTGCAGAACATTTTCGTGAACGGCCCGACCGGGCTGGTCTCGACCGCGGTTCCACTCGCGGAATTCGACGGAACTCCTTCGGAGGAATTCGAAGTCCGTGATCGACATACGACGTACCTGGCCGGGCCGGAATGGCTGTTCAACTACGGCCCCGTCATCGGACAGATCGATGCTCTCTATGAAGTGACCGGCCGCCATGACGGCTTCGAGGTGCGTGCGGCCGTCGCTGCCCCTATCATTCAAACCAAGAATTCACTGGTGCTCAGCGCGGGGATGACATGGAAAAGCGCCGAAGTCGTGCGCTACTACTACGGGGTCGACGGGTTATATGAACCCGGGTCGTCCCTCAGCCCATTCATCAAGCTCGGCTTTGCGCGTCCGCTGTCTGAGCGCTGGACGTTCAGCGCGTTCGTTCATTACGAGCGTCTGGGCCGCAGCATCGCGGACAGTCCGATCGTCAGCGATGACGGTGTCACCAGCGGATTCGTGGGGTTCGTCGCTAAGATTCTCTAGCCCGCTGCTTGCGCTGGCGCTCATGACCTCGCTCGGCCATGCCGCCGGGCCCAACGGCGGAACGGCGGATATCGAGTTACGTGTGCAGCCGCGTGTGTGCTCACTGTCGTCCGGTGAAGACACCTGTGAGGCCACCGTCAAAGCTCAATGGCGCGCACCGGCAAACGAATCGCTGTGCGTGGTGATCGTCGATCGTCCGGATGTCCGGCGATGCTGGGAGAACTTCAGCGAGGGCACCTACGAGGTCGAACTCACATTCGATCGCGATCTGACTGTCCAGTTGCGCGATCCGCAGCTGCAGCAGGTCCTCGCCTCGCAGACCATCGCCGTGATCAAAGAAGCTCTGCAACTGCGCCGCAAGCGCCGTCAACCCTGGAACCTGCTGTACTGATGTCTGCACTCATCGCCATGAATCCCGCCAAGCATCCGTTGGTCGTGCTCGTCGAGGACGACGTGCGCCTGGCAGACCTCATCCGCACCTATCTCGAGAGCAACGGCTTTCGGGTCTGCATCGAGCATCGGGGCGACCGCGGCATCGAACGGATCCAGCGCGAGAAACCCGATCTGGTCGTGCTCGACGTGGGCCTGCCCGGACGCGACGGCTTTGCGGTCTGCCGCGAAGTTCGCAAGACCAGCGCGGCCCCGATACTCATGCTGACCGCCCGCAACAGCGATATCGATCATGTGCTGGGCCTCGAGCTCGGCGCGGACGACTACGTGATCAAGCCCGTCGAGCCGCGCGTCCTGGTCGCTCGCCTGCAGGCGCTCATGCGTCGCGGCAAGACCAACGGCAGCGTGGAGCACAAGCAGCTGAGTTTCGGACAGCTACAGATCAACTGCGCCGCGCGCTCAGTGACGTTGGGCGAACAACCTGTCTCGCTGTCGAGCAACGAGTTCGACCTGCTCGTCTTCCTTGCCTCGCACGCCGATCAGATTCAATCCCGCGACGCGCTGTATCAGCGACTGTATCGCCGCGATTACGACGGCATCGATCGCACCCTCGACGTGCGCATCTCCCACCTGCGCCGCAAGCTCGGCGACACCGGCAACCCCGAACGCATCCGCACGGTGTGGGGACACGGATACCTGTTCGTGTCTGATGCGTGGGGATGAGAAGAAAGATTTCACACAGAGAGCACAGAGGACACAGAGGTCAGAAGAACTGATCTTCAGACTCGAGGCTCGCGCACCATTCGCAGCATCTACTCAGAGAAAACCCAAAAGGCGCTCGCCGCCCGCTCATCACTCCTCCTCCCACTCTGTGCGCTCTGTGTACTCTGTGTGAACGCTCTTCTCTGAATAACAACGTGACCCGACATTTCCTCCAGCTCTACGCCTTGATTGTGCTGACGCTCGCCGTGGTGAGCTGGGGGCAGGATCGGTTGTGGCAGGCGTATGCGCGGGCAGATGCGGCGGAGGTGAATCCTTCGCAGGCGGCTTTGTTGAAAGTCGTTCGCGGCCAGCTCGAGCGGCTGCCGCCTGCGCAATGGGCGTCCTATGTCGATGATGTGGCGCAGTCGAGCGGTGTCGATCTGCAACTGTTTGCAGCGGGTGACATCGTGGGTGCCGATGCCCTGTCCCGCTTGCGCAGCGGCGCGTTCGCGCAAATGAGCGGCGCTCGAGGCGAGACCTGGCTCATGACGCAGGTGGATGAGGGCTCGATTCTCGCTTTCCGTTATCAGATGCACGAGCCGCAGCGCGGCCCGCTCGACTGGCTGCTTGCGTTTATTTTCTACGCAGCCATCGCGCTCGTGATCATGGCCTGGCTGTGGCCGCTGCGTCGCGACTTGCGCACGCTCGAAGTCGCCACCAGTCGGTTCGGCGATCGCAACTGGACCTTCGATGCGCCGATCGGCTCGCGCTCGCAGGTTCACTCGCTCGCTCAGGCATTTCGGCGCATGGCTGAGCGCATCGACGGCCTCATCCGCTCGCACAAGGACATGTCGAACGCAATGTCGCACGAGATCAAGACGCCGCTGTCACGCATGCGCTTCGAGCTTGAAATGGCGCGCACGACGCGCGAGCCGCAGAAGCTGCAACGACATCTGGATCACATCGAAACGGACATCGCGGAGCTGGACTCATTCGTGACGGCGACGCTCAACTACGCCATCCTCGAGCGCGCCGAGGTTGCATTGAATCTCGAAGCGCACGACATGACGGTCATCCTGCCCGCCATCGTGGACTCCGCGGCACGCGCGTCCCGCACGAGCGTGCAGATCACATGCGACGTCGATCCTTCCGCAACGGCGGTGGTGTGCGATGCACATCTGATCGAAACGGTCGTACGCAATCTGGTTTACAACGCGCTGCGTTATGCGCGCGATCGAGTGCGAGTGAGCTTTGCGATCCGTGGCGATCTCTATCGACTCTGCGTCGATGACGACGGCCCGGGCATTCCTGAGACCGAGCGCGAGCACATCTTCGAATCGTTCGTGCAGCTCGAACAGCCAGCGCAGAACAAGGGCGGATTCGGACTGGGCCTTGCGATCGTCAGACGATTGATGGAATGGCATCGAGGCACCGTGACGGCCGAGTCCTCGCCAGCGGGCGGCGCTCGCTTCAACGTACAGTGGCCGATCTCGCCAGCATCCGATGGAAGTGTCACGCGTTAGCAGCTCGGCTACGCCGACTTACGATTCCGCTCCGTCTTCCTTGCCCATACGCACGAACGGGATCGCCACGCCTTCGCCCACCGGATAGCTCACGGACTCGAGCGCAACGTAGCCGCACACCCGATAGAGCTTCACGCCCGGCAAGGTAGCCATCATTTCGAATCGGCTGAATCCCGCGGCACGGGCCGCCCGCTCACACCGATCGAGAATCGCGCGACCGATTCCGCGACGCGCATAGTCGGGATCGACGAAGAACGCCCGGATCTTCGCTGCATCCGTGCGCGGATCGAGCTCGCCAGGCTCGCGATCCACGCGTGCATCGCCGCCAAAGAGCGTCTTGCGGTGACTCCAGCCGCCGCAGCCCACGATCTTCCCATCGAGCTCGGCCACGAAATACGTCTGGTCACGAAGCAGCTGCGTGTCCACGCCGAACGCACCGCGCAACGCGCCTTCGATCTGCTCGCTCGTATAGTCCTGCGTGCTCAAACCTCGCGCCGATCGTGCGATCAGCCCTTCGAGAATCGGCTGTTCATCGAGCGTAGCGGGTCGGATCGAAAGCTCGGTCATGGCGGTGACTACAGTGAGGAGCCGTGAGCATGCCACAGGCTGATCCGAACGCGCAGACCTGATAGCCTGCCCGCATGAGCGCTGCCGAACCGATCGCGCTGACCCTTCACGTCGATGACTCGCACATCGTCGATGGGCTGTATCTTGCGGCCACGAACGCTCGCGCATTGCTGGTACTCGGCCATGGCGCAGGCGCCGGCATGACGCATCCCTCCATGGCAACGCTCGCGAACGAGTTGCATGCACTCGGCGTCAGTACGCTGCGTTATCAGTTCCCCTATATGCAGCGCGGCTCCAAGCGCACCGATCCTCCCGCGTTGTGTCATGCCACCGTGAGAGCAGCCGTCCACAAAGCCCGCGAGCTCGCACCGAACGATCCGTTATTCGCAGGCGGACGCTCTTTCGGGGGACGGATGACCTCCCAGGCACAGGCGTTGCAACCGCTGCCGGCAGTTCAAGGCCTGGTGTTCTTTGCCTTCCCATTACACCCGGCCGGCAAGCCTGGGACCGATCGCGCGGAGCATCTCGCCAACATCGCCATTCCGATGCTGTTCCTGCAAGGGACCGAGGACGCACTCGCCTCTCTGGAGTTGCTGCGTCCCGTAATCGAACACCTCGGACCGCGCGCTACGCTCAAGCTCCTCGAGCACGCCGACCATTCATTTCACGTCCCCGCCCGCACCGGCCGCCGCGACCCCGACGTACGCCGCGAAGCACTGGAGACCGCGGCGAACTGGATGACCTCCATCGCCCAGGCATGAGTCTCCATGAACGCGCAGCCGCCAGCCCGCCGCAAATTGCTCATCATCTCGGCCGTCGTCTTCACCTTCTGCGCGCTCATTGCGCTCGTGCTGGCGCTTCTGATCCTGCACAGGATCACGTTCCAGTTCGCACTGCTCTCCTTCGTCGCGCTACTCGCCCTGTACTGCGGCTTCGGCGTGCTGATCGCGATCTATCGGTTCGTGGGCAAGCTGGAGTAAGGGACAGAGATACGAGATCTCCACGGGGGACACGGGGTGCACGGGGTGAGGCAGAACGTGACAACGTCCAGCACGCGCCGCTTGTATCCGGATGCTGAATTGCATGTTCGCGGTTTCATCCCTGTGGACCCTGTGATCCCCGTGGAAATCTTCCTCTTTTGCATTCCGCCTGAATCTCCGCCGCACGCGCTACCTGTATTCTGGAGGCCGATTGCATGTCCGCTATTTCATCCCTGTGGACCCCGTGATCCCCGTGGAAATCTTCTCTGCTAGATGAAGAAGCCACTCGACAAGTACGCCGCCAAGCGAAAGTTCACCAGGACGCCTGAGCCGGGGCCGAAGGTGGTGCGGCGGAGTGGGCCGTTGTTGTTCATCGTGCAGAAGCATGCGGCGCGGCGGTTGCACTATGACTTTAGGCTGGAGCTCGATGGCGTACTGAAATCGTGGGCGATACCGAAAGGGCCTTCGCTGCAGGTCGGCGAGAAGCGTCTCGCGGTGCACGTCGAAGACCATCCCTTCGACTACGCGTCGTTCGAAGGCGTGATCCCGGAGAAGGAGTACGGCGCGGGGAACGTAATCGTGTGGGATTGCGGGGTGTATTCGCCGGATGAGGGCGGTGAGTACTGCTTCGGCAATCGCAAGGAAGCAGAAGATCGTCTGCGACGCGAGTACGAGAACGGCAAGCTCAGCATTTTTCTGCGTGGCGAGAAGCTGAAGGGCTCATTCGCGCTCGTGCGAACCTCGACCGAGAATCAGTGGCTGCTGATCAAGCACAAGGATCGCTTCGCAGGCGTCGACACGCTGCTTGCTCAGAACACGTCCGTACTGTCGGGCATGACACTGGATGAGATCGGCTCCGATGAGGCGCGGGATCGCATGTCGGCGAATCTGCTGGCGCCGACGGGACCAGCTGAAGACATGCCGACGCAAGTGTTACCCATGCTTGCAGACTCGGGTGGCGAGCCGCGCTCGCACACGGACTGGATGTACGAACCGAAGCTCGATGGCTATCGCATCATTGCCTACATCGAGAACGACACGGTCTTCCTGCAGTCGCGTCGCGGGCTCGATCTGACGCCGCTGTTTCCGGAAGTCGTCGCGGAGCTCAAAGAGCAGAACATCGACTCGATGATTCTCGACGGTGAGATCGTGGCGCTGGACAAGGACGGGCGACCGTCGTTCAACGCCATGCAGAACCGGGCGCAGACCAAAGGCCCGAAGGAGCTCGCGATCGCACAACGCGACTCACCCGTCATCTATCTGTGTTTCGATCTGCTGCATTTCGCGGGACTCAATCTGCGCGGCGCCACTTATCTGGAACGCCGTCGCTATCTCACTCAATGCCTGCTGCCTTCTGCTCACGTGCAACTCGTGCATACCTCGGAGAATGCGGAGCAGCTGTACGAAGCGTCGATCAAGGCCGGCTTCGAGGGCATCGTCGCCAAGCGCAAGGAGAGCACTTATCTCACGGGCAAGCGTTCTTCGAGCTGGGTGAAGTTCAAGCCCACGCACACGGCGGAGTTCGTCGTTGGCGGATACACGGCTGGCCGCGGCGGGCGCGGCGATCTCGGCGCGTTGCTGCTCGGCTATTACAAAGACGATGAGCTTCACTACGTGGGTCACAGTGGCTCGGGTTTCAACGAAGCGTCGATCAAGGACACGCTGAAGCGTGCGGCTGCGATCAAGACCAATAGCTCGCCCTTCGCGGCGAAACCGCCGTTGAATGCGCCAGCCACCTGGCTGAAACCCGAACTGGTCGCAGAGATTCGTTTCGACAGCTGGACGCCGGAGGGAAACCTGCGCAGCCCGGTATTCCTGCGACTTCGCGACGACATCGACCCGAGCACGATCCGCAACGGACCGAATACGACAAAGCGCACCACCACGAAGGTACCGCACACACCTTCGAATGAGATCGAAGAAATTCTCGATCAGCTCAACTCGAAGACGCAGTCGCTCGATCTCAAAGTGGGCGATGCGAAGATCAAGCTCACCAACCTCGATCGCGAGTACTGGCCCGCCGAGAAGAGCGCGAAACTCCCGCCGCTTACCAAGCGCGATCACCTGCGCTATCTGGCTCGCGTCGGACGCTTCATGATTCCGCACCTGCGCGACCGGCCGCTGACGATGATTCGCATGCCGGAAGGCATCGACGGCGAGCGGTTCTTTCAGAAGCATTGGGAGCAGGCGAAGCCCGATTTCGTTGAAACAATCACCGTATTTTCAGAGCACAACGAAGGCGCCCACGACTACATCCTGGGTAACAACCTGCCGACGCTGCTCTGGCTCGGACAGGTCGGAACTCTGGAATTCCATGTGTGGCATTCCCGCGCGAAGCTCGCTCCCGATGCGCTGAGCAAGAGCGATGACTACGCGACTTCGATCGAAACCATGGAAGCCTCGGTCCTGAACTATCCCGACTACCTGGTCTTCGATATCGACCCGTACATCTATTCGGGCAAGGAACCGAAGGGGGCGGAACCGGAGCTCAACAAGAAGGGTTTTGCCATGGGCAAGCGCGTCGCGTTCTGGATCAATGACGTGCTCAAGCAGATGTCACTGACAGCCCGCATAAAGACTTCGGGCAAGACGGGTCTGCATGTTTTCGTGCCGATCGAACGAACCGTGACGTTCGACGAGGCGCGACACATTTGTGAAATGGTCGGGCGTCATGTCATGCAGGCGCATCCCAAGGACATCACCATGGAGTGGGCCGTGGTGAAGCGCACGGGCAAGATCTTCATCGACTACAACATGAATGTGCGGGGCAAGACCCTGAACGTGGCTTACTCGCCCAGGGGCGTCCCAGGCGCTCCGGTCTCGATGCCGTTGACCTGGGAAGAGCTGGAAGCCGCCGAGCCGATGCAGTTCACCATGCGAAATGTGCTGGACCGCTTGGAAAAGGCCGGTGACCGATGGCATGATGTTCTTTCGATAAAACAGAATCTTGCGAAGGTCTTCGGAAGTAACGGTCGAAAATAAGTCGGTAAAACGCAGGTTGGGACGTCCTAGAGGACACCCCTACCGACGGCACACAAGAGGCAGCCATGGCCGCACGTTCAATCGGATCCCTGACCATCTCCTTCGGACTCGTTGCCATTCCCGTGAAGCTGTACTCGGCGACTCAGTCCGGCAACAGCATCTCGTTCAATCTGTTGCACAAGGACTGCGGCTCGCGCCTGCGACAGCAGTACATCTGTCAGAAGGAAGGCGTCGTCGTCGATCGCGATGCAATGGTCAAAGGCTACGAATTCGCCAAAGACCAGTACGTGCAGTTCAGCAACGAAGAGATCAAACAGCTCGAGGAAGTCGGCACGCATTCGATCGACATCACCGAGTTCGTGCCGATCGAGTCGATCGATCCGGTGTACTTCGACAAGACCTACTACCTGGCGCCGGACAAAGGCGGTGCGAAGCCTTATGCGCTGCTGAATGAAGCACTGAAGGAAACGAAGCGCTGTGCTGTCGCACGCTGGGCGGCTCGGGGCAAATCGCACCTCGTCGCGCTGCGTCCCGTGGGCGATGTGCTCACGATGCAGCAGCTCTATTTCGCAACGGAAGTGCGCCCCGCGACCGAAATGGAAGTCGCCAAGCCCGATGTGAAGCCGCAGGAACTGAAGCTTGCACGTCAGCTGATCGATCAGCAGTCTGCGAACGATTTCGATCCGAACGCATACACAGACGACGTACGTGCGCGGGTGGAAGCCGCCATTCAGAAGAAGGTCGAGGGTCAGGAAATTTCGGTATCGGAGACGACACCCGAGACCGGCGGCAAGGTCATCGATCTCATGGAAGCGCTGCGGGCCAGCCTCGAGAAGACCGAAGCTGCCAGGGAAACCGCCGCGAAGCTCGGTCCCCGCAAGGCGCCCAAACGCGTCGAGACGGCCACCAAGCCTGCTCGCAAGACTGCAAAGAGATGAGACTTCATGCAGGGATCACGGAGATAGAGAGGCCAGTTTCGAACCGACCGTGAGATGCTCTGTGTTCTCTGCGATGTCTGTGGGACACTCCGTTTCCGAGAATGCAGACCTACAACGCCAGCGACATCGAGCGAATCCTGCGGCTCTCCCGCAGCACGCTGCGCGCGTTGATCAAAAATGGGTTCGTGACGCCTGCGCGCGGACCGCGACGCGAGCTGCTGTTCTCCTTTCAGGATCTGATCGTGCTGCGCACGGCTCGCGCGCTGATCGAAGCGAAAATTCCACGTCGACGCATCAATCAATCGCTGAAGGATCTGCGACGCCATCTGCCTGAAGAAGCCCCGCTTTCAGGCCTGAGCATCAGCGCCGTCGGCGACCAGGTCGTCGTGCGCGAGGGCAAAAGCCATTTCCATGCCGACAGTGGCCAGTACGTGCTCGGCTTCGATGTGAGTTTCGATGCCGGTGTACTGCGCGTCGTGGAACGCAAACAGGACGCTTCAGAAGAGGCTTCGTCCCCGGCCACCGATGCGGAAGACCTGTTCGACGCCGCACTCGAACTGGAGGAAAAGGACCCGCAGCAGGCCATCGCCGCCTACGAACGCGCAACCGAGGCGGACCCCGAGAATCTCGCGGCCTGGATCAACTGGGGCCGGCTCCTTCACGAGCGCAACCTGACGCACGAAGCCGAAAAGGTCTATGAGCGCGCAATCGAACATTGCGGCGCCGACCCTCTGCTGATGTTCAACTTCGGCGTGCTCCTCGAAGATCTCGGTCGCGCCAATGCCGCCGTCGATGCCTACCAGACCGCCATCACCGAAGACCCGAATCTCGCGGACGGCCATTTCAATCTCGCCAGACTGTACGAGGCCCTCGGCAAACCCCAGCACGCGATCCGGCACCTGGGGCAGTATCGAAGACTGGTGCGGGACTAATGAGCAATGAGTAGTGAGCAATTAGTAATGAGTAACGAAAGCTGTGGAGCGAGAGCTGAAACGTCCAGCGCAATTACTCAATCGCTCAGTGTCGGTTTCCCATTACATTACTCATTACTAACTACTCATTACTAATTTTCCCTCATGGCTCTTTGGGTCGGCACTTCGGGCTACAACTACTCGGAATGGAAGGGCAGCTTCTATCCGCAGCGGTTGCCTGCGCAGAAGATGCTTCCCTACTACGCTCAGCGCCTGAACACGGTAGAGATCAATTACACCTACTACCGGATGCCGAACGCGAAGATCCTGAAAGGTTGGGATGACGCAACGCCGCAGGAGTTCAAGCTCACGCTCAAGGCACCGAAGCGCATCACACACGATGCACGCTTACGCAATTGCGAAGACCACGTGAAGTTCTTCACCGAGACTGCAGCCAAGCTCGGACCAAAACTCGGCGCGCTGCTGTTTCAGCTCCCGCCGGGCTTCAAGCAGGATCTGGCACTGCTGGATAGCTTCCTCGCGCTGCTACCCGAAGGCACGTGCGCCGCATTCGAGTTCAGGCACGGCTCGTGGCTGAACGAAGAGCTCTATGCGCGCCTTCGCGAACGCAATCTCGCTCTCTGTGTCGCCGATAGCGAAACGATGGCGACTCCCATCGTGATCACGGCCGACTACGCTTACTTCCGCTTGCGCGACGAAGGCTACGCCTCCCACGAAATCGCCGATTGGGCCCGCCGCGTTCAATCCCACACCAGCGCCTGCAAAGACGTGTACGTGTACTTCAAGCACGAAGAATCCGGGACCGGCCCGCAGTTCGCGAAGATCTTTTTAGACGCGATCTCTCAGACTTAAGGCGCCAAGAGCAGGAGGGCCGCAAAAGACCGCATAAAAGAGTTATTGGCGGTAAGAATGTGCAACAGGGCAACGCTGACTGCTGACTTTGAGCTTCGTACGCCTTCTTACGCGTATCCCCTCATCCGAACCTTGTACTTCTTTTTTGCGGCCTTTGCGGCCTCCAAATTCCGATCTTCCTCAACTCTCCGCCTCCCCATCGCTGACGCCGAGCTCGCGCAGGATGCGAACGCGTAGTGCCTGCGCTTCGGGGCTCGAGAGCTTGCGCGGGTGTGCGAACGGAACTTCGAAAGTGGCCTGGATGCGCGTCGGGCGCGGCGAGAGCACCATGATGCGGTCGGCGAGATGGATGGCTTCTTCGACGTCGTGGGTGATGAGCATGACGGTGTGCTTCTCGATCGCGAGGATCCGCAGCAGCTCGTTGCGCATGCGCAGGCTCATCAGCGCATCGAGGGCGGAGAACGGCTCGTCCATGTAAAGCACTTCGGGCTTCACCGCCAGCGCGCGTGCGATCTCCGCACGCTTGAGCATGCCGCCTGACAACTCGTGCGGATAACTGTTCTCGAATCCTTTGAGCCCGACGATCTCGGCATATTGATCTGCCAACGCTTTCTTCTGCGGAAGCGCGGCACCGTTCAGACCGAACATCAGGTTCTCCTGAACCGTCAGCCACGGAAAAACCGAGCCGTGCTGTGAGATCAGGATGCCTTTCGCATTGGGCTTCTGACGGGCGACGCCATCGATCAACACCGCACCCGTATCAGGTTTGATGAAGCCGGCGATCATGTTCATGAGCGTGGACTTGCCGCAGCCCGAGGGGCCCACGATGGCCACGAATTCGCCCTCGCGCACACTGAAGCTCAGATCATCGACGACCGGAAGTGCGCTCGCGCCGGCGCCGAAGCTCTTGTGCAGATTCGTGACTTCGATCTTAGTGCGCATAACGCCACCGTACGAACTTCAAACCTTCCAGCATGCGCATGACTCCATCCAGCATGAGACCGATGAGCCCGATGATGATCATGCCGGCGACGACCAGGTCGTAACGATTACCGGCGTTGCGAGAATCCATGATCATGTAACCGAGACCGGATCGCAGAGCGATCATCTCCGCGGCGACGACCACGAGCCAGGCGACACCGAGGCCGATGCGCATGCCGACGATGATCTGCGGCAGCACCGCCGGAATCACCACCTGAGTGAACAAGGCGTAGCGCGAGACATCGAAGTTCTCCGCCGCGCGCAGATAGCGCTTCTCGATCGTGTGCACGCCCACGACCGTCTGCACGATCATCGGAAACACCGAAGCGATGAAGATCAGAAAGATCGGTGACGCATTACCGACGCCGAACCACAGGATGGCGATCGGAATCCATGCGATCGGCGAGATCGGGCGCAGGATCTGAAAGAGCGGATTCAAGGTCACGTAAGCAGCGTTCACCCAGCCCATCCACAGGCCCAGCGGCAGCGCGACGATCACCGCAAGCAGAAATCCTGCGCCGACGCGCATCAGCGAGGCGCCGATGTGCAGCCACAATGTTCCATCCTTGATGAGCTCGGTGGCGCCGGTGACGACCTGCAGCGGCGAAGGGAAGATCATGCTGCGTGTTGCTGCGACCGCGATCCACCACACCGCGACCAGCGCGGCGAGGACCACAAGTGCGGGTATCGACTGTTTCAATCTCTGCATGGGATCACATCGATTCGAGCAGTTGGCGGGCACGCCAGCGAATGCGGCCCCATGGCGTATGCGGATTCGGTTCCACGATGACGGTCATCTGTCCGCTCGCATGCGCGGTGCACGCGAACTGATAGTCGGAGGCCACTTCGAACGGCAGCCGAAAGCTCTGTCCCGGCATCATCAGCGCGGGCCCGAAGGTCTGCGGCACATCATCGCGATTGCGCAACAACAGCACGTCCTTCATACCGAGCGTCAGCCGGATCGTGTTCGGCAGGATCTCGACCTGATCGCCGGCCATGCGCCGCGCCCAGGTGCCCTGTGGAATCTCGAAGACCTGCTCGCGCGATGTCGGCGTCTCGAGCGGCGTAAGCGCCGCCCAGATCAGCACCGCCAGGAGCGATGCGCACGCGACGCTGACGACGATGAGGACGGATCGACGCACCACGCACGATCACCGCTCGCTCAAGAGCACTTTGAGATCGTGGATGTAATCGTTCGGCGCGTGGCCATACGGCATGAGCGCGCGAAGAACACCTTTGCGATCGATCAAGTACGTGTACGAGGAGTGCGCATAGGTGTAGTCGTTGCCGTAAACCTTCTTTTCGGCCTGGATGCCGTAGTCCTTGCGCACTTTCGCAAGCTCAGTTTCGGTGCCGCTGGCACCCATGAAGCTTGGATCGAAGGTGGAGAGGTACTTGTGCATCTGCGCGGGCGTATCGCGCTGCGGATCCACCGTGACATACACGATCTGCACATCCTTGCCTTCGGACGCCAAGCCGCGCTTCGCAGCCGCGAGGACCCCGAGCGTCGTCGGGCAGACGCTCGGGCACGAGGTGAATCCGAATCCGAGCACCACGACCTTGCCCTTGAAGCGACTGAGCTTCAGTGGCGAGCCGTCAGAGCCTGCCAGTTCGAAATCAGGAGCCGCACGCGGCGGATCGAAGACGCCCGCCTTGAGCACAGCGTCCTGCGCCGAAGCCGCGCAGGCGAAAGCCAGCAGTAACCCGCCAGCCCGGACAGCTCGCTGAATGTGGTGCGTGACGCCCATGATTGCCACACCGATGCCGGTGCTGATGTTCTCTTCCCGGCTTTGCTCAGCCAGGTGCCCTCGTGGTTATAGGCAGGGGGCGGCACGAGTGACAATCGCGACTCAATAAATTCTGGCTATGGTCCGGACCGAGACCGGGACCGGTCATCGGTCACAACGGAATTGCCGCTGCGCGAGCCTGCTTTGCGAAGCGCTCATCGACATACTTTTCGTAAGCGACAGGATGCTTGAGGGTGCCGGCCTCCATGGACAGCTGCATCAGATCTTCGAATTCCGCACGGATCATGTGCAGATCGCCGTAGGTGACGCGATCCGTCGGATTCTCCATGACGAACTGAATGATCTTGGGATCCTGGTTGAAGTACTCCCGCCCGGCTGCGATCTGAACGGCTTTGTTGCGATTCCCTTGCTGCTGATCGAGCCACACCCCGGCGCCGAGCACCTGATTCACCAGGTCCTGCACCATCGGGCTGTTCTGTTCGATCAACTCCTCGCGCACAGTGAGCACACAACAGATGTACTTCGGCCATTCGTCGCGCGTCATGCGCAGCGGTCGCGCATAGCCTGCGCTTTGCGCTGCCGCACCGAAGGGCTCGCCCGTGCAATAGGCATCGACGGCATTCGCATACAGTGCCGCAGGCATATCGGGCGGTGGCATCTCGACGATCTGGATCTGCTCGACCGTCATGCCTTCCTGCGCGAGCATTTTGCGCAGGAACAGGAAATCCACGGCGAACCGACTGGGAATCGCGATGCGCTTACCGGTGAGCTGCTTGAAACTTCGGACGTCGGAATCTTCGCGCACCATGATGACTGCACCGGAGCGGTGCCCCAGCGAGACGATCTTCACCGGGATCCCCTTGTCGGCCAGATCCATCACCAGCGGCGCCAGCATGTAGGCCGCCTGAATCCGGCCCGCCATCAATGATTCTTTGATCTCCGGCCAGCCGCTGTATTTGCTGTACGTGAACTCGTAGCCACCGGCCCCGGCCGCCTTGTTGCTCGCGGCTTTGGCAACGCACGCCACCGGTAAGGTGAGATTGCACGTGACCGGCAGCCCGCCAACCACCAGCGAGTTGGCGTTGGCCTGCGAGCACGACCAGAGCGATGCCGGGAGCGAGGCGGCCGCCATGCCCTGCAGAAAGCTTCTGCGATTCAGCATGTTCACGAATCCATCCGAAAAGCGCGGTCAGGCGCCAGGTGAAGGCATTCTATGGGGACGTGCGCGGATAACGAAGCGGCAACATCGATGGTCGCAAAGATCGGCGGCAGCGACGGATGACGTGAACAGAAATGGAATTCGCCTTTCGCCTCAGGCCCCGAAGCCCGAAGCGAACAGCGCGACAGATCACACGGCGCGTTTGGCCTCGAGTTCCTTCAAGGCACCCTTCGGCGCGACCAGGCGCCAGGCCCGTTCGATCTGGTCGGCGAAGTCGCGATTGGTGATGCCCTTGAGCAGAATCTTGGTCCAGCCCTGTTCCGCCCATTGATCCACGGTGAACGTATAAGGATCCATGGACAGCAACGCGTGCTGGTCGTCGCGCGAGAGCTTCAGGATGGCAATCGCCTCCTGCGGCCACAACACCGCATAGGTATGCGGTCCCACGCGAAAGCCCCGATGCCCCCAATGATCGTGTTCTTCGGTACCCGGCAGCGACATTGCGAGCCGGATGACTTCGTCGTTTCTAACCAAGCGGCACCCCTTCTGTTCAATCGCGCGAAGTTTATAGCAGGCGCCAACCCGAAATTCGTGACGCCCCGCGCATTCGGACAGCGCCGGACAATACACCAACCTTGAACTGGGTCACGTTCCAACTGCATCCGAAATGGCGCCGTCTGTGCCGCCAGTGGATAGATCAACCCTACGGATCACGGTTGGAGTCGGTTTCGGATCCCTGTATATGGAACGTTGTAACAGGCGGAGCGCGATGAAGAAGTTCGTTTTCGAAGTGTCGCCGCAGCGGCGCGAACCACCGGCAAAGCGCGAGATTCTCGTGCCTGCATCGGTACGTATCGCCCGTGAAAAGATCGCCGCCAAACTGCGCGCCGCCAAAGAACGCGCCGCCGCACGAGCCAAGATGAAGCAGGCTCGCGAGGAACGCGAAATCGCCAGGGCCGCCATGCGCATCGCCAAAGCGCTCGACCGCAAAGCCGCTCAGAAAGAACGCGAAGCGGAGCTACTCGACAAGAAAGCCCAGCGCCTCGCCTTTCAGATCGCCCGCCGCGACCGCATCCAGGAACAGCGCCTGCTCCAGCGCGCCCGGAAAAAGGAGCTCACCAAGAAGCGCAAAACCAGATCCCGAAAGTGACCGCAATCACCCCATCACCTCCATCACTCCCATCACCTCCCATCACCTCCCATCACCTCCCATCACTCCCATCACCTCCATCACTGTCATCACCGCCCCACACTCACACATATTCATCGTTGTATCTCACCCAATCCGTGAGATCGAACGCGGGTCCGGTTTCGTTACGTCCTTTGGGCGTCATGTCGAGATAGTTGTAGGCACCGACGAGTTGCTCGACGCCCCGTCCATAGGCTGAGTACGTGCGATAGACCGAACCGTCCGTGTCCTTGTAGAACACACTCACGCCTGGCATCTCTTCGCAATCGATCTCGCGCGGTTCGAAGTTGAACTGCACCGGTCCGCTGGCCAGATCGGCCGGACGGAACGAGACATCGAAGTCGAAATTGAACTCGTTGCGCGCGGATGAGACCCAGTGAAAGCGCCATCCCATGCGCTGACGGAACGCCTCGATCTGCTCGACCGAAGCGCGCGACACCGCCGCGAATGCCACATCGTGATGCTTCAGATGCAGGAATGCCGCATCGACATGATCGGCCTGAAACGAACAGCCCACGCAGCCCTGGGACCACTCGGGCGCAAACATGAAGTGCTGAATGACGAGTTGCGAACAGTTGCCAAAGAGGTCGGCGAGTGTCTGCAGTCCGCCCGGGGCCTCGAATACGTAGGGTTTTTCCACCCGCACCCACGGCAACTCGCGCCGCTGTCGGTGCAACTCATCGAGTTGTCGCTGCAGCTCCTTCTCTTTCTGCAAATGCACCCGCCGCGCATGCAGCCACTCGGCCTGCCCGACCACACGATGCTTCATGAACCGTCCTCCCGAAACTCAGTTGCTCAGAGGACGTTTGGCGAGACGGGAAAACGACAGAGGCAATTAGCAATTGCTGAGTGATACGTGATGAGTGATGAGTGATGCGCAAGACGAAGCACCGAGGCGTCACATACGCTGACTACGAATCTCTTCGATCTGGTCCTCTCCCATCCCCATCACTCATCACTCATCACTCATCACTCATCACTCATCACCCATCACTCATCACTCATTTGCGCGTGCCTCACGCGCAATGCGGGTTCTTCTTCCGCGAACTCTTCGCAGATGACGGAGCATCCTTGGCGCCGATCAGGCGATCGATCTGCGAGCGGATGTGGGCGGCCTCGGCGGCGGTGTTGGCGAGGGCGACGGCGCGTTCGAAGCTGATGCGCGCTTCGTCGTGACGCTCGAGCTGCAGGAGCATGGCGCCGCGCACGCCGTGAAAATGGAAGTAGCTCGACAGCGCCTCGGCAAGCGGTTCGATCATGGCGAGCGCTGCAGCAGGACCATGGACTTTGGAGACGGCCACGGCGCGATTGAGAGTAATGACCGGCGATGGCTGGAGCTGCTCGAGCATGGCGTACAGCCGGTCGATCTCGCTCCAATCCGTATCTTCTGCGCGAGCGGCCTGTGCATGGACCGCAGCGATCGCCGCCTGCACCAGATAAGGCCCGATGCGCCGCAAGCGAAAGGCCGCATCGATGAGCGCCAGGCCTTCCTCGATCAGCTCGCGCCGCCACAAACCGCGATCCTGTGCCTCGAGCAGCACGATCTCGCCTGCTTCGCTGAGACGCGCCGGCGCGCGCGCATGCTGCAGCAGGAGCAGCGCAGTGAGCCCCATGATCTCGCTCTCGCCCGGAAACAACTGCAACAGCAGACGCGACAGGCGGATGGCTTCTTCGCACAGGGGCTCGCGCAACGGCACTTCACCGCCAGTTGCGGAATAGCCTTCATTGAACAGCAAGTACAGCATCGAGGACACGGCGGCGATTCGCTCTGCCCGCTGCGCGGCGCCCGGCGTCTCGAAAGGCACATCGGCCGTGCCCACGCGACGCTTGGCACGCGTGATGCGCTGCTCCATGGCCGCTTCGGTGACCAGGAACGCGCGGGCAATTTCCTTGACCGACAAGCCGCAGACCACCCGCAGCGCCAACGCAATCTGCTGCGTCGCAGGCAGCTCGGGATGACAGCAGATGAACAACAGACGCAGCACGTCATCGCGATACCGCGAGTTGTCGAGACGCTCCGCAAGCGGCGTTTCGGCATCGTCGGTATCGGAAATGACATCGTCGGAAGGCAGATCCGTCATGCGACTCTGTTTGCGCGCCTCATCGACGCCGACATTGCGCGCCACCAGGATCAGCCATGCAGTCGGATCATTGGGCGGTCCGTTCACGGGCCAGCGCTTGAGGGCGCGCAGACACGCCTCCTGGAAGGCCTCTTCGGCCACATCCAGGTCGCGGAAATAACGCAGCAGTGCGCCGATCGCCTGCGGACGGGCTTTCGTAATGGCTGCGTCGATCCAGCTGAGGTCTGTCATTTGGAAATGGTCGAGGGCCAGAAACTGTGAACGGGACGGATTTCCATGCAGCCGGGCGCTTCCACCAGCTGGCTTGCGAGCTTCTGCGCCTCCTCGAGGCTTTCGCAATCCACGATGTAGAAGCCGAGCAACTGCTCCTTCGTTTCGGCGAACGGCCCATCGAGCACGACTTTCTCGCGCAGCGTCGACGCGGTCTTCGTGGGCTGCAAGCGCGCGACCGGACCGAGCTTGCCCTTCGCGGCCACGCCTTGCAGGACCTGGTCGTGACGCGCCATCACGGCGGCGTCGTACTCAGGGGTCCACTTCGCAATCGCGGCTTCCTGGTTGTAACAAAGGATGGCGTAGAGCATCGCGACCTCGTTGTGTTCAGAACAGGGACGCGCAGTATGCCGCAGGCTCACTCGGGATCAGCAGCCCGATCTCGAGGCTTGTCTTGCGCGCCGTTCTTGTCCTGCCGGGATGGTCGATCGTCTTTGCGACGTAATGTCCTGAAGACCAGTGCCGCCACACCGCCCGCAGAGGTCGTTCCCGCGATGGCCCACGCCGCCGCTCCCAAACATGCTGGACACATGATCGAACTCCAGTTGCCCCTGTGTTCATAAAGACGCTCCCGCTGCCCGCGAACCGACAAACGATCGAGATCTGATCTGAGAGATAAACCCCTACCCTGAAGCTGCGCTCGCCATCGCGTATCCTTGCGCGCATGAACTCAACCATCGATACCGCGGATTTCGCGATTCTGGGCGCTGGCGCCATCGGTTCCATCCTGGGTGCACACCTGTCGCGGGCTGGGCATCGGGTCGTGACGCTGGTGCGGGAACGACGCGCCCAGCAGATCCGCGCCAATGGCCTGGTGATCAAGGGACTGGCCGAAATCACCGAACGAGTCCCGGCGCTCACCGACGCCTCGACCCTCAAGCACATCGGCACGCTGATCGTCGGGATGAAAACCCTGGGCACCGCAGACGCCCTCGCGCCGTTGCGCTCGATCCCGATCGACAACGTGTTCTCGATTCAGAACGGCGCGTTCAAGAACGACACGCTGATCGAGGCCTTCGGCAAGGAACGCGTGCTCGGATCGCTCGCGGATACCAGCGGAGAACTACAGCCCGACGGCTCCGTGCTCTTTACGCGCAATGTGAGTCTGCTCATCGGCGAGCTGCAGGGCGGCATGAGCGATCGCGCTCAGCGCATTGCACGTGCGATCGACGAATCAGGCGTACGTTCGAGCGCCGTGCCCGACATCGTGACTCGCGAATGGTCGAAGTTCGTCGCGTGGGCCGGCAGCATGACCATGGCGGTCGCAACACGCGTCGTGAGCTGGAAATTCACGACCGATCCGGATGCTGCGCTCCTGATCGCGCGCGTCGTGCGTGAAATGGGCGCACTGGCGCATGCGCGCGGCGTGACGCTCAGCGATGAATCCATCCTGCCGGTCGACAGCATGTGCCGCGGCACCGAGGACGAGGCGGCTGCGGCGGTAATTCGCAAGAACGAGAACATGAAGGCCACCGCTCCACTCCATCGCGTGTCCTCGCTTCAGGATTACGAAGCCGGACGTCCGCTGGAGCTGGAGGAGACCATCGGCCGCGCACTGCAGGAAGCAAAGCGGCTCGGCATCGCGATGCCAGTGCTGGAGACGCTCTTCCATCTGGATCGCAGCCTGGAACGCATTCGCGACAAGCAGTGATCAACGCGGATCGTCGGGCACCGAGCTGCGCGGGCGATCCGGATCATCCATCGACTTGAAGACCTCGCCGTTGGGTTTCGGCAGCTCGCCGACGCCGCAACCGAAAAATCCCAGTCCGATCGCGCAGCGCTTACCGAGTCTCACAAAGGGCAAGCCGCCCGCGATTCCACCGAGCGGCGACTCCGGCGTCCATTCGGTCAGTTTCGGCTGAGGTCGACAATCGGTTTGCGGCGGATCGCCGAACTTGCGCGGCTCGCGACACGGCAGGCGAAGTTGTTCTTTCGGCACCGCGGCGGCCACTTCCTTAGCAGCTCGTTCCAGCTCACCCTGCCAGTCGATGGACTGCGGCGCCTGTGACGGCGACGGACTTTGCCCGGCACCCGAAGCAACGGCAGGCGTGTCTGTCGGAGTCAGGACCTTCGGCGGCGCCACAGCAATCTCAGGCGACGGCAATCGGACGCTTACGGGCGCCTGGCGTGGTTGCACCAGCACCACAGTGAGTGCGTTCTCACGTTGCTGGAGTGGCTCGTCGGAGCGCGAACGATGCAGCTGCATCAGCCAGACCAAGGCGACATGCCCACCTACCACGAGCAGACACACGAGCACGCGAATCCGACGCCGTTGCGGGAATCGGCGTGGGGACGGCATCGTCAGTGTGCGCTCGAGCGGAATCACGCGTTCTCATGCCAGATTTCTTATGGCGCGAGACGTTCAGACCTTCAGTCTGCGAATTGATTCACTCGGCCGGGAGATTCCAGCTCTGCTTCAGACGCTCGTACTCATGCTGCGGCAACAGCACGAACACGGGCTTGCGATCGGCGCGCAACCAGCCGACCAGATCGCGCATGACCGCCTCCTCCATGGCCGTGCAGCCGGATGTCGGTTCGCCCGGCTCCTTCCACAGGTGCGCGAAGATGCAGCTGCCGGCTTCAGACCGCGCCCCCGCGTTGTGTTCGATGACGAAGCCGATCTTGTAGCGCTGATCGCCATTCACATGGAGATCGCGACGCATGGGCTCGGTGGAGCCTTTCACGGCATCCGCACCCACCTTGGCAGCATCCACGATCTGGTTGTACAAGCGCGAGCCGCTGACATCGATGCAATAGTCGGTGTCGCTCATCGCGAGATAACGAAGCCCCGTCGCAAGCGAATCCGAGTAACCGAATGCCTCGCCGATCGAAAACACGCCGGCGGGACTGCGACCGTCGCCTTCTTTCTTCTGCTGACCCGTCTGTTGCGGATGCAGTCCGAGCCCCCATGCCGTCCCCGTACGACCGATGGTGATCGGCACCTCCGCGCCCCGTGACCGCCACTGGCCTTCGCGCCTCTCGTACGTCCGCATCGATCCCTGATTCGCATCCCATCCTGGGGTAATGACGAGCACGAGCTGTTGCGCTGAGTTCCAGGGCAGCTCGACGGCCTGCACCGACACATTCGCCAAGAGGGCTACGGCAGCGAGAGCGATGAGAAAGATTCGCTGGAACATGTGGTACCCGTGATGCTGTCGCGCAAAGATCAAACCCGCCTTCAATCCTCGCGTATCTGCCGCACCTGCTCGATCGTCGAGTTGAACCGTTCGAGGCGGTCACCGTCGCACGTAAGGACGAAGATCTGATCGAGCAGATGCTGCTGCGCGCACTGATAGAGCAGCGGCTCGATATGAGCTCGCTCATCGTGAGCCGACACGAGCAATGCAACGTCCGCATGCGCGCGAAGCGGATTGGATGTGTGACGCGTCACGGACACGACTTTTCCGTGACGTTCACGGAACTGCCGCAAGAGCTGAGCGAGCCCCGCGTTCTGTCCATGCTCCGAGAACACCATCAGCACATCGCCTCGGCCGGCGCTCGAGATCGCCGCACTCATCAGCACCGGATCGGCATGATGGAAAACCACCACTCCTGTCAGCGTCAGCCGCTGCGCGAACGACTGTGCAGCCGTACTGTCCTCGCCGACGCCGATACAGAACACTTTGCTTGCGCGACCGAGCAGCGAAGCGATCTCGTTGAGCTTCTCGGGCCCATTGATCACACGCGTCTCTTCCTCCGCGCGTGCCTTGCTCTGCCAGAGCGACTCCGCAAGCGCCTCGCGCGAGGCCGCCCGCGACGCCTTCGCATGACTGCTCGCCTGCGCGCCACTGCTGCGCGCCACCGCCTCGCCGACCGAGTACTTGAGATCCGGATAGCCTTTGAAGCCGAGCTTCTGGCTGAACTTCACCACACTCGACTGACTGATCTGCAATGCATCCGCGAGCTGCTGCGAGGAGTAGTCCCGCAGCAAATGAGCATTCTCGAGCAGAAAATCCGCAATCCGCCGCTCGATCGCCGACATCTGATCGCGTTCCGCGCGAATTTTGAGAAGTGGCGGCATGGGTCAGCGTTCCCAGAAGAACGAAGATCTCCACGGGGAACACTGGGTACAAAACAGAGCAACAGCGCACTCCCTCGGCCTCGGAGTGAAAGGCCGCACCGATCCAGTCATCGCAAAATTTCTCACCCCGTGCACCCTGTGTTCCCCGTGGAGATCTTCATCTCTTAGTCTCCCAATCTTTGCAGGCCGCGGATTTCGCGGATGCCGAGGCCGGGGGCGTCGGTGATGGAGATTTCGGATTCGTTGAAGATCACGCCGCCGTCGACCGGATTGAACGCGCACAGCGACGGGCCGTCGAGGTCGACCTTGGTGATGACGTTCGCTTTGGCGACGGCCACGTGCACGGCGGCCGAGACGCTGATGCTGGTTTCGAGCATGCAGCCGATCATGCAATCGACGCCGTAGAGCGACGCGATGTCGGCGATGTGGATCGCATTGCTGATGCCGCCGGTCTTCATGAGCTTGATGTTGATGATGTCTGCCGCGCGCATGCGGATCAACTCGATGACCTGAGTCGGGCCGAAGACGCTTTCATCGGCCATGATGGGTGTATGGACGCGCTCGGTCACGTACTTCATGCCGTCGAGGTCCGCGGCCTTGACCGGCTGCTCGACCAGCTCGAGCTTCACGCCGGCATCTTCGAGCGTCTGCAGCGCATATACCGCCTGCTTCGGTGTCCAGCCCTGATTCGCATCGAGGCGCAGCAACGCGCGATCTTCCACTGCAGCATAGATCGCCTTGATGCGTTCGATATCGACACCGATGTCCTTGCCGACCTTGATCTTCAGCGACTCGAAGCCGCGCTCGACCGCTTGCACGGAGTCGGCGACCATCTTGTCGATATAGTCGACGCTGATGGTGATGTCGGTCGTCACCACCGGATCACCGCCGCCCAGCATCTTGTACAGCGGTGCGTTGTAGAGTTGACCGAACAGATCATAGATCGCGATCTCGACCGCAGCCTTGGCGCTGGAATTCTTCTCGAGGGCGCTCTGGATCAGCTGCGTGATCCGATTCAGGTTGGCGATCTCCTGCCCGATCAGCCGCGGCGCAATGAATTTTGCGATTGCCTCGATGATCGACCCATGCGTATCGCCCGTGATGACCGCAGTCGCCGGCGCCTCACCGTAACCCACATGGCCCGTGTCGGTGTGAATCTCCACGACGATGTCTTCGACCATCTCGACCGTGCGCAGCGCGGTCTTGAAGGCCGTCTTCAAGGGCACGCGCAACATGCCGTAGCGGATATCGGTAATTTTCATGTGTCTGATGAAGACCGGGAGTAACCACAAAGAACACAAAGATCACATAGGCAGAGGAAATCAGACTTCATCACCGCGGATAAGGATCAGACCCGAATCCGACTCCTTACGTAGCTGCGCTCCGCTTTGTGTTCTATGTGTTCTATGTGGTTACTCTGCTTCTCCCTCTCCTAATGACGAATTCTCTGAATGCTGTAGATACGATCGATCATCGGCTCGCCCTCGCCCAGCAGCAGCGGCAGGAGCGGAGTCACCGACACGCCGTTCAACCTGGCACGAGCGATATCGCCTGAAGCGCTGCGGTAGCTGATGCCGGTCGTATCGTGGATGACGTAGGGCGTGCCGTTCTCGTGACCGATGACCATCATCACATGACCCGGGATGTAGATCAGATCGCCGATCTCGACTTCGCGCAGCACCTGGAGGCGCGACGCATGATCGTCCGCTGGCGCGAATGCGATGCGATTCAGCGCGGGGCTCACGCCTTGATCGCGAGTATTGCGAGGCAGCATGACACCGAAGCTGCGATACACCTCGGAGACGAAACCGCTGCAGTCACGTGCATTGTACGAATGCCCCCAGCCATAGCGCTCGCCGAGGAACTTGAATCCCTGCCGCAGCAGGTTGGCGCGCGTGAGCGGCAGATAGTCCCCGCTGACATCCTGGGTGCGAGGCAACAACGCGGGCGAGAACTGCAGAGAACCGTCGGACGCACGATAAGGAAGCTCGATCACATGCGCCGTGTAGGGATGCTGCCCATTGACCGGAGCGTCGACGGGCCAGTCCTTCATGATCGGCACACGTACGCCCATGTCGAGCTGTAGATCGGAGACTTCCGGTCGTTCAGGACTGTGAACGGTGACTGCCTTCGCGCCCGTCACGACCATGTATGGCGTCTTACGCGTGTAAGCGAAGATGCTGCTCGCGCTACCTTCGGCGACCGCCGATGCTCCGATCCACGCACTATAGAGAGCGCTGACGACGAACAGCCATTGCCCGTCGCGACTCTCATGGGCGATTACGACCGGCGTTCCCGGAAACAAGGCGCTTTCCTGGAAACGATCGATATCGACATCGCTTGAGGTCGAGAACACCCGCGCACGAGTGGGAAACGTACGCACGTCCGCACGCCGCACGACCATTCCATAGCGAGTGGCTTGTGTCTCTGGAATCGCGTCGAGATTCAGAGAGTCCATCCATTCATCGACGCGCTGCGCCGGCAGTGCCTGACCTTCCTCGTCATAGAGCGTGCGCTCGGGGCGTGCGGACAAATCCTCGATCCATTTTCGGACCTCCGCTGCGGACAATGACGCCGGGATTTGTTCGAGATCGCGCACGGAGCCGTCGATGTTCTGCAGGCGCGCGTTCTGAGCCGTGATCTGCGATGCCGTGAGCACGGTTGCTCCGGCTTTGGGAGCGCGACGTATCCAGTGGTCAGGCGTCAGATGTTCTGCCTGGACACCGATGACACCGAGCGGTGCGGGCAGATTGAGAGCGTCGTTACTCGGCGCGCTTGCACATCCCGCGAGTGCAATCAGCGACAGCAACACTGCTTTCGCGGCTCTCATAGTGCACCTGCCGGCGCGAGGGACGACAAAACACTGGCCATGATGAGCCCCATACCCGTGCCGAGAATCAAACCGAGCATCGCCAGGAGAATGGCGATCGGCACCAGAACCGGCGAATAGGTTGCAGCGAGCACCGGCGCCGACGCCACACCGCCGATCTGCGCGAGCGATGAGATGGCGCAAAGAAACAGATCGAATCGAAACAGACGCGCGAGCGCGGCGAGGATCGCAATGTGCAGCAAGAGCGTGGTCACGCCGACCAGGATGAACAGCGGCGCAGAAGCCAGGCCATGAAAGTTGCTCTGCGATGCGAGCACCGCAACGAGCAATGCGAGCAGCGCAGATCCTGTCGCTGCCGTCCCCGGAATTCTGGCCAGCGGCGTGCGCGCCAGGATCAACCCTGCGAGCGTCGCGAACAACACGGTCCAGGAGGTTGGGGTGAGCATCGTGGACGTCGGCACGAACTTGGCAAGATGAGCGGCGCCAAGTCCGACGAGCATGGCAAGTCCCAGCCACAACAGAATGCTGCCGGCATCCGCAGGCCCTGTGCTCGCAACTGCGGAGAGCTGCGGATACTGCCGGTTCGCTTTGTCCGCGCCACTCCAGCGATTGAACACCGGCGCAAACGCACTGGTCGAGAACAACACCAGCACCCACACCGAGTAGCACAGCGCATCGGCCAGCAGCACCGAAGGTAGTGCGCTATCCGAAAGTCCGATCACCTGTTTCACCGCGACGAGATTCGCCGAACCGCCGGTCCACGTCGCGCTCAGCGCGGCGAGCATTTTCCAGCCTTCTTCGGGAAGCCAGGCGCGAAAGATCAGGTACGAGATGACGATTGCGATCAGGATGCTGCCCATCGCACACGCAAAGACCGCAAGCACGCGCGGCCCGACCGCAAGAATCGCGCGCACGTCGCAGGTGACCATCAGCAGGAACAGGAGCGCCGGCAGCAACTGCGAAGTCAGCGCTCGCTGCGCGCTTTGAATTTCAGGGGTTGAAGTCCACAAGCCACCGACCGCAAGAGCAGTCACGAATAAATAAGTCCAGACGATCGGAGGCAGCACGGCAAAGACGCGCCACTGGAATCGCTTTTCCAGCGTGGGAAACAGACCTGCGGCAAGTGGCATGACGGCGAGATACGGCCAAACCGTTTCGATCATCGCGACACGCAACAGCCAGCGGAGCGCAGGGTTCTCATGCCCAACAGAATATTCGCTTCTTATGCACTCCGCACCAAGAATAAATTATTGACCAGTCATTCGACGTCGTGATACATCATCACAACACCGCGCCTGAGCCCGCTTCGCCGACGTGGACACCTTCAAGTGATCGCTCGACCGCCCCTTGCATGCAAACGGGACGCCACTCTTAAGCAGGCGATCATGGCGCGTCTTTCTCATAAACGATTCCGCGGTTTTTCACTCTGCGTGCTCGCGATCGCGACCGTCGTCGCGGCGATGAACAGCCCGGTCGCAGTGCCTGCCGACAACGCAACTGCTCCATCAGCGAGCATCGACGCGAGCTCCATCGTTCGCCTCGTCGATGCCGGACGGTTTCGCGAAGCCAACGCCGCCATCGATCGAGCTCTGCAGAACTCCGCGCTCTCGAGCGAACAAACTGCCGTCTACGCCTTCGAGCGCGAACGTATGCGGCGCATTCTGCTCGATTTCGCGTTGACCGAAATCGATGCGAAGGCTGCCGTTCGCAAACAGATCCCGGATCTCACGGACGCGGAGTTCGCGAGATGGGACGCAGCGGGACTTCTGGAAGCGCGAGTGATCGACGGTGAGAAGCGCTACTTCAAACGCTCGCCCTCGAATCTGTTCCGCCTGAGCGACGAGGCACGCGCGCGCCGAGCGACTCCGCCCGCCTCCAACGACAGTCCGCTCGAACACGCGCACGCTCATCATCGCGAAGTGCTGGAGCAGGCAAAGCTCACGGGAAGTTCGTCGGTGGCACCGCGACGTGTCCGCGTCACGCAGTCAATCACGGTGGATGCCGATGCCGTGCCCGCAGGCGAGACGGTCCGCGCCTGGATTCCGTATCCACGCTCGATTCCCGGCCAGCAGGAAGATATCGAGTTCCTGGAAAGCTCCCCGCGCAAGCATCAGCTCGCGCCCGAGTCGGCCATGCAGCGCACCGTGTATCTCGAAGACACGGCGCAGGCCGGCAAACCGACGAGCTTTTCGGTCACGTATCAACTCACGATCTACGGTCAGCACTATCAGATCGACCCGAACAAGGTCGCACCGGCAACGCCATCCACCGCGCTTGCACCGTACATGGGCGAACGTCCGCCGCACATCGTGTTCACGGACGACTTACGCAAGTTTTCGCGCGAGGTCGTCGGCGATGAGAAGAATCCGTACCGCATCGCGCAGAAGCTGTTCGCCGCGGTCGATCGCATTCCCTGGGCCGGCGCGCTCGAGTACTCGACGATCAGCAACATCAGTGACTATGCCTTGCGCGCCGGTCACGCGGATTGCGGACAGCAGACACTCTTGCTGATGACGCTCCTGCGTCTGAACGGCATTCCGGCCCGATGGCAATCCGGCTGGATCTTCTCGGACAGCGAATACAACAACATGCACGACTGGGGCTGGCTGTACCTCGCGCCGTACGGCTGGGTCCCCATGGATGTGACCTTCGGCCGGCTGAGCTCCGGCAACGAAGCGCTCGACTCTTTCTATCTCGGCTCTTTCGATGCGTACCGCATCGCCTTCAACGACGACTACAGCCAGCCGTTCATTCCTCCCAAGCAGCACTTCCGTTCCGAGACGGTGGATCTGCAACGCGGCGAAGTCGAATGGCGCGGCGGCAACCTCTACTTCGATCGCTGGGATTACGACTTCAAGGCGACGCTGCTGCCGTTGCCATCCCAGATACAGAAGGGCGCGAACGCGGGAGTGCCATCGAAGCCCTCGAACTGATCCTTCACCAAATCGATAACACTGGCCGGGAGGGTGTATGAGAAAGAACGTTTCGCTCAAGGCAGCGCTCAGGATAGCGCTGGCGGCGGCGGTAGCGGCAACGGCGCCGCTGCAGCTCACGCATGCGGCAAGCGGCGACGGATCGCTGGTCGGCAAGATCATCGCGAACGACAAGAGCTCGATCGACGGTCTCGAAATCACGGTACGCAATCCTGAAACGGGCTTCACGCGCACCGTGCGAGCGGAACCGGACGGCTCCTACCGCTTTCCCTTCCTGCCCGTCGGGCGATACGTGGTCGAGGCCACGCGTAACGGCAGCTCGCTCGGCAAGCTCGCGGATGTCACTGTCGCGCTTGGCGCTGCGACGACCGCGGATGTGACCGTCAACGTCGGCAATGTCGAAGAAGTGTTCGTCGTCGGCACGAAGGTCGTGCAAGCCATCGATGTGAAGTCGACGGAGTCCGCCACGAACATCTCACGGGCCGAGCTCGAACGCTTGCCCGTGGATCGTGACATTCAGGCTGTTGCGTTGCTGGCGCCGGGCCTCGCGAAGGGCGATGCGGGTCTGTGCGCAGGTGGCAATTGCGGCATCTCGTTCGGCGGCTCTTCGATCGCCGAGAACACGATCTATATCAACGGCCTCAACGTCACCGATTTCTACAATCGCGTGGGATCCTCGTCGGTGCCGTATGCCTTCTATAAGGAATTCCAGATCAAGACCGGCGGCTACTCCGTCGAGTTCGGCCGCACGACGGGCGGCGTCATTAACGCGGTGACGCGCTCGGGCACGAACGAATTCCAGTACGGCACCGAAGTGGCGTGGGAACCCCACTCGCTCCAGAGCAGCAAAGCGGATCGCTTCAACCCCGATGGCTCGCCGCGGATCGTCGGCAGCTACGATCAGTACGACAGCACCAGCGCCACCGTGTACGCATCGGGCCCGATCGTGAAGGACAAACTGTTCTTCTTCGCACTCTACGAAGCGCGCGACGTCCAGCCCGAGTACACCAGCGATTCCGGCAACACCTTCTACGAGGGGAAAGAAGACAACGGCTTCTGGGGCGCGAAGATCGACTGGCAGATCAACGACAGGAATCTGCTCGAGCTGCTCGCGTTTTCCGACAAGAACGAGGAAGTGCGCGATGCATTCGGATTCTCCTACCCCGAAGGCACGAAAGGCGGCTTCGAACAGACGCGCTTCACCAACAACGGGGGTCTGAACTGGTCTGCGACTTACACCGCGTACATCACCGACACGTTCTCTGCCAAAGCGCTCTATGGCGAAAACGATCGCGAGTTCACCCGCTACAGCCAGAACGATCTCGAGTGCTCACGCGTCCGCGATCTGCGGCCAGGCGGTGGCGGCGATATCGGTTGCACCAGCTCCTCCAACATCACCTCGCGCGATGACACTCGCGAAGCTGCGCGACTCGATTTCGAGTGGTCGCTCGCCGACCATCAGCTGCGCTTCGGGCTGGATCATGAAACCAACACCTCGGAACATACCCAGTACTATCCGGGACCCGAACGTCTGCTGTACGAGATCAATCGCACGGGCACGGGCGTCGTCAATGGCGTGAACGTCGGGATCGGCACGTTCTATGTGCGCACGCGCCAGAACGAGGTCGATGGAGAGTTCGAGACCATCAACTCCGCTTACTACCTCGAAGACAACTGGTCGGTGATGCCGAACCTGCTCCTGAATGCCGGCATTCGCGTGGAGGCTTTCGACAACAAGAACTCTGATGGCGACAGCTACATCAAGATGGACGACATGGTGGCGCCGCGCTTCGGATTCTCCTGGGACATCAAGGGCGACAGCAGCAGCAAGCTGTTCGGCAACGCCGGCCGCTACTTCCTGCCTGTCGCGAACGTCATCAACATCAAACAGGCCGGCGGCTTCCTCGATCGACGCTATTTCTACGAGTTCGGCGGCCTCGAGGCGTTCGAATACAACGGCAATACGCGCTATCGACCTATCCTGGGCGCACAGATCGGCCCGGTCGACGACTCGCAGGGTGACGGCACCGTCGGCGATCTGCGCGGCGAAGTCGATCGAGACATGGACCCCGTCTATCAGGATGAGCTGATCCTGGGCTTTCAATCGATGATCACCGAACAATGGTCGTGGGGCGTGCGCGGCGTCTATCGGCGTCTGCACGATGCGATCGACGACATGGAGATCACTTCGACCGGCATCCTCTGCGGCGGCGAGCCCCAGGGCGCCGGCTACGTGATGGGGAATCCAGGCAAGCCGGTCACGATCTACACCGATACGAACTGCGATGGCGAGAGCGACGCGTATGTCACCATCGACACTCGCAACGCGGGCTGGGCTCTGTACGATGCCGATGGCGACTACATCGGCGAGACCGGTTATTCCGTACCGAAGCGCGACTACAAAGCGATCGAGCTGATGATCGATCGTGCCTGGGACAACATCTGGTCGTTCAACGCCGTCTACACATTGTCATGGACGAAGGGCAACGCGGAGGGTCCGGTCAACTCGGATACCGACTTCGCCGATGCCGGCCGCACCGAGGCATTCGACAACCCCTGGGTGAACTACGGTTCCTACGGCTATCTGCCCAACGATCATCGCCATCAGCTCAAACTGCGTGGCGCCTACGCGCTCAACGAGCATTGGCAGGTCGGCGGCACGATCACTGCCCAGTCCGGACGCCCCATCAACGCAATGGGCGAATGTAACCCGGTGGATGAGGACGCGTGCTTCTGGAGCTTCTACATCTTCAATGAGAACACCGGCGAGTACGAACTGCGTCCGCGCGGTT
The DNA here is from genome assembly GCA_023423935.1 of Pseudomonadota bacterium. Taxonomy (GTDB): domain Bacteria; phylum Pseudomonadota; class Gammaproteobacteria; order Steroidobacterales; family Steroidobacteraceae; genus Steroidobacter. Next base: position 32,519 of record JAFAEQ010000011.1, on the reverse strand, counting down.
CCGGCGGCACCACCCCGTGGACCTTCGATGTCGGCGCCAATGTGACCTACAAGCACTCGTTCTCCGCGGCGGATCTGAGCATCAGGCTCGCCGTCTTCAACCTGCTCAATGAACAGCGCGTGATCGAGGTGGATGATTTCCTGGGCTCGGTGCCCAACGGTAATCCGGATTACGGCGTCGGCACCGGCTATCAATCACCGCGATATGCACTGCTGACCCTGAAACTCGATTTCTGACAACGAGAAGACCACGTTCTCCCCTGAGCTTGCGGCCCGCTCCCCACGGGCCGCTTTTCTTTTTCTGCTCCACGTTCAAAGATGAATCACCTTCGGTCTTCGCCGATTCGAACATGAAATCCAACCCTGCCGTCCGCGCGCTCCTCTGCTCTGGCCTGCTCGCTGCACTCAGCGCGTGCTCATCGAGTTCCGGAGATGCCTCGCCAGCGAGGACCTCGCCGTCCGCATCGCTCGACCGCGCTTTCGATGAGGTCATGGCGCGTTATCAGCTGCCGGGCATGGCACTCGGCGTGATCGTGGACGGCAAGATCGTTTACACGCGGTCAGCGGGCGATGTGCTCGCGGGGTCGCCTGCAAAGATCGACAACGACACGCTGTTCAAGATCGCATCGAACAGCAAGGCGATGACCACGGCACTGCTCGGGCGTCTCGTCGATGCGGGCAAGCTGCACTGGGACGATCCCGTCACGCGCTATCTGCCGAACTTCAAGATGTACGATCCCTGGGTCACACAGCAGATCCAGGTGCGCGATCTACTCATCCACAACACCGGCCTGCGCGAAGGTGCGGGCGATCTGATGTTCTGGCCCGAGCCCAACCATTTCACGCGCGCCGACATCCTTGCCGGCCTTGCGTTCCTCAAGCCTCAGCAGAGCTTCCGTTCGCGATATGCGTACGACAACCTGATGTATGTCGTCGCCGGCGAGGTGGCCGCGGCTGCGGGCGGCGCCAGCTACGAGGAGCTGATGCGTCGCGAAGTCTTTGAGCCGCTCGGCATGACTCGATGCCAGGTCGGCGAATGGAATCGCGACTCCGTCGGCAACGTGGCACAACCGCACATGCGGCAGAACGATCGCAACGTGCTCATTCGCGCCGATGACACCGTGATCCCAATCGATACGGCGGCCGCCGCGGGCGGCATTCGGTGCGGCCTGAACGACATGCTCACGTGGATGCAGCTGTGGCTGAGTCCGGAGATGACGGACCGCGACGGCAAGACCTGGTTGTCGAACGAGCAGCGCGAAACGATCTGGAGCGCACATACGCCGATGCCGCTCTCGAAGCGTCAGCGCGCATGGGATGGCAGCCACATCAACAGCTATGGCTACGGCTGGCGACTCTCCGATGTCGAGGGCACCTGGCGCATCGCGCACACCGGAACACTGGCGGGCATGTACTCGGCGGTGAACCTGTTTCCGGACCTGCGGGCGGGCTTCGTCTTCATGATCAATGGCGAAGGCTCCGACGCGCGTACCGTGCTCAACACGGCACTCGCCAAGCTCATCACCGCACCCGAGAAACTTCAGCCGATCGCCTGGTACGCGGATGAGCTCGTGCGCGAACGTGAGCAGGCACCGGATCACCGCAAGGCGCCTGACACCTCATCGCGTGTCGCCGCGACGCCCGCCGAGTTCAAGCAGTGGTTCGGCATTTATCGCGATCCCTGGTTCGGAGACGTTTCGATCTGCACACAGCAGGACTCGGTGTCGTTCGTAGCGGAGAAATCCCCGCAATTGAATGGCCGACTGATGCAAGTCGGTGATCGCGTGCTCGTCGACTGGAATCAGGACGACGTCGACGCCGAAGCCTGGCTGCAGTTCGATTCGCCTTCCGCTTCGACCAAGACGCTGAGCATGACCAAGGTGGATCCCAATGCCGACTTCAGCTACGACTACGAGGATCTGGCGTTCACTCGCGTGGGCAATTGCCGGTAAGTTGGGCAATTCTCTGGATGAGCGCGACAACGGTATTTCTGTTCGCGCTCCCTTGTCGCGCGGAACGGCGAAGGTCCGGAACCGGCGCAGGCGACGACATTCAGGCTCGCGGCTTCTCATCACCGCTCTTCTTGCGTTCTTCGTCATGCACCAACATTCGTACGCAGAGACCTCCATGCAGGAACACGTCGATCGCCTGATGAGCCGCTACGAAGGCAACGTGCCCGGCGCCTCGTTGCTGGTGATTCGCGACGGCAAGCCGCTCATCCGCCGCTCTTATGGTTACGCCAATCTCGAAGATCGCATCGCCGCGACGCCCACCACGAACTATCGCCTGGCTTCCGTCACCAAGCAGTTCACCGCCGCGAGCATTCTGCTGCTGACGCAAGACGGCAAACTCGACCTCGACGATTCGCTGCGCAAATGGTTTCCGACGCTTCCCGAAGTCGCGGAAGCCATGACGATCAGGCACGTGCTCTCGCACATGTCCGGGCTCATCGACTACGAAGACGTCATTCCAGCTGCCATGACGGCCCAGCTTCACGATGCCGACGTTCTGAAGATTCTCGAGACTCAGAACGAAACGTACTTTTCACCGGGCAAAGGCTATCGCTACAGCAACAGCGGCTATGCGCTGCTCGCGCTGATCGTGGGCAAAGCTTCGGGCAAGGACTTCGCAAGCTTTCTGAAGGAACGCATCTTCACACCGCTCGGCATGCACGACACGATCGCGTACCAGCAAGGCCTCTCGACGGTGAACAATCGCGCCTACGGCTACAGCGAAGAACGTGGCACCTGGACCCGCACCGATCAAAGTCAGACGAGTGCCGTGCTGGGCGACGGCGGCATCTACTCCTCGATCGAGGATCTCGCGAAATGGGACGCAGCGCTGTACGACGATCGGCTTCTGAGCGCGCAATCCCGCGATCTGGCGTTCACCGCCGCGACCGAGACGGACGATCCGAAGGTGAACTACGCAATGGGCTGGCGAGTCACCGATGAGAAGATCGGCGGGCGAACCCTATGGCACTCCGGCGAAACGATCGGCTTTCGCAACGTGATCATTCGCTATCCCGAGCAGCATTTCACCGTGGTGCTGCTCACGAATCGCAACGATCCCGAGCCGTATCAGACTGCGCGTGAGATCGCGCAATTGTTCTTGAAGGAGTAGCGGCCGCGCCACGCAGCCGCTACTGCCTCTTCCATCAGGCACTAGCGGCAACAAGATTCCCCGGCGCCCCACGCGCCATCCACATCAGGTGCGCGATACCGACGATCGGCAACACGACGATGAGAATCAGGAAGTCGGGCGTGGCGGCGTAGGCACCTTCCCCTGCGATGAAGCGCAGCACGACTGATGCAAGACCGAAGATCGCGATCGCGGAGATCATGACGATCCCGACCACGCGATGAGTCAGCCCGACTCCCGAGAATAGCGCTCGCACTGCAAGCGCAAGCCCGATGGGGCCGATCATCCCGATACAGGCGCCTGCAATCATCATGGCAAGTACGCCGCGATTCAGCGACGTATCGAGGAAGTATCGATCGATCACTTCAGAGTTCAGGTACACGACACCAGAGGCACCGAAGGTTGCATCGAGCCATGCGTACGTGAGCGGTACGAAACACAGCATCATTTCCAGGAACAGAACCCAAGGCGTGAGAGGCTTTGCGACCCGCGACATGCTGAATCTCCTTGCGATTGCCACCGATAAGCATCCGAGCGCCCAGCGAAACCGATCGCGCTCGGGTACGTAAGCGAGCTCGGCAGCCATCGCGCTGAACCATGGCTGCGCGTCTGCACCGTGCAGCGATTGGCTCAGGCGCATGCAGAAGTCGATCAGAGCCTTCATGCGCGGCTCAACGAGCCTTGCGGAGCCACCTCGGCTTCTTCACAGAGCGCAAACTGCTCTTTGGCGTGTGCAACACCTTTACTCGTCAGCCGGTACGCATGACGCGGCGGACGACCAGCCTCCTCGGGAGGCAACCATTTATCCTCGAGGAATCCACGCTCCGACAATCGCATCAGAATCGGATACAGCGTGCCGGACATCAGCTCGGTCGCCTTCGACAACTCATAGCCGTGATGCCATTTCCGCGGCGAATCCATCAGGGCTCGCAGGAGATTCAGGGTCTGGGCGGAAGATCGGCGTATGCGCGGCATGCCGATAAGTCTACATAGGTTGCGTTATAAGTCCAGCAGTTCGAGTGAGAGCTGGATCTCAATCGATGTTGATGCATCAATCCGCGATGAGGTTCCCGTATTGATACGCGGGGGTCGTTGGCTTTGTCCTCATCACGCCGGCATCGTAGGGCCGGCGCGTACGCAAGCTGGCGTGTTCGGCGTCCAGGCGTTGCTCGGAGGAGTTCCACGTGCGGTGCCGGCGGTTCGCCAGGGATCAGCGCTATCAGCAAACGATCGGTGGATCGATCGATATTCACTCGCGCAAGGATCGGCGGGAGATGGGCATCGATGTGCCTCGCTTATCGTTGCGAATCGCACTGCCGCTCCGGTCGACGAGCTGCACATACTCCTTGAACGAGTATGGGATGCGCGCTGCCCGCTCCCCTCATTCGAGAACGATTGAATGCAACTGAGGACGCAATCGCATCCGCCTCCTCTTCACCCGGCACTCGCTTGATGCGACGAATTCGTTCTCAGATCGACGCGAACGCCGAGTCCTCGGGTGTACAGCGACACCGGCTCTCACCGGGCTGAGGTCACTCAGGTAACCTCTGATCGATTCGCCACTCGCGGCCATAGTTGCTTCGCTCACCGAAGCATTTCAACCAGTTGCAGACTTGCGAAGGTCAGGGAAGTCGATAAATCAGAGCTTCCTTAGGCCATGCAGTGAGAATGCCGACTTCATCAAGCGGCCAGAGGGTGGATGTCCTCGCGTTTATCTCCGACGAACGAGTCAACACGGGCGCTTGAAAATATAGTGCACCGACACATCCGAAGCGTCACCGCCCCATTTCCATGATGTCGTCGTCGTCAGCTCCCATCCTTGCTGGCCCAATTCATTCAAAACTTCTTGGCTGCTTCTATCCCCATACTCTTTGTCTTGCCATTCGAACCCACCACGCACAACGCGACGAACGAGGACGTGATACTCCCACTTCTGCATCTTTTCTTCTCCCGCTGTTTTTGCGCCTTACAGTGGAATCGTAGGTCAATTCCCAGTCCTTTTCATTCTTTCCGAGACTTAAAGGCAGCGATCGGTATTGAGGGAGACTGCCAGAGTGAGACCGCCTCGCACACCATCAGTCGCGAGCAACGTCCTCAGCCCATCACTGCATCAGATGGCTACTTGTTACTGCCACAGCGAATATGTCGGGAGGTCGATCCATGTCCTGGCAGTTCTCTACTGCCCATCGCGTCAGCGCTCACACCGCCCCTCCATGCAGCACTTCCTGCAGGCCCGCCACCCACGCTTCCTGCTCCGGTGTTCCGACCTGGTAAGGACATTGCACATCGTCCTGGTAGCGCCCGATGCCGAGGGCCGCACGCATCCCTTCGATCTGCGCTTCGAGAATCGCGACGCGCATTTCAGGCGCCTGCTTCGGCGCGTCGGCGATCAACGTTGCGACGAAGTTCCAGTACTGATACGCAGGATCGTTGGGCTTGTGCTCATCACGCAGCTTCAGCGCATACGCACGCCCGTTCTCTTCGCCACGTTGTTGCTTCAGTCTCTTAGCGGCTTGCTTTGCAGTTTCGGATATTGCGGCCATTCCATTCGATTCATCTCGCGGGGAGCGCGAATTCTTACCGCCGCTGCGCTGAAGAGCAATGACTTTCCCCACGACGAGTACACCGGAGAATGCTGGCGAGGAGTCGTCGATGACCTTCTTGCGACTCCCATAGTCGAGGCCTAGTCTCGAAAAGAATTGCAAACCGCGATTGCTGGAAGCCGGAGACTGCCTGATGTGCACCGCAGCCAATTACACAACCAAGGATCATTACTTCGGTCGCAATCTCGATCTCGAATACTCTTACAACGAATCAGTGTGCATCACGCCGAGGAACTACGTTTTCGAGCTGCGGAAAGTGCCTGCATTGGAGAGTCACTACGCCATCATCGGCATGGCGACGATCGCAGACGGCTACCCGCTCTACTACGACGCCACCAATGAACGTGGCCTCAGCATGGCAGGCCTGAATTTTCCGGAGAACTGCGACTACAAGCCCGAGGCTTCCGGCAAGACGAACATCGCATCGTTCGAGTTCATCCCGTGGATACTCGGCCGATGCGCAACGGTGGATGAGGCCAGGCAAGCCCTCGCGCACCTGAACCTGGTGAACATCGCGTTCAGCGAAAAGTTTCCGCCGTCCCCTCTGCACTGGATCATCTCCGACAGAAACGCATCCATCACCGTGGAGTCGGTGAAGGAGGGACTGAATGTCTACGACAATCCGATCGGTGTCTTGACCAACAATCCTACCTTCGACATCCAGTTCTTCCGTCTGAACGATTTCATGAGTCTGTCGATTGAGCCTCCGAAGAACCACGCCTTCCCAGACGTGAAGCTGGACACTTACAGCCGGGGAATGGGAGCCATGGGACTTCCAGGGGATCTGTCGTCCGCGTCCCGTTTCGTGAAAGCCGCATTCACGAAGGTCAACTCGGTGTCCGGGGATTCAGAGAGCGAATCGATCAGCCAGTTCTTCCACATCCTGGGATCCGTCGCTCAGCAACGCGGATGCGTGAAGGTCGGTGACAAGTTCGAGATCACCATCTACTCCTCGTGCTGCAACACCGATAAGGGCGTGTACTACTACACGACCTATGAGAACAGTCAGGTCACCGGCATCGACATGCACCACGCAGATCTCGACGACCGCAAGCTCGTGAGCTTCCCCCTGCTCAAGGGTCAGAACATCAACATGCAGAACTGACATCTGGCACCAGGAGGCATCACCGCACCTCCGCCTCACATTGCCGTCATCCGCCGCTTCGGATTCGTCCGGCGTTGCCCGCGGGGACTGCGGCTTCGATCGCGCCTCTCGATCACTCACGTTGCGACGGCGTTCTCATGATCGAAGATGCGCTCGCTGTGCGCACAGCGAACTGAAGTGATCATTCTGTTTCGTCAGGGGACCAGGAGGTTCGCTCGCGCGTTCACCTATCGACTCATGTCACGTGCCGACGACACCTGCAACGTTCCGCCAGGTAATCGCGGCAATTTCGAGGAGAGCGGCCATGGCCACGACTGCCGAGAGCTTTGGAGTTCCCGATCGAAACTGGCTGATCTTTCGCCGTCACTGGGGCTGGCTGCTTGCTTTCGGCATCATTCAGCTGATCGCCGGGGCATTGGCAGTGGCGATCCCCGTCTGGGCGTCGATCGTCGGTGTTGCCTTGTTCGGCTGGGTGATGATCGTTTCGGCGATCTTCCAGCTCGTGCACGCCTTCCGCGTGCGGCGCTGGCAGGGATTCGCCCTGCATTTGCTGGGCGGAATCCTCTATGCGGCTGCCGGCATACTCACACTGCTTTATCCATTTAGCGGCCTGGCGGCACTCACATTCATCCTCGCCGCGCTGTTCCTCGTTGACGGTGTGTCTCGTGTCGTGTTGGGCGTACGGCAAAGAGGTAAGGAGGGCTGGGGATGGTTTCTGGCCGGCGGCATCGTCAGCCTGCTCGTCGCTGCTCTGCTCCTCATCGGCTGGCCTGGGACGGCGCTATGGGCAATCGGTTTGCTGCTCGGAATCAATCTGGTGTTCAGTGGCGCGACGAATGCAGCCCTGGCGATGGATTGTCGCCGCCAACAGCGCAATGACCGGCACACGGATGGTGAGGCTCCGGCGGCGGCACATTGAGTCTGATGCCCTCGCCCTTCGCTGACGGGCGCTTGATGCGCGAGGGTTTGCTCAGAGTGGTGTCCAGAGTGTGTGGTCTGCGGACATCCATGACTTCCGTCACGCCGCTTCTTCATAGCGTTTGAAGCGGCGGACGATACTTCGAATGAGGAGGCGGCTTAGCTCGCGACTCAATTCTCAGTAGCCCCTCGAACGTACCTGTCGAACCACCGTAGCGTTGCCAGGAACTGGTCCTCCATATTCTTTGGCGAAAGCAGCACGTGACTCTCGCCGGCATAGCGCCGGTACTCTACCGTCCTGTCCAGCCTTCTCGCTAGAGCATCGAAAGCGGCGTCTGCAGAACTCACCATCTCCGTCAGATCTTGATCGCCGACTACTATGAGTAACGGCGTCCGAATTCGGTCGAAATAGAAAATCGGCGAATTCTCAATGTAGCGATCACGGTCCTCCCACAACGTGACACCGAGCTTCCCCTGTCCGTACGCGGCGTATTCTGAATCCCATCCAATTAGATGGGCGAGAGGCGCGCTGGCTACACCAGCTTTGAATCGTTCTGACTGAGTAAGCATGGCAAGCGTGGAGTAGCCGCCATAGCTCTGTCCAAATACACCGATTCGGTCAGGATCTGCTATCCCAAGATCAACGACCCTGTCGATCGCCGCATGAATACCATCCGCCATATCTCGCATCGGCGTGCCTACACGCTGGGGGCTTTCCGGAAACAAAACCGCGTACCCACGAGTGGCATATAGCTGGAGATTGAACTGCAGGCCGTAGGTGCTACCGAAAGGGCCTCCGAAACGACTCGCATGTATCCACGGCGTGTCGCCTGGATAGATCCAGACAAGCAACGGGTAACGCTTGCCTGCAACGTAGTTTGAGGGGAGCAATAACAGCCCACGCAAGCCAGCGTCGCGCGCTGAGTCATAAGAAACGGTTTGAGTGCTCCCAAAAGTGTAGGCGCGCAAGTGCTCATTCACCCGCGTTAGAGGCCTTGCATCAGTAAAGTCTCGCTGCGCAGTCCAGATCTCGGGCGGCTGGGCGGCATCTTCAAACTTGAGAACAACTCGACTACCGTTGCGCGCGACCAAGGTACTCCCGAACCCTCGCCCCCCCCGTGACGTACCACATCGATCTTCCCCTCACGTACGCGCGCGATGCCGCGAACGCTCGTGTCCTTTTGTGCAGTCTCAACATAGACCTGATCGCGAGATGTCCATGCCGAGTCACTGTGGGGGCCTGAAATGATGCCAACAATGTCGTGCGTCTGCGATTCGTACAGGATTTGCGCTCTCAGATCCCTCCCAGCCACCCAAAGCTTTCCGTTCCCTGTCATCGCAAGACCACGATTCCCGGGCAACCAACGGAATGTAGCCTCTTCGAACTGAACAGAGTCAGGCGCCATAACTTCGCGGGGTGAACCACCCAAGGTGAGCACATTGACAACACCAGGCCGGGGCTTGCCATCCGCACGCGGCCTCGGTCCTTCGAAGTATGCAAACGCACGACTGTCGCCCCGCCAACGAAATGCCGGGGGATCCGTCGATCCAACTATCCCCGCGACGACTTGCCCTTCATGACCGGTGTTCGCGTCCATGACTCGAATAGACCAACAATCATCACCGGAACCGGGGAAATCGCCTTCTAGGTTCAGAATCGCAACGTGCTTACCACTCGGCGAAACCGAATAAGCCGCTCGAAGGTCGACACCTCGTTGCAAGTACTCAACCGCGCCGCTGCCTACTTCGATTTTCGCCACATCAGCGGTCAGGACAGGCGACGGCCGTTCGAGTCGGCATTGTCGACTCGCATCTGTGCCATTGTTGGTCTCAGTCTTTGCCTCGCCAGAGTCGTTCCTGAATAACCGGGCCGTCGAACCTTCAACAATGTCTGAGCCTTTCTGTGCCGCGCTTGGTGCGCCAGAGTAGTACTCACGCGCGAACTTGGTCGACATTCCCTCTGGCATCGTCTTCACAATCAGACTGCGATCATCCTCTGCCCATTGCGGCGGTTCACCGAACCCAATCCAGCCTGTTCGAACAAGCACCTGTGATACAGGCCGGCTCTCTCTAGTCTGGCGATTCCAGATCCAGACTTTCGAACTGCCGTCTCGATCTGAATAGAACGCGAGCGATTCCCCATCTGACGACCAACTTGGCGCCCATACAGCGTGCGAGTCGTCTCCGATCGATGTCGTCTCGCCGGTTCGGGTATTCGTGATCAGCAGCGTTGTGAACCTCGCGGCACTAAGTGCTCCCGTTTCCGTGTAGGCCAGCGAGAACAAGTCCTGACCCGTCTCCGCGACAACCCGATCGATTGGCTTAGTCACGTATGCAACGAACTCGCCGTCGGGAGAAAGAGCTGTAGAAGGCAAGCTAATCTCACGCGATTTCAGAACATCGCTAAACTCCAGCGGTTTGGGATGGGTTCCTCTCCCTTGACTCGAGAAAGCCCCCCCCACTGCGCAGTGCATAGTGACAAACAGAAAGCAGGCTGCAGCAAATAAACGAGTGAAATAGGCAGGCAGCATTAATGCCGAGGCTCCGTATGATTAGGTACCACAGATGATCCGGCCGCTTTCAGTTAGCGTCGCCTGGAAGCGCTGGATCCACCGCTTATAGCTGCTACCACCGTAGGCCGAACTGCGCACTCACGAACCTGCCTAGCGCATTCGCATTGGCGCCGTCATATCGGAAGCCGTTGTAGTTTGCGACGTAGGGCGGATCGCGATCGAAGATATTCTGTGCGCTGAGCGTGAACTTAGGTTGCACCGACCATTGGTTCGGCAAGAAGGACGCAAGATCGTAGTTGACAGTCACATCTACGGTCGTCCACGAGGAAACGTGCGATCGCCACAGTGGCGTTCCTACATACTCAGCACGGGAGTCCTGGTACTCGTCTGTATAGTTGATGGCGGCTAGAACATTGAGACCGCCGCGGCTGAATGACAGCGCACTTTGCAAGCGAAGGTCCACCGGCATCCAAACGTTGTTCAACTCGTCAAGCTGGGGTCCACCAGGAACGAGTTGCTTCCGATTCTCGAGCAGCTTCGAGCCTGAAACCTTGATTCCCCAATCGCCTCCTGCCATGGAAAAGCGATAACCAGCGGAGAAATCGAAGCCATTCATTTGCAGACCGGCGATATTTCGCAACCTGCCATCAACGATTGCGGTGACGCTATTGGCCATATCTGTCGCATCACAGTAGTCGTATGTGACATAGCTGAAGCAGCTTACGCTCAACGCGCCTGAAATGAGTCGCTCGATAGCAGCGCGATCGGGGTCACGCGTAACAACGCTTGCGTACATTGGATCGAGCAAGATTCCGGCGAGGTCATTCGGCAGTGGCGCACTTATCCGCTCTTCGTAATCGATGTCGAAGTACGTGATTGACAGCGACAACTGCGGCAACATTTCCGGAGTGAAATCGAAGCCCACCGTCCAGCTGCGCGACTCTTCAGGTCCGAGATTGACTCCGTTTCCGGAGACGTGAAGCACCGGAGTTGTTCCGAACTCATTCCGGATCATGCCGTCCATCACATATACCGAATCGGTATGGGTCATCTGGTTTAGCAGCGGTGCCTTGAAGGACGTGCCCCACGTCCCTCGCACGTTAAGTCCGCGCATAGGTGACCAAGCGAGACCGATCTTCGGATTGAACGAGCGACCGAAATCACTGTAGTCCTCATAGCGAGCTGCGATTGTCAGCTCCAGGTGTTCCAACCCAGTGCGACGATTCAGGCCCGTAAACCAGGGCACGAGCACTTCGGCGTACACCGCCTTGTTGTCGCGGCCGAGCTGCGCTCGGTATGTGGGGCCATTATCCTGACGGAAGTCCTCGCTGCGGGTATGCACACCGAGCGCAAGCCGTATGTCGCCACCCGGCGCGCGCGTGAGAGGCCCGTCCGCCGCGACATCGGCCGACCACACGCTGAACTCGTTGTTTATCGACACCAGGCGCGAACCCGTCAGCCCATCGAACAGCTGGTAGCGCGACCGCGTTTCGTCAAAAACGCCTGACACTCTCACCTGCCAATCGTTTGTGAGATCGACGCGCAAGCCCGACGTTGCACCGAGTTGCCGAGCATCGACGAAGCTGTCATGCAACATGAGCATGCCATAGTCGAAGGTGTTGCTCATCTCACTATTGCGCTGAGCGAAGAACACAGAGCTGGACAGCTCGATTCCTTCCGAGACATTTTGATTGAGTACAGCCAAGGCGCCCTGTCGCTTCTGCTCCGGAAGCAGCGTGGTGGTCGGCATCACCGTAGGAGCAAACAGTTGAGATCGGTCACGACTTTCGAGTCTCGTGCGGTGGAGGAAGTCGTAGGTCAGGAAGCCATTTCCCGAGCCCCAGGAGTGGCCGATCGTCTGTGACGCCTGCAGTTCATTGTGCCGGCCGTCAGTAACCGAGCCATAGCGGACCTGAGTTTCGCGCCCTTCGAAATCCTCGCGCAGAACAAGATTCACTACGCCGCCAACCGCATCGGCCCCGTAGATCGCCGACGCGCCATCGGTGAGAACTTCAACCCGCTCGATCGCACTGATGGGTACAAGCGAGATATCGACATACGAACCGTTGCCCGCCGCTGCCAGCCGCCGGCCGTTTAGCAGAACAAGGGTTGCGTCGCCTCCAAGACCGCGCAGGTTGACGGCCGTCCCGTTGGGATTCGCCGCGTAGCCTACCCCGCCATTCATATTCGCCTGTGTGGCGTCTGAGACGTTGTTGAGATTCTGCGGCAGCTTCTGAATGAGCTGCTGAGTGGTCGTAAACCCACCGGCCTCGATGTCGTTACGATCAAACGTGATCACCGGCGACGACAGATTCTGCGCGCCGCGAATATGACTACCCGTGACAACCACCTCCTCCAGGCTTTGCTTCCTCCCAACCGAAGCAGTCTCTTGCTGTGCGCCCACAAGAGCAGGCTGCACGTCATTAGAGGCCTGGCTGCCAGAGACGCCCTGCCCCTCCTGCACCCAGGCAACGCGGGTGTTATTGGAGACAATGCTGGCGTCAGCCCCAACGGATCCCGCCTTCTCCGCGATCGTCACGGCGCGGCGGTCGATGGGTCGGAACTGCAATCCCGAGCCTTCGAGTAGTTGTTGGAGGGCTTGTTCGGCGGTGAGTTGGCCGCGGACGCCGCGGGTGGTTTTGCCTTCGACGATTTCCGTGGACATCAACACCTGGATGCCCGTTTGCTCAGAGAAGCGCAGAAGCGCGCGGTCGAGGGATTGGGCGGTGATGTCCAGCGCAACGGTGTCCGCGAGCTCCGCGGCAGTGGCAAACTGCACGCTCGCGATGATGGCGGTGATGGCGACGGCGATACGGCTGCGGCGATGACCAGGCATTGCTTCCCCACTTCTTTTGAATGCGTCTCAGCAGACGCTTGTGCCCCTTGAGACGAGCAATGTCGCGAATGTGGACACGGCTTTCACGAATTTCGTCGCGCGGTGTCCGTTTTTGGCGCTTGCTTCGTCTTAAGGAGCAAGGCGCAACACATCCATGAGCAATCGACCCGATAACGTCACCGATGAACCTGCCGACGGCACTGAGCCGACGCAGTCGATCGAGCGTCTATTCCGCGAGCACAACGACTCACTGCTGCGCTTCGTCGCCGCGCGGCTTGGCTCATACCAGGAAGCGAAGGAAGTGGCGCAAGAGGCCTACGTGCGCCTGCTCAAGCTCGATTCGCCCGGCGCGGTGAGTTATCTGCGCGCGTTTCTGTTCAAGACGGCCGCCAACATTGCGATCGACCGCTTGCGGACGCGCGGTTATCGCGAACGCCCTGTGTCGCTCGAGTTCTTCGATACTTTGCCAGACGTCACGACACCCGAGCGCAACGTCGGCAGCGTTCAGGAGCTCGAGACGCTCGACCGCCTGCTCGAACAATTGCCCGTACGCGTTCGCCGGGCACTCATATTGAATCGCTATCACGGCATGGACATCGCCGCGATTGCAAAAGATCTGGACACGACGGAGCGCACCGTGCGCCGCTACATCACGCAAGCGCTCGTGCACTGTCGTATTGGATTGGATGCTGCGAACGGAGGCAAGCATGTCAGCCACGAATAAGGATCAGGTCATCACAGACGAGCCGTTGCTTTCGGCCGCGGCCGGATGGTTCGTGCGCGTGCAGAACGACGATTTGAGTGCGCGCGAGATCGCGGACTGGCATCAATGGCTCGCCGCCAACCCTGCACATCGCGAAGCATTCGATCGCATCCAGGCGTTGTGGAGTGACCTAGGCGAGCTGCCCGCCAAGGAAGCGCCGCCGCTCGAATCGGGATCCGAGCCGAGCCGGCCAAAATGGCAATGGCTTTCGGGTCTCGCCGCGACGGTCGCCATCGCGATCGGCACGACGTACCTCTATCGCAGCGACACTCTTATTAATCTGGTCCAGCCGTCCGCTCACTCGGCCGTCTACACGACGCAGGCCGGCGAGCATCGCACCGTGAAGCTGCCCGACGGCTCGACACTGTCGCTCGGCGCCGAATCACTCGCCTGGACCGAGTTCTCCCGCGACCAACGCGTCATCGCACTCGATCGCGGCGAAGCGTTCTTCGAAGTCGCGAAGGATAAACAGCGGCCCTTCATCGTGAAGACGGGCGAAGCCACGTTCACTGCCGTCGGCACCGCATTCAACGTCCGCAAGATCGGCGAGCGCGTACTGATGTCCGTCTCCGAAGGCACCGTGCTCTTCGAGTCCGCAGCCGATCGAGCCGAACAAGCATCCGGCTCCGCCGCACCCGTGTCGACTGACACGATCGAGCCGCGCGGTCAGCATCTGCATGCGGGCCAACAAGTCGTCGTCGAACCGACGGTCGTGAAAGTTCGCGACGTGCCCGTCGAAGCCGTCTCCGCCTGGCGCGACGGCCGCCTCGAATACCTCGGCGAGCCGTTGAAATACGTCGTCGCCGACGTGAATCGCTACGCGAAACTCCCCGTCATCATCGAGGATGCCGCCATCGGCGACTTGCTCATCAGCGGCACCGTCTTCGAACGCGACATCGACGCCTGGCTACGCAGCGTCGAAGACATCCTGCCGGTGAAGATCGATCGGACTCAGGGGGATAAGGTGGTGATTGGGGCGAGGTGAGCGATCGCGACCCAGCGCGTTCGCTATGACCCGCACTGGCTCTTTATTTCCACGCGATCCCCACGCGTACTGCCCGTTTCCCGCGACTGCCGTGCGATGTACATGAATGTACGAATGCCGCAAACGCAGGACGACTGTGAGCAGCGTGACTCGACGAGGGAGAGGCATTTGCGAACATCCCTCTCCACGCGATAGAGGGTTAGAGATAGGGCCCTAGGCAAAGATGCGGAGCGCGGCTGCACAACCCAACGCTCGCATGCCTTTCAGCGGGAAATTGATGGGTCCTGTTGACGCACACCACACGTTCCAAAAAATCTCGCTCCTGCATCACTCGAGCGAGTTCGAAGAGGCAGAGCAAGGTGAGGCGCGGCGTAGCGCGTCCGCGTTGTGACTCTCTTTACGAAAGCGGAGGTTACGGCCTGATTTCCTGTTTGCACGCGCGCTGCACGCGCATGCTGGCCACTCACCCAGCGCTGCGCGCTGACCTCTCTTAGCAAAATAGGGGAGGTAGTTACGATCGCCACCGGCACCTAGTCCCTAGTGCACACGCCGTGGCTCTTGCTCCAACCAATAGAATGGTGGTGCGCGTTTCGCTTTCGGCCATACGGTATCCAATGAGTCGCCATCGTACAGAACCCCATTCTTCATGACGAAGCGAACAGAGTTCGAGTTGCGGATGTCCACAAGTGGATTGCGATCCAGAATGACGAGATCCGCGAGTTTTCCCGCTTCGATGGTGCCGAGATCGTTGGCCCACCGGCCCCTCGAGGACATCCACCTTCTAGGACGAGCATGAGCCACGTCATCAGAGGCGAATTCGACGAATCGACAAGGCGGTTAGGGGTCGTCCTCGCGCCATCGTCGACGCCGGATAACCAATCGCGAATCAGAAGCGGAGGATAAATCCGGAAGCGGCAGAGAGATCGAGGAGCCGCTGCTCACTTTCTCGAGTGCGAGATGATTAACTCGCGCGATACATCCGTTCCGCTTGCCGCAATCCCTTAACCCACTGCTGCCCAAGCGTGTTGGCATGCAGCCGAAGGTGATCGAGTTTGCCGAGCGCGCGGCCGTATACGTTTCCACGTGGCTGCATCGCAGCTTGCCATGCTTCTGAGTCGATGTTCAGCCGCTTCAGGATGGGTGGCAACGAGTTGTCTATAGCGCCACGTTTGTCATCTCTGCGCACCCGACCGGTCCAATCGACGAGCGCAGCGTAGTCGAGCATAGAAAACGGAATTGACGGCTCGCCCTTCCCTGCCGCGTCCTTGAACTGCAGAAGCGGTACTCTCGACCTCCGTGAGCTCGCTCGACCGCCTGCCTTGATCGCCCGAATGCGATCATAGATCGACGTGAACTCCGACTCTTCAGGCGTATCAGCAATGCCGGCCCGGATCGGGTTCAGATCTACGTACACCATTGCGGTGAGCAGGCCGGCTTCGTCGAGCAAAGCTTGTGATTTGAATCTTCCTTCCCAGAAACGACCAGTGCAGTTGTCTTCCGCGTTGGCGCGTCGAGCCAGATGCTCATTCAGACATCGCATGAGCCAGCTCACATCGTGTAGCCGGCGACGCCATGCCTGAATCACCTGCTCCGCGATCGCTCTCTCGCCTTCTGAAGATCCGTTCTTCTGCCATCGCTGAATCAGCGGCGGAAGTGAAAACAGCTCGCCCCAGCGGTCCACCACTTTTCGCAGCGTCCACTTGCGAGCACGGTCTGCGTCGACGTGCAGCACCAGGTGATAGTGGTTGCTCATCACAGCATAGGCGCACACGTCGATCGCAAAGATCGACGCGAGCTCGCTCAGCCTTTCGAGCACCCACTCCTTTCGATGCGAGTAATCTCGATCTGCGTACTCATCGTAGCCCCACAGCCAAGCCCGACGAACGCATCGCGCGACCACGTGATAGTACGGCGTGTCCTGGAGTGAGATGAGTGACTTGCGAGCGTAGGTCATGCATCAAGCATGACTGTCACCACGTGAACCGATCAGCGATTAACTCCGCCTTCGCCCAGAAAGCGATGGATGTCCCAGTGAGTGCAATAGCCCAACGCTCGCAGCTCCTTCAGCGGAAAACTGATGCGTGTCCTGGTTACGCACCATCAGTGGCAGCATCGCTGACCTATCGCTCAACACCCTCAAGGTTCTGACTAGAGTCCAGAGACAAGACGCCGCGCTGCACGCGAAGCTGATTCCAACGATGGCGCATGTTCCGCCAGTGCGCATACCGTTCGCTCTTTGCTTGCGCCGCGTCTTCCTGGTCCAGCAACCAAAAATTGAACCAATCGATGTTCTGCTCCATCGCAACCGCACGATTGAGGGGCTTGTGCAAGAGATGTGTTTCTGCAGGAAACACGAAGTACTCGGTAGGCACCCCAGCGTCCTTCAAAGCAAGATAGAACTCTCGCTGCTCCGGTCCGTTGAGCACGACTTGCTGCATGATTGGACCGGATGCCAGTTTGGCTCTCAGCGAAGGTACTAGGCGACGATAGTTGCGCACTACTTCGGGATCCGAGTCATAAGGAGAACCTTCAAAGATACGTCGATACCAGCCGACTCCCTCTGCGAAATTGAAGTACGCAGATCGTTCCGGGTAGCCGCCATCGCCAGCCGAAGCAACGCGAAAGGCGTTCGACTGTGTCATGAGCAAATTGGCCGCTTGCGCCCCCATGCTGTAGCCCGCAATGCCAACGCGGTCCGGATCGATGAGCCCGCGCCGCGCCAGGCTGTCTACAGCTGACTCGAAACTGGACACCACGGCGCCCCAGATCAACTTGCGTATCTGCGCGGGCGTAAGATTGCCTTCACCAGTCACCCATTGAATGCGAGCGCCTTGTCGTAACTCGCTCCATGGTTCGTTCAATGTGACAACGACATAACCAAGCTCTGCCCAAACCTGCACCGGGAACTCCCACTGCAACGGCTGGTACACGAATCTATTGGCTGCGTTCCGCGTGTGCGTGACGAAAATTGCAGGATATCGAGTACCGGCTCGGTAACTTCTCGGGTAATACACGTAACCGGTTGTCAGCGATCCGTCCGGGTCCTGCTGCTCGAATGGCTCTACTCGCAGCGGGGCGATCCTCGTATAGCGTTTACTCGCCGGCACCAGGGTTCGGATCTTTCCTGCAGGGATTGAAATGACTATCAGCTCTGGCGGCTTGGTCACGCTCTGACGAACGCAGACTGCGACATCCAATGATCGGCTGACATCACACCCATCGATGGAGTCACTCTCTTTCAAGTGAAAAACTGAGCCGTCTTTTCGGAGAGTGACAATGCTGTGTCGATCGCGACCCTGCACGTAACGAACCGCTGCAACCGCGATCCCTTTTCTGACGTTGCTCCACGTACGGTCGAGTTCAAAGTGAGCCCGCCCGAAACTCTGTCGTGAGCCATCTTCTAGACGCTCCACCATTTCACCCGCGCTTATATTGACAACGCCACCGGAGGGACCTAGCCGGGCACCGCTCGACGAAACTGACGACAGTGCGCTATCGGCGGTGGCCGCTCGGCTTCCAGACTCCGCGTCGTAGTGGCGAGTGACTACACAGGCGTCCTCACATGACGGCTGATACTCCACAGTACTCACTTCAAGCATCGAGCTTGCAGGAAGCCATGTTAGGAAGTCCCTATGAAACGGATTCCCCACGTAACTGTCCGCTGTTTCGAGCAGATGATCGCGACCAGCCCCGTCCCTGACTCGCAACTCGATTCTCGTAGGCGCATATTGCCCAAGATGTGGCCCCCACTCGGTGTTTCCCCGCCACGAGAATGGCTCACGGTGCCCGCGTCTTGGGCGGTCTGCCGAGACGATGCTGTACCAAAGGAACTTTCCGTCCGGAGACCATCCGTGGCTCCGAACCCCAAACAGTCGAGCAGATGCGTCTCCGCGTCGAACGCCAACGGCACCGTTGACCGGATAGTTGGAGAACATGGCTGCATTCTCATTCACCACCAAGGGTGTGATGCGTCCGAGAAGATCCAGTCGATACAGCTGCACGCCCTCACCCGCGTCCATCAATACACTCCAGTCATCACTCTCCGGGATGGCCGCAATCTGTTCGACGCTTTGTGAAGAAAATACGGTCCGGTGTTCTCCTGTACTCAGATCCGCTATGCCTATATCAAACCATCTTTCGTTCAAACCAAGCAGCGACTTCGAGACGACATACATTGCCTGATGTCCTGACGTATTGATGACAACAGGATCCAAGTCGAGCAGCTTCTGTCCGAAGTCCTCGGCTTCGATAATGTCTTCCAACTTCCAGACGTAGTGGCGTTGTAAAGAACTTCTACTGCCTGCATCCGTCAACGGTTGGGCCGACAGCAGCGTCGTCCAAGCTACTAAGCTGACAAGTATGGCGCCCTTTGCACAGGATCCCCGACGATTGCCGCCCATGATGTGATGTCCAGCGTGCACGTTCTCAATCGGCGACTACCAGCGTACGACGACTTGTGCGCCAACAAAGCGTCCAAGCGGATTGGCATTAGCACCGTCGAAGTACATTCCTGATGTACTTCCGATGAAGGGCGGGTCTTTGTCGAACAGATTGACCGCAGTCAGCACGAGCTCAGCAGCAGTGACCCTGCTTCCTCTAAGCATGTCCATAAACTTGTAGCCGAAAGTGACATCAGCAGTCGTCCATGACGCAACCGTAGCCCGCTGATTCGGACCAGCGCTGCTCGCGCTGCGCTTATCGGGATACTTGTCCGTATAGTTCGCGGAGACACTGAGGCTCATGGGGCCACGATTGACAGCGACACTACTTCGGAGCCGAAGGTCCACAGGTCGCCAGACATCATTCAGTTGTGAGAATGTCGGCCCGCCATGGACGAGTTGCTCTGTGACATCGAATAGCTTTGTGCCGCTTAGCTCGACCATCCAGCTACCGAATCCATCGGACCACCGATAGCTTGCGGAGATATCCATGCCGCTCTGGCTGACGGATGCCAGGTTGCTCAGACGCGTGTCAACGATCGCATCAATCTGATCCGCTGGAGGAATGTCTGAGCAAGGAACGTAGCCCGGGTGATAACAGGACAACAACGGCTGAGACAGTAACGCGGCCACATGCGAGGTATCGGGATTCTGCGTCACGATCGGCGTATACACCGGATCCAACATCACATCGAAAATGACATAGCCTCCGGGAACTGGCGATCTGACACGGTCCGTGTAATCGATATCGAAGTACGTGAGTGACAGATTCAAACCAGGCAGTCGCTCAAGGACTAAGTCAATACCCGCCGTCCAGTTCTCCGACTCTTCTGGCCCGAGATTCAAACCGCTTCCGCCAACAGTCATTACGGTGGACGCGCCAACATCGTTGGCGAAGTAGTCGTGATAGACGTAGACCCATAGATCCGACGGGTTCATCTGACTTGGCAGCGGCGCCTTGAACGAAGTCCCCCATGTTCCGCGCACATTGAGCCCAGGGAATGGCTCCCATGAAAGACCAAGCTTGGGGTTGAACGTGGAGCCGAAATCACTGTAGTCCTCGAAGCGGCCGGCCATACTCAGATCAAGTCGCTCTACGCCGGCACGGCGATTGCGTGAGCCCACTAGCGGAACCAACAACTCTGCGTACGCAGCGGCGATGTCTCGCTTGAAGCGCCACGGGTACACCTCGTACGCTTCAATGAACTGCTCTGAGCGGAATTGGCTGCCGACCGCCAATCGCATATCCCCTCCGGGCATGCTTGTGACAGATCCGTCAAGCGCCACGTCGGCAGACCACAAACGGGACTCATTGTCATAAGCGAAGAGCGGTGCTCCTTCATTCAGATAGCGTTGGACAGACGCGTTCTCGTTCAGTAGGCCGGACAATCTGATCTGCCAGGCTGACGTTAAATCAACGTTGAGTGAGACCGAGCCTCCGTACTGTCGAACATCGCTAAGGAGATCCAGCGGCAATCCTGGGTCGTACGCTGATCGACTCTTGCGTTGACTGTAGAACGCCTCGCCTGACACTTCTGCATTATCGGAGAGGCGCTGCGATGCCACGGCGAAAGCACCGTGGCGATTTTGCTCGGGAATGAGCTTCAGTGATCGATACTCCCCTGGTTCGAAGAAGTCTCTTTCGGAACTGTCCAGGTCAGAACGTCGATAGTATTCGTAGCTCAACATTGCGTGTCCCGAATCCCACGAGTGCCCCAGAAGCTGACCCGCCTGCACTTCGTCGTGACTACCGTGAGTGACTGTACCGTAGCGGACGCGCGCTTCTGCACCTTCGAAGTCTCTTCTGAGGATTAGGTTCACGACACCTCCGACCGCATCCGATCCGTAGATCGCTGAAGCACCTTCGGTGAGTACCTCGACGCGCTCGACCGCGCTTAGAGGAATAAGCGAGATGTCTGTGAACTCACCCCTTCCAGCGGCAGCTACCCGCCTTCCATTGATGAGAACCAGAGTTGCGTCGCCACCGAGACCACGCAAGTTGATTCCGGATCCCTCGTACGTATAAAAAGTTGGTCCGCCATTGGCAGTCGTGAAGGTGGAATCAGAAATATTGTTGAAACTCTGGCTGAGACTCTGAATAAACTGCTGCGTCGTTGAATACCCAGTCCGCTCGATATACTCCCGATCGAAGCTGATCACCGGCGACGACAGATTCTGCGCGCCACGAATATGACTACCCGTGACGATGACTTCCTCGAGCTGAATGCGCGACGTCGTGTCCGCTCTCTCCGCCTGCTCCACATTGCTCGTGTCCGTCGCCTGCGCCACCTTCAGACTGGATGCTCTCGCGTTCTCTTCAACGTTTTCCCACGTCGCACTGATCGTCTGCATGCTGGGAGAACGTGAGTCGTCGGATCGCATGCGGATCGCGACCGCACCTTCATTGATGAACTCGAAGGAGAGGCCGGCGCCGTCGAGTATCCTGTGCAGGGCTTGTACGACGTCGTACTCACCTTGGAGTGCGGGCACTTGAATCTGACGCACGAGCTCGCTGGGTGCGGTGACCTGAACTTTGGCCTGCTCCGAGTAGCGCTGCAGTGCTGTGACGAGCGGTTGGGCGGCGATGTCGAACTGGACGCGGCGCGAGGTCTCTAACGTCTGCGCCTCGGCACTCAACGCGGGCATGACAGCACCGGCGAGTACTGCAGAGACTGCGGCGGCACAGGTGAAGGCGGCTCGGCCGGTTGCGCGGCGGCGTGGCAAAGATACGAAGTTCATTCGGCGGCTCATTTGGCTCCCCACTGTTTTGTTTTTATCGCTCCCGGGCGACAGTGCGGCTTAAGACGCTTGCAGGCGGCGTTTTTGAACCGGCAATAACAGATAAATTTGTTTGCGACTGGCGGTTCAAAATCCGCTTCGTCAAACGTCATAAGGTTCGGAAGCGCCCAAACCGCGCACCGCTGACCCCGAGAAGCAATGTCCGAGCCCGATCCAATCAAAGCTGGCGATGTGCCACAACCCGGCGAGACACACGCCGAGCTCATCCAGCGACTCTTTCATGAGCACAACGAAGCGCTGATACGCTTTTTGGTGGCACGGCTGCGCTCGCAGCAGGAAGCCAAAGAGGTGGCGCAGGAGGCTTATGTACGCTTGCTGAGCCTCGACCAGCCGGGTGCGGTGAGTTTCTTGCGCGCCTTCCTGTTCAAAACCGCCGCGAATCTCGCTGTCGATCGTCTGCGCAGCCGGCAGCGCGAGCGCGATGCGCAGCGCGCCGGCCTTTTCGATGATTTGCGCGAAACGCCCACGCCCGAACGAGTCCTGCTCGGCGCGCAGGACATCTCTCTTCTCAGTGAGCTCATCAAGGAATTGCCGCCGAAATGCCGCCAGGCATTTCTGATGCAGCGGATCTACGGCGTGCAGTTCCCGGATATCGCGGCGCAGATGGGTGTTTCCGAGCGCATGGTGCGCAAGTATGTCGTGCGCGCGCTTACCTATTGCCGCGCAGGATTGGATGCGGCTCGCAACCTCAAGGGCGAGAACGAAGGTGCGAAACGCGGCACTCATCGCAAGGAGCAATCACATGGATAAGTCGCTACAGGAACGGTTGGAACAGGACCCGATCTATCAGCAGGCCGCCGAGTGGTTCGTCGAGCTGCAAACCGCGGACCCTACGCCGAAGCGTATCGGCGAATGGCAACGCTGGTTCGCGGCAGACGAGCGACATCGTATGGCTTACGACGAGATCGAGTCGCTCTGGTGCGCCGTCGATGAAGTCGACCCATCGATCTGGCCCAGCGCGCAGGAAGTCTCGAGCGATACGTACGACGGCGAGCAGCTTGTCTCTTCCTGGCGTACACAGACACAGTCGGCATCGCAAGACACCGCACCTGCCACGCGTGCTGACAATGAATCGCATCGGCGGCGTCGGACATTCGTGAGCCTATTCGCAATGACAGCAGCGGTCGCGATTGTGGCGATCGGTGTGAGCCCTATCCCCAGGATCAAGAATCAGTCCGACCCTTCAACCATCGTCGTGTCCACCACCGCCGGCGAGCGCAGGACCGTGCGCCTCGCGGATGGATCGGTCGTCACAGTCAGTGGCCTTTCAAAGATTGCTGCGGACTTCACCGAGCACTCGCGTAGCGTGCGCCTGGAATCAGGCGAGGTGTACTTCACGGTTGCGAAGGATCCGACGCGCCCATTCAAAGTTCATGCAGGCACGATGACGTTTACCGCTATCGGTACTGCGTTCAACGTACGACGCACATCCGACGAGGTCGTCATCGCAGTGGCGGAAGGGATCGTCGATGTCGGCACGCCAGAGGCCGAAACAGGAACGAACGTAGCCGCCCGGCTCACCGCCGGTCATCAGTTGACCATCGAGAATGTCGGCACGGCGATCGCGCGTAGCACCGTGGATGCAGATGTCGTCGGCAGCTGGCGCAGCGGCACGCTTCACTATGTCGACGAACCGCTCTCGTCGATCGTGAACGACATTCGTCGGTATTCGGCACTCGACATCGAGATCGCCGATCCCTCCCTCGAGCAACTGCGCATCACGGGCACGGTCTTCGAGCACGACGTCGACAACTGGTTGCGAACGCTCGAAGCGGCGTTTCCGATCGAGATCTCCGAAAGCAGCACGGCGAGCGACCATGGGCGAAAGCGGATCGTCCTTCGCCGTGCGCACTAGGCGCTGTGAATCGTGATCGAGCCGGAAGTCCATCCAGTCAACGGTACGCTGCCGGTAGAAGCGCTCTGGCTCGGCATCTGGGCAGGATGCTCTCCTTATTTCTACCGTCTGGGGCGCCTGCCACTTCGACAGTCCCTCCCAGGGGATAGAGCCGGTGATACATCTCCCATGAGACAGCATCCCCGGTGCTCCACCGCTCATTACCTCAAGTCGTAACGGCGTACGTAATCTTATCTGCGTTGAATTCCGGCCCTCGCTCGAACCATGAATTCAGCCAGCTCCGCACCCTCCTTCCGTATGCCAGAGGACGAAGGCCCTAACCCTTGCCGCACACGAGGTTCAGATAAGTCACCGCGAATGTCACTCGCTCGCGCAGCCCTCCTTCATCGGGCAGCAACAGGTGCAAGTTCCAGAGTGCCACGCTGTACTTGGACGGGTCGAACTTGGAGGCGTTGATCGTGATGCCCCTTGGATTCCACCCAGTCAGGTACGTAAGACCCTGGCCTTCAAACCGTCCAGCGTAGCTGCCGTGCATGAAGACACCCTCCGAATCGAGCTCAAAGCCTTCGACGCTCTGCCAGTCGATAGGCTGCTGCCAGAGGTACCTGGCTTCGCGCGTCACGGGGCTCGGCATTGCGAAGTCGATGTTGTGATGTACAGCAGTGCGCTCAGAAGTTGCCAGCGTCGAGCAGCGCTTCATTGTTCTGAATTTCAGCACATCGCTCTGATTCACCCATGCGCTCCCATTTGAGCCCAGCCACGGCACCTGCGGCCATTCGCTGCGGAAGTAGCGCGTAGACGCCGTGACCGCTTCGAGGAAAGCCTGAGCGTTCTCCACGGTTTCGTATTCCCCACCCCATTCGAAGGGATGGAGCTGCTGAGTCAGATCGAAGAAGGGCGGCGGCGCGTGATCCCGCACCTGAGACAGCATCGCTTCCTGGGTGTACGCATTCATCTTCTGGATTTGCCCGGCGGCATGTGCCTCCACCGCCGACCATAGATCAGCACCGGTCGCCACGAGAGAAGGGGCACTCTCGCCGACGCCGACGCAGAACAACTGATCGCTCTTGACGTGGCACTTCACGCGCTTGCCGTCATCGACCGGCTTGAGCCCTGTCGTGGAGTCGATGCGGTACAGCACAGCTTGTTCGTCGTCGAGACGGGCCAGCATCAGGATGCGCTTCTTCGGGATCTCCCATTCGAGATGCAGACTGATCGCACCCGACGTGCTCGATCGTGCATCGGCGGCAGCAGCAAACTGCTTCCACACTCCTTGCTCCGCGCCACGCGCGGCACTCGCAGACGGCATCAGCAACGATCCGAGCGGACAGAACAGGATCGGCAAGAGGACTCGCTTAGTCAGTCTCATGTGACGATTTCCATCATTGGGCGCTGGCGCGATTACAGGGCTTGTTTTCCTGGCGCGCAGGGCACCGCATGACTGCCTTGCAGGAGCCGAACTTGGCGCCGAAGAAATCGGCCGGTTGGTCACACTGCAGCGGATCGAGCGTGCCCGGATGACCGTTACACAGTTTGCTGCGATCCACTGCGGCGTAGTCCTTCTGGGCCTTGGCTTGCAGCGGCACGATCGGCGTGAAATCGAGGGTCTGCGTGTATGCGGCATAATCGATCGTGCAGTGTTCTTGTGCCTTCGCCGGCATTTTCTTGCGCGCCTGCTCGCGCGCGTCTACGAGACGCTTCGCCTCCGCTTCGGACAATCGCAAGCGCTCCGCGTCTGCGGCGACCAGTTTTTCCAGGCGAGCCCTCTCCGCACGTTCGGCGGCTTCTGTTCGTCTACGCTCCTCCTCCGCTCTCTGGCGCTCGAGCTCGCGCTCACGCTCAGCCTGCGCAGCCATCGCCTGTCTTTCGCGCTCCAAGCGCAACTCTTCCGCGGCGATTTCCTGTTTGAGCTGGTCGGCGGCCGCCTGCTGCTCCGGTGACGATGCTTTGCAATGACCCAGAGCGACGCATTTCAATGGAGTGATGCAATAGAGATCTTCGATATCGTCCGTGTGCATACCCACCGTGCTGACATCCAGGTACGACCGCAGATCGATGGTGCGCCCCTCTGCCTTGGCTTTACCGCTGGAGCACGCAAACCAGAAGCTAAGCTCCTCCGCTTGCACCGGGACCGGAAGGACTCCCATCGTCAACGAGAGCACGAACGTTACTAAGAGACTGATCCTGCGCGTGCGCGTCAGAAAGCTAGATGCGTACTTCATGGCGGATGATTGCGAGCTGTGCGAACCGTGAGCAGCGTGCCACGGTGCATCTGTCGCCCACATCCAACTCACTCACATTTTGTCTGGAGCGCGCGTGAGTTCTCGCAGAGAATGCGGACAATGCCTAACTCACAATCAGAAATTTGGCATCTGGTTTATTTTCTCGTGAGCTGTTATTCCGAGCAGCCGCCCACTTGCACGATATTAATCTTCCAGATCGAGCGCCATCTTCTGCAGAGCGGCGAGCATTCCTGTCACTTGGATACTGTTGACTCCTTCAGAACAGCTTCCGCGCAAACGCATTTCATACTCGCCGTTGCTTCGAAGCACGGCGATCGCGACGCCGCTGACGAGCCCTCGTTTTGCATCCCCTGGCAGGCTTTCCAGAAGGGCGACTGCTTCCTGCGATACGCGTTTCTTTCTCTCCTCGAGAGACGCGACGTTATCCAGCCAAGGAGATCCGACATCAAGGTCATCATCGCTCATTGAGTACAGTCATCCTGTTGCGTGGAGTTCGCCAGTATCGAAGACCAGCTGGCGTCTATGCCGCGGCGGGCGTCAGCGGAAACCTTGCCTCGGTAGCTTCAGGTCAGCTAGCGATGCCGGCGAATCAATAAACCTCTCCGCCCCGCCTCCGCCCTGCACTCTCGACCGCTGTGGTCTCACGTTCGATCAGGCGACGCACGCGTGGCGGCTCGGCACCGCAATGAAGCTCACGCAGACGTTGCGGCACGATTGCATCGTGCTGCGTCATGCGGCTGTTGTGGCGGATGTAGTCGAGCCAGGTGGGTGTTTCGTAGCGCTCGGTCCACACGCGCGGATCGGATAGATCGCGGAGCAAACGCCAGTTGCGTGCGCCGTCGCGGCGGCGGATTCTGCGGCGCTCGCTCATCGCGGCAAGAAACTCGGCGACATCTTCTTCTCGAATCAGATATTCGATCGTCACGACGATCGGGCCCGAGCGCGCGACGATGGGGACAGCAGTGCTCGGCTCTTGCCAGGAGCGCAGCGGTTCGAGATTGAGATCCCCTGATTGCGCAAGCGGCAGCCAGCGGCCGAGCAAAGCACAGGCGATGAGCAGGGTGGCGGAGATGAGCAACGCCGTCGGGATGCTTTCGCTTTCTGCGATGGCACCCCATAACCAGCTTCCAGCCGCCAAGCCGCCGAAAGCGAACATCTGATAGATCGACAACGCGCGCGCGACGACCCAGCGCGGAGCTGACATCTGCACCGCGACATTGAACGTGGACAGCGTGAGTAGCCATCCCGCTCCATTGATAAACAGCATTGCCATGGTCACGAGTATTGAGGTGCTCAGCGCAGCAATCGCTGCTGCGACTGCAAATGCCACGCAGGATGAGCGCACGATAACCTCGGTCGAGAGTCTCGCTCGCACTCGAGCATTGCTGATGGCGCCCGCCACTGCGCCTGCGCCGAATGCACCGAGCAAGAGCCCATAGGTCAAAGGCCCGCCGCCGATCAGCTCCTTCGCAATCAGCGGCATCAACGCCATGATCGCGCCGGCGCCGACACAGAAGACCAATGCTCGCACCAGCACCACACGGATCCGCGGCGACATCGCGACATAGCGCAGCCCAGCCCCGATCGCGATACCGAGCGTCTCGCGCGGCAGCGCATTCGGCGTCTCGGGCCGGCGCCAGCGCGCCAGCACAGCAATCAGCGGTATGTAGCAGATCGTATTGATCGCAAATGCCGCAGCGGCCCCGATCGCAGCGACGATGGCGCCGCCGACCGCAGGCCCGATGCTGCGCGCGATGTTGAATCCCATGCTGTTGAGAGCGACCGCACTCGGTAAGTCTCTTCGCGACACCATATCGCCCACCGATGCCTGCCATGCGGGCGCATTGAACGCGAGACCACATCCGATCAGGA
The DNA here is from genome assembly GCA_023423935.1 of Pseudomonadota bacterium. Lineage (GTDB taxonomy): Bacteria > Pseudomonadota > Gammaproteobacteria > Steroidobacterales > Steroidobacteraceae > Steroidobacter. Next base: position 4,448 of record JAFAEQ010000011.1, on the reverse strand, counting down.
ACGTAAACAGCAAGAGCAACCAAGGCGTGATCAGCCCGGTCCAGGCGCAGGTCATGAGCACGAGCGAGACGATCAGCATGAAGATCTGCGCAACGAGCAGCACTTTGCGACGATCGAGGCTATCGGCCGTCGCGCCCGCAACGAGCGCCAGCAAGGTCGTCGGCAGCGAGACCGAGGCCTGCACGAGCGCGACCATGCTCGCCGACTCCGCGAGCGAGATCATCATCCAGGCGGCACCGACGGTTTGGATCATGCCGCCCAGATTCGACAGCGTGCTGGCTATCCAGACACGGCGGAAAACCACTTGTCGCAAGGGCGCGAGCGCGGAGTCGCGCGTCGCGGAAGGTTCTGCACCAGATTCATTGTCAGTCATCTGATGCGATCGTAGAGGGCATCGCCGGTCTGTTCAAATCACTTTGAGCCAGAGCGCGCAGTCGTGTCAGGCGCGAGCTCTTTCCTTACGACATACCTTGAACACGAAGTATCGGAAGAATCGCGAGGATATGCGCCAACGGACACCGCGAGCGGAGGCGCTAGGTTCTAGGTTCTAGGCTGTAGGCTGTAGGCTGTAGGCTGTAGCAAGAGCGCGCGCACCGCGCGCAAACAATGCCTCTCACTTGGAGACGGTGACGATGTCCGAACTGAGATCGTCAGCGCAACTTTGAGGCGAATTGCTGCGTGCAAAGCAGGCGCAGGAAGGCGGTTGCTCGCTTCGCAGCTTCTTTCAACATGACTCCCTGTCGCGGAAGCTGCACCTTCGTCAGAATGAATCCGTAATCGTTCGATACAGGCTGCCGAGCTGGCCTGACTTCACGGAGATTTGTCATGCCACGTGTGTGCTTCATCGCGTTGTTGCTGGTGACGAGCTGGATCACGAATGCTGCGGCCGAATCTTCCGTGCAGGGAGGCGTGCCCGGCGAACCTTGCACCGCCTCATTGCCAGGCGCTCAGGCCGGCGCCTACGGTGGGTATTGCTATGAAACCGTCGTCGCGAACAGTAGCAGTGAAGCCGCGTCTCTGCCGTTGGTGATCGGCCTTCATTGGAGCGGTGCGACGCCGACAGAGTTTCGCGAAGTACTAAGCCGCATAAAGACTCCTGTGCGGCTCGTGCTCGTCCGAGGAACGCAGGTCCGGCGCACGGGGTTTTCTTTCTATCCTGTGGAGCCGTACTACTACGACATGGATGAGTCTCAGCAACGCGCGGTCCAACGCGCCGAATCGGAGCGCATGGCGGCGCTGGCGAGAGAAGTGTCGCGCCGGTTTCCTGTGTGCGGGCGACCAGTCGCGGTGGGCGCATCGCAAGGCGGCGATCTCGTTTATCTATTGGGCTTGCGTCACCCCGACATCGTCGAACTGGCCATTCCCCTGCTGGCGACGATCGATCGTCAGCTTGTCCCCGATCGTCCCGCGCGACGAATCCCCATCCACGCCATGCACGGAATCGACGACACGATAGTCCCAGTCGAAACGGCTCGTCGTCTCGCCAAAGCAGCGAGCGCGAAAGGTTTCGAGGTGACGTTGACGGAATTCCCCGATACCGGCCACGACATACCGGATGCCATGAAGAGCAAGATCGCAACGATCATCGACGCTTACGTGAATAGCATCGAATGTGCGTCGTGACGCTGCTAGGCCCTAGGACCGAGGCTGTGGGCTGTAGGCTGTGGGCTGTAGGCGCCAGCAAGAGCGGGCACCGCGCGCAACAGATCACTGTTCGTACGTCGCTCCTTTAACGAGACCAGGCTCTTGGTGCGTGCTCATAAAAGAGGCTACGCAGTCGTGTTCGATCGCAGAGAACCGATGATGCCTCTCAGCGGAGAGATGGCGAGTGCCCACAGCGCACATCCGCCCTATCACTCGCATGTCATTTCGAGGACCTGCTTCAGCGGCGCGCAGGCAGAAGTCGTTCTTGCTTAGGCGGCACTAGTGGACTGTAACGACTGATTCGAGAGTGCTGCTTTGGTCGTCGTATGCGCCTTTCGTTTTCATCATGGCACCGCGCGGCTCATCGTTGTCGACAGTCCAAGTCCGGCACCGGCGCGCCTCCCGTAGTGGAGCTGGTGACCTGTAACAGCCGATTCAGTATTGATGTCACCCCGGCGAAGGCTCGGATGGGTCACCCCGGCGAAAGCCGGGGTCCAGGTCCTGTGACCAAGGGGAACCCCGCGCAGAGATCCCGGCCTTCGCCGGGATGATTCACCGCGTCGGCTCCATCGTTGGTTAGTTGCCTGGCGGACCAGCACATTTTTCCGGCGCGTCGGGCACCTTCTTGTGGTTCTCGAAGGATCAGCACACCGAGTTGGTAGGAATCTGACCACTCTCCAGCAGCTTTCCTACAGCTCACCGGGTCTTCAGCGTTAGTGGCTGGATCTGGCTCTGACGGAAAGCGCTTCACAATGCTTTCCGGACGCACATCAACATACGCAATCTCTTCGCTTCTTCCCTGTTGATCACGAGCATGAGGCTCAGCGATCGGCACAGTCGTCTTGCCCTTGCAACCAAGCGCAACAATAGTAAGCGCAACCACTTGTGCTGTTCTCATGATGGCTAACGCCGAGCTTCCGGCGCGCGAGGCTTTGCGAGCGTCGCATGCAAGCGCTTGTTATCCGGCGCTTCATTTGGGTCTGCATGGATGCGCAAGATTCCATTGGTTCAATTCACCGCTTTCATATAGCGACAGCAGCTCATCCATGAGCTTGTGCTTCGCTCTCGGCTTCGCTTTCAAAAGATTCCTATATGTGCGCACGCCGCTTTCCAGTCCGGCCAGAGTGTATGCATCAATATCGCCCCCCCGATCTGGATTCGCCTCAACCCAATCTCCAGAGGCGATGATTATCTGAAACATCACTGGCTCAAGCGTCTTCGTTCTACTCAAAGGCCCTAATACATCTCCACAAATCAGATAGTCGACGGACTTGTAGTGGGCCATCAAGAGCCCGCGGACACTATCTGCGTTCTTGTGCAAAGGCTCCTGCTCCAAAGCAAGCACGCCCTGATGAATGCTCTCGCGAGTTGCGAGCACATCCTTAAGCACTGACTCATCGTCGAGCCAGGCGCTTGACAATGCGGAGAACGCCACCAAGAAGCCAAATAGGCCAATCGCAGTTCTTCTCATGATTTCTCCGGATAACGCCATTGCTCACGCGCGTGTGTCTCGCACGTCGCGTGCAGCAATTTGTTGGGCAAGACCTTGCTACCCAAAGAGTTGGCCCATAATGCTTTTGCCGGGCTCCAGATGCTGGGCGCGCTCGGCCAACTGACCGAGAATTCTAAGCACAACCAGTGCAACCATTGCGCCGCCAACGAGAACTGCTGCACGTGCAACACCTCGCCATAACGGCCGGCCACTGTACTGGCCGGATGTAACCCAGATTAGCCAAAGGCTAAAGACGTTGTATGCAGCCCACGCCGTCATTGCGCCAAGCGGTGGCCGATTGCCCCAGATGCCTGCTACCAAGATTGAAATGCCAACGTTCGCAGCGAAGCCATACAGCCAATAGGCCTCCGGAAGCGAAGGGTCGCGAGACTTCTCGGATTCTTGGGCTTCGCTCATATTGCTTCTACTCACGCGGAAGTAGACCGGCCTTGTTTCTCTCGGGGACCGACAACCCGCGCGCATTCAGATGCGCAAGGATCTTCCCTTCCAGATGCGGAGCCCATCCGTCCCAGTTTGACTTCCAGCAGGTGCTACACACGGTCATGTCGTACCGAGCGAGATGGCTGCCGTCATAGCGATGTGGCCCGAACTGAAAGGAGGAGCCGCACATATCGCACAAGCGCATGAATTGCTGTTCTGTCATTGTGCTCTTGATGCCCAACGCCGCCGTTAAACCGCGCGCGCGATTTTGCGCGGGTCGGTTTTAAACGGATTGTTATGCCTAAAAAAGAGATCGCGAATGGGCCACATTGCGTTCATCTATATCGCCCTTTAGTGAAGCTGCTAATGCCTGTCGTTGATCTGGATAGAGCGGACTGCTTTCAGACAGCAAGACGTCGTAACTTTGGCTCTCAAACCACGGCTCAGCGACTTCGACGACGTAGCGCAGCATCTCATTGGCGCAACGTTCCAGTGACTCATCATCCTCTTGAAACTCTAAGCTTTGCCGAAAGTGACGATCATCATCGCTGTCGATACCGCTCAATGATACGAAGTGTTTGGATTCGTTCAGCACCCGAATACACACGTGCATGCGAAAGAATCGGCCGCCTGAGAATTTATGAATGTGAATAAATTGGATGAGATGTTCGCGTTCTCGCGAGAAATTTGTTGACCGTCTCTTAAACCCATAAGGCTTCAATCGACTATAAAACTTGCGGATGATCTTTGCTGCGTTGGAACGATCCAACGCCTGCTTCTTGCGATGATCGTCCTCGCTCAACGTGCCAATTTCATTGTTTCTAGGCATAACTTGTTTTCGCACGCGTCCAGGTGCGAGATAAAACTGGTG
>JAFAEQ010000055.1 GCA_023423935.1 Pseudomonadota bacterium | reverse complement strand
GCCAAGCGAGGGCCGCGCCATACGAGTCTGAAGGGAAACCCTGCTAACGCCGCAAGGGTTGTTACCAGATCCGCACCCGCTCCTCGGGCGCGAGATACAGCTTGTTCGTCGGCTTCACGTCGAACGCCGCATACCACTCGTCCATGTTGCGCATCGGGCCATTTACACGAAAGTGCGGCGGGCTGTGCGTGTCCGACAATACGAGGTTCCGAAGCGCCTCATCGCGATACTTCGTACGCCACACCTGCGCCCATGACAGGCCGCGCGATGCGATGGACACCCTCCCCTGGTGTGCTGAACCAGAGTGCGCCACTACGATCGAACAGGAGCGCGGTCGCGCGCATCCGGCCATTGCTCTGCGGCTCGATCAATTCACCGTCCGGTGCGACGATGGGACGCACCGAACCATTGCCGCGTTCGGCAATCCACAACGTGCCATCCGCGGACTGCGCAAACCCTGCGGTCCAACCTGTGTCGACCTCGATTTCCTGAAAGCGATCTGACCCGGGTGACAGACGAAAGACCTTGCCCTCGGCACTGGCCCAGACAGTGTCATCACGCGCGACGAATATGGCGTGGACGGTAGAAGCGGTGAAACCGAACAACGCCCCGGGCTGCCAGCCACTGCCATCCCAGCGTGCGATTCCTTCGACGGTCGCCACCCAGATTCGACCGGCGCTGTCGCGCGCGATGTCATACACGAGACCACCGCGCATTCCGTCTGCCGTGCCGAAGCGTCGCAGCCCTCGCGGACCAACAACTGCAGTGTCCCCTGACCCGAAGCCGACCCATAGCTGGCCCGATGCATCACCCAGGAGTGCCGTGACAGTGGCAGGTACATGGTCGGCTGGATACGCGTAGCGCGCGAAACGCACACCGTCGAACTTGTACAGAGAAGCTCCGGAGGCGACCCACAGATAGCCGTCCGCAGTCTGTGCGATGACTCCGATCTGGCCAGGCGCTCCATCCGCGATCGTCCATCGCGTGTGCTCGAGTTCCAGCAACGTGCGTTCCGCTGCGAATGCGAATGCAAGCGGCAGCATCCACATCACCCCTCCCAGCCAGGTCACTCTCGATAGAAGGCTGGATGCGCTCGATGTGCGTGGGTTCGGCATCGATCCTGATCTATCTGGGTCGGATGAATGCTGTATATGAATGGGGTGCCACGGTGAAAACGAACCTCCGCGGAGCACGTCCCCGGCATCCTGCAAAATCGTCCTCGCACGGGCAAGTGCGAGGACGCGCGTACAAATGAGGAAATTGCACCAGAGGGCTGTGCGGTAGACCTACCGCGGTCGCCAGCACCCGGGCTCTCCGGCCGGATTTTCGCTGGTGTTACAGTGCCGGGCCGTAAAGCACGTCAGTGCTTGCACCGGCCGCACACTCGCGAATACGACCCACCGGATTCGATGGCAACGATCTTGCAGGCGAGAGATGCCCGCAGAGAAGGCCTTCAGCGTGACCCGCTCACACCACGGCGGTGAAACTGATTTCGATCAGCTGAGGAGCAAGAGCCAGACGCGTCGTTACTCTTCTCTGTAGTAGTGATCTCAATAGTGAACTGGTGCGCTCTCAGAACGCCCAGCATGAACAGCCCAGGGAGCCCCAGAACGCGTCGGGATCGGAGGCTGCAACCGGGGTCTTTCGCAGCTGCGCTCGACCATGGACCGTGCAGGAGTGATCGAAGCCACACGAGGCAGCCAACGCAGGCTGCGCCCCGCCGCTCTCGCGCGACTGATAGCCGCCGAAGCGGCGGACCGGCGACCAGTCGGGCATCGGCGGCGGTAATGACGGCGCGAGATCACCAAAGTCGCGGTCCGCATGGACAACACGACCGCCCACCAGCGTCAGAACGGACGTGATGTTCTGAATCTCGTCTTCGGCAACGCTGAAATAGTCATCCGACAACACCGCCAGATCCGCGAGCTGCCCCACCTTGATCTGCCCTTTCTTGCCAGACTCGGTGGAGAACCAGGCATTGGACTCGGTCCACATCCGCAGCGCCTGCTCACGATCCAGTCGGTTCGCTGCCGGATACAACGTGAGACCGCCGACGGTCTTGCCCGTGACGAGCCATGAGAGCGATATCCACGGGTTGTACGACGCCACGCGGGTGGCATCGGTGCCCCCACCCACTGCAACGCCCGACTCGAGCATGCGCCGAACTGGCGGGGTGCGCTCCGCCGCGCGCGCACCATGACGCTCCACGAAGTACTCGCCCTGGAACGCCATGCGATGCTGAACTGCAATGCCGCCGCCGAGAGCAGCGATGCGATCGATATTCCGATCAGAGATCGTCTCGCAGTGATCGAACATCCAGTGCAGACCCGCGAACGGAACGTCCTTATTCACCCTCTCGAACACATCGAGCGCGCGTGAGATCGTTTCGTCATACGTTGCGTGCATCCGCCACGGCCATCGATTCGAAGCGAGCAGGTGCACCACGGGCTCGAGATCGCTCTCCATGTTCGGTGGCATCTCAGGCCTCGCGACTCGGAAGTGCTCGAAGTCAGCTGCACTGTAGACGAGCATTTCCCCGGCGCCATTGTGCCGATAGAAATCGTCGCCCTGCCCCGGCTTTACCTTGCCCGCCCAGCTCCTGAAATCCGCCAGTTCTTCCTTGGGCTTCTGCGTGAACAGGTTGTAGGCGATCCGCACCGTCAGCTCCCCCGCGGCATGCAGTTCCTCGATGATCCGGTAATCCTCGGGATAGTTCTGAAAGCCGCCACCGGCATCGATAACTGCGGTGACGCCCAGGCGATTCACCTCGCGCATGAAATGACGCGTGGAATTCTTCTGGTATTCCGGCGGCAGTTTCGGACCCTTTGCTAGTGTCGAATAGAGAATGCTCGCATTCGGTTGCGCAAGCAGCAGTCCGGTGGGATTGCCCTGCTTGTCGCGCGCGATCTCGCCGCCTGGCGGATTCGGCGAACTCTTCGTAAAACCGACGACACGCAGTGCCGCTGCATTCAGCAACGCGCGATCGTACAGATGCAGAATGAATACCGGCGTGTCGGGCGCGATCGCGTTGAGCTCCTCGAGCGTCGGCAAGCGTTTCTCCGCGAACTGATGTTCGGTGAAGCCGCCGACGACGCGCACCCACTGCGGTGCCGGCGTCCGATCCACTTGCGCCTTCAGCATCCCGAGCGCCACGGCCAGCGAGCGCACGCCGTCCCATCGCAGCTCCATGTTGTAGTTCAGGCCGCCACGAATGATGTGGATGTGACTATCGATCAGACCCGGGATTGCACGTCCGCGCTTCAGATCCACGATCGTGGTGTCAGGTCCCGCGAGCGCTCGCACGTCACGTTCGGAGCCGACAGCGACAAACTTCCCATTCGAGATAGCTACCGCCTCGGCGTTGGGATTGGCACGATCGAGAGTCGAGAAGCGACCATTGATGAGGATGAGTTCGGCTGTCACGGCAGACGCTTCCGGTATACGTTGTGCGCGCGGCGCAGCGCTCCAGAGCGTGGACGATGCCAGCGCTGCGCCGCCTGCGATCAATTGCCTTCGGTTCCAGCTCACGCGGGTTGTTCCTTCCGCACTGGCTCAGGATCAATGACCTTCGGATGCGCCGAACATGCTCTTGGCGTAGGCGATGCCGACGCCGTAAGCACCGCCAAAGCGCCTTGCGATACCTGTGGTCAGATCGTAGGTCGCCGCTCGCGCCCAATCCCGCTGCAGCTCGAGCAGATACTGGAGCGAGCTCATCGGTTGAGCACCCGCCTGCACCATGCGGTCGATGGCGCGATCGTGTGCTTCGGCGGAGACGTCGCCGCACGCATCGCAGAGCACGAATACTTCGTAGCCCTGATCGAGCGCGGACAGCGCCGGACCGACGATGCAGACGCTGGTCCAAAGACCCGCGAGCACGATGCGCTGTTTGCCGATCTCGTTCACCCGCTTGATGACGGCCTCGTCCTCCCACGTGTTCATCGAGGTGCGATCGAGCAGCGCCTGTTGGGGAAACGGCTCGGTCACTTCACTGAACATCGGCCCGGAGAAGCTCTTCGCTGCAACGGTCGTGAGAATCGTCGACACCTCGAATCCGGCAGCCGCCTGCGCGACGAGTGCCGCATTGTTTCGCAGCGCGACGGCGTCGATGGAGTGAGTGGCAAAGGCCATCTGCGACTGAAAATCAATCATCACCAGGATGTGATCCTTGGGCGTCAACAGCCTGGCACCGGGCTTCGTTGTGGCTTTGGTGGACACGGGTTGTTCCTTCTTTGAACGGGTAGAGAACAGGTTTCGTGTGCAACGATGCCTGCGGCAGCGAACGTGTTCTTGTACCTCAGTGCCCCCTGTTGGCGATCAGTGCGACTGTGTCGCTGACAGTGGGAGTGGAACGGGAAGAACGATCTGGCGTGACGTGTCTGCTCCCCTGCAGCGCGAATCGCTCAATGGCGCGTTCCGGGAGATTTTCCTGCAAAGGACAATGCAACACCTGGCCTGCGCATGCGCCGTCGTGCCCAACGCTGTCCAGAAGAACGAGGCAATCGGACGAGCGAACCATCCGCACGCGCGCACCAGGAAGCAATTCGTTACGAAATTGTTATTCTGTTTATGGTATCTATTGTGCGCCGCACGGATCTCTGTCACGCCCACCGGCCGGACAGCACAGAGATTCACCTGGCTTCCTGGACGCGCTTTTTTGCTTCCTATGGCTGCAATGCGCGCCGCCCTTGTCCTGTTGCAGAGTCGTGCGCAGTCATGGGCGCTGGCCAGCGTCATGACCAGGTGTCCGCTCGGCATTCATTCCTTTTTTGGAATGTCGCACATGGAACAGAGGCAGCGATTGGGGTCATGGTGGAGCTCTTGAAGGTATTCAGGGATCGGATGATCCCGCAGAACCCGTGGACGGCGCAGCCGCTCGCCCTGGCTCTGCTCGGTGTTACAGGCGGCACGCTGTTCGAGCTAGAACTCCTTCCCGCGGCGCGGATCTCCTTTGTTGCCGCTTTCATACTGACCGTCGCTCTGCTGCATGGATGGCGGACCTCGGCGGCTCTGGCAGTGGTCGCGCTTGTTATCGGCTCGTTGGCAGGCCATGCCGCCGGGCCGAGCTCACTAGAGCTGATTTTCGCAGTCGCAAGCGGAGCGGTGCTGAGATCTTCCGCGAGCTGCATGCCTGCCGTCGCGCTGCTGCTCATCCCGAAGCTGATGCTATGTGCCTGGGCTATCTGCTTCGGCGTGGCGCCCGATCCGTGGCTTACGACCACTGTCGCTTTGACCGAATCCATGTCGAATATCGCGCTCGCCATCGGCTGCATGGTGCTTCTTCCCCGCTTCGAAGCGCACCAGCCAACACGTGCCAGGGTGAATACAGGACATTTGATGTTCCTGTTGATCGCGGGAAGCGCCGTCTTCACCGTGATCGGGCTGCTCGTCATGCTGCAGCCGAGTCCACTGAACAGCTCGATCTGGCCGCAAGTGTGTGTGCTGTTGATAAGCGCACTGTTCATCGCTCGCGCCGCGACGCTATATGCCGAGACGCTGCTGCAAGGTGTACAGCGCTGGATCTTGCACGATACGGCCGCCTCACCGAGGTTGCTGCCCAGTGCGCTCGAGGAAGGTGCAGCCAGAATCCTTCGCGAAAGCGATCGCCTGCGACGCAGCCTCGACGATCGATGCAATGAACTCAGCGCTGCCGCCCGCCAGATCGAGCGGTTGACGAGACTGGTTGAGACGTCCCTGCGCCTGCTCGAGCAGTGTCTGCAACGCTTGCGCCAGAGCGAGCGCACTTTCCAGATCGTGAGGACCCGCTATCGCATTCTGATGCACTACTGCACGGACATCGCGCTGTTCGTAACGGGTGACGGCAGGATCGAATCCGCCAGTCGCTCGATCGTGCGACTGCTTGGCTACGATCCAGCCGCCGTGAGAGGTCAGCCCCTGACCCTGTTGATTCCGCAGGGTCCGGCCTACGAACACCCGCTCGGCAGCATGGCCAGGGCAGCGGCCTCGCGCGTTCCGCTACGGACGACTCTGCGAACGGCCGCCGGCAGGAAAGTCGATACGTACGTACAGATCTGCCGCTATGCGCAGCACGATGGCGATCATTACGCCATTCGCGTGAGAGACCCGACCAACGAGTACCCCGCTGCGACGCCCTCACCACGCACTCAGGGACACCTTGAGCACGCCCGCTCGCGCGATCTCTTCATCGCCACCATGAGCCACGAACTGCGCACGCCGCTGCATGGACTACTGGCGACGCTGGAGATGATGCGCACCGAATCGCAGTCGTCTCCCGAGCTCCAAAGACATCTGTCCGTCGCGCGTCTCTCCGCGCGCTCGCTGCTGAAAATTGCCAACGACATTCTGGATCTCACCCGGATCGACTCCGGCCACTTCACGCTCCAGCACGAGGTGTTCTCGCTGCAGCGGCTGCTTCAGGAAGCGGTGGAATCGTTCAGCGCACAGGCCGATTCCCTCCGCCTGAATCTTTCCCTGCAAGTGGCGGATGGTCTGCCGCCCTCGTTCATCGGGGATCCGCTGCGCGTCAAACAGATCATCAACAACCTGGTCTCCAATGCGCTGAAGTTCACCAGGCGCGGCGGCGTGGACTTGAGCGTCATGTACGACGGTCGCCAGATCACGATCGATGTGATCGACTCCGGGGATGGCGTCCCTGTGGATAAGCGCGATTCCATTTTCGATCCGTTCGTGCGGGCTGACTCGGCGCGCTGCGCACACACCGGAGCAGGACTCGGCTTGCCGATCAGTCGACGCCTGGCGCAGGCGATGAGCGGCGATCTCGTGCTGCTTCGATCCTCCAAAGAAGGTTCTGCTTTCAGACTGACGCTGCAGCTCGAGGCCTCGCGGCAATCGCCGCGCGACGAGCAGACGCAGCGCATCTTCCGCAATCCGCGTGGGCGCATTCTGGTCGTCGAAGACGACAGCACGAATCGTTTCGTGGCCGAGGCTCTGCTCACAGGCCTGCGCTGTCCGGTCACCCTCGTCGATAGCGGTTTGGAGGCGATCCGACTGCACAGCGAGCGTCAGTTCGATCTGATCCTGATGGATTGCCGGATGCCGGACATGGATGGATATGAAACGACCCGCCGACTGCGCGCATTGCCGCAGCGGCGGGTTCCGATCATCGCCATGACGGCAAGTGCGATGACGGAAGACCGGATTCGCTGTCTCGAAGCGGGCATGGACGATTTCCTGCCCAAGCCGTTTGGTCGGGCCGCACTTCACGACATACTCTGCAAATGGCTTCGCAGGGACAGTCTTCGCAGCGACGCGGCTGCGAGTGCCGCGCATGCAGTGCCCGACCTCGACACCAAGGTGTTCGAAGAGCTCAGTCGCAGCGTGCATCACGAACGCACGCCCCTGTTGCGCATCTGCGAGTCGCTCCTCGAATCCGCTGCGAAACTGCCTGCCCTCCTGAATGCCGGCACAGGCGACGTTGCGGCCATCAAGGGCCGGTTGCACATACTTCTCGGCAGCGCTGGAACCGTGGGGGCACGACGAGTCGAGCATCTCGCGCGGCATCTACAGACCTTGCTCGCGAGCGGCGAAGACATCGATCTGGCCTCGAGCGCGGGCGCAGTCGAGCAAGCCATTGCAGATTTTCAGCGGGAGTTCTACCGGCGGCTCGAGCAGAATGCACTTTGCGAGACGGCGCAGGTAGCCAGAAGGTGAAGCCTATTTGTCTTCGTTAACCACGGGCTTCCAGCGCAGCCCCTTTCCGGCACTGTCAAACCGAAAATCCACGCGGACCGGGTAGACGTCCGCGAGGAAGAATGAGCGCTGAAACTCGAGCGGCTGACCACTCGTGTCCCGCACGACGCTCTCCGTCATCAGAATGGGCGTGCCGACAGCCACGTTCAACAGCTTCGCTATCGCTGCGTCCGCGCCAACCGCTTCGATCGTCCAGGTGCCCGATGCGGGCTTGAACCCGAGCTCTTTCAACGCCGTCACGATCAACTTGTCGGAGATCCTGCCGCGCGTCAGCCTGGCCCCCACCCCATCGGGAATGTGAGAGACGCATGCGGCGAAACAGGTCTTCTCGAAATATCGCGTCTGTTCGATCAGAAGCGAGCGTGCACTGAAATCCGGAATCTGATGCAAGACATAGGTGGGAGTCTCGACACGTGCGTACTTGAGCGTCTTGCAGCTCGTCGCGCGCGCAAAGCGATCCAGGTCATGCGCAAGCTGTGCAAGTCGCTCCCAGCTCTCGGCACGCCGATCCGAGGCCAGCACATAGGTGCCGCTGCCTCGTCGGCGCACCACCCTTCGCTCACTCACCAATCGATCAATCGCACGCCGTACCGTGTTGCGCGAGACTTTGTACATCTCCATGAGCTCGCTCTCGGTCGGCAATGCAGCGCCGCTGCGAATCTCGCCCTTCGAGATCGCTCTGAGCAGCAGGCTGTAAACCTGATGATACTGAGTGACGCCCGTGCGACGTCCTACGACTCTGCCGACTCGACCCATGGTCTTCTGCTCCCGTGATTGAACACGACTAATGCACGAGACCCTCCGCGCGATTCATATCTCCCGGAAATACCCAGACCGCGTCTTCTTCTGCCTGGGTATCAAGTATCGAGCCGTCCTTCGACCGGCTCACCGTTCTGTTGAATCGGACATCCTGTCATCACTGGAGCCGGGGACGCCTCCCCCTTGCCCGCCCTCGCGAGGACGCTCTCAAACCAGCTCGCGGAAATTCGGTACTTCCGCTATGCGCGTGAAACTTCCCTCGAACTGGCTATCCGGCTCTCCGACGATGCGCGCTACGTAATCGATGAGTCTTTCGTCCGCCGAAATCTCGCCGATTCCCTCCGCTTCGTAGGGCGCCTCAACGCGCGAGCGTCCGCGCCGTCCACCATGGAAGCTCACGAAGGCACGAAAGAAGATCCGGGTCGCCTCACGCCGATAAACTCCCACAAAATGGAACCTATCATTTCCGCCGATGATGCGTCGATCATCCAGCAAGGCGAGCGTTCTGCGACTCGATCGTTTCTGTCCGTCTTTGCGGCTCTTCACCAGCCAAAGGGCTTCAACCACGTCATTCCCCCCTGATCTTCGACGTGGTTACTCTAGTGCATCAGCGCTCTTTCGCTATACGAACCTCGGTTGGACGCATCCCGAAGGATACATTTTGAAATATCCCTGATTTGGTATGACTCGCCGCCGCAGCTTGCAGGGAGCCGCTCAGGGATACGCCCACACCGGAGCGATGTCGCTGCCAGCAGTGCGTGGCAGCGTCTCGACTCCTTGCAGCTGCGCCAGCAGATCGTCGCGATTGAGCGCAGCGCTGAAGAAGAAGCCCTGACCGATATCACAACCCAGCTGTCGCAGATGGGCGAGCTGCCGTTCGTTCTCGATGCCCTCGGCGATGACTTGCAAGCCCATCTCGCGGGCCAGCCGGATGATTGCGCCGACCACGAGTGCCGCCTTGCGACTGCCGCCGAGCTGCGCCACGAAACTGCGATCGATCTTGAGCTCGCGCACCGGCAAGCGCGCCAACAGGCTCAGGGACGAATAGCCTGTACCGAAATCATCCAGCGCGATGCGCACGTTGGTGGCGGCCAGCGCATCGAGCGCCCCCACGACATCGCCGGCGCTGGGCATCAGTGCCGATTCGGTCAGCTCCAGATCCAGTTTCACGCCACCCGCGCGCCAGGAAGCGCAGTTCGCCAGCAGCATGTTGCGGTCATGACTGTCGCGTAGCTGCAGGGGCGAGATATTGACGGCCACGCGCTTGACGTTCTGACCGTGCAGATGCCAGTACATCGCATCGGCCGCCGCGCGCTCGAGCAGCCAGGCGCTGACATCGTTGATCATCCCGGTACGTTCCAGCACCGGCACGAAAGCGGAAGGAGCGATCCATGTCCCTGCATCGGTGCGCCAGCGCAGCAGAGCCTCTACGCCCTGCAGCTCACCTGAGCTCAGGTGAAACTTCGGCTGGTAGTGCACTTTGAACTGTTGGCTCTCCAGCGCGCGCTGCAACTGCTGCTTGAGTCGCGGGTGCACCATATCGCGGGCGTCAGCTCACGCGCGCAAGTTGTTCGGGCCGATCGATCGCGTCGTTGCCGGGGACCGTGAATCCCTCGTCGAGCACGCTATGCAGGACCCACGACCCCGTCGAGCGCGACCCGGTCGGGCGAGACCCGGTCGGGCGAGACCAGATACCGGCCGCGACCAGCACACCGTCGTGGTCGTAGAAGCGGACCTTCAGCGCTGCCTCCAAAGGGCGCTCCGGTCGCAGGCACACTTTCTGCGCAACGACGAACCAGATCCGCTGATCGAGACTCCACGCGTTCCATTCTTCCTGCGTGTAAGAGGCCGCCACCGTCTGCAGACGCAGCGGCAGCTCCTCCAGCGACTCGATGCGTTGCGCCTCCGGCGGCACGTATTGTCGGTCGTGCACGAAGTCATCCAGCAGTGAGCGCAGGTGTCCTGACTGCTGCTTCGGCATGATGGTGCTCACTGTTGCCTCAACCACGATCCTGAGCATCCGAAGTCAGCTGCGTCCCTGCTGCGGAGACTCCGTCAGCCTGGTCGCCCTGCAGCCATGACATGGCCGCGCCGCCCGACAATGCCAGCCCAACGACGACCGAGAACATGAACAGCTGCATGCCGCGCTTCGGGCGGGTTTTGGCAAAGGACGGCAACGTCATCGGTGCTTTGCTCGAGTCGCTGTGCCGCTCCATCGAGCTCACTTGTCCGGTGAGGCAGGCACCACGATGCACGACGATATAAGGAGCAGAGACGTTTGCACCCACTACTGCGGAGGCCCGCAGCACGATTTCTTCGGTCGCAATCGCTTCGCCACTGAGCGTTCCGGAGATTTCCACGCGCATCGCCTTGGCCACCCCGTGGAACTCGCCACCGCGGCTGATGGACAAGGAGGAGCATTCGACTTCGGCATCGCCGAGCACGCCGTCGACGAAAATGGACCCGGCGGTCTGAAACTTGCCCGAGGTGCGTACTCCGAGTCCGATAACGATGTCGTCCGTTCGGCTCATGGTGTGTGCATCGACAGGCGCCTTCGCGGCACTGGCGCCAGCGGCGGATCTGGAATCGACATTCACGGAACTCATTGGCTCCACCCCGTTGCTAAAGACATTTCAGTGAGGAAATCTTGCCCCGTCTGATCCGCAAGTGCGCGCAAGAAACATTCGAAACGCACGCATCGCCGATCGCCGAACTCTTCGTCAGGCCTGCTGCTCCAGCACGGCCGCCGCGCCATTCGACGCACCATAGGCGCTGCGACTCGGCGCGACCTCGGCACGGCGACGGAACGCATGCCAGAACTCCTGCGCCGTGAGCCGGCGGCCTCCACAGGCAGGAAACACGTGCGTGCCATCTCGTCCGCGCAGCAGCGTCTGGCGCGGAGCGAGCAGAAACCGTTTCAACATCTCTGAGAGCTCTGAGCTGATTCGCATCTCGCGCGCTACCGGCCGCGCGCCCAAAGAGATGACGCCGCGATCCAGATGCAGATCTCCCAGCTCCAGCGCGATCAACTGAGCAGGTTTCAGCCCGCCGGCAATCATCAGTGCCAGCATGACGCGATCGCGCTGCTGCACGGCCCAGGAGCTTTCGCGCTGCCGGCGCAGCCTCACCGATCTGGGCCGCTGTTGCTCATCCCAGCGCCTGATGCTCGAAGTCATCATGGGGTTGTCGTCACGAGCGTGGGTGTCGCACAGAAA
The DNA here is from genome assembly GCA_023423935.1 of Pseudomonadota bacterium. GTDB lineage: Bacteria > Pseudomonadota > Gammaproteobacteria > Steroidobacterales > Steroidobacteraceae > Steroidobacter. Next base: position 137,557 of record JAFAEQ010000055.1, on the reverse strand, counting down.
GGCATAGAAGCGCCGCAAGCTGAGCAGCACACGCGGCAGTTTGCGCATTGATGTGCGTCGGCCGATCCAATCGGAGAGATAGCGGATGAGCTGCTCGTCATCGGCAGTCACGATCGAGCAGCCCTCGCAACGCTGCAACCATCGATCAACGTTCATTAGCTGCGCCCGATAGTCGGTACACGTGTACAGAGAGTAATGCTCCGAGATGAGCAATACGTCGACGAAGCGTTGCACGATGTCTTTCGAGCTGTCGATCCATGGATCGGGGCTCGTACCGCTCAACTGTCCACGGGTGTCTCGCAAGGCAACAGAACAGCTTCTCATGAAGGACACCTCAGAGAAGGATCATTACGGCGATGATGAGAAGCCATGCACATGCAGATAGCGCCAACGCGTTGACGATGCCTCGAGCCGCGGACCCTCCCTCGTCCTGCGTGCTGGGCACGACCGTCACGCGTCGATCGGCACGGGACTTCGGCGTGCGCAGGAATGAACCAAAGGAGATTGGACTCGACTGCAGCTGCAGATGCTTCATCACCGCCCCTCATGGAATACGACTCGAGATCTCATTGTGTGCCCAGGCGATGTGACCGACGACACAGATGGATGCAGTACGCATGCGATCGTTACGAGTTCGCGCGCTGGTTCTGCCGGACCGTGACGTTGCTCGCGCGTGCGAGGCTGCTGGCGACGTTTCGCAGGTAGCGCTGCATCTTCTGATGCCCCAACTGCGTCAGGCGGATATAGGAGCGTCGCCGGTCCTGTGGATCACGCGTGCGCGCGGCGAGTCCCGCTTCGATCAGATCGTCGATGCGGCGTAGCGCGGTCGTGAATGGTGCTTTCGATGCCGCGCACAGTGTGGTGATCGCAACTCTCTGCCCCGTGAGCGCGGCGCGCATCAGCTCGGCCAGCATGCACCAGGTCGGATCCGGCAGCAGGGCCTCACCGAACAGGCGCACCCTTGCCTCGTGGAGGCACCTCAGGAAGCGCAGGGAATCGTATTCCTCGCCGTAATGCGGCAGAGGGGTTCGTGGCGGCGCTGCCGCCCACTCCAACGCTAATGAAGGATTCGTCGACAGCAATGCGAGCTTGCTGGCCGTGACAGACGTCGGGTTGTCGTGTGCGCGATCCTCGAGTACGGCCTTGATCAGCTGCGTCCTGAGCATCGCCTTGTGCACCGAGGCGAGCAGATCGCGAGGCATCACCGGCTTGGACAGAAACTCGATGGATTCCGAACGACGCGTGGCGCTTGCAGATTCCGTCTCTGCGTCTGTCTCCGGATGATCGCTCACCAGGATGGACTGGATCGTACGCAACTCACCGAACTGATCGCGGATCTGCTGGAGCAAGGCAATCGCATCGATGTCGGGAAGGTGCGTATCGCAGATCAGGATCTCGATCGTCGGATGCCCGCGCAACGCCTCGGCCACTTCCTGCCCTCGCGCAAGCGTCATGCAGTGCTCGTCGATCTGCCGAAGCACGCGGCGAAAGATGCGCAGGCTTCGCTGGTCGTCATCGACGATCAGGACGCGCGGTCTCACACCACGTTCGTCTGCCGGCTGCGGCTTGCATTCGGTCGGGTCTGTGTGGAGCGTCGTCATCTCTACCTGCGTCTATGCAACCTCTTGCAGGGCATCTGCAATGAATAGGTTCGAGACACTGCAATCTAGCGACATTCGTGCCGCACTCGGCGCTCTTTCGGGTTCACGATGAATGCAACTACCGACCCTCATGTACTGTGACGCATGTCCGAATTCGCTGTGATCTGCCGCGCGGACGCTGCCCGATGATCTCCCGCGATACTTTCATCGCGAATGTTTCTATGTGCTCACCCGCACACTCGTTCCATTAGCGTTCCTGTTCGTGAATAGCGCGAGTCGATCCACGTTCCCATGTCATCGAAGCTGTCAACGCCCGCTTCTGGCGAGCTCCAGATCCCGTCGATCAGCGACACACAATTGCAGATGAGGGACTTCGCCCGTGCGCTTCACCGTGCGCGCACGCAGCGGCAACTGAGTATCGAGACTGTATCGAAGGAATGTCAGCTCTCGGACAATCAGATCCGCGGACTCGAAAGTGCCGATGTGCGGCCGTTCTACTCTGCCGCGTATGCGCTGCGTGGTGCCGAACGTTACGCGCGATATCTCGGCATCGGTCCGGTGCCGCACGTCTGCCTCACCCGACTCGGCACGCAGGTGAGGCAGGAAACGAAACGCGCGGTCGCCGAACGACAGACGCGCGCGAGGCGCTGGGGATTGCGGCTGAAGCGCTGGATGGATCCACTGAGGTCATCGCGCAACGCGCGGCGTCGCGAGCTGAAGTCTTGAGCGACGCCTCCTCCATCTCTGACTAGCTGACTAGCTGACTAGCTGACTAGCCGACTAGCTCAGTAGCGTTTACCGCTCGGTGAGCGCCTCCGACACCGTCTTGGTGATCGGCTTGGTCAGATATCTCATCACGGTGTTCTCGCCGGTCTTGATCTCCACTGTCGCCGTCATACCGGGCTGCACTTCGATGCGCTCCTGAGGCCTGCGCTGCTGCATCCCCGCGGCATCGACGCTCACGTGCACGCGGTAGTACGACACCTCCCCTCGCGGCGACTGTTCGGTCAGCGTGTCGGCACTTATATAGGAGACGCTGCCTGCGCCGGACCCGTAAATCTTGTAGTCGTACGCATCGAACTTGACGCTGGCCGACTGTCCCGGACGGATGAAGCCGATATCGGCGGGCTTGACCTTCGCCTCCACGATCAACACATCGTTGGTGGGCACGATCTGCAACATTTCATCGCCGGGACGCAGTACTGCGCCGACGGTTGTGAAGCGCACGTTCTTGACGATGCCGTCCGCCGGTGCGCTCAGCTCCGTGCGACTCAATTGATCTTCGCGCTGCATGCGAACCTGGACCGCCGTGACCAACTCCTCCTCCGTCTTCGCCAGCTCTGTCTGCAGTTCCTGCAGATACTTGTTACGGCGATTGACGATCTGGCCACTCACTTCCGCCTCCTGCCGCTGCAGTCGCAACACTTCGGAGCGACTCACGTCACCCGTAGCCAGCAGTGGTTGATTCATCTTGAGTTCTTCGCTGACCAGCGCATGCATCTGCTTGAGCGTGTCCAGCTCTGCGAACAGCGCACTGCGGCGCTTTTCATAGAGCGAGGTCTGATTGGCGATGAAGTCCGGGTACGCCTCTAGCGACGGATCGAACTGCAACGGCCGGTCGTAGAGCTCCGCCTGGATTCGCGCGAGCGCCGTGCGCAGCGCTGCTTCCTTGCCGCGACTCTCATCGACACCGGCCTGCGCCTTGATGCTGTCGAGGCGCACGAGCAATTGCCCTCGGCTCACGCGGTCGCCTTCTCTGACGAGCAGATCCGTGATGACACCGCCATCGGCGCTCTGCACCACCTGCACTCGACCGCTCGGAATGACCTGGCCGCTCGCCCGGCTGATCTGATCGAGCTCGGCCCAGTTCGCCCAGGCAACGAAGCCGATGAACGCCAGGAGCGAAACGCCGATCACCAGACCTGGCCTGGAGCTGGATCGTGAGGAAGAGCTGATCGAATTCATGCGCGTTGTCCGCCGGCGGCGGCCATCAGAGTGGGAGCGGCTGCGGCGTTCGTCTCGGTGGCCGCGGATGCGGCACTGCTGTTGGCTGCTGCAGCGACGGCAGTTCGATGCAGCTGCTCCACCACTTGTGCGGTGGGACCGTCCATCACGATCTTGCCGCCCGCGATCACGATGACGCGTCGTACGAGCTTCAACAGAGACATCTTGTGCGTGACCATCACCACGGCGCTGTCGGCGGTGGCGCACCGATCGAGCGCGGCCAGCACACGCTTCTCGCTGTCGCGGTCGAGCGCAGCCGTCGGCTCATCGAGCAGCCACAGACCAGGCTTCGCCAGCAGCATGCGGGTCAGGCCCACGAGCTGTCGCTGTCCTCCGGAAATGCCGCCACCGCCTTCGGCGATCGGCATGTCGAGTCCCTGCGGATGCGCAGCGATGAAAGGAGCCAGACCGGTGCGCGTCGCGCATGCCATGAGCTCGTCGTCGCCCGGATTCGGGCGTCCCAGCAACAGATTTTCCCGCAACGTGCCCTGCACCAGGCGGTAGTCCTGCGGCAGGTACGCGACATGCTCGCGCAACGCGTCCTCGGCGATCTGATGCATGTCGAGTCCAGCCAGCAGCACGTTGCCGTTCTGCGGACGATAAACACCTGCGAGCAGCTTCAGCAGCGTGCTCTTGCCCGAGCCGACCGGCCCGATGATTGCGATGCGTTCGCCCGGCGCGATCTTGAGCGCCGGCACATCCAGAGCGCTGCGCGCGCCGGGATAAGCGAAGCGCACCGACTCCAGCGACAACGGACCGGACAGCGTGGCCGGACGCAGGTAATCCGCGTCCGGATCGCGATCGAGCGGCAGCTTGAGCAGCTGATCCAGTCCGTCGAGCGCGCTGCGCGCGTAGCTCCATTGCATGATCAATCCAGGCAACTGCGACAGCAGCGGCCCATTGACGCGGCCGGCAATGATCGAACAGGCAATCAGTGCGCCCATGGTGATCTCGCCTTCGATCGCAGCGAGACTGCCGAGCGCGATCATGATGACGTAGCTCGCCTGCTGGATGCAGTTGGCTCCCGACTGCGCGAGCGCCGTCCAGCGGCGTACCCGTTCGTCATCGACACACAGCTCGTCAACCAGCTTGTTCCAGCGTGCGAGCAGATTCCAATGACCCGAGGTGGCCTTGACGGTCTCGCTTGCAGAGATCGCTTCCACCAGCAACCCGTTCTTGCGATAGCTGCTCACCTGCGCGCGCTTGGTCTCGTTGCGCACGGCTCGCGCAACACCCCAGGCCAGCACCAGCACGATCGGCAGGCCGATCAACGGCACCAGTGCCAGGCTGCCGCCGATGAGATAAACGACCCATACCATCAGGAGCGCGAACGGCAGATCGGCGATGAAATAGATCGAGGCCGCCGACATCGCCGCCCGCACCTGTTCCAGGCCGCGCATCTGCGCGGCCAGCGTGCCGACAGATGGCGGTCGCGCATCCAGGCGTAGTGCCTGCAGCCGCGAGAAGAAATACTCGGAGACTTCGGCGTCGATCGCGACCGCCTCACGTTCCAGCGAAATGGCTCGCAACCAGCGCAGCGCGAACTCCATGCCGATCGCAAACATCACGCCGAACAGCAGCACCCACAGCGTCGCCAACCCGCCTTGCGGGATGACGCGGTCGTACACCTGCATGGAGAACAGCGACACACCCAGACCCACCAGACTGACCATCGCGGTGGCGACGGTCGCCTCGATCAGCATGCGACGGCGCGACAACAATGCGCGCGCGAAGATCGCGAACGACTGCGAGCCGAAGAACTGTCGAGGCGGTCCTGGAATCTCCAGGCGATGAAACTCGAGCGGCGTGTCCTCGACCGACCAGGTTTGCACGCCCGCCCCGGTCGTCACGCGCACCAAGGTCTGCGTCTGCCATTGATCGGCGATGGCCCAACCCAACTGCGGATGATGAACCAGCAGCGGAAAGTGCTGCGCCTTGGGTGCCTCGCGCAGTCGCTGCGGTGCCTTCCAGCCGAGCGTTTCGCACAGCCGATACAGCGCGTCGCGAGAAGCGGGATCGGCATCGAGCCTGGCCGCTTCATCTGCCCAGGTGGGCGCGAGCTCCACACGCTGCTGGCGAGCGAGCGCCGACACCAGTTCGATCAATCGTTTCATCGGGGATTCCCGTCGGACTGCGGATCGGCTGGCCGCCATTGGCCGGACAGCAACAGCAGTCGCACGTATGAAATAACAGCACCGGCCTCGGCATCGGTCTGCGCCAGCTCGGCAGACACGGTCTCGCGGACGGAATTGAGCACTTCGGGCCACGTGCGCCGGCCGGCGGCGAACTGGCGAAGGAATGAGTCGGTGACGGATTTCGCGGCGAGTGCCGCCTCACGCCCGGCCTGAGCCCGACGTCGCGCAGCGCCGTTGTCGGTCAACGCCGCAAGCACGATCTGCTGTCGCTCGCGCGTGGCAGCATCGACTGCCAATGCCGCGGCCTGCTCGCGCTGTCGGGCCGCATTGATCGCGGAAATACGTGACAACCCACCGTCGGCTTGCACACGGAAGACGAGTCCGAGATCGTCATCGCGGTCCCGGTCGGTGCCCAGGTAATGGCGATACCGCACACCCAACTGCGGCATCAGCTCACTCTTGCGCAGCGACACTTCGGCGGAGGCCACTGCCGCTTCGGCCGTCAGGCGGCGCGCGCTTGGATCGAAGTCGATCGCCGACTTCAGCAGTTGTGCAGGACTCGCAGCAAGCTGCTCCTCGCGATAGTTGAGCTGCGCTGCGACCTGATGAGTGTTGTCTCCGGTGAGCTCCCGGATGCGCAGCAGTGCGATCTCAGCTTCGGCTTGCGCCTGCAGTGCCTCGAGCTCGGTCTGACGCGCACGCGACTGGGCTAGTTCCAGCTCGGATGCCGGACTGATCTGCTGTTGCACGCGCCGGTGCATCGAATCGACCAGCTTGCGATGTTCGCTCAGGCTCGCTTCCAGAATGCGTTCACGGCGTCTCAACCGCTGCACATCGACGTAGGCCTGCACCGTGCGTTGCGCGAGGTCCAGACACACTTCATCGAGACGTGCGAGCGCGGCATCCACGCGATGATTGGATTGACGGATACCGGCACGGATCCGTCCACCCGTCCACAACGGCTGCTCGACCGAGAGCACGCCCGCCACGTCGCCACCGTCGCGTCGGTCCGCAGAACTCTCGACGGCTACCGTCGGAAAGATGGCCCAGCGCGATCCGCTCAACTCCGAACGCGCGGCTTCGACTTCGGCACGAGCGGCCGCGGCACTCGGATGGCTCGCAAGCACGCGTTCCACGAGCGTGACGAGCTCCGGATTTTCCGGCGCCACGGAGCCGTGACACGGCACGATGCCGAGCATCGCCGCAGCAACAACGATCAGACGAATGAGGACCATCCCTTCTCCGGAACCACAGACAGCGATCGCGCGGATCGCTCAAGGACGCGGAGCTTACCCAGACGCGAAGACGTGCTTGGGCGAGACTGATCCGAAATGGATCTAACTCCGGCGGAGCGGTCGGAGGGTCCTATCAGGCGGACCCTGCACGATGATCAGGCAGACAGCGCATCCGCCAATGCCGTAGACAACTGCTCAGCCTTCATCGATCGGATGCGCGCGGCCTGGAAGACTTCGCTGGCCACGACCGCGGCAGACGCATCGGGCACCGTCAGCACCTCGCGCCGGCAGTGCGGCCTGAGCAAGGACAGCGCCGTACGCAGCCGTGCATCTGCCTCGACCGAACCGGCGATGACGAGCACATCGAAACGATCGAACGGCACGCCATCCGCCAGCAGCTCAGCACTATCGACGGCCACGATAATGGCCTCGACTGTCGGATCGATCAGCAGAGCGTGCGTATCGGCGAGTGCGTTGCCGCGCGCAGTCCGAATGCACTGCGCACCGATTCGCACGCCTGCGCTGCTGCGGCTACCCACGCGCACGTTGCGCTCGGCCAGCAACTTCTCTGCGGCTTCCACAACCCCTGCATCGGGCGTCAGCACCAATGCAGCAGGAATGCGGCCCTGCTTCTCGACCAGTTCGCTCATCACGAACGCAAAACTCTCTCGCAACGCGACGCTGCTGAGCTGCGGCTGTGCATTCACCTCGCAAATGCCCGCTCCAACGTCCTGCCACGAGCGGCTGATATCGGGCATCAGCAGATCGATACCCGCCAGATCCAATCTCAGGATCTGCGCTGCCCGCTCGCACAGCCGGGCATTGTCCGGATGCACACGATCGCAGATCGCGGTCGGCATGCCGCCGGTGGAGACATTCGCGGAACGACGCAGCACCACACGACGGCCTTGCGCGAGCACCGAATCGCTTCTGAGCGATTGTGCCTCGAGCAGCTCGAGCGCTTCGTCATCGAGCTCGATGCGTGTCAACGGCGCAGACGGATAATGGCCGCGGCGCGGGTCCCGGTTGACCTCCGCCACCAGCGCCGCCACGGTGCTCGTGCCATCGCCTGTGACGGATGCGGGCTCGCGGGTCATCGCCGCGAACATCCGCCCGCGAAACACATAGACACGATAGTCGCGTCCGTCGACGTGCTTTTCGACCAACACATTCGACGAACAGTCGCTCGCCCGTTTGAATGCCGTGCGCAGCTCGCTCTGCGTCGTGATGCCCGCCGACACACCGACTCCGCCATCTCGATCGGCGGGCTTGACGACGACGGGGTAGCCCAACGCCTCGGCGGCACTCACGGCCTCGTCGATCGTGCGCACGGAGCGCTGCGCCGGGACGGGCAAGCCCGCTTGCAGCAACAGTCGATGGGTGGCGGACTTGCTTCGCGCCAGCCGCGTGGAGATGTTCGAGCTGTTCTGCGTAAACGAGCTGTCCAGCCACTGGGCACGGCGTCCCCAACCGTATTGAAAGATCATGCCCGGCAAAGGCACACAGGGAATCCCCAGCCGATAGGCCGCTTGAATAAAGAACAGATTGTTCGATCCGGGGGGCGCGTGACGATGCATTTCCTTCAGCAGCCGCTGCAGTCGCGCCTGCTGCTCCGCGGATAGATCCGCCTCGCCGCTTGCAGCCGCCTCGTTCAAATACTGAACGATCCATCGCAATGCCAGGAGCGCCGGCGCCGCTACGAGCGCCGGCAATGCCAACAACCACTGCCTTGCAGCTGGCGGCTTCTGCGCGTCTGCACGCGCCGACGTCAACAACGCAATGTGCGCGGCGCCCGCCTGCGGCAGACCCGCTGCTTCCTGCACGGATTGAATCAGTTGCGCGAGACACGCCACCACGACGGCAGCATCGTCTTTTCGCGCCGAGTCGACGTTCGTCGGAACGTCGACAGGAATGTGAGATGAAAGCGCCTGACGCGCGCGCAGCGCGATGGCACGCCCCTGCACGGGGTCTTCGACACTGATGCGGGCCGCAACGCAAGGCGCGCGCAGCCCATATACGAATCCCGGAATTCTCCGGGCCTGCTGAAGTTGCAGCACGGGCGCACTCACGACCGGCGCCTGCAAATTCGACGACGGGATCATGACTTGCTCCCCACCCACAACTGTCAATGAACACTTCGGTAAGAGCGCGGCGCCTCTTGCTAGGCGCCGCACCCTGTCAGCGGACTTCAATCAGCTCCGTTGCGGAGCCGACCCTCATCAGACCGTCGGGACGTAGAAGTCCGACACGTCGAGCGTGCCGGTCACCCCAGTGACCTTGATGATGTAGTCGTCGATACCGAAGCTGCCGCTCGCGTCGTGACCCACTGCGATGAGGTAGGTGTCATCGCCGTAGTTGAACAGACCGGCCGAGTTGGTGGCCGCGGAGCCGCTGGCTTCGAACCAGCCATTGGCTTCGAACAAGCGCGCCACCGCCGACTCCAGATCCGCGCCGGTAAGCGTGATGGCGTCGCCGCCATTCACCACTCGCTCGACTTCGATGCTGTTCTTCGACTGGACGCCGACATCGATCAGATCGCCGAAGTAGAGGCTATCGAGCTCGCCGTCCGCAGGCACGTACGCGCCCAAGATCACGACGTCTTCCTGCGTGCCATCCGTCGCACCGCCGAAGTTCAACCCCACGATGGTGTCCATGGTGTCGAACTGAGACTCCGCGAACAGATACACGTCGGCACCTTCACCGCCTTCCAGGATGTCGGACGCAATGCCGCCACCCACGCCGCTCTCGACGACTTCCACATTCAACTCGCCAGTTGCCGTGAGCTCGAAGTCATCATTGAGCGAGCGGGCGCTGACGAACAGCGCGCCGTCGTAGACCCACGCCTCATAGGCCGCTGACCAGTCCGGACCTGTCACCTCTGAGCTGAGACCATTGATGTAGTCCGCAAACGCCTCGGCCACCGTCGTCCCATCGACAGCATCCATCGGCGAGAACGTCAATGTCTGCTCCCCGATGCTCAGCGTGAAGCTACCTTCGTGGGACGAGTCGAACTCGACCGCGTAGGTGCGGAATTCCATTCCGGCCCGGTCGCCCTGGAGGACGTCCATGCCTTCACCACCCTTGATCGTGTCCCGACCGGCGCCGCCCAACAGGATGTTGTTCGACGTGCTCGAGCCGATGATCTCCAGGTTGGCGTCCGTTTCCTTGGTTGCGTTGACGAGGAGCATATCGGCCTCCACCGTCGATGCATCGATGGTCATATCGATGACCGTGCGATCCTCGCCCGTGCCCGCAACCGCCCAGCTGTCCTCGGTGACCACGCCGACGTAGGCGCTCGCGCCCCACTCTTCGTTGGTCCGCACGGTCAGCGTGTCGATGCCACCTTCGCTGTCGTACACCTCCAGATCGGTGCTGTATTCCTCCGTGTCGCAGAGGTCGGCAATCAGGGAGCTCTCTCCATCCCCGTACAACGAGATGTCCACGGAAACGTTCTGCTCCTCGCGCAGGCCACTCAGCGAGATCCGGTTGGAGTCGCTGTCCTTCTGCACGACGCTCACGTCGCCCACGCTCTCGGCGTCCTCGCCGATCGAGATGCCCACGTAGCTGTTGTAGTCGGTGGTCACACTCACGTCGCCGGCGCCGGACTGCAACACCTGAATGTAGTTGTACTCATCACCGACCACGGTCACATCACCATTGCCCGACTGAGCGATCTCCACATCGTTGTAGTTACCGACCGTGACGTTCACCGCGCCGCTACCGGCACTGTTCACGGTGAGGTCGTTGTAATCGCCGGCCACCAACGAGAACTCGCCCTGCGCATCCTCATGGATCTGGATGGTCGCATCCAGATAGTCGCGGGCCTCGATGCTGATCGCGTTACGGTTGTAGACATCCATATTCAACAGAACGCCATCCTCGATCTCCACGTCCAGATCGCGCTCGAAATCGTCGTCCACCTTGAAAGACAGCGCGCTGTATTCCTCGACGATCAGCTTGTTGAAGCCGGCGTCGTGCGCATCGTCGTCGAACGTGATGCTGTCTTCACCGACGAACTGCAGCTCCTCCACGTTGCGCACGTTACGGAACATGCGCCCCTCGTCGGAGTTCGAGCCGGTGGTGATCGCATCCGCCGCGGTCCGACCGTTGCCGATCGACAGGCGGTCCACGCCATCGCCCAGATCGATCTGAGTATGGGTGGAGAAGGTCACGCCACGCATGTCGACCACATCATCGCCGCCTTGCGTCGAAATGTTGAAGGCGTACTGGTCCTTATCGTCGGCCTCGCTTGCGAAGATCACCCCGACGTTGGCAGCCGAAGTCGAAGTGACGTTGGCGGCCATGACGTTGTCCAGCACGATGCTCGCGCCGATCGCGCCACCCGTCAGCGACAGATTGCCGCGGTTGAACGCCTTGATGTCGCAGTTCGGGTTGGTGTCGATGTAGTGGCTGTATTCGTCCTGCACGTCGATCGACAGGTGCTCGTACGCCACGACATGGTCCTCGCCCTCGCCGTCCTCGCCCAGCCAGGCGGCGTCGACGGACAGGTCGAAACTACCCTCGCCGTCGATCTCGAGCGCGAGCGTGTCGTTGTCCGTGTCGCTGTCTTGGGCCAGGTGAGCCGTCAGCGTAACGTCGATCTCGCGATCGTCGCTTGCCGTTGCGGACTGCACACAGTCATCCAGGTAGTCGCCGTTACCGCTCAGCTCGATCTCGACATCCTCGTCGGTGCTGCCGATCAGGGTGAGCACATTGCCGTCGCGAGCAACAGTGAAGCCCGTCTCGCCCGCGGCGATGACTTCGGCCAGACGTGCGGCGATGGTCTCCGCATCTTCGAGCCCATCCGCGCCGGAGAGATCCGCCTCGGTCACGGTGATGCTGAACTCCTGATCGCCGATCGACACAGTGATCACATCGCCGACCGCGTGGCCGTCCACGCCGGACTGCTCGTTGATGTACACGCGCGCCACCTGACGGTTGCCATAAGCGGTCACCTCGTTGGCGGACACGGTGATGGGCTCGGCAAGATCCGCAGGCAGGTTCCGCAGCACGAACCCGGCACGCGCCCCTGCCCAGTTCGCTTCGTACGCGCCATTGGCCTCCTCGTCGATGACCTCGGTGTCGATGGTCGCTTCGCTCGTGAGATTGATCTTCTCCACGCCTTCGATCAGCGAGAAGTCCGCCGTGATCGTGGCGGCTTCGGTATGGTCGATGTCGAGCGGATTGCTCGCGACCAGGCTCAACGTCTCGAAGCCTTCGATGCCGGTGTCGGCGATCTGCGCCGTGTAGGTCTCACCGCCCGCGACCGTCACTTCGACGTCCGCCGCGCCCGCGCTGCCCGTCAGTTTGATGTACGGGCCTTCGTCGCCCAGGCATGGGGTCAGAGTGCAGTCACCTTCTTCATCGATCACCGAGAACACACCCGCCGCGACATTCATGCGAGTGGCTTCCGGGTTGCCCTGGACGATATCGCTCGCCTGCACTGTGTAGGAGTACTCCACGCCGGCGATGGTGACCGTCACGACTTGATCGACGGCATAGCTCTCATCGGTGAAGCCGACATAGATCTCCTGCGCATCGGTACGCGCCACGACGCTGATGTCCTCGTATGCACGCACGACCAGCGTGTCGTTGCCTTCGCCGCCACGCAGGAACGCGCCGGAACGAACCGCTGCGTCGCTTACGTCGTACTCGCCCGTGAAGATGTCGACCGTGTCGTCGCCCGTTCCCATGTCGACGACGGTGGCAACTTCTTCGCCCGACAGGTAGACCGGCCCCAACCAGCTGCCAACTCGAAGCGTGTCATCGCCGGCGCCGAAGTCCAGCGTGGATCCATCACGGATCGTATCGCCCACCGACATCTCGTCGTCGCCCGAGCCGAACGTGAAGCTCGACGCCTCCACGTCGTAGAAGACCTCGGCATAGTTGTCGCCGTTGCCGAAGGTGACGTTCGAACCCTCGACGTCATCGGCGTAAAGATAGTTGTATCCATCGCCGAACGCGACGTTCGAATCGCTCAGGCGATAGTAGACGTACATCTCGTTGTCGCCATGGCCGAATTCGATTGCGGCGTCGGAGTCGACGGAGCGAACGGCCAGCGTGTTATCGCCGTCGCCGAACGAAACCGTGGCGGCGTCGCCGATCTGGCCGTCCACCATGAGCACGTTGTCGCCGTTGCCGAAGCTGACGACAGCCTCGTTGCGAATGTGAGCGTCCTCACCACCCACCAGGATCACACCGTTGTCGCCATCACCGAAGATCAGCTGGGCGCCATCCTGGATGTAAACGCCATCCTCACCGTTATCGCTCCAGACAACGTTATTGCCGTCGCCGAAGGTGATGCGTGCGTCGTCCTCGAGGCGTGCGTCTTCGCCCGCCAGTTCCACGAAATTGTCGCCGTTGCCGAATGTGGCTGTGGTGCCTTCGCCCGACATGGCGTTGAAGCGGAAGGTGTTCGCGCCATCGCCGAACGTCGCCGCAGCCTTGTCCCAGATCTCGTAGGCTTCGAACGAGTTGTCGCCTGCGCCGAAGTCAATGGTGGCGCCGTTAGTGAACTGATAGGTGCTGGCCTCGTCGTCGCCGGCACCGAAGCGGATCGATGCACCGTCCTTGATGCTCTCTTGAACCATCAGGGTGTTGTCGCCGTCACCGAACTCCACATCGGCGCCTGCGCCCACATTGCCCTGGACCCACAGGGCGTCCTCACCCGCGCCGAAGCGCACGGTGCCATGGACGTTGCCGTTGTCCACCGAGAGGTAGTTGTCGCCTTCGCCCAGATCGTACGTGTCGCCGTAGGCGATATCAGTGTGAGAGGGGGAAGTGCCATTCACGACGTAGACCGAGTCGTCACCCGCGCCGGTCAGCACGGTCGAGAACTCGGCGGCGGTCGCGTGGTTGAAGTCGGCCGAGTTCGGGCCGTCGAAGGCGCTGTAGTCGAAGGTGTCCAGGACGCTCATCGACGCATCGGCGACTTCCGCTTCGATCTGCGTGGGCGCACGCAGATCATAGATGAGCAGCGAGCTCAGATCTTCGGCGATCCAGGTGTTGAGGTTGCTGAAACCCGAGGAATCGAGGAGCGAGGCGAATTCGCTCGCCACCTCTGCCGCCGACCAGTCACCATCTTCGGCGGTGATCGAGAACTCTCTGTCGCCGATCCGCAGCGTCGCCGTCTCGCCTTCGAGCAGTCCCTGTGTGAACTCGACGCTGTAACCGAACGAGCGCGATCCGCCCTTCACATCGTACAACGACAGGTCACCCGCGAACCCGCGGGAGTCGAAGCTGCCAGTCGCGCCATTTTCATTGACGTTGGAAACCAGGATCAGGGACTGTCCCTCGGCGCCGCCGCGCACCGTCACGTCCGACACGGTGCCTGCATTGAGCGTGATGTCGTTGTGTGCATCGGCATCGTCGCTGACCTGCAGGTCGATCGCCTCGATGCCTGCGCCGACATGCAAGCCGACATCGACGTCGTGCACCGACAGTGACAGCGTGTCGTCTTCCGCCTTCACGGCTTTGGCGCTGTAATCCAGAGTGACACTGACGTGATTCGCATCGCTCAGTGACACATCGGCGAGCGATTGCATGTTGGTCAGCAACACGTTCTGGTCCAGCCCGTCGAGGTCGATCTGCTGGAGGCTGGCATCGAAGTTACGCATGTCGATCGTGTTATCGCCGCCGTCGCCCAGGGTTGTAACCTTCAGCGCTTCGACGTTCGACACTCTCGCGGCCGTGGTGCCGTAATTCAGCGTCAGGTCCAGGGTGTCATAGCCCTCGCCACCGTCGATGATGTCGCCGGAGTTGTACGTGGCGCCGGTGCCGACGATCAGGTCGTCGAACTTGGTGCCGACCACGTTGTCCTGGTTGACGGTCAGGATGTAGGTCGGCGTCACCGACAGGTCGTTGACATTGACGGTGACGGTCTGACCTGCGATCTGCAGGGTGAGCGTTTCGAGACCTTCGGTGGTCGCATCCGCGACCAGCTCGATCTCGAGGATCGCGCGGCCATTGGCGTCGATCGTGACGAGACCGGTCATGGCGCTTGCGCCGCCGACGATGTCGGCCGGCGAAACACCCGTGATGGTGTACGCGTACTGCGTGCCCGGCGCCACGTTGGTAGTGATCAGCGTGAAGCTGACGCCATCGCCTTCATCGACCGTCGCACTGCTCGCGGTGAGGGAAAACGTCGGGACCGGAGTGGTGGAAACGTCGTTGACGACGACGCTTGCGGTCTGTCCGGCAACGGAAAGCGTGAGCGTCTCAGCGCCTTCCGTCGTCAGATCGGCAGCCAAGCGCAGTTCGATGACGGCGCGGCCGTTGGCGTCGATCGTCGCCACGCCGCTCAGTGCGCCGCCCTGCACGTCGCTCGCGGAGATGCCGGTGATCGTATAGGTGTACTGCGTGCCCTGCGCAACGTTCGTGGTGTTCAGGGTGAACGTGACAGTGCCGCCCTCGTCCACCGAAGCGGCGGAGCGCTCCAGCTCGAACGTGGCCGGCGGCGGCGTGCCGTTGCCGTTGCCATTGCCATTGCCATTGCCATTGCCATTGTCGTTGTTGTTATCGTCGTCACTGTTTTTCTGGATGGCCGCGCCAGCTGCGCCAGCGCCAGCGATACCGCCAGCGATCCACCACAGATTGGAAGAACCTGCCGCGGCGCCTGCGCCTGCACCTGCACCTGCACCGGCACCTGCGCCAGCGCCAGCGCCAGCGCCTGCAGCGCCGCCGGCCTGCGCCATCGTCATGTAGCTGGAGTTACCCGCCATCGCGAAGCTCGGGTCCATCGTCGCGCCCGGCTGCGCGAGTTCGGGCGTGGCCGGAGTAATCGCTGGCGACGCGCCGCCCGGAAATTCGACAGCAACCGTCTCCTCACCCTGCGCCGCTTCCTCGAAGAAGTCTTCGATCAGCACGGTTTCACCCGCGCTTTCGACGATCAGGTCCTTACCGTTTGCGCCGCGGCGCGCCTTCGCGCCCACCGGCGCAGTACCGGTCGTCGGATCGACGATCTCCAGCCTCTCGCCATGTTTCAGGCGCAAGACGGTTCGACCCGCCACGTTTTGTTGTTCGATGAGTTCAGTGCGGCCAGCAGCATTGCGTATCGAGAGTTGCATATGTATTCGCCTTGAGAAGTATTCCAGCCAGTTGCATTGATCCGAGGTCTAGGGAAACCGGACTCTGTAACTGGAGCAATCGTAAGCAGGCGAACCGTGAAGCGCTGGTCGACAAGATTCAGAATGGCAGTAACTGAATCGGCAACCCAAAGACGAATGAGTAACAGTATTCGCCTCCGTTGACTTCTCTACCGCCTAGCCCGCGATAACGCCTGTTTTTCTCGGTTACGCTGGACGAGTGCAGCTCGAAGGCGTGCATCCGAGTCGTGCTTTTTGCTGCCGAATCGCGATTGCTCCAAACTGGCAGCAATGGTGAAAGACGGAGCGATCGCTCAACGGAACGCGACCGGAAGTGAGACTCATGCCCGTTCGCCGCATCGGCGGCGAGTGCGTCCGTGCCTGTGGCGAGATGTTCGAATGGTGAGTTGCAGGTCGGTCACCGGAGCAAGGAGCTCGCGAGCGACGTCATGCGCTGTTCGGTTGAAGCGGACCTACGGGCCCGCACACTGCAGCGTGAGACCCGTTTAACAATGAACTTGCTGCGGGTCGCGCACAGCACTTCTTGAAAGCTGCCTGCCGCGCGGGTGATGAGCAGTGAACCCGCGCGGCAGACTTTGCATCCGTACCTTGAATCCTTGGGCAGAAACGCGATCAGGGAGCGGCGACCGATGCGTACATACGGCGCGTACGCAACGCTGCCGCGACGTACGCACGCAGCTCGCGCGGCGCAATGTTCTTGGACAGGACGATATCCGCGCCTGCATCGAGCAGATCCGCACGCACGATGGAGTTGTCCAGCTGCGTAACGGCTATCACCGGCACGCGCTGCCACTTCTCGCTCGATTTGAGCCAACGAAAGAACTCGTCGCCCCGCATCTCATCCATCATCAGGTCGCAAAGAATGACGTCGGGATCGATACCGTCCAGACGGTGACGCACTTCCGCAGCGCTGGTTGCAAACGCGATGCGATTGCCGTCGCTGGCCAGCATGGCCGCGAGCGCCAGGCGCGCAGTCGCATCATCATCGATGATGAGCACCAGCGGGCGCACGCAATCTGCGTCTGCGCCCGGATTCAGAGCGCGAACGAGCGCTGTATCGGAGACGTTGGGGGGCATGCTGTGCGCCATAACGGAGTCGTCCTTACACGAAACTAACATCTGCGCACTGTAACGACGGACCGCCCCCCGTGGGAGCGGTCACTTCCGCCAAGTGGTTGCATCGTGGATGCAATGCCTGGCGTTACTTGCAAGATGATAGTGACCCGCGGTGCGATCTCCGGCGGTTGCGCGATACCGCCTGAGGAGTCACCCCAGCGAAGCCTCCCCCAGAGGTCACCCCGGCGAAGGCCCGGGGGGGTCACTCCACCGAAGGCCCACAGGGGTCACCCCGGCGTAGGCCGGGGTCCAGGACCTGTCACCAACACGAATCCCGCGGAAGATCCGGGCCTTCGCCGGAATGTCGACCGAAGCCGCGCTCTCGAATCAGTCGTGACAATCCACTAGCGCACGGCCGATCGCGTGTTCTTTGCGGCCGGGACTTGCGGGGCGCCGAGATTGCTCAGGAAGGCGTTGGCATTCTCGAGATAGTCGGCGACGACCTCGTGCGCCAGAGGTGTGAGCGAGACGAAGTCGCGACGTGCGTCCTTCGGATCCGGAACTCGCGCCATGTAGCCACGCGTGGTCAACTCGTTGACCCTGCGCAGCAACGTGGTCGAGGAGACATTCGAGTTCGAGATCATGAGTCCCGAGACCGAAAGGCGCTGATGCTGCCGCTCTGCGCGCGCCAGATCGAGCAATAGGTCCCAGGCAACGTCATCGAGCTTGTGCTGAGCGTATTTCGCACGCAGCTGACGCAGCATCTCGATGATCTCGATGACGGTGGTGCCCGAGGACGCCATCGCCTCGCGCGCCACACTTTTGGCATGCGGTGCGGGCAGTGTGCTTTGGGGCGTCGCCTCGCCTGCGGCTGCCAGCCGCCGCAATCTCTCCGTGAGCTCCTGCGATTGTTCGATCAGCCGCGCCACCTCCGGCGATAACGCCGCCTGATCCATCCGATCCTGCGTTGCCCGACTCATGGCGCGGCGAACCGCGCTGAGCAAGTCAGCCGGTCTGACCGGTTTCGTCAGGAAATCGCATACGCCGAGACGCAAGGCCTCGACTGCAGTCTGGATGGAAGGTTGTGCCGTGAGTAACAGAACCCGCGGCGCCGGGCGGTTCAGCGGCTGGGCATTGATCCGATCGACGAACTCGAAGCCTGTTATTCCCGGCATATAGATATCGCTAACAACGACTGAAATCGCCTCGTCAGCGACCACCATCCCCAGCGCCTGTTCGGCATTCGTCGCGGTGACACAGCGATAACCCGCTGTCTCCAGCATGCCCAACAGAATGCTCAACATCGCCGCGTCGTCATCGAGCAGCAGTACACGCGTCTTCATGCTGCCCGCCCCTGCAGAGAGCTGCTGTTTGTTCTCGTCCATAAAATCCGTACGCACTCAAACTTGGTGTTTGTTTGATCATCAGTTCGTCTTTCGACGAGTCCACACGCCGGGGAAAACCCGATTAACGCACTCGCCCCGCGCGTGATCGAATGTTCACTCCTCATAATCAATAACGCAGCCGATTGCCGCGGGGCGCCAGTAGATCAAATCGAACTCGGCCATCGCAACCTGAACTCGCTGCGACCGTTTCGCTCACGACTCGCGCTAGACATAGAAGAACGGACATGACTGCTCGCGTACAAGCATGGCCGTCCATGCATGCACTGAGAAAAATGCTGAGCCTGGGACGCGCGCAACAGCCGTCCGTGATTGCGATGCTGGTGGGTGCGCTGCTCGCAGTGCCATGCCTGATCGTGGATGGCGCAACGGCGCTGCACGCTCACTATCCCCCGCTGCCACTGTCGTTGATCGCAGTGATGATCCTGGATCTGGTTGCCGGGCCGTGGGTCGCCCTGGGCGCTGCGGTCCTGACACTGATCGAAGTCGTCCTGTTCGACGGTTCATGGGTCGAGTCGGCGCAACTGGCCGCTGCCGTGGTCGCAGCCGAGCTGCTGCGTCATGGATTGCGTGCAATCTTCGTCACGATTTTTCTGATGCTTGTGACGCTCGGCATGGGCGTCACCGCTGCAAACGGAGCACTCCCGGACCTGGAATCTGCAACAGCCACGCTGATGCAGACCAGCGGCGCGGTCGCCGCAGCGGCGCTGGCCATGCTCGTGATCCCCAGGCGCAGTCAACACTTCCCCTCCCGTTGTCGTATCCAATGGGAGCTCGTGCTGTACGCCCTCGTCGTCGGCATGGCGAGCATCGCCTCTTACACGCTGGTCTTCGATGCCGCACAGTCGCCGCGCCTGTTCGGCCTGATGTTGCTCGCGCATGTGGTGGCATTCGAGGTGGCGCGACGCTTTCAGCTACTCTCGCACGATCAGGACGGCAAGCTGCGCCAGTGGCTGTTTCAGACTTCCGGCGCGGAATCTGCCCGCCCGCACGATCGCATGCCGCCCGGTGTTACTGCGCAGTTGCTGGATCTGGCACGCGAGACGCGCCGGCTCAAACGTCTCGCAGACCGTCACGAGCGCGAATCCGCCTCTGCTCGTCAGTCGTTGCAACGCCAGGTACGCGAGCTCACGGAAACGCAACGCAGTCTGCGACAGACCACTGCGGTGCTCGCACGACTTTCGCGCGCACATGCAGTGCTGCAGGAGCGCTGGAGCTCGGTCGTGGATCAGGCCAGCGATGCGGTCCTCATCGCGGACTCGGGCGGGCGCATCCAGTACGCGAACCGCGCTGTGGTACGCCTGCTGGGTATGGAGCCCGCTCGACTCGTCGATTCCTCGCTGGAACAGCTCGTTCCGCCGCACCGAATGCTGTCGCATCCGTTCAATCTCGTGGCGAATGGCGGCGCAAAGCGCGGTGAGAGCAACAAGGCACCGGTGCGATGCGCCGACGGCAAGGATCGCGAGCTGGACATTCGCATTCAGCCGTTCGTCGCCGCTGGCGCCACCGAGCATGCAATCCATCTGCGCGTCGCCGATCGCATGAAGGATGCGCTGGGCGCCATCAAGCGGGCCAAGATGGCCGTGGATCATGCAAGACGCACCCGCAACTCATTCAACGCCGCCATGAGCCACGAGCTGCGCACACCTTTGCACGGTCTGATCGCAACGCTCGACATGTTGCGTGACGAGACTCTCACGCCGGAAGGGTCGCACCGGCTCTCGATCGCCAAGACCTCGGCCCGCTCGCTATTGAAGATCGCGAACGACATTCTGGATCTGAGCCGCATGGAAGGTGGGGATTTCACACTGGAGCGACATAGCTTCTCGCTCGCACTGGTCGTTCAGGAGGCCGTCGAAGAGTTCCGCGCACAGGCGAACCTCGGCGGACTGCAGCTCACCACCAAGCTGCACGGCACTTTCCCGCCCGCACTGCTCGGCGACAGGCAGCGCATCCGCCAGATCGTCGTGAACCTCATTTCGAATGCACTGAAGTTCACGCACGAAGGTGGCGTGCGCGTCGATGCACGATTCGACGGCGAGCAATGCACGATCGATGTCACGGATACGGGCGAAGGCGTGCCCGAAGAGCAGCGCGAAGCGATCTTCGAGCCCTTCGTACAAGCGCATACGGCAACGAAGCATCTTGGCGCCGGGCTGGGACTGTCTATCTGCCGGCGCCTGAGCGTGGCCATGGGTGGCAGTCTCGTTCTGCTGCGCACCGGACCGACCGGCTCGACCTTCCGATTGGTCCTGCCCCTCGAGATCGCCGATGAGCCTCCACCCGAAGACACGAGTCTACGCATCTTCAACAACCCGCGTGGACGCATCCTCGTCGTGGAAGATCATCCTGCCAATCAGTACGTGGTGCAGAGCATGCTGGATGTTCTCACCTGCCCCGCCACGATTGCCGGAAGCGGAATGGAAGCACTCGAGCTCGTCGCGCAGCAGGAGTTCGATCTCATCCTCATGGATTGTCAGTTGCCGCAGATGGACGGATGCGAAACCACGCGCCGGCTGCGCAGTATTCTGAAGCGACACGTTCCCATCATCGCGATGACCGCCAACGCGATGCAGGAGGAACGCAAGCGCTGTCTCGATGCCGGCATGGACGACTTCCTGCCGAAGCCGTTCGGTCGCAGCGAACTGAACGGCGTGCTGTGCAAATGGCTCGAGCCGCAGAAGGAGCGTGATCTGGGCGGCTCGATCAACGAAATCCTGCAGAGTCTGCCGGCCATCGAATCCGAGATCTTCGACGACCTGTGGCGCAACCTGCAGTGGCGACCCTCGCACATGCGACGCATCGGAGAAACCTTTCTCGCCTCGCTGCACGACACCGAGGACATGCTCGATCGCGCCGATCGAACCGCATTGAAACGTCAGTTCCATACGTTGCTCGGCACCTCGGGAATGATCGGTGCACGCCAGATCGAGCGGCTCGCGGCCGAGCTGCAGGTTGCTGCCAAGGCAGGCCGCTGGGAGGAGCTCGATGCACTGCGTGGACCGCTGCACGATGCCATCACGGAGTTCGAGCGGGACTTCGAGCGACGTATCAACTCGCGTCCGGCTGCGCAGTCCCTGTCGCTCGCGCTCAGCGATTAGCGATCACAAGCGAGGAGCACCCACGCGAGGTTCGATGAATCCAGATTGAAACTTTCTGTCCTCTTCCATTGCGTGCGTTGCACTAGGCTCTGCGCACTTCGTAGATGCCATTGTGCGCGGAGCTCACACTTGTTGGCGCGGTGACGCCGACGACGCGGGAGCACCGTAGCGCCGAAACGAGAGGACCGATGCTTGAAACTGCGTTCACTTTTGCAGCCACGTTGCTGCTGATGACAGGTCTGCGACGGTTCGCACCCTCGCTGGGCCTGATCGATCGCCCCGGCGGACGCAAGAAGCACGAGGGCGAAGTGGCTGTCATCGGCGGCGTGGCGATATTCGGCGGCTACCTCATCGGCGCGATGCTGATGCCCGGGCACCTCGATGTGCCCGCGCCCTTCCTGCTGTGTGCGACCTTGCTGGTCGCAGTCGGCGTGGCAGACGACCGCTTCGATGTTTCTGCATGGGTGCGGCTCGCCGTTCAAATCACTGCCGCGGCGATCATGGTCCGCGAAGGTCTCGTGATTCGCGAACTGGGCGCGTGGGACAGCGAGACGCGGATCGAGCTCGGCGCACTCGCTCCGTCATTTACCGTCCTCGCCATCCTCACGGCCATCAATGCCTACAACATGATCGATGGACTCGACGGTCTGGCAGGCAGCCTCGGGTTGGTCAGCGTGCTATCGCTGCTTACGTTTGCTCATGGCGCTCACCTGTCCGAGGCCGCGCCCATGCTCGTCCTGCTCGCGGCCGCTATCGCCGCGTTTCTGCCGTTCAACCTTCCAGTGGGCATCAATCGCAGGGTGCGCTGTTTCATGGGAGACGCGGGCAGCACGCTGATCGGCTTCGCGGTGGCGTGGTTCGGCATCGGGCTCAGCCAGTCGAGCGCACCCCAGGTTCAACCGGTGACGGTGCTGTGGCTCACGATGTTGCCGCTGCTGGAGCTCATCGTCAGTTTCACTCGTCGCGTCGCGTCCGGTCGGTCACCGCTCGCAGCGGACGCCGATCACTTCCATCACAAACTGATGCGGGCGGGTTTGTCGACTCCTGGCGTGTTGATCACGCTCGTGAGTCTCGCTGCGATGTTCGCCGCGACCGGAGTGTTCCTCGAGCACATCGACGCAGCGCCGCTGACCTCCATTGCGCTGCTGATCGCGGCGAGCGCGGCCGCCACCGGCGCGATTCTGAAGGCGCATCTGTGGGTCGGCGCGCTTCCCGCCTGGATGATCCAGCAGTCATCGCTCCGGGCTCGCCGTGCCCTGTCTGCGCACGAGTCCTGCCACGAGCCCATACAACCCAACCTGAGAACCTCACGATGATACGTCCGCTCATCAAGGCCGCCGTACGCGGCACACCGCTCATCGCACTGGATTACGACATCGAACCGACTCCGCGCTGGGGCTTCGGTAAACCGCCGCATGCCCGGCTTCAGGCGCTGCTCGCCGAGCGTACGTTGGATTATTCGAAGCTGCTGTTGCAGATCGCGAACTATCGCTTCGACTTTCTCGCGATTCCGGAACGCGCCTCGTCGATGATGGAGCCGAGCCGCATCAACGATTACTTCTCGGGCCTGGACGCGTTCGCGCTCTACGCCCTGCTCAGAATGCGCAAACCGAAGCGCTACCTGGAGATCGGGTCGGGAAACTCCACGCGGTTCGCGGCGCGCGCCATCGAAGACGAAGGCAGCGATACGAAGATCATTTCCATCGATCCTCAGCCCCGCGCGGAAATCGACATGCTCGCGCACCGCATCGAGCGCAAGTCACTGGAGAATGTCGATCAGAAGATCTTTGGCGAGCTGGAACCGGGCGACTTCCTGTTCTTCGACGGCTCGCACTACTGTCTGCCGAACTCGGACGTGGTGACGTTCTTCCTCGAGATCCTGCCGGAGCTGCCTGCTGGAGTCGTGGTACAGGTGCACGACATTCGACTGCCTTACGACTACCCGCCGAAACTGAGACAGCATTGGTACGGCGAGCAATACATCCTCGCGATGTATCTGCTCAGCTCGCCCAACCCCACGGTACTGCTGCCGAACTATTTCGTCTGGGAGCAGCCGCAGCTGCGCGCGTTCGTCGAAGACATCGGCGGCGGCAACTCGTTCTGGTTCGTGACCTGACTTTCGGTCACTGAGCGAAGAGCCGGGCCCTGTGCCCGGCTCCTGGTTTGATCGACGCGACTGCTAGCGCGTCTGTCGTGCAGCGAACTCGCACATGCGTTCGGCGAGTGCTTCCACCGTGAGTGAGCCCGCCTTCGCCCAGTTGCGATGTCCGATGTCGAGACGCTGCTGCGGATCGAGCGCAAGACGACGGATTGCATCTGCCAGCTGATCTGCACGGCGGGGCTCCACGAGAACACCATTCTCACCATCCTCGATCAGATCCGGCACACCACCGACGCGGGTCGCCACGATCGCGCGCCCCATTGCCATCGCCTCGACGAGCACCCTGGGAGTGCCTTCGGCCCACGATGGCAGCACGAAGATGTCGCACGATCGCATGGCCAGCATCAGAGCGGGACCCGGCGGCATCGGGCCGCGCATTTCGACGGCATGTCCGATCCCGAGCTGCTCGATGTAGTCCTGCAGCCGCTTCATTTCTCCATGCGCGTCCCAGCCGATCAAGGTAAGTCGATAACCCGGCCCCGGCGAATTCATCAGCTCGCGCAGCGCGTCGATGAGATCGCACAGTCCTTTCTCTGCCACGATGCGCCCGACATAGAGCAATTCCACCCGACCGCCCGATCGCAGTTCTGCTGGCGCTTCCGCGAGCAGTGCCGTCTGCGGCAACGTCGTCGACACGACGCGCAGGATCCGCGATGCGTCCACGCCCGATGCCATCAGTTTCTGTTCGAGCTCCGATCCATTGACGATGGAGGGCCAGCGACGAGCGAACATCCGCTCCATGTGCCCTGTCGCTCGCGATAACCAAAGACCTGTCCGAACGAGCAGCGTCCGGCCGCGACGTGCCTGACCTGCCTCATCGACCGCCGAGCGATCGGCGACGAACCAGATCACGGGCTTGAATCGCAGCACCCACAGCAACGGCAGCAGGATCAGATTGAGATGCTCCGGCGCACGACAGATCACGACGCGCGTCTTGCGACGCAGCTTCAACAGACGCAGCAACAACAACGGCACGTTCCTGTACGCACGCAGAAACCCTCTGCAGGAAGGCAACGCCAGCAGCTCATCGTGCCGGCGCAGCGCATAGCGAACGTCCGACGGACCGATCTGATCGGCGGCGCTGCCCTCGATGGGCAACACCAGATGCATCGAGTCCGTGCAGTCGCTCGCTGCGCTCAGCCAGCGGGGAAACGAGCTCGCTGCAGCGACACCGTCGCTGGTGCGCCGATGGGGTTCCAGCCTGATGACACCCAGCTTCATATCGCGCTCGCAAAGACGCGCGACGCGGCGCTCAGCTGCTCGACGAACCCGGCAATGCGTTGCGCGGCGGCATGCGGTCGATAGATGACCTCCGCTGCAATGGCGGATCGTCGGCGCGATTCGCAGCGTGCTTCCAACATGGCCTTCTCGATGCCTCGCGCAATGCTCGCGGGATCGCGTGCATCGACGATCCAGCCTGCCTTCTCGGTGAGCTCACGCCCACCGCATTGGCGAGATGCGATCACTGGCGTGCCCAGCGACATCGCCTCGTTGATCACGTTGGGCCACGGATCGTGCAAGCTCGGGAGGATCAACGCGTCGGCGCGTCGATATTCCTCGAATATCTCCTGACGTGCCACGAACCCCAGCATGCGTAGCTCGATACCCTCCGGGCAGCTCTCCGCGAGCTGTCGCGCAAGCGGTCCGTCCCCTGCCGTCGTGAGGCTCAACTGTCGTTGCAGATCGACCGGCAGAAGCTGCAAGGCCTGGATCAGCTGCCCGATCCCCTTGCGCGCGTCGTGCTTGCCTGCGAACAACAGACGAAAGCGGCCACCCTGCTCCGCATGCATGCGTGGCTCCAGCGACGGTGGATCGAGGACTTGCGTCCCTGTGACCGTCGGACCATCGAAGCCGCGTACTCGCAACCAGTCGACAGACCGCGAGGAGTAACAAATGAAGCCGGTGGCTCGACGAAGAATCCGGCCGTAGAGCCACGCGAAGCTGCGCGAGACCAGACCAGGTACTTCTTCGTCGGACCGTGGATCGTTGTCGATATCCCCGACCCACAGGAACAGAGGCACCTCATGAGCGTTTGCCCATCTCGCGATGCGCAGGATGTCGATTGCGTTCGATCGAGTCAGCACCGAAATGATCGCATCGGGTTGCAGCTGCCTCATACGCATCAGAACGCCGGGACAGAAGGTCAGCGGCCGCGAATACGCATGCACCGTCGCGCTCCGCAACACTTCACTTTCATAGTCGGACGGAATCTCGCCGGACCACTTGCGATCCGACGTGAGACGCGTCGCGTAGAGCACGCGCAGGGGAAGCTCGCGCCCGAGCTCACGAAACAACCCATGACGATACGGCGCGACCATGTTGTGAAACAGCACTACTTTCGACAAGCTCATCTCACCGCTCCGCAAGTCTGAGTCTGGTTGCAACCGCGAATGCGAACTCGCGCAATGCGAACAGAGGAAGTGAAGTGAACTGACGCTTCAATCGCTTGCGTGGCTCCATGATCAGTCTGAACAGCCACTCGAGCCCGAGCCTGCGCAGCCACATGGGCGGATAGATGGCTTCGCCGACCAGATAGTCGACCGCCCCTCCCACACCGACATAGATCGCGGCATGCGACACGCGCTGGCGCAGCTCACGAATCAACAGTTCCTGCTTCGGCACGCCGAGAGCCACCAGCACGACGCAACGTTCCGGAATGACGGGCGCCAGCTCTTCCGCAGCCTGCGCGGGATCGTGGATCATCGCGGAGGTACCAGGCACCACTGCGACGCCGGAACGAAGCAAACGCGCTTCGAAGTGTTGTCGCACCGATTCCTGTGCGCCGATGATCAACACCTTCCAGCCTCTGACGGCACTCGCTTCGATCAGCGCGCTCGCCAGTGCGACACCGGTCGTACGAGGAGGTACCTGCGATCCTCTCATCCGCGCAGCCACCTGCACGCCCACGCCATCGCAGGTGCGCATATCGCTGCTCCTCACTGCCGCTGCGTAATCCGGGTCGCGCAACATGTTCTGATCGATTTCAGGATTCACAGTCACGATGTGCGTCGAGATACCCGCCTGCATGCGCAAGCGCGACAACCGCACCACATCGGCCACACTCATCGTGTGCACACGCAGGCCTGAGCTCAACTGAAAACTGGTACGCACCAGGTCCAGCCCGGTGAGCGTCGATAGCGCAGGGGACACTTCAGCTCTCCAGAATGATTCGTAGTTCGCGCGCCACCTCGGTGGTGCTGTAGTACTGCGCCGCCTGCTCCGATCGAAGCGGCGGCGAGCTCGTTTCACTGTCCGTACTGAGGATGGCGCGGGCCAGCGTCTGCAGGTCTGCCGGTGCAGCCATGATTCCGCCCCATCGCTCGACGATCTCCGCCGTTCCCGGCAGCTCGTACACGACCGGCACGGCACCCGCGATCACCGCTTCGAGCACCGCGAGCGGAAACGCATCCACTCGTGACAGATAGACCAGGTAGCGATTGCGCCCAAGCTGTGTCAGGACATCTTGTGGCGGTATGCGACCGCGCACACGAATCGCAGCGGCGAGAGCCGGCTCACGCTGCATGACGTCGTTGAGGAACACGGTCATCTCGGGCTCGGCCTCGCCAAAGATCTCGAGCGAGAACCCATCGCGCTGCGCCCTCAGCATCTTCAGCAGCTCGATCATGTCGGGGATGCCCTTCTCCGCCGAGACACGACCGACGAACACCAGCGAGCCCGGCGGGCGTTCACGAAACGAAGATCGATGCGCAGTGAATGCGGGCAACATCGTACGCATCCGCACGACGCGCGGCCCTCCCTCCACCGAGAAGAAATCGACTTGCTCCTGACTCAACACCACGAGCAGATCCGTACGCCGCAGGATTCGGTGTGTTATCCATCTGCCGACGGGGTGGGCCAGATGGCGCCAGGTCAGACTGCAGTGTGGAGTGACGACGAGACGAATGCCTCGCATCCACGACAGCAGCGCAATGGCCACGAGATCCAGTGCATTGCCGTAGTGATACCAGACATGTGTCACCTGACCCTCGGCCGCCTGGACGGCCTGACGTATGTGTCTGACGTTGCGCCTGTGACTGCGCCACCAGCGACGCACGCCATCGATCACACCGTGCGGCGCTTTGAATATCGCGCTGTCCGAAGACGAGACCGCCAACGATCCGAGGCCTGAATCGGACCAGAGCTTTGCCAGGCGACGCATGAACATTTCCACGCCGCCGTGGTTCTGTTGCGTTCCCCCGATGGCGATATAGGTTTGCCGGCAGTCACTGTTCAGAATGTCTCGCGTCATAGGGACCTCACGCATGTTCGCGTCGGACAATGGCAGCACCGAGCAAGAACCACGCGAACGCAGTCCAGACGATGCTGTCCAGGAGCATCTGCATGACCACGCTCACCAACAGCACACGTCGCATGCCCAACAGATAGGGAGAGATCGATGCGTCGGGACTCGCTATGTTTCTGGCTATGTTTCTGGCCGTATTTCCGGCCATGTTTCTCGCGAGACTGAGGATGACCCAGCCCATCGTTGCGATCAGCGGCACTCCGCCGAGCATCAGCAGATAGATCACATCCGAGTCCGTGTTGAACCCGGACATGTAGAACGCCGGGTAACGCACCGGCGCGTACTGCGCCAGGAACGGTCCGATGTTTGTCGTCGGCGCCCCCGCGAACCATGTGTCAGGCAACGAAGACACCGCCGCCCGATACAGATTGAAGCGATACAGGCTCGATGAGCCCACGTCCCAGTCGTAGAGGCTGCGCCAGCGAGTCGAAAGATCCTGGATCAGCGACTCCGGCATGACGATCACGGCCACGGCCGCGAAGAGACATCCGGCCATGACGGCCGCGCGCCGCGTCGACCGATCGAGGAGCATGACCGCGACGAGTGCCAGCAACCACGGTCCCCGCGAGAGTGTTGCGAGCAGGCCGAGTGTGACGACGGCCAGTCCTGCCATGTACGGCGCGCGTGAACCGATCTGTCCGCCTCGCAACAGCACGATGCCGGCGGCCAATGCGACCGCATCGAAGTAGCCGAATACCGTGCGATGTTCCCAGGAAAGAAACTCGATCCTCCCCGGCAACGGGGCGCCGTACTTCAAGAGCAGCGCTACGCTTGCTGCCGCTGCCACCCAGAACCAGATCTTCAGCAACCGCTCGAACATGCGCTCGTCGCGAAAAGCCAGGTACGAGAACACGAGCACGATGACCCACGAGCAGGCACGCAGCATGGCCACGAGCCCGCCCTTGACGAGCATGAGCACGATGACGGCCGTGGCGAACACGACCAGCGCGGTGGGCATGCCGCTCAGCCCGCGACCCACGACTGTCGCGGGTAACGCGAACAGCATCACCGAGGCGGCGATGACACCCGCGAGCAATGCGAACAATGTTTCCGGTGCGATCGATCCAAGCGTGAGCTCGTTCGGCAATACGAACAGCATGGCCGGATACAGCAGCCAGACACGCGCTGCGAGCTCCTTCAGTGCATGCGTTCTCATGGCGCCCGTTCCGCTTGCGGCGCTTCCGCGAGAATGCGTTTGGAAAGGCGGTGCAGCAGCAGATTCACGCCGGCCACCGAGATTGCAATGGCCAATCCCACGCCGATGAATCCCCACCACGCACCAAATGCCACCGTGGCCAGCGCGCCCAACACTGCGCCGGCGAGTTGAATGCCCGCCGCCTGCCGCTGATGACCGCTCATGGTGGCGAGATAGCCGACCGGTCCGCAGCACGCTGCTACGAACTGTGCCGCGCACATGGCGAGCAAGACAGGACGAGCGGCGACGAACTCCTCACCGAACAACTGCAGAAAGTAAGTTCCTCCCGCCGCCATGACCGCGCATATCGCCGCTCCTGCCGACGCCGAGTAACGCGTCGCCCGCGCCAACAACCGCCGACACTCGTGCACGTTGCCCAGGTGATAGAGCGAAGCCAAACGAGGAGCGGAAGCGAGCCCGACCGAGGTAACGGCAAATGAAACGACATCGCCGAGACGAGCAGCAACAGCCACCAGGCCAACGCCCACAGGTTCGAGCACCAGGCCGGCCAGCACGATCGGACCGCGTGCCAGTGCCACCTGCGCGACACCGAGAACGCCATACTCGCGGATGTCCTGCGTCCAATGCCGGGCTTGCGCCTTGACCGGTGCTGGCATTCCGAACGGCAGCGAACGCACGAACAGCATGGAGGCCACCACATTCGACAACAGGGCCGCGCACAGCGAGGCCGATAGCGCAACGAACACCGGATCGAACGTGCTGAACAGATGCAGCAGCGCTATCGTCAATCCCGCCGTCGCCAGAGGCTTCAGAATTCCCTCAGGTACTTCCGAGATCACGACCTGACTCGAGCCTCTCAGCTGCGCCTGCAACAGACAGCCGAGGCTGGATAACGGGACCAGCAACGCCGCGGCCAGCACCGTTCCCGGATGCGCTGACGATGAACCGAGAGCGATCCAGCCCGCACACAACACACCGAAGGCAATGGCCAACACGAGCACCGCTCGCCGGCTTGCGTGCATGAAGTCTGCGAGTCGCTGCTGCTCGCCGCCCGCGAGGTACTGCGCAACGAAACGCACTGCTGCCTTATCCCAGCCCCACTTTCCGCACGTCGCTGCAACCAGCACGCAGCTGATGACGAACGCATACACACCGTACCCTTGCGCACCGAGCAGGCGTGCCAGCAGCAGGTTCAGGGCAAAGCTTGCCGCCGCCGCGAACACGCGGGTGGCCGTCGAGCCGAGGATCGATGCCAGAAACATCGGACGCTGAGCCGCTGTCAGTGTGGTGGCGTTCATCGGATCAGCGACGAGCAGCCAGAGCCGACCAGGCCGCATTCAACTGTGGCTTGAAGTCGCGCAGCCATCGCATCGCCGGCTGCTCGACACGAACAGTGACCACGTAAGCGGACGCGAGCATGAAGGCACTGGTGGCAGTAATCGCAAGCAGCGGATGCCAGCCCTGCGCCTCCAACCAGCGGATGCCCACGTAGCCGATGTTCTGATGCAGCAGGTACAACGGATAGGAAATCGTGCCCACAAAGACGAGGGGCCGCCAACGCAGCCACGTGAGGCGATCGTCGAGCAGAAGCATGAAAGTGACTGCAATGGCGAGTGCCACCATCGCCGACGCCTGTCCCCAGATGAGCGCCGCAGTGATCGTTGCTGCCGCCATCATCGCTACACCCGATCGATCCCAGCGACGTAATTGCAGGGCACGCTGAGCGAGCATGCCCATGCCGAAGAACGGTATCCATGGACAGATCAGCGCCTTGGCCACATACGGCGCCCACGCGACATGCAGGACGTCCTCTGCAAACTTCAACAGCAGCGCAAGTGCAAACCACGCGCAGAGGATGGGTATCAGGAATCGCTGCGCCCCCGAGAAAAACAGCACGGCGATCCAGAAGTAGAACAACAGCTCGACGGTCAAGGTCCAGTAGGCACCATCGACATGCGGCACGCCTACGAACTGCTGGAGCATCGACAAGTTGATCAGCGCATCGGTCAGGCTCACCGTCCGGCCCGGCAAGGCCGCGAGCGTGGTGATTGCAAAGGTGAGCACGACGGCGAGCCAGTAGGCTGGATAGAGCCGGCAGGCACGCTTGAACGCGAAGTCGGTCACCGTACGCGTGCGAGGGAGCGTCATCGAAATGATGAAGCCGCTGATCGCAAACAACGCCTGCACCCGCGCGACGCCGCCCCCCAGGGTGGGCACAGGCAACGTATGCCCGAACAGTCCATCGTAGCGGTACGTGTAGTGAACCAGCATCACATACACGGCCAGTAACCCGCGCAGGGCATCGAGCTCCGGCAATCGCATGCCGGATGTGATCGTGACGCGCGGAGCGATGCTCACAGGCGGCTCCCGAAACGGCCGACTCCATCGGTACCGCCTTCGCCGTCGGCACGCGTGTACGCATAACCGTAGCCGTACCCGTACCCGTATCCGTACGTGAAGGCTGGCCGACGATGATCGTTGAAGACTGCGCCGACGAATTTCGCGCCGAGCCGCCGCATCGCGGCCACCGACTGACGCACCTGCCCATACGAGACCTTGCCGTGGCGCGCGACGAAGATCACCTGATCGGCCAGCCGTCCGAGCGTCGCCGCATCGCCGATGATGGACGCGGGCGGTCCATCGACGATCACCCAGTCGTACTGCTGCCGAAGATCTGCGACCAGTTCCTGCAACGCCGCCGACGCCAGCAGATCGGCCGGATTGGCCACTCTGCGCCCGGCCGGAATCACTGAGAATCCCGGGGCCCCTTCGACTGTCACCTGCTCGCGGGTGCACTCCCCTTGCAGCAATTTCCCGAGACCCAACTGCTGCGCCGGCAAGCCGAGATACCGATGAGCCGCGCCTCGATACAAGTCTGCATCCAGGAGCATTACGCGAGCACCGCTCGCGGCCAGCGCTTGCGCCAGGTTGCAGGCGATGAAGGTCTTGCCCTGGCTCGGCTCTGCGGAACTCAGCAGCAGCACACGCCCGTTCGATGACGCAGGCATGCGAACCTGCAATGCCATTCGCAGGCTGCGCAGCGCATCGCTGGTGGGCGACTGCGGCTGCTCACGCACGATGAGGCGCGCCATCTGACCCTCGAGACGATCCAGCTCGCGCTGCTCGCGCGCATGCGGCACGACCGCGAGGATATCCATACCTGTCACCCTCTCGAGCGTGTCGGTATCGCGCACGCGAGCCACGGAGAGCGCAAAGATCTGGCACACCGTGACACCCGCACCGACGGCCAGCAACGTGCCGAGCATCATGATCAACGGGCGATTGGGTCGCGTCGGGCGTTGTGCGGGCGTTGCGCGATCGATGATGACGGCATTCTCGACCGTGCCGGCCTTCGCGATACGCAGCTGCTGGGCATTGTTCAGCAGGGACACATAGAGCTGCGTGCTGACTTCGACGTCGCGTGCCAGACGCAGATAGTGCTGCTGCATCTGAGGGAGTGAATCTCTTCTTGCTGCGAGTTGATCGAGCTCGTGCTGAATACGCAGGATCTGCGCATCGACGGCCGCCACGCTCGGGTGCATCGGCTGGAAGCGGGCTACCAGCTCACCGCGCCTGAGCTCCAGCTCCATTCGTTGACGTTCCAGCTCGGTGACACGCTGCAGAAGCTCCGTGACCTGACCTTCGATGTCGATGGTGCCGGCGGTCATACGAAACTCGTTGAACGCGGCTTCCGCGCGATCGAGCTGAGCGCGCAGCTGCGGCAGTTGCTCATCCAGGAACTTCAGGCTGCGGGCGGCCTCCTCGGAGCGACGACGCACATTCATGCTCACATAGGCATCCGCGATCGCATTCACCAGACGTGAAGCAAACAGCGGATCCGCATTGTCGAGCTTCACACGAATGGCATTGGATTGCGGCGAGGTTTCCGCAACATGCAGCTGAGCAGCTACATCGCGGATGCGCGTCTGCATCGAATGCCGGACGACCTCGAAGCGCGTACCAGGGGCTGCATCCAGCTTCGATACATGCACGCGTACATCGCCCGCCGTCACGGTTTCGTTCAGGCGACCGCTCGCCAGCGCCACACCCGCGGACGTCATGAGCTGCCATGCGCCCTCCTGGCCGGCAACGAACTCGAGCTCCAGACCGATCAGCGACGCCGGCACCTCGAACGTCTCGAACTGCAGTTCCTCGCTGCCCCAGGTCGGCGGACTGCGGTCCAGCAAGTGCGACAGGCGCTTGTGAACATTCTCGGGCAACACACCTGCCATCACGGGGAGCGATGCGAGCGGTCGCACCGACAGATGGCCTGACACCTGTTCGAGTGCGCTACCGATCGTGGCACGCGACTTCAGGATCTCGATCTCGCCGAGCACCGACGGATCGCGCATCTGCAGTGCGCCGCCGAGATCCGCGAGCGGACCGATCATCGAGGATTTGGTCGGCTCCACGCGAATGAGTGCATCGGTCGAATAGATCGGTGTCGCAAGCAACGCGTACGCGAGCGCGAGGCAGAAAATGGTGCCGGCCACTGCCGCGAACAGTCCGCGATTGTCGCGCACGTTCTCGACGAGCCACACGATGGCGGCCGAACCCGACTCGCCGGCGAACTCCCCGCGAGGCGAAGTCTCATCCCGCATCTCTCATCTCCTGCGTATCCAATGCTGCGTCGTCGGCCGGCATGCTTCGCAATGGCAGCAACCCGGAACTCTCCAGACGCTCTTTCCAATCTCCCAGGCAGTCGCGCAGCAGATCGAAGGTGTGATCGCACGACACGGTCGCATCCGTCACCGGATCGGCGATCTCCACATTGCGCCAGCAGCCGAGCATGAGCACGCGCCCGGTAAACGCAGGCGTGGCAGCGAGGACCTCACGCTGCTGCGTCTGGTCCATGGTCAACACCAGATCGGCGGCTCGGATCATCGAGGGCGTGAGCTGCCGGGATCGATGCGCCTGCAATTCCAGCAAGCCGCGATCGACGGCCACCTCGAGTGCGAGCGGATGTGCCGCCTGGCCGGTCACTGCATGGATTCCTGCGGAGACCACTTCGACGTGATGAGCGGCCCAATCCCGCCGCAACAGATATTCGGCCAGAGGGCTGCGGAATCGGTTCGCCGCACAGACAATGAGTATGCGCAACGGCGCATCGCACGAAGTCATGTGTGTTTCATCCATCGGTGTGCGCGCAGACGCTCAACGCAGCTCGCGACTGGTGATCGCCGTCTGCCATAGCGCCTGCAAAGTAGGCAGCAACTGCGCGAGTGCGCGGTTGTAACGAGTGAAAGGAACGGCCGCCACGTACACCACGTCCTGCGGCTGCAGTTGATATTCTGCGGCGAGAACCATGGCCGCTGGCGTGCTCGCATCGAGCCAGTGAGCAGCGACGTCATTCTGATCGCGCCGGAAGACGTAGATGAGCCCGGGATTGGCCGTGGCAGGATCGATGCCGCCTGCATCACCAAGAGCGTCCGCAAGAGTCAGTCGGCCATTGCGCATGGCATAGCTCCCCGACCGGCGAATCTCGCCCAACACGTGCACGCGCTTCGCGGTGGATTCGGGAACGTTCAGCAGATCTCCCGCACGCAACGTCAGTGTCTGCGCCGCAACGGACTGCTCGAGCAATGCACGCAGATCGAGTGTGTGACTGCGACCCGCGCGCACCCATTGCACCTCCGTCAGATCGGCGTTCGGGCCCGCGCCTCCGACTTGCGCTATCGCATCGAAGATGGACAACGGCATCTCGTTCAACGTGAGCACGCCCGGCGAGTGAACAGCGCCAGTCACGACGACCCGCTGGCTGCGGTATGCGACCACTCGCACGTCGACCTGTGGATTCTTGATGTATCTCGCGAGCTTCGCGTTCAGCAGCTCTCGCAGTTCACCGATCGTCAGGCCAGCCACTTGCAGCTCGCCGACGAGCGGAAAAAAGAGCGTTCCGTTCGCAGTGACCGTTCGGCCTGTTCCAGCCTGGACCGAGCGGTCGTTCGTGCTGGCCACGTGCGTATCGCTGAGCTCTGGATGATCCCAGATCATGATGGCCACACCGTCGCCCGCCCCGATTCTGTATTCATAGGCTGCGGACTCGGACTGCAACGCAGCCAGCTCGCTCGGCACTGACGTCTCGACTGCCGTGCGCAGCATCGAGGCTACGATCGGCACGATGCGCACGCCATCGACCACCTGAACTTCGCCGACCTGCTCCGTCGCTTTACTCAGCTCGCCTTCATTGAAACCCGGCGTCTGGCATGCGCTCAGCAGCGGCAACACCATCGCAAGCATGAGTGCCCTGCCACGCGGAAACACAGGACGGCGCAGCGCGCATGCATTCGTCGAACGCAGAGCCGCGCGACAGGTGGTGGCGACATACCCCTGTGCGGATGTGATCTGCTCTGCCACGCAATTCATCTGTAGCCATGACCTGAAAGTTCGAATGAGGAAACGTTATCAGCGACATCGCGGTCGCGCGGACCTTACGTAGCTGAAATGAACCCATCTGGTGGCCTTACCTCCGTAATGGATGTTTCGCAGTTTGCGAACTCGATGACGCTTGCGCGACGTGAGCACGGTGATGGGTGATGTCATCCGCTGTGCGCCCGAGAGTGCCGATCAACGAAGCGGCGTTGGATCGAATGCATTCAGGGTGGTTGTATCTCGGCGCTTTGCGTGGTGCCGATGGGCGCATTCGAGGCTGCGCCGCGCTCATTGCAACCAGTGTGGTGGCAATTGATGGGCGCACGATCGCGTCCTTCTGCACAGTACGAGATCACCTCGTCGGCAGAGGCACTCGACTGATTCGCATCGACGCCTATGTTATTTCTCGAGCTCAGACGACATCTCGGCACGATGTACCGCATTCTCGATCGTGAACACGGTGCCTCCTGTGACAGCGATGCGCATACGGTGGCGGCTGGACTCACCGACTCGCTGTCATCACTGGCACGAACGGCTCGCGCCATGGGTCTGACCACCTACAGCTCGATCGCCTTGCACGTGCTCGAACAGCTGGCTTCGGCCAAGCGCACCGGCTACATGCCCATCGACGTACTCGGGCTCATGCAGGATTGGGTGAGACTCTCCACGTTCTATCTGGCCGCGCCGATGCGACAGGTTCATGCCGTCGAGCTCGTCGAGCACCTGGGCAATCGTCGTTGGGAGCGCCCCGTGTGCCGCGTTCAGCGCGAGGCGCTTCTGCATGCTCTGCAGGAAGAAACTCCCCGCGCCATTCAATCGGAGCGCCGGATCTGCATGTGACGGTGATCGTCGAGCATGACGATCCCGGAAGGCACTGAGTCACTGGCGTCCATAGTCATGAGCGAAGACGCTTTCAGGACTGCAAGGTCGCACACCACGTACTTCTGAAGATCACAGCGGTCGATCATTAATGACTGCATGTGCTCGAGCTTCCCTCTGCTCCATTCTGCCGAAACAGCCTCTGTGGCAAATACTCGGTTGGTTTCGGATCTTCGGTCGTCCAACCCAAGTACGATCTGCACGCGCAGGCCGTTCTGAAGTACAACAATCTCGGCTTCGAACTCCACTTTCGTCAGCGCTCCTAACGGATGACTGCATGAAACCGGCGAACG
The DNA here is from genome assembly GCA_023423935.1 of Pseudomonadota bacterium. Classification (GTDB taxonomy): domain Bacteria; phylum Pseudomonadota; class Gammaproteobacteria; order Steroidobacterales; family Steroidobacteraceae; genus Steroidobacter. The sequence continues at coordinate 100,754 of JAFAEQ010000055.1, read as the reverse complement.
CGTTGGGCATACGAGGTATCGTCGCGAGCCGCCTCGCGATCCTCGGCCTGCTCACGCTCGGATCGATCATCTGGTTCGGCAACATCGCGGTGCGGACGCTGAGCGAACCCGACGAGGCCCGCTACGCGGAGATCCCGCGCGAGATGCTGGCGTCGGGCGACTGGATCACGCCGCATCTGAATGGAATTCCCTATCTCGAGAAGCCGCCGCTGCAGTACTGGGCGACTGCCATCGCCTTTGCGGTATTCGGTCTGGAACCGTGGGTGGCGCGCCTGTGGGTCTTCACCCTGGGCCTTGCCGGCGTGCTCATCACTTACGCCACAGCAAGAGCCTTGTGGGGTGAACGCGCAGGAGCATTTGCGGCACTCGTGCTCGCAAGCTATCCCCTGTACTTCATCGTCGCGCACATCAATACGCTGGATGCGGGACTCGCGTTCTTTCTGAACGCCGGGCTTGCGGCGTTCCTCATGTCGCAACGCACCGGCGCCCCAAGCCAGTCACGACGGCTGTGGATGCGCGCGTGCTGGTTTGCGCTTGCCTGCGGCTTCCTGCAGAAGGGGTTGATCGCGGTCGTACTGCCAGCGAGTGCACTCGTCGTCTATTCGCTATGGGCGAGGCGGTTCGAGTCCTGGCGTCACCTGTACCTGAGGGATGGATTGGTCATCTTCGCAGTAGTCGCCCTGCCCTGGCTCGTGGCTGTCTCCGTGCGCAATCCCGACTTCCTGCAGTTCTTTTTCGTCCACGAGCATTTCGCGCGATTCACTTCGACCGTCCACAAGCGAACCGAACCCTGGTGGTTTTTCATCGCTGTTCTTGCCGTGGGGGTGCTGCCATGGATCGTGCCCACGGCGCGCGCAGCGTGGGCCAGCGCCGGGCGACCCTTCGCTGAGTCGAAGAGCATCGACGCAGAGAAGCTGATTCTGGTCTGGGCGATGGCCCAGTTCGTGTTCTTCTCGATCTCGGGTTCGAAGCTCGCGCCCTACATCGTCTCGATGGCGGCACCGCTGGCTTTGCTCACCGGTCACTGGCTCGACCGCCGCGGCAGCCTGGGAAATCTCCGTCCGGTCGTCGCCGGAAGCTGCGCTCTCATACTCATATATATAGCCCTGCCCTGGATTGTCCCGTACCTCGCCGTTCCAGGCCCGAAGCGATCCGCGTTCGCGGCGGTCGCAGACTGGGCTCAGATGGCAGGCGCCGCGGGCGCCGCCTGCCTGCTCGCCTACATACCGCTCGCCAGCACGCACGGCATGCGAGGCGCCATGGTTGCGCTGGCCGCGAGTGTCAGTCTGCCTTTATCGATCCTGATGTGCGGCACCAACGCACTACGACAGTTGCGCTCCCCGCCCGGGCTGGCCGCCACTATCGCGCCGCACCTCACCCCGAGCGCCTCTTTCTACTGCGTGGGTTCATTCTGGCCGGCACTGACCTTTGAACTCAGACGTACGTGCACGGTGGTCGAATATGGAGGCGAGCTCGAACTGGAGCTCGATCGTGACCGGACACACCACATCGATAGCGCCGAGACCTTTCTCGCACGCTGGAGGCACGACTCCGCAGCAGTGGCCGTCGTCGCGCCGCGCATGTGGGATCGGATCGCACTCAGCGGCACGGGCTCACGAACCATCCTCGATGAACCCAAGGCGATCGTGATGGTGAAGCCATGACAGCACCGACGTTGTTCCTCGTCTTGTGCGGCGTCGGACTCAACGCGATCGCGCAACTGCTGCTGAAGGGCGCGACTGTCCGCACCGGACCGCTGCATCTCACTCACGAGACTCTGATGCCGACGACGGCACGCGTGCTGCTCGAACCGCTGATCTGGGGTGGCCTGCTTTGCTATGCGCTGAGCGTGGGCGTCTGGATCGTCGCCCTGTCGCGCACCGAGGTCTCGCTCGCGTATCCCTTTCTATCGCTCGGATACGTCGTCGCCGCCATTGCCGCATGGCGGTTGTTCGACGAGGCACTCACGGTGGAACGCATGGCTGCCATCGGCCTGATCTGTATCGGCGTTGCGCTTCTCTATCGCTCGGGTTCCTGAGGGGTGCTCCATGGCGTTCCTGCCATTCACCAGACCGACTATCGACGAAGAATCCATTCGCGGAATCGCTGAGGTTCTGCGCGGCGGTTGGATCGCAAGCGGTCCGCACGTATCGGAATTCGAAGCTGCGTTGAGCGCGTATCTCGGCGGACGCGGGGTACGCGTCATGACCTCCGCCACGCAGGCATTGGAGATCGCGCTGCGTGTTGCAGGTATCGGCCCGGGCGATGAAGTCATCGTGCCCGCAATGAGTTTTGTCGCCACGGCCAACGTCGTTGCGCGTGTCGGCGCCAAACCCGCGTTCGTCGATGTCGATCTGCACACGCGCAATCTCCTGTTGGAAGACCTCGAACACGCGATCACCTCTGCGACTCGCGCGATCCTGCCCGTGCACTTCGCAGGCCTGCCGGTCGACATGGACCGGGTACATGCGCTCGCAGGCGCGCATCGGCTGCGAGTCATCGAAGATGCCGCGCACGCGATCGGGACGTCGTTGAACGGACGCAGGATCGGCTCGTTCGGGGATCTGGTGTGTTTCAGCTTTCACCCGAACAAGAACATGACGACGATCGAGGGCGGCGCGATCGTCGCGAGCGATCCGTCGGAAATCACCGCGATCGAGCGACATCGCTTTCATGGGATCGACCGGCACGGTGATGAGATGGACGTGCTGTTCCCGGGCGGTAAAGCCAACATGCCCGACGTGTCAGCGCGCCTCGGACTCGCGCAACTCGCGCGTCTCGATGAGTTCAATGAGCGTCGGCGCACGCTTGCCTCGCTCTACTGCGAACGTCTCGCCGCAGTACCCGGCCTGCATCTCCCGGAACGCGGCGATGCAGGTCACAGCTGGCACATGTTCGTGGCGCGTCTGGATCTCTCCCACCTGACTCTCACTCGGCAGGAACTCATCGAGCGCATGCGCGAGCGTGGCATCGGGATCGGCATTCATTACCCCGCCATGCACCTGTTCACTTGCTATCAGGCGATGGGTTATCGCGCCGGGCAGTTTCCCAATGCCGAACGGATCGGACGGGAGACCATCACCTTGCCGCTGTTTCCTGCGATGAGCGACGACGACGTTCTGCGGGTGTGCGACACGCTCGGCGTCATCCTCGAGGACCATCGCGGATGAATGCGCCGCTAGTGAGTGTCGTCATTCCTGTCTACAACGAACAGGCATTGCTGCCGCAGCTGTTCGCGCGGCTGTATCGCACACTCGATCTCATGAGCGTCTCGTACGAAGTCATTTTCGTCGACGACGGTAGCCGGGATGACTCGCCGCGTCTGCTGCGAACTCAGTACGTCCAACGCCCCGATGTGACACGCGTGATCCTGCTGGCGGGCAACTTCGGGCAGCACAACGCACTCTTTGCAGGCTTTGCTCAATCGCGCGGCGCTGCCGTCGTGACGCTCGATGCGGATCTGCAGAATCCACCCGAGGAAATTCCGCGGATCGTCGATGCGCTGCGCGACGGTCATGACTATGTCGGAACGATTCGACGAACACGCAAGGACTCGCTGCTCAGATCCTGGTGTTCGAAGCTGATGAATCGAGTTCGCGAGGCCACGACCGACATTCGCCTGAGCGATCAGGGGTGCATGTTGCGCGGCTACGACCGTAGCGTCGTCGATGCTTTGAACGAATGCGAAGAGGTGAACAGCTTCATTCCCGCACTCGGCTACCTTTATTCGCGCTCACCCATCGAGATCGAGGTGAGGCATGACGAACGATCCGTCGGCGGCTCGCGCTATTCGCTCTACAAGCTCATCCGGTTGAACTTCGATCTGATGACCGGTTTCACGCTCGCTCCTTTGCAGCTGTACTCCGTGCTGGGCACGCTGATCGCCGCGAGCTCCCTCGCGTTCGTGGTCTACCTTGGAATCCGCCGCATCATCGTCGGCCCCGAAGCCGCCGGAGTGTTCACGCTGTTCGGCATCGCGTTCTTCCTGATCGGCGTCATTCTGTTGGGCGTTGGACTGCTCGGCGAGTACATCGGACGCATCTACAGCCAGGTCCGAGGACGGCCGCGCTATCGGATCGCGGCAGTCCTGCAGAAGCCGCAGGAGTCAGCGCGCAGCCCGGTGTCGACGCGGAGGGATGACACATGACGCGAGCGACGGTCTTTGGATTCGGCGATGTCGGCGTGAGTTGCCTGGCCGCGCTGCTTGCGCGCGGCGTCGCCGTGCCGCTCGTGGTCACGCATCGCGTGGATGATGGCGAGCGCGACTGGCAGCGCAGCCTGGAGAGCTTCGCGCGCGAACGCGACATCGACGTGCTCATCTACGAGGAACATGCAGATGAGGTGGCGCGCAGGATCGATGCGTGCACACCTGACTTTCTGTTCTCTTTCTACTTCCGCCGCATGATCGCTCCCTCGGTGCTGCGTTGTGCGGCGCGCGGTGCATTCAATCTGCACGGCTCGCTGCTGCCGAAATTCCGAGGTCGCGCGCCGGTGAACTGGTCGATTCTTCGCGGCGAGAAGATCACTGGCGTGACGCTCCATTACATGACCAACGCGCCTGACGCCGGTGACATCGTCGCTCAGCGGAGCTTTCCGATCCTCCCTGACGACACGGCGCTCGATGTGTTTCGCAAAGTGTGCGGCTTCGGCGAAACGCTCGTGTACGACATGGTGCCGCTATTGGAAGCAGGCACCGCACCCCGCGTTCCTCAGGACCCGACTGCAGGCAACTATGTCGGCAAGCGCACGCCTGCCGATGGCCGGATCGAGTGGTGGAGTTCCGCCCAGCACATTCACGATCTGGTCCGCGCCGTCGCACCTCCCTTTCCTGGAGCGCTGACGGTATGGGCCGACAAACCTGCCCGGGTGCTGCGCACGCTGCTCGTGCCGTCGGGATCTGGCGAGTTCCGCGGACCCACAGCGTTCGCCGTTGGCGAGCGCTGCTTTGCGCAATGCGGGGACGCGCGGCTCATTCGGCTGCTGGAAGTCGAGATCGACGGAGTAGCTCTTCGCGAGAAGGAACTCGCTGCACGACTGAGTCGCCGTCCGCTACGCCTCGCTGGAGAGAACCCGCGTGAAGCTCGCGCTGAAAATTGACGTCGACACCCTGCGCGGGACGATCCTGGGTGTGCCGCAGCTGATGGAGATCCTCGAGCGTTTCGGCGTGCGCGCGACGTTTCTTTTCAGTGTCGGGCCCGATCACACCGGACGCGCGCTGCGACGCGCGTTGCGACCGGGCTTTCTCAGCAAGGTCAGGCGCACCTCGGTCCTCAGTCACTACGGTCTTCGAACCTGTCTTTACGGGACGTTGCTGCCAGGTCCGGATATCGGACGACGCGGCGCATCGATCATGCGCGAGGTCGAGCATCGCGGCCACGAGGTCGGCATCCATGCGTTCGATCATGTGCTGTGGCAGGACCAGGTCGCACATCGCGACGAACGATGGACGCTCGCACAAATGACAGCGGCCGCGGAACGCTTCGTCGAAATCTTCGGACGACCTTCGCACGTGCATGCCGCGGCCGGATGGCAGATGAACAGCAGCGCGTTCTTCGCCGAAGAGCAGCTCGGTTTCAAGTATGCATCGGACACACGCGGGCTCGAGCCGTTCTATCCCCGGATCGGCGGTGTCACTGTCCGCTGCCCGCAGTTCCCCACGACGCTGCCGACGCTCGATGAGCTCATCGGCCGCTCCGACATGCACAGTGAAACTCCGGTCGCGCACCTGCTGCGTCTCACCGCGGCACGACGCCACGATCACGTCTACACCTTGCACGCCGAGCTCGAAGGTGCGCGACTGAGCCGCTGGTTCGAAACGCTGCTCGACGGATGGCAGGAACAAGGATTCGAGCTCTCGACGCTCGGGCAATTGGTGGCAAGCACGAACGTCCGCGACATCGTCGAGCGCGAAGTCACCTACGGACCGATTCCGGGAAGAAGCGGGTTTCTCGCCCTGGCCTCACCCACGGAGCACACAGCGTATGCCTCTTAAGATCCTCATTCTCGGTGCGAACGGGTTCATCGGCAGCTGGCTCACCTCGTCGATCCTGCAGCATCGGGACTGGCAAGTGTTCGGCATGGACATCGCTGACAACAAGCTGGGAGACGTGCTGAATCATCCGCGGTTCAAGTTCGTCGAAGGCGACATCACCATCAATCGCGAATGGGTCCAGTACAACGTGCACAAGTGCGACGTGATCCTCCCGCTCGTCGCAATTGCCAACCCGAGCCAGTACGTGAAGGATCCGCTGCGGGTGTTCGAGCTCGACTTCGAGGCGAACCTGTCGGTCGTGCGTCAATGCGTCGCCTATCGCAAGCGACTGATCTTTCCGTCGACCTCCGAGCTGTATGGAATGTGTCCCGACCAGACACTCGACGAGACCTCGAGTACGCTCGTCTATGGCCCGATCGAAAAACAGCGCTGGATCTACGCGGCATCCAAGCAGCTGCTCGATCGCGTGATCTACGCCTACGGCGAGCGCGGCAGCCTGGACTACACACTGTTTCGTCCCTTCAACTGGATCGGACCACGCCTGGACGATGTGTTCGAGTCGAAGGAAGGCAGCTCGCGCGTGTTCACTCAGTTCCTGAGCAACGTGTTTCACGGTCGGCCGATCCTGCTCGTCGACGGCGGCCGACAACGCAGATCGTTCACGTATATCGAAGATGCGATCGATTGCCTGCTGCGCATCATCGACAATCCGCAAGGGCGCGCCTCGCGTCGCATCTTCAACATTGGCAATCCCGCGAGCGATGTCTCCGTGGCCGAGCTGGCGCAGGCCACTCTCGCCTGTATGCGCGAGATTCCCGAGTACCAGCATCTCGCCGCGTCGGCCCGCATCGACCAGGTGGACTCGGCCGAGTACTACGGCAAGTACTACCAGGATATCCAGGTGCGTGTCCCCTCCATCAGCGCCGTACAGTCGGCCCTCGGGTGGGAGCCGCACACGGATCTCATGACGGCGATTCGCGAGACGCTGCGATACCACCGCGATCGAGGCGACTTCGTGCTCGGACCGTCATGCGCCCGCGGAAGACACGAGCGGATCGAACGATCGAATCACCTTGCGCTGGACGGTGGCAATCCACTCGAACAGCTGATGCGATCTGCGCAGTGATGTGTCCCGTGTGCGGACGCGATGCATCAGCGCCGGCAGCGTGCCCGATGCTCTCGGGCACTGAGAATGGATCGATGGTTGGCCGCCGACTGCATGCTCGGCACAATTCGACTATCGGCGCACTTCAGGCCTTGTAGCGCCGGCCTCCGCGCCACAAGAATCGAGCTATGATGACCAACGGCGCCACAAGCGCCAGCCAGGTCAAGGGATACCACCGCGATCCACCGACGAGTGCGGCGATCAAGCCGATCACGATCGCGAGCATCATCCCGAGCGGCGCGGCATAGATCCGCAAACGATGCTTCACGCGGGTAACGCCTTCTCTTTCACTTGCACTCGGCGCCACCAAAGCCTCCAGCCGCTGACCAGGATATAGATCGCGATGAACGCGAACGCGCTCCACAACATTTTCAGCGGTGAGCCGCCGTAGTCACCGAAGTGCAGCGGCCGCGACATCTGTAATGCTTTGAGGTACCACGGCGGGCGATGCGACAGGTTGACCCGGCCTGTCTGCGCATGAACCAGAATCGGGCGAAAGATTTTCGACTGTACCGGTGTCGAGCCCTGCACCCACACCACGTAGTAACCCGGCGCGCCCTGCCAACCGCCGGGCGGCACGAGCCGCACCATGCGTGAGTCCCGATCGACCCGGTAAGCGGCCTCGAGCGCAGCTTGCGGACCAATGGACTCGCTGGTGTCCAGCTTGGCCATCGGCTCGCCCGCCAGCTCCTGCACGGCGGATTGCCGCCAGGCTGAGTACAGCGGCACGGTGAACGCATTCATGATGCCAGTGACGCTGACGACGAATACCCAGCCCAGGGTCACGATGCCCAGCAGGTTATGAAGATCCAGTAAGCGTCTGCGCTCATGTCCGTTCCGTACTGCGCCGAACTCGAGCCCGCGGCGGAACGGGCCATATAGAACCGCACCGCTCACGGTCGCGGCCACGAACAACACCGTCATGCCTGCCAACAAGAACGAGCCCGGCAAGCCAGCGAACATCGTGATGTGCAACCGATTCATGATGCGCAGGAATACGCGCACCGGATGATTCGGATTGTCAGTCTTCGTGTCCTCCATGAAGGCGCCAGTGTGCGCATCGAAAACCAACTGACGGGTGCGTTCTTCCGAATCTGCCGGCGCCATGTTCACGCCGACCAGGACGCCGTCGAACGCCCAATCGGCATACGTGACACGTTCACCCGGCGCGCGCTCCAGCGCTCTCGCGAAGATCGCGTCGAGATTGGCCAACTCCACCACCGCGGGACGCGACGGCGGCGCTGGATGACCGGCGAACGTCGCATCGATCTCATCGACCCAGATCAGGACGAGCCCGGTCACACACAGCATCAACAGAAATGCCGTGCAGACCACGCTCGTCCAGGTATGGATGAAGCGCCATCGATGCAGCGTCGACGGCTTCACGACGACGCGACTACCAGCGTCGATGGATCGTGAGACGTGCGATGCGTCCCTGGCCGTAGAAACATTGCGTAGCCGCATCGCAGTTCACGACATATCGCTTGTCGTCGAGGTTGGAAGCGTTCGCAGCAACACTCCACCCTTTGAGGCCCTGCGCCGCAGAACTGAGCTCATAGCGCAGCAGCACATCAAACAGCGCGTAGTCCGGCACCCTGAATGTGTTCGTCGCATCACCGAACGACTTACCTACGTAGCGCACGCCGCCACCGACGGTGAGGCCCGGAACGATCGGCAGGAGATAGTCAGCCCACAAAGACGCCTGATGCTCTGGTCGCCCCGGCGGCGCCTTGTTGAGATTGCTGGTGGTGGACCGCGTGACTTCGTTGTCCAGGTACGTGTAAGCAGCATTCAGATTCAGTCCTTGCGCCAGACTGATCTTGCTTTCCACCTCGACGCCCTTCGCAGTCACCTCGCCGGTCTGAATCGCGAAGCCCGGATGAGCCAGGTCATTGGTACGCACATTCTTCTGCACGACCTCGAACAACGCAGCCGTGAACAGCATCGCTGTGCCCGGCGGCCGATACTTCAAGCCGACCTCGACCTGCTCGCCGGTCGAGGGATCGAACGGACGGCCAGAGAAATCCGAGCCCGCGGTCGGCTGAAACGACTTGGCGTAGTTTGCATACGGCACCAGCCCGTTGGCGAAATGCAGCGAAATCCCCGCCTGACCGGAATTGGCCTCGTCGTCCTGCTTGACTGTCGCAGCAGCCACGCCGGTGATCGGATTGCGCGTCTTCGTCTCCGAAGAGGCATCGTCGCGTCGCACGCCAAGGAGCAATGAAAGGATGCCGACCGATAGCTGATCCTGCGCGTAGATGCCGAACTGCTCGAAATCCTGGTCGCGAGCTGTCGTGATGGGCGGCAACACCAGCGACGCTCCATACGCGGGTGCATACAGGTCTAGCGTCGGCCCTGCGCCAGAGCCCTGACCTTGATAAGTCGGAATGGAAGCGTAGTCGATGCCGACGGTCGCCTCATGTCTGATCGAGCCCGTGTCGAAGTCGAACACCAGCTGATTGTCCGTCTGGAATACTTCGATCTCGAACTCGGAGTTCACACGGGTGAGCGGCACGGTGCGCTGATCGGCACCAAGCGCCCCGGCTTGCAGATAGCGCGCCGTGATATCGAGATCAGTGTAGCGGACGTTGTGTCGCAGGCTCAGCAAGTCACTGAACCGGTGCTGCAGCAGGTAGCCGATCTGAGTGCGATCGATGCTCAGGTCGTCAAATCCTGGCTCGCCGGTGAACGTGTTGCGCGGCACGTATCCCCACTGGCTTGGCGTAAGCGTGCCGACCCGCGGCAGGTATTGGAACACGGTGAGATTGGGATCGGACTGGAAAGAGCCGAGCACGGTCAGTTCGGTGCGTTCACTCGGCCGCCAGGTCAGTGCGGGTGCGACGTAGTAGCGATCGTCCTGTGTGTGATCGATCTGCGTTTCAGCATCGCGCGCCAGAGCAGTCAATCGATAGGACACCGTCTCCGACAGCGGACCCGCCACATCGAACGCACCCTGCACTCGCTCATGCGAGCCCACCTGCAACGCAAGCTCACCCGTCGGCACAAACGAAGGACGCTTGCTGATCAGATTGATGATGCCGCCGGGGCTCCCCTGCCCGTACAGACTCGATCCCGGACCCTTGAGCAGCTCGGCTCGTTCCAGCCCGAACGGTTCGATACCCCAGTTGCTGTCGTGCAGCTTCATGCCATCCAGATACTGATAGGTCAGAAAGCCGCGGGCGTTGGAGTACACGCGCGAGAGGGAGTTGCCGCCGTAGGCATCGCCATTGATTCCCGCGGTGTATTGAAAGATGTCCGTCAGGTCATCGGCCGCGCGGTTGCGAATCTCATCCGCCGTCACCACCGAAACAGCTCGCGGCACGTCGACGATGTCCAGATCGGACTTCGTCGCCGTCTGAGCGACAAATCCAGCCGCCGGGCTGCTGGCATCCTCCTCGGCTTCGACAGTAATCCGCCGAAGCGTCTGCTCCGGTTGCTCGGCTGCGCAAAACGCAGACACCGGAACCAGCGCCAGTGCGATTGCACAGGCGCGCTCGATCAAGGGGTGCTGCAACACAACGCCTCCATGCAAGCGAGGTGAACCGGGATACTGCCGATTCCTCGAACCCCGCGAGTCAAGGACAATCATGAGCTATCGCCGGATCACCTGCGATCGTGGTGATTATCGACCGCACATCGCCGATTCTTCGCCAACGGCAACGTAACTCTCAGTTCAGCGAGCAGCCACTCGCTCGCATTGCTCGCCCAACAGCGTGCTCATGGTCAAGGCCTGTGACCGGGCGTTTCAGAATCCACTGCGGAAGATGCGCAATGAACTGCGGCGAGCGGATCGAGGATCGAGAGTGAGCGAACCCCATCGACCAGTCGATTCTTCTTCAGCTGCACGGTCTTGGATCTGCGCCGTGCTCGCCGTCACTGCGCACCGAGAAGATGTGGTTCTCGTCGCTTGCGCGAGAGGCGACGCCCGCGCATGACCTGCGGGCGTCGCTTAGGTAACCTCTGATCAATTCCCCATTCGCAACCATAGGTGCTTCGCCCACCGAAGCATTTCAACCAGTTGCAGACTTGCGAAGGTCAGGGAAGTCGATAAATCAGAGCTTCCTTAGCATCGACGCTCAGAACTGATACGTCAGGCCGAGATTGATCGGGAACGACCAGCTCTCGTCCGTGATGCGCACCGGCCCGGCGCCGATCGTCTCGTACGCATGGGAGGTCTCATGCCGCGGGTTGTTGTAGTCCGCACCGACCGCGAAGCGCAATGCCGTGTTCGTCGCGATCTCATAGGCCAGACCGACTTCGAGACCGACGTCGAAGCGCGTCGTCTTGTCGAGCAGCCGGACTCGATTGGTAGGCTCCAGCATCCCGTTCACTCGTACGTGCGCACGCAGCTCGCTTGCACGCTCGGCGCCGACGTATCCGCCGACGTACGAACGCGCAGCTCCCTCGTTGAGGTAATAGCGCGCGCCGAACTGGGCGCTCCAGGATTTGAGATCGTCGAACTTCACTCTGACATCGGCGGGCTGTGCGAGTCCGACGGACTGGATGTCACCGATGCGGTGCGTTCTGCCGCGGAATTGCGTGTAGCTCAAACGCCCGAAAGCTTCGAGATTGGATGTGGCGCCATAACCGAGCTCCAGACCGATGCTCGGACCTGCGCGGAACACGTCGTCGAAGTTCTGCCGTTCCAGATCCAACGTACCCGACTGACCCGCCTGCGCAGGCAACAGGGAGCCGAGATTTGCGATCGATCGCGTCTCGCGTGCCTGGAAGCTTCCGTGCGGCACGAGCGCCGTACCCACTTGAAGTCCCGCGGTCCACCGGCCCTCTTCCGCCGCCGATGCAGCGGTCGCCGCACCCAGTGAGATCAGCACGAGGGGAATAGAAAGTCTCTTCAGCATGATGTGCTCCTAGAAAGTTGTGCAGCGACCCGTCGCGGCCGCCGAGAGCTGCGCGCGCAGCGGTTGTCAGCCGCGCACAACATCGCGCGTCCTGGTCGCAAAAGAATGTCGAAACAGCAGGTAGTCGATTGCAGATGAAAAGCCCGCCGAGAGGCGTGCTGTCCGCGCAACAACAGAATCCCCGACGATTCACGCACAGCAGGACGCGAGGCTTGCGTTGCCGCGCAGATCTCCACGGGGTACACGGGGGCGCAGGGTCGCAGGAGAATCCGGAGTTCACACAGGATCACAGAGCAGAGTTCAGAGAGGGACGCGTCAGCGCCTCATCACCGCCATCACCCGGCGGCGTTCCAGGCAATGCGCCGATCCTGCACCACCGCCAGCTTGGCGTTGTACTTGAAGCGGGTAACGAAGCGCGCCTTGCTCTGGTGAATGCGCCACCACCAGCTGTAATCGCAGTATCCATGAACAGCGGGATCGAGTGTCTCTGCTCCTGCGTTCGCAGAAGCGATGAGAGGCGCTGCATGACGAGCGCGGCATGGACCGCCAGTGCATCTCTCCCCAAGACGGGACGCGCGAATGTGTCGGTGTATCAGTGTTACTTACGCTCGCGCACGCGGTGCGCGGCATCGCCGGGACGCGGAGAATCAAAGGGTCATCACTGATCCTGCGCGGCCATGCGATCTCGCAAGGCGAGCCTCGAGGTGCGATGCAACGCTCAAAGGGACACTCAGCATCTCAGCGAATCGGACCAGATCTGCGAACGATTTCGCCTGCATCTTCTGCATCACACGCCCGCGGTGAACCTGCACAGTCACCTCGCTGATACTCAACTCCGATGCGACCTGCTTGTTGGTCATCCCACTGACCACCAGCGACATCACCTCGCGCTCGCGGTGCGTGAGGCGCATCGATCGTTGCCGCAACTCTTCCAGCTTCTGTCGCTCGTGGCGCTGGCTCACTTGACACGCCAAGGCCATACGCACCGAGGTGAGGAGCTCCTGCTGATCGAACGGGATCGTCAGAAAATCTGCTGCTCCCGCCTTGATCGCACGCACCGAGTGCGCGACGTTGGCGGAAGACGTCACGAAGACGACTGCGGGACAGTCGCGCGCCACTTCCCGTTGCAAGTCGAGACCGTTCGCATCGGGAAGCTCGACATCGAGAATCAGGCACGTCGGAAGGTCCGGTCTCGGATACTCGAGGTACTGCGCGGCACACTCGAACGTCAACGTTCGCAAACCATGGGTAGTCAGCAGCGTGTCGAGAGAAGCCCGCACGTGCGCATCTCCATGGACCACGAAAACGATCTGCTCTGCTTCATTCATGCGTGGCGTCCACCTTGACCGCTTTGAAACTGGCACTGCGCGTCGACCACGACCACTGAGAATCACAGTGTGTCCGAATGAGTAGAGTGAGAATTGTTCGCGCCGGACCCCTCCTTATGCAAAAAAGAACTCGACACTCACTCGCCCGAAGACGAACTGCCTGCATGCCCTGCGTTGCGAGTCACGTCGTTCGTCCGAGCGCGTGAATGCGGCCAGTACGCGATGAGTCTCGGGCAGAGCGAGACAGGATGAATTCGCAGCTGCACGCGTGAGAGAGTGCGTGACGATTCGTCCGCGCGTCCGAGCTCATCGACTCATCGATTGCATCGCGTACGCGGCGCTGCTCGACAGGCTCGCAGCAGCGTTAGCGGATTGCTTTCACCGGCGCGTCGAAGAAGTAACCCGTGCCGCGTTCCGTGCGGATGAACGTCGGATTGGAAGGGTCCGCCTCGATCTTGCGACGCAGACGCATGATCTGCACGTCGATGCAGCGATCGTAGACTTCGGTGCTGTGAATGCGCGAAAGCTCGAGGAGCTGATCGCGACTGAGAATCCGTTGCGGCGATGAAAGAAACGCGCACAGAAGACTGAAATCTCCACGCGAAATCTCGATGCGCTCGCCGGTCGGCGTCAGGAGCCGATGCAGACGAACGTTCAGTTCCCATCCGGCAAAGCGATAGGCACGCAGCGTCTCGTCGCGACCTGGCGCTACGGTAATGGTTTGCGATCGGCGCAGGACAGCTCGGATGCGAGCCAGCAGTTCACGCGGCGAGAACGGTTTGGTCAGATAGTCGTCGGCGCCCATCTCGAGCCCGAGCACACGATCCGCCTCCTCCTTCAGCTCCGACAGCACCACGATGGGAAGCTTCGACTTCTGACGGATCTCGCGCGCGAGACGCAATCCGTCGTCGCCGTGAAGCCGCAGCTCCATGACGAGCAGATCGATTGCATCCTGACCGATGATCTCGAGGACCTGCTTGCCCGTATTGGCAACGCTCACACGGAAGTCGTGCCTGTTGAGGTAATCGCGAACGCTGCTGCAGACATTCACATCGTCGTCGATGACCAGAACATGGGAGCTTTCGGAGTCCATCTTGCCACCTCGCTGTCTTTCGGCTGAAAGACAACGTACTTACCGAGCTCCGCCCTGCCTATTATGACTTGGCATGATTCGCATCACTCGCAGACGCCGCGCCGAACGCCGCAGGCACTCGCTATCTGCGAATCCATGAAACAGCGGCTCGAGTGCCGCCGTGCTGGAGGTGGATGCAGCGATTCTGATTTCTCTGTCGTTCCATCACCTCGCGCTGTTCAACCGGGTTAACCCTGCGCTACGCCGGCTAGCGCTTCCGTGAGCTCAACCTGAGCGTCAGCCGCGCCTGTTGTCAGCAGAATCCGACTCTTTACTTGCACGCGAATAACCCGCCTCACGCACGCGGTTACAACAGCAACCTGCCTGGTTTCAGTGCGCATCGAGACCGCATCGAAGCCGACACGGTGCGCCTCTACAACCACGAAGGACACCGATCGGGATCGATGCCCGAAGAGTGGCAGCGCTACCATCGTTACTTCGAAGCAGCCGGCACCCGGCATCTGGCCATCGCAGTGTCCGGACAGCCGGGTTGGAGCAGTCAGTGGCAGGGTCGCGCTTCGGCTGGCCGGATCTTTTTTTGCTCACCGGCGCCCATGCGCCCGCTTTTGCAACTACTGTAGCCACACCTGTTCACCAACCGCAGACACATCAACATGTCTGACGAGCCTCTCGTGGCCTCATGGCGGCAGCGCTGGAACCGCAATCTGTTCGGGTTCCTGGGCCGGCGCATGCCCGGTGCCGTCGACATCAGGCATCTGGCACAGCGAACTCATGAGCGGCTGCTACGCGCACGGAATCTGAGCGAAGTGCAGGATCCCCAGGCTTACCTGATGCGGCTCGCCGCTCAGGCCTTGAGGCAGTGGCGCGCCGAGCAGACACATGATCCGGACGTGCCGCAGGAAGATGATTCATGGGCCAATGACCCCGAGGCAGACGTCGAGTTCGAAGCTGCTGTAACTCAACAGCAGCTGGATCTCGCCCTTTCGAGCTTTTCGCCGATGATACGAGCGGTCGTTGTGCTTAAACTGCGCGATCAGCGTTCCCTGGAACAGATTGCGCACGATCTCGACATCAGCATCTGGCAGGTCAGACGCTACCTGGTGCGCGGCTATCAAGGCCTGCGTGAGGCGGCGGAGAATTAGAAGAATGGCCCAAGACACGGACATTCCCGCTTCGGCGACGGAGCAAGCCGCTCATTGGTGGGTGACACTCCATGGGGAGCGCGCCTCCGACGCGGACCATCGGGAGTTCGGCGAATGGGTCGCGGGATCACCCGAACGGGTCGAAGCCTATTTGCGCATCGCTCGCGTCCATCAGTCACTCAAGCCCGGGCACGTGAGTTGGCCAACGGACCCCGCCGAAGAACTGATTCGCGCGGCCCGACAGTCACCGCAAGAGCCCGCGACGCTTGCGAGCACCCAGGTACTCGGAGCGAAGCATCAGCGCAAAACGTTTGCTGCAGCGCCACTGAAATGGGGGCTCGCCGCCACGGTGGCGCTCGCCACGGGTGCCGCATGGTTCATGCTCGATCGCCCACAGCAGTTCCAGACTGCACTCGGCGAGCAGCGCTCCGTGGAACTCACCGACGGCTCACGGGTGACGCTCAATACGGCCTCGAAGATCGAGGTACGGCTCGGTAAGCGCCAACGGCAAATTGACCTGATACAGGGCGAGGCTCTGTTCGATGTCGCTCACGATCCGTCACGTCCGTTCGAGGTCGACGCCGGGATTACCGTGTTGCGCGCGGTGGGCACTCAATTCGATGTCGACAAACGACCGGACCGCACGACGGTCACGGTCGTCGAGGGCCTGGTCGCAATTACTGCTGCGGGCACGCAGTCCGCGGCGGCGCTGCCGACCCTTGCAGCGAACGATCGACTGATCGTAACCAATGTCGGCCCGCCCGTTCTCGAGCGAGGCACGAACATCGCGATCGCGACGGCCTGGACACAGCGGCAGCTGATATTCGAGCAGCGTCCACTCGGAGAGGTGGCTGAAGAGTTCAACCGCTACAACCGAGGACGCATCGAGATTGCCGATACCAGATTGCGGCACGAGCTCATTACTGGCGTTTTCAGAACGGACGATGCCGAATCGTTCCTGTCTTTTTTATCGAGCATTCCCGGCGTGCTCGTCCGCCCGGACAGGAACGGCGGTCACCGAGTCGCACTCCATGACGACGGCCCCGACACATGAGCGCACTCCACTACAAAGCGAGTCACCACCCGCGGGCCTGCTCCACTTTGCTTGCTGTATTCGTGCTCGCTCTTGGCATCTGTGGCGAGGTCGAGATCGCGCTCGGCGCAGAGCCCGTCAGGTATCAGCTGAACATCGCCAGTCTGCCGTTAGGCCGTGCATTGCAGGAATTTGCACGCACGAGCGGCGTGCAGATCATTTTCTTTTCGCGACTCACACAGGGTCGAACGGCACCTGCGGTTTCCGGAACACACACCGTCGATGAAGCGCTGAGGGCATTGCTGGCCGGCTCGGCGCTGACTTTTCGTGTGCTCAATCCCAAGACCGTAGAGATCAGAGCCCTCCCTGCAGACGTCACGACTGAGGCGAGAGCGCACGAAGCAACCGCCGGGACCGACGAACAAAGGGCGCCGCGAGATGCGAGAAGAAGCTCCGGTCGGCGCACCGACATGGAGGAAGTCGTCGTCAATGCCAGCGCCGAAGGGCTCGTGGCGACGCGCACCGATACAGCCCTGCGCGCCATTCCGCAGAGCGTCTCCGTGATCTCGCAAGAGCAGATGCGCCAGCAGGGCAGCACCGACCTGGCCGATGCCCTGAACCGTGCGACGGGCATCACGCTCACGCGCACGAACTCGGCAGATCAGAAGTTCTACGCCCGCGGCTTCGAGATCACGACATTCCACGTCGACGGCGGCGCTGCGCTGCGCTCGCATGCGGAATCGCCCTTGCTCATGCTGGGCACCCCGGATCTGAACGAGTTCGAGCATGTCGAAGTCCTGCGAGGTGCCGACGGGTTGTTCACCACCCACGGCAACCCCGGAGGCACGGTGAATATGATTCGCAAGCGGCCGTTGCGCAATTACGCGTTGTCCATGGATGCCAGTGCAGGTTCCTGGGGCCAGTACAGGTTCGAGGCCGACCTCACGGGGCCTTTGACCGACGACGGTCGACTGCGTGGGCGGGCCGACGCGTTGTACTCGCAGCGCGGCTACTTCTACGACACTGCCAGTCTCGAGCGCAAAAAAATCTTCGCGGTGATGGAGTATGACCTCGTACCACAGCAGACGCTGCTCCGAGTCGGCGGCAGCTATCAGCGGGACGATGCCGTGCCCTTCGTTGGCGGACTGCCCTTCTATGCCAATGGCGACGATACCCACTTGCCGCGCGATACGTCCTTGACGTTCGACTGGGCAAACTATCGAACCCGCATACGCGAGCTGTATCTGCAGGTGCAGCACGAGTTTGCGGATCGCTGGAAAGTCCGCCTGAACACTTCATCCTGGAATGGAGACGCGGAGCATGCGTACGCGCAGTTCGGTTCTGCGATCGATCCCGTCACGCATGCGATGCGCAGGCCGCCGGAGGCCGCCGCTACGGATCGTCCATCTCTTCACGAACAAATCGCGCTCGATCTCACGCTCACCGGCAGTTTCGACTGGTTAGGACAGAGTCACGAGTTGGCCTTTGGCGCGGATTTCGCGCGAGTTCGTGCGCATCTGATACTGAATCATTACGTGAGCTACGGTCCGGCCCTGAGCGACATTCATCAGCCCGATCTATCGCGCTACCCCGGTTCGCCGCGGACCCTGACCCCGCCAGTCCAATACGACCTCGATACGACCCAGGAGCAGACCGGACTGTTTACATCCTGGCGCATGTATCTGGAGGACTGGTCCGTGATTGCTGGCGCGCGGCTGAATGCGCACCACATCAGGACGGACTTGATTCTACGAGGCGGGCAGCAGAGCGCGAGCATAAACAGAAGGTTCGGCGACAGCGACGTTCTTACACCCTATGCCGCCGTGACGCATGACCTCAACGACCATTACTCGCTGTACGTGAGCTACGTCGATATCTACCGCTATGGGAATGGCCTCCGGATCGACGGAAGCCCGATCGATCCCACACGCGGCATCAACCTCGAAGCCGGAATCAAGGGCGCCTGGCACGGTGGCGCCTTGAACGGGCAGCTCGCGCTGTACCGGATTTCGCAGCGCAATGTTCCCGTGTACGACAGCAGACCCAGTCCAGTGCGCGGAGAACTGGCATGTTGCGTCCTCGGTGTAACGCATCGCAGTGAAGGTGTCGATATCGAGTTGACAGGATTGCTACAGCCGGACTGGCTCATCGGCGCCGGCTATGTCTTCAATCGCAACGAATCCGGTGAGGGCGGCAAGCTGTCGAGAGCGACCCCCACTCACCTCTTGAAGCTATGGACCAGCAAGCGGCTGCCCGGCGAGCTCGACCGCTGGACCCTCGGCGGCAGCGTGCATGCGCAAAGCAGTTACTCGACGAGCGGCACCTATTGTGAGCAAGAAGTCGTCTTCTGGTGCGCCGAAATCAAGGTGATCCAGCGCGAGTATGCAACGCTCGACCTGCGAGCGAGCTTCGATATCACCCCGAACTGGCAGCTCGCCCTGAACGTCAACAACATCTTCGACAAGGTCTATTACCAGACGCTCGGATCGTCGTTCGTCAACAACTGGTACGGCGAGCCGCGCTCCGCGATGCTGAGACTCGACGGCCGCTACTGATTTCGCCGATTCACCAGGACAGCGCAAGGCCTGCATACACGATCGTGTCGCTGCGATGTGCAAGGCGCACGTCCGATAGCTGCGCCCGGACGAAGTAGTGCATGTCGCGGCCCTTGGGTAATCCGAGGAGAAAGCCGAGCGTCAGATCGGGCACCAGCCGCCTGATGCGATCGGACGGCACTCTGAAATCGCTATGCCGAAACTGTCCCTGTAGCAGCGCGTTGTACAACGGCACGCGCGCAGAGAGCGTGCCATAGAAGAATCTGTCGCCCTCATCGCCGCCGCTTGCGACGCCGCGATCGCTCAAGCCCGTCGGGGATCCATGGATGTTCCAGGTGGGGTCGGCGAATCGTCCGACTCGCACGCCGACGCCGGCGCTCACGTCGGTCAGAAATCCGAGGCCTGCACCTGCGCGGTAGAACCATTGCGCACGCGAGTTGCCGAGCTGTGCGATCTCGCCAGCCCATTTTCGTTCATGCATCAGTCGCAGCGTCGCCTCGTTCCCCTCGGAGATCTGGTGATGCCAGCCACGCGGTTGTACCGATCCCATGGTGCGGTGGATCCGACGCTGCGCACGCGGTACCAATGAGCTGCCAAGAACGCCAATCGCCAGCGAAGTGACGGCCGACCGATAGGGATCATGAATCTGCTCGAGCGTAGCGGCGACATACACGAGCCCGGCGTAGGGCCGGTCGCTCCACAGCGGCTCGTCGTGGCTGATATCCAAAGGCGTGAACGCTGCAACGCCGAGCTCGAGCTCATAACGGTACGTGGAGGACTGGATCCCAAAGAAGCGATCCATGGCCGCCAACCGCGCCTGCCTTCGCGGAGTATTCGCTTCGAGCTCTCCTGCGAATGTCAGGGCACCGCCGCCCGTGTAGTCGGCATCGGTCCCCACGCCGCTGAACAGATCGTCGTCCAGATAGATCGTGCGAGTCGTCTCCGCAGCGGCGGTGAGGCACGTGAGCGCTGAAGCGATAGCGCAGACCCACGCAGCGAGCGTGACACTTCTCATGGCGCTTCCTCTCGCAATCGATGAGAGCAAAGCGTCCATGGACCGCACTGCCGCGGCGTTTCACACAGTCGCGTCGGCATTTCACAGGTAACGACACGCAGCTGTGGGCACCGCGAAGCATTCGCAGTCAATGGCGTTGCGAATGAAACTGCGCGTGCCGATGCAGAAATCCATCCGGCCTAAGCGCGTGACAGGCTGCCGTCATGAAGAAGCGCAAGTCCGATCGGTCCGCATCGGCAGACGACACGACATCCTCCGAAGCCGACATGCCGTCGAAGCCCGCGAGCGAGGACGACATTCCTGAGGAGCAGGACTTCGCGGTGGAAGAGCGCATTCTCATGCTGCCCGCTGCTCTGATTGTGCTGCTGGTCGTGCTTGCCCTTCTCACGACATTCCTCTGGGATTGAATGGTGTCTTCGGCATCGTGCATCGCAAACGCGACTGGCCGATGCCCATCTGCGCAGCGCGAGGACGTCGATGGTCAGCGCTTGCCTAAATTCGCGTATCGATGACCGTGCGTTCGACGCTCTTCGCGATCGGCCACACGAGTTGCTCTGCGCCAGGCACTACCAAGCGAGGAGTCTTGCGCTCGGGTGCGCCCGGCTCGACACGGGCTTGACCTGAAGTCTGTGCGGTATCTCGCTGCTCGAATGCGAGCGCACCGGAGCTCAGACATTCATGGCCTCGCTGACACAACGCCCAATCAGGCAATACGTCCGCCAGATCGGACGCGCGCGCGATATCTCCACCGATCAGACGCACCATGGGGCGACTGTCCGCCAGCTCCGTGGAGATCGAACAGCCCACGATGAACGCGCCCGCAATCGCGACGCGTCTCGGAAGTTCCGTCATCGCTCTCATGCTCCGGCTCCTGTCCCTGCTCTCGCGAGAGAAGCTGTGAGCCTTGCCATCGAATGAGTCGGCTCGATGTCGGCGTGCCGATCGGGAGTTGCAGATGAAGTGAACCGCTGACGGTTACGCGTGAAACGCTGCGATGGCTTCAGGAAATCGTTCCGCTGCATCTGTCACGCACAGTGGGGAGCGAAGCCACAGCATCACGCTGTCGCATGCACGGAGACGACAATATGCTCAGCAAGACATGGCTCGCGGGTTCCTTCCTGCTCGCTGCCGCCCTCATGACGGCGTGCACGACCACGGGCGTGGGGACCGGCGAAACCCGCGGCGGAGGATCGGCCGTGACATTCTCCTGGAGCGAAGAAGGCGCCACCTCAGGAATGATGACGGCCACCGTGGCCAAGACGGGACAGTCCTTCACAGGACGTTTCTTTCAGATCACCACCGAAACGCGCTACGACGATCTGGGTCCGCTGTGGGTCGGCTGGGGACGGCGCTGGGGTGGCTGGCCGTATTGGGGATACGACGGCGGCACGAGTTTCATGACTCATTACTCGGGGCGCGTTCTCGCGAATCTGAGCAGCGCGAACGGTGAGCATCTGCGCTGCAACTTCCGCCTGGTACGTCCATCTGCCGGAATGTCCGGTGGTGGCGAAGGTCGCTGCCAGGGACCGGATGGTGCGGAGATCGATGCGACCTTCCCTTCCGCGTAATGTCGTCGCAAGACATCGTTACTTCATCAGCACCACCCTCCGATCTCAGCGGCGGCAGATGAATCGCGATCATCGGGATGCGTTCGCTGGATGCGTTCCCGCCCGGTCAGCCACGAAGCTCGCGCAGCATTCGCAGGACGCTGCGTCGAGCTCGCCGATGTCGCGCACGGCTACATTCGTAATCCGTACCCACGCGCTGGACATGCCGATGCAACGCATCGGCAGCGCAATCGAGTCGCAGCCGAACTCTCAAGTTGCGATCCAGCGGGCGTGCGGACCTGAGGATCCCCGTGAGGGTGACCTGCGTTGCTCCAACTCATTCCCGAGGATGATGCCGTGAGACTGTCCTTCCTCGACCGCGAGCGCACGATCGCTCCACCCGGTTACAACCGTTTCCTGGTTCCACCGGCTGCATTGGCCGTCCATCTGTCGATCGGACAGGCCTATGCCTTTTCCACCTTCAACCTGCCGCTGACACATCTGATCGGCATCGGCGATTCCGCCGAAGGCGACTGGACGCTCGCTCAGGTCGGCTGGATCTTCTCCATCGCGATCGTGTTCCTGGGTTTGTCCGCTGCCTTGTTCGGGCGCTGGATGGAACGTGTGGGACCGCGCCGAGCCATGTTCACGGCCGCGCTCTGTTTCGGCGGCGGGTTCCTCGTGTCCGCAGTGGGCATTCACTTCCATCAGTTGTGGCTCATCTATCTGGGCTACGGTGTACTTGGCGGATGCGGGCTCGGCATCGGCTACATTTCACCTGTCTCGACGCTCATCAAGTGGTTTCCCGATCGACCCGGCATGGCGACGGGCATGGCGATCATGGGTTTCGGTGGCGGCGCACTGATCGCAGCGCCTTTGTCGCTGGTCCTGATGAATCACTTCAAGAGCGCCACCTCCGAAGGTGTGCTCCAGACCTTCATCGTGATGGGCGTGCTCTACTGCCTCTTCATGCTGTTCGGTGCTTACGTCGTGCGTGTGCCCGCCAGCGACTGGAAGCCCGCGAACTGGATTCCCCCAGCGCAGCCTCACAAACTCGTGACCACCGCCAACGTGCACGTGGATGTCGCGTGGCGGACACCGCAGTTCTGGCTGCTGTGGGGCGTGCTGTGCATGAACGTGACGGCAGGTATCGGCGTGTTGAGTCAGGCCTCGCCGATGATTCAGGAGATCTTCGGTGGACGCGTCACCGCTGCTGC
Source organism: Pseudomonadota bacterium (assembly GCA_023423935.1). Taxonomy (GTDB): domain Bacteria; phylum Pseudomonadota; class Gammaproteobacteria; order Steroidobacterales; family Steroidobacteraceae; genus Steroidobacter. The sequence continues at coordinate 77,808 of JAFAEQ010000055.1, read as the reverse complement.
GGCAGCAGGCTTCGTTGGACTCTTGAGTCTCTTCAATATGGCGGGACGCTTCTTCTGGGCAGCGACCTCCGATTACATCGGGCGCCGCAACACGTACATGGTGTTCTTCCTGCTCGGCATCGTGCTGTACTGGCTGGCACCGATCTTCGGACGGCTCGGATCGATCACACTGTATGTCGCAGCCTTCGCCGTCATCATCTCCATGTATGGCGGCGGCTTTGCGACGATCCCTGCGTATCTGCGCGATGTCTTCGGCACCATGCACGTCGGCGCCATTCATGGCCGACTGCTCACCGCGTGGTCGGTCGCAGGAATACTCGGCCCGGTCCTGGTCAACTACATTCGCGAGTACCAGATCGCAAGCGGCATCCCCAAGGCCCAGGCCTACTCCACCACCCTGCACATCATGTGCGGCCTGCTGTTCATCGGCTTCCTGTGCAACCTCGCCATGCGCGAAGTGAACTCACGCTACTACTACCGCGAACCACAACGCGGCGATGTACAGACCGCGAGGGCACGATCATGAAAGCGCGTCTGATCATTCTGTGGCTGATCGTCGGCGTGCCCCTGCTGTGGGGCGTCGTCGAGACACTTCTGAACGCGATGAAGCTGTTCCAGTAACAGTTCATCGAAGAACTCATCCACGCAGCTGCGTTGGGACGCCTCGCGAGGCAGTGCCCGAGTTTCATCTGAAATTCTGCCGGCATACCGCCGTCACAATCGACATGAACTCTGTCGGCGCAGTCGATGCCGCCGCGCGCAACGACCCGCTGAGCACGCACACCGTCACAGACGTCTCTTCACCGATATCGGGAGCCCCCATGAAAACAATCGACGTAGATGCCATTGCCAGACTCGCCAAGCCCCTGGTTCATCAGACCGCGCACGAGATCCAGCCCTACGGACAGATCGTCAAGCTGCCCAATGCGCTCTCGGAATCGGTGTGCCGCAAATCCGTGGAGAATCTGAACCAGCTGCTCGCCGACAGCATGACGCTGCGCGATCTCTACAAAAAGCATCATTGGCAGCTCGTCGGCGCGACGTTCTTTCAACTGCATGGATTGTTCGATAAGCATTACGAAGCACAGACCGAGATCGTCGATGAGATCGCCGAGCGTATCCAGGCGCTGGGCGGCGTGAGCATCGCGATGGCCCATGACGTTGCGGAGATGACGCTCATTCCGCGCGCGCCCCGGGGTCGCGAGGAAGTTCCGGTGCAGATCTCCCGGTTGCTGCACGCACATGAGATCGTGCTGCGTGAAGCTCGTACGATGGCTCGCCAGGCCGCGGACGATGGCGATGACGGCACCAACGATCTGCTGGTCAGCAATGTGATCCGTCCCAACGAGCAACAGGTGTGGTTCGTCGCTGAGCATGTCGTCGACACGCCGCTGGTGCGTGCGGACTAGGTCGCTAGGCCCTAGGCCCTAGCTACCAGCCAGAGGAAGAGGGGCAATGGCTCCGATTTCTGACCTAGGGAAGCTCTGATTTATCGACTTCCCTGACCTTCACGAGTTTGCAACTGCCTGAAATACAGCGGCGATCGAAGCGGCTGGTGCCACAAAAGGCGAATTGATCAGAGGTTACCTAGGACCTAGGACCTAGGACCTAGCGCCTGAATCTCAGGGTTTAGTGGCCTGTAACGACTGATCGAGAAGTGCTGCTTTGGTCGTCATCCCGGCGAAGGCCTGGCGAAGGCCGGGATCTCCGCGCGGGATTCCCGCTGGTCACAGCGCCTGGACCCCGGCCTTCGCCGGGGTGCCCCACAGGCTTCGCCGGAATGCCCCACAGGCTTCGCCGGGGTGACATCAATGTTGAATCGGCTGTCATAGGTCACCAGGGTTGCGAATGGCGAATTGCTCAGAGGTTACCTAACGAGGTCGCACTTTCTCGACGCTCAGCGAGAGCGCGTGAAACACGACCCGGGTTACAGCCGCAATCTGCGTCGCACGTGAGGCAATACGCGCGTAGCGACGCAGACTCAAAGTGCGCCTGACGAATCCAACCTCAGGCAATCCCGTGAAGACACTCCTCCATGCCTCGGCCGCGATCGCACTCACTGCGTGTTTCACCGTCGCGGGCTGCGTGTCCGCGCCCACCGAAACGTATGTCGAGCCTCCTGCGCCGACGCCGCCGGATACCAATGTGTATTTCTATCCGGCAAGCGGACGTACCGTGTCGGCCGATCAGCAGGATCGGGATAAATATGAGTGCAATGCCTGGGCCGTGAAACAGAGCGGATTCGATCCGAGCGCGCCCGGCATGCCGCCGCATCACCACGTGACGATCGTCGCGGGCGGTCCGCCGCCCGGCGCAGCCGTCGGTGCCGGTGCAGTGACAGGCGCTGTAGTCGGCGCAGCAGTCGCGCATCCGTGGGAAACCGGACGCGGTGCGCTGCTCGGTGCGGTGGCAGGTGCGGCCATCGGCGGCATCGTCGAATCCGAGCGCGCGCACCAGGCAGATCAGCTTCAGGCTCAGGCGAATGCAAATGCCGCTGGCGCACAAGCGGCCGCCCTCGAGCGACAGGCGTGGCGCTTCCGACGGGCGATGACGGCCTGTCTGGAAGGACGCGGCTACATCGTCAGGTAACAGGAGACATCGCCGTGAATCACCGCAAAGCTTTCAATGGATCGATCCCCTCGACCTGTTCGAGCAAGGCGCTTGCCGCTCCTCTCGTGATGCCAATGATCTTCCTGACGATGATCTGCCTCCTGTTCGGCGCCGCGATCGCCTCCGCTGCGGAAGGCCGTGGCATGCAAGGCGGCGGTGGTTTCCATGGTGGCGGCGGTGGTTTTCACGGCGGCGGCGGCGGATTTCATGCCGGCGCGCCGCCTCACTTCGAGAGTCACATGGACGGACGCTTCGGTCACAACCGCGAGTACTTCAACCACGGCCAGGTCTTTCACGGCAATCCCCGCGGCGGCTACGACATCTTTCACGGCGGTCAGCACTACTGGTATGACCGCGGTCATTGGTATCGCAGGCACGACGGTCTCTCGGTGGTGATCGGCGCTCCCATTGGCGCGTTCGTGCCCTTCCTGCCGTACTACTACTCCACGATCTGGTGGGGAGGCATCCCCTACTACTACGCGAATGACGCGTACTACACCTGGGACGCCGCCTCGAACGAATATGAGGTCGTCCCGCCGCCCGCGGGCATCGAGTCCGGCGGCAGCACAGTGGCTCCTTACGCCGACGACATCATCGTGTATCCGAAGAACGGTCAGTCCAACGATCAGCTCGCGCGCGATCGCTACGACTGTCATCGCTCCGCAGTGGATCAGACCGGCTACGATCCCACGCTGATCGACACCGGTCAGGAGGACGACAACAAGCGTCCTAACTATATGCGCGCACAGGCGGCCTGCCTGGAAGCACGCGGCTACAGCGTGCAATGACGAGCGTGGCCGCCTCGAGCGGCCGCGCTTTTGCGCATGGACTTCGATTGAACACACGCGATTGGCGCGAGAGGCAACGCGTTATCGATCGCCCCTCCCCTTGCTCAGAAGGGATTCGTCTTCGGGATCAGCGTCAACGACCCGAGTGATCTTCCGCAGTCGTCCCGTGCGCGCGAACCTCATCGCTTTCGCGCTGCGCCTTCCTCTTCCGCTCGTCCGCCAACATTGCATGCAGCTGTCGATGCCATTCGGTCTCGGTCGCGCCATAGAACGGAATCGGCACATCACGCTGCCGGCGCTCGTTCAGCCATAGGTGTTTCATAACGCCCTCCTTCAGAGCCACACCCGTGTTCCTGTAGACATGCAAAGGCGAGTGTTGCCCTTCCTCGCATTGAGGGAATTTCGAAACGAGGCGGCGCCGTTTCATTCGCAACCGGGCTCGCGTGCAACCGCTCTATCGTCGGGAGAAAGAGAGAGAGAAGAGAAAAGATGGAGCTCGGGTGCCGCCGGATGCGGCACCCGAGTGTCGAAAGCTCTATTTCTGATAGGGGTAGTAGCGGAACGACAGCATGCCCATCGTGATATTCGTGTCCGGATCGCCGCCGATGCCGCGAAAGATGTTGCGCCTGGTGTACGAGCCCTGCAGCCCGAACTGCATATTGCCCAGCGCACCTTCGTAATACTTCCACCACACTCCCAGCGCGCCCTGCTCGATGCGTGAAGTGTTCGCCGCGCAGACTGTGCTGCCCTCGATCTGACAGCCGCTGTTGTCGTACAGCGGACTGCCATAGCCGAAGCCGAGCGTCTGGCCGTTCACGACTGCGGTGAAATGCTCGGAGTTTGCGTGCTCGATGCCGGCATAGCCGTAGAGAGTCCAGTCGCTGGAGGGCCGATAGATCAGCCCCGCCAACGCCTGATAAGCGGACACGCGCGCAAGCTTGCCATCGGGCCTGACCGTCACGTCCGGCAGCTGCGCGGAGCCGTATCGACCGATGCCGCGACCGGCGAGCCCGCTCAATTGAAAGTCGACCTGACTGCCGAGCGGCAAAATCATGCCGAGGCCGAGACCGCCGCCGTAAGTCGTCCTGTTGTCCGTTCCCGCGCGAGCGCGGAATGCACGGCCCAATCCATAGAACTCGTAGTGACCATAGCCCGGATCCCACGCCACTTTCGCGATCACATCGGGATAGATGTCCGTCGAATAGTTCACCGTCGGCGCGAACAGCGCACCGCCCGGCTCACTGGACACCGACGGTACGAGCGTGTTGTTGGGGCCCTTGAAGATGATCGCCTGCGGGCTCTCGAGCGACAGACCCAATGCGAGCTTCGCGCCGAAGTTCTTCACGAAACGCAGCTGCGGATTGCGCGTCCAGTTGAAGCCCGGCACGTACTGTCCGTCGATGACCAGCGGAATCTGCTCCTGGCGCGGCATCATTCCCTTCTTCTCGAGCGTGACCAGACTGTAGGTCTGTCCTGCCAGCAAGTAGAAGTCCGACACCGTGTTGTAGTACGTCGCGTAGAAGTGCCGCAGCCGCGGGTTGTAGCTGTTGCTCTCGATCGAGTTCGCCGTGGGCGCCGAGCTCTGGAAGTCCATCTCCAGATACGCTTCGGCATGCGATCTGCCGTCATTCGGACCCTGGGTCAGCAGCGAAATGCGACTCTGGCGCGCCGAACCGCGGAATTCGGACATGTGGAACTGAGGCTGGTTGCGAAACGGAATGGCCGTGTTGAAGTTACTCGACACATCCGCCGTCTCATTGCGATTGCGATAGATGCCTGCAAGCTCCGCGAAGCCGCCGAATGTCAGCGTCAGCGGTCCCGCCTGAATGCCGGGGCCGCTGCTCGAAGCACGCTCCGGTTTGTCGACGGCTGCGGGTGCGGCTGCGCTGCGCCGGTCATTCGCGTCCTGCTGCGCTTTCAATCGATCAAGCTGTCGTTGCAGCTCCTGCACCTGTCGACGCAATTCATCGAGCTGGCCTGCACTGCCGCTCGCCTCCTGCGCGAGGAGCTCACCGCTGCACATCGTGCCCAGCGCCAGCGCCACCGCGGTGGCGAGCCTCATACTCACCGTCTTGCTGAGGACAGGCCCTGCCTGCACATCGTCACGATGCGCGCCAGGCATCGCATTGAGCTGAATCGTGGCCATGATGAGATTCCTTTTCACTTGAGCGTTGACAGATAGGCGACGAGCGCCGCGCGCTCGCTCGCATCGTTCATGCCGGCGTAAGGCATCACGTTGCCGGGCACGACGGTCTGCGGACTGGCGATGTACTTGTCGAGATTTGCCGTCGTCCAGGTCAGCCCCGCATGCTTCATGGCGTTGCTGTACGCAAAGCCGGGAACACTTCCGCTGCGGCGGCCGACGATGCCTTTGAGCGTGGGACCGACGCCGTTGGTGCCGTCGGTGCTGTGACAGGCAGCGCATTGCGCGAAAGCCTGCTGCCCTTTGTTGCCCATCGAATCGTTGCCCATCGAGTCGGCCGCCCGCAGCGCTACGCCGCCCAGGGCCATCACTGCGAATACGACGAGCACGATGGTGTTTCTGACACGAAGAATTTCGTACATGGATCGACGCTCCGACGTGGCTGAGTGGATCTAGAGACGTTGCGGATTGCGCGCGTAGCGACTCAGGTCATCGCTGAGTCGCAGGCCGATGGCCCCCATCAGCGCAGTCGGGTTGTAGCCGGCGTTGTGCGCGTAGACCGATCCGCCGACGACGAAGAGGTTCTCTGCATCCCAGTGCTGCAGATGAGGCGAGACCACGCTCGTCTGAGGGTCTGCGCCCATGGGGGTGCCGCCGACGACGTGCGTGGTCTGATACGCGCGCGAGTCGTACGGGCCTTTGCGAGGTGCAGCCGGACCCACGATCGTGGCGCCGCTGACATTCGCCAGCTCCGCCATCTTGCGCGTGACGTACTCCGACATCTTCAGTTCGTTCTCGCGCCAATCGAACGTGATGCGCACCAGCGGCTGTCCGTACGCATCGCGATACGTCGGATCGAGACTCAGATAGTTTTCGACGTGCGGATAGCAACTGCCGATCGTGCTGAACGTGAAGGCATGCGCGTACCAGTCCGCGTTCGCCTGTTTCCACTTCGTTCCCCATTGCGGGGTACCAGGCGGCAACGGTCGCGTCGAGATCGGCCGGCCATTGGTCGTGTTGTTGAAGATGTACGCGCCGCCCATGAATCCCAGGCCCGCGTGATCGAAGTTGTCGCCGTTGAACTCATCCAGAATCGTCTGCGATGAGCCGGCCGCCAGGAACGGATTGATCCATCGATCCTTGTAGAAGACGCTCATGCTCGACTGGGTCTGGTGACAGAAATTCTTGCCGACCACACCGCGTCGCATCGCCGGGTCATAGGGTGTCCCGATGCGGCTGGCCAACAGCAGCTTGGTGTTGGTAAAGGTGAACGCCGAAAGCACCACGACGTCGGCCGGCTGCTCGATCTGGTCACCCGTTTCGAGATCGATATAGCGCACGCCTTTGACGCGCTTTGCCTTCGCGTCGTAGTCGACTGCGGTCACATGGCTGTAAGGACGGATCTCGAAGTTCTTCTTGCGCCTCAGCACCGGATAGAGCAGCAGCTCCGGCGAGCCTTTCGCGTTCGATTCGCAAATGAAGCGCTCGCAATGGCCGCAGTACTGACACGCTCCGAGGCGCATGCCATCCGGATTCACATAAACGTTTGGCGAGTTCGATGCCGCCATCGGGAATGGCTTGTAGCCGAGCCTGGCGGCGGCCTCGGAAAGAATGACGCCTGCTTCGGTGATCTCGAGCGGTGGCTGCGGATACTCGCTGCGACGCGGCGCTTCGAAGGGATTGCCGCCCTGCTGAATCTGGCCGCGCAGATTTCCGGCCTTGCCCGCAACGCCGAACAATTTCTCGAACATTTCGTGATAGGGCTCGAGCTCCTGATAGGTCACGCCCCAGTCCTGGATCGGCATCTCCCGCGGCACGGCCGCGGCGCCATAGCGATCGACCAGCCGCGTGCGCAGCTGCATGTCGTACTCGGCCCAGCGAAAGCACTGACCATTCCAGTGATTTCCTGCACCGCCGATGCCCTCGCCGGGAAGGAAGGCAGACAGCGTGCGGATCGGCAACGCCGTCTCCGTGCGCGAGTAGCGCAGCGTGTAGGTCTCGATCGACCAGTCCTGCGCGAGATGATTGCGCACACCCCATCTGAGCTCATCGCGTTGACTGGGCAACCGACGCTCAGCACCTGCTTCGTGATCGCGGCCGCGCTCAAGCACCAGCACATCGACACCGTCATCGACGAGCTTGCGCGCCGCGAGCGCCGCCATGAGACCGCCGCCCACGAATGCGACCTGCCGGGATTTCAGTTTCCTGTTCATGGAGAATCCTCAGCTGAAGTCGAGAATGGATTTCGGCGTCTTCGCACCCGGGTAAGGCTTGCCGCGGTACTGCGCCATGTCCTGCGCATAGAAAGCAGGCAGACCGGGATAGCCGATCATTTTCCAGAACACCTTGTCGCGATTGCCGCCGTAGACAGGATCGGCAAAGCAACCTTGCTGGAACAGCGGATAGAGCAGCTGGGAGAACCAGTCTGCGAGCGACAACCGGTCAGAGGTCAGCTTGCCGCTCGCGATATCGGACAGGAATGCATCGGCATCGGCCGGTGCGAGCGCTTCGAAGGGCTTTCCATATCGCGCTTGTGCGGCGGCTCGCGCCGCAGCGATTCCTGCCTTGAAGAACTCGGCCGGTTTCATCGGGAGCTGATAGCCCTGCTCGGGCTTACCCTTGATCCACGGCCCTTGCGAGTACATGCGACCGCCCTTGCCGAATGAGCCGGCAAGCTGACGGTCGATGAAGATCGCAATCCCGCAATCGGTACCGCTCGGCGTCAGGGCGTCCGCCGGGCACATGATATTGACGACCGCTTCGAGGAAGGTGGCCTCTTCCGGCCCGAGCAGCGTGTAGCCGGTGTTCGGCGCACGCGCGTCCACGGCATCGGGCACTGAGGCGGCAGCCGCCGCCGACGCCGGTCGCACGAACTGCGACACCGGCAGCAATGCAGCGACACCTGCGGCCTTCGCGATGAACGTCCGACGCGAAGGCGCCGGCTGCATCGGTTCGTCTTCGTCGTGGCTCTTGCTCATCGCCTCTCCTCGTTGCTTTCCGTTGAAGCCTGTCTCGCGTCTCTCGCGTTGCGCTCGAAGCCGGACACTCGCGCGATGGTCGCGGCGCCAGGATTGGAAAAATCGTTCTGCAAAGTGACTCGACTGTGACGAACACGCGACCGGCGATTTCGAATGACATCCACGACGCAACCGCACGCGCGCAGCCGCACGAGGCATTGCCAATGAAATCCATGTGGGGCTGACTGTTATTGGCGCGAGCGCCGCTTCATCCAGCATCGGACGCACACGCCGCCGGTGATCCACTGCGACGGCGATGCCATCTAGGGAGTCGCAATGCTCATGAAGCTCACGTCACCGCCTCGGCATGCGAGGCATGCGGTCGCTGCGATCGCATTCTTCACTTCGCTGATCTCGCAGGCTCAGACGGATCAGTCGATGACGACGGCTGCTTCCGCCACGACCTATGCGGTGAATGCGCGGCAGTCCTCGGTGAACATCCTGGTCTATCGTGCAGGCGCACTGGCTGTCTTCGGCCACGACCATGTGATGACGGTCGCTGCCTTGAGCGGACGAGTGTGGGTAGGTGCGACACCGGAGCAGTCGGGATTCGATCTGTCCTTTCCGGTCGCCGAGCTGATCGTCGATGATCCCGCCGCTCGCGAAGCGGCCGGTCGTGAATTCGAGCCGCCTGTCTCTCAGGCAGATCGCGATGGAACGCGCCACAACATGCTGCTGCCGGCCGTGCTCGACAGCGAACACTATCCGCAAATCACGCTGCGCTCATCGCAGATGTCCGGGACATTGCCGGACGTGCAATTCGTCGTGCAGGTTCAGATCAAGGATGCGACCCGCGACGTCACTGTGCCGGCGAACGTCGTGATCAACGGCAAGGACCTCACGGCGACAGGCCAGTTCGAGATCCTGCAAAGCGAGTTCGGAATCAAGCCTTTCAAAGTGGCGCTCGGTGCGCTCGAGATACGTGATCGCCTGCTCGTGAACTTCTCGGTCTCGGCGCAGGCACAGTGACAGCCGAAGAACGCTCGTGCTGACCGGCCGGACAGCACGAGCGCTTTCGTCACATCGGCGGCACAACGCCATCCTTCTCCACCACGACGCGCTGTGCGACGAATCGGTTGGGTCCATCCGCCGTTGCAACGACGAACACCTTCTTGCCCTTGGACAGATCCGCTGCGGTTGCAGGGACGAACGTGACGACAGGCACGTTCGGAGGTACGGTGACATCCTTCTTTCCGCCCTTGTACGAGAGCTTGAGATTCATGCCGTTGGTGCTGTCCACGATCGCATCCACGTTGGCATTGGTCATCGTGCTGTGCGCTCCCAGGTCCCAGGCATAGTGGCCCTCGCCCGTTCCGCGCGCGGATTCCGGGAATACCACGACCTCCTGCGCTGTCAGGCGGCCCTGAGTATCCGTGGTGGCCGCCGTACCGACGAACGATCCTGGCTTGATGTCGGCGAGCGACATCTTGCGCACGGCCGATAGCGGCACCGTTGGAGCGAGCTGGATCGCGACCGTGTCGCCGCTGACGCGATGAACCGTGAGGGTCTGATCGGTGAGCGAGACGATCTCGCCGCGAATGCGCTGCGCGTGCTGCTGCATTTGCGAAGTGTGCGGCTGCATCTCCATCTGCATCTGCGCGACCGCCACTGCCGCCATCGGCATCATCACGATCGCTGCCGCCATTCGTAAGAAAACTTTCCTGCCAGGGTGTGCCATAAGGCCTCCGCTTCAATGTTGCCGTGGATCGAGTGGCTATGCGCCGCGCATCAGCTGCCGCTGAACCAGTTGTAGCCCTGGTTCTCCCAGTAGCCGCCGGGATACGTGTTCGTGACCGTGATCGACATGATGTGCTTGGGGTTCTTGAAGCCGAGCTTGGTCGGCACGCGCAGCTTCATCGGAAAGCCGTACTTCGGCGGCAATACCGCGCCGTCGTAGGTCAACGTCAGCAATGTCTGCGGATGCAGCGCGGTCGGCATGTCGAGGCTGGTCGAGTAATCGTCCGCACATTGAAACGACACATACTTCGCCGTCGTGTCGGCACCGACGCGTTTGAGAAAATCCGGGAAGGTGGTCCCGCCCCATCGTCCGATCGCGCTCCATCCTTCGATGCAGATGTGCCGTGTGATCTGACTCGTCTGCGGCAGCGCGCGCAGCTCCTCGAGCGTCCACTCGCGCTTTCCGCTCACTAAACCGCTCAGCTGCAACCGGTAAGTTGCGGGGTCGACCTGAGGCACTTCATCGATGTCGTAATAGGCGTTGAAGGGGAACGGCCGCGTGATCATCGATTCCGGATAGGTCGGCGCGAGCTTGTTCGGATCGAAGATCCAGCCCTGCACACGATCATTGAAGCGCGAGATCCGCCGCAGCATTCTCTCGACCGAGCTGTCGTCGCTCAGCGTGCATCCGGTGAGCAGCGACAGGCCGCCAAGCGACAGCAGTTGTTTAGCGAACATGCGTCGCGTCGACGGCGCGAGCTCATGCTGCGCATCGCGGATCACCAGCCGTGGGTCCACGCGCAGGATCTTCGGCTTGCTCTCGTCCATCTCACCGACCTCGCAGCATGCTGAGCAATGAACGTGGCACGAGCAGCGACATGGTCAGATGGATCGCGAGGAATCCCACCAGGAACGACATCGCAAAGAAATGCACATAGCGGCCCGTGTCATAGCCGCCCATCAGATTGCAGAGTGTCGCGAACTGCACCGGCTTCCAGATCGCAAGACCCGAGGCGATCAGGAGTGCGATATCGAGGATGATTGCGAGATAAGCGAGCTTCTGGAGCATGTTGTAGCGCGACAGATCGTCATGCCTGAGCGCACCGCGCGCGACGGCCGCCAGATCATGAGCCAGCCCTCGCGCGCTGAGTGGCAGCAACATGCGTGAGAAGCGGCCTGTGGCGAGACCCAGCACGAGATAGACGAGGAAATTGCAGGCGAGCAGCCACATCGCTGCGAAATGCCAAAGCAACGCGCCGCCCAGCCAGCCGCCCAAAGTGATCTGCATAGGAAACTGCAGTCCCTCGAACAGCGGCGATGCGTTGTAGATCTGCCAGCCGCTCGTCACCATCATCGCCACTGCGATGGCATTCACCCAATGCGTGATCCGAAGCCACGGCGGATGAATTCGCTGACGCGACCGAATGCTCATCGCGCGATCCCCGACAGATGAAACGACGTCCGTCATTGTGCTCTCCGTTCGAGACAACGCTCTACGACGTTCAGGATGATTGCATCGCGTTACGTACCCGCATCGTCATCGCTGCGACGCGTTGCGCCTGAAACGCGATCGCATGTCGCCGGTCACTCGTTTTGACAGGCGTTGCAGCCGCAACTCCGAAGCACAGCGACGCAACGTCTGGGTAACAGCCCGCTTCGATGCTGATGTCGCGTTCCTTTGACATCGGTGCCCAAGATGAAACTGTGGATTGCGATTGCGGCGTTGCTGCTTCCGGTTGCAGGCTTTGCGTGCGAGAGCGGTGCTCGTAGGTACTGCGAAGAGCAGATGCTGCGACTCATTACCTATCGCGCTCAGGCGATCACCGGCGCGTTCGGCGAATTCTCCGATGACATGCCTCGGGAATTGCGCGTGCGCTTCGTGCGGATGAGAGATCCCGACTACGCGAAGCTTCCGGGGCACATCAACTACGATGCGGAACAGGAGACGCTCCTGCTGACGCGCAGCGCAGTCGACGCAGCAGTACCGTTCCCGCTGGGCTGGGCCGTCAACTACTGGCCGTACTACGAGCAGGAGCGCTATCGCGAGGCCTTCCCCATCATCGAGGCAATCGACAATGCGCTGTGGAGCGCCTATCTGCAGTCCGCAGCGCGCAAGCGCGGTCTCTCGTGGCCGCACCCCGATTGCAGTTCGGTCGAGGTCGAGAGGCGTCTGCCATGCGAGATGGTCGTCACCGGCATCGCCCGCTTCGTCAAGGTCCGCACCCCGCTTCACTTCAATGAGAATCGTCTCGATCGCATGTGGCCGGAGAGCTTCTCGACGTTCAATCGCCGCGGGCGCAGCTATCAGGATTCCGACTATCGCGATGTCAGCCGATATGGCGGCCTCGCACTCGTGCGGCCGCTGATCAATGAGTTCGGTGTGCCACAGGTTCTTGCGTACGTGGCGCAGGTGCCTTTCGTCATCGAACAGAACAACGTTCGAATCTCCGCCCTGAACTACCAGGAACGAGCGCGCGATGCGCTTCGTGCCGCACGCAGCGCACCCGCACCCCACCAACCTCCCGTGCTCATTGCTCAGGCACCCGGCAGCGACAATCAACTCGATGAGGAGCCCCGCAGACGGTCTCTCGAGCAGGTCAACCCTGCCATTCGCAGCCGTCGCGACCGGGAGTTCGAAGGACAAATGGACAGGCCGCGGTTTCCGCTGCGTTAGCGCGGTTCGTCATCGCCTGGCCGCGATGCGAGGTGACAGCGACCATTTCGTCCGTAACGAACCGCCCCTCTGGCCGCAATCAACGCATGCAACCCTCGCGTTCTACTGTCGTGACCGCGGCTACAGCGGCGGAGTCACTCGAAGCAGGTGCTTATGATTTTCCCTTCGACACTCGGGAAAGGCGCAGCTGTAACTGCCGTCATGATGGCTGCGATTCTCGGCGGCTGTCGCGATCAGCCGCAGACGCCTGCCGCACCGCCTGAGGTAACGGTCGTCGCCGTGCAGCGCACCGCGGTACCGGTCACGACCGAGCTGCCGGGACGTACCTCTCCGTACCTGGTCGCCGAGGTTCGCGCACGCGTCGATGGCATCGTGCTGCAACGTCAGTTTCAGGAAGGCGCGGACGTCGACGCCGGCGAGCTTCTCTACCAGATCGATCCTGCGCCTTACCGCGCGGCACTCGACAGTGCGAATGCGCAACTCGCGCGAGCGCGTGCCAATGTCGCCTCGACGCGCGCACAGGCAGAACGTGACCGCGTGCTGGTCGCCGCCAATGCAGTGAGCAAGCAGACTTACGTCAACGCGGTCGCGGCGCAGGAACAGGCCGAAGCAGACGTCGCCGCCGGCGTCGCCGCCGTGGAAACGGCTGCCATCAATCTCGGCTACACCACGGTCGCCGCTCCGATCACCGGACGCATCGGCGCGGCGCTCGTGACACAAGGCGCGTACGTGCAGGCGTCGATGGCGACGCTGATGGCGATCATCCAGAAGATCGATCCGATCTATGTCGATCTCAACCAGACCAGTGTCGAGGGACTGGAGCTGCGGCAAGAAGTCATCGACGGGCGACTGAAGCTTGCCGGCCCCAAGCAGGCGAAGGTGCGACTGCTGCTCGAGAACGGCAAGGAGTATCCGCTCGATGGTTCACTCGAGTTCACGGACATCACCGTCGATTCAGGCACCGGCACCGTCACCGTCCGCGCGATCTTTCCCAATCCGCAGCATGTGTTGTTGCCAGGCATGTTCGTGCGTGCGCGGATCGAGCGCGGATTCGACGAGCGGGCGATGCTGGTGCCGCAGACTGGCGTGACGCACGACCGCACCGGCAGAGCTACGGTCCTGCTGGTCGGACCCGATAACAAAGTGATTCAGAAGGTCGTGACGGCGACACGCACGCTCGGCAGCGACTGGGTCGTCGAAGACGGTCTGAACGACGGCGACCGGGTCATCGTCAGCGGCATACAGCGTGCGACGCCCGGAAGTGTCGTGACACCGAAGTTGGTACAGAGCCCTGCCGTCGCGCAGAGCCCCGCCCACTAGGTCGCCGCGTCATGGCACGCTTCTTCATCGACCGCCCGATCTTCGCCATCGTCATCGCGATCATCGTTTCGCTGGCCGGCGTATTTGCGATCACGCGTCTGCCGGTCGAGCAGTATCCGACCATCGCGCCGCCGTCCGTGCAGATCACGACGACCTATCCGGGCGCCTCGGCGCAAACCGTCGAGAACACCGTCGTACAGGTGATCGAGCAGCAGCTCAGCGGTATCGACAATCTGCTCTACCTGGCTTCGACGAGCGACGATTCCGGTACGTCGACCACGACGATCACCTTCGAACCGGGCACCAATCCCGACATTGCGCAGGTCCAGGTGCAGAACAAACTGCAGTTGGCAGTGCCGCAGCTGCCTCAGCAGGTGCAGCAGACAGGCATCCGCGTCACCAAATCGAGCGCCTCCTTCCTGCTCGTCGCGGCCTTCATCTCATCCGACCCGCACATGACCCGCTACGACATTGCCGACTACGTCGTCTCGCATGTGCAGGACCCGGTCAGCCGCCTGCCCGGCGTGGGCAACATCACCGTCTTCGGCACGCAGTACGCGATGCGGATCTGGCTCGACGCCAACAAGCTCAACAGTTTCTCGCTGATGCCGGTGGACGTGACCAATGCATTGCAGGCACAGAACGTGCAGATCTCCGGTGGCGCGCTCGGCGGCACGCCCGCGCCGACTTCGCAGCGGCTCACTGCAGCGATCACCGAGTCGACGCTACTGAGCACACCCGCACAGTTCGGCGACGTCCTGCTGAAAGTGAACCCGGATGGTTCGCAGGTCAGGATCAGGGACGTGGCCCGCGTCGAGCTCGGCGCGGAGAACTACAACATCGATACGCACTACAACGGCCAACCCGCCGCCGCGATCGGCTTCCAGCTCTCGACCGGCTCGAACGCACTGGAGACCAGCGATGCGATCCGCAACCGCATCGCGGAGCTCTCGGCGTACTTCCCGCCGAGCCTCAGCGTCGTGTATCCCTACGACACGACACCGTTCGTGCGCATCTCCATCGCCGAAGTCGTGAAGGCCCTGTTGCTCGGTATCGTGCTCGTATTCCTGGTGATGCTGCTGTTCCTGCAGAACATCCGCGCCACGCTGGTTCCAACCGTGGCGGTCCCGGTCGTGCTACTGGGAACGTTCGGGATCATGGCGGTGGTCGGCTTCTCCATCAACACGCTGTCGATGTTCGGCCTGGTGCTTGCGATCGGCCTGCTCATCGACGATGCGATCGTGGTGGTCGAGAACGTCGAGCGCATCATTGCCGAAGAAGGCCTCTCGCCGCGCGAGGCAACACAGAAAGCGATGTCGCAGATCACCGGTGCGCTGGTCGGCGTTGCGCTCGTGCTGTCCGCCGTCTTCGTTCCGGTCGCACTCTCGACCGGCTCCGTCGGTGCGATCTATCGCCAGTTCTCACTCACCATCGTGGCGGCGATGCTGCTGTCGGTGTTCGTGGCGCTGACTCTCACACCCGCATTGTGCGCGAGCCTGCTCAAGCCCGCGGGACACGCGAAGATGGCGAACACGCGCTTCTTCCGCTGGTTCAATCGCACCTTCGAACGCAGTCGCGACGGCTACATGGGCGGGGTCCGCAAAGTCATTGCGCGCTCGGGCCGCTGGCTTCTGGTCTATTGCGCCACGATCGGCGTCGTCGCGTGGATGTTCACGCATCTGCCGACATCGTTCCTGCCCGATGAGGATCAGGGCTACGTCTTCGTGCTCGTGCAAGGTCCGCCCGGATCGACACAGGGCAGTACGGCCATTGCGCTGCGCGATGTCGGCGACTATCTGCTCAAAGACGAGTCGCGGATGGTCGATGCGGTCTTCGAGGTGAATGGCTTCAACTTCGCCGGCCGCGGACAGAATCAGGGCCTGGTGTTCGTGCGCTTCAAGGACTGGGATGTGCGCAAGAGCAAGGACCTGAGCGTACAGGCGCTGATCGCACGCCTCTCTGCGCACTTCGCTCAGTACCGCGCGGCCATGATCATTCCCGTCAATCCTCCGCCGATCCGCGAGCTCGGCACCGCATCGGGATTCGATATGGAACTGGAGGATCGCGGCGGCCTCGGGCATGCGAAGCTCATGGAGGCCCGCGACCAGTTGCTGGCCCTGGCGAATCAGGACCCGACCCTCGCCCTCGTGCGTCCCAACGGTCTCAGCGACAACCCGACGTTCAGGATCAAGGTCGATCGCGAAAAAGCCAGTGCGCTCGGCGTGAGTCTCAGCGACATCGATCAATCCTTCTCGATCGCCTGGGGCTCGGACTTCGTCAACAACTTTCTGGACACCGACGGCCGCATCAAGCGCGTCTTCGTGCAGGCCGATCAGCAGTTCCGCATGAATCCGGCCGATCTGCGCCTGCACTACGTGCGCAACGACCAAGGCATGATGGTGCCGATCTCTGCGTTCGCGACCGGCGAATGGACGTACGGATCGCCGAAGCTCGAACGCTATAACGGCGTCTCCTCGGTGGAGATCCAGGGTCAGGCGGCCCCGGGCAGCAGCACCGGCGATGCGATCAAGACCATGCAACGTCTGGTGCAGCAACTGCCATCGGGAATCGGCTTCGAGTGGACGGGCCTGTCGCTGCAGGAGCAACTCTCGGGCTCGCAAGCTCCTTTTCTGTATGCCGTCTCCGTGCTGGTCGTGTTCCTGAGCCTCGCGGCGTTGTACGAAAGCTGGTCCATTCCGCTCTCGGTCATTCTCGTCGTACCGCTCGGTGTTCTCGGTGCGCTGGCCGCCGCACTGCTCGCAGGCTACTCGAACGATGTCTATTTCCAGGTCGGCCTGCTCACCACCATCGGATTGTCGGCCAAGAACGCCATCCTGATCGTCGAGTTCGCGCGCAACCTGCATGAGGAAGGACGCTCCATCGCCGACGCGGCACTCGAGGCTGCTCACTTGCGGTTGCGACCGATCCTGATGACGTCGCTGGCATTCATCCTCGGTGTGCTGCCGCTCGCCATCGCCACGGGCGCAGGCTCCGCGAGTCGCAACGCCATCGGCACCGGCGTCATCGGCGGCATGCTGAGTGCGACCTTCCTCGCCACGTTCCTGATCCCGATGTTCTATGTCGTCGTGGCGAAGCGTTTCAGTCGCGATCCGCAAACCACACCGCCAGCACCTTCGCCAACTGCGAACGCAACGACCCGTACGCTCCCTGGCGAGCGGGCACGGAGCTGACATGACAGCACACGGATTCCCGGCAAGGTTGCGCACCGGCGCTGCTGCGAACCTCTCTGCGCTCGCGCTCGTCTGCGCCGGATGTTCTCTGATACCCGAATACCATCGCCCTGCTCCACCCGTTGACGATCACTATCCATCGGGACCTGCCTATGTCTCCGCATCCTCGAGTGGCGGCAGCACCGTTCCAGCGGGCGACCTCGGATGGCGGGACTTTCTGACGGATCCGCGACTGCAGCAGCTGGTCGAGATCGCACTCCAGAACAATCGCGATCTGCGCACCACCGTGCTGAACGTTGCGCTGGTGCGTGCTCAGTTCCGCATTCAGGGTGCCGCGCTGTATCCGCAGGTCGCCTTGTTCGCCGACGGCACGAGCCTGCGCTCGCCGCCTGGCATTGGCGAGAATCGTGGCAACGTCCCGTTGCGCCTGAAGAACAATGAAGTGGGCATCTCCCTGTCGTGGGAGATCGATCTGTTCGGGCGCATTCGCAGTCTCAAGACCGCTGCACTCGAGCAATATCTCGCGTCGATACAGGGGCGCAAAGCCGCGCAGATCACCCTGATCTCGCAAGTGGCGGATCAGTACCTCACCATGCTCGCCAACGACGAGCTGCTCGAGGTCACGAAACGCACGCTCGATGCGGCGCGCGCCTCCTACGATCTGGTGAAGTTGCAGTTCGATACCGGCGTCGCCTCGGAGCTGGATCTGCGGCAGGCGGAAACCATCGTTCAGCAGGCTCTGGCAAACCAGGCGGCACAGCTGCGTGCGCGCGCGCAATCGGAGAACGCGCTGGTACTGCTGCTGGGACAGACGCCACCAGAATCGGCAGATCCGCCTGCTCGTCTCGGCGATCAGCAGTTTCTCGCGGACATTCCTGCAGGACTGCCCTCGGATCTGCTCACGCGACGGCCCGATGTGCTCGAAGCGGAGGCGCTGCTGCGCGCGGCCAACGCAGACATCGGCGCCGCGCGCGCTGCATTCTTCCCCAGCATCACACTCACCGGCGATGCGGGCACCGCCAGTCGCAAGCTCCACGACCTGTTCAGTCCGGGCTCCGCGGCGTGGACCGTGAGCCCGAGCATCATGGAAACACTCTTCGCCGGCGGGGCGAATCGTGCGAATCTCGATGCTGCCCGCATCAACCAGCAGATTGGCGTTGCGCAGTACGAGAAAACGATCCAGGTCGCATTCCAGGAAGTCGCAGACGGGCTTGCGGCACGCGGCACCCTCGATGATGAGATCACGGCGCTGGAGCGTTTCACCGCCGCGCAACGTCGCCGCCTCGAGCTCGCCCAGCTTCTCTATGTGAACGGCAACGACAGCTATCTCGATGTGCTCACCGCACAAACCGATCTGTACGACGCGGAGCTGGTGCTGGTGTCGGCACGTCTGCAAAGACTCACGAACCTGGTCGATCTGTATCGCGCGCTCGGCGGCGGATGGCTGGCACACACGGGCGATGAGCCGCAACCTGGCGATGCCCCCCTTGCGATGCCCGCGAATCGGACCAAATGAAGGACACTCGGCGCCGCTGGGCACGCGCGAACATTTCATGCGTGACGGCGACGCCATGCGAATGCAACAGCGGATGCTCACCGTAGCGCATCGCACAGGAGCGCTCGCGCATGACCCAGTCACAGACTCGCAGTGACCCGCTCGACACCGAACTCATAGCGATTCCCGGCACAGGCCTGCGAGTGTCGCGCGTAGCACTCGGCACGTGGGCCATGGGCGGCTGGATGTGGGGCGGCACCGACGAACGCGAAGCCACCGACACGGTTCTCGCTGCGCTGGATCAGGGGATCACCCTGATCGATACCGCGCCCGCCTACGGCTTCGGGGTCTCCGAAGACATCGTCGGACGCGCTGTAGCCAAAGCGGGGTCGCGTGCCAATGCAGTCATCGCCACCAAAGTCGGCATCGAGTGGCGTGACGGCAAGGTATTTCGTAATGCATCGCGCCAACGCATCCTGCAGGAAGTGGAAGACTCGTTGCGACGCCTGCGTACCGACCACATCGACATCTACCAGGTTCACTGGCCCGATCCGCAGGTGCCGCTCTGGGAGACGGCTGAAGCGATGCTCTCGCTCTATCAGCAGGGGAAGATCCGCGCGATCGGCGTGAGCAATTTCTCCGTCGCGCAGATGCAGCAGTTTCGGCAGATCGCGCCGCTGCATGTCGTACAGGCTCCCTACAACCTGTTCGAGCGCGAGATCGAAGCGGAGATTCTTCCCTACTGCCGTCAGCATGGCATCGTCACTTTCGGCTACGGCGCGTTGTGCCGTGGGTTACTCAGTGGAAGGATCCGTGCGGATACCACGTTTCCCGAAGGCGATCTGCGCCGCGTGGATCCCAAGTTTCAGCCACCGCGGCTTGCGCAGTATCTCGAAGCCGTGCAGCAGCTCGATCAACTCGCACGCAACGACTTTCAGCGCCACGTGATCCAGCTCGCGGTGCGCTGGATGCTGGATCAGGGAATCGATGTGGCGCTATGGGGCGCGCGTCGTCCCGCGCAGCTCCTCCCGGAGCTCGGCGTCGCGGGCTGGTCGCTCGATCGTGCTCGAAGAGCGCAGATCGACCGCATCCTGCAGCGAACCATTACAGACCCCGTCGGCCCGGAGTTCATGGCGCCGCCGCTGCGATCGTGAGATCCGGATGTCCGTATCGCGCTCGCCCTGCTCGACACCTGCCCGCCATGACTGCATTCCATTCGCGATGAGTGCGTGTCTCATGCGGATGTCATTCGCAATGCTCCGCCTGCCCCGGCTCATGAAGGAGTCATTCGTGCGCGTGAACCTGCCTGTCAGACAAACAGGCCTCTCCGCAGTTACGCAAAGGAGCCACGCCGTGCAAAGAACATGGTTCATCACCGGCGCTAGCCGCGGATTCGGGTACGAGATCGCCAGGGCGGCATTGCGTGCCGGTGATCGTGTCGCCGCTACGGGTCGCAACCTTGCAGGCCTGCGTCGTGCGCTCGGCGCAGAAAGCGATCGGCTCGCCTCGTTGCAGCTGGATGTCAGAAGCGCAAGCGAGGCGCGAGCCGCCGTCGACGACGCGGTGAAACGTTTCGGCGGCATCGATGTGCTCGTGAACAATGCCGGTTACGGACATCTGGGCTTCTTCGAAGAGACCACGAACGAGGATCTGCAGATCCAGCTCGCCACGAATCTTTTCGGTGTGCTCAACGTCACTCGCGCAGTGCTGCCGGTCATGCGCGCCGCGCGCCGAGGGCGGATCTTCAATCTCTCGTCCGTCGCAGGCCTGCGCGGCGCGGAGTTTTCCTCGCTCTACTGCACCAGCAAATTCGCGCTGGAAGGCTTCTCGGAATCCTTGTCGCAGGAAGTTATTCCGTTCGGAATCCTCGTGACACTCATCGAGCCGGGTCCCTTCCGTACCGGCTTTCTTGCGCAGGAATCCCTGCACATCAGCGCGAATGCCATTGCCGACTACGATGAGCGACGCGAGAAAGCGCGAGCCTCGTTCGAAACGCGCAACGGTCAGCAGCCTGGCGATCCCGTCAAGCTCGCAGAGGCACTCGTGCGTCTCGCCAATGAGGACGTGCCTCCCATGCGATTCACAGCAGGCGCCTTTGCAGCCCGTGCACTCGATCGCAAACTCATCGATATGCGTGCCGAGCTGGATAAGTGGCAGGACGTGGCACTCAGCATGGACTACGACGGCGCCAGGAAGTCCTGAGCGTCTGGCGTGATGAACGCATGCGCCATGTCATTGCCAGCGGAACGTTGCCACGGCGCCGGGCGGCAAGGTGTATGAAAAGGAGAGCCCCGCCCAGCGGACCTTGAAGGTTTCGTCAAACACCCCGTCGTTGAGTGCGAGCAGGCCTTTCGCCCCATCGGGATTGAGGAACGCGACCGTCTCGATTCTGCCTGCAGTCGAGGGCGAGCTCACCCGAATCGCGCCAGGGCGTGCCGCGAACGTTGCATGCGCGAGCATGTAGAACTCCAGATTGAGTTTCACCTCGCCCGTCGCCTGATCGATGGTGACGACGCCACGACAGTTCATGCAGCCGCCGCTCCGCGGGCCCGCATTCTCATCGAGGGCCAGGTTCCACAACAGGATATCGGTCGCCCAGTTGCGCACTGCGCCGATGAAGAGGTTGCGCATGACCCAGCGAAGATCCTGTGCGAACGACGAGCCCACCAGACCGCTGCACTCGCTCACCAGGAGGGTCTTGTCAGGATGCAACTCGTGCAGGAGCGACTGCTCGGCGACACTTCCGTTGTAACAGTGGAATGCTGTGCCGCTGACGAACTCGCGCGCACCTGCGTCGTTCAGAACGTGAATCGGGTAATCGACGCGATCCCAGTTGTGATCGAAGATCAGAATCTGCGTCGACAAGCCTGCGGCGGCGAACGCGGGCCCGAGATACGTCTTGACGAACTCGATCTGGCTATCCGGGTCCATGTACATGCCTGCGTAGCCCGCCGGCACAAACAGCGGTTCGTTGACAGGCGTGATCGCGGCGAGCGGCACGCCCTCGGCCGCGAAGCTCTGGACGTACCGCACCAGGTAGTCGGCGAACGCGCGATAACTCTCCCGACGCAGCTCGCCTCCGATCAGCGAGTCGGATGTCTTCATCCATCCGGGCGCACTCCAGGACGTGCCGATGATACTGAGCGGCGGATTCAGCGCGAGTGCCTGCTGAAGCAACGGGATGATGTACTCGCGATCGTGATCGATGGAAAACTGCTCGAGCAGTTCGTCGGTCTCCCCCGGCGGGACCTCATCGAACGAGTAGAGGGAAAGTGAAAAATCCGAAGCGCCCGCGACATGCCGCAGAACGCTGATCCCGATGCCCGACTGCGGATCGAACAATATACGCATCAAGGCGTCGCGCTGGTCTGCACTCAGCCGATTGGCAATCAACCAGGCAGAGGAGTCGCTCAACGCGGCGCCAAACCCACGAATCGTTTGAAACCTCACCGTGTCATCGACATCGATCGTCGTCTGCCCGGGTTCCGCCTGGTCATCCGTCTGGTCATCAGGGCGGAACTCGACTTCTTCTGGTGCCAGCAGACGCGTCTCGTCCGCGGTCGTCACCCAGACAGAAGCGCGCAGGACATCACTGTCCTGCGCTTTTACCTCTACGAAACTTGCCAGCAAGAGCCAACAGACGAGAACGCTTCGACATCCTGGAGTGCGTCCTGCGGCTGCAGCAGGCCGCGCTGTCATCCTTCACCTGCCTTTCGATGGAACAGCGCTCAGCCCAGCCTTGGATGATGTTGGCGCAACTTGCGTCTTCTCGCTGCTATCGAAATCCTGCTCACCGATCTTGGCGGTCAGCTTGGTACTGCGCGAGGAGTCTCCGACGTAGATGTCGACTGGCCCCAGCGGAGTGACCCATGCGTTTTCCACATTGCTGAAATACGACACCGAGCGTGGATCGATCTCGATCGAGACCTTGGTGCTTGCGCCAGGCGCCAATTGCACCTTCGAGAACCCGGCAAGCTGCCGCACGGGTGTTGCAACCGGAGTGGGCAGTGGGCCGACATACACCTGAGCGACTTCCGCTCCCTCGCGTGACCCTGTATTGGTGACTGTGAACGACACCTGCACAGGCGTCCTGGTATCTCCGCTCGGCTGCCCACCCGTCACCTCGAGGTCATCGAACTGAAACGTCGTATAGGACAGTCCATATCCGAATGGAAACAGCGGCTCGACTTTGAAGTTGTCATACCAACGATATCCGACGAACACGCCGTCCTGGTACACGACGGTGTTTTCCACGCCCGGATAGTTGGGCGGACGGGATGCGGGCTGCTCCTTTTCGCTGCGGGGGAAACTCACCGGCAGCTTGCCCGACGGATTCACGTTGCCGAACAGCACGGAGGCGATCGCATTTCCCTGCTCCTGTCCGCCGTACCAGGCTTCGAGCACTGCAGGTGCGGCGCCAAGCCATGGCATGGTCACGGCCATGCCTGTCTGCAACACCACGATCGTGCGGGGGTTCGCAGCGATCACACTCTCGATCAACTGATCCTGACCGTTTGGCAGCGACAGCGAAGTGCGGTCCAGACTCTCTGTCTCGAAGTCGCGCGCGAACACGATGGCCACATCCGCCTGCTTAGCCGCGTCGGCCGCCTCCGTGATGTTCGGCGTCACAGCTCCTTGAGGCGGTGTCCACGACAGCATGATCTCGGCTCCGACTGTTCCGCCACCGCCGCCGATAGTCGGATCGTCGGCGATGTAATCGACCTGGATG
The DNA here is from genome assembly GCA_023423935.1 of Pseudomonadota bacterium. Taxonomy (GTDB): domain Bacteria; phylum Pseudomonadota; class Gammaproteobacteria; order Steroidobacterales; family Steroidobacteraceae; genus Steroidobacter. The sequence continues at coordinate 54,164 of JAFAEQ010000055.1, read as the reverse complement.
GGATACGCAACTCCGGCTTCGAGCGTCACCGTACCGGTGGACACCGTATCCGGCGTGTGTGACTCAGTGTCGTTGATGACGGGTTGGCCGTTGATCAAGAGCGTAGCTCGCCCGCGACTGGCGAGCTGGAACGTGTATTCGCCACTCGCCGGAGCCGTCAGCGTGCCGGTCCAGCGGGCCGACAGCGGCGCTGCAGTCAACTCGCCGGGCACACCCGAGCTCACGGACGATGGCGTCAGTCCGAAGTTCATGAATCCCAGGCTCAAGGCCACCTGTCGCTGGATGAGCGACACAGCGGGCTCGCCACTGAAATCGGTGCTTGCCCAGAAGGTCGCAGTCAATCCATGAGTACCCGGTGTCCCGTCTGTCGGTGTGAGCACCGACGAGGGCACCGCGTTCTGTCCACCGAGAAGCACGTTTGCAGGAGTGACTGGATCAGTGCCCTCGACGCTCGTGATCGTGACATTCGGCCCCACCGCATTGCGCAGACCATCGAGCGGAGAGACTGCGTACACGGAATCGACCTGCGCGCTGCCGCCACCTTGTGCCGTCGTGTTGGCGGCGTCGGCGCCGATGACCGCGATGGATGAGATGCCACCGGCGGCCAGCGGCAACACATTCTCCTGGTTCTTCAGCAGCACGATGCTCTGCTCGGAGATTTCGCGTGCGATCTTGCCATCCTCCTCGATGGGCAGTGTTCCAACCTGCGCGGGCTGGTCGAACAAGCCGTACCGAAACATCGGCCTCAGCACGCGCCGAGCCTTATCGTCCAGCAGGTCAATGGTCACGGCACCGGACTGCACCGCTGCGAGCAGCTCTTCTCCATAATAAGTTCCACCCGGCATCTCCTGATCGAGTCCGGCGTAAGCCGATGGAATCGTGCTCTTGGTCGCGCCGAAGTCGCTCATCACGAAGCCCCTGAATCCAAACTGGTCCTTCAGGATATTCGTCAGCGCGTTTCGGTCTTCGCACTCGTAAGAGCCATTCACCTTGTTGAACGAGCACATCACCGTCCCGACATCCGCTTTCTGCACCGCCGCTTCGAAAGCCGGCAGATAGATCTCTCTGAGGGGTCGCTCGTCGATGATCACATTCAGTCCGTTGAGGCGTTCTTTCTCCTGGTTGTAGACCGACAGGTGCTTCGCGTCCGCAAGCACGGGATACGCCTGGATGCCCTCGATGTAGGGCACCGCCATCTCCGACTGCAACAACGGATCTTCACCGAAGGTCTCGAACCCGCGTCCGCCTTGCGGGACGCGTACCGTATCGAGCGTCGGCCCCAGCAACACGTTGTGCTTGGACAGGAATGCCTCCTTGCCGAGCACATCGCCATACTTTCTTGCAAGCTCGGGATCCCAGGTCGCAGCCAGTGCAATCGGCGCTGGCAACGCGGTCGACAAACCGCCATTGACCGATAGATCCGCGATGCGTACGCCCGCCGGACCATCCGCCATCGCGAGCGCCGGAATCTTGAGTCTTGGAATGGGTGCGTTGAAGAAGCCGTAGAGCCCACACAGCTCACCCGTCGCCAGGTCGACCTTCTCCTCGAGCGTCAACGCCGCCATCAGCAACTCCACTCGCTGATCCGGCGCAAGCGTCGCATCCATCCATGGAAAACTGTCGGGCGCCGCCGCACTGTTGGGACGTCCATTCAGGAACGGACACGACTCCGATGTGGAACCGTACTGTGCGTGCGCGTCGGAGAAGAAGTTCAACGAAAGCGCCATGGTCAGCAGCGTCAGGAACAACGCCTTGACCGCGAACTTCTTGCGCGTCATCGGCCCCTGATCGAGGGTCAATGCAAGCACCTTGGTCGGCGCGGGCGAACCCGCCCACTTGAAATCTGATAGCTGCATGACCCTCTCCTGAAACGTAAGAACGTATGACCTGGTAAGTGGGGCTGGAGAGTGTTCCCCGGGTCTTCGCCATCACAATCGGGTGTCGCACGTACGACAAAGCCACGCCATCCATCCTCGGACTTGGACTTCGTTCGCTCGAGATTCGCCGGGCATCTGTGATCCGCTGCGAAATGATCGCGACTCATAGGAATGGACCTATTCGTCATGCGATTCATCATCATTCGATGCCTGCACTTCGCTTACTCCCAATGGCAAGACGAGTGCGAGTCATTCGCAAACCGCTGCGTAACACGGGAAAATGCGGTCTGCATAACATCACCGTCGGAAGGCTGTTTCTCCCTCAGATTTCACTCACCACTATCTGCGCATTCTCCGCAGGCTTTCCGTGACACTGCTCGTCGTTAACTCGTCTGGATCTCGTCCGCGATGGTCGACGCATCGGAGCCAGCGAAGCGTGATCTCATCAGCTGCAGGTATGCAGCCGATCAGCGGCCCAGACGATCGTGCGAGATCACGGTGAGCGGAGGCCTACCCTACGCACGCCTCGCCTGTGACAGACACCCGATCACGCTCGAAGCGGGCGAGTCGTCCCGATGTTCTTGGGAGATTCTCTTTGTGCTCTCACGTCGCCACGCAGGCACGCTCGTCAGTGACCTGTAACAGCCGATTCATTCTTGATTGATGTCACCCCGGCGCAGGCCGTTAAGGGCTCACCCCGGCGCAGGCCGCTAAGGGGTCACCCCGGCGCAGGTCGTTAAGGGGTCACCCCGGCGCAGGCCGTTAAGGGGTCACCCCGGCGCAGGCCGGGGTCCAGACCCTGTGACCGAGCGGAATCCTCCGCAGAGATCCCGCGCCTTCGTCGGGATGACGAGCAAAGAAGCACTCTCGAATCAGTCGTTACAGCCCACCAGACATCGCTCGACCGACTGAATCCGTGACAACGTCCGTGACGACGTCCGTGACTACGTCCGTGACTACCGCGATGATGCGCAGCACATATAGACAGTGACTTCGACGATTGGCCCGGACGCAACGAGCGTGGATTGCATTACGAGTATTCACTTAAGCCGCGATGCGGATCCTACGCTTCGCTTCGCTGAATCCACGCGGCATTCTGCGCTTCGATCCAAAGCAGCACTGATTGTCCGGGTTTAACAGGGAGGCACGACCACGATGACACCTGCGCTCGTCGCATGCTGCTCCAAAGCCGGGCTTGCCGTGATCCGCTCGCTGGGACATCGGGGCGTGCCCGTGTTCGGATTGTCTTATGGAGGCGGACAGAGTGGCATCGCGTCCCGATATCTCACACGAAGTTTCGAAGTTCCCGACCCTACCGACGACGAAGCCGGCTTCGTGACAGCCCTGCTCGCGTTGCCGAAGCACCTGCATGGCGCCGTACTCATCCCGACGGACGACGGAAGCCTGGTCGCGATCTCGCGCAATGCTACGTCGCTCGAGAATCTGTATCGGCCCACGTGCGAACCCTGGTCGCTCGTGCGCCAACTCATTGAGAAAGTCTCGACCTACGAGATTGCTCGAGCGCACGGCATCCCCTGCCCTCGCATACTGATTGCCGACTCCCGACACGACGCTCTCGAGTTCGCTCGCGAAGTCGGATATCCATGCCTGTTGAAGCCCTCGGTGGGACACCTGTTCTTCAAGCGCTTTCGCGTAAAGATGCTGATGATCCGGGGAGAGCAGGAACTGCTTTCGGGTCTCGACGCCGTTCTGGATTGCGGCTCGGAGCTCATGCTGAGCGAGTACATTCCGGGCGGAGAGGAATGCGGCGCCAACTACAACTCGTTCGCGCTCGATGGCGCGCCATTCTGCGAGTTCACCGCGCACAAGATCCGCAACAAGCCGAAGCTCATCGGCTTCCCCACCGCGGTTCGTGCAAAGCCGCTTCCGGAAGTGCGCGAGCTCGGACACCAGATGCTGGCGGCGTTGCACTTGAATGGCTTCAGCTGCATGGAGTTCAAACGCGATGCACGCGACGGCGGCTACAAGCTCATGGAAGTGAACGCGCGCGCCAACTATTCCGGCGCTCTTGCAAGCGCTTGCGGCATCGACTTTCCATGGTTGAGCTACTGCAGGGCCATCGGCACATCTCTCGAGCCCCAGCGCGCGCAATCTTCCGACGAGCTGTGCTGGATCGACGAAGAGCGCGATGCACCGGGCTTCGCAGTTGCGATGACCCAGGGACTTGCTGCCTTCAATGCGTATCGAGCCCCGTATTGCGAACCGAAGGTGTTTGCAGTATTCCAGCGTGACGATCCGCGTCCGTTCGCGCGACTCGCAGCGCACAGTACGTTGGGCGCTATCAAGCGTGCAGTCACCCAATTTCCGCGGCCGCAACGATCCGGGTCGTCCGCCGCGATCAATTCCACGCAGAGGACAACCCATGGTCATGGGGATCTATGGAAGTCTCGGACGCATCGGTGAGCAGCAGCTGCGCGATGTTCGTTCCATGCTCCTGCACCGAGGCACGAGCGATTACATCGTTACGAGGGAACCGGGGATCACACTCGCCTCCCTGAGCAACCGCGAGACACACGTCGGAGATATTCCGCTCGTTCAGGATATCCCGCTCGTGTACGCAGGTCTGATCACGAATCTTCCCGCACTTGCGATGGCTGCGGGGCGACGTTGCGACGACACCTCTGAAGCCAGCGTCCGGCAAGTGCTCTGGGCGTTGTATCGCCGCTTCGGTGTCCAGGCGTTCGAGCGCATCAATGGAACGTTTGCCATCGCACTCGCCGACGGCGAATCCGAATCACTCCTCCTTGCCGTCGATCGCTGGGCCGCGCGCCCGCTGTGCTTCACGCGCCTGGATCGCGGCTGGATGTTCGCAAGCGAAGCCAAGGCGCTCTTCGCCGCGATGCACGACCCGCCACAGTTGGATCTTGGCGTCGTGGCACACGTCGCCGCGACGAAGTACCTGCCGCTGCATGGCACGCTGGCGCGCGAGGTGAAGATGGTCGGGCCTGGCGAGTGTGTCCGCATTCATCTCGGCGCGAGCCACGCAAGCTCGTATGCACCGCTGCGCATGCGCGTCGACCCCGGCGCTTCGGAGGCCGCGTGCGCTGCCCGCCTGAAGAGCTGCATTCTCGAGGCGGCGCGCCGACTGACCGAATCGCGAGATCGCATCGGCATCGGACTGAGCGGTGGGCTCGATTCCGTGCTCACGCTCGGCGCAGTGCGCGCGGTTGCGCCTTCCGCGCAAATCTTCACCTACACCGCTGCGTTTCACGAGAGCGACCCGGTGTTCGCGCGGGCACGCGAAGCTGCCCGCCACTTCGCGACGCGTCATCACGAGATCGTGATTGCGCCACGGGTGCTGCCGGCGCTGCTTCCGGAACTGCTGTGGCGCATGGAAGACCCTATCGCACGCGAAGAGATGATCGTCTATCACATGATCGCCGAGCACGCGGCGCGCGAGGTTCCGATCGTGCTGTACGGCCATATGGCAGACATGCTGTTTGGCGGAATGCCTCGGCACCTGTTGATCAAAATGGCGCGCGACTGGCGCATCGCGCGCCACTCGATCCTGGAGCTCTACGACTACACGCAAACAGGCCAGGCGCCGCGCAGCGTTCTGGGACGGCTCCTCCTCGCAGCGCACCTGCGCGGTCCTCGCATCGATCCGCCGCGTCCCCTCGGAAACTTCGAAAGATCGTCGAATACGAAAGTGAAGGCCGACAATGCCGAGGCGCTCAACGAAAGTCTGTTACACGGCCTGGAGCATCCCAGCGAAATTGGCGCCATCGAACGCATCCACGCGTGGGCCGGCGTCGAGTTCGGCTCCCTGTTTCACGACGGCGACGTCGCGAACTTCGCCTTCAGCATTCCAAGCGAAATGAAGATCCGCGGGAAGTCGCGCAAACACGTGCTGCGCTCTGCGGCGCGCGATTTTCTGCCCGAGTCATTCGCGCGCCGACCGAAGGATCTCATACGCATCCAGCGCGACGAATCACTCTTGCAGGTGCTTGTGCAGCTCAGGGACGAGCTGCTTTCATCGAGCCGCATTCGCGCTCGCGGTCTCTTCGATGCACAGTACGTGGAGGCGCTCTTCCGCCGCGCCGCGAAACCCGGATGCAGCGACGCCGTCTTCTATCATCTGTGGACGTTGCTTTTGATCGAGCTGTGGTGCAGAGCGTTCGGAGAACCGCACGTGCGCGAGGAGTCGGAGTCGGACGCCGTGATTCATAGCGCCATACGGGCAAACCCGCTGGGCACTTCTGCATTCCAGAGCGATCCGAGAGCGATGCCGTAGACACGACGCATTTACAAGCGCATGCCGGGCCCATCAGGAGATCTCCATGAAAGCGTTGGATGTCATGTGGGTGGGCATCGGCGGTGGGCTCGGATCATTACTGCGCTGGTGGATCGGACGCATTGTGGGTGAGCGTTATCACGGTGCCTTTCCGCTCGGGACGTTCATCATCAACGTCACAGGCGCTTTCGTGATCGGCTACCTGTCGGTCCTGTTCAAAGTGGACTGGCGCGATCGTTATGGCTCGGCCCTGAACGCAGGTGTTCTCACGGGTGTGCTCGGCGGCTATACGACGTTCAGCAGCATGCAATCGGATGCCGCCAGGCTGGTGAAGAAGAGAAAGAGTGGTTTAGCCGCGTGGTATCTCGTCCTGTCCACGCTGGCGGGTTTGCTCGCCGCCGCACTAGGGGCAGTGATCGCCCGTGCACAAGGGTAAGGAAACTTCCATGCTCAACACGATCATCCTGGTGTTCGTCGGCGGCGCAATCGGCGCAATGCTGCGCGAGTTCCTCATGCTGCTGGTGGGAAACGCACGCGACGGCTTTCCGCTGGACATTCTGGTCGCGAACCTGATTGCTTCACTGTTACTGGGGTGGGTCACCGCGCGGCACACGCGCAAGGCCATCTCGGATGACGTCAACACGATGCTCGGTACGGGCATCGCCGGGGGCCTGTCCACGTTCTCCAGTTTCGCGTACGGATCGTTCGTGCTGATGAGTGCGCCGAAAGGCGATTCCGGCCTGGCAGTGCTCTACGTGGTGGTCAGCATCGTGCTCGGCTATGCCGCGGTCGTCGCAGGCATGAAGCTGGGCGGCACGCACAAGCGATACTCCAGCTGACAGAGCATCGCTTGCGCGACCCTCGGCACCGTTACTTGAACTTGCTCTTCACTTTGCTCCAGAAGCTGGCCTTCGGATCCTGCTGGCACTCTGCTACGACGTACGGGGTGATCTGCTCGATACCATCCACGTCCACCACGGCCGAGCTCGGGTCGCTCTGACCCTGGTTGTAGCCCCATGCCCAGGCAACGTACGTAGGCTGGAATGTTTCGTCGAGACCCGCAAATTCCTGGCAAGTGATCTTGTCTATCGTTTTCTTCGACGAGCTCGCGGCTTGACTGACGCTGACACCTGACACAACGACGGAAGCAGTTGCAATTGCGATTGCTGCAAATCGAATACGCATGGCTCGTTCCTCATATAGACAATGCTCGGGGTCAGGTAACGCGGCCTGCATCGTTGAGTTCCTGAAGCGCACCGGTGTCTGCCCACTACGCCGTCCGCCGACAGTAATGACATCCACCGATGCATGCCGACGCGCACGTCTGAGTCTGCGGAGACAAATTCGCTGCATGAGCGCGTTCGATGCGACGCTGCATTGATCTGCGTTCCTCCACGCCAATAACAGCACCTGTGAGAGGCAATGGTTGCGGTGCCGTGCTGCGTCCGCCAGACACTAGGCAATGCAGCTGTACAGGCGCCGCATCGGCGAGTACAGGCAGCGTCGATTACAAGGAGACGGCTCATGACTCACGAAGGCATGTTGACGATTCCAAGCAGTTTCTCCGTCCAGGAGACCCTCGATCGTGCGGCCTCGAAAGTCGAATCGCTTGGATTACGTGTGTTCGCGCGCATCGACCACAGCGCGGCAGGCAATGCAGCCGGCTTGCCGCTGCGGCCAACCCAGCTTCTGATGTTCGGTGATCCCATGCGGGGAACACCGCTGATGCAGGATCAGCAAAGCGTGGGGCTCGATCTGCCGAGCAAGATGCTGGCGTGGGAAGATCAGGATGGCAGAATCTGGCTGAGCCGCAACGAAACTGCCTGGTTGGCGCAGCGCCATGGTACGAGCGAGCAAAGCGCTGATTCCGTGGCCGCGCTGGAGGCGAGCGCAGATGCCATCGCGCGCTATGCGACCCAAGGTTGAGCTCCAGTATCACTCCGTGCTGCGCTGAGCTCTCGCTAAGGATCGACACCTTGCCCGCCGACGATCGGTTCATGGACGTGCACCTGATCGATCCACTGCGGGTGTCGATGCATGACCGCCGCACTCACACGTCCATCGCGCAGTGCGACGACACGATCGGACAGGCGCTCCAGCAGGGCCCAGTCGTGCGACACGACGATCATTGCCACCGATTGCATCGCAAGAATCTCGATCATGCGCCGCGCGTGCGACTCATCGAGCGCATTGGTGGGCTCATCGAGCAGCAGGACAGTCGGTCGCATCGCAAGAACCGACGCCAGCGAAACCATTCGCTTCTCACCATCGGACAGACGATGCGTAATGCATTCGGCGAGGTGTTTGAGATTCAGGTCCGCCAGCAGCGTACGAGCACGAGACAGCGCATCATCCCTCGACAGGCCCAGATTCATCGGGCCGAAGGCTACGTCGTCGATCACCGTTGGACAGAACAGCTGATCGTCAGGATCCTGAAACAGATACGCTGCGCGTGTGCGCACCTTTCGAAAGTCGCGCTCGGTGCGGCACTGCACGTCGCAGACCATGATCGTTCCGCCCGTCGCAACTTCCAGACCGACGATGGTGCGCAATAACGTGGTCTTGCCGGCACCGTTCGCACCGACGAGCGCGAGTCGCTCGCTCTCGTGCAACGTGAGCGATACATCCTCGAGCACGCATCGCCCGCCGCGTGCCACCGTTACGTGATCGAGCGCCACCACGGCTTTCATAGGACGTGATCCATCACGATCAGGCCGATCATTGCGCAGGCGACGGCGCCGACGAAGACGAAGTCGTGCTTGGGCGCCGCCACTTGCGGAGCTGCTGGAATCTGTCCAGTGAAGCCGCGGCACCGCATCGCTTCATCGACGCGATGTGCGCGATCCAGCGAGCGCAGCAGCATCGTGCCGGCGAGGTTTCCGTATGTCCGCCAGCAATGCGCATTCGACCCTGGGACGAACGCACGCACGCGCATGGCTTCGACGAGGCGGATGACTTCGGCGCGCAGCACGGACACGTAACGAACAGTGAACAGAAACAGGCGAACGAGTTTCGCGGGGACCCCCAGGGCATGAGCCGCCTGCCCGATCTGCACTGGGTCGAGCGAGCCGAGGATTGCGAAGACGGTCACTGAGCAGATGGCGATCTTGAAGGCGATGCTCACTGCCATCGCGACGCCAGCGGTCGTCGCCGCGATGGGCCCAACCTGCACGAGCGGCTCGCCCGGGACGACGAATGGCAGCATGACGAGCAGCACGAGCATGAAACCTTCGACATGTCGAAGGCGATCGCGAAGCGCCCTCCAGCGCACCTTGCTCAGTCGCGCGAGCACCAGCGCACCGACGAGTGCGGCCGCCAGAACGATCGCATTGCGAATGAGCGTGGCGCCGGACACCGCAGCGATCGTCGCGAGAACACGGGTGCGCGGCTGCAGCTCGTCGATCAGCCCCACCGCGCTCATATCGCATCCCGCGCCCGGCCTGTACGTGGCGTGCGGCGCGACTGTCCCCACAGAAACATACCCGCGAGCCCGATGATGAGCGCGACACCGCCGAGCATGTCGCTCAGGCGCAGACGGTGATCCGCCGTCGCATATGCCTCCAGAAGCGGTGTGACTTGTCGCGCCACCGCGCGATCCACGCTTCGTTCTATCGCTTCGGACAGATCTACATCGTTCGCCACTGCCGCATTCGGCGTCGCTCTTCCCGCCTGGACATTCACTGCAGGGACCGCCTTGATGGTGTCGGCTGCGGCGAAGCGATCCGCGGGAATACGTGTTTTGGCAGCGTGACCGTCACCGACGTCGACCGTGACGATGAGCTCTGTGGGAACGCCCGGGCGAAAATTGAATGCGCCTTCAACGTCGGTGCCGCCGCGGAACAGTTCGTTTCCAGCGCCGTCGCGGATGAGAAGCCGTGCTCGACTGGCCCGACCGCCGCCGCCGAAGAACGCGTAGCCGCGCACCATCCCGTCATCGACTGTCGCGAACACAGCCAGATCGTGAGCACCTGCAATGCTGCATACCGCCAGCAGCAGACAGCCCGCGACACATCGCGCGCGCACACGTTCCTTCGTTGCGATGCGGATCATGATGTCACCTCTGCCTGACTGACCGCCGGTCCACTCAGAGTTTCCGGACGGACACGCTTGAGAAAACCGACTGCGAATGCGGTGATCAACCCTTCTGCGAGCATGAGCGGCACGTAGCTTGCCGCGATGATCGGCACGGAGGGCGTAAAGGCGGGTGAAGATAGTGTCAGCGCCAGCGCAACACCGCCCGCCGTCCCCGCAACCGACAAGACGGCACAGATGAATCCTGCGACTGCTGCAGAGCGCGGCGGCAGCCGACGGATCAGCGGGAGAAACAATGCGCCGAAGACCACGGCAGGCAAAGCGATGTTGAGCGTATTGACACCGAGCGTCGTGACTCCGCCCACTCCGAATAACAGCACCTGCAGAACCAGTCCGATCAGGACCGCTGGAATCGTGGCCAGACCGATGGTGAGCCCCATCAGTGCCGACAGCAGTAAGTGAACGCTCGATGGACCCGCTGGCACTGAGATGAGCGATACAACGAAGAACATCGCGGACAAGATCGCGACGCGCGGCACTTGCGAGTCATCGAGACGGCGTACTGCGACGACGACGGCGATCGCAGCCCCGATACCTCCGGCGGTGAGCACAGGAACGGAGAGCACACCGTCGGGTATGTGAGCCACGCGTAACTCGCCGTCAACGCTTGCCGTCCACGCGCTGCTGTTCGTCTGCGGCCGGCCGCTCCCACGGCTCCATGATGGGCATCAGCGTCGCACGCGATATGTGGCGCAGATCGGATATGTAGTCTGTCCTCAAGGCAGCAAAGCTCTGCGCCCACCGATCCTTGTCCGGGGCGACGGGCAGGCCCAGCCGGTGCAGCTGGTCATGCAACGCGAGCAACGAGGAATTCGCATCGGCGCTGCTGAGATCTTCGGCCTGTCTTTGTGCTCTGTCGCCAATCAACTCGGCTGCAATGCTGCGCACAGCGGCGATCCCCGCTTCGCGACAGAGCCGCGGCCCTTCGGTGTGCTGCGGATCGCCCGAAACGAGCAGCAGCGATGCGGCGTCCAGGATGGTGGTCGCGGTGTCGACCCAGTTGCCGCGATAGATCGACGGCACGTAGGCGAGCACGGGAGAAATCGAGTGAGTCTCGAGCAAGCCGCGAAACCAGCTCTCCCACTCCAGCCAGACGGACGCATCGTCGGTTTGTCCACTTCGCTGCAATGACCTGAGCAGGCCGACGCAAGACGGTTCGGCTTGTGTCGTGCGTGAGGCAAGCCACCCACCCTTGCGCTCCCGCGCCTGGATCGCGGACTGGTAACCGGGAACGAAGGTGAATAGCAGGATGACGATGCCGAGGCCAATCGCCGCCTCGCCAATCGCCAGCCATTCGCCGACGGTCGTGCTGGGTGTGTGGAAGCCGAGCGTGCTGAGCGCGGAACCGCTGGCAATGAAGGCCTGTCCCAGGTTCGGCTCTACACGCACGCCCCATAGGATGAGGCCGAACGAGAACTGCACCAGCACGAACCAGATCGCGACGATGGTGAAGATGAACATCGGCATGAGCCACGCCTGCACATGCTTCACTTCCGACTGACTGCGCTTGCCGCTGGCGAGCCCATGCATGATGGCGATGACGAAACGCGCGGCGATACGCTCGAGCACATCGCGCTCGCGCCGGTTCAACAGCATCATTCGAATGATCGATCTGAAATAGACGAACAGTCCGACACACCCGACAAGCACCAGCAGTACGCGCAGCGCAGTGTTCATGACGCTGAACCGGAATGCTGACGGCTCCCCCTGGATTCGCCGACCACGCCATTCTTGATCGGGGCATGCGGATGCGGCTGGAGCTTCTCTTTGGGCAGCAGGAACAGCCAGGTCGCAAAGACGAACGGTGCCGTGAACGTGGGAATACCCAAGGGTGCCAGTGCGCCGTCGAGCGCCCCCTGGACCATGACGGTGAAGATCGTGCCGAGCAGTGCAAAGAGCATCACGCGCCAGGCGGGCTTGAAGAATGCGCTGCCGAGGCCGACTGCAGTCAGAACGGCGCTGAAGCCGAACAGACCTTGTTCGATGTCCTTGACGCTTGCGCCGAAATACAGCGCGAGAATCACACCCACCGCAGAGCCGGCCAGTGCCAGCCCTCCCGCCCATAGCGAGCTGATCAACAATCCGATCACGACCAGAACACCGCTCACGGCATTGTTGATCAGAAATACCTGTGCCGGTCCTTTCAGCCAGGCTGCGATCAACTGCGCGGCGGCCAGATGTTCGAACCCCGTCTCGGTCAGCGAATGTGGCAACTTCGGCGGTCCCATCGAGGCGATCTGCAAATCGCTGAAGGCATACGGCATCAGCACCAGGAACCATGTCGTCAGCACGAACGGAAAAGTGAGCGCCGGCGCGCCCCAGGTCTTCATCACATTCGATACCGCCAGCATCACGACGGTGGAGACCGCGGCGCCAATGATCACGACGACCCACATTTCGGGACTGGGCACCAGAAAGGTCGGAACCGCCGCACCCACGAGCACCCCGTTGAACCCGAACATGCCCTGACGCAGCGAGGTTTCGTCGACATCGAGCAGCATCGCGGTGACGGTCGCGATCACCAGCGCCACGATGGCGCTGATCCCAATGACGATCTGTCCGCCCGCGATGGCGCCCCAAACGATCGCCAACAGGAAAAACAATCCGGTCCATGGATTGTTCTGAAAGATGACCTGCCCTGCTCCTCGCAGGTTCACGTCGATGAATCGGATGGCGCTGTTGCGCTCCGTCAGCGATGCCCAACCTGAAGTTTCGTTTGGCATGCCGGCTCCTTGGGCCGCGGGGTCAAGCCCAGAGAAAATTCTCGGGAACGCGCGCGCCTGCCACTTCCTCTCGAGCCAGCGACCAGAAGCGACGAATGGCGGCATTCACCGGCGCCGTTTCCATGCCGAGGATCTTCACGACGAGACCCGCATCGCGCGGCAGATGACTGGCACCGAAGACGAGACTGGACGTGGGATCGAAGCTGGGCTCGAAAGCCTCGAACAATCGTTCCGCATGCTGCTTCGAAGTGAGCACCACGAAGCTGCCGAAGACGTGGAACGGACCCATCGCTCCCAGACGGGCGACGGAGCGGCGACGCGGCTCGATGACGAACTTCTCGGTGAACAACGACTCGCCGTCGGGACGTTGCGCATGCAGCGTCGAAGAGAACAGATCGTAGCGGAACAGCTCACCGGCTCCGTAGTACTTGCGTCCGGCCATGAGCACCTCGGCGTAGACCAGGGTCGCGCTCGGGTCGATCGATACCCGCGTGTGTTGCACGAACCGTGATGATGCGTGTGGAATCAGCGGCTGCGGCATGTACTCGAGATACGCGTCGGGCCCTAGCGTCAGCTCCTGGGTTTGCGTCGCATAGTTCGCGTCCATGCTGTGGATCTTGGTGGCGGCCTGCGTCGTGACATGCGCCTGCGTGCCTGCGGGCATGTCGATCTCGATACGGTAGCGATCTCCCTGCAGAATGCCGCCCGAGTTGGAGATCATGTAGACGCATGGCAGCCCCGGCATCTGCTCGTCCCAGTACAGCGCCTGCTGCACCAGCAACGGCGCACGGCGATGCAGTGTGCGCAGCACCGAGCGATCCGACTGCGCCTCGAACCCCAACCGCAGGTATGCACACTTGCCGAACGATCCGCTCGGAAGCTGCGCCGGCTCATCGTGGTAGGCCGCAAGTTCCCGCGGAGCATTGGCCACTACGCGCTCCTTTCGATCGGTTGATTGTCGAAGAGAACGCGCTCCTGGATCAGCGTCACGATCTCGGCGATGCCCTCGCCCGTCTTGCAGTTCGTAAACACGAAAGGTTTACGGCCTCGCATCAGGCGTGAGTCGGCATCCATGACCTGCAGACTCGCGCCTACATAGGGCGCGAGATCCGTCTTGTTGATGACCAGGATGTCCGACTGTGTGATGCCCGGACCGTTCTTGCGCGGAATCTTGTCGCCGGCCGCCACATCGATCACGTAAATGAAAAAATCGATCAGCGCCGGACTGAAGGTCAATGTCAGGTTGTCGCCGCCGCTTTCGAGCAGCACCAGATCCGAGTCTGGAAACTTCGCTTCCATCTCCTCCACGGCAGCGAGGTTCATGCTCGGATCCTCGCGTACCGCCGTGTGCGGACAACCGCCGGTCTCGACACCGACGATGCGTTCCTCGACCAGCACGCCTCGCAACGTGCGCTGCACATGCCGCGCGTCTTCGGTAGTGACGACATCGTTCGTCACTACCAGCACACGCTGGCCGAGGTCGACCAGCAAGGGTGTGATCGCCTCTATCAGCGCGGTCTTTCCCGAGCCGACTGGGCCGCCGATACCGATACGTGGGATCTTCTTCATATGCTACCCCGCGAGAGTGTCAGGTCATGAACAGACGCACGCGGCCCTTGACGTGCATGGCGGCCAGGATGTCGATGGTGGGTGCAAAGCTCGACATGTCGTCGATGGCGGCCTCGGCCACATGCTCATGAAGCACATCGACCCGGCGGCTCACTTCGAGCAGGATCGACTGCGTCTCGATGAACGAGATGCGCATGAGACGCAGCGCCGCACTCAGAATGGCGGTGGCCACGGAGTATTGCTGGACGCCGAAAGCATCGGCCCGCGCGATTCCGACGGCCCCCAACGCGATCGCGAGACTGACGGCATGCGTACCCGGCGTTTCGCCACGCACGATCCTGGCGAGCCAGTCGCGACTGAGCCGGTCGCCAACGACGGCACACGCCAGCTCGCATAGCTTGCGACCCGTGCGCACGGCCATGAGTCTCGTTTCCTCGTTGACCTTGCGTTCGTAGAGGCGTCGATCGATGACGAGCAAGGCCGCGGTGTCCTGCATGCCGAACGCATCATGAGCGCACAACAGCGCGATGCCGTCGGTGAAGGCGCTCTGATGCATCGCCGTGAGCACGAACTCATGCAGCGTAGCCGCGTCGTCAACCAGTCCACTCTGAACCGCCGCTTCCAGGCCGTTGGAGAACGAGAAGCTGCCGATCGGCAACGCGGAATCGCCGAACTGCAGCAGATGCAGCAACCGCGAGAGCTGCGGCCGCTGCGCCCACTCGATGAGCCGGGTCGACTCGGACAGGTCGATCTGCGTCGTCATCGCGCCGCTGCCCGCACCGCATCTTCCCGGTGAAGCGGCTCTCTTTGATGATGCATTTCATCATGACGATGCTTCTCATCGTGATGATGCGCGTGCTCCTGTGGAGCGTGCGAATGCGCAGGTGCCCCACCGAACAGGCGACGCGATTCGTGCGGCGCCATGTACGGTATGACTTCGGCGCCTGGCACGAAGTCGTAGCGCACGCCCGGCAGTGCATGGGTCTTCATCACGGAAGCCATCACTTTCAGATCGACGGTGAGCGGCACGAACACGCGCGTGTCCTTGACGATCGCCGGCCAATGTTGATTGCCGAGTGCGTGACCGAGCTCGAAGATCGTTCTCACGATGGCATCGGTGCCACCCGCGACGACGTCGGCGAGCTCGATGACCATCACCTCATTGAGATCGATGCGCGCAACGATTGCGCGCGGCGGCGAGTCGCTCCACATCAGCACATCGCCGTCGCGCAGACGCGTATTGCGCTCCAGCGACAGCGCGAGCTCGACATCCTGCTCGGTGGCCTTGCGCAGCCTGCTCTTCTGCGCCTCCCATTGATCGAGCCTCAACCAGTCGATCTCCGCGTGCGCCAGGCGTTCTGGCCACGGCGCTTCGTTGGAGTTTCCGAGGATGTTCTCGATGATGATCATTCCAGTCCCTCCAGGACAGGTCAGCTGAAGAAGTACAGCTGATTTAACGGGATAGTCTTCGGCGGTTTGACCGTGGCATGCGTGCCGTCCACCTTGACTGCGAATGTCTGCGGATCGACGTCGATCTTCGGCAGATAGCCATTGCGAACCATGTGAACCTTCCCGAGCACACGCGTCCCGTGCACGGGTTTGATGATCCGCTGCAGGCCATAGCGCTCCCCGACCTTGTTGTCGTAGGCGGCCTGCGAGACGAAAGTGACGGAGGTCTTGCTCAGTGCTGAGCCGAAGGCCGCGAACATCGGCCGGTAATACATCGGTTGCGGCGTCGGGAGCGAGGAGTTCGGATCGCCCATGTTCGCCCACGCCACCAGACCGCCCTTCAACACCATCTTGGGCTTGACGCCGAAGAAGCCCGGCTCCCACAACACCAGGTCCGCAAGCTTGCCGGGCTCGACCGAGCCCAGCACATCGCCAATCCCCGCCGTGAGGGCTGGATTGATCGTGACCTTCGCGATGTAGCGCAGGACCCGAAAGTTGTCGTTGTCCGCGTTGTCTTCCGGCAATGCGCCACGCGCTTCCTTCATCGCAGCGGCGGTCTGGACAGCCCGCAGGAAACTCTCGCCGATGCGCCCCATGGCCTGCGAATCGCTACCGATCATCGAGATCGCGCCCATGTCGTGCAGCACGCTTTCCGCAACGATGGTTTCTGCGCGCACACGACTTTCCGCGAATGCGACGTCTGAGGGAATCTTCGGATTCAGGTTGTGACAGACCATGATCATGTCGAACAGCTCGGCGACCGAGTCCACGCCGCATGGCAAGGTCGGATTGGTCGAGCTCGGCAGCACGTTGCGCTGCCCGACGACTTTCAGCAGGTCGGGCGCATGGCCACCGCCGGCGCCTTCGCTGTGATACGTGTGAATCGTCCGTCCGTTGAATGCGGCAATCGTGTCCTCGACATAGCCGGATTCGTTCAACGTATCGGTGTGAACCGCGACCGAAACGTCGTAATCATCTGCAATCGAAAGGCAGGTGCGAATCGCCGCCGGCGTCGTGCCGTAATCCTCATGGATCTTGAATCCCGCCGCGCCTGCGAGGAGTTGCTCCACCAGCGGACGCTGACCCGAGCAATTACCTTTGCCCTGAATGCCGACATTGATGGGCAGCGCATCGAACGAGCGCATCATCATTTCGATGGCCCATGGGCCATTGCTGGTCGTGACGCCGCAAGTGCCATCGACCGGTCCGACACCGCCGCCCCACAGAGTAGTAATGCCGTTGGATAACGCGGCGTACACCTGCTGCGGCGAGATGAAATGCACGTGCGTATCCATTCCCGCTGCGGTCAGGATCAGATGCTCGCCCGAGATGGCGTCAGTCGACGTGCCTGTCGACAATCCCGGCGTGACACCCTCCATGGTCGAGGGATTTCCTGCTTTTCCGAGACCGACGATCTTGCCGTTGCGAATGCCGACGTCTGCTTTGACCACGCCCACCATCGCATCGATCACAGTCACGTTGGTGATCACCAGATCGAGGCAACCCGCTTCCTGCGTCAGCAGGTTGTCCGAACCCATGCCGTCGCGCAGCGTCTTGCCGCCGCCGTACTGCAACTCATCGCCGTAGTTCGCGCGCAGGTCCCGCTCGATCTGCACATACAGGTTCGAGTCCCCGAGCCGCACTTTGTCGCCGAGCGTCGGGCCGTACAGGTCGGCATACTGCTGTCGAGAGATCTGCGTCATGGCTGCCCCTTGGTTGTCAGCGTGGATGTCGGCGAGAGTGTGAAGCTCGACTGGCGATGATTACTTCCGGGCCGTCTTGCCCGGTGTCGGGCTCGGTGAAGACGGTGCGGGGCCAGGGTCCTGCGATTTGAAGCCCAGCTTCGCGGCGCGACGAATGGCCTTGTCGCGATTGGGTGTGTAGTCCGGGTTCGGTCCGCTTCCCGACCAGCCGTCCACCAGATCGTTGAAGCCGTAAACGAAGCGCTTCCCGCCGTACGGCACGAGCGTGACCTCTTTCTCATCGCCCGGCTCGAATCGCACCGCCGTGTTCGCGGGGATATCGAGGCGCTGGCCGAACGCCGCCGCGCGATCGAACTCCAGATATCTGTTGGTCTCGAAGAAGTGAAAGTGCGAACCGATCTGAATCGGCCGATCGCCCGTGTTGCGCACCTTGAGCTTGGTGCGGGGTCGGCCCGGGTTGATCTCGATCGGATCTTTGGCAAGTACGTAGCCGCCGATCGGGTGGGCGAACTTGTGAGGCACATCGGTGTGCTGTGGCTTGGGACTGGCGCCAGCCGGCTGCTTCGGCGTGTTGGCCATGACGTACTCCTTCGGTGCGTTGCGAAGCGCGATTGAACTGCCGATGTTCAGGTAATCGGATTGTGGAGACTGACCAGGCGACTGCCGTCGGTGAAGATGGCCTCGACCTGGATCAGCGGCATGAGCTCGGGCACGCCTTCCATCACATCGGATGCCTTGAGCACGCCGCGCGCACCATCCATGACTTCCTCGACGGTCTTTCCTTCCCGTGCCGCATCGAGCACGTATGCACACAGCATCGCGACGGCCTCAGGATGGTTGAGCTTCAGTCCCTTGTCCTTGCGCCTGCTCGCAACGTCCGCGAGCGTGTGAATCAGAAGCTTGTCGAATTCCTTCGGCGTGAAATGCATGTGCGTACTCCTGGGCCGCTGCTGCTGGTGCGCGCTGCAGAATCCCGGCTACATCTGTCTGCTGACATTACAACGGCGCATCAACGACTCTGCGCGCAGGTTGCAATCCTCCACGCTCGACGCAGTTCCATCGTTCGCGATGCACATCGATATGTTCATTGCAAACCCGCAATGAGTGGCGATCGATGCCATGAACTCTTGGAATACCGGTAATCCTTCGCCTTCCGTGCTGCTACGGAGCGCCTCTCTCCAATCTCTGATGCCGGTGTGAGTTCGCGCCGCTTAAAGTCGCCGCCGTGTCGACAAACGCCGGCAGGTCGGAACACGATCGCCACCACGATCGCCACCACGATCGCCACCACCGGGGGCCCATGACCCCTATTCCTCCTATCCAAGAGTCGAGGTCGCATGATGAAGACTTCATATTCGTTATCCCGCCTGTCGCGCATCGCGCTCACGGCACTCCTGTCGTTCGGCGCGATGACTGCAATCGCGCAGCAATCTACGACGCCATCGTCGCAAGGATCCTCGAGGCCGGAACCGTCAAAAGAGACGCGCGCGGCCATGGCGACGGCGTACACGCAGATGGCCACCTGCCTGCGCTCCAACAAGGAATTCTCGGAGTGTCGTCAGGAGATGCAGCAGGCCTGCGCCAAGATGAGTCCGCAGGATTGCCAGATGATGCGCGGAGGCCGGCCTGATAAACCCGGCAAGGGCAAGATGGGGCCCGACCAGGGCAAGATGCAGAAGCCTGACGACGGCAGGATGCAGCGGCCCGATCAGGGCAACATGCAGCCGGACGCGGATTGAGCTGCGCAAATCCTCGCGGCCCGACAGCCCGCGCTCACGCGAGTTTCATGACGCTTTGTGGCGAGCGTTTCAGATCGAAACGGCGGGTTTCGCCCCGTACGAAGTCGTAGATCGCGCCGTTCACTTCCAGCTGGATAGGGGCGGCGCCCTGTTCACCGCCGCTCACGATGAGTATGTCTTGCATCAGACGCAGCTCGAGCGAGTGGCCGCGGTAGCGGATGCGCATATCCAGCTTCAGGTTTGCAGGCAGCTGCGGACTGATGCGCAACACATCGCCCGTCACTTCGAGTCCGGTCGTGGCGCGCTGGATCAGATCGACCGTGCCAGCCATCGCTCCCAGATGAATTCCCTCTGCCGTCGTTCCTTCCTGTATATCGCTCACATCGCTCTGCAATGCCTCCGCAAAGTAGGCCATGGCGCTGCGTCCATCGGTCCTCGCCATCACCCATGCGTGCACCACGCGCGATAGCGTCGAGCCGTGCGATGAGCGGCTGTTGTAGTAGAGAACGTTGCGCGGGATCCACTCGGGGTCGAACGGATAGTTCAGCCTTTCGAAGATTGCTTGCAGCTCCTGCGCGGAGAACAGGTAAAACAACATGAGTGTGTCTGCCTGCTTCGCGAGCTTGTATCGGTTCGTGCTGTCGTTCTCCGCTTCGAGGATGAGATCGAGCCGCTGGATGTTGCCGTAGCGCGCCCGGTACTCCTCCCAGTCGAACTCCAGCAGTTTCTCGTAACCCTCGAACTGGCTGATGATGCAGCCGTCGTGAAACGGCACGAACATCCGTCTGCTGATATCGGCCCAGCGCTGCAGCTCCTGCACCGTGATCTTCAGCTTGCGCAGCAGCTCTTCGCGGCGCAGCTCCGATACGATGTCCAGCACTTCCAGCGATCGCATCAGTACCCAGACGGCCATGACATTGGTGTAGGCGTTGTTGTCGATGCCGTACGCAGCCGCATCCGGATACGCCTCGTGGAATTCGTCCGGCCCCATGACGCCACGGATCTCGTAGCGCTGGCGCTGTTCGTTGAACACGGCCATGCTCGACCAGAAGCGCGCAATCTCGAGCATCAGCTCGGCGCCGTAGAAATGCATGAACTCGATGTCGCGGGTCACCTGGAAGAACTGCCATACGTTGTAGACGATGGCACTGCCCACGTGTCGCTGGCGGAAGGAGTTGTCGGGGATCCAGCGCTGCGAGCGTTCGTTGAAGTTGAGCTCCTGCGTTTCCTCCTGACCGTCGCTGCCGCTCTGCCAGGGAAACATCGCCCCTTGCAGCCCGATGGCATTCGCCGCGATGCGAGCCTCGCCCAACCGCCGAAAGCGATACTTGAGCAGAGATCGAGTGATCTCCGGCGCGCGGTAGTTGAGCGAAGGAAATATGAAGAGCTCATCCCAGAAGACGTGTCCCTGGTATGCCTCCCCGGTCCATGCCCGCGCCGGCACGCCGATGTCGAGCCCGACTGAATTGAACGACACGGCCTGCAGCAGATGAAACATGTTGAGCCGCAACAGCAGCGGAACGTTGAGCTTGAACGACGAGCCGACGAGTTCCAGATGCACGTCGAAGCGGCGCCACAGGAAGAACCAGGCGAGCACATGCTCGGCCAGCGCCTGCTCGAAGCGCGGCGCACGCGCGACCGCCTTGCTCGCCGCATCGGCCGCCTCGGAAATAGCGCGATCCCGCGAGCTGTAGAGAAACGCAAGCTTCTCGATGACCAGCGGCGCTCCCTGCTCCAGCTCCGTCGTGAACTCGTGCGCGAGATAACCTGGCTCTTCAACGAGGCTGCGCTGCGCCTGCACGACCTCACCTCCCTTGTAGGCGCGGGTGCAGGCCGCGAGCGCAACGTGCACATCGGACTGCGAGGTGCGCGTACGCAGCAGCAATCCGTCGACGCCAATCGCCTCGCCGCCCATCGGACACAGATGCCGGTTGTTGAACTTGCGATAGAGCCTGGCACCGGCATTCACGACGCGTCCGTCGAGTGCTGAGCGGATCGCAATACGCCCTGACCAGTTCTGTGCCGTGACCGTCAGTTCGAGGGCACCCAGATGCATGTCGCTCATCGACACGAAGCGCCGCTCGTTGAGCGTCGTGATCCGCCCTGCTGTGTCCTCGAACGACAACGTTCGCAACAACACCCCCCGCCGCAGATCCAGTTCCTGGCGATAGCCACTCACCCGCACCGTTCGCATCTCGAACCATTGATCGTCTTCGATACGAAAGTCGAGGGCGAGCCAGTTGGGCAGATTGACGAGGTCCTCGTTCTCCACCACTCGCGAGGCGATCTCGGTTCGCAGCCGGTTGTAACCTCCCGCGAGATACGTTCCGGGGTAATGGACGCCATCGGCGCTTGACCACGGCACTGCGCCGCGTGTCTCGAAGTATCCGTTGCCGAGTGCGCACAATGCTTCGCGTCGCCCTTCAGTCGGCGCATCGAACGCATCGAACGTCAGCGACCACGTCGATGCCGGGTCCACCGTGACCTCGATGTCGGCCAGGCTCCTGACCACGACATGCGCGCCTGCGTCACGCAGGGCCGCAGACTGATCCATGCGATCGACGCCGATCACCAGTCCGAATTGCCCGGCACATCCCGCCTCTACGCCTGCAATGGCATCTTCGATCACCATGCATCGCGCCGGGTCGACGTGGATGCGGCGCGCTCCTTCGATGAAAGCATCGGGCGCCGGCTTGCCGCGCAGCTTCAGCCGCAGAATGTCCGTCCCATCGACGCGCGCATCGAACAGCTTCGCGATGCCGGCCACTTCGAGCACCTGCGCGCAATGCACGCTGGAGCTCACGACCGCAGTACGCACACCCTGTGCGCGCAGCGCTCGCGCGAAGTCCACCGCGGCATCGTATGTCTTCACCCCGGATCGCTCGAGCTGCTCCATGAAGCGCTCGTCCTTCTGTGCGCCCAGGCCATGCACGCTGCGAACGTCAGGGCCGTCGTCCAGCGATCCCCAAGGCAGATCGATCCCGCGCGAGGCAAGGAACGAGACCACACCGTCGTACCGCGATTTGCCGTCGACGTAGCGCCGATAGTCGTCACCGATGTCGAAGGGCACGAATGGCTCACCGGTTTCCGCGGCGCGCTGTTCTAGGAAGCCATCGAACACTTCCTTCCATGCTCTCGCGTGCACCTGCGCCGTCTGCGTCAGCACACCATCCAGGTCGAACAGCGCACCATCGCAATCACGCGGCGAGACTCTGATGACCGACGGACCGGCACTGCTCATGATTGGCCTCTGCAGCGCAGCTGTGTGCGATGAACACTGATCTGACGATGCTCGTGCACATGCGACGCAACATCTGTGAGTGCGGGAACTGCTGGTCTTACGTTGCGCGCTGCTGCGGGAATCTCGTGTACTCGCGCAACGATGCCGAAGCGATACTGAGTTATACGATCATGCTGATTCACCCAACACCTCATCGCTGGAAGATCGGTGTGCGCTTCAGCGCAGCGCTCGCTGCTGCGCTCGCGCTTTCGGCATGCATCTCGATGGCGCCGCGCTATCGCGCACCCGAAACACCGATTGCCGATCAGTATCCTGCCGACGCAAACGCACTACCGGGCGCGGTGCAGACGCTCGACTGGCGTGACGTATTCGTGGACCCCGGCCTGCAGGCACTCATCGAGGAAGCCTGGCGGAACAATCGCAATCTGCGTGTGGCGGTGCTGCGCACCGAGGAGGCGCGAGCATTGCGCGGTGTTCAACGCTCTGAGTTTTTTCCCGCGGTCAATGCCGCAGTCGCAGGCAGCCGCAGCCGCACGCCTGCCGATGTGAGCATCATCGGTCAGTCCTACACGAGCACGGCCTACCAGGCGACGGTTGGCGTCTCTGCATGGGAGCTGGACTTCTGGGGACGCATTCGCAGCCTGAATACGGCTGCACTCGAGAACTATCTCGCTACGGAGGCAGCACGTCGAGCGGCGATGGTGAGTCTGGCGGCGCAAGTGGCGGATGCATGGCTCGCACAACGCGAGCTCGATCAGCGTATCGAGCTGGCGAGACAGTCGATCGCGAGCCGTGAAGAGACCTTCCGCATATTCCGTCGACGCGCCGAGGAAGGCGCCAGCTCGCAGATGGAAGTCACCCAGGCTGAGACACTCCTGCGGCAGGCGCAAGGATTGGCGGCACAGCTCGAGCAATCGCGAGCAACGAACAGTCATGCGCTCACGCTGCTGGTGGGCGCACCGATCGATCTGCCTGTGCAGACCGGTACCTTCGATGCGGCGGACCCGATACGCAATCTCCGTGTGGGCCTGCCCTCCAGCCTGCTGACACAGCGTCCCGACATTCTCGAGGCGGAGCATCAGCTGAAGGCCGCCTACGCGAACATCGGCGCCGCGCGCGCCGCGTTCTTTCCGAGCATCTCGCTGACCGGCGACTATGGAGTTGCCAGCGACGAGCTCAACGGATTGTTCGATGCGGGCGGCCGCAGCTGGCGATTCACGCCGACCATTGCGCTGCCCCTATTCAATGGAGGCCGCCTGCGCTCCAACCTCGATGTCGCGCAGGTGCGCCGCAATCTCGCGGTCAGCAGTTACGAGCTCACGGTTCAGACTGCGTTCCGCGACGTCGCAGACGCACTCACGAACCAGCAATGGCTGCTCGAACAGGTGAGCGTTCAGCGCCTGGCGCTCACGGCGCAGCGGGAGCGCGCCCGCCTCGCCCAGCTACGCTTTGAGAACGGCGCGGCCGCATATCTCGAAGTGCTCGACGCTCAGCGGGACCTGCTCTCTGCCGGGCAATCGTTGGTGCAACTACAACGCGCGCTGCAGTCCAGCCGCGTCGGGCTGTTCGCCGCAGTCGGGGGTGGCACGCTCGGCGCAGGCGATTGACGCGAAATTCCCTTCGCTGCAGGCACACGTGTCGATCTGCACGAGCGAGGTTTTGTGAACGAACAGCTCAGGAAACGGCTGGTGATGCTCGCAGCCATTGCCGTGGCACTGGTGATAGCGATCGCTCTGTGGCAGGCGCTGCGTCCGAAGGGTCCCGGTGATGACTTCATCAGCGGTAACGGCCGCATCGAAGCCACGGAAATCAACGTATCCGCGAAGCTCGCCGGCCGAGTGGAGGAGATTCTGGTTCGCGAAGGTCAGTTCGTCACCGCCGATGAACCGCTGGTGAAGATGCAGATCACCGTGCTCACGGCCCAGCGCGATGAAGCACGCGCCATGCTGCAACAGGCCATCACATCCGTGGATTCGGCCAAGGCCCAGGTCGCCGTGCGACGCAGTGAGCTGGCAGCGACTGAAGCGAACATCGTCGAATCGCAGAGCAGTCTGGACGCAGCGGAACGCCGCCTGGCTCGCACCGAGACGCTGTCGAAGGAAGGCGCGGCCTCGTTGCAGGATCTCGATGACGACCGCGCACGCGTACGCTCCGCTCGCGCGGTCGTGGCCGCTGCGGAAGCACAAGCGGTCGCGGCGCGCTCTGCAGTCGAAGCCGCACGATCGGAAGTCGTGGGCGCCGAATCGAGCGTATCGGCCAGCGAGGCGACGGTTGCACGGATCGAAGCGGATATCGCCGACAGCACGCTGAAGTCTCCTCGCGCAGGTCGCGTGCAGTATCTGATCGTGCAACCGGGAGAAGTCGTCAGTGCCGGCGCGCCGATCCTCAATCTGGTCGACTTGAGCGATGTGTACATGACGTTCTTTCTGCCCGAGACGGTGGCCGGACGCGTGGCTCTGGGCAGCGAGGTGCGCATCGTGCTCGATGCCGCACCTCAGTACGTGTTCCCGGCGCGCGTGTCCTTCGTGTCAGACACGGCTCAGTTCACGCCCAAGACGGTGGAAACGGCGAGCGAACGGCAGAAGCTCATGTTTCGCGTACGCGCCCACGTCGATCGCGCGCTGCTCGAACGCTACATCGAGCAGGTGAAGACCGGGCTGCCGGGCGTGGCCTGGCTGAAGCTCGATCCGCAGGCGAAATGGCCGGAGAATCTGCAGATCCGAGTTCCCGAATGAGCGATGACGCAGTCGACTCGTGGGCTGTTGCGACGCTCACAGGCGTGACGCTGCGCTATGGGAAGAAGCTCGCGCTCGATCGACTGGATCTCGCGCTGCCCGGCGGTCGCTCGGTTGCAGTGATCGGCCCCGACGGCGTGGGGAAATCCAGCCTGCTCTCATTGATCGCAGGCGCGCACGCAATCCAGGAAGGCACGGTGCAAGTCCTCGATGGAGATATGCGCAGTGCGCCGCATCGGCGCGCCGTCTGTTCCGACATCGCCTACATGCCGCAGGGACTGGGGCGGAATCTGTATCCGACGTTGTCCGTCGAGGAGAACCTGCAATTCTTCGGACGGCTCTTCGATCATGGCGCCGCAGAACGTCGTCGGCGCATCGATGAGCTCACCTCCGCCACCGGCCTGCGTCCCTTTCTCTCACGACCCGCCGGTCAGCTCTCCGGAGGCATGAAACAGAAGCTCGGACTGTGTTGCGCACTGATCCACGATCCGCAGCTGCTGATTCTCGATGAGCCCACGACCGGCGTCGATCCGCTCGCACGCCGGCAGTTCTGGGACCTGATCGACGGCATCCGTGCAGATCGCCACGGCATGAGTGTGCTCGTAGCCACAGCCTACATGGAAGAAGCCAGCCGATTCGACTGGCTCATCGCGATGGATGCAGGCCGCATCCTTGCCACCGGCACCGTGCAGGAATTGTACGAACGCACCCAGGCAACAACGCTCGAGGCCGCCTTCCTTGCACTGCTCCCGGAAGAACGGCGTCGCGGTCATCGACCTGTCGAGCACATACCGCTTTCGGTCGACGGCCATGCCGATATCGCCATCGAAGCTCGTGCGCTCACCAAGCGCTTCGGCGATTTCGTCGCAGTCGATCACGTGAGCTTCCGCATCGCGCGCGGCGAGATCTTCGGCTTTTTGGGCTCGAACGGCTGCGGCAAGACCACGACGATGAAGATGCTCACCGGCCTGCTCCCGCCCACCGAAGGTGAGGCGCGATTGTTCGGCCGCACGATCGATGCACGCGATATCGCGACACGGCGGCGCGTCGGCTACATGTCCCAATCGTTCTCGCTGTACAACGAGCTCACCGTCGAGCAGAACCTGGTGTTGCACGCGCGACTGTTTCAAGTGGACGAGGCACAGATCCCGACGCGCACCGCCGCGATGGTCGAGCGGTTCAGCCTGGGCGATGTGACCGACAGTCTCCCGGAAAGTCTGCCGCTCGGCATGCGTCAGCGTCTTTCGCTCGCCGTCGCGCTGGTGCACGGCCCTGAGCTCCTGATCCTCGACGAGCCCACCTCCGGTGTCGATCCGATCGCGCGGGACACCTTCTGGAGATTGTTGATCGAGCTGTCGCGCCAGGATCAGGTCACGATCTTCATCTCGACGCATTTCATGAACGAGGGCGAGCGCTGCGATCGGATCTCGCTCATGCACGCCGGCAAGGTGCTGGTGACCGATGCGCCTGCGAAGCTCATCCAGCAACGCGGGGCGACGACGCTCGAAGATGCATTCATCGCCTATCTCGAGGATGCAACGCAGGATGACCCCGAATCCTCCGCCTCCGCGCCGACGCCCGTGCACACTGAATCCAACCGGCCGGTGCGAACACGCGAAAAAGGTTTCAGCCTGCGTCGCGCGTTGAGCTACACGCTGCGCGAAAGTCTGGAGTTGCGCCGCGACCCGGTCCGTGCCGCATTGGCGCTGTTCGGGAGCATCCTGATGATGTTCATCATCGGTTACGGCATCAACATGGATGTCGAAAGTCTCACGTTCGCCGTACTCGATCGCGATCAGACGCAGCTCAGCCGCGACTACGCGCTGAACCTGTCGGGCTCGCGTTATTTCGTCGAGCAGCCGCCCATCATCGACTATGCCGATCTCGATCAACGCATGCGCAGCGGAAAGCTCGCGCTGGCCATCGAGATTCCTCCCGGCTTCGCCCGCGACGTGCAGCGCGGCCAGAACGTGCAAATCGGCGCATGGGCGGATGGCGCCATGCCGCAGCGCGCGGAAACGGTCCAGGGTTATGTGCAGGGCATGCATCAGGCATGGCTCCAGCAACGCGTGGTACAAACCCTCGGTCACCGGCCAGAGTCACAGATCAGTATCGAAACGCGCTTTCGCTACAACGCGGATGTACGCAGCCTGCCTGCGATCGTGCCAGCGGTGATCCCGATGCTGCTGCTCATGATTCCGGCGATGCTCACCGCATTGTCGGTCGTACGCGAGAAGGAGCTCGGATCGATCGTCAACTTCTACGTCACGCCGGTGCTGCGCAGCGAGTTCGTCGTCGGCAAGTTGTTGCCGTATCTGATCCTGGGGATGATCAATTTTCTCGTCATGACGCTGCTCGCCATCCTGGTGTTCGGCGTGCCGATCACGGGATCGTTTCTCACGCTCGCTGCGGCGACCAGCGTGTTCCTGCTGTTCTCCACGAGCTTCGGCTTGCTCTGCTCGACCTTCATGCGCAGCCAGATGGCCGCGATCTTCATCACCATGATCGCGACCTTGATTCCCGCCGTACAGTTCTCCGGGCTGCTCAATCCGGTGAATTCCCTGGAAGGTATCGGGCGACTCATCGGCAAGATTTCCCCGACCACGTACATGTTCATCATCAGTCGCGGCGTGTTCAACAAGGGCCTCGACTTCGCGCAGCTGCACGCTGCCTTGCGGCCGCTTTTGATCGCGGGGCCCGCGCTGATGCTTCTGTGCATCGTCTTGCTGAAGAAGCAGGAGCGCTGAATGGAGCAGCTCGCGGCCATTTACCGCCTGGGCGTCAAGGAGCTGTGGAGTCTGTGGCGCGATCCGATGATGCTGGTGCTCATCGTCTACGCGTTCACGATCGCCATCTATACCGCGGGTACCGCACAGCCGGAGACCTTGCACCGCGTACCGATCGCGATCGTCGATGAGGATCAATCGCCCCTGTCTGCCCGCATCGCAAGCGCCTTCTATCCGCCTCAGTTCGACACGCCTGCCATGGTTACGCCAGCCGAGGCCGACAAAGGCATGGACGATGGGGACTATACGTTCGCACTGAATATCCCGCCGAACTTCGAACGCGACGTGTTGAACGGCCGGCAGCCCGATGTGCAACTCAACGTCGATGCTACGCGCATGAGCCAGGCATTCACGGGCAGCAGCTATGTGCAGCAGATCGTACTGGGCGAAGTCACCGAGTTCGTGCGCGGCTTTCGCGGCACAACGTCATCTGCCGTGGATCTGGCCCTGCGCATGAGGTTCAACCCGGAGCTCAAACGCGCGTGGTTCGGCAGCGTGATGGAGATCATCAACATGGTCACCCTGCTCTCGATCGTGCTCACCGGTGCGGCGCTGATTCGCGAGCGCGAGCACGGCACGATCGAACATCTGCTGGTGATGCCGGTCACGCCTACCGAGATCATGCTGGCGAAAGTCTGGTCGATGGGGCTGGTCGTGCTGACGGCGACTGCGATGTCGCTGCTGCTCGTCATCCAGGGTGCGATGCACGTGCCGATCGAAGGATCCCGTCTGCTGTTCCTGCTGGTCGCACTACTTCATCTGTTCTCAACGACATCCATGGGCATCTTCATGGCCACGGTCGCACGCACGATGCCGCAGTTCGGCTTGCTGCTGATACTCACCATCCTGCCGCTGCAGATGCTCTCCGGCGGAATGACGCCGCGAGAGAGCATGCCTCAGCTGGCGCAGACGCTCATGCTTGCTGCGCCGACGACTCATTTCGTCGCCGCGAGCCAGGCCATTCTCTATCGCGGTGCCGGACTTCGCGTCGTCTGGCCGCAGCTGCTCGCAATCATCGTCATCGGCGCGGTACTGTTCTTCGGCGCGCTCGCACGCTTCCGCAGAACCCTGGCACAGATGGCGTAAAGCGACGAAGCAGCCTTCACGAGCTGCACATTCACCTCGTGACCTGTAACAGCCGATAGTGATGTCACCCCGGCGAAGGCCGGGGCGGGTTACCCCGACGAAGGCCCAGAGGGGTCACCCCGGCGAAGGCCGGGGCCCAGGCCCTGTGAACAACGAGAATCCGCGGGGATCCCGGCCTTCGCGGGGATGACGACCAGCCTTCGCCGGATGACGACCAAGCAGCACTCTCGAACCCGTCGCTCCAGTCCACTCGTCCGCTGCGAGATCCATCCTTCAGGGATCGCCTGCCTCACGCTTCAGCATCCGGCCGCGCCAGTGACGCGCGGGGTTCCCAGTCAGCCTGCAGGCGATGACTGCCGAACCCGCATCGCCGTATCGGGCCTAACTATCAGCAACGTAGACGCTGCAGGACGCAGACGCTGCACCCCCGATAGCACACGCACTGACAGCCCGCTGATCACTCAGCCGGGTGAGTGATGTGCACGTGCTCAAGACCTCGGCTGAAGCGGCCTCGTGCACCTGCGCTCTGCCATCGCAGCGCTCGCGCGTGCGCGAACAGCAACAGGAGACCCCCCTGCTCATGATCCAACGACTCTTCTGCCTCTTGCCTCTCATTGTTCTTGGCGGCTGCGGTGGTGGTGGCGAATCGGCCGCAGCGGCGAACCCGACTCTACCCGCGCCCTCTGCACCCGCGGCTGAGGTGTCCTCGCCCTTCGCGCCTGCCGAGGTGCCCGCACCTTCCGCGCCTGTGAGCGACGCTCCCTCACCCACGGCTCCACCGGCCGCCGAACCTGCACCCGTGCGCGCGACCGTGTGGCTTTCGACGTACGACGGATCACAGCGTCTGGCGAAGCAAGAACCGGTCGAGTTCTCTGCAAGCGAGATGCATGAACCCGGTGCTTTCGATATCGACGTGGATGAGACGCGCACCTACCAGACGATGGCGGGTTTCGGCGCATCGATGACCGATTCCTCGGCGTGGCTGATCGGTACACGCCTGAGCACCGAGCAGCGCGATGAGCTCATGACGAAGCTGTTCGATCCCGAGCAAGGCATCGGACTGAGCCAGGTGCGCCATGGCATCGGCGCCAGCGACTTCTCGCTGCAGAACTACAGCTACAGCGACGCGCCGCAGGACAATGCGAATGCGAACGCACCGCACTTCTCGATCGATTACGAGCGGAGTTACTTTCTTCCCGTGATGAAGCAGGCGCTGAGCATCAATCCCGAGCTGCGCATCATGGGCACGCCGTGGAGCGCGCCCGCCTGGATGAAGACTCAGAGCTCGCTCAATGCGGGGTCCCTGCGCCCCGACATGCACGCGTCGTTTGCGAAGTACCTCGTCGACTATCTGCATGCGTTCGAGCAGGAAGGCGTGCCGATCGAAAGCATCACGATTCAGAACGAACCACTGCACGAATCGCAGGGCTATCCGACGATGCGCATGGAAGCCGCTGAACAAGCAAACTTCATCGCGAATCATCTGGGCCCGGCGCTGATGCAGGCGGGGCTCGAAACGCGCGTGTTCCTCTATGACCACAATTGGGACCAGCCGGAGTATCCGATGGAGGTGCTCAACCACGCAGGTGCGCGGCAGTTTGCGACAGGCACTGCGTTTCACTGCTACGGTGGCGATGTGTCCGCACAGAGTCGCGTGCAGGAGATGCATCCGGACAAGGAGATCCGTCTGACCGAATGCACGGGTTCCGTCGGTTCGGAGTTCGGATCGGACATGCACTGGTGGATGCGCAATCTGTTCATCGGCGGCACTCGCCACTGGGCGAGCGCGGTACTCATGTGGAACCTGGCGCTCGATGAGAACTCCGGCCCGCAGAATGGCGGCTGCACGAGCTGCCGCGGCGTTGTCACCATCGATCAGGACACGGGCCACGTCACCTACAACGGCGAGTACTATGCTCTGGGACACGCAAGCCTCGCGGCAAGGCCTGGTGCGACCCGCATCGAGAGCTCGCGCAAGGAGGGCGTCTTCGACAGCGTGGCGTTCGTCAATCCCGACGGATCCAAAGGATTGCTCGTACTGAACGAGCGCAACGAAGCGACGCCGATCACGATCAGATGGCAGGAGCTATCGCTCCAGTACGAGCTGCCGGCGCAAGCAGTCGTCACGTTCCGCTGGCCGTAACAGACACGGACGCGTCCGCAAAACCACGCGGCCATTCGTGTTCAAAGAGAAAACCGCCGCATGACGAACGTCATGCGGCGGGCGACATAGCCCCTTGCCGCAGAATCGGATATGCGCGCCGGCACTCGGCGCACAGACGGTTGGCGCTCCGCCTGTGGAAACAGAGGATTGTTCATCACCTCCATCACTGTTATCACTGCCATCACTCCAAAGGAGAGAAGTCCCCACGGGGATCACCGGGTCCACGGGGTGTGAAGATCAAGATTTCACACAGAGATCACAGAGTGCACAGAGTCGGAGGATTATGAGCATGGCTGTTCAGTGAGAACGGAGCTGGACTCGATGAGTCCCATTTGTTCCCTCCTGTGGGTCCGACTTCAGTCGGACAACTCTTTCCGCTCGGCTAAAGCCGAACCCACAGTGAGGAGGGAGCCGGACTCGGTGAGTCCGATCTGTCCTCTCCTGTGGGTCCGACTTCAGTCGGACAACTCTTTCTGTTCGACTTCAGTCGAACACGGCGAAGCTGGATCTGCCTGTGGATTCGACCCCCGGCCCCTTGAGCACCCGAGAAGCGCCTAAGTGCTGTGCTTCTCGATCCAGTCAATACGCCGCTTCCAGAAGTCGAGCACGTTCGAGTAGCCGAAAATCACGTGGCCCTCGCCCTCGTAACGCAAGAATTCCGTCTCGACGCCGAGCTTGCGCAACACGCGCACTTCCCAATCGGTCTCCGTATCGCGTCCGTCGCTCAAGCCGACTTGAAACAGCAGCGGTGTCTTCACACGGTCGTAGAAGAACATCGGGGAGTTGGCGATAAATACCTCTTGGTTCTTGTAAAGATCCGCACTGATCCGGGCCTGACCAGCACCCCATGGGTAAGAAGGGATCACCGTACCGTTCGAGCCCGCCGTGCTGATCGCCACTTTGAACCTGTCCGTCTGCGTGACGATCGAGCGCACGCAGTAACCGCCGAAGCTCTGCCCTTCCACGGTGAGTCGGTCCGGGTTTGCAATGCCGAGTGCGATCAAATGATCGACGCCGGAGATCACGGCTTCGCTGATGTCGCGCAGCGCCGTGTTGTATCCATACGGCGCGATTGGTTTGAACACCGCATAGCCGCGTGTCGAGAGCACGTGATAGTTCCAGATCGGCGACGCATAACCCTGGATCCCTGGCGCGTGAAACTCGAGATCGAGCGAGCTTTGGCCGTAGACGTCCACGTGCACCGGATACTGCTTGCCATTCTGGTAATCGGGCGGCAGCAACAACGCGCCGTAGAGCTCGCGACCTTGCTTGTCCTTCCAATCGACGCGAATCACTTTGCCGACATCGTAGCGGTCGTATTCGGGATTCAAATGCGTGAGCCGTTTGACAGGCTTGCCCTTGCGAGCGAGCCACAGATCGCCGAACCGATAGTCCTCGGTCAGATCGACGAGCAGATCGTTCGTGCCAGGCACGCGAACCGCAAACGTGTTGCGCTTGCCTTTCGGCGCATCGAAACGCTCGCTCGACTTCCCGGGCAGCGTGCCGCGTGCTTGTTGCCAGGTGTTCGTATCGATGACGAGCGTCTGTTGATTGGGTCGCAGGTCACCGACTAAGTCAGGGGCGGCATTCGCCGCATCCAGATACACGCGTGCACTGTCAGAAGCCCACACTGTCTTCTGCTGGGCGCCGAGACCGCGCATCGTGAACTTCGTGCTCTTGTCTGCAATGGCGACGATGAAGTTGTCGAACAGACCGCTCCCGACCCAGTCCGCGACTGCAACGAACGCTCCGTTCGGCGACAGCGACCAGTTCCAGATGGCTTTCCGCTCGACGACGCGCGTAACTTTTCCGGTTCGCAGATCCACGAATCCGAGATCGGCAAAGTGTTCGCGCAGCCAGCGCGAATCGTCTTGGCGCCGCAGCGTCACCTCGTCCTTCGCACCGACGCTCCGACCCTCCGGATCGACGAGATCGATAAGGTTCCGAGGTCGAACCCTTCCGGCAGGAACGCAGCGAACAGTCGCTGCCCGTCCATCCACACTGGAGCGCCGTCGTTCTGCCATGGCTTTGCGATGGCCGGGGTCACGCGTCGCGCATCACCGCCCCGGCTCCACACCCACAACCCGAGCGAGCCATCTTCATCAGAGTAGAACGCAAGCTGCTTGCCATCGGGCGACCAGGCGGGCGAGAAGCTCGAACCCGCCTTCGGATGCAGCGCATAGCTCCGGCCGGAATCGAGCTCCACGATCCAGAGTTCCCGCGCCATCTTGACGTTGATGACGCCGGTCGTGGAGTAATTCCAGGTCGGTGTCAGGATGGGGAACGGTCGCGCCTTCGCGCCGTTATGAACCACATACGCGACGAGCTTGCCATCGGGCGAAGGCACTGGCTCGCCTGCAAGCTCGCGAATACCGGCGGCAACCTCGATCGGCAAGGGTGCTTTGATCAGCGTGTCCGCATGCGCGGTCGCCAGCGATAAAGCGAAGACCGCAAACAACGCTCGTATGATCGTTCGATGCATGGTTAGTACCTTTATGTTGTGTAGTACGCGGCAACGCATGTGCGTCAGCGATTCGGCCGCCCTTTAGACATAGAGCGATTGCGCGGCTCCGGGATACCCGGGGCGACGAACGCGTGCGCAGGAAAATCGCAGCGCTCAGGCGGACGACGCGGTGCGTCGGCATCGGCCATCACGGCACACCGACTCATGACTCACACTTCCACGGCTTGAGCGGCGACTCGCCTTCGCCTTTGATCCAGTAATCGAACCAGCGCACATCACGCTCCACGTATTCGCGCCACGTCGCGCCGTCGAAGACGCCGTGACCTTCCTCCGGATGCATGATCATCTCGACCGGTCGGCAGCGTGCGTGCAGGTACGTGAAGTACTCAAGGCCGGAGATGAAGAACTGACTTGGAAACGGTTTCTGTTCGGCGAGACCGAAGCGCAAAAGGATTGGCGTCTTCACGCGGCTGGGATCTGGATTCACGAGCTTCGCGTTCGGATCCCCCGCTTTCGCACCGGCGAACCCCGCGTGAAGCCAGTAATTGCTCGATCGCGTGCCCCGGTATGCGAGCGCAGCCGACAGATCGTTGTCGATGACAGGGTCATTGGCGGACGCCGCCTTGAAGCGATCGGTCTGCGTCACCGCGAATGT
The DNA here is from genome assembly GCA_023423935.1 of Pseudomonadota bacterium. Classification (GTDB taxonomy): domain Bacteria; phylum Pseudomonadota; class Gammaproteobacteria; order Steroidobacterales; family Steroidobacteraceae; genus Steroidobacter. The sequence continues at coordinate 19,626 of JAFAEQ010000055.1, read as the reverse complement.
CGTCACCCAACCGCCATAGCTCGCACCGCCGATACCGAGACGCTCCGGATCTGCATAGCCGAGCTTCACGACATGATCGACACCGCTGAAGATGTCGTAGCGCGTCGGATACTCCCAACCTTCGAGCAAGGCCTCCATGTGCGCGCGCCCATAACCGGGATCGCCGCGCGGATTCACCATCAACACCATGTACCCGCGAGCGGCATACAAAGCCGGCGGCACCTGATGTGCGCCTTGCAGCAGGAATTGTTCGAAACGGTTGCGGAATGCGACGCCCGGACCGCCGTGCACGTCGACGATGAGTGGATAGCGCTTGCCCTTTTCGTATCCGTGTGGCTTCACGAGCCAGCCATCGATGTCGAAACGATCGTCGGCGCTGCGCCACTTCAGTCGTTCGACGGACGGCACATCGAAGACCGCGCGTACCTTGTCGCCAAAGTGCGTAAGGCGAATTGGCTTTGCGGCCGGGCGCGCGAGATCCATCAGGTACACATCCGGCAACGTGTTCGCATCGCCCTGCACGACGGCCATCGTGCGCCCATTAGCAGTCACGCTGAAGGACTCAACCGTCAGATGCTCCGGGGTGACATCGACCCAATGCTTCCGAGCGGGATAGAACCCCCGCACCCGATACGACCCGCGCGCGAAGTCTGTAAAGTACAGCACGCCCTTCACATCACCGTCCGGTGCAGCGGCCCAGCCGATCTGACTTTCATAGCTCAGCATGAGATCCCGCGGCTCGCTCAGCGACTGTAATGCGCCGCCTTTCTCGGCCATGCTCACGACGAGCGGTACCGGTCTCCACCATTGTTGCCAGTCGTGCATCGGGACGGATCCGCCAGTGAGCACGATGAAATCGTCGCTGCGCGGCAGAGCGATTGCGGCATTGGCCGGCCGCCACGTGCCGGGCATCGCGGTAAGGACTGAGGACTTCAGATCGTACCGGTACGCCCGGAGCGTCTCGTTATAGATCATGCCTTCGTAGTCGCCGGGTCCTGTGGCCACGATCCAGATCGTGTCCGGTGAGTGCCACATCACCGTCCCAGGATCGGCCAGGAACGCCGAATTTTCTGCGACTTCGCGTCCGGCAGCGGTTGCAATGTCGAACAGCACGAGCCGCGGCTCGCGACCTGGCTTGTATGGCGTGCCGTCGTAGAGATCGGATTCGCTCGCGACGATGGTCTTCGGAACCTGTTCGGCTCGAGTCGTCGGTCGGACGCACATGACGGCAACCTGTGCGCTGTCGGGCGACCACGTCGGAGCGGCGATGCTTTCATCCGCGTCGCATACGGTGAGTGTGTCAACCGTAGGACGTCCTGCGACGTTGACCAGCCGCAATCGGGTGCCGCTTCCGGTGTCGGCGAGATACACGAGACGCTTGCTGTCCGGCGACCACACCGGATCGCTCTGCTTACGTTCGAACGACAAATCGCCCGCACGTCGAGGGTCGCCGCCTTTCGCAGACACGAGCCACAACACGCTGCTGCGCCCGACGTAATTCTCGGGCGTCCAGCGTTCCGTGACGAACGCCACCTGCTCGCCATTTGGTGCGATCGCCGCAGTCCGCACGTGATCGATTCCGAACAGATCGTCGAATTGAAATGGCCGCTCAGCCTGTGCAGTTGCGACCGCAGAAAACATGAGCGCAGCGAGACCTGTTCTGCGCAATACGCTTGTCATTGTGTTCCTCGCGATGAGAGATGCCCTGAGTGCCGGCGCCTCGAAGGACGATTACTGTTGGCGGCTCGCGCCGTTGAGATGCGCATCCAGGAACTGCACGACGCGGTTCCAGTAATCAGCGACGTTCGCCGACTTGAACACGCCGTGACCTTCGTCGGGATACTTGAGCAGCGTCGCCTCGCGTCCGAGCCGCTTCAGCCCGACATAGATCTGCGTGCTCAGTTCATTGAAGCCTGTATCCAGCTCACCGACTTGAATCAGAACCGGCGTGCGGACGCGATCGAGTTGATAGAAAGGCGAGTTGTTCACGTAGCGCAGCGGTGCTTCCCACGGCGGCACGCCCATCGCTCCAAAGCCGTTCTCCAGGAATTCACTCCACCCCTCGTAACCGTAGAAGGCGCCGATATCGCCGTAGCCGTTGTTGGCGATTGCCGCCTTGAAGCGCGGTGTCTGTGCGATGAGCGCGAGCGTCGCGAAGCCACCATTGCTCACGCCGCCCGCTGCGAGGCGATCCGCATCCGCGATGCCCATATCGATGACTTTGTCGACCGCTGGTATCACGGCCTTCAGCACATCGAGCGCAGGCGTACCAACGCTCACAGGGATGTCCGGGTACAGCACTGCATAGCCGCGTGTCGACAGCATGTGCATGTTCGCCATCGAACCGTTATCGAGGCCGAAGGTGTTCGTGCGCCGTGAGCCGGCGCCACCTGCGTACATCCAAACGAGCATCGGATAGCGCTTGCCGGGTTCGTACTGCGCGGGTAGCAGCAACGCAGCGCGCAGTGGCCGGCCATCGATGCTGCGATACTCGACCACGCGCGTGGATGGAAACTGGTAGCCCTCGAACTGGGGATTGAGCGTCGTCACTCGACGCTGCTGGTTCGACTTCAGATCGGTCATCCACACATCGAGTGGCCGGCTCGCACTACCCCCCACGTGAATCAGATTGCGCGCGTCCGCCATCATGTGTCCGGGATCGAAGATGCCGCCGAACGGCCCCGACAAGGTCACGTCGGTATCCCGTTGCTTCTTCACTTCGCCGGAACCCGTGCGCACACGGAAGAGGCTCGTACCCGGCGCCCTCACGCCGCGCATGGCGACAAGAAGGGATTGACCGCCATCGTCTGACCAGGCGACATCGCGCGCGGCCAAAACGTAGTCCGGTGAGAAACCCTCGACCGCGACCCAACGCTCGATCTGCTCGCTGGTCAGGCTTGCCCGCCACAGGGCGTCCTGACCCGCCACATATATATGTGTGCCCCGCGGGTCCCAGATCGGCCGATAGTATGCGGAGGTGCCGAAATCACCATGTCCCGCCAGGATCCGAGGGGCGCCGCCACTGGCCGCGACCCAAGCGATGGTCGCACCAGGCCGTTCGCTCATCGGGAATCCGCCCGGTCTGTCCGGCCCGGTGAGATAAGCGATATGTCGGCTGTCCGGCGACCAGCTGAACGCGTAGCCGTGAAATTGGTGCACGTCGGAGGCGAGCTTGCGAATGTTGCCGCTCGCCAAGTCGATGACCTCGAGCGTCCACGCGGTGACACCGAGATCAGGCAACCCGCCCCATGTTCTGTAGTGCATGAACGCGACAGAGCGCTCGTCTGGGGACAGCGTGTAGCCGGTGATGGCCCTGTCACGCGTCAGTCGTCGCAACGCGCCCGAGGCAATATCGATCGTGCCAAGATCCGCGATCCGATAGCTCGGCAAGTCTGCGGGTGCGCTATCGGCCGTCGGTTGCGCCGAGGCCGGCGACGAGAACTGCACGATCGCTTTCGATTCGCCCACCGCTGGCATCGCCCACGCAGGTTGACCACTGGCGACGTGCGCTCCGGACGTTGCCGCTTGCGCGTGCTCTTCCGATTTCAACTTCACGATCACGGTGGCGCTGTCGCGCAACCAGATCGGCTGAACAAAGCCATTGCTGAAGGTGGCGAGCGGCACATCGCTCACGCGTCGCGGCTCGGACGCGTCGACACGCCACAGCCACAGGTTCGGGTTCGCTTCATCACCCGCGTAGAACACGAGCGCGCTGCTGTCTGGCGACCATTGCGGATATGCGTTCGCGGTGTGTCCCGTTTCCAATCGCCGTGCATCGTTCCCATCCGGTGCGCTGACCCAGATGTCGCATCCCGAGTTGACGACCACCGTGTTGGTCACCCGCTCCGGATCACACAACGCATACGCAATCCACCTGTTGTCCGGCGACAGTGCGAGATGCTGTATCGAGCGCATCTTCGTGACGTGGTCGATGTCGAGCGGCCGAGCAGTCGTCGCCGCGGATGCCATCGAAAATAGGCTCGCGACCAATGCGAAACCGGCACCGCTGGCACTTGATTTCATGGCATTCATACGCAGCCTATCGTGGGCACGGTTGACCTTCTGTATCGTTCCGATCACAGAGAAAAACACCGGCGGCTGAGCGCCGCCGGTGCCTCAGCACGACGTGTCGCAGCACATCGGCCTGACTGATTGCGCAAGATGCGCACTCGCTACTGAAGAGCGTTTTCCGCGCCGATACATACCCAGAAGCGGAAAGTTTCTTTTTTTGCCCGCCTCAACTCACGCACGCACCGCGCCGGTTCTGACATTCATCGACAACGCGTACGCGCCCGTGACTACGACGCAGCAGGACAGAGCCGCGCGACCCACTCTTACCATTGGGCTGATCGACATTTCACTTCGCACTTGGCTTCCATCCTTCCCCCAGATACATCTGCAACCAGCGCTCCATTTCCCAGAGTTGATGCAGCACAGACTCGTAGGCGATGTTCGTGTGACCTTCGAGTGGAAACTCCACGTAGCGAGCGGTCTTGCCGAGCCCCTTCAGCGCACCGAACAAGTTGGCGGACTCCGCCGGATGAATCGAGGGATGCTCTTCGTCCTGACCTTTGATGATGAGCAGCGGCGCTTGAATCTTGTCCGCGTGGAACAGCGGAGACATCTCGACGTAGTTCTTCGGCACCTGCCAGAGCGAGCGCTCTTCGAACAACGCAACGCCGAAGGGCGAGAGCGTGCGGTTGTAGACGCCGTTGCACGCGATGCCGGCTCGAAATAGATCGGAGTGCGCAAGCAGGTTCGCAGTCGTATAGCCGCCGCCGGATTGACCGCCCACGGCCGCACGGGTCGGATCGACGATGCCCTGCTCTGCCAGATGCTGGATCATCGTGCGCGTGCCTTCCACCATCTGCTCGTTCCATCCCGCCTCATACGGCGACTGCCCCGGCTGCTTCGGCAGGATCGGAGGGTTGAACGCGACAACCGCGTAACCGGCGAGCGTCATGACACGGAAGTCCATGTACAGACTCATCTCGTCATTGACCGACGATGTTGCGATCGACTTGAGCGCCTGTTGATAGTCACCCTGCGTTTCGTAACGCCGCGCATACACCCAGAAGAGCGCCGGCAGCGGTCCGTGCTCCTTCGTCCAGCCTGGTGGCAGATGCACCTCTGCGCGGAGCGGCAAACCATCCGTGCGCTTAGTAGTCACGATTTCACGTTGCGCGTTCTCCGGCAGGAGATTGCGACGCGGGAACGTATAGGCGACCGCTTCCTTCCCCGAGGCGAGCTCGCGACGAATTAGCGTGTTGCCCTTACCGGGTCGGCTCGCAAAGAACAGTCCGCTGCGAGCGTTGTCGTTCACGAAATCGATGAACTCTCCGCCAGCAGATTCCTTGACGAGCGGCTCGAGTCGTCCGGAGCGCAGATCGAGTCGCGCCAAGCCGCTGCGGAAGTAGCTGACCGTGTAAGCGTAACGGCCATCGGCCGACACGATCGGCACGTGCTGGCCGTACGCATTGCGGCGCATGACGAGCATAGGTTCGAGGAATGGCGCAATGCGCGGAATGCCTGCGCCTTCTGGCGCCCCCGCGTACTCGATCAGTGGCGTGACCTTCGCATCGCGCGATCGCACGCTCACACGCGCAAGTCGCGAGCCCTTCGTGCCGACTCTATTCTCGAAGGCAAGGAAATCGCCTTGCGGCAGCCAGTACACGTCCTGAATACGACGATCACTGCGATAAGCGACCTGTGGTGTCGCGGTGAACGGTGCATCGAGCACCCAAAGCTCATCGCGCCCTCTGTCCTTCTTCGCAACATCCTCGATCGCAACGAGCCATTGCAAGCGCGCCGGATGCTCGGGATGCCAGCGGATGTAGCGAGGACCTGGCGTGACGATGTCGGGGTTGAAGAAACCACCATCGCTCACGGCTTCGCGACGATCCAGCACTGTAAAGACGCGCTTGCCGGTGCGATCGAAAACATCGAAGCGCCGTGGCGCTCCATATGCGCGCTCGAGCGGATCGTAAAGCTGATCGGACAACAGGTATCGGCCGTCCGGCGAAGGATGCACGAATATGCCGGCACCGCGGATGCCGGTCTGGTGCATCGTGCCTTGTAGATCGACCGTCACGAATTCACTATCGTTGAACGCGAGTACTTTCTCGCGCTCGTCGGGCCGCAGCGGCGCGACCCGCACGCTCGGCGTCGCGAACCCACCTTGTGCGCTCGAGGCATCGAACTCCGCGACATCCGGTTCCCGAGGCACCGTCGATTGCGAGTCGTTAGCAGGTGTGCGCGCGATCTTCGCGATCAGCAGCGTCGTTGCATCGATCCACTGCAAGTGCGGATAGGAGAGCGAGTTCACGATGGCGCCCGTGAGCTGGCGAGCCCGAGCGGTCGCGGCATCGACGACCCACACTTCACCTGGAGCATGGCGGTAGACGGCGAAGGCAAGGTGACGTCCGTCGCGCGACCAAACGGGATGACCGATGCGCGCATCGGCCGGAAGCTCGACAGACCTCAACTCCCCTGAAGCGATCGTCAGCAGCTCGATCTTGCGTGCCGGGTTGTCGTAGTTCCCACCGCGTCGCGTGAGCGGATTGATTGAATAGTTCAGATTGCGCGACTTCCATACCGTCTGCGCCCGTTCCTCGATGGGCACGTACGATTGGTACGACACCACCGCGAAGTACTTGCGGTCGGGGCTGACGAACTCCTGCATTTGCGCCCCCTGATCAAAATACTCGGTCGGGGGCGCCACGCGATTCTGACGGTCGACCGCTTCGACAAGCGCGTGCGAGGGACGCTGATAACCATTCGATCCGGACGTGTCGGCGAACGCACTGGCGCTCAATGCAATCGCCGTGGTGGCGAGCAATGCAGGAAGTCGCAGCATCTTGGAGTGCTCTCGTGAAATTGGCTTGAAGACTTTCGAGTCGGATCCTCAGCGAGGCACTTGCTTGCGCCACGCGTCGTACTCGGCCTGCTTCTTCTTGTCCGGATACGGCTTGCCTTTGATCCAGTAATCGAACCAGGCGATATGGCGGCGGAACGCATCCTGCTTTAGCAGCGGCTCGCCCCAGGCATGTCCCGAGCGCGGATAGACGAAGAACTCTGCCGGCACGCCGAAATGCTTCAAGCCGCGATAGAACTGACGATCGCCTTCCCAAGTCGACAGCTCGCCCGCTTCGACGATGACGGGTGTCCGCACTTTGTCCAGGCGATGAACTGCGGTCTGCTCGAACGCGCTCTTCTGCACGGCCGGATCGTACGGATTGCCGAAGCCCCACATGTCGCGATTGAGGCCGAGGAACTCCGACGCGCCGTAACCGAGGATGTCCTGCAACACGTTCGGCGAACCCTCGCCGTAGATCGCGGCTTTGAAGCGATCCGTGTGCGTGATGATGTTCGCGGTGAGCGTGCCGCCGTAGCTGAACCCGAGCACACCGAGGCGCTGCGGATCGGCGACACCCTGCTCGATGAGCATATCGACGCCGCGCAAGGCATCGCTCATCGGATTGAGCACGTAGCTTTTCTCATCACGAATCGCATAGGTGAAGTCCATCCCGTAGCCCTCACGCCCGCGCGTATTCGGCATGAAGATCACGTAGCCCTGCTCCGCGAGCGTGAGCAGCGGATAGTTGTAGACCAGGTTCAGCTCCTGCTGAACCATTTGCGGACCGCCGAGGACGTTCAACAGCAGCGGATAGCGCTTGCCGTCCTGATAGCTCGAAGGCTTGAGCACGATGCCGTGGATATCCCATTTGCCATCGGCGCTCTTGTATTTCACACGCTCGACGATCGGGCGCATGAGCTGATCCCATTCGGGATTGCTGTCGGTGATCTGCACCGGATCGATCGTGTTCGCAGCAGACACGAACACCTCGGCAGGCGTCGCAACACCTTGTGCAATGAAGGCGACTCGCTCGCCATCGCGCGAATAGCTGAACGCGTCATGAGTCCGATCCGTGCGCGGCGTCAGCCGCTCGGCTTTGCCGCTCGTCACGTTCACTCGGAACAAGTGACGTGACATGTCGTGCCACACTCGTGTGTCGATGAATTCGCCATCGGCGCTCCAGCGCATGGGCTGGACGCTGCTGCCGGCGATGCGATCGAGTTCTTCGAGATAACGTGGCGGAGCGGAGCCGTCCGCAGGAACGACAGCGAGCGTCGAGGTGTACATCCAGGCTTCGGCTCCACGTTGGGAGCCGTACGCGATGAGCTTGCCGTCCGGCGACCACTTCGGCGCCATGTCCCAGCCCGGCATCTTGACGACGGGTCGCAGTTTCGCGGTTGCGACGTCGGCCACATAAATGTCGCCGGTCATATAGGAACCTATGCCCTGCGGGTCGGATTGCGCTTCGACGACGATCCGCGAGCTGTCCGGTGACCAGTCGAGCGTCCTGACACTGATCGAGCGGTCCGTGAGCTGCAAGATGCGCTTCGTCGCCAGTTCCATGGCAAAGAGTTGTGCAGGACCGGCACCGAATTCTTGCGAGAGCTGTGCTGGTGTCCAGTCTTCGTCCGCTTCGATCGCCCGCGTCGACTTCTCCGGTGGTAGTTGATCGTCCTTGCGCGAAGCGAGAAACGCAATCCAACGGCCATCCGGTGAGAACGCAAGTGCCTGGCCCATCGTCGGCTCGAAGGAATATCCCTTCCCGATCGCCTCGCGACTGACGAGCACCTCCTCGCGACCGTTCTCGATGTCGACCGTACGGATCTCCGTTCCCTCACCTTTCGGCAGCACGTACACGAGACGGTCCGACGTCGGCGCCCACGTCGGCGATTGATCTTTGTAGTCCGACATGTTGCCGGCTTGCGCTTCCGACCCGGCCAGCTTCTTCGGCGCGCTGCGACCGTCAGTACCGACAACGTACAGATCGTAGGTGTAGCTGTTCTCGGCCAGATGCGGCGTCTTCAGCATGTACGCGACCAAGCTTCCGTCCGGTGAAATCACAGCCTGTGACGGCGTGCGTACGGTGATCTGATCTTCGATCGTGATCGGCCGTTTCGAGCTCGAGTCGGTGCAGCCCGCGAGCAATGTACCGATGATTGCAATCGTGATCGTTCGTCTCATGACTTTCTCGTTCTTAGTATTGATGTTCATCGCGCCGGATCGCCGAGTTGCTCGCGCAGGAACGCAACGACGCGCTTGGTCGCATCGACCGCATTCGCTCGCGGCCACGCTGCAATGTAGTGACCGCTGCCCTCGTAGACGGCGAGTTGCACGGGGCGGCCGAGGCGGTTCAAAGCGGTGTACATGGCTTGCGCGTCTTCGACGAAGCCGTCATCGCCGCCCTGCACGATGAGCAGGGGCGTACGGATCTTGTCCGCCTGCATGAACGGCGAGTTGTCGATTACGCGCCGCAGATCCGCCCACAAGTGATTGCCGATGCGCGGCTGCGACGCTTCTGTCCAGGAAATCCCAGAGGAGTCGCTGTCGTCAACCCTGTACCATTTTCCGTAGCCACGTGTGAGATCATAGGGACCGTTACTCGAGATGGCCGCGCGGAACAGCGTCGAGCGCGAGATGACGGCGCCGGTCGAGAACGCACCGAACGATTGCCCGTTCAACGCGAGCCGTTTGATGTCGACGTAACCCAGGTCCGCCGCACGGTAGACCTGCGGCATCAGCGAATCGACGATCTCATTGATGGCATGGCCGGCCTGTCCGCCCGGTCCGGTCAGCGCATGCGCGAGCACGATGCCGTAGCCGCGGCTCGTGAGCACGGCTGCGGACAAGCCGTTCGGCGTGCCACCAGCGAACGACGTGCCCGCACGATCAAGCATGCTGTCACCTGGATAAAACATGACAACGGCCGGCACGCGATCGCCCGGCTTCTTGCCCGGCGGAAGAATCACGCCCGTCGACACTGACTTCAACGAGCCATCGAACTGCGGCACGATGCTCTCGAATACGTGCAGAGTGCCGCCAGCCACGCCATCCAGGCGCGATTCCAGATTCGTGAGCCGTTGACGCTGACCAAACTTCCCGTTGTACGAAAACAGGTCCGTAGGCGTATTGAAGTCTTCGTATTGCACGAACAGACGGCTGTGGTCGCCCGTTGAGGCGAAGCCGGCGAGGTGGGCCATCGCGCCCTGCCACAGCACCTGTTCGCGACCGCTACGCATGTCCACGCGCACGACCGCCGTGCGGCCGGTCGCGCGTTCCTGCAACTGCATCGAGACCGTATTCGCCTCTGGCTGCCACGCGATCTCTGCATTCGCTTGAATCAACTTCCGCAGCGTCCAACGACTCACGTCGATCGGCACTTCACGTGCCGTGCCGCTGTCGAGCTCGATTACGCCAAGCCCTTCGGCCAACGTCACGATGGCTCCTTTCAGGTCGGGCTTCGTGCCGACGATGACGGATCGCCCGTCTCGCGAGAATGCGAGAGGTGCCTCGGCGAGCTGTCCGAGCGATTCGCCGATGCGTCGTGGCGCGCTTGGCGCAGCGCCGCTGAGATCGACGAGCCACAGACCGCCGTCCTTCAAATAGACGAGGCGATCCTCGGTCGGATGCCAGCGGTACGCCAATCGTAAGTAGTCGAGCTCGCTCATGGGCTCGTTGTCGAACAGCACGTGAGGCGTGCCGCCCGAAGCGGGCACGACAACCAGGCTGTGAACGCGACGCTCTGCCGACGGCGTCAGCTGACCGAAAATCGAGAGATAGCTGAGCCAACGGCCTGACGAGGCGCCCCGAATCGAGAGCGGCATCGGATCGGCATCGAAGGGCACGAGCACTCGCACCTCGCCGCTCGCAACATCGATACGTGCGACATCCGCGGTAAAGGGCAGGTGCTGCTCACGAAACGCCGCTTTCGAGAACTTTTGCGCGCCGTCCTCCACGTTCGCCTGGACCGACTCACGATCGCTGCGAAATGCGTACACCGACGGCCGTCGCGCGAGCTCGCTCAGCGGCGTCGGTGGCGCGGCCTTTGGATCTGCTGGCCGCTTCTGCTTCGCATTCGCGAGCGTGACGTACAGCGTCTTGCCATCCGACGACCAGACCGCTGGGTTGCCTTCCCAGTGCATCTCCTTGATCACTGCGTCGCTCACCTTACGGCACGTGCGGCTCGCAAGATCGTGCACCCACACGTTGACCTTACCGGCGCTGTTAGAAAACAGCGCCAGCTGCTTACCGTCCGGGGACCACACCGGTTCCCATGAGTAGCCTTGAAAGTCGCATGCGGGTCGCGCATCGCTACCCGTGGCGCTCACGACGTGGACCTTCGCTCCGACCCAGCTCGGTGAGGTGCCATCCTCGCGGGCGCTTCCGGCACGCGCAGGATCGTAGTCGTGCGGCCAACGCTGGATGACGTATGCGACCTGGCGCCCATCGGGTGAGACCGCCAGATCCGCAGCCACGTCCGGCAAGTCGTACGCAACCTCATAGGGCATCGAGCCCCGCGACGCCGGATCGTCGGGCATCGGGCTGCGATCCGCCTTCATCGCGTGCGCCGACACGGCCCATGCGAGCGCTGTGACAAGTGCGAAGGATCTGAAGTCGCGGAGTCTTCGAGTCATCGTTGTTCTCTTTCCGGATGTGCGCAAAGGACGATGCAGGTGGGTCTGCTACCAAGGAGCGCTTTCAGCGAAAGGGGATACCCGCCAATTCGTATCGAAATGAATCGGTGTGTATCGGCGGGTAAGTGCTCGCGCCAACGCGCACGGTGCGGGTTGGCACTGGTCTAACGATCGATGTGTCTGATTGCGGTCCGACGCTTGGCCCGCATCAGCCCGGCTGATCCGCCAGGCCGGCTGACTCCGCGATGACTTTCTCCTGCTGCGTGCGCAGCTTGCGCCAGCGCTCGTACTGGCCCGCCTTGCGCGGATCGTCGTCTTCGCGGCCGTTGAGCCAGAAGTCCATCCATTCGACTGCGCCCTTCTGCGAGAAACGCTTTTGCGACGGCACCATCAGCGGATGCGATGCTTTGGTGGACTCCGACATGAGCACCAGCTCTATCGGTCGGCCGAGGTGACGTAACCGCCCGTAGAGCTCCCAATAGCTGATCAACCCATACGCGCCGCTCTGCGCTGCCAACTCGATGCGTAGCGGCGTGCGGATCTTGTCCGCGTTGAACGCGGGTGCATTCTCGAGCCACGCCTGCAAGCCAGCACCGAATGGCTCGCCGCCGTTGTCGAGTGCTGTTTCTCCTCCCCATCCCGTGGGCCCGCCGACTGCATGGCTCAATGCTGCGTCCATGTAGCCGCCAATGAAGTTGTCGCACGTAATCGCCGCCGCGAACGGGAACTTCGAGCGCGAGATGATCTGCGTCACGTACCAGCCGGTACGGCTGTAGCCTACGAGCCCGACGCGTTCGCGCTGTACGAGCCCCAGTTTCACGAAGTGTTCGGCCGCCGCCTCGGCGCCGACGGTGGCGAGCTTCGGCTCGCCTGGTGTGAGCATCACCGTCTGATCGACGTTGCGCGCTTTGATGTTCAGCACCGCCATGCCGCGATGTGCGAGGGCTTGCGCTGCAAAGCAGTTGCCGATGCCGTCCGAAGGGCCTTGCAACGAGAATTCGTTATCGGCTGCCTCCATTTCGTAGTGGATGACCATCGGATAACGCTGACCGCTCACGTATCCCACGGGATAGTACAGACGGCCATGCCATTCCTTGTCGTTAGGATCGGGCCACTTCACTTCTTCGACGCGCGCCAAGGTGTAATCGGTGCGCAGTCGTGGCTCGATTTCAAGCAGCATGCGCTCGCTGCCGCTGCGCACGTCGACGGCATACAGCGATGGAGGCGTATTCACATCCTGACGCAACTCGACGCGAACCGCGTCTGCGATGGCGGGAGCCGCAGCTAGCGGCTGCTTCGTAGCAACACGCCATTGACCCGATCGCTTGCGCAAATGAAATTCCATCGTGTCATCGGCCATGACGAGCGTGCCGTCGCGCTCAACGCGCTTCAATCGCAGAGCATCGCTCGATGACGGGCGCGGGATTCTCACGTGCTTGCCGGTGGCCACATGGACTTCAGCGAACGCTCGGCCAGCCAGCCCCTCCTCGTCGGCGCCGTCGATGGGCATCAGCGTCGGCCCGAGAATCAGATGCCTGCTGTCGGCCGACCACAGCACACCGACATCCCGCTTGAACGCTACTGCTTTGGGCGCCTCCCACAACTCACGCAAGGTGCCTTGTTCCGTATCGACGATGCCCACCTGTCCCAGATGCGTGGCGGCGGACGCGGTGTTCAACACTTGACGAAGTTTCGGGTGCGTATAGCGCGTCCACTTTGGATCCCGATTATTCATGGGCCAGAACTGCACGACAGCGTATCGGCCGTCGGGCGAAAACTGCTGCGGCGCCGAGTAGTCCCTGTGGTAGTCGCAATTCCTCGCCAGACATGTGAGCAGCGTCGGTGTGCGATCCAAAGTCTTCGCAACGTAGGATTCGACCGCCTCCCAGGGAGCGTGACCATCGTAGAAGCCGAACATCAGGTGATAGGCATTGACGTTCTCGCCTACCGCGAAACCCTCGCGCTGCATGGCCGCGTTGCGCTGCGCCTGATCGGCGGGCCTGGCCTTCATTGCCTTGTACAGGACGCGAGTGCTATCGGGGCCTAGGGAGAACTCCCGTATCGTTGTTGGGTGATCCGTGAGCGCCGTGAGCTCTCCCGTGCGCAGATCCAGCATCTTGATCTGCGTCGGCGACGTGCCGTCGCTCCAGCCGAAGATCACACGATCCTCGTCTCTCCAGGTGAGGCCCTCCAGTCCGGTGAGGGCATCGCTGAGCGAAGACTCAGCCCCGTCATCATGTCGGCGGCCGAGGTCGTGAACAAAGTCGTAACGATTTTCGGCTCTGCGCGATCGAGCGAATCGGTGCTCCCTGTCAGGATCTCGAGCGTCGTGCCGTTGCGCTCCAGATCGTCGCGCACGAGCATCAGCAGATAACGCGTGCGATTCGGCGACAAGTGCACCCCATCGTTCGTCTGATAGAGCCCTTTCAAGACACGGCGCATCTGCAGCGTGTCATCGACCGTGAGCGGCCGTTTGTCTGCCGCATGACCGCAGATGGAGGTCGCAAGAAGGGCGGTGACGACGAGCGACAAGACGCCGCGCCGGTTAGATCGGATTCGCATTGATGGTCCCTACTGGACGGGTCGAGCCGGTGCCCGACCCATCGTTATCAGAGTGAACTGCGCCTACCGCCGCCACGCGTCGTACTCGGCCTGCTTCTTCTTGTCCGGATACGGCTTGCCCTTGAGCCAGTAGTCGAACCAGGCGATGTGGCGGCGGAACGCATCCTGCTTGAGCAGCGGCTCGTCCCAACCGTGCCCGGAGCGCGGATAGATCCAGAACTCCGACGGCACGCCGAAATGCTTGAGACCGCGATAGAGCTGACGATCGCCTTCCCATGCACTCTTCTCGCCGGCTTCGATCAGCACCGGCGTCTTCACCTTGTCGAGCCGATAAACCGCGGACTGCTCGTACGCGCGCTTGATCTCGCCCGGCTCGAATGGATTGCCGAAGCCCCACATGTCGCGATTCAGGCCCAGGAACTCGGAGTGGCCGTAGTTCTGAATGTCGCCGAGAACGTTCGGTGAGCCCTCGCCGTAAATGGCTGCTCGAAAACGATCCGTGTGCGTGACGATGTTCGCTGTCAACGTGCCGCCATAGCTGAACCCGAGCACACCCAGACGCTTCGGATCGGCGATTCCGCGCTCGACGAGCAGATCGACGCCGCTCAGCACGTCGCTCATCGGATTGAGGACATAGCTCTTCTCGTCGCGAATCGCATGATGGAAGTCGACGCCGAATCCGGAGCGACCGCGGCTGTTCGGCATGAAGATTACGTAGCCCTCGCGCTCCGCCATGACTAGCAGCGCGTAATTGAACACTGGATTGAACTCCTGCCTGACCATTGACGGGCCGCCAAGAATATTGGTCAGCATCGGATAGCGACGACCTTCTTCGAACGTCGATGGCTTGATCAACAACCCGTTCAGATCCCACTTGCCGTCGGGACTACGCCACTTCACGCGCTCGACGTGCGGCAGGCTCAACTCACGAAGCTGCGGGTTCGAATCGGTGAGCCGCATCGGTTCGATCTTCTCGGACGACGACACGTAGATATCCGGCGCGACTGCGACGCCCTGAACGAGCAGCGCGACACGCTTGCCGTCGCTCGAGTAACTCACTTCCTCGTAGTGGCGATCGCTGCCGGGCGTGAGCTTCTCGGTCGCGCCGTCCGCAACATTCACACGGAACACATGACGACTCAGATCGTGTGAAGCGGCGACGTCAATGAACTTGCCGTCGGCGCTCCAGCGCATCGGCACGCTCGCACCGCCGCTCCACCGATCGAGCTCTCGCTCGCCGATGAGTCGCGGTGGTGCCGATCCGTCCGCGGGAACAATCGCGAGCGTCGTGCCGTACTGCCAATCCTCCTGACCGCGCTGCGTGCCGAAGGCAATCAGCTTGCCGTCGGGTGACCACTTTGGATCGTCATCTATGCCTGGCTGCACGACGAGCGGGCGCAGCTCACGCGTCGCGATGTCCATGACGAACAGATCCGTCGTCATATACGCGGCCATGCGGCTGATATCGGTTTGCAGAATGACCGCAAGGCGTTTGCTATCGGGCGACCACTCGAACGAATCGATGCTCACGTTGGGTTGCGTGAGCTTCGTGACCGTACCCGTCGCGAGCTCCATCAGAAATAGCTCGTACGTGTCCGGCGGGTACCGCTTCTCCGCCGGTGCCCAATTCTCATCAGCCGCGATCGCGCGCAGCAGCTTCTCTTCTTTGACTTCCGCCTTCTTGCGTTTCGCCGCAAATGCAAGCCAACGACCGTCCGGGGAGAAGGCGAACGTCGCGCCGAGAGCGCCCGGTTTGAACTCGTAGTCCTTGCCGATCTTCTCCTGCGTCACGAGCACGTCGGATTCGAGCGTGTCGATGCGCACCGTGCGAATGTCCGCGCCCTCGCCTTGCTGCTTGACGAAGACCAGACGATCGGATGTCGGCGCCCAGGTCGGTGCCTGCTGCAGCATCGATGCGTACTCGCCCGACTGCGACTCACCCACGACGAGTCGCCGCGGCTCGCTCTTACCGTCCGTCGCAACGATGTAGAGATCGTGCGTATAGCCGTTCTTCGCAAGACTCGGCGTCTTGAGCATGTATGCGACGGTGCGGCCATCCGGTGAGAGGCTGATCTGCGAGGGCTCGCGAACTTCGATCAAATCGTCGACGCCGATGGGCCGCTTCGTCGCGGCATGGGTGAGCGTGCCCGCAAAGCAGGCGAGCACGGCAGCTGCAATCACAGTCGTTCGCATTTGAATCAATCCTCGGTTGTGGGTCGGACTTGCACCGAACCTGTTCTTCTTCTCCGCGTGTGGTCTCGCTCCGGGTTCAAGGCGCGACGCCTTCGGGCCCGAGGTGCTCACGCAGGAACTCGAGACGGCGCTGCCACCAGTCGATGACATGAACCGGGCTCGAGATCACATGGCCTTCGCCTTCGTAGACGCGATACTCGACTTCTTTGCCGAGACGCTTCAGTGCCACGTACACGGCATCCGCGCCGGGCACGTCGCCATCTTCAGACCCTTGGCCCATGAGCCACGGCGTCTTCACGCGATCGAATCTATAAACCGGCGAGTTCTTCTGATATCGCTCCGGATACGTCCACGGATCACCACCCATGCCGCCCTGCCCTTTTTCGATATAGCCGATCCACGAGGGCTCACCGCTCGAGGGGCTCATCTTGAGATAAGCGGAAAGAAAGTTCGGATCGAGGTGCGCAGAGGTGATCGCCGCTTTGAAACGATCCGTCTGCACGAGCATCGAATACGTAGTGTAGGAACCAAAGCTGTGACCGGCGATCGCCAGGCGATTCGCATCGGCGTAGCCCTGCTCGATGATCGCGTCGACGGCCGGCATGACCGCCGCATGGATGTCTTCCATCAGCTCGCCGGTGCGGACAGGAATGTCCGGCTGAAACACTGCATAGCCACGCGTCGTGAGCACTTGTGGGTTGAACGCAGGCAGCGTCATGCCCAGTCCGAATCGATTGAGCATTCGTCCGACGCGCTCGCCCGCGTACACCCACACGAGCGTGGGGAGTCGCTTGCCTGCCTGATAGCCGGGCGGCAACAGCAAGGCACCTTCGAGATCCTCACCGCGCAGACTCTTGAACGTGATGCGCTTGGCCTCACCGCCGCCCGCGCGATCGAGCTCGGGATTGAGATCGCTCAACTGCCGAGTTTGCTTGCTGTTGACGTCATACACCCAGACGTTCGTGAGATGTTTCGGATCGCTGCCGAAATAGGTTACGAGCCCGTCACGCGACACGTCATGGACGAACGCATTCGTCGATTGCTCACCGCTCGCGTATGCGATGGCATGACGACCTGAGGCACGCGCAATCGTCAGCACCATGGATTCGTTGGTCTTGGCGTTGCGACCAAACGCCAGCAGCTCTCCATTGCGCTCCCACACGACATTCGCGTCATCGCGCGCGACGAGCCTGCGCACGAGCACATTTTTCAGGCCTTCGATTCGGGCGCCCTTACCGCTCCGCGCATCGATCCGCCACAGCGCATCATCGCCGATCGCATGCAGCGTCTGGCCCTTGGCATCCCAGAGCGGCACATCATCGTTCGCGCCTGCTTCGCCGAGTACCGTTGGCGAATCCATCTTGCTACCGTCGAGCGCTCGAACTCGGAACGAGCGCTTGTTGTTCTCGTCGTTGTTCATGAACGCAACGCGCTTGCCGTCCGGCGACCAGCTGAACTCGTTGCCGTATTCCATGAGCGCACGGGGCTCGAGCACGCGGTCCTCGCCGGTCGCAAGGGAAATGACGCGCAACTCAGCAATGCCGCGCATCGAGTTCGGCACAGACCCCACAAAAGCCGTATAGGCGATCTGCTGGCTGCCAGGCGCAAAGAGGTAGGCAGCGATGTATCGTCCCTTGACCAGCCGGCGCACTTCGCCGCTGGCTACATCGATGAGCGCCAGGTCGGCATACGACTTGAACCCGACTTGTTCCGAGCGTGCCGCATCTTCCTTCGACCCGGACTTGAGGACGACGACGGAGGGCTTGGTCTCCGACGGCGGCGGGAACGGGCGTCCGTACTCCTTCGGGGCTTCCTTGCTGTTCGCTTCAGCGACCGTCATCCCTTCGATGAGCACTTTCGCAAGCAATTTGCGTCCATCCGACGACCACCGCAGACGCTCGTGGCCGAACATGGGCCGCGCCACGACGTTGCCGACGCGTTGCAAGGAGCGATCGGCAACGGCCCACAACCAGATGCCGACTTCGCCGCTACGGTCCGAATAGAACGCAAGCTGCTCGCCATCAGGCGACCACGAGCCGCCCCAGTTCGAGCCACCCGCGTGTGTCAGCTCGGCGATCTCGCCATTCTTCACATCGATGAGCTGAATGTGCCGGCGACCGGGACCTTCTGCAATCCCGACACCCGTCGTCGAATAACGGTTCGAGTTGATGGCGTCACGAACTCCGGGAGCGGTCTGGTAGGTGAATGCCACCCACTGGCCGTCCGGCGAGAATGTCGTCGGCGTGCGCCATTCGACGTCCTTCAATCCGGCGACTGCTTCGAGCGAAACGGGCATCGTGGTCGGCACCGACGCACGCACATCTGCAATACCGACCAGACCAATGCTCATGCACGCGAGCGCGGCGATACGTAGAGAGCTCATCGTCATATGAATAGTTGTCCTGTTGAATCAAGGAATCCCGATCAGCTGATGCATGCGCGACAAGTGAGCTTTGACCACTGGCGACTGAGCGCGCGCCTTCGCTGTCGCGAGCTCATCGCGCAGCGCCCGCAGCTCTACGACGACGGCATTGCGAATGAAGGCGTCGATAGGCTTCTTTTGCACGAAGTTTTCGACGGGGTGAGCCACGGCAGGCGCATCGAACTGTCCCATCAACAGCGATCTCAGCGCCTCGATGTAGAGTTCCTGCAATCCCTGCCGATACACATCGATCGAAACCTCGCGTGTACGCAGCTCGGACCACAGCCCGTGACGCAGATCCCGCAGCATGTCGCTCAACGTGTAGCGATCCGCTTCGTCCGCGAAGATGCCCGCGCCCACTTCCGCCTCGGCGAGATGTTGCATGCGCCGCAGTGCCTGCTCGCCGATCAGCTGATCGAGCACGTGCTTTTGTGTGGTCACGATGGTGTCGATCTCCGTCGGCGGCAGCGGATATCGGGATTCCACGGGTAGCAGACGGACCAGCGAGGGGGCGCGGAGGTACAGGGGCGGCTGGAATGCCGCTTCCGCCAGATACGCCATGGCGCGCCGTTGTTCGCGCGCAGGAACGGGCGTCGCTTCGGCGCGCAGCTCATGTCCGGCACGTCGCTGCCGCGTATAGCCGCCCACGAGCGACACGACGTGACTCATCATGTCGCGCCACTGCATGATCGCGTTGTCGGCAAGAAGTTGAACGTCGCCGCGAGCGGCGCCACCGCCCGTCACCGCTTCAGGAATCATCTCGATCGCACGCACGAGGTTCTTCACACCGAGCTGCGTCCCCGTGATCGGATCCGTCGTCTCGATCACATCCATCGGCGTGTCCGGCCCCGAGTTCGAGTAGTCCAGGCTGAAGCGATAGACGGGATCGCGGTCGATCTCGGCAAGCCAGTGCTCGAGCTGCGCGCGCTCATCGATCGCGGAGGTCGCGCCCGGAACGGGCG
>JAFAEQ010000023.1 GCA_023423935.1 Pseudomonadota bacterium | reverse complement strand
GGCTCGAGAAGATTATGACCGCCGATCGTGACGAAGCTGCCACCGACGAGAGCCACATCGCACGCGGCGTAGAAGAGCATCAGCTCGCCGAGCGTGTCACCGAGAAACACTTGCGTGTCTGCCGTTATCGGATCCGCTTTGGATCGTGAGGCGAACGTCACCTTCCTGGACACCAGCCAGTTGCGCACGTCATCGAATCGCGGCGGATGGCGCGGCACGAGGATGAGCAGCGCCTCGGGCTCGTGCGTCATGAGCTCGCGATGCGCATCCAGAATGAGATCTTCTTCGCCTTCGTGCGTGCTGCCGGCGACCCACACGAATCGATTCGGAAACATTGCGGCGCGCAACTGTCGGCCTTGTTCGCGAATCGAGGGTGGTATCTGAATGTCGAACTTGATATTGCCCGTCACCTGTACCGCGCTCTCAGGTGCGCCGATTGCGCGATAACGTTCGGCGTCCAACTCGCTTTGCGCAGCGATGACTACGTTCTTCTGCAGTGCCTGCCCGAACACCGCAAAGCGCGCCATGGACTGCAGCGATTTCTCGGACAGCCGTGCGCTCGCGATGACGAGCGGGATCGTCCGGCGCTCGCACGCGCGGTAGAGATTGGGCCAGATCTCCGTTTCCATGACGATGCCGATGCGCGGCCGAGTCCGCTCCAGGAAACGAGCGACGGCACCGGGCAGGTCGTAGGGCAGATAGACGTGCTGTACCCCTTGCGGAAAAAGCGCCTTCACCCGCGCTGCACCCGTGGGCGTCGCAGTCGTCACGACGATAGGCGCACCCGGCATGCGTTCGCGTAACGCGCGAATCAGCGCCGCGCCTGCCTGGACTTCGCCGACGGACACGGCGTGGATCCAGACGAAGGGCTCGCTCGAGCGGGCGCGAACGAAGCCGAAACGTTCGGACCAGCGATCGCGATAGGCGGGATCGCGCAGACTCCGTGCGACCAGCAGCAGGAACGCGAAAGGAGCGGCTACATATATAAGAGCGGTGTAAATCAGGCGCGACATTGTTCGTTAGGGGCCGATCCGACGCGGCCCTCTTCAGCCGTATTCTGGCGCGGGCGCTTTCTCGTCTACCATGTGCGCCCCAATTATGAGCATGACCGACCCCAATACGCCCGCCAATCTTCGTCACGAGGAGGCGAACACGCGCCCGACGCCGAAGCGCGATCCTGCGCGTGTGCCTCTCTGGCGATTTCTCGGGCCTCGTTTCTGGCCGGTATGGCTGGGCATCGGGATCGTGCGCCTGGCGAATCTGTTGCCGCTGCCTGCACAGATGTTCGTGGGCCGGGCCGTCGGGCGACTGGCACTGGCCTTCAGCCGACGGGATCGACGCACAGCACAGATCAATATCGATCTGTGTCTGCCCGAGATGGACGCGAAGGCGCGCCGTCGACTGTTGCGCGAGCATTTCGAGAATCTCGGCTGCGCATTGTTCGAAACGGGCCTCGTATGGTGGGCGAGCGACGCGCGATTACGCCGCCTGATCCGCTTCGAGGGCGAAGAGCATCTCAAGGCTGCCCTCGCGCAGGGGCACGGCGCGTTGATGCTCAGCGCGCATTTCACGACGCTGGAAATGGGCGCGCGGGGGCTTACGCTCCTGGGCCCCACCAGCATCATGTATCTCACGCCCTCGAATGATCTGATTGCCGAGCTCTCGCGGCGCGGACGCACGCGACACACGGTGCAGGCGATCTCGTCCGATCAGATCCGCGATCTGATCCAGAATCTGAAGAACAATCTGCCGGTGTGGTATGCACCGGATCAGCGCTTCACGGACAAGAACAGTGAGCTGGTGCCGTTCTTCGGGTTGCCCGCCTCATCCAACGTCGCGACGTCGCGTCTGGCCAGGATCTCACGCGCACCCGTGCTGCCTTATTTTCCTGCGCGACGGGATGACAATCGCGGCTATGTGATCCGCATCTGGCCCCCGTTCGACAACTTTCCGTCGAAGGATGCGATTGCAGACACACGGCGCTTTCACGAAATGATCGAAGCGCACGTGCGTCGATATCCCGCCCAGTATCTGTGGGCCTACAAACGCTTTCGCCGCGAGGGCTACGATCCCTATCGCGAGTCCGAAACCCACGCCGGCTGATTCATTCGTTCATGAGCTCGAAGCAACGTTCGACTGCAACCCTTCTGCACCCGCGATACTGGCCGACCTGGTTTGCGCTCGGCGCGTTGCGCCTGTTCGAGCCGTTGCCGTTTGGACTTCTGGTATGGCTCGGCCGGCGCGTAGGCGATGTGATGCTGCTGCTGCCGCTGTCGTTCGTGCGCGTGGCCAGAAGAAATCTGGAGCTGTGTTTCCCGGAGAAAAGCGATCAGGAACGCTACGCGATTCTGCGCGAGCATTTCCGCAGCATCGGCATCGGCTTGTTCGAGACTGCAATTGCCTGGTGGAGCCCCGATGAGCGCATCCGCAAGCTCACTCGTCTCGAAGGCGAAGAGCATCTCCAGGCGGCTCTCGCCGCAGGCAAAGGGGCGTTGCTGCTGAGCGCACATTTCACGACGCTGGAGATCGGCGCGCGGGCGCTATGCGCTCGTGTCGCGACGAACATCATGTATCGCCCGACGAGCAATGCGGTGCTCGAGAATTTTCTCTCGCGCAATCGAAGCCTGCGGGCCAAGCGCGCGATTCCGCGTGACGACATTCGCACATTGATCGGCGCGCTCAAAGCCAACGAGCCGGTGTGGTACGCGCCCGATCAGAGCTATCGCAAAAAAGGCGCGGAGATGGTGCCGTTCTTCGGTATTCCCGCGGCCACGAACACAGCAACCTCGCGACTCGCGCGCATGACCGGCGCTGCCGTGCTGCCCTACTTCCCCGAGCGCCTACCGGGGTCCCAGGGCTATCGCATGGTCATCCATCCCATGCTCGACAATTTCCCGAGCGAGAGCCCGGTCGCCGATGCCGAACGCTTCAATCGCCTGATCGAAGCCCACACCCGACACGTCCCCGCCCAGTACCTCTGGATCCACCGAAGGTTCAAGGGACTCGGCGGCGATTATCCGAATTATTACGGGAGGAAGTGATGGGAGTGATGGAGGTGATGGAAGTGATGAGTGATGGGTGACGGGAGTGAGGAGTGATGAGTGAAGCGTGATGAGCATTCCCTGTTCACGCATTCGCCATTTCCTAATTTCTCATTCTCCATTCCCAATTCCTCATTCCCAATTCCTCATTGCTCACTACTCATTGCTCATTGCTAATCGCTGCTTCCAGCCACCGCCACTGCTTCTCGCCAAACTCCGCGCCATCGCGGCGGCTGATCTTGATCAACGATCGATGCAGGCGCTGGAGCACCTCCTTTTCCCATGCGCCGCGTGCGCGGATGCGGCCGCGATCGAAGTCGAGGATGAATACCTCGCCATTCTCTGCGAGCAGAATATTGTTGGCGTTCAGATCGGCGTGATGGACGCCATTCGCGTGGAAGCGGCCGATGGTACGTCCGACTGCGCTCCACTCCTGCTGCGATAGACCCTGCCGCAGCCGCATCGCAAGCGTGGTGGAGGTGGGCAACTCGCGAGTGATCAGATCCGCACGGTAGGTCAGACCGTGACGTGCATAGAACGCGGCGACCGGCTCCGGCACGGGCAGTTCGCGTCGATGCAGTTCGGCGAGCAGGCGCCATTCCATGAACGAGCGAGTGCGATCCTCGCCCGTCCAGAGATAGCGATCTTCCGACAGCCGCGCGATGAATCCGCCGCGTTTGTAATGGCGCAGCACCCAGGCGCCCTGATCGGTTCGCAAAAAGCAGACACTGCCGCGCCCACCCGTGACGTCGGTCGCAAGACCCTGCGCAGTCCAGTATTCGCGGTCGAACCACTCGGGTTGCGGCTTACGCACGAGCGAGGCGTCGTATAGGATGCCGCCGCCGGGAACGCGGGCAATACGCTCACCGGTCATGCAGCTGACACCTGGGGACCAGCGCATGGACATCGCAGGTACAACTACACAGGCCCGGTTGGATTTCTTCAGACACCAGTCGTCGCTCCCGAGGGGTCAGGGGTGCGCTGGCGCGTGAAGGCCAACCAAAGACGTTTGTCGGTCACGAATGCCATCTGAATTTTCCAAAGCTCCCCAATCCGTCTGCATTCTGCGTCTCTCCGCGATCGGCGACACCTGTCACGTCCTGGCAGTCATTCGCACCTTGCAGCGTGCCTGGCCGGAGACGAAGTTCACCTGGGTGATCGGTCGGGTCGAAGCCAAGCTGCTGGGCCACATTCCCGATATCGAGTTCATTCCCGTCGACAAGAAGAGCAAGGCCAAAGCGTATCGCACTTTGCGCGAGGCCATGCGGGGCCGCCGCTTCGACGTGCTCATGCACATGCAGCTGGCCCTGCGTGCAAGCCTGATGTCGATGCTGATTCCCGCGAAGATCAAGCTCGGCTTCGACCGCAAACGCGCCCGCGAGCTGCAATGGCTGTTCACGACCGATCGCATTCGCCCGGCGGAGCGCCAGCACGTCCTGGATGCTCTGTTCGGCTTCGCCGAGAAGTTCGGGGTTTACGAAAAGGTGCTTCGCTGGGATATCCCGATCCCGGCAGAAGCCCACGACTACGCGCGCAAGCTGATTCCGGATGGCGCAGGGCAGACGCTCGTGATCAGCCCGTGCTCGAGTCATGTGCTGCGTAACTGGCGGCCCGAGTATTACGCGCAGGTCGCCGATTACGCGATCACATCGCTCGGCATGAAGGTCGTGCTCGTCGGCGGTCGCAGCGATGTGGAGCTGCGCATGGGACGCGAAATTCAATTGCACATGCGCAAACCCGCGAAGAATGCGATCGGCAAGGACACGCTCATTCAGCTGCTCGCCACGCTCGAACGGGCCACGGTCGTGTTGTCGCCGGACTCAGGCCCCGCGCACATGGCCACGGCCGTCGGCACGCCGGTCGTGGGGCTGTACGCCGCGACCAATCCCGCGCGCAGCGGACCGTATCTGAGCCGTCAATGGTGTGTGGACAAATACGACGTCGCAGCGCGACAGCTTCTTGGAAAGCCCGCTACAGAGATTCCCTGGAGCACGAAGATCGAGAAGCCCGGCGTCATGGACCTGATCACGCCTGACGAGGTGAACAAGAAGCTGCACAGCGTGCTGGTCGCGCTGCAGAAACGGCGCTGATCGGCGCGGCTACAGGCCCCAATACCCCAGTCGCTGACGCGCCTGCAGACGCCGCCAGAGATTCAGCGGCTTGCGTTTCAGCCCCGCCCGCCCCTGTGCGATCGCGTCTTGCGTCGCCTGCAGAACGCGTTCGCTCGAGCGGCCATCGCGGTAGGGATGAATGCGATCGGCATATTCGCGAATGGCTTGCATGAGGGATTCAGGCCGCTGAATCGCCGTACGGATCGCGGGAATGACCTCACTCACCTCCTGCACATTCAGCAGTTGCGACCCAGGCTTGCGATTGCGGAACGTCACGACCGGCTTGTGCTGCGTGAGGAACTCAGGCACCACCGATGAGGTGTCCGACAGCAGGACATCCGCCTGCGCATAAAGCTCGAGAATGTCGTCGCTCATGCTGAAGCGCAGGTGAGGTCCCTCGAGCGCTCGATAGGCGTCGATGACTTCCGGCGCCATCTTCGGGTGCAGCGTCACCAGCCATTGCCACTCGCCCGTCGCCGCGTTCGCCGCAATCGTGTCCTTGAGCATCCGGGCCGAGGTGATGCTCTCGGTGAACGTCGAGGCGTACATGACGACGGGGCGCGCGCCGCTCAATCGCGGGTACTTGCCCTGGAACAGCGGATCCAGTTTCGGCCAGCCGGTTTCGACGACTCTGAAAAAGCCGAGATCCCGCTGAATCGCCTGAAACGGAAGGGTGGTATCGGGCCCCTGCGTGCAGTACAGATCGAAACTGCCACGAACGCGGAAATGTCCGCGTGCTTCGCTGCGCTTGCCGACGCTGAAGCCGTGGAAGACTTCGACCTTGAGGCCGGGAAAGAAACTCGGCACCCAGTTTCCCGGCACGAACACCGCATCGGGATTCCAGCGCACGACCTCGCCGACCGTGTCCAGCCGCCGCTCATCGGCATGCAGATATTTCGACAACGCATCGCGCTCGAAGAACCAGGACGCTTCGTGACCGGCGGCGCGAATGGCCGCCTGCAGCGGACGCAGAATCGCGAACGCATACAGCTCGGAAACGAAGAACAGATAGCGCGACACCCTGACCCCCTTTTGGAACATCCCCCTGTGCCGGGCGCCCGCCCTATGTGAAACTCGCGGAATGTCTGTGAGCGCAACACTTCCGATCACCCTGATCATCATTGCCCGCAATGAGGCTGGGGTCATTGGACGCTGCCTGGATAGTGTGCCATTTGCTGCCGAGAAACTGGTCATCGATTCGGGCAGCACCGATGGCACCCAGGAGATTGCACAGGCGCACGGCGCTCGTGTGATTCACCAGGACTGGCTGGGATTCGGCGCGCAACGCAATTTTGCGACGACGCAGGCCAGTCACGACTGGATCCTGACGCTCGACGCCGACGAAACGCTCTCGCAGGAGCTCCTCGAGGAGCTCACTGCGAAACTGCCGGAGCTGATGAGCTCGAACGCGGCCGGCGCGATGCTTCGCCGTCAGACCTGGTACATGGGCTCTCCCATGCGCTTCTATCGACCCATGGTGGGTGAACGTCTGGGTCGCATCTATCATCGGGCGCGTGCGCGCTGGTCGGACGTGCGAGTCCATGAATCGCTCATCTTCAACGGCCCCACGCAGAGCTTCCGGCACACGTTCGTCCATCATCACAATCCCACGCTCGCGCACCGGCACCTGAAGATCCTGCAGTACTCGGAGCTCAAGGCGCGCGACTGGCTCGATAACAATCGACCGGTGTGGCTGTGGACGACCCCGTTCGTATTCGTAGGGGCGTTCCTGAAAGACTACATCCTGCGCCTCGGCTTTCTCGACGGTGGACGAGGTTACGTGGTGTCGCAGGTCGCCGCTTCATATGCGGCCTACAAGCGCCTGCGTTACTTCGAGATGAAGCGCAATCCCGCTTCGCGCGAAATCGGCGCGAAGCTTCTCGGCATTCGCAGCGATTCCTGATCATGTGCGGGATTACCGGATTCTTCTCGGCCACCAGCCTCAGATCCGCCGAGGATTCGCAGCGCGTGCTCGAGGCCATGTCGTGCACGCTCACCCATCGCGGACCCGACGATGGCGGCGCCTGGCTCGATGCTGCCGCCGGCATCGGGCTCGGTCATCGCCGGCTTTCGATCATCGATCTGTCCGCCGACGGCCATCAACCGATGATCTCCGCCTCGCAGCGCTACGCGCTCGTGTTCAACGGCGAGATCTACAACTATCGCGATCTGCGCGTCGAGCTCGAACGTCGCGGCCATGCTTTCCGTGGACATTCGGATACCGAAGTACTGCTCGCGGCATTCGACGCATGGGGGCTCGAGCAGACGCTGATCCGCTGCAATGGCATGTTCGCCCTCGCGCTGTGGGATCGCACGGAACGCGTGCTGCATCTCGCGCGCGATCGTATCGGGAAGAAACCTCTGTTCTATGGATGGTTCGGCCAGACGTTCCTGTTCGGCTCCGAGCTCAAGTCCTTCTTCCCGCATCCCAACTGTGAGCTGCGCATCGATGCGGATTCGCTCGCACTGTTTCTGCGCCATGGCTACGTGCCGGCGCCATGGAGCATCCTGCAGGGTGTGTTCAAGCTGACGCCGGGCTCCTATCTGACGCTGCGACAGAGCGATGTCGCGAGCGGCTCCACTGGCTTCGATCCTCATCTTCGCGTGCGCAAATACTGGGATGCCGCCCGTGTGCTCAGCGAGGCAGCCGCCCACCCGACAGCCGCCTCCGAGACCCAGATTCTCGATGAGCTCGATGTGCTCCTGCGCGATGCGGTCGCCTGCAGATTGTTCGCCGATGTGCCGCTTGGCGCATTCCTGTCAGGCGGCATCGATTCCTCATTGGTCGTGGCGCTGATGCAGACGCAGTCGTCGCGTCCGGTGCGCACGTTCTCCATTGGCTTTTCCGATCCGCGACGCAACGAAGCCGACGAAGCGCGCGCCGTCGCCCAGCACCTGGGCACCGATCACACCGAGCTGTACGTCACCGGTGACGATGCACTTCGGCTGGTACCCGATCTGCCGCGCCTGTTCGACGAGCCGTTCGCCGATTCCTCGCAGATTCCGACCTGTCTCGTCGCGCAGCTCGCGCGTCAGAGCGTGAAGGTCGCGCTGTCCGGCGATGGTGGCGATGAGCTCTTTGCGGGCTATTTGCGTTATCAGCGCGCGCTGCGCGTCTGGAAGCTGCATCGCGCGATGCCGGATACGATGCGTCGCACGATGCAACTGATGCTGAGCAGCTACGGAGAGCGCGAATCGCGCGTCGGTAAGCTGGCGAAAGTAGCGGCCGAAATGAGCGCCGAATCGGTCGCGGACATCTATCTCAATCGCATGTCGCGCTGGCGCCACCCCGAAGTGCTGGTGCCCGGCCATCGCGGTCACGACACACCCTTCACGCGCAAGGACTGGCGCTTGCAGCAGGGCGACGTCGCGCATCAGCTGATGTATCTCGATCTTGCGACCTACCTGCCCGAGGACATCCTGGTGAAAGTCGATCGCGCGACCATGGCGGTCGGCCTCGAAGCCCGCGCACCGCTCCTCGACTATCGGGTGGTGGAAATGGCGTTTCGCATCCCGACGTCCATGAAGTTGCGCGATGACCAGCAGAAATGGCTTCTGCGGCAATTACTTCGCCGCTATCTGCCGGATTCGCTCATCAAACGTCCGAAGGTCGGATTCGGCTCGCCCATCGCCTCGTGGCTCGAAGGACCGCTAAAATCCTGGGCGCAGGAGCTGCTCGATCCGGCGCGCATCGCGCGCGAGGGGCATCTCGCGGCCGAGCCGATTGCGCACTTGTGGAATGAATTCCTCAGCGGACAGCGCAAATGGCACACGCATCTATGGAACGTGCTGATGTTCCAGGCCTGGTGGGAATGGGCCACCCGTGCGTTGACGGATGCACAGACGACGGCGCGTTAGCTCCTCGCCGCTTTCATTCACGATTCGACTCATTTGAAGATGACCATGCAAGACATCCTCGTTCCTATTTCCCCCGGCGAGCTCATCGACAAGATCACCATCCTGCAGATCAAGTCGGAGCGCATGACAGACGCAGCCAAGGTCGCGAACGTCCGCATCGAGCTCGATCTGTTGCAGGACACCTGGCGCAAATCCCCGCATGCTCAACAGGACATCAGCGCCGAATGGTCAGCGCTGAAAGCGATCAATGAAAAGCTCTGGGTCGTGGAAGACGACATTCGCGACAAAGAACGCGCGAAAAGCTTCGATCAGCAGTTCATCGAACTGGCACGCGCCGTCTATGTGATCAACGACGAGCGCGCCGCGGTCAAACGCCAGATCAACACCAAGCTCGGCTCGAGGATCGTGGAGGAGAAGAGCTATAGGGAGTACAAGTGACGCGCCGGGGGCGCGTCACTTGGCAATGAGTAATGAGAAATTAGCAACGAAGACACAGAGGATCAGGCTTCCTTGAAAGGAAGCAGCGCTGTCGTCAGCCCGCTCCGCGTTACTCATTACTAACTGCTCATTGCTAATTGCGCTGAACACGGCAGTGCTCAGCGCTGCAGCGTGTACTCGGCGCTGCAATAGGGGCACTTGGCCCAGCCGGTTTTCTCGATGGGCAGGAACACGCGGGGATGCGAGTTCCACAAATACATGCCGGGCATCGGGCAGGAGAGCGGCAGATCGGCGGTCGTGACGCTGTATTGATTCTGCGCGTTGGGCTGAATCAGCTTGCTGGCGGGCTCTGGCGCGGTAGACGACATGGCGGTACTCGACGAATACGAAACTGCCGCGATTGTACGGCGTAGGGGTCCAGGCCTGTAAAGAGCCCTTCCCCATTCCTATTCATCCTGGTCAAGCGCAACGACGACCCGAAACGTGCTGCTTTGGTCGTCCCGGCGAAGTGTGGTTGTCCCGGCGAAGGCCGGGATCTCGTGCGGGATTCGCGTTGGCCACGGGGGTCGCCCTCTAGTTGCTAGTTGCTAGTTGCTAGTTGCTAGTTGCTCATTCCCCATTACTCATTACTCATTGCTCATTGCTCCGTCCCGTTCCTCCTGGTGGACTGTAACCATTGTGCTGCTTTGGTCGTCATCCCGGCGAAGGCCTGGCGAAGGCCGGGATCTCCCGCGGGATTCGCGTTGGTCCACAAGACCGGCCCCGGCCTTCGCCGGGGTGACGTCGCCACCGAATCGGCTGTTTACAGGTCACTAGCTGCTAGTTGCTCATTCCTCTCTCCCCATTCCCCATTCCTCATTCCTCATTCCTCATTCCTCACTCTCCATTACTCATTGCTCATTACTCATTACTCATTGCTCATTACTCATTACTCATTGCTCATTACTCATTACTCATTACTCATTGCTCATTTTCTTCCATCACCTCGTCCCAGATCGCGATCACGCCGCGACGTTCGGCAGTGAACTCGCTCGCATCGATGACGTTCCTGGCGCCATTCAGTGAAAGATGGTGCAGGCGCTCGCGATAGCTGCGATAGGTGTTGACCAGAAAATCCACGCGCGACTGAGGAACCAGATTGCCTGACGCGAGGCTTTCGAGCTGCCGGATGTTGTCCGAGAAAGTCACGATTTCCGGATAGCGGTCGGCCCATTTGAGCATCCAGTACTGCACCAGGAACTCGAGGTCGGCGACGCCGCCCGCATCCTGCTTGAGATCGAACTGACCTGCGCCCGCCTTCGACAGACTTCCGCGCATCTTCGCGCGCATGTTGCGGACTTCCTGGCGAAGATCGCCGCGCCGAACTGCATTGCGCAGCACTTCGATACGCGCCTGCTCGAAGCTTTCGCGCAAGGACGCAGTGCCCACGATCGCACGGGCGCGCAACAGGGACTGATGCTCCCAAGTCCACGCTTCCTGAAATTCGTACTCGCGGAAGCCCTGCAGCGTTTGAACCAGCAGCCCGCGATTGCCGCCCGGACGCAGACGCGTATCGACTTCGTACAGCCGTCCGGCAGAGGTATGCACCGTGAGCAGATGCACGAGGCGCTGCGCGAGCCGCTGGAAAAACATGCCATTGTCGATCGACTGATCTCCATCGGTGCGCTGCTGCTCTCCTGCGGAGTCGTGCAGGAACACCAGATCGAGATCGGATCCGTAGCCGAGCTCGAGACCGCCGAGCTTGCCGTACGCGATCACGACCATATCCGCAGTGCGCTCGCGGCCGTCCGCATCCACGCACTTCGGCAAACCATGTCGCTCGGAGATCTGGGACCACGCAAGCCGCAGCGCCTCATTGACGATGAGCTCCGCGATGTCGGTGAGCCGATCGCTCACCTTCATCAAGGGCAGTCGTCCGGTGAGATCCGCGACCGCCACGCGAAAGAACGCGGCGCGCTGGAAATGGCGCAGCGTCTCGACCTGACGTTCCGCGTCTTCGCCTTTCATCGCAGCATCGCGTGAGGCGAGCTCCTCGACGAACTGTGCGCGTGACGGCGGCTCTTCGAGCATGCGCTCGTCGATCAGCTCATCCAGCAGCAGCGGATGCGAGGCGATCTGATCGGCGAGGAACTGACTCTGACCGCACAGGTTCACGAGCCGCTGCAACGCTGCCGTATTCTCGTTGAGCAGCGCCAGATACACCGTGCGCCCCCCGATCATCTCGATGATCCTCAGAACGCGCGTGAACGCCACTTGTGGATCGGCAGTTGCGGCGATGCTTCGCAGCAGACGCGGCAACAGCTCGCGTAGTCGCCGCCGGCCGGTTTCATCGAGTCGGCGGTAATAGGCAGAGTTCTTCAGCTCCTCGATCGCCTGCGACAGCTGCGCACTGTGTGCGATTCCGAATTCTTGCAGTGCGCGATCGCGATCCTCGCGCGAGGCCTCCAGATCGAGCCCGCCCTCCGGGACCGATTGCGGCGCGACGCTGGATCCTTCAGGACCGAATACGGTCTGCGCGAAGTGTCGCGCCACACGCGCCCGGTGAGCTTCGAGCGTGGACGCAAGCGTCTGCCAGTCCGGTTGCTCCATCGAGAGTGCAAGACGTTCCCGCGCTTCCGCCTGGGTCGGCAGCATATGTGTCTGCTCGTCGTTCCATTGCTGCAGCCGGTTCTCGACCACACGCAGGAACCGATAGGCCTGGTGAAGATCGTCGGCGATCTCGCGCTTGATGAAGCGCTGAGTCGCCAGCATAGGCAGCACCGACTGCAGCTCACGCGCCTGCAGGCGCCGGTCGCTGCCTCCGCGAATGAGCTGAAAGGCCTGCACGATGAACTCGATCTCGCGGATGCCGCCCGGACCGAGCTTGATGTTGTCCTGCATCTCGCGCCGCTCCACTTCGCGACTGATCATCGCCTTCATGTCGCGCAGCGATTCGAACACACTGAAATCCAGGTAGCGTCGATAGACGAACGGACGCAACACCTCATCGAACAGCGCCGGGAACTGATCCTCTGCCGTAATCGCCCGCGCCTTTACGTACGCATAACGCTCCCAATCTCGGCCGTGCTGCTGCAGATAGTTCTCGAAGGAATTGAAGCTCAGCGCGAGACGTCCGCTATCTCCGAACGGACGCAGCCGCAGATCGACGCGATAGACGAATCCATCCACCGTGGGCGTCGCGAGCAACTGAGCGACCTTCTGTCCCAGACGCAGAAAGAACTCCGCGTTGTCGACGCTGCGGGCACCGTCCGTCTGCCCCTCTTCCGGATACAGAAAAATCAGATCGATATCCGAGGAATAATTCAGCTCGCGCGCACCGAGCTTGCCCATTCCCAGAATCATCATGGATTGCTCTGCCCCGCTTTCTTCACCACGCGGAATTCCGTAGCGAGCGACCAGCAATTCGTACATGCGTCGATAGGCGAAGGCGATGCACGCATCGGCAAGCGCAGAGAGATCCTGCAACGTTTCATCGAGGGTGGCCCAGCCTGCAATGTCGCGCCAGGCGATGCGCACCATGTGGCGGCGACGAAACCGGCGCAGATACGCCATCCACTCGTTCTCGGAAGTACCCGCATCGCCCCCTTCCAGATCGCGCGCTATCCAATCTCCGGATCGCGACTGCGTGAGCGCGCCGCTGGCGCAGAGTTCTGCCAGCAATGATGGATCGCGCAGGCATGCGGTCGCGATGTACTCGCTGCTGGCCCAGACTCGCGGGAGCGATGACTCGATGCGCGCATCACAGAGCACTTTCGCCCATAGATCGGGATGATCCGCTTTGTGCTCTTGCAGGCGTTGCGAAGCCGCGTCGAGAAGAATGGTGTGTATTGGGGAGGTCATGAATACTCGAAGACTCAATGTCGCTTGTGCAAAAGTTCCCGGCGACATCGCTTTTGTGTGCGCGCGGGAACTTTCGGTCACGTTCTACCATGCAAACCCGGGGAAATGCAGCAGTTGAAACCATCGCGGGGTGCGCTTCGTTTATAGGACAACGAAGCTGTGGTGCTTCTCATTGATGGAGACCCTCATGTACGCGGAACGTCAATCAAGTGCGCTGAAGCGCCCTGGTCCACTGATTGCTGTGATCGGTGTGCACGCGGCAATCGCCTATCTGTTATCGGTGAGCATGGGCGTGGTGCAGATGCCGAAGGTGCTCGAATCCGCGCAGGTGGTGTTCATCCCCGAGCAGCAGAAGATCGACGAGCCAGAGATCACTCCTGTGAAGCCTGACATCGATCAGCAGCAAGTCGTGGATACGCCGATGCCGCAGGTCGAGATCCCTGCGGAGATCGAGGCTCCGGCCACCGACGCGCCTCCTTCGGAGACTGCGCCTGTAGCGAGTGTCGCGAGCGGCGCTCCTGCGCAGGATCTGAAAGTGACGAAGCGGTCTGAGCCGGTGTATCCGGCCGCTTCACGTCGCGCTGGCGAGGAAGGCACGGTGCGTCTGCGTATTCTGGTCGATGAGCGCGGCATGCCGCGCGAAGTCCAGCTGGCGCAGAGCAGTGGCTTTGACCGCCTCGATCAGGCCGCGATGGATGCTGTTCGCAAGTGGCGGTTCGCCGCGGCCACGAATGGCTCGCAACCTGTGACCGCGTGGACGAATGTGGCGGTGACCTTCCGTCTGACTCAGGGGAAGTAAGCAGCTCTTCGCGTCGATTCGACGCGACCGGGCCGAGGTGTACGCACCTCGGCCTTTTTTTGCGCCTGGTTAAGCTCGGTCCTCGATCAACCAAAACCTGGCGCTCACAATCCAAAGCGCGCACCGGAAGTTTGATGCGCTTCACCGTTGGCAGGCTCCAGTCCCCGTAGTCTCGTCCACGCCTGTCGTCGAGACAGAGCACGGCTGTGAGTGAAGGGCGACTGCCTAAGGCAATGTCTGAGGCCTTTTCCCCATCACATCGCAGGGATTTTCGATGTCGCCCCCGGTAGAAGTGCGGTCATGCTTCAGAAGTCCTGCTCAGTCTGCGCTGCATCTCTCTCTTACCGCCCTCAATGGCTGGCAGCCCTCGCATTGATCGGCGCGCTGCTGGTCGCCCCAGGGAGTCGCGCGGAACCCGGACTGTGCGCGACGGGATCGCGATGTGCGACGCCCACCGTGCACTCGTACAAGGAGCCTCAACCGCGGTTGCTCGAGTTCGGCCCCGCGATACAAACCTCCATCGACGGCCCGCGTCGCAGCGAACTGTCGAGTCAGGAATTCCTGTCGTTCAGCGGCATCGGTGCGATCGTGTGTACCGTCGACGGAGAGCAGCAGATGTCCACGGCGTTTCTCGTCGGCGCATTCGATATCGGCGTGACCGTCGCTCACACGTTCGAGCACGACGGCGCCGAGATTCCGGCCGAGAATTGCATCTACACGAGCACCGATTCGCTGGGCCAGATACGCGAGCGCATTCCGGTCTCGTATGTGAAGTCGCAATGGGCGAGCGACGCCGACGCCGCAGATCAGGCCGCGAAGGACTTTGCGGTCGTGCGGCTTGCGGAGCCCTCACGCTACGCGCAGCGGACCATGCCCTTGGGCAAGTTCTCCGGAAAGGCGACCTCGGTACTGATGGTCGGCTTACGCAAGGACCTCGAATCCGATCCTCTGAAAAGCAAATCGCGCGGCACGGTTTACGAACGCGCAGCCGACGGCATCGCATCCGGCCATCTCGAAGGATTCGTGCATGACATCGACGCTCGCGGCATCGCGGCGGGCGCGCCCGTCATCGATGAGCACAGCGGCGTCATCATCGGCATCCACACGCTTCGCGCGCAGCCGACACCTGCAGGTCTGTCCACACCGCGCAATACCATGATCACCATGAACGAGTGGCTCGAACAAACGCTGCGCATGGAAATGCAGGCCAGCGCCGAACAGGGCGCAATGAGTGACGAGTGATGAGTGATGCGTGATGAGTGATGCGTCGTCGAGCGCCATTCATTCCTCATTCCTCATTCCTCATTCCTCATTCCTCATTCCTCATTCCTCATTCCTCATTGCTCATTGCTCACTGCTCATTGCTCATTGCTCACTGCTCATCACGCTTACCATCGTCTGTCCGATGCCCGCATGAATCACCAGATCGGCCGCATCGTCCATTTCGGTGGGGTCGCGGTTGACGATGACCAGCGTCGCGCCGGCCTGGCGTGCGCGTAAGGGGAGTTCTGCCGCAGGGAAGACGGAGAGCGAGGAGCCGAGCACGATGAACAGGTCGCACTTCAGTGCTTCTTCGAGAGCACGGCGCATTGGCTCGGCGGGCATCTGCTGACCGAATGAGATAGTGGCCGACTTGATGATCCCGCCGCATCTGCTACACGGACCGACATCGCCCGCCACGGCGAATTCTCTTTCAATCTCGGCGAGCTCATAGCGCGTGCTGCAGGACAGGCAGGTGGCGTAGGTCGAATTGCCGTGCAGCTCGACCACTTTGTCGTCCGGTACGCCGGAAGCCTGATGGAGATTGTCGACGTTCTGCGTAATCACGCAGGAGGCCTTGCCGACCTCGATCAGTCGCGCCACGGCAAGATGGCCCGCGTTCGGTTGCGCACCGACCCATCCATCCTGATTGCTGAATCGCCGACGCCAGGCTTCGCGTCGCATGTCCGCGGACGCGATGAACTCCTGGAAGTAAATCGGCTTCATGGTCGACCACACGCCGCCAGGACTGCGGAAGTCGGGAATCCCGGACTCGGTGCTGATCCCGGCGCCCGTGAAGAACACGACATGACGACTGGTCTGCAGCAGACCGCGGAATGCGGCGATGCGATCTACGCTTGGCGGCGGCGAGAGGTCAGTCATGAGAAACGCGCAGGAGTGGCAGCGACATGCCTCACTCTACGCCGACCGCGAGAGGTGGACCACAGCGGACGACGTCCGCTCCGCCCTCCCCTCATCACTCCCATCACTCCCATCACTCCCATCACTCATCACTCATCACTCATCACCCATCACTCGGTCCTACTGCCAGATACTTTCCGAACTCGCTCGTCATGACCGACTCGAGTTTCCCAGCGCGGTCCACGATGAACATTGCGGGAATGCGACGGCGTTGGGCGAGCGCGTAGCCTTCGGTTTCGCCCAACACGTTCAAGGCAGTGGCCCAGGCATCGGCTTCGAAGGCGGAAGGTGCGATCACGACGACCGACGCCAGCGCATGTTCGACCGGGCGCGCGGTGCGCGGATCGATCGTGTGTGAATAGCGATGGCCGTCGCGCGTGTAGTAGTGCCGATATTCGCCCGAGGTGGTGATGGCCATGTTCGTCAGCGATGCGATCGCGTACGGCTCGGGCTCGGCATCAAGGGGCTTTTCGATTGCGATGCGCCAAGGCTTTCTTTCACTGTTCAATCCCTCCACGCGGACCTCTCCGCCAATATCGATGATGAAATTGGTGGCCGCGTGTGCACGGAATCGTGCGGCGAGCAGATCGACTGCATAGCCCGGCGCCACTGCGTTGAGATCGAGCGTGATTCCGGCGATCGCACGACGTACGGCAGGTGGATTCTCGCGCGTGGAAAGATTCCGATAGCCGACACGCGCACGCGCCGCATCGAGCTCGGCAGGCGTCGGCAAGTCCTTCGGTTCGCCTGTCGGCCCCATGCCCCAGAGATTCACCAGCGGCGCGATCGTGATGTCGATCGCCCCCTGCGTCTCTTCACTCACCCGCAACGAGCCGGCGATGACTTCCTGAAGCTCGGGAGAGACGGCAAACCAGTCCGTCGAATCGGATCGGTTGAAACTCGATATCTCCGAATCCGCACGATACGTCGACATCTGCACGTCGATGAGCGCGAGGACCTCATCCACGATCTCGCGGGCACCCGCGGCCGTCATCCCTTGCGGCGGATCGACGATCTTGACCGAGTATGTGGTGCCCATCGTCGGGCCCGACAGTTCGATCGGGTCACGCCTGGAGCAGGCGGACAGCAGAACGAGCGCAAAGACGAGAACATAAGGACGCATCGCGCGAGTGTAAGTGCGCGCCAGTCGCAGCGACAAACGACGATGGCTGATGAAGTTGCCGATGATGAAAGTCCGTCGTCTTTTTCTGAGATGCGGCACCGTGCGCAATTGTTCACCAGGACGGCACATTCCAGATCGCGATGTACCGGCCCAAGTCCTGGCTTGCGGAACGACACGCTACCTGCAGATCGGTGAACTCCTGTGCGGCACGATCCGAAAGTCCGTGTTCTGCATCCGATCTTCGATCGCGCGGAAGTTCGGGCAGTCGCGGCGATAATGGCCGATGTCGAACGGCGTCTGACCCCAGCTTCCGACGTAGCCCTGCAGTTGCTCATCGCTCGGGCACCCGTCGAAACCGAAGGACTCTTCGATCGAACGCACCGGACATCCTTTGCGCCCCGCCGCTTGTGAGGCATCGAGCGCCGCTTCGCCTGAATAGAAACCCGGACGGCCCGGAATCGCTGCCCTGATCGGTGTGCCAGCACGGGCACTGCCCGCCTCTGCAACCAGCGGCGTCGCGACGACCTCACTCACCGGATCGCCGGCCGCCCGATTGAGAAGCACCGCGAACAGAAGGCTCGCCGCGATGAGAATGCCGCCCAGAATAACGCCCCGATCCATCGTGGCCTCCGCTTGCACCTGCGCCTTTGCTGGCGCCTCCCCCGCTCGACACCGATGAGCAGGTTAGTGAGCAATAACGGTCCTGTAATGTGGTCTTAGGTGCATGCATCACACGCAAAACGCGACGACGGTCTTTGACCCCGGCGCGTATTGCCCTTTAGTGTGCGCTCTATGACAGAGCAATCCGTTGCAAGCGCAACCTGGTCGGTCGGTCGCAAGACGCTCACCGCGTTCGTGGCGATTGCGATTGCAGTCATCCTCGCGCCCGCCGCGATCTACCTGGCAGCCACGCACGCCGCGCAAAGCACACAGCAGCATCGGCGCTCGAGCGACGCAGTCGGCGCCTATGAAAACCTCAGCGCGACGCTGGCGAGATTGCAGCAGGATTCGACGGCGAGCGGCCTCGTCACATCCCGGGATCTGGAGCGTTCGCTGGCGCTGCTGGAAGCGTACCCCCGAGCCGCAGCCATCGATACGAATACGGTGTCGACTCTGCGAACGCAACTCACTCAGGCGATACAGACACCAGACCCATCAGCGGCCACGGTCATTGCAACGACGATCGAACAACATCTCGCTCGAGCCACACGGCTGCGCGATCAGCGCGCGGCAGCGGTCGCGCGCGCGGAGCTCACTTTGTACATCACGATCGGAGCGGCATCGGCGTTGACGTTTGCTGCGCTCGCCTGGCTTCTGACCTGCATTCGCCGCGATCTC
The DNA here is from genome assembly GCA_023423935.1 of Pseudomonadota bacterium. Taxonomy (GTDB): domain Bacteria; phylum Pseudomonadota; class Gammaproteobacteria; order Steroidobacterales; family Steroidobacteraceae; genus Steroidobacter. Next base: position 24,370 of record JAFAEQ010000023.1, on the reverse strand, counting down.
ACCGAGCGCGAGTGGTTCCAGCGCCAGCTCCAGGAATCCAATCGCCTGCTGGAGTCGCTGTTCGAGAACATGCCCGCGATGGTGTTCGCGAAGGATGCGAAAACCTTACGCTTCGTTCGAATCAATCGTGTCGCCGAGAGGATCATCGGTTACGACCGCGAGCAGCTGCTCGGGCGCAACGACCATGAGTTCTTCCCTCCGGAGCAGGCCGACCATTTCACGGCAACGGATCGCGAAACGCTTGCCCGCGGAGACATCGTCGAGATTCCGCAGGAGGAGATCGACACCGGCGATCATGGCCGGCGGGTGCTGCATACGTTGAAGGTGCCGATTCGCGGCCCGGATGGTCAGCCTTCGCTGCTGCTCGGGATCTCGCTCGACATCACTCAGGAGAAGGCCGCGGAACGACGCATCGTGGCATTGAACGAGCAGCTGACGCGTCAGGCGCAGCTGCTGCAGTCGAGCAATGAGGAACTTGAGAGCTTCTGTTATTCGGTGTCGCACGATCTGCGAGCGCCGTTACGGGCCATCAATGGTTACGCGCGCCTGCTGGAGCAGGATTACGCGTCGCGTTTCGATGGGCAGGGCGTGCGTTATCTGCGGACCATCTGCAACGCCTGCGACCGCATGGCGCAGCTCATCGACGATCTGCTGGAGTTTTCCCGCATCGGTCGTCAGACGCTGGAGCTCGAACCCGTCGACATGGACGCAGTGGTCAGGAAGGTCATCAGCGATGCGCTTGCGGGCAACACGGGGATGGCGCCTCACATCGAGTCCAGCGCACTGCCTGCGGTCGATGGCGATCGCACGCTGCTGCACCTGGTCTGGCTGAATCTGATCGATAACGCCGTCAAGTACACCAGCGGCGTCGAATCGCCCCACATCAGAATCGAGGCGCAACGGGCAGAAGCGGAGGTCGTCTATTCGGTATGCGACAACGGCGTCGGCTTCGATATGCAGTACGCCGACAAGCTGTTCGGCGTGTTTCAACGTCTGCACTCCAACGCCGATTATCCTGGCACGGGCGTGGGACTTGCGATTGCGCATCGCATCGTGACGCGGCACGGCGGCAGGATCTGGGCCCATAGCGAACCTGGACGGGGCGCCACATTCAGCTTCGCGATGCCTGCGTGAGGAATAGCCCAGGCAAAGTCGGCAGATCTCTCAGCCAATTCAATGCGTCGAGGCAGCTTCTGACGGCTCGGGTGAATCGCCGGGCGGCTGCTCCGCTTCGCGGCTCGCACGTGCACGATCGCGAGCAAACTCGCGCTGGTCGTCGGGATCTGACACCGCAGCATCACCCGCGGCGCTGACGTTCGTAGCAGGTGCGGATTGCCGTACCGGACGTGCAGCCGGCGCCGCAGCGTCCATCTCCGCGACCTTGACCGCGCCCCGCGGCAGCTCCTGCTGCTCCGCAGTTCGATTCACCAGGAACACGACACCGAAGATCGCGATGGCCGCAGCCGCGCTCCAGGGAAGCCAGGGCCGCTCGCTCACGCGCGGCGCCTTCTTCGCAGCGCGTCCGGGAGAGGAGGGTCGCTCGGGAAGCATCGCCAGCATTTCGGCCACGCTGCCATAGCCCATGGCACCGGCCACACGATGATCCAATCCGCTACGACCCACCGTATGCTGCTGACGCAGCAGCAACTCGCCCAGACTGGAGGCGTCCAGGCCATTGTTGTCGGTGTGCTTCTTCAGCAGACCGAACAGGATCGGGGCCGTCAGCGACAGAATGGTGAGCGCCGATGACGTACGCACACCACTGGACTCCGCAAGCGCGTGCGTAACGGCAGCCGTCCGTGCGCCGAAGATCCTATGGTCGAGCCCTTCTCCGAGCCTCAGCAGGCTCTCCAGCGAGTCCTGGTTCGCAATCAATCGCGGAAACTTGGCCACGGTCGTGGCATCGATCTGCGGATCGGTGACCTGACGATAGATTTCCGACGCGCCGCCCGGCGTAGCTGCCCGTTGCATGAGCCCGGAAATCAGTGTCGGACCTGCGCAGCGCACGGCCGTGCGCATCGCGAGCTCCGATTCGCCGAGCTGTGCGCTCACCTCGCGCACGAAGCCGGCCCCCATGGCCGACTGCAGAATCTCCAGAAAATCGACGTTCATACGTCCCCCTTGCCGCGCGGGCTCGTCTCACGCGGCTGAAACCGACCAGACGAGGGTCCTGGCCGGATTGTTCGTGCGGGGTCATTGTGAGGTCAACAGTGGAAAACGCCGACCCGGGGCAGTCACTTACCAGAAGATCCGATCGACGACCTCCAGAACGATGCCGGTGGTGATGGCGGCGAGCACGACGTCGTTATCGACACGAATCCAGTGATACCCGTACGGCGGACGGCGCAGGCCGTAAACGTAGTAGTCATGGACGATGTAGCGCGGCGCGTAGTAAGCCACCGGCAGACGCGCTCCGGCGTACCAGTGGTAGGGCCGATAGCCGTGAGGGTATTCGTATCGCGCGACACGGTAGCGTGGGCGATCGTAGTGAGGGTGGACGATGCGCGGCGGATCGTAATGACGATGATCGTGATGGCGAGCGACGTAACGATCGTCATGCCGCGTGTCGTTCCAGCGACGATCGTCCCGACGCCCTTCCGGACGGTGGACGTAACGACGATCGTCGCGAGATTCGACGGATCGCGGGCGCTGACCTTCGCGGCGATCCCAACGATCCTCGCGTCGCTGGGGCGACGCATGCGCTCGGCGCTGATCGCGCTCGTGACCCCACGAGCGTTCTGCGGTTCTGCGATCGCCACGATCATGACCGCGATCGGGTCGCGCCTCACGTTGAGCGTGTCGCGCTTGTCGATCGTGATCGCGACCGTCCGCCTGCGCGACCGATACGCCCGCTGACAACACGATTGCCATCAAGAAGATCATCGCTCGGCCAGTCATCGCCCCTCCTCGAGCCGCAAGCGGCTGCCATGCATGGAGGCACTATGACCAGAGCAGACTGATCGAAAGCTGAACGCGTGACTTACGTCGCCGTTCGACGACAGGAATAACACTCAGGCTCGCGCGCACTCCAGGAACTTTCTGAGCAGCGCTTCGATCATCGGAATCACGTTTCGGGCGTGGGCGGGATTCCACGAGCCGCGCGGCGCTTCCTGCATATACGTTCGCTGACAAAGTTCGAGTTGCACGGCAAGCACGCGATCCGCCGGAGATCCGTAGATCTGCGTGATATAGCCGCCCTTGAATCGACCGTTCAGCACGGCCGAATATCGACCTTCGACCTGGATCGTATCGAGCAGTGTTTGCGCGATCTCACGCGGACAGGCCGCATCATCGCGTGTCCCCAGATTGAACTCCGGCAACTCCCCCTCGAACAGTGTCGGCACACGACTCAGGATGGAGTGCGCGTCCCACAGCAACGCATAGCCATGCTCGGAGCGCATGCGCCACAGCTCTTCGGCGATACATTGGTGATACGGCTGCCAGTAACGCTCGATACGGTCGGCGATCTCCACAGCATCCGGCTCGCGTCCTTCGCGATAGATCGGCTCGCCTGCGAACGTGCGGGTCGGACACACGGGCGATGTCGGCGCATTCGCATAGAGCGGCGCCGAATCGGCAGAGCGATTCAGATCGACCACATACCGCGAATGTGTCGCCCGCAAGAACGATGCGCCGAGCGGCTCTGCGAACGCGTACAGCTGATCGACGTACCAGTCCGTATCGGGTAGCTGCAGCGCGGCGGCCGTTAAGCCCGATGCGATTTCTTCAGGCACTTGCGTGCCTGCATGCGGGACACTGATGAGGAGCGGCAACGCACCTCGATGAAAGTTGTAAGGCTGCATGCTCTCGCTCACCGCATCATCGGCAGATGAAGACCATTCTCTCGCGCGCACTCGAGGGCTTCCGGATAACCCGCATCGGCGTGTCGCGCGACGCCCGTAGCGGGATCGTTCCAGAGCACGCGTTCGATGCGCCTGGCTGCCGCTGCCGAACCGTCGCATACGATGACCACGCCGGCATGTTGCGAGTAGCCCATGCCCACGCCGCCGCCATGATGGATCGAAACCCAGGTCGCGCCGCTTGCGGTGTTCAGCAGTGCATTCAACAGCGGCCAGTCGCTCACCGCATCCGAGCCGTCTTTCATGTTCTCGGTTTCGCGATTCGGACTTGCGACCGAACCGGAGTCGAGATGATCGCGACCGATCACGATCGGTGCGCGCAGTTGGCCCGAGGCCACCATCTCGTTGAACGCAAGACCCAGCCGATGCCGCTGCCCCAATCCGACCCAGCAGATGCGCGCGGGCAGGCCCTGAAACTGAATCCGCGAAGCCGCCATGTCGAGCCAGCGATGCAGATGCGGATCATCCGGAATCAGCTCTTTCACCTTGGCATCGGTGCGGTAGATGTCTTCCGGATCACCCGAGAGCGCCACCCAGCGGAACGGCCCCACGCCGCGGCAGAAGAGCGGCCGGATGTAGGCAGGAACGAATCCGGGAAAATCGAAGGCATCACGCACGCCATGGTCGAACGCGACCTGGCGAATGTTATTGCCGTAGTCGAAGACCGGAATGCCGAGGCGATGAAAGGCCAGCATCGCTTTGACATGCTCGGCCGCCGACGCCTGCGCTGCGGCGACCACAGCCTGCGGATCGCTCGTGCGCCGTTCGATCCATTGTTCGACCGTCCAGCCCAGCGGCAGATAGCCATTCAACAGATCGTGCGCTGACGTCTGATCGGTCACCGCATCGGGGCGAATCCCACGGCGCACCAGCTCCGGCAACACTTCCGCAGCGTTGCCGAGTAGTCCGATCGACATCGGCTTGCCTGTCACACGCGCGTGCTCGAGCAACTGCAGCGCGCCATCGAGATGCGGCGCTTGTACGTCGAGATAACGCGTGTCGAGACGCTTTTGGATCCGGCTTTGCTGACACTCGATGCACAGGATGCTGGCGCCGGCCATCGTGGCCGCAAGCGGCTGGGCACCGCCCATGCCACCGAGCCCCGCCGTCAGAATCCATTTGCCACTGAGGTTGCCGCCGAAATGACGGCGACCCATCTCGACGAACGTCTCGTGCGTGCCCTGCACGATGCCCTGACTGCCGATGTAGATCCACGAGCCCGCGGTCATCTGCCCGAACATCATCAGACCGCGTCGATCGAGCTCGTTGAAGTGTTCCCAGGTGGCCCACTTCGGTACCAGGTTCGAATTCGCGAGCAGCACGCGCGGCGCATCCTCGTGAGTACGAAAGACGCCAACGGGCTTGCCCGACTGGATCAGCAAGGTTTCATCGGATGCGAGCTGACGCAGCGTCTCGACGATGCGATCAAAGCATTCCCAGTTGCGCGCGGCTCGACCGATACCGCCGTATACGACGAGCTCATCCGGGTTCTCGGCGACCTGCGGATCGAGATTGTTCATCAACATCCGCAGCGGCGCTTCGGTGAGCCAGCTTCGAGCGGAAAGATCAGTACCGCGTGGTGCCCTGACCGGCCGGGCACCGCGTTTGCGATCCAGGATCTGAGTCTGCGCGTTCATGCTGACCTTGCTCGCGATTGCGCTGGCTGGCGACCGACCGATGTTCCTGCCGTGCCCGTTGTATGGCAAGACTCAGGAAAACAGCTGACGCATCGCGCGACGAAAGGCGGCCGCGATGGTCGCTTCGGCGAAATGGTGGCCATCCTGTACCACCCATCGCCCGTTCACCATGACATCGCGCACGGGACTCGGCAGACCCGCGAAGACGAATGTATCCAGGAGCGCATCGTCGCTGCGGCCGATGAGCGCTGCGCTCTCGGTGTCGAGCACGATCAGATCGGCTCGGAGCCCAGGCGCGAGCGCTCCAGCAGCAATCCCGGCGGCCTGTGCGCCAAAGCGGCATGCGTGCGTCCACAAGCGCGCGCCGCTCGATCGATCCGCAGTCGCAAGGACATTGCGTTCATGACGCGTGAGTCGCGCCTGATACTCGAGCCAGCGCAGTTCTTCCGCGGGCGACACGCTGATGTGGCTGTCCGAACCGATGGCGAATTTTCCGCCCTGCTCCAGATACTGCGGCAGTGCAAACACTCCATCGCCGAGATTGGCTTCAGTGCTGGGACACAACCCCGCAATCGCGCCGCTTGTCGCCAGCGCACCCAGCTCCGCCGCCGATGCATGGGTCGCATGCACCAGACACCAGCGATCATCGACGGACACATGCGCGAGCAGCCATTCAATCGGTCGCTGTCCGAACTGACGCACGCATTCGTCGACTTCGCGCTGTTGTTCGGCGATATGAATATGAACGCCGGCGCACGTCTCGATCGAGGAGGACGCAAGCAGCTGCGCGAGTGCGTCGGGTGAAACCGCTCGCAGGCTATGAATTGCGACGCCGATGTCCGCTGACGCTCGTGCGGCATGCAGCGTTTCGAAGAGTTGCACGAACTCTTCGGTACTCATGACGAATTGCCGCTGCCGCTCGGTGGGAGGTTGTCCGCCAAAGCCGGAGGTCTGATACAGCGTGGGCAACAAGGTCATCCCGATGCCGGCACTCGATGCTGCATCCAACAACGCACGCGACATGATGGCCTTATCTTCGTAGCGCGTACCGTCCGGACGATGATGCAGGTAATGAAACTCGCACACGCGGGTGTAGCCCGCTTTCAGCATCTCGACATACAGCTGCGCGGCTACGGTATTGAGCAGTTCCGGCGTCATGCGCTGTGCAAGGCCATACATGGTCTCGCGCCAGGTCCAGAAGCTGTCGGTGGTGCTGCTACGCGCCTCGGCAAGCCCAGTCATTGCACGCTGAAATGCATGACTGTGTACGTTCGGCATACCGGGAACGGCAGCCCCGATCACAGCAATAGCCTCGCCCGCATCGTCGTCGATGCCGGTGATGACCCCGCCTTCGATCGTGATGACGACATTCTGCCGCCAGCCGTGCGCGAGGAGCGCCCGGGAAAAGCGATATCGAGTCGGCTGCAGCATGCGGCGAGTATATGCTCCGCTCATCTGATCTCGCACAGACCGCGTGATGACTCACTCGAGCACTGATCTGCCCTCGGACCCGCACTGGGATCGCCTCTGGATCGGCGTGGACCTCGCAACGATGACGGGGCCCGCTCTCGGCGTACAGCGGAATGCCGCGATTGCGATTCGCGACGGACACATCGCGTGGATCGGCCCGCGCGAACAGCTCGATGCCATCGGCTGGCGTGCGAATTCGGTCATCGACGCGACGGGAAGCTGGATCACGCCCGGACTCATCGAATGTCATACGCACCTGATATATGCCGGCGATCGCTCGAACGAATTCGCGGCACGGCTCGCAGGCGTCAGCTACGAACAGATTGCGCGGGACGGCGGCGGGATTCTGAGCACCATGCGCGCCACGCGTGCCGCATCCGAAGACGAGCTGCTCGAACAATCGCTGCCGCGCGCGCAGGCCTTCGTGGATGAAGGCGTCACGACGCTCGAAGTGAAATCCGGGTACGGCCTGGATCTGCACACCGAAAGGAAAATGCTGCGCGTCGCGCGTAGCATCAAAGACACGCTCGGCATCGAAGTGATCAACACGTTCCTGGGCGCGCATGCACTGCCACCCGAGTTCGCGGGCCGCTCCGACGCTTATGTCGATCTCGTGACGGGAGAGATGCTGCCGCGGCTCTCGGAGGAAGGATTGATCGATGCGGTCGATGTGTTTCACGAAAGCATTGCGTTCAGCGAAGCACAGACCGCGCGCATTTTCGAGACGGCACGTACATTGAATCTGCCGCTGCGACTGCATGCCGATCAACTCAACGACAATGCCGGCGGAGCTCTTGCCGCGCGTTTCTCGGCGCTGAGTGCTGATCATCTGGAATTCGCATCCGAGCAGTCGCTTCGGCAGATGTCGAGCGCGGGCACCGTCGCCGGCCTCTTGCCGCTTGCGTTCTACTATCTTCGCGAGAAGCAGCAGCCTCCCGTGCGCAGGCTGCGCGAGCTTCAGGTTCCGATGGCAGTGTCGAGCGATTGCAATCCGGGCACGGCGCCGTTCGCCTCGCTGCATCTCGCCATGAACATGGCGTGCGTGCTGTTCGGGCTGTCGCCCGAGGAAGCGTGGTTGGGCGTCACGCAGAATGCGGCTCGCGCCTTGGGCTTGAGCTCTAGCCGCGGCTCGCTGCGCGTGGGGCAGCGCGCGGATCTCGTGCGCTGGTCATTTACGGATCCGGTCCAGATCTGCGCGACGATCGGCATGCATCGGCCGCTCGAGGTCATCGTCGGCGGCCGATCGGCGAATCTCAGAACGTCACGGTGACGCCGATGCTGAAAAGATCCGCGTCGGCTTCATCGAAGTCCTTGTAGCCCTGATCGAAGATTCTCTGGTACTCGACCCGCAGCATGTAGATCTCGGCGAACGTGTATCCGAAGCCCAGACCGACGACCGGATCGAACGACGTTTTCGATTGCGACCGCACACTCTGGGAACCCGTGTCGTCCTTGAGACTCAGCACGAAGTCGTTGCTGGACACCATCACGCCGGCGCGAACGAACGCCTCTGAGCGATACGTCATCGGATAGATCCCGAGCGCACTGATCGCCATCGATTTCGATCGGGTCCGCACGCCCGCTTGCCAGCTTTCCTCGGAATCCTCGGAATGATCGATGGTTTCGTCCTCCAGGAGCTCATCGCGTCGATGGCTGATGCCGGTCGCGAAATTACGGTACCGGACTTCGCCGGTGTCGACGAAACCGCCTTCGATCGCCAGGTACTCGCTCATGCGCCAGCCGCCAAAGAAGCCGTACGTGGAGTCCTTGGTGTCGAGCGACGTCTGCACCGTCACGGGCTCGAAGCCGATCACCCTGAAGATGTCGAAGTAAGCCTCGTTATCGTAGAACGTCTGCTCGGAGTCTTTCTTGAGCTGTCCATAGTTGAGGCCCACATAGAAGCCCCGCTCCGCCGCGATCGCGGAAGAGCCGCACACCATGCCGGCCAGCACTGCGGTCATGCCGAGCGAAGCGATCAGCGACTTCTTCATTGCCCCCCCCCTGGGTATCAGTGATGCATCGAAATCTTATCAGTCGTCGATGCGGATGGGCGTTCGCGCTAGCCCTTGCCCGCCGGCACCGATGCGGCCTCTGACGCGCGCAAGCTGAACATGAACAGACCCAGAAAAATCATCAGCAGCGCACCCGCACTCACCGCCAGCGAATAGTGAATGCCCACCAGTCCTCCGGCCAATCCGACCGTGAACCCGCTGAACGTGCGCATCCCCAACGCGGACATGGAATAGACGCCAATCACTCGTCCACGGATCTCGGCCGGCGCCCTGAGCTGTACCAGCGTCTGCGCCATGGAGCTGAACGACAGTTCCACGAATCCGGCCACGAACAGCAGCGCCATCGATAACACATACGCATGAGAAACGGCAAAGGAGCCAAGCGCCACGCACCAGAGCATCGCCAGAACGAAGGCCGTGCGCGGATTGGCCTGCAACAGTCCGCGTCCTTCGAGGATCAATGCCGCACTCAGCGCGCCGGCCGCATCGGCCGCGAGCAGCAGGCTGTAGGACAGATCGGCATCGTGATGCCCCAGATCGTTCGCAAAGCCCGGCATCTGGGCCTGATACGAGTTGCCGATGAACATCGATGCACAGCCGGCAAGCAGCGTCATCGACAGCAGCGTTCGATCCGCACGCACGCAGCGCAGCGTGGACAGCACATCCTGCAAACCCTTGAGCGCACGCGCGGGCCTGGGCTGACTGCTGAACCTGGGACCGTAAGGCGCGCGCCAGAGCCACAGGATCGTCGGCACGTACAGCAGGGCGTTGAACAGGATGCCGTACGAAGGCCCCATCAACAGCAGAATGCCGCCGCCGACCGCAGGCCCGAGCAGCAATCCGAGATAGCGCGAAGTGGCGTTCAGCCGGACTGCGCTCTGCAACTGCTCGCGCGGCACGATGTACTGCAACAGCAACTGCGATGAAGGGCTCCACAACACGCCCGCGCATCCGTGCAGCACCAGCAGCACCCGGGCATGCCATTCCTCGAGGGTGCCGGTGATGAACAGAACGCCCCAGGCGATCGACACCAGCATGAACAACACCATGCCGATCTGGATCAGACGTCGCGGGTCGAAGCGGTCGGCGAGCGCTCCGGAATGAATCGAGAGCAGCAGAAAAGGCAACCAGTGCGAAATCACCGCGAAGCCGGCGAGCGTCGGCGAATGAAACTGGTCGAACATGACCTTGTAGCTGATGACATGTTCGATGCTGTCCGCCATCATGGCGGCGGCCATGCTCAGGAAATACGCGCGATACCCCGGGTGATGCAGGGCGGCGAACGATCGCTGCGGCGCAGCCGGCGCTGATGCGATCAAGCGCCAGTTCCAGGAAAGCCGAGGGCGCGCGCCATCAACCGAAGAAGCCGATGCCGCGAGCCATGAGCGCAGCACACAGCATGATGATGACGAGCAGCGTCAACTCGATGTGAATGTTCCGTCGCACCGCGCTTCGCTTTTCATCCGTGATGCGCGGCACTTCGTTTGCACGCAGGGCCGCGCGCCAGGACAGGAATTCGCGTGTCGGCCCGATGGAGAGCAGGCCCACGATCACGAACAGGCTGATCTTGATGAGAAAGGGCGCGCTGCCAAAGTAATACGTCGCGCCCTTCTCCGTATAGAAGACTCGCACCAGGCCCACGATGATCAGCAACATCGCGCTGATGCCATAGGCCGCGTCCATCCGCAGGACGGACCGGGCCGAAGTCGCGGTGAGCTCGCCCTTGATGAGGACGAGCTCCGCGATCAACGTGCCGAAGATCAGAAAGGCTGCAATGTGATGCAAAAACGCCAGAAGCGCTGCGGTCATTGTCGTCCTTTCGATCCTTGTCCCTGTGTCTCAGCCTGCGATCACTTGATGATGCCGCAGGCAATGCGCGCGCCGGAGTTGCCCGCCGGCTGTGATTTGTAATCGTCGGGGCCGGCGTGAACGATCACGGCCTTGCCAACCAGATCGCTCGGTTCGCCGGTTCGCAGCGTCGCATTCTTCACCACCACGTCGAGCGTCGCGGTTCCGGTGCCGTCGGCCACCAGATTGGGTATGTCGCCCAGATGATGCTCGGTGCCTTTCGGATCGCCATGAGCATGCGACGTCGGATTGTAGTGACCGCCCGCGCTGCTTGCGTCCGGCGCGCTGCAATCGCCCTTCTCGTGCACATGGAATCCATGCGTGCTGTTCGGCTCCAGACCTTTGACGGAACCGGTCAAACGCACGCCGGTACCTTCCGCATCGAAGGTCAACGTACCGGACACACCATTGCCCGGCGTGGCCTTGAGCTCCGCCTGGGCGCTCTTCGGAGCCGCCTGCTTCGTCGTTGCGCTTTCAGCAGCCAGGGCCCCCAGTGGAATCTGGAACACCGCGGCTACCGCCAGGGACAGGATGACATTCGATGCACGCATGAGAGTTCTCCGACACGATCCGAAAGGATGCAATACAACACCTCAACTATAAGTCGCGTTCCGCCCTCAGGGCACCCCTGATTTCGAACAACGGTCAGGATCCGCCTTTGGGATCGGATCGCTCGCGCTCTTCTTCCTCGCGCCGCTCGCGACGAATGGTGCGAACGACCGTGATCATCGCGATGCCGATCACGCCGATCAGCGCAGCGAGCAGAAAAACCAGTCCGCCGGCAAGCCGATAGCCTTCATACAAGCCCCAGGCCAAGCCAATGGGCGTCGTTACCAACAAAATGGGCTTTGCGATTCTCATAGTCGAAACTCTTCGTGACCGAGACAAGGGTGACGGCGCAGCGCCGTAAGCTCAAGTCCGATGACGGAGGGAATGGGCGGGGTGATGGAAGTGATGGAGTGATGAAAGTGATGAATTGCTGACGCAAGCAGCGTCTCCCTGATCCCGCGCCCCGAACCCACGCCTCGCGTCCAGGTCGTGCGCTCAAGGCAGCAGGCACCTTGGAAGCTCGCTTGCGTACCACCCCTCACACGCACGGAGCGCGCCTTGTCGGCTCGACGTGTCCACCGCTGTCCTCTATCTTTGCCGGACGCTGCAGCAGGCTGCCTCGCATCGCATGCCGCTATGCCGGAACAAGAGAACGACGAGGGGGAAGGAAAACATGCGTGGCTTGGTACCTTTGATTCTGCTCTGTCCTGCACTCGGCTCCGCCGCGGAGAATTTCAAGCTCAACGATCAGGGTTATTTCGAGCGGCCCGGCATCGATGTCATGGTCGGTCAGGACTACTACCCCGAGGGACATCAGGGCGGCCTCAGCATTCTGATGCACGATGAACGCGTCGCTTCCAACGGCGATGTGCGGCTCGAGCCCGCGCCGGGTCAGTGGTCGCCGATCCCGAAACCCGGTTCACGTAATGTCGATCAGGCGAAGCAACAGATCACGACGCATCTGTCGTATCCCGATCCGGATCGCGATCGCAAAGGCTTCAATCCGATCATCTATCCGGATCTGAAGCTCGGCTACACCGTGCGCGCGGTGCCGGAGGGCGATGCGATTCGCATCACGGTCGATTTCGATCAGCCGGTTCCCGCGGAGTGGGTCGGCAAGGTGGGATTCAATCTCGAACTCTTCCCTGGCCTGTACTTCGGCCGTTCCTATCATCTTGGCGACACGACAGGCGTTTTCGCGCAGCAGCCGAGCGGGCCGGGCAAGATCGACGCACAGGGAGACTACGAGCTCACACCGCTTGCGCGCGGCAAGCGACTCGATGTGGCACCGGAGTCATCGCTCTATCACCTCACGATCGAATCGCTTCGCGGCGGCGAGCTCGAGCTGCACGATGGCCGCGGCAATCACAACAACGGCTGGTTCGTCGTGCGTGCACTCGCCCCTGCAGAGTCGACGACGAATGCCATCGAGTGGCGCATCAAGCCCAATGCGCTCGAAGGCTGGATTCGTTCCCCGGTCGTACAGGTTTCGCAGGTGGGCTATCACCCCGATCAGCCCAAGCAGATCGTGATCGAATTGGATCGCCGTGATTCCCGGCGCGAGAACGTCAGACTGCAACGCGTGGAAGCCGATGGCACATTCACGACGATCATCGATCGCAAACCCGAAGAATGGGGACGCTTCCTTCGCTATCAGTACGCGCGACTCGACTTCAGCGACGTCAAGACGCCCGGCATGTACATCGTGCGGTACGGCGATCAGACCACCCAGCCTTTCCGCATTCATCGCGACGTGTTCACGCGGGAAGTGTGGCAGCCGACGCTCGAGTATTTCCTGCCGGCACAGATGTGCCACATGCGCGTACAGGAGAAATATCGTCTGTGGCATGGCGCCTGCCATCTCGACGACGCGCGCATGTCACCCGTCTCGCACAATCATTTCGACGGTTATCTGCAGGGGCCCTCGACGCTGACGAAATTCACGAGTGGAGAACCCATCGCCGGACTGAATCGCGGCGGATGGCATGACGCTGGCGACTGGGATCTGCGCGTGGAATCGCAGGCGGACACGATCCATGGCCTGGCGCTCGCGTGGGAGCTTTTCCACGTCGACTACGACAACACGAGCATCGATCAGAAAACGCTGGTGACCGAGATCCGCCAGCCGGACGGCAAACCGGATGTTCTGCAGCAGATCGAGCACGGCGTGCTGAGCGTCGTCGGCGGCTATCGTTCGCTCGGTCGCTTGTATCGCGGCATCATCGAGCCAACCCTGCGTCAGTATGTGTTCCTGGGCGACGGCGCGAACATGACCGACAACGTCGTGTTCGATCCGAAGAAGACGCCGGAAGCAAGCGCACCGCCCGTCGGGCTGCCGGGCTCGCCGGATGATCGTTGGGTCTTCACTGAAGACAATCCGCCGCGCGAGCTCAACGTCGCCGCTGCCCTGGCCGCAGCATCGCGTGCACTGAAGGGCTACAACGATGAGCTGAGCCGCGAATGTCTCGACGTCGCAGTCGCCCTATGGGACCGCACTCAGCCGAAAGATCCGATGATGCGCGTGGGTGCGGCCGCTGAGCTGCTCATCACGACGAAAGATCCGAAGTACGCGAAGTTCCTGCGCGAGCAGCGCAAAGGCATCGCGGAAAAGATCGATCGCGTGGGCTGGATCGTCGGACGCACCGTGCCTTTGGTGAACGACTCTGCTTACACGAAGACACTGCGTGACGCGGTGCGCAGCTATCGGCAGAAGGTCGATACGCTGGCCAAGGAAACGCCGTACGGTGTTCCTTACAAGCCGGACATCTGGGGCGCAGGCTGGACGATCCAGCAGTTCGGGTTCGATCAATGGATGCTGCATCTGTCGTTCCCCGACCTGTTCCCGAACACCTATGCGCTCGAAGCGCTCAGCTTCATCCTCGGCGTACATCCCGGCTCGAATACGGCATCGTTCGTGTCGGGCGTCGGAGCAAACTCGCTGCTCACGGCGTATGGTTTCAATCGTGCGGACTGGTCGCATATCCCCGGCGGCAGCGCGTCAGGGACGGCGTTGATCCGACCCGATTTTCCGGAGCTCAAGCGCTGGCCTTTCTTCTGGCAGCAGACCGAGTACGTGCTGGGCCGCGGCACGACGGACTATCTGCTGCTGGTGCTCGCGGCCGATCGCATGCTGAATCAGGAACACTGATCGCAGCTCGAATGACGCACGCGGCAACGGCGGCGAAAATCATCTCACCGCCGTTCGTTCCCGGAACCGGACTTGAGCTATCGAATCAGAGCGCTTGCGCGAGCACTCGACAGTTCAAGTCCGGCTCCGATCCTTGCGAGCCGCTGGCGCACGAATCAACGGACCGCCATGGACGCGGCGTGCTCGAAAGCGACTTGCGTACCGACCGCACCGAGACTCAGCGAGCTCGCAACGATCACGGCAGCGAAGAACAGGCAGACGGCGCGCTGTGCATTCTGGCTCAGGGTGTACAAAGTATTCATGGCATTCTCCTTTCAGGTGTTTTCGAAGGTTCAAGGTCGTTGCAGGTGGCTTTGAGATGCAGCCGTTGCGCGAAAGGTTGCGCCAGCCTCATAAAGTTTTTCGCGCGCCGCAAACGTGCGATTTCTGGCGCATTCTTGCCTCCCTTCTGATTCTCGCTATCGCCAGGCGACCCGCTTCAGCGACAATGCGGCCCCGTTCCGCCCACCACCGCCGTCACTGGCATCACTCACTGATCCCATGCCTCTGCTCACTTTGCGCAACGCCGAGCTCGCCTACGGCCTGCACCCGCTTCTCGATCGCGCCAACCTTGCAGTCCAGGAGGGCGAGCGCATCGGACTGATCGGCCGTAATGGCACGGGCAAATCATCGCTCCTGAAAGTGATTGCGCGTCTTCAATCGCTCGACGACGGCGAGTTGTCGATGCAGGACGGCCTGCACATCATCATGGTCGAGCAGGAGCCGGACCTGCCCATCGCGAGCACGCTGCGCGAAAGCCTCGTGATCCGTGGTCGCTTCGAGCACATTCGCGACGAGCGCGAACGCTGGCGCACCGAAGCGCGGCTCGATGAGTTCCTGCATCGATTCAATGTCGCTCACGATCGTGCGCCGGACACCACCTCGGGTGGCGAGCGCAAACGTGCTGCGCTCGCGCTCGCACTCGCCATGCAACCTCAGTTGCTGCTGCTCGACGAGCCAACCAATCATCTGGACATCGACGGCATCACCGCACTCGAGGACCTGCTCATCAAGGGCCCCACGAGCATCGTGATCACCCACGATCGTGCCTTTCTCGATCGAGTAGTGACGCGCATCGTCGAGCTCGATCGCGGACTGCTGCGCTCCTATCCCGGCAACTTCGGTGCGTACGAAACACGCAAGAGCGAACAGCTGGCCGCCGAAGAGGTGGTCAATCGCAAGTTCGACAAGTTCTGGGCTCAGGAAGAAGTCTGGATCCGCAGAGGGATCGAAGCGCGACGCACTCGCAACGAAGGACGCGTGCGCCGGCTGGAGGCTCTGCGTGACGAGCGCGCTGCACGACGCGAACGGATGGGCAACGTCAAGCTCACGCTCGATTCGGGCGAGCGCTCCGGCAAGCTGGTCGCCGAGCTCGAGAACGTACGCAAGCAGTTCGGCGATCGGCTGATCGTTCGCGACCTGTCGCTGCGCATTCAGCGTGGCGACCGCCTCGGACTGATCGGCCCGAACGGCGCGGGCAAGTCGACTCTGATCAAGCTGATCCTCGGACGGCTCGAGCCCGACGCGGGCAACATCCGTCTCGGCACCAATTTGCAGGTGGCGTACTTCGATCAGATGCGCGAACAGCTCGATCCTGAAAAGTCCGTGGCCGAAACCATCAGCCCCGGCTCCGACTGGATCGAGATCGGCACCGAGCGCAAGCATGTGATGACCTATCTTCAGGATTTTCTGTTTCCCGCACAGCGCGCGAACTCTCCGGTGAAGGCATTGTCGGGCGGCGAACGCAATCGACTGCTGCTGGCGCGCCAGTTCGCACGTCCTGCCAATGTGCTCGTCATGGACGAGCCCACGAACGATCTCGACATCGAGTCTCTCGAACTGCTCGAGTCGACGCTGCAAACGTACCCCGGCACCTTGCTGCTCGTCAGTCACGATCGCGCGTTCCTGGACAACGTCGTGACGCAAACGCTCGTCGCGGAGGGCAATGGTCATTGGCAGGAATATGTAGGCGGCTATTCCGACTGGCTTGCGCAACGCAAAGCGCCGCCACCCACTCAGGCACCGAAAGTGAAGGTCGAGCCGAAGCCCGAGATCAAGCCGGCGCCAGCCGCCAAGCTGAGCTACAAGGAAAATCGCGAGCTCGAGCTGCTACCCAAGGAGATCGAAGCGCTCGAGCAGCAGCAACAGGCACTGACGCAGGCAATGAGCGGTCCCGACTATCACCGGCAAGGTCCCGAGCAGATCAAGGCCGACCGACAACGGCTCGAGGCGATCGAAGCGGAACTGCTGCAGAAGTTCGATCGCTGGGAGGCGCTGGAGGCGCGTCGCGGCTCCTGAAAATTTCGACAGGACGCGGCGTCGGCAACAGTTGCTTACAAATCCGGGCAGTCGGGAAAATCGCAGTCCGCCCGGCTCTGCTATAAAAGCCCCATGACCGAACGACCCCATATTCTGGTCGTCGATGACGACCGCGAGATACGCAGCCTGCTGTGCGACTATCTCGAAAAGAACGGGTTCAAGACCACGGCAGTCGCCGAAGGCAAGGCCTTGCGCCGCACGCTCGAGCACACGCACGTCGATCTGATCGTGCTCGATCTGATGCTGCCCGGAGACGATGGCCTGACCCTGTGCAAGGAGATCCGCACCAAGTCCCAGGTGCCGATCATCATGCTCACCGCACTCGGCGAAGACATCGATCGCATCGTAGGCATGGAAGTCGGCGCGGACGACTATCTGTCGAAGCCCTTCAATCCACGCGAGCTGCTGGTGCGTATTCGTGCCGTGCTGCGACGCGCAGCGCATGCGCCGCGCGATCCTCTGCCGAACGAGGTGAAGGCTTATCGCTTCGCCGGCTGGCGACTGGATGTCATCTCCCGCACGCTTTCGCACGAGAACGGCACGGCCGTGCCGCTCACAGGCGCGGAGTTCCGACTGCTGAGCGTGCTGCTCGCGCATCCGAATCGGGTCCTGAGCCGCGTGCAGCTCGCCGAGCTCACGCGCGGGCGCGATATCGATCCGTTCGATCGCAGCATCGATGTGCGGATCAGCCGGTTGCGCCAGGCGCTGGGCGATGGCGGCCGCTCGCCGCAGATCATCAAGACGATCTATGGCGAGGGCTATCTGATCGGCGTGGAAGTGCAGCAGGAAACGGGCACGGACGACGCAGCATGAAGTTGCCGCTGCCGCAATCGCTGTTCACCCGGCTGCTGGCGGGCCTGCTCGCCGCTGTCGGCGTCACGCTCATCGGCATCGCGCTACTCATCGTGCACGAGCGTCGCGAGCTCGCGTTCTGGACGAGCGGCGCCTGGAGCGCGGCAGACAACATCGCCACTGCAAGCAAGGAGCTTGCTCATCTCGAGCCCGGCGAACGTCAAGAGCGCCTGGAGGAATATCGAACCGAGCAGCGTCTGTTCGAGCGACCCCGACCTGCACTCTCCAAGCACGCACGCGCCGATCTCGAACGCGTCCAGCGTGCGTTCGGCGAAAAAATCCGCGCACAGCTCGGCCCCAAGTACTCAGTGACGATCGCGCCGGCACGCGGCCGTTTTCGTGAAGCCATTCCTGTCTCGGGCAACTACCGCGCCGATGCCCGGCCGCCGAATTCGATGGCGACGCTCAATCTGATCGATGTAGCGGTCAAGGTGCCCGATGGCGATGTCTTCCTGTTTCGCACGCTCGCTCCGCAGCCGGGACCTGCACTGCCCAAACAGATCTTCATCAATCTCGGCCTGCTCACGCTGCTTCTCGCGATCGCGCTGTATTTCGTCACCCGCAGCGTGACACGACCGTTATCGGAGCTTGCGCGCGCCGCTGATGCGATCGGCCGCGGCGAGAGCCATCCGCCTTTGCCGGAAGTCGGTGCCCGCGAGCTGCGCGATGCGACGCACGCCTTCAACACGATGCAGGAGCGGCTGCACCGATACCTCGACAGCCGCACGCGCGTGCTGGCCGCGATGTCGCACGATCTGCGCACGCCGCTCACCCGTCTGCGCCTGCGCGCCGAGTCCCTTGAGGAAGGCGAGACGCAGGAGCGGTTCGTGGCCGATATCGATGAGATGAGCCGCATGGTCACCGGCGCGCTCAACATGTTCAAAGGATTGAATGACGAGGAGCCCAGCAGGCAGGTCATCGTCGATGATCTGCTCGCCTCACTGCAGCAGGAGTTTGCAGAGCTCGGCGGCACGATCGCGATCGAGGGGCATTCCAATGCGCCGATCCTCGCGAAGGAGCAGCAGTTGAAGCGTGGCCTGTCGAACCTGCTGCACAACGCGATCAAGTACGGCGATACCGCCGTCGCACGCATCGAAGATGGCGATGAGCTGGTGATTACGATCGCGGACGAGGGCCCGGGCCTTCCCGAGGAAGAGCTCGAGCGCGTCTTCGAACCGTTCTATCGCGTCGAGTCCTCACGCAACCGCGACACCGGCGGCACCGGACTCGGCCTCAGCATCGCCCGCGACATCATCCAGGCACACGGCGGCGCGATCACACTGCGCAACCGCACGGATCGCAGCGGACTCGAAGCGAGAGTGACCCTTCCGCGTCAGGGAAGGCGAAGCCCGGACAGCGACAATTGACGGCGATCTGCCGCGCCGCATCCTTACTCGGCGGCGCGTTCGAGGCTGACGCACCGGTCAGAGCTGGAGCGCGAACTCGTCGGCATCGAGGTAAGCAGGGAATCTTTCGCGAAACGTCGTCAGGGCTTCGCGATCCAGCGTAACCGTCGACACGCTCTCGCCTTTCATGTCCGGTATCAGCTCGCGCCCGAGAAAGTCGATCGCCGTGCTGTCGCCGCAATAGTCGATCTCCTTGCCGTCGCGGCCGACCCGGTTGACGCCGATGCAATAGCTCAGGTTCTCGATTGCGCGCGCACGCAGCAACGTCTGCCATGCGTAGCGGCGGCGCTCGGGCCAGTTGGCCACATAGATCAACGCATCGTAAGCGCCCTCGCCCTTGATGCGATTGCGGCTCCAGATTGGAAATCGCAAGTCGTAGCAAACGAACGGACACAGGTTCCAGCCGGCAAGCTCGACGACCAGCCGTCGCTTGCCATCGGCATAGTGCTCGTGCTCGCCGGCCATGCGGAACAGATGTCGCTTGTCGTAGGTCTCGAATGTGCCGTCAGGGCGCATCCAGATCAGACGATTCCAGTAACGATCGTGCTCGACCGTGACGACGCTGCCCGTCACCACCGCATTCAGGGCTTGCGCGCGCTCGCGCAACCATTGGGTCGTCGGACCTTCGACGGGCTCCGCCACTTTCTCCGGCTCCATGGTGAAGCCGGTGCTGAACATCTCCGGCAGGACGATCAGATCGGAGCGGCCGGCGAGCGGTGCGAGCAGACGGTCGAACCGAGCCCGGTTTGCCGCCGGATCGTGCCAATCGAGCTCGGCCTGGACGAGCGAAACAGTCAGTAGCGGTTTCATCGTGAGCACGGCATGACCTGGGAATGAAGCAGGAGCTTGCGCAAAGCCGAGGACGAACTCAACAGCCGGCGGTTGGCGCGTGACGAAGATCCTTTGCTAGGCTTGGCCGGAAGCGTACGCATTATGAAAATCCGATCGAAACTTCCCCACGTCGGCACCACGATCTTCACGGTCGTGACACAGCGTGCGCGCGAGCTCGGCGCCATCCATCTCGCGCAGGGATTTCCGGATTTCGATTCTCCGGACCTGCTCAAACGGCTGCTCGCTGAATTCACCGCTGCCGGCCACAACCAGTACGCGCCGATGACCGGCGAGCCCGCGCTGCGTCAGCAGATCGCCCTGAAACTCGGGCGAAGCTATGGGCGCACGCCCGATCCCGAAGCCGAAATCACCATCACGCTGGGCGCGACGGAAGCCATTTTCTCGGCGGTCAGCGCGCTGGTGCATCCGGGCGATGAAGTGATTCTGTTCGACCCTTCCTACGACTCGTACGCACCGGCCGTCATTCTCGCGGGCGGCACACCGATTCACATTCCGCTCGAGCCGCCGCATTTCCGGATCGATTGGCAGCGGGTTCGGGAAACCGTCACGCCGCGACTGCGACTGGTCATGATCAACACGCCACACAATCCCACCGGCATGACGCTCTCGCGCAGCGATCTGGATCAGCTTGCGGACATCCTGCGCCCCACGGAGGCGATGGTCCTGTCGGACGAGGTCTACGAGCACATGGTGTACGACGGCGAAAAGCACGCGAGTGTCGTCGGCCACGATGAGCTCTACGAGCGAGGTGTCGTGTGCTTTTCGTTCGGCAAGACCATGCACGCCACCGGCTGGCGCGTGGGCTATGCCGTCGCACCGCCCGCGCTCACGCGGGAAATTCGCCGCGTTCATCAGTTCAACACGTTCTCGATCGCGACCCCCTTGCAGCTCGCCATCGCAGAATTCCTGAAGCGGGAGCCCGAACACAACGACCAGCTCGCCTCGTTCTATCAACGCAAGCGCGACCTGTTCCTGCGCCAGCTGTCAGGGTCGCCCTTTCGCTGGATACCCTCCCCCGGCACCTACTTTCAGCTGCTGGATTTCAGCGAGATCAGCGACGAATCGGACACCGCGTTCGCGGACCGGCTGCTGACTGACATCGGCGTGGCGTCGATTCCGGTGTCCGTGTTCTATCAGACACCGCCGAAGCTACAGGTAGTGCGCTTCTGCTTCGCCAAACAGGACGCGACACTCGTCGCGGCAACGGAACGTCTGAAGAAAATTAGTGAAGAAAACTAGCAATGAGTAATGAGCAATGAGCAATGGCGGAAAACGCCGCTCCTCATCACGCATCACTCATCACTCGCGCAGCTACTTGCTTCCCGCGGCCATCTGCATATCGCGCTGGCGTCGCTTCTCCTGACGCTGCATCAGCACGCCGGCGATCACGACGCCGATGGTCACGATCAACACCATGATCGATGCGAGCGCGTTGATATCGGGGCTCACGCCGAGCCGAACTTTCGAGAAGATCACCATCGGCAGCGTGCTCGAGCCTGGCCCGGACACGAAACTCGCGATCACCAGATCATCGAGCGAGATGGTGAAGGCGAGTAGCCAGCCCGAAACCAGTGCAGGCGCGATGATCGGCAATGTGATCACCAGGAAGATCTTGGCAGGCCGTGCACCCAGGTCCATGGCCGCCTCTTCGAGCGAATCGTCGAGCTGAGACAGACGCGACTGCACGATCACGGTCACATACGCCATCGTGAGCGTCATGTGTGCGATGGTGATCGTCGTCACGCCTCGACCCTGCGGCCAGCCCAGCAGTTGCTCCATGGCGACGAACAGCAGCAGCAACGACAGACCCGTGATCACTTCGGGCATCACGAGCGGCGCAGTCGTCATTCCAGACAGCAGCGTACGGTTACGAAACTTTCCGAAGCGCGCGAGCGCAAGGCCCGCCAGCGTACCCAGCACGACAGCGCCCGTCGCATTGATGGCAGCAATCTTCAGTGAAAGCCAGGCAGCACTGAGAATCTGCTCGTTGCGGAACAGCCGCCCATACCACTGGGTCGAGAAGCCGCCCCAGACCGTCACCAGGCGCGACTTGTTGAACGAGTAAACGATGAGCGAAAGGATCGGGATATAGAGAAACGCAAAACCGAACACCAGCGCACTGATGCGGAACGTCGAGGACCGGCGACTCATCGTTGCGCCCCGCGTGCCTCGGCATTCTGCGCACGTTGAAGCATCACGATCGGGATCACGAGCAGCAGGAGCAGCGCGATCGCCACCGCGCTTGCGAGCGGCCAGTTACGCGCGGTGAAGAACTGGACCCACAGAGTCTTGCCGATCATCAAGGTTCCGGCTGGACCCAGCAGCTCGGGAATCACGAACTCGCCGACCGCGGGGATGAACACGAGCATCGATCCCGCAACGATGCCGGGCATCGACAGCGGCAGCGTGATCGTGAGAAACGCCTTCAAAGGCCGACAACCGAGGTCGGCCGCGGCCTCGAGCAAGGTCAGATCCAGCTTTTCCAGGTTCGAATACAGCGGCAGGATCATGAACGGCAGGTACGAATACACGATGCCGATGTAGATCGCGAACTCCGTCTGCAACATCACGATCGGCTGATCGATGACGCCCAGCCACATCAGGAAATTATTGATGAGTCCGTTGTTCTTGAGGATGCCGATCCATGCATAGACGCGCAGCAGGAACGACGTCCAGAACGGCAGGATGATCATCATCAGCAGCACGTTGCGCCAGGTCGACTCCGCACGCGCGATGGCGTAGGCGATCGGATAACCGATCAACAGACACAGCAAGGTCGAGATCGCGGCGATGCGCAGCGAGTTCAGATAGGCCTTGATGTACAACGCATCGGTGAACAGGAAGGCGAAGTTCTTGAGACTCAGCTTGATGTTGACGACCTGATCCTGCGACCACTGCAGCAGCGGCTGGTACGGCGGCATCGCGATCTGCGGTTCGGAGAACGCGATCTTGAGCACGATGATGAACGGCACCAGGAAGAACAGCAGCAGCCACAGATACGGGATCGCGATTACGGCAGTGCGACCCGTGAGGCCCCAGCGCAGCAGACGCGCACGCGTCCAGCGATATGGCGGCAGACTTTCGAGGACTCGCAGGATCAACTGTGCGCCGGCACTGTGGCGATGACTGTGCGGCGGCTGCGACCGCCCGATCATTCGCTGATTACCACGGGGCTCGAGGGATGCCAGCTCAGGAAGACCTGCTGATCCCAGGTGATCGAGTCTTCGGCGTGGCGATAGGTATTGGGCTGGGTGACTCGAGCGATCTTGCCGCTTTCGAGCTGCACCAGATAGATCGACAGATCGCCCATATAGGCGATTTCCTTGACCACACCCCGCGTCACGTTATCCGTCTGGTCCGGACGCTCGATGGAGATGTGCATTTTCTCGGGCCGGATCGCGGCCCAGAGCGTCGCATCGGGCGGGGTGCTGACGCCGTGACTCACGAAAATCGTGCCGCCGATATCCGCGCAGTCGAGCCGCACATGATCCGGTTCGTCTTCGATGAGGCGCCCCTGGAACATGTTCACGTTGCCGATGAACTCGGCCACGAACTTGCTGTTCGGGTACTCGTAGATGTCCTTCGGCGTGCCGACCTGGATAATCTCGCCGGCATTCATGACGCCGATGCGCGAAGACAACGTCATCGCCTCTTCCTGATCGTGAGTGACGACCACGAAGGTGACACCCAGCTGCTCCTGCAGATTCACGAGCTCGAACTGCGTGTGCTCGCGCAGCTTCTTGTCGAGCGCGCCCAGGGGCTCATCGAGCAACAGCAGCTTGGGACGCTTCACCAGCGAGCGGGCCAGGGCCACTCGCTGGCGCTGGCCGCCGGACAACTGATGAGGCTTGCGTTTCGCAAACTGGCTGAGTCGCACGAGGTTCAGCATGTCGGCGACGCGGCTTGCGATCTCGGCCTTCGGAAGACCGTCCTGCTTCAACCCGAACGCGACGTTCTGTTCGACCGTCATGTGCGGGAACAGCGCGTAGGACTGAAACATCATGTTGACGGGACGCTCGTACGGCGGGATGCCCGTCATGTCGACACCGTCGATGAAGATCTTGCCGCTGGTCGGCTCTTCGAAGCCCGCAAGCATGCGCAAGAGCGTCGTCTTGCCGCAGCCGGAGCCGCCGAGCAGACAGAACAGCTCCCGCTTGTAGATCTTGAGCGAGACGTCGTTGACGGCGGTGAAGTCGCCGAACTTCTTCACGACTCGCTCGATCCGCACATAGGGCACTGCCTGCGGATCGTTCCAGGGTTGAACTGCGGTCTCGAATCGCGCGCTGCTGGGCATTTCTTGGAGCTTCAGCCTCGTTGTTATCGGTTATAGCGCGGCCTTCGCTTGAGCGAGCGCCGGGCCGCACCACCCGGCCGCCCG
>JAFAEQ010000020.1 GCA_023423935.1 Pseudomonadota bacterium | reverse complement strand
TCCCACCCCCACCCGCGATGGCGTCGAAGTGAGAGTGCTTTCGGAAGATTTCGAAGATGGCGCTTGCAGCTTGCTGGTGAAGTACCCGCCGGGCTTCAGTGCACCGCGCGGCGCACTGACGGTCGACGATGAGTTCCTGGTGATCGAAGGATCGCTTGCGATCGGCGATCTCGAGTACTCCGAGTTCGCTTATGCGCACATTCCCGCCGGATACGAAACCGGCGCCTGGGGCTCACGCACCGGGGCGATCGTGCTGGAGTTCTTCTCGGCGCGCCCCGCGTTGGCGACGCAGTCCATCGCGTTCGATGAGCGACGCCTGGTGCTGCACAAGGACGGATTTCAGGTGCCGTACACCGGCAACTTTCATCCGCAGTTTCCGCCGGGTGCCGGCCGCAAGATGCTCTATCTCGATCCGATTACGCAGGATGCCACCTGGTTGCTCGGCACGCTGCCGTTGCGTTGGGCGGAGCGATCGGAAGTGCACATCACGGTCGAGGAGATGTATCTGCTCGGCGGAGAGGTGCACGGCGATCGCGGCATCATGCGTCCGGGCGCGTACTTCTGGCGTCCGCCGCATGTGCCGCACGGACCCTACGGGACGCAGACCGGCAATCTGTATTTCTTCCGCACCAAAGGCGGAAATCTCTCCACCAACTACGTCGATCCGGTGAAGCCGTTTCGCTGGTGGCCGGAGTACGACCCGATTCTGCCGCCGGAGCTCGAAGCGCAGCGCGGCGAAGTTCCCAGTGGGGCGAAGCGATGGTGATTCCAAGAAGAGGTTCGACGATGAAGTTCATCCCGTTAATGGCGGCGCTGACGATCACTGCGGCGTTGCCGTTCCAGGCGATCGGCGCATCGCCCGATGCGATCACGAAGTGCGATCGGCTGGCTGCGCATCCCGATGATCCGGATCACGTTGGCGTCGGTGTGCCCTCGAGCAAAGTGAATCTTCCCAAGGCCGTGGCCGAGTGTGGACGCGAGCTGCAGAGACAGCCGGACAACCACCGCATTCGCTATCAGTACGCGCGTTCGCTCGCGTACAGCGGCAAGTGGGCCGAAGCCGCGCCGGAATTGAAGAAGGCGGCCGATGGCGGTTATCGCCAGGCGCAGTTCGTGTACGGACTGTTCATCGATCGCAAGCGCGACGGCGTGCCGCACGACATCTGCATCGCCGAACAGTACTGGCTGAAGGCCGCACGCAACGGGCGTCAGCACGCGCGTGTGCTGTATGTGGATGAGTACTTGAAGGGCAAATTCAGTGGCTGCCAGCCCGGAGCCACGACTGGGGAAATGACGACGCTGCTCGATTCGGCTTCCGCCGACGCCAGCGATTTCTACGAACGCCTGCTGGTAGCGAATCTCAAGCGCCAGCTGGCCGCGCAATCGACGAAGTAAGTTTGATTTGGAGTGACATGACCATGATCCATAAAATCGGTTCGCGCACTGCGATCCTGGCCATCACGGGTTTGGCCTTCGCGGCCACCAGCGTGCCGGCCTTTGCCGAGATCGAAGAGATCGTCGTCTCGGCGCGTAAGAAAGACGAGCGCGCTCAGGACGTGCCGATCTCGATTGCGGCATTCAGCGGCGAGCAGATCACCGAGCGCGGTGGACGCGACCTGTTCGATGTAACGCGCTTCACGCCGGGCTTCTCGTTCGAGCGAACGAACCGTTACGGCGCGCAGGGCGGTGCCAACCGTCCGGTGATTCGCGGTATGTCGAACATCATCGGCGAAGGCAACGCATCGATGTTCGTCGACGGCATCCTGTATTCGGACAACATCCTTTCGTTCCCGATGGACCTCGTCGAGCGTGTCGAAGTCATCAAGGGACCGCAGGCCGCGCTGTTCGGCCGTGCCACCTTCTCCGGTGCGATCAACTTCATCACCAAGAAGGCGACCAACGAGACCGAGAACAAGATCAGCGTGCGTGCGGCCGAGTACGACGACTATGAAGCGAACATGATGTCGCGCGGCTCGATCATCGACGACAAGCTGTTCTACATGGTGCACGGCCGCTACTACTCGTTCGGCGGCATGTATCGCAACACGCTCGACGGTCGTCGCATCGGCGATGAAGAGTCGGTGAACTTCAACGGCTCGCTCGAATATCGCCCGACCGACAACTTCACGGCCGTCATCGGCGCAGGCATCACGCGCGATCGCGACGGTCATCCTGCGCAGACGCTGCAGGATAGGTTCTACAACAACTGCTATCTGGGCTCGCAGCGTCAGTACTACTGCGGCGCGGTGAAGAGCTTCGATTCGGCGACGCTCGACATCGAAGGCCTCGACGGCAAGGACGGTCTGAAGCGTGACTCCACGCGTCTGTCCGCACAGTTGACCTGGGATCTGCCGCGTGGCTTCACGCTGGTATCGAACACCGGCGCGTTCTTCACTGAGCAATACTTCGGTTACGACTCCACGTATCAGGGTGCGACCGCGCTGTCGCCGCTGGGCGTGCCGGGCGCACCGGGGTACACGCGTCTTGCGTCGGACGGCGTGCGCAACGGCAACGTGATGCGCTACGAAATCACCGATCGCGACGAGTGGTCGACGGAGCTGCGTCTGGCCTCGGATCAGAGCGAGCGCTTCCGTTACATGCTCGGCGCGTTCTACTACGGCAGCGATCGTACGTATCTGGAAGAGCATTTCCTGCCGACGGCTCCGACGATCGACAACGGTCTGTCGAAGGTCAAGAACCTCGCGTTCTTCACTTCGATGGGCTTCGACATCACGGATTCGTGGGAAATCACCGGCGAGCTGCGCTATTCGGAAGAAGAGATCAGCAACTACAAGCCGGCTCAGGGCGAGATCGGCAACACGTTCTACTCGGTGTCGCCGCGCGTGACGACGACTTACAAGCTGACGCCAGACAACATGGTGTACGCGAACGTTGCGAAGGGTAACAAGCCGGGCGTCATCAACGCCGATCCGCGCTTCCCGGCGGAAGTGCAGTTCGCGGGCGAAGAGGAAAGCTGGAACTACGAGATCGGTACCAAGAACTCGTTCTTCAACGGCATGCTCTCGACCAATCTGGCGCTGTACTACATCGACTGGAGCGATCAGCAGCTGACCACGACGTACTTCTTCCCCGAGCCCATCGGCGGTTCGAAGAACTACATCAGCAACGCCGGTAAGACCGAGATCAAGGGTGTCGAGCTGGAAGTCGATGCGCGGCTCACTGACAGCCTCACCGCCGGTCTGACTTATGCGTTCACCGATGCGAAGTTCCTCGAGTTCACGGACGCCGAAGCGGGACAGCTGTTCGGTAACACCTCGCTCGCGGGCAAGAAGCTGCCGGCGGTGCCTGAGCAGCAGGCCAGCGTGTATGGCAAGTACACGTTCCCGGTCGGTCTCAACCAGGCCTTCGTGCGCGCCGATGTGTCCTACACCGACCGCAAGTACGACCAGGTCTATCAGCTGGCGCACACCGGCGAACAGATCCTCGCGAACCTGAGCGTGGGTATGGAGTTCGATAAGTGGGACGTGACCTTGTCGGTCAGGAATCTGACCAACGATGACACACCGTCCTCGGTGACGCGTTACCTGGATCAGTTGAACCTGAACGTGCCGCAGTACGTGAACGAGAACCCGGCGCAGGCCAATACGCCGGGCTCGACGATCACGGAGCGTGGCTTCGTGGTGCCCCTGCCGCAGAAGCGTCAGATCGGTATCTTCGCTTCGTATCGCTTCTAACCTCGATAGAGGAGGCCCCGGTATCGCCGATACCGCGGCCCTCCGAATGTTCTTTGGACGGCCGTCGATGAGAAGCCTATCGATGACAGGAACGCTCCGATCGCACGCTGATTCGGTGGGCTCGAGCAGGCGAGTGGTATGGCTGCTCGTCACCTCGATCCTGCTGGCGATGCTGCTGAACAGTCACACAGCCGAGGCGAGCGAGCCGGCGGTGATCTACAAGCGCGGCTATGTCGATGGACGCTTCGGCCAGATTCATTATCGGATTGCGCGTCCCGCTGCGGACAACGCGAAGCGCGTTCCGCTCGTTCTATTCCATCAGAATCCGAACTCCTCGTACGAATACGAGCTCCTGGTGCGCGAGCTGGGCAAGGATCGGGTCGCGATTGCGATCGATTCGCCAGGCTACGGCGAATCGGACCGGCCGCCCGCACCACCGACGATGAGCGATCTTGCCGGGGCGATGGCCGACGCGCTCGATGCGCTTGGCTATGGCAGCGGCAAGAGCCAAGCCGGCCAGGTGGACGTATTCGGTTTTCACACCGGCGTATTCATCGCATCCGAGCTGGCCGTGCAACGGCCGGATCTGGTGCGTCGAGTCGTCATGAGCGGTATTCCATTTCGACCCCGGGAAATGCGTGAGCTGCGACTGGCGGCTATTCCGAAGGGGTTTGACTTCGGCGAAAGCTACGACCGTGTGATCGATCGCTGGTCGCGCATCGTTGCCAATCGCCTGGAAGGCGTGGATGTGGAACGCGCCACGCGTGCATTCGTCGAAGACCTGCATTCCACGGGCTATTGGTGGTACGCCTACCACGCGGTGTGGCAGTACCGAGTCGAGGAACGCTTCGCTCTGATAGAGCAGCCCATCTTCATCCTCGAGCCGCATGAGATGGATCTCGAGGAGACTCGCGCGGCGCACCGTGAGCTGATTCCGCACGCTGATTACAAAGAGCTGCCGCAGATCCAGGAGCGTTCGCGCGTCTTCGATCTTGGCTGGCCGCATTTCGCCCGGGAACTGCGCGCATGGCTCGACCGGCCCGTGCAACAGGCGCGGCGATGACCGCAGCGCTTCTCAAGTAGATTCAGAGGTTCGCGATGAACATTTCCAAACGACAGTTTATCCAGGGGCTTGGCGCCGCCGCGGCGGTGTCCATCTTCGGCACTACTGCGGGGGCCGTGAGCCAGCGTCGTTACGATCTGTTGATCATCGGCGCCGGTACTGCGGGTATGCCGGCGGCGATCTTTGCCGCACAGCGCGGCTTGAGTGTTCTTGCGATCGACGCAGCTCCCACGATCGGCGGCACGCTCATGCTGTCCAGCGGTCAGCTGAGCGCGGCGGGCACGCGCATCCAGAAGCAGAAGGGCATCGTAGATACGCCGCAGGAGCACTTCGACGATCTGATGCGCATCAGCCGTGGCACGATCGATCAATCGATTGCACGCCTGGCGGTGAATAACGCGGCCGCGACCCTCGACTGGCTGGTCGACAACGGCTACGAAAACATGCCTGACTATCCGGTCAAAGGCGTGGCGCACGAGCCTTACTCCAAGGCGCGCTATTACTGGAGTGCCAAACGCGGCTACGGCATCTTCGAAGCGATGCAGCCGAAGTTCAACGAAGCGGTCAAGACCGGTAAGGTCGACCTGCTGCTCGAGCACAAGGCAGTCGAGTTTCAGACGGACCGCAACGGCAACATCTCCGCCGTCGTGGCGCAGGATTCGAGCGGTAAGCGCGTCGCGCTGCAGGCGAAGAACGTGCTGCTCTCTTCGGGCGGTTACGCCTCGAACGCGAAGATGTTCGAGAAGCTTGCGCGTATCCCGAAATACCTCAACAGCTCGTATCCCTATTCGCAGGGCGAAGGTCATCTGCTCGCCGAGTCGGTGGGCGGATACATGCGCTATGCGGAGAAGTACATCACCAACTTCGGCATGATGCTGGCGACGAACCAGATCCCTTCGACGAAGTTGACCGACTCGCTTTTCCATCCGCACCTGCGCCAGCCGTGGGAGATCTACGTCAATAGCGCGGGCCAGCGATTCATTCGCGAAGACGTACCGAGCGTGGATGCGCGCGAAAACGCGTTGCGTCTGCAGCCGAACCTGCGTCACTGGGTCGTGTTCGATCACAATATCCTGACCATGGCGCCGCCGATCCTGAAGGACTGGACGCGCGAAAGAATGCTGGACGCATTCAAGAACCAGCAAGCGAACTTCTTCAGCGGCGATTCGCTCGAGTCGCTGGCGAAGGCGGCCCAGCTGCCGGCCGAAGCGCTGACGCAGACCGTGGAGGCGTTCAACTACGGCGTGATCACGGGCAATGATTTCTTCGGTCGCAAGCACATGCCTGCAAAGATCGAGAAGGGTCCGTTCTATGCGCTGCGCCACCAGGGCACCTCGATCACCAGCACCGCCGGCATCGCCGTGAACGACAAGCTGCAGGTCGTGCGCCGTGACGGCAAGGCCATTGCGAATCTTTACGCGGCGGGCGAAATTCTGGGTGCAGGTGCAACTCAGGGACAGGCCTTCTGCGGTGGCATGATGGTGACGCCGGCACTGACGTTCGGACGTTTGCTCGGCAGTCGGCTGATCACGGTTTGAGTTCGGAGAACAGTCTGATGATGACGAGACGAGACTTCCTGGCGAGCTCCGCCGCTCCGCTGCTGCTGGCAGCGACCGGCTCGGCTGGCGCGGCCGTCTCGTCCGACACGATGCAAGATGAGCTCATCGCCGTGCCCGGCAAGCGGCCGCTCATCAAACGCTCGTTCCGTCCGCTCAATCTCGAGACGCCGCTGGCTGATCTGCGTCAGCCGTTTACGGCCAACGAGTCGTTCTTCGTGCGCTATCACCTCTCAGGGGTTCCCGAGATCGACGCGCGCACCTGGCGACTGCGTGTCCATGGTGCCAGCGCGGCGCAGACACTCGATCTGTCGCTCGATGAGTTACGGCGCGATTTCGAGCAGGTCAGTGTCGCGGCGGTGAATCAGTGCTCGGGCAATCGACGCGGCTTGTTCACGCCGCGAGTGCCAGGCGTGCAATGGGGTCACGGCGCCATCGGCAACGCCCAATGGACAGGCGTGCGCTTGCGAGATGTTCTGCGACGCGCTGGCGTAGGTGGCGATGCGCTCGAAGTCGTGTTCGATGGAGCCGATACGGGCTTGCTGTCCACGCCGGATTTCGTGAAGAGCCTGCCCGTGGACCGCGCGCTCGACGAGAACACCTTGATAGCGTTCGAAATGAACGGTCGTCCGCTGCCGCATTTGAACGGCGCACCGGCGCGGCTCGTAGTGCCCGGCTGGACGGCGACGTACTGGATAAAGCATCTGACCGAGATCCGCATCGAGCCGAAACCCTTCGAAGGATTCTGGATGAAGAGCGGTTATCGGCTGCCAACAGGGGCATTCCCCGGCGCGCGCTTCGCAAGTCAGGAAACACCGGAAACGACACCGATCACTGAGATTCTCGTCAATTCGTTGATCACCAGTCATGTGTCGGGAGAGCGCATTCCCCGTGGCAAGTCGCAGGACCTCATCGGTTGGGCATGGGACGGTGGATCGGGCATTGCGGGCGTCGAAGTCTCTCGCGACAGCGGTCGAACCTGGCGGCAGGCCGTGCTCGAGAAGGATCTCGGCCGATTTGCATGGCGCGGATTTCGAGTGCCACTCGATACCTCACGCGTCGGCAGGATCGAGCTGCAGGTGAGGGCGGTCACGCGCGCCGGTGCCCAACAGCCACCGCGACTGACAGTCAACCCGGCCGGTTATCACCACAACGCCATTCAGACGCTCACGGTGGAGATCGTATGAAGCGAACGGCTGCAGCAGTTGCGTGCATTTCAGTGATGCTGCTCGGCAGTCTCGCGCATGCCGGCGAGGAAACGATCCGGCTGAAGGAGGCGCCGGGCCGCGATCTCACGAGCGGACGCTGCATCGTGTGTCACAGTCTCGACTACATCGAGATGAATGCCGTGGTCATGGATCGTCCGGGCTGGGAGCGGACGATCCGCAAAATGGTCGACAGATTCGGGGCACCGATCTCCGATCGGGAAGTCCAGGAAATCCTCGAATACCTGACGCAACACTATTCCTCCTCGGGAACGTCCGATTAGTTAGCGTTCTGCACCACCTGCTGCGGCGCCTCGCACCGGCGCCCGGGACCCACTAACATAGAGAACGATGTTAGTTAGGATCACCATTGATGGCGACCGGTCTCACTGCTCGTACCGCGCTCGTGCTGATGGTCCCGCCGCTGTTGTGGGCGGGCAATTCCGTGCTCGGACGGATGTCCGTCGGATCGATCTCGCCCTTGCTCCTCAACGCGCTGCGATGGCTTTTGGCCTGCGCGATCCTTTTGCCGCTCGGCAAGCAGGTCCTGCGTGCGGACAGTCCGCTGTGGAATCGCATGGGCTACT
Organism: Pseudomonadota bacterium; assembly: GCA_023423935.1. GTDB lineage: Bacteria > Pseudomonadota > Gammaproteobacteria > Steroidobacterales > Steroidobacteraceae > Steroidobacter. The sequence continues at coordinate 4,136 of JAFAEQ010000020.1, read as the reverse complement.
TCGCGTTGCTCGGCCTGCTCGGTGTAGGCAGCTATAACGCGTTTCAGTATCTGGCGCTCCAGACCTCGACGCCCATCAATGTCACGCTGATCACCTCGAGTCTGCCGGTCTGGACCTTGTGCGTCGGCGCACTCTGGTACGGCGAGCGACCGCGCGGAATGCAGATGCTCGGCGCCGCGGTATCGCTTGCCGGCGTCGTCCTGGTTCTGACTCGCGGCGACTGGACTTCGCTTGCCAACGTGCAGTTCGTGGCCGGCGATCTGTTCGTGCTCGTCGCCATCATGTCCTGGGCTTTCTACAGCTGGATGCTTGCGCGGCCGCGTGAACCCTCGGTGCGCACCTGGCCGTGGGCGGAATTCCTGCTCGCTCAAGTGATCTTCGGGTCGCTGTGGGCGAGTGCCGCGGCGATTGGCGAATGGTCCGTCGGCGCGACGCATGTGCAATGGAGCGGTTGGATCATCGCGCTGCTCCTGTACGTCGCGATCGGCCCGTCGCTCGTTGCCTATCGTTGCTGGGGCCTGGGTGTCGAGCGGGCAGGACCGGCAGTCGCCGCATTCTTCAACAACATGACACCCGTGTTGACGGCCATCCTGTCTGCGGCCGTGCTTGGCGAATCCCCGCGCTGGTTTCACGGTGTCGCGTTCGTCCTCATCGTCGGCGGTATTGCGCTGTCATCACGACGCGCCCGCTGAATCTTTCCTGCCTGGTCTCGCCATGGCTCGACACTCATCGGCCATGGCTTGACACGCATCGAGCATTGCGGCGAGTCTTGCCGCAAGAGCTAACGTAGTTAGCGATAAGACCCGTCGGTCTGACCGATGCAAGCACTCAAGGGGAAATCAGCGTGTCGAAGTTGAATCGTCGTTCATTGTTTGGCGGAGCCCTGGCGGGCGCGCTGGCAGGTCCGCTGGCGTTTGCCGGTACGAGCAAGGAAGTTCGTAATCCGTCGCAGCGAGCCACACCCGTGACCGGACCGCGGTCACGCAATACGCTCGGCAAGATCCTGTACATCGGCGATGACGGCATCGAGCGCGGCCGCGAATGGTTCGGATTCACCTATCGTCCGGACGGGCAGGTCACGCTGCGCACCTATTGCGAGATCGACGACACGCGTGTCGAGCGCGATGTGGTGCAGACCATGAACTCGCAGTTTCATCCGCTCGACTGCTTCGTGCGCCTGCATGTCGGAGGCAAGTTCCTCGGAACGGGCTGGATGCGAATGATGGAAGACGAAGCCGAATGCGAAGTCTCCAGCATTCAACTCGGCCGCGTGCATCAGCGCATGCCGCTCGAGCGTCCGGCGCGCAGTCTCGTGTCGCATCCGATCTCGGCCGATGGCTTGTTGATGGCGGAGTTCGATCACTCGAAGCCCGAGCGCCTTCAGACCTGGCCGGGCGGACTGTCGACGTCGCCGCTGCTCGATGGCGGGAGCGGTCCGTTCCTGAGCAAAGGCGGAGAGCGCCGTGTGGAGTATGTCGGTCCGGAGCGCCTGACGACTCGCGCCGGCACGTTCGATACGCATCATTACAAGCTGCTGATGTCCAAGAAGCGCTCGGATGGAAAACAGCCCGAGTACGAACTGTGGTGCACGCATCCCGACTTCATCGTCGTGCGCGCAGAGGTCCGCGGTTATCTGAGCAACAAGACCGGGGCGGGGTACTACGAGCTCGTCGAGCTGGAAACCTGATGGAGCACGTGCAATGAACCTCTTGAGCCTCATTCTCATCGTGACGGTCGGCACCCCCGACGTCGATGCAACCCAACGTGCCTATTCGCAATGGCTCGACTACACGGTCGAGAGTCGCGGCGAGGTGTCCGACGATCTGGCCGCGGTCTGGAATGCGCCGAAGATGGCGGGTCGCGATTACGTGCTCATGCAGCCGCAGAGCAAGGAGCAGATCTATTTGCGATTCGTGCAGGTCGACGCGCTCGATGGCTACGTGCCGATGAAGACCTTCGGCTGGAACGCGATCGAATTGCTCGTCCAGGATCCCGATGCTCTCGCAGAGAAGTTCGCGAAGGCCGATTCGCCGTTCAGGATCGTGGGTCCACCCCGACCGCTGGGTCCCGGTTCACCGATTCGCGCGATGCAGGTGATCGGACCCGGCAACGAGACCTTGTATCTTTCGCGTGTGCCGCCGGATTTTCGCGGCGGTCCTGCGAAGACGCCGGTCGATCGTCCCTTCATCCTGATCGTCGGCGGTCCCAAGCAACAGGACATTCGCGACTTCTACAAGAACGTCCTCGGACTCGATTCGAGCGATCCGGTGATGGCGCGCATGACCGTGCTCAACAAGGCGCATGGCCTGGATGTCGAGACCACGCATCCCCTGTCCGTTGCGCGTTTGTCGCAGAAATACGCGATCGAGATCGACGGTTATCCACCCACTGCGATCGAGCGCGAGGTCCGTCCTGGCGAGATTCCGGCGGCCATCTCGATGACGACGATCGAGATCAAGTCACTGGATGAGCTCAAGACACCGCTCCTGGCGCCAGCACGAAAGATCGACGACAAGCCTTACGCCGGCCGACGCGCAGCGGTCGTGCGCGGCGGAGCCGGCGAACTCATCGAGTTTGTGGAAGAGAGGAAGTGATGAGTGATGAGTGATGGGTGATCATGAGTGATGAGTCGAGGCTCTGGCACCCCATCACTGTCATCACCGTCGTCACCGGTATCACTCAGCCAAGGCAAAGTGATGGCAGTGATGGAGTGATGACAGTGATGGGACAAGGCTCTGGCTGCCATCACTGTTATCACCTTCATCACCGGTATCACTCAGCTAAGGCAAAGTGATGACAGTGATGGAGTGATGGCTGTGATGGGCAGAGGGTCTTGGCCGTCATCATCGCCATCACCGTTATCACTTCAGCTAAGGCAAAGTGATGCAAGTGATGGAGTGATGACAGTGATGGTCAAGGTTCTGGCCGTCATCACTGCCATCACCTTCATCACCGGTATCACTCAGCTAAGGCGATGCGATGACAGTGATGGTCGAGATTCTGGCCGCCATCACTGTCATCACCGTTATCACCGGTATTACTTTCCAGTCACGATCTTCTCATCCTGATAGCGCCGCATTGCGTCGGCGATGCCGTCTGCGTTGTTGTGCAGATCGCTCAATATGAAGTCTTCCGGCAGCACTTTCGCTTGCTTGGATGACTTGAGCATGCCGACGACTTTCTCGCTCATCTCGCGTGCCGAGTACTTGAACATGCCTGAGGCCTTGGTGCCGTCTTCGATCACGATGAGTCCGACGGGCTGCGTGAGTTGAGCGAGGCGGGCATCGAAGCGCTGGCTGTACTCGAATGCCGCGGCGTGGCCGTACTCGTAGCGGGTGAGGTGGCGCAGTTCCTCGACGGCCATGCGGCCCCAGATCGTGTCGTCGAGCTGCCATTTGTCACGGGACTTGATGCGGTTCGGCAGGCGTTCGCAGAAGAGTCTGAAAGCATCCTCGGATGAAGTCGGGTGGTAGACGCTGTTGAGCAGCTTCTCCATTTCTTCGGGTGGTACGACCGAGACGCCTGACAGACCCATCATCACGCGGCGGATCATCTTGGGTTCGATGGCGGCAATCTCGGCGGCGATACGCGAGCCGGTGTGAAAGCCGAAGACATCGATCTGATGTTTCGGGCCGTAGCCGAGATTCTTCAGCGCGACGCGCATCGCTGCTGCGTAGTCCTCGATGCGCGGGATCTCGGTGGGGCCATCCGAGCCGCCGTGTCCTGGTGTGTCGAGCGCCAGAACGACTCGATCCTTGCCGAGAGCCTCGACGAGTTCCGTGTATTCGACGGAGGAGTTGGGCGACTGATGGAACAGCACCCAGGGCGGGGTCTTCTTGTCGCCGCCGCCGGGCGGAGTGGCGATCGTGTAATGCAGTTGCCCGTAGGGGCTGTCGACGTAGCCGTGGCGCAGCTTGGCTTTCTCGGCGGCCAGAGCCGGCGCGTGGGTGGCGAGCATGGCAACGCACGCCAGCATGGATGCAAGGCGAAACATGGTGGGATCCTCGATTCTTCGGAAATTGCAGGCGCGCGTGCTCGAAGAAGGGAACAGATCGAGAAGGATCTGTCGTGGCGAAAGAGTGTGCGGAGCCCATGGTCCGCCCACTCTTGCCCTCAAGAAGCGCGGGGGGTTGAGG
>JAFAEQ010000074.1 GCA_023423935.1 Pseudomonadota bacterium | reverse complement strand
CCCGTGATCCCCGTGCCCCCCGTGGAGATCTTCCTCCTTCCTTTCCGAACTGCCTGCGCAGGAGTGACGAAGGTACGGCGTGATCTGAGAACAGTCGCACTTGCCTTTAGCGAACTGACGGTTGGATGTTCCGGTTGATCCGGAACGCAGCATCACCGCATTAGCCGTCAGTGCATCTAACCCCCGTGATCCCCGTGCACCCCGTGGAGATCTTCCTCCTTCCTCTGTGCTCTCTGTGCCCTCTGTGTGAACTTCTTTTCTGAGACTTCAGCTCACGCAACACGCTTCAACTTCCGCTTCCTGAAATCCGCAATGATCTCGCGCGCCGCATTGTGACCTGGCGCGCCGGTGACGCCGCCGCCGGGGTGCGTGCCGGAGCCACACATATATAAGCCGGGCAGCGGGCCGCGGTAGTTGCCGTGGCCGAGCATCGGGCGGGCGGAGTACATCTGATCCAGGTTCAATGCGCCGTGGAAAATATCGCCGCCGACGAGGCCGAAGGTGCGTTCGAGATCGAGCGGACTGTTGATCTGGCGGCCGAGCACTGAAGCTTTGAAGTTCGGTGCGTACTGATTGACCGTCTCGATCATGAGATCGGCCACTTTCTCTCGATGCAGATCCCACGAATCGCCATTGGGTAGCTGCGGCGATACGTGCTGGCAGAACATGCTCGCGACATGCTGACCTTTCGGTGCGAGGCTGTCGTCGAGCGTCGAGGGAATCAGGACTTCGACGATCGGCTGCTTCGACCAGCCGTCGGTGCGTGCGTCGAAAAAAGCCTGCTCCATGTAGCGAAGCGTCGGCGCGATGATGATGCCCGCGGTGTGATGAGGGGCGCGCGTTTTTCCTGGCAGACACGTGAAGTCCGGCAGCTCGGACAGCGCGACGTTCATGCGGAACGTTCCCGAGCCGCAGCGATACTGACTCATGCGTTCTCGGAACGAAGCCGGCAGATAAGAAGCATCGATGAGCTGCGAATAGAGCAGTTTGGGATTCAGGTTCGATGCGACTGCAGCTGCGCGGAACGTCTCGCCGCTTTCCGTGACCGCACCCACCGTTCGGCCGTTCTCGACGATCAGTTCGCGTACACCTGCGTTGACGCGAATGTCGACGCCGCGGCTCGCGGCGCATTTCGCCATCGCCTGCGTGATCGCGCCCATGCCGCCGATCGCATGGCCCCAAGCACCTTTCTTGCCGTTCACTTCGCCGAAGACGTGATGCAGCAGCACGTAAGCGGAGCCCGGTGCATACGGGCTCGCGAAGTTGCCGACGATGCCATCGAAGCCGTAGACCGCCTTTATCGGCGCGCTCTCGAACCAGCCGTCCAGATAGTCTCCGGCGGAGCTCACGAACAATGTGAGCAGCTCGCGGCGCATGGCCATATCGAGCTTGGTCAGACGCTTGCCGAGACTCGCAGCATGCATCAGCTCCGGCAGCGCAGCGCGCCATCCGCCTTCGACTGCATTGGGAGGAGTCTCGAGCACGAGATCGCGCAGCAGATCCGCGATGACATCGAGGTGTTCCCCGTACGCGTCGAGCTGCCCGGCGTCCTTACGTGAGAACTTCGCGACTTCCTCTTTCGTGCGTCCGCCGCCCGTGGCGAGATAGCGGCCGTCGTCGGTCGGCAGAAAGTTCGAGAGCTCGCGTTCGACGATCTTCAATCCGTGCGCATGCAGATCGAGATCGCGAATCACTTTGGGATTGAGCAGTGAGACGGTGTAAGAGGCGACCGAGTTGCGAAAGCCCGGATGAAATTCCTCGGTCACCGCGGCGCCGCCGATCACATGCCGCCGCTCGAGGATCGTCACTGTCAATCCGGCCGCTGCCAGATAGGAAGCGCAGACCAGACCGTTGTGGCCGCCGCCGACGATCAGGACATCACTGTTTGCAGGCACTGCGGCACTCCGGAATCATTTCACGCATGCGTCGCGCAAAGCTGCGCAGGCAGACTTCTTTCTCGCTCAAGGGGCCTGCGGTGAAGCTACTGGAGGCCATGCCTTGCTGAACGCGCTCGATGAGCGTCTTGTCCTCGATGTTCACTTTGCGATTGATGCGCCAGTTGAGATAGCGCGCCGCGCGCATCTCGCGACGATCGTCGGGCAGCACGTACGCGATCTCGCGAATCATCGTCTCGGTCGGTGAGATCGGAATGAATTGCATGAAATCGATCTGATCGGGATAGATGTCGAACGCGACGTTCGGCCACAGCTTGAAGTAGGTCCAGAGCCGCTGTCGTTCTGGCGGAAGATGGTCCACTGCAGGCAATAGGTTCTGGTACAGGCGCTCCGACCAATTGCGGCTCGGCGTATCGCGCAAGTCGCCCCACATCTTGTCGATCCATGGCTGTGCTTCGATGCCGTAACTCTGTCCGAACAGACGCGTGAGTCCTGGATGCGCGACGTTGATGTGCATCCCATCCGAATAGTTGTCTGCAACGTTCTTCCAGTTCACCGATCGCGGGCGCAACGTCACGCGGCCTTGCGGAACCAGTTCTTCCATCCGGTAGTGCGCCATTTCATGCGCATACGGCGCGGCCATCTCGGCAACGCTGGGAAGGCCGGGTTCGAAGCGAATGAAAATGAAGCCCATGAAGATTTCCTGCTCGAGCCCGACGAGACCATGGTCCTCGACACGGAAATCACGAAACGACTCCTTGTGCGGCACGCCGACGAGCTTGCCGTCGAGCGAATACGTCCACGCGTGATAGGGGCAGGTAATGCGTCCGCCGCAATGCCCCTTATTGCCGTCGAGTAATCGTGCGGCACGGTGACGACAGACATTGTGAAAGCTGCGCACGACGCCATCTCGTCCGCGCACGGTGACGACCGATTCGCCGAACAGATCGAACGTGTGATAGTCGCCGGGCTGCGGTATGTCGTTGTTGTGGCAGATGAGCTGCCAGCTGGTGCGAAAGATCGAGCTTCTCGAGCTCGAAGAAATCAGGATCGTGATAGATCCAGCCGGGCAGACCCAGATGATCGTCGAGCGTTTCCGCAGGGCGTTGAAGGGACGCCGGCCTTGCTGCAGCGTTCATGGGGCAGGTCTCGAATAGCGAGAGCGCAAGAATCTCCGCACTGGCGCTCGAAGTCCAGTCGGGAAGGGACGGCTGGCCGACGAGTCTGCTAACCGCCGCTGGCGAGGGACGGTGCTGCCCAACGGGAGAAACGGGATGCCGTGACTGGCGTAGTCCGCTAACAGCGCAGCTGAGTGGCAGCCCGGCCGCCACTCATGCGCAGGCACGGAAATCTGTTTCTCGCACATAGATTTCGGCCTTCACAGGATGACGGTACGTTCGTCATCCTTGCGGTCGGTACGCCTTAGCTCGCTTCAGAGCGAGTGCGGTTGCCAGCCCCGTGTGCCCCGTGGAATTCCGTACCCTCAGGTAAACCCGCGCGCCTCCTTGATCGTCGCGTAGGCCGTGCTGATCTCGCGAGTTCGTTCTTCGGCCATCTGTCGCATGCTTTCGGGCAGGCCTTTGCCGGCGAGCTTGTCGGGATGGTTCTGGCTCATCAGTCGGCGATAGGTTTGTTTGATCTGGGCATCCGTTGCCGACGGCGTGAGTCCCAGCGCGGCGTAAGCAGTTTCGATGCTCTGCTGCGGTGAGGGCGGCGGTCTGTCCATGCGCAACAGCGCTTCGAGCTGCTCCACATCCGCATCGGTCAATCCCAGGAGTCGCGCGACCCGCAGGAGCATCTGATGCTCCGCCGGATGAACGGTGCCATCCGCTGCCACCGCGGCACACTGGATCTGCAGGAACATCACGAGCAGCGGACGGTAGCGCCGCGCGACGGCATCGAACTTTCTGACTTCGCCGTCCAGATCGAAATCCGGCGCCTTGCCGCGCGTGAACGCGGCCATGGCAGCTTGCCGCTGCTCGTAGGAGAGATTGAGCCTGGAAAAGATGCTCTCGGCGGCGGCGATTTCATCGCGAGTCACCACACCGTCAGCCTTGCTGAAGGCACCCATGACCGCGAAGGTCGATTCGAAGAACTGTTCGTGGATCGAAGCGAGCTTGCCCACGGCCGCCTTGCGCATGGCGAGCTCGACGACATAACCGATCGCTGCACCTACCAGTAATCCGCGCACGCCCCCGATGAAAAGGCCGACAAGCGCGAAAACGAACATCAACGACATTCCAGAACCTCATTTCGAATTGGGGCATCGCGTTGTTAGTGCGCGAATGGCGGATTTGTTCAGCACACAGGGAGAGCGATGCATGCGAATCATGGCACGCGCGGCTCCTGTGGGTCCGACTTTAGTCGACGGGAGTTGTTCGGCTGAAGCCGAACCCACAGTAGGAGGTTGCTCTGGCTAGCAGACCAGCGGATTAGTGGCTAAAGCACTGCTGCTGTGTGGGTCCGACTTCAGTCGGACAGGAAATGTTCGGCTGAAGCCGAACCCACAGTAGGAGGTTGCTCTGGCCAGCAGACTAACGGACTAGTGGCTAAAGCACTGCTGCTGTGTGGGTCCGACTTCAGTCTGACTTCAGTCGGACCGAAAATGTACGGCTGAAGCCGAACCCACAGTAGGAGGTTGCTCTGGCTAGCAGACTAACGGACTAGTGGCTAAGCACTGCTGCTGTGGGTCCGACTTCAGTCGGACAGAAAATGTTCGGCTGAAGCCGAACCCACAGTAGAGAGGCTGTGTCTCAGATCCTCCATCCCACAGCGCGGAGGTTACTCCGGCCAGCAGACTAGCGGATTAGTTGGCTAGCTCACTCTGACGAGTTGAAAGTTGTTGGGATCGACCTCAACGCCTGAGGTGCCTCCAGCCGATCACCACCCCGCTCGCGGAGATCGCAAGCCCTGCGAGGGAGAGAGTCCACAGCAGCAAATCCCACACGGGTCGCGCGTTCAGGAGCCAGTGGAAGTCGAAGCTGTGCAGGGCATTGAACAGCCAGCGATGGATGCGGTCGCTGTTTCGCATCCAGCCGACGATCTTTCCCGTCTGCGGATCGACATGCACCCAGGTGCGATCTGCATCATCGAAGATGAAACGCAGAACTGGCAGCGTGCGTTCGTGACGGCGCGAGTACCAGTACGCATCTTCGTGCTCGAGTCGCAGCGTCGCGGTGAGTCGGGCGTCGGGCAGAAGTTGCGGGGCAGCGGCGATCAGCGCGCTCTCGTCGATGGGGGCTTCGGCGCCAGATCGAGGATCGATGAGCGTCGTGTGCAGATGCTCATCGCTCAGCACGACACGCGGCTCGCCCAATATCCACACGAAAGCAGCTTCGCGAGCGGAACGTGGATTCAGCGTCTGTAATGCGCTCGTTGAAGCCGGGAATCTCGCTTCCGAGTTGCCGCTGTACGCGTCGACCGCGGCAGCCCTTCGATTCATGTCGAAAGGTTTGTCCCACGGAACGGGTGGGCCCATCGACAGCCAGCCGCTGAAAATCCAGGTGAGCAGAAACACACCGCCGATGATGCCGGCGAGATGGTGCCATGCCATCCAGCCGCGATACGGAGTGATAGAGCCTCGCGAGTTGCGTCGTCGCAGGCGCAGCCGATCGATGCCGAGCCAAAGGCCTGTGATTGCGACGAAGATGCCGATTCCGGATGTCCACATGACCACCTGACTCCAGAGCGGGCCGTTCGCGCGCAGATCGCGGAAGTAGATCCAGTGGAGCACGGCACCGACCCAGTTCCAGGCGCGCTCGCGCCGGGTGGAGTCCAGAACGATCTCTCCGGTTACGGACGAGATGTACAGCTCAGTGCCTTCTGCATCGCTGAGCGCGACTTTGTGCAGCGGACGATGAGCGTCGAACGTGCCGGCCACCGACCATTGGTCACGTTCCAACGTCGTAGCGCTGGCGACGGCGCTGTGCGGTTCGACGCGCGTCACGATGTCGATTGCTCCGAGGCGGCCGACGTTCGTCTTCGTGCGCCCGTCGATCGCAGAGATCGCATGCACGCGCACTCCCGTGTCGAGCAGGTACACCGGCTCGCCATTGATCATCACCAGCCGGAACGTTTGTGGAAAGGCGGTGAGGGAAAGGTTTTGAAGTGCCCGCTCCGGCGTCACGGCAATCCGATTCCAGTCGATCCGTTCGAGTCGCGCGAGATTTTCTGCCGCAGTCAGACGCGGATACTCGACATACATCATGACCAGTCCGGATGCGAACCAGATCACGAACAACAGACACGTCGCGATGGCCATCCAGCGATGGGCGATCACCAGCCAGCGCCGTAGTGTCTGCTTCATGTTCATCGTGGAAAGTTACGGGCAACACCTCGATCAAGCAGCGTGACAGCTGCGGAGGTCTGTCACTGCCCTGCGTACGCGAGGAGCGCTTTGTTTCAGAAATCGTACGCGTAGTGAAGGCTGAATGTCTGCGGCACGCCGAGTCGCTGTACCAGCACTGCACCGGTGCCGTCATCGGCCTGTACTTGTGAAAGACGGGTCGCGTAGCGCTCATCGAAGACATTCTCGATGCTGACGCCGACACGGTGACGCTGTGCCTGATCGAGGAACGTGCGGCCCGAAAGATTGAGCGTCGCGTAGTTGCCGATGTTGCGCCGTCCGAACGCGCTCGTGCTCCAGTAGGTGTCACCGACCCAGTAGACGGAGGCGCCGGCCTCGAAGCGGGCATGCTCGGGTGCGTAGGTGAATCCCGCTTTGGCAAAGCTCAGGGGTATGCGTACACGCTGTTCGTCGGAGCCGTCATCGCGCGATCGTGTGTAGGTGTAGCTCGCGTGGGCCCTGAATGCTTCGCCCAGCGGCGCCGAAACTGCGAGCTCCGCGCCGCGCACTTTCACCGTGCCGGCAACGTTCTCATAGCGACCGTTCGGATACTCAGGATCGTCGTAGCCGATGTCGATGAGATCGTCGATGTCGCGCGCAAATCCGGTGAGGATCCATGCGAATGCATTCGAAGCGAGCGGCAGGTGACCGCCAATCGAGAGGTTCACGTTGCGGCTCTGCTCGGGCTCGAGATCTGGATTGCCCGCGTAGTCCTCGTCGCCGGCGATGCCCGTGTAGTAGAGCTGTTCCGCACTCGGCAACAGGAATGCGGTGCCAACCACGCTCTGCACATAGAGCGCATCGGAGATGTCATAGCGACCGCTCACGTTCCAGACGGTGGCTTCCTTGCCGCCGCTGCCGCGGTTGTAACGCAGGCCGCCTGCGAGACTCGCGCGCTCGAGCGCATCCTTGGCGGTGCGCATCTGCCCAAAGAAGGCGTGGACCGTTTCGGTTTCGCCGGCGATGGGGAAAACTTCGTCGCGCGCGGTGTAGTTCTGATAGTCGTAGCCAAGGTGATATTCGAGCTTGCCCTCCGGTGCGAACCGCGCGAGGGCCGAGCCGCCATAGTCCTTGAATCCCCAGTACGAGCCAGGGGGATAGATCACGACTTCCTCCATCGTTCCCGGGCGATTCTGGATATTGGCGTAGCTCGTGTCCCAATCATGCAGGTAACCCTTGAACAGCATCTCGAGCGTATCGCTGACTTCGACGCTCAGCTTGGCGGAGGCAATCTCTTCGTTGCGATGGTTGTAGCTGCGTCGGGTTCGTGCGGCTGAGTTGTTGTCGAGCCTGGCTTCCGTGTGCGTCCACAGCACATCGAGGCGAGTGCGGTCGCTGAAGTCGTGGCCGTACTTCAATCCAACGTTCATGATCTCGTAGCTGCGATCGCGATCCGTCGCGCTGGGTTGATAGAGGTCGAACTGACGATAGCCGTCACCCTTGTCCCAGGAGGCGTAGGCGACGAACTTGTGGTCGCCGAGCGCGCCGCGACCGTAACCGGCGAGGTGGTAGCCCTCATTGCTGTCCACGCTTACGTTGACGTTGCCGCCCGGCTCGTCCTGGAACGCTCTCGTGACGACATTGATGGCGCCGGCAACCCCCTGCGTGCCATAGAACAGACCCTCTGCGCCCTTCAGAACTTCGATCCGCTCGATCATGTTGGCAGGGAGGGTGTCGGGGCTCGTGTCGTTGAAGATGCGATTGTTGATACGCACGCCGTCGACCAGCCACAGCACATCGCCCGTCCGCGAGCCTTGCAAGGACACGTCGACATAGTCGTAGGGTCCACTGCCTGGCGAGACGAACAGGCCTGGAATCTCATACTGCAGAGCCGTGCTCACATCGACATAGCCTGCGGCCTCGACACGGTCGGCAGAGATCGTATCGACCTGATGGCCGTACCGGGCGAGCTCGACCGGCAAGGTGTCATCCAGTGACCGTGCTGTTACCAGCACTTCCTCAACGGTTTGGGCAGAGCTCAGATGGCATGCGGACAACGCGAGGACCGTGGCTATGCCACGACGGAGATCAGAACCGGACATGAGCACTCCTGTGAGATGAGTCGCCGTGACATCGAGCGTGCGGCTTCGTCGTCATCGCGCGGTGCGAGGAATTGCGCCGCGTGTCCAAGGGTCGTGTGAGCCGGTGACAGTCGCCAGTAATTTACTGTTCACCGAACGTTATTTAACGTTAAAGCAGGCGCGCTGTACCATTCGACTTCCACGCATGCCAAGCAACGACGCACTCCAGCAACACGCAGCGCACATCCGAGCAAGCGGTGTGCTGGGTCGACCCAGTGCGCTGACGCGTCTCTTTGATTATCTGCTCGAGCGCACACTCGCCGGAGAGACGCCGAAGGAAATCGAGATCGCCTGCAAGGTGTTCGGCAAGAACAGTGGTTTCGATGTCGCGCAGGACGCGGTGGTCCGTGTGTACGTGCACAAGTTGCGGCGCAGGTTGGAGGAGTACTACGCGCGGCTGGAGGATCGCAGTGCAGCTCGGCTCACCATCCCGAAGGGCGAGTATCGGCTCATCGTGGAAGAGCCCTCCGTTCATGCAGCCCGCAGTGCGGTGTCGATCGACCGTCCGCGTGCGGCGCGCTGGACCTTCGTCGCGGTGGTTGCAGTGCTCGCGGGGGCGATCGGTTCGCTTCTGACCTATGTTGCGATGAGGCCCGATCAGCGGGCCGATCAGCTAGCGGAGCTTCGCGCCAGTCCACTGTGGGCGCCGCTGTTCAGTGACGATCTGCCGATCACCATTGTCATCGGCGATTACTACCTCATGGGCGAGACGGACGAGTCGGGCAGCATTCGCCGGCTGGTGCGCGAGTTCTCCGTGAACTCGACCAAGGACTTTCTGCAGCAGGTCGAGATGCGTCCCCGGGCGATGGAGCGCTATCGCAACCTCAACTTCAGCTACTTGCCCACGTCGACTGCGTTCGCATTGAACGAGATCGTTCCCGTGCTCGCTACGACCAAGCCGGTGCGAGTCGCGCTCATGTCGGATCTCGATGGCGCCGTGCTTGCAACGAGCCACATTGTCTATGTAGGCCTCTTGAGCGGGTTGGGCATTCTCACCGAGCCGACACTGCACGCCTCGCGCATTTCGGTCGGCGTGACCTATGACGAGCTCGTGGATCGCGACAGCGATGCGATCTATCGCAGCACGGCCGGTGATGCGAGCGAAGAACGCTCGGTCGATTATGCGTTCGTGTCCGCGTTTCCCGGCCCTGGAAAGAATCGCGTCGTCATTCTCGCCGGCGCCCGCGACACTGCGGTTGCGCAGCTCGCGAAGACGCTCACTATGCCCGAGGCACTCTCCGGGATCGTTGCGAAGGCAGGTGAGGCCAAGTCCTTCGAATCGCTGTTCGAAGTCTATGGTGTCGCTCGCGCCGGAATGAATGCGAAACCGCTGTTCGTCTCGCCGCTCGATGTCACCCGCATCTGGGACATGGAGCAGTAACGAACCGATCGCCGCGCGGCTTCCCGAGCTCTCCAGAGAAAAGAAAAAGAGGGCGACGTGCAGATGCACACGGCGTTCGGGCAGCATCTTGGGCGTGCATCGTGTGCGACGCCATCCGTCACTGCATCGAACCTCTACTCCGATCGAGCGCTTACGCCTTCGCGCGTGAAGCTGAATGTCACCAGTCGCGAAGGTGCGTCCTGGGCGTTCGCGGGTGTGAATCGCCATTGTCTGGCTGCCTCGAGCGCCAGGCGCTCGAAGTAGCGGCTCGGTCCAGGAATGCGCGAGCTCGCGGATCGCACGGTGCCGTCGGGTGCGAGGCTGACCTGAATCGATACCCTGACCGTCCCTCGAATCGTCCGGAGCGCACTCGTTGGAACCGTCGGAAGCACTTCGTGGATGGATGCAGCTACTTCCGCCGACGATGATTCAGATTGAGGTACGGCTGCAGATTCCGCAGAGGGAGTGGGCAGTACTGGCGTCGGCGATGTATTCGTAAGCGCGGCCGAGTCCGCTGGCACGCTCGTCGAGTCCGTCCGCGTCGCGCGGTCCGATCTGCCGCTCATTAAATAGAGCGCGCTCGAAATGAGGATCGCCAGGACCGACAGCGCCACGGCCATGACGGGTGTGCGGGAAGAAGGCGATGGGCGGGCAGCTGGCGGTGCTGCATCCGCAACGATCCGAGCGCGAATCACGAGGCGCACCGTGCCGGTTTCGGACTGAGCGCGAGCGTCCGCCGAAGGCTCCGTTTTGCACGGCGTTGCCTGCCCGGGCGACTCTGCTCCTGATGCATGCGACATGTCGCGAGCCTACAACGAATCGACGATTCGCGATGTCGGTGTTTCCGGGCGATTCACCGCGCGAGTTCATCTCAGCTCATGCCTGGAGCAACCAAGGCTCGGTTGCAGACCGGGGCGGACGGGATGCCAAAGTCGTCGCGGACGGCTAAGCTCCAGCCGATAACAATATCAATGCCGGGATGTCTGAATCTTCGCATCGTGACGATCGGCTGAATGTCGCGCTGGAGCTCGACGATCTCTGCGTTCGACTGAGCTTCGCGTTGCCTTCCGGCTGGAGCCCATCGCGGCTGTCGCCGTCCGTCGACGGGAGGGAACGCGACGGACGCCTCGCATTACGAATGATTGCGAGCAGCACGAATGACGACGGAGTGTTACGCGTTGCGGCCGCGCGCTTGCCGCTGCCGTTGGGGCTTGCGCCGGCCGTCGTGTATTGGTCCCAGCTGCTCGGGCTCGAAGAGGTTCCGGAAGACCCCAGCACCTGGGCTGACTGGCCAGCGTTCTCGGGATTGTGGCGTGATGCATCCGCCGGGTTCGTCGCCGTGGCGTGGATTCAAGTGGATGACGTGGTGGTGGAGCTTCATCTCGAAGGGCTGCGAGCCACGCTCGATACGGTGTGGGCGATGTTGCGCGCGAGCTTTCGATGCGAGTCGTTCCGCGAACCGCTGGTAACGCCATCGATCGCGGAGTCATGGACCTCGCGCGTGGCGAGGCTTCGTCATGAAGGGCAGATCGAAGAAGCCATTGCAGTGATCGAACGTGAAGGCGATTGCGGCGAAGCATTGCTGCTCGAGGCGCAGCTACATGCCGAACGCATGCGTGGCGCGCTCGCCGCGGCACAGACGCAGGCTGCTCGCAACGCGTGGCAGCAAGCAGTTCGGTGTGCGCGAACGTACGCCGCATCTGCTACGAGCGGCGGCGAAGGCGTGGCACGTTCGTTCGAGTGTGAGCGCTTCCTCAAGCACCTCGGTTCGGAGCCTGGCTCGCAATGACTTACACGCTGATCTATGACGCCGGCACCATGTCGCGGACCCCATGGCGTGCCGTCGTGCTTGCCAGCGGGCTGACGGTATTGGCCATTGGTGTGTGGGTCTGGAATCGGATTCAAGGCGAGGAGCCTGGCGTATTCGCCCTCTGGGCGACGCTTGCGGCGGTGTTGATCTGGCTGGTCGCGGGAGCCACGGAGTATGAGAAGCGGCTGATCGCGCGGAAGGATCCGCTTCATGTGGAAGGGCAGGTGCATAGCGTCTGGCACGATCGTACGCGGCGCTCGCGCAAGCAGAACGATTACCACCTCTGGGAAGGCTTCAGCATCGGTGCGATTACCTTCGCATATGTTCGGAACGTCGATACGAACTACTTCAATAATGCGGGCGAGCATTCCATCGATCTCGCCGCAGGCCCGCTGGTGCTGCGTGTTCATTACCTCGAGAAACACAAGCGTGACCGGGTGATTCGCTACATCGTCCGTGTCGAACGGCTGGGTCCCACGTGAGAGTGATTCGAACCATCATGCTGACTGCCGCGTCTGCTGTCGCACTCATCGTGCTCATCGCATGGTTCTATGCTCGAGCGCAGGCGCGTGACCGCGAATCGACGGATGCGACGGCGGGCGGCAAGCTCTTTGATCTCGCGACCGTGACACTCCCGCGTGGCTATCGTGCGCTCGGTCTCGAAGGCGCCGATCGTTCGCTGAGCGAGGCGGAGCAGCTTGCGCGCCACGATGAACGCGCGCCGCTCGTGTTTCGCTTCACTCGCGATCCGAGCACCGATTGGGGTGGGCATGCGCGCGATCCCGAACTGCTCAATCTTCTGCTGCTGCCGCCTGCGGCACTCGCCAAGCCTGACGAGTCGCTGCGGCAATTCAGTATCGCTCGCTACTACTCGCCGCGAGGCGAGACGATTCCGCTCGATAGTCCAAAGTGGCAGGAAGGGGGCGACGAGCGTTATCGCTGGCGTGTGCTGGCGATGAACGATCACTTCGGCACCGATCACAAGCCGCGCTGGGTCATCGCAATGCTCGATGTCGCCAGGGGAGTGCGTGCGGATCTGTTCGTATGGCAGCAGCGTATGAAGCAGGCGGAAGCGTTGAGCATGCTCCGCGCGCTTCTCGGGTCGCTCGAAGTGAAGCCTGCACTCGCCGAACACTTCACGCAGAGCGGCGGTGTCGAAGCCCGTCTGACTCGTCTGCGCGAGACGAATCTGCAGGGCGTGTTCAAGGCACTCGAGCCGTATGGCGTTACTGCGCCCGAAGATGGCGAGACTTCATTCGGTCGCGGCGTGGCGGTCTGGCTGGATCGAGATCGCAAGGCCGTGCGCGTGCTGCGTGTGCTTGCATCCGTTCCGCTTCCGTATGGCGCTGCCAAAGTCGATCGGGATTCGCAAGGACGGCCGCGTCTGTCGCTGGTCCTGAAGCCCGAGCAATATCCAGGACCGACTCAGAACGGACTGCCCGCGCTCAGTTTGCAGATGCTCTACTGGAATCCGTCGCTCGAACGGTGGCAGCGCAGCAACCTGCAAGGACCGACGATGAACGAGGACCATCCGCTTCAGCCGGTGGAGGAGGCCGTCACTCATCGGCTCGAGCGCAGCGCGGATGCACGGGACGCAGTCCATATCGTGCTCGGTGCTCATTGGTTTCATCCACCCGCGCTGGATGATGCGCGCCGTATCGGTTCGCTCCTCGAGGAGTGTCGGTTCTGGGAGGGCGAGTTGCTCGCGGGCCGGATCATCGACGGTGAAGTGAAGCCGAGCATGCTCCAGTGAGCGATGGGCTCGCTCGTCTCGATCATGCCGACGCCTATTCAGTGGCTCCTGATCGTACTCAACGGCGCGCGTAGTCCGTGAAAACATAGTCGCGACTCTGGACCACCGTGTGACAGGCGAATCCGCATTTCGCATCGTTGGCTTGCGGCGGCGTGTCGGCGGTTGTTTGCGGCTGATATGTCTGCTTCGCTGAGTCGTACTTGAAGGCCGCATAGCCCCAGCCGCCGCTATCAGCGAAGCGCTTGCTGTCTTTCACCATGAAGTCGACATCGTGCAGCTCGCCCGGCACGGTCGGCTGTCCGGGCGCGTTGACGTTCCTGGTCGGCGTCCAGTGAATCTTGGCCATCTTTGCGCCATCGGGAATCGGTTTGCCGTTGCCGGGAAAACCATTCTTGTAGGCATTGATCATCGCGGCATTGCCGAGAATGACCGCCATCAGACGATCGTTCTGGCTCATCGAGATCGTCTGCCAGTTTTCGTATCCGCGGAATTCCGCAAACGAAAGTCCGCCGGGGACCTTGAGGCTGTACTTGTCCGGCGCCGTTTGTGCCGGCGAGTCGGTCGTGAGCGCAATGCATGCAACGATTGCGGCGCAGCCGCCGAGTGCCGTGTGTGCGAACGCATTCAACGCATTCATAAGAGTGCTCCTGAAATACCGATGATCTGAGGTCCGACCGCGAAGGCCCGATGGAATGAGGTCGTGATCACACGGGCAGCGGTCTGCCCGATTGCTCGCTGGTCAAATACTCCGCGTACCAGTCCGGACAGTCTTCATCGTGTGCACCGGTGCCGAGGACGCATCCGACTTGCCGAGATGAACGGAGCAGCAGGAGCCGGGCGGAGTGAGCTGAATCGCTCGTGAGCCATCGCCGACCGGAAAGTCCGCGTCGAGCCGCCAGCCCAGATTCATATAGAACTGCTTCGCACGATCCGCGTCCGTGACGGGCAGTGTCACGACCTCCGGCTTGAAATTGCTTCGCGATGCTTTCGACGATTGGGCTTGAGTACTGCTCATGTCGATCTCCTTCGCTCATGGGGTGGCTGAGCAGACGCGAAATGCAAAGCAGTAAGGCAGTGGAAGTCGGGATGCGGCCGAGTATGGAGGGCGTGCCGGCCGGTTGTAAGGCAAAAAGGAGGGTAAATCGGGGGAACGAAGTGGCGTGATCGAAACGAAACGTGACGGTGGCGTACAGCGAGCGCGATGGATTCACCTTGGGTGCTTCCGTTCGTCCCTGGATGCGTGCGTCCATCACATCCCGCTTTCTCGTCGCATGCGTCGTCGGCTAATGAAACGGATGCTCGTGATCGGTGGAGGACGGGGAGTCATGAAGATCGATTTTTCGGTGAACGGTCAGCCGCGTAGCGTCGATGTGGATCCATCGACCCCTTTACTGTGGGTCTTGCGTGATCACCTCGGCATGACGGGCACGAAGTTCGGTTGCGGCCTGGCGCAATGCGGCGCTTGCACCGTGCATCTGAACGGCTCGGCGACCCGCTCGTGCGTCATTCCCATCGAGGCGGTCGCGGGCGGCAGCGTCCGGACGATCGAAGGTCTCTCTCCGGATGCGAGTCATCCATTGCAGCGCGCCTGGCTGGAACTGAAAGTGCCGCAGTGCGGCTACTGCCAGGCCGGCATGCTGATGGCGGCGGCTTCGCTCCTCGCAGAACGCCCGCGTCCGACCGATGCCGACATCGCCGCCTATGTGACGAACATCTGCCGCTGCGGCACTTATCCGCGCGTGGTCGCGGCGATTCACAAAGCTGCCGCCGAGATGGAAGGAGCCAAGGCATGAACGCGCGTGTCCGAACCGATGCGACGAATATTGATCGCTCCGCTGAAACCCTCGAGCCCCTGCGCGAGCGGCAGTCGCTGACACGCCGCGACTTTCTTCTCATGACGTCAGTCGTCGGTGGTGGTCTGGCTGTCTCGCTGGCTTTCGGCCTCGCAGCCGACGCTTCACCTTCCGGTGCGGGTGCCCGACCCGATGCAGCCGAAGTTTCGCCCTGGCTGTTGATCGCACCGGATGACAGCGTTCTCGTGCGCGTGCCGATGCCGGAGACCGGCAATGGAGCCGTCAGCATGATGGCCATGCTGGTCGCTGAAGAGCTTCAGTGCGACTGGCGCAAGGTGCGCGCGGAATGCATTCCCTTGAACCGCAACGTGCGCGAACGCAACCTCTATACGGGCGTCGCCAATAATCCATTCTTCACGTTCGCGGGCCGTGCGACCAATCCCGAGACGATGCAGGTGATGCAGCAGATCGGTGCCAGTGCACGGGAGCGGCTCAGGGCAGCCGCGGCCCGACAATGGTCCGCACCTGTAGCAGAAATCACTGTGCGCGAGGGTGTCCTCGTGCATGAGTCGACGCAGCGCAGGTTGCGCTTCGGCGAAGTCGCCGCGGCCGCTGCGAACGTCAAGCTCGCAAGCGAACCCGCGGTGAAGCAACCGAAGGAGTGGACCCTTCTGGGCAAGTCCTCATCGCCGAAGTTGAGCGATCCTGAGGTCGTCACCGGCACGGCTCAGTACGGCATCGATGTGCAGCTTCCGGGCATGGTGTATGCCGCGATCATGCAGTCGCCGGTGCATGGCGGACGGTTGAAGCGCTACGACTTTGAAGCGATTCGTAAAATGCCGGGCGTACTGGGTGTCGCCGTGATCGATCCCGACGAGCCGCGCGAACGGCTCAAGCCGCCGGCAAACGATGGCGAGAGTCACGCGCAGAGCGCAATCGCCGTCGTTGCCGAACACTATTGGCAGGCACGCAAGGCCCTGGAGGCATTGCCGGTGGAATGGGATGACGGTGCGGGCGGCCGGTGGAAGACGACCGAGCAGATCAACGAGAGCGTCATCGCGACGCTCGATCGCGAAGGCGAGAAGGTTGCCAAGGAACAGGGCGATGCTGTCGGTGAGCTAGCCAAAGCGAGCAGCGTGATCGAGGCGACCTATCTCACGCCGTTCTCGGATCAGGCGCCGATCGAGCCGCTGAATGCCACGGCGCTCTACACGGACAACCGCATCGAAGTCTGGCATGGCGGATCGATCGGCATGCAATCGTTCCTGATCGCCGCCGAAGAAGCGCAGGTGCCGGTCGAGAACACGCATCTGCATCAGATGCTGGTCGGTGGCAATTTCGGGCGTCGCAACTTTGCGGATGATCTGCGGCTGACGGTCGCGGTGGCGAAGAAATTCCCCGGGCGTCCGGTAAAGATGATCTGGTCGCGCGAAGAAATGATGCGGCAGGGACGTTATCGATGGCTCACGGCGGGAAAGCTCAAAGCGTCGTTGGGCGAGGACGGAATGCCTTCGGCCTTCCTGGCGCGGCTGTCGCGCACCGGCTATGGAATGGCAGGGCTCGATAACGTCCCGTACACCAACGGTGTCATCAAACATGCGCGCGTCGAGTCGCGCGATCATCCGCTGCACATCCTCTGGGGCTCATATCGGGCGCCCGGCTATAACTCGTATGCGTTCTTCACCGAGTCGTTCATCGACGAGTGTGCCGCGGCGGCGAAGGTCGATCCGCTCGAGTATCGACTGAAACTGCTCGATGCATGGCCGGACGCTGCGTGGAAGAAGTGCCTGAGCGAAGTCGCTGAGCGTGCGCAGTGGGGTAAATCCTTGCCGAAGGGGCAGGGGCAGGGCATCGCCATCAGCAACTGGGGCAATTGGGTCAGCAAGGATCTGATTCATGGCACGACCGTTGCCGTCGTTGCGCATGTCGATGTGTCGCGCGCCGGTGAGTTACGCGTCCTGCAACTCGATGTTGCATTCGACTGCGGACGCGTCGTGAATCGCGATACCGTCGCTGCGCAGATGGAAGGCGGCGCGATTTTCGGGCTCAACATGTGCCTGAACGAGGAGCTGACCGTGCGTGATGGGCGCATCGTGGAAGGAAACTTCGACGCCTACCCGATGCTGCGCATTGCCGATCTGCCGCGCATCAACGTGCATTTCGGCGCGTTGAGCGGTGCGGCGCGCTTCTCCGAAGTCGGTGAACCGCCCGTGGGGCCGGTCGGACCGGCGGTTGCGAACGCGATCTTCCGCGCCACGGGCAAGCGCATCCGCTCCATGCCATTTCGCAAGCATGATCTGAGCTGGAGTTGAGCCAATGTGCAGGGTTCGATGGACTCTGCACATTGCCTCGAACGGCCCGCAACTAGGCCGACGATCCGCGTCGTGACGGGCGCTTGCCTCGTGCAGGGGGCGTCGATTTCTGCACGACACGAAAGTCGCGCGGCCCGAGCTTGCGTCCGTCCCGGGCCGTGAGTTGCAGCGGGGAAACCGGCTGCTCGCTCAAGCGGTCCACCAGCGCGAGTTTCATTTCGCCCCGCTTGAAGCAGTGATTCTCGCCCCATTGCCATAGCGCCACCAGGACCGGCCAGAGCTGCTCGCCTTTCTCGGTGAGCACATAGCGATGGCTGATCGGCGATTCCGGATTCGCCTCGATGCGGAAGATGTCCTCTTCGACCAGCTTCTTCAGACGGCTGGAAAGAATGTTCTTGGCCACTCCCAGATTGCGCTGGAACTCGCCGAATCGCTGATGTCCCTGGAATGCATCGCGGACGATCAGCAAGGTCCACCAGTCACCGATGATGTGAAGCGCTCGTGCGATGCCGCAGGTCGCGTCTCCCAGATCGGTTCGTTTGCCCTTCATACAAATCTCTCATGATTCAGTAGTTGCAAATTTAAACCATTCCTGCCAGCCTGTCGATCGTGATGGTTGCAAAGTTAAACCTCAAGAATTGAGCCGCATGAGTCTCAGGATTGGAGAGAGGACATGAACGATCTCCTCGAGTATGTGCTGGCCGCGCATGGCGGTCGCGAGCGCTGGCAATCGGTCCGGACGCTTGAAGCCCACGTATCTGTCGGCGCCGGTATGTGGCAGCTGAAAGGCTGGGGCGGCGCACTGGCAGATGCCCGCTTCACCATCGATGCGCACACGCAGCATGTCGAATTCACGCGTGCCACCGATCCCGGCCGCCGCAGCATCTACGAGCCCGGTCGGACCGCAACCGTCACCGAAGAGGGCGAGCTCGTCGAGCAGCGAGAGTCGCCGCGCGATGCGTTCAATGGTCACGTCCGCGCCACGCCGTGGGATGCGCAGCAGCTGGTCTACTTCGCCGGCTATGCGATGTGGACGTACCTGACGACACCCTTTCTCCTTGTGCTTCCCGGTGTTCGAACAGAGGAGATCGAGCCGTGGAGCGGCGAAGGTCAGGTGTGGCGTCGCCTGAAGGTGATCTTTCCTTCCAGCATTCATAGCCACAGTCGCGAACAGACCTTCTACTTCGACTCATCGGGTCTCTTGTGCCGTCAGGACTACAGCGTCGACATCATGGGCGGAACCTCCAGCGCCCACTATGCGAGCGATCACGAGAGTTTCAGCGGCCTGATTTTCCCCACTCGCCGGCGTGTCTTCACAATCGGTGAAGGCAACCTGCCGCTTCGCGATCGCGTCGGTGTCTCCATCGATATCCTCGATCTGGAGGTGCAGCGATGAGCAGCGCCCCAATAGTCGTACGTCCTGAAGACGTTGCGCGCGCATTTCTCACGCCGCGCGCTCCGGCGCAGCGTGTGCCGCTCGCGATGCCGAACTCGAAAAGCTTTCGGATCCCAACCTCCGAAGGTGAGATCGCAATTCAACGGGCAGGCGAAGGCCCTATCGTTCTGCTTCTGCATGGCTGGGAAGGTCAGTCGTCGGATCTCGCGGGTTTTGTGGAGCCGCTCCTGAGATCACGACATACAGTCGTTGCAATGGACCTGCCAGCTCATGGCGATTCCAGCGGACGTGAGACTTCCATTCCTCAGTCGGC
Organism: Pseudomonadota bacterium; assembly: GCA_023423935.1. GTDB lineage: Bacteria > Pseudomonadota > Gammaproteobacteria > Steroidobacterales > Steroidobacteraceae > Steroidobacter. The sequence continues at coordinate 1,969 of JAFAEQ010000074.1, read as the reverse complement.
CCGAGCCTTGCGCGCAGTGGGAGAAGTGCTGGGTCCGCTCCGCGCCGTGATTGCGCACTCGATCGGCACGGCCGTCGCCGTCGAAGCGATGTACGCAGGGATGTCGATCGAGCGCGCGGCGTTGATCGCCGCGCCTGCTCACTACGAACGATATGCACGTTCGTTTGCAGCAGCAGCGCGACTCGACGATGCGGCTACCGAGCTTTTTCTCGAGCGGTTGCGCGAAACCGTCGGCGTGGACATCAGCGAGATTTCGCTGCCGCGCCGTGCACCTCATCTGCATCAGCGGGCTCTGTTCGTACATTCGGCGGACGATGCGTCATATCGATCGAGGATAGCCGTTCGGGTGCCTCTGTCTGGCCGGGGGCCCTCCACGTGCCCGTGGATGGTCTCGGGCATCGACGCATTCTTGCAGACGCGGCTGTGATTGCGGCCGTCGTTCGATTCGTCATCAATGTCGAGTAAGGAGTTGTCGTCATGAAGATCAAAGGTGCGGTTGCGCTGGTCACGGGAGCCAATCGCGGCCTCGGTGCCGCGTTTGTAGCGGGATTGCTCGCGGGTGGAGCCTCCAAGGTCTATGCGGCGGCACGCGATCCCGGCAGTGTGAAATTGCCCGGCGCGATCCCCGTGCGACTCGATGTCACGCGTGCAGAGCAGGCAGCGCAAGTTGCGCGCGAGCTGAAGGACGTCACGCTCGTGATCAACAATGCAGGCATCTACGAGCCTGGGCCGCTGCTCGGGCCCGATGCGATCGACTCCCTGCATCGTCAGTTCGAAACGAATGCCGTCGGGCCATTGCGTCTGATACAGGCGTTCGCGCCCGTGCTCGCCGCGAACGGCGGTGGTGCGGTGATCAATGTGCTCTCGGTGCTGAGCTGGCTGGCGCAGCCCGGCCGCACCGGTGCATACAGCGCTTCGAAATCCGCGGCCTGGGCGTTGAGCAATGCATTGCGAGCCGAGCTTAAGCCTCAGGGAACTCAGTTGCTCTCGGTGCACGCCGGTTACATCGACACCGATATGGCGCGCGATGCCTCGGGGCCCAAGACATCGCCGCAGGAGATCGTGTCGAAGACGATCGCCGCCCTCGAAGCGGGTGAATCGCAACTGCTGGCCGACAACGTCACTCTCAACGTGCATCGCGGACTCACGGCTGAGCCGCCGGTGTATCTGGGGTGAGGAAGCAGACTGCTGGCCAACTCGTGGACTGTAACGACTGATCGAGAGTGCTGCTTTGGTCGTCATCCCGGCGAAGGCCTGGCGAAGGCCGGGATCTCCGTACGGGATTCCCCTCGGTCACAGGGCGCGGACCCCGGCCTTCGCCGGGGTGACCCCTCGAGGCCTTCGCCGGGGTGACCCCTGCCGTCGCGCTCAGCTCGTCGAAGTATTCACAGGGAAGTAGCTTAATCAGCGCTTCCCTGGGTCGACTTCGGTGCGAGCTTCTGCAGCAGTCGATCGAGGCTGTTGGCGAATTCGGCGCGATCTCTCGAGTTCAGCGGTGCGGGTCCGCCGGTCACGACTCCGCTGCCGCGCAGCTCATCCATGAAGTTGCGCATGGACAGTCGCTCGCGGATGTTGTCTTTCGTATAGAGCTCGCCGCGCGGGTTGATGGCGTGTGCGCCTTTCTCGATCGTCGCGGCCGCGAGGGGAATATCGGCCGTGATCACCAGATCTCCGCTCGAGAGCTGCTCGACGATGTGTTTATCCGCCACATCGAATCCGGCAGCGACCTGCATGAAATGAATCCACGGCGAAGGCGGAATCCGTATCGGCTGATTCGCCACGAGCGTGGTATGGATCCGCACGCGTTCGGCGGCCCGGTACAGGATGTCCTTGATGACGCCGGGGCAGGCGTCTGCGTCGACCCAGATTTTCATTCCTGCATGGTAGATGCGATCGCCATGGTTAGTAACGAGCGAATGCCAGATGTCGGCATTCCCGGGCGGCGCGCGCGCGCGCGCCGCCCGGGAAT